>QBLY01000010.1:0-87995 GCA_003241895.1 Lysobacteraceae bacterium
TCGGGCACGGTCAGCAACCACGTGATGGTCCGCCCCGGCACCAACTGATCCACGCAGCACGCATCATCGAAAAGGCCCGCTTCGGCGGGCCTTTTCCTTGGGCCTGGCGCCGTCCCCGGAATCTGGGTTGCAGACTCGACCCGGCGGGCTCAGGCTCACGCCATGACTGAGTACGAACACGACCACGAGTCGCCGCGCGAAGAGCGCGCCAACGCCATAACCCACGGCGTGGGCGCGTTGGCATCACTCATAGGCGGCAGCGTGCTGGTGACGCTGGCCGCGTCCTACGGCAATGGCTGGCAGCTGGGAAGCGCGATCGTCTTCAGCATCACACTGGTGCTGCTTTACGTCGCGTCCACCCTCTACCACCTCACCCATGACCGCGTGACCAAGGGCCGCCTGAAGGTGTTCGACCACTGCGCGATCTTCCTGCTGATCGCCGGCACCTATACGCCCTTCACCCTGGTGGGCCTGCGCGAGGATGGCGGCTGGTGGCTGTTCGCGGCCACCTGGTCACTGGCCGTGGCCGGTGTGGTGTTCAAACTGTTCTTCACCGGCCGCTTCAAGGGCGTGTCCACCCTGATCTACATCGGCATGGGCTGGATGGCGGTGATCGCGATCAAGCCGTTCCTGCGCCAGATCCCGCCCGAAACCCTGGGCTGGCTGCTGGGCGGCGGGCTGGCGTACACGCTGGGCACGGTGTTCTACATGAGCAAGCGCATCCCGTTCGCGCATGCGATATGGCACGGGTTCGTCCTGCTGGGCAGCGCCTGCCACTTCGTGGCGGTCACGCACCAGGTGGTGCTGGCCTGACGGTGCCGCGGTGCAGGCTCAGCTGGCGATGTACTGCTGCAGCTGGGCGATTTCCTGCTGCTGGTCCTCGATGACCGCCTTGACCAGGTCACCGATGGAAATCAGACCCAGCAGCTGGCCATCTTCTACGACGGGCAGGTGGCGGATCTTGCGGTCGGTCATCACGCCCATGCAGGTCTGCACGGTATCGGTGGGCCCGACCGTCACCACCGGGCTGGACATGATCTGCGCCACCGGCGTGTCGCTGGACGAGCGGCCCTGCAGGATGACCTTGCGGGCGTAGTCGCGTTCGGTGGCGATGCCCAGCAGTTCACTGCCCTGCACCACCAGCACTGAGCCGATGTGATGCTCGGCCATCAGGCGGATCACCTCGAGTACGGGCGCTTCCTTGGGCACCGCGACGATGCGCGCACCCTTGGCCTCGAGGATCTGGTTCACGTTGCGCATCAGTTGGCCCTCCGTCGAACTCGCTTTGATCATAGCCCCGTCGCGCGACCAGCGGGAGGGGGCCTGGCCGGTCAGCCCGGAGCATGCGGCCCCAAGGCCTCGCTGACCACGTACAGCGGCCGCTGCTTGGATTCCACGTACAGCCGGCCCAGGTATTCACCGATGATCCCCAGCGCCACCAGCTGGATGCCGCCCAGGAAAAGCACCACCGTCATCAGCGACGGCCAACCCTGCACCGGGTCGCCCCACAGCACGGTGCGGGCAATGATCCACAGGCCCCAGCCGAACGCCACCAGCGCCGTGAACACGCCCACGTAGGTGGCGAGCCGCAGCGGCACCGTCGAGAAACTGGTGATGCCCTCCAGCGCCAGGTTCCAAAGCCGCCAGTAGTTGAACTTGGTGGCGCCCGCCATGCGCGCCTCGCGCTGGTAGGGCAGCGACACCTGGCGGAAGCCGACCCAGGTGAACAGTCCCTTCATGAAGCGCTGCCGCTCACGCAGCTGGCGCAGCGCGTCGAGCACGCGGGACGACATCAGGCGGAAGTCGCCGGTGTCGCGCGGGATGTCGGTTTGCGAAAGCCAGCGCATCACCCGGTAGAAACCAGCGGCGGTGAACCGCTTGAACCACGTCTCGCCGTCCCGGCGCGAGCGGGTGCCGTAGACCACGTCGAAACCTTCGCGCCATTTCGCCACGAACGCCGGGATCAGCTCCGGCGGATCCTGCCCGTCGGCATCGAGCACCATGGCGGCGTCGGTGTGCACCTGGTCCAGGCCGGCAGTGAGCGCCAGCTCCTTGCCGAAGTTGCGGGCCAGCCGCAGCAGCGACACCCGCGGGTCGGCGGCGGCGATCTCGCGCAAAACCTCCCAGGTACCGTCCTTGCTGCCGTCGTCCACGTAAAGCACGCGGCAGTCCAGGTCCAGGCCATCGAGCACGGTGGACAGCCGGGGGTGAAGGACCGGCAGCGCCGCTTGCTCGTTGAAGGCGGCGATGACGATCGTGAGCGAAGAGGTGTCGGCCATGGGCCAATCTTAGCCGCAGGCCGGCGCGGTGTACCATTTGCGGATGCCAAGACTCCTTTTCGTCTGCGTCGAGAACGCCAACCGCAGCCAGATGGCCGAGGGCTTCGCCCGCTTCCATGGCGGCTACCAGGTCGAGGCGATCAGCGCCGGCTCCCGCCCCGTGGGCCGGATCAGCCCGCGCGCCATCGAAGCCATGGCTGAACTGGGCATCGACATCAGCACCCAGGCCTGCCGCTCGCTGGACGAGGTCAGCGGCGAATTCGACGCCGTGGTGACGATGGGCTGCGGCGACGCCTGCCCCGGCATCCGGGCGCGCGTTCGCGAGGACTGGCCCGTCAAGGACACCGCCGGCCGCAGCGACGCGTTCTACCTGGACGTTCGCAACGACATCCGCCGCCGCGTCCAGACCCTGCTGGCCAACCTGCGCTCGCACCGCTGAAAATGGGGTCAGAGAACATTAGCGTTTGAAACGCTAATGTTCTCTGACCCCATTTGGGACCCCATTTGGATCGAGATAGGCGGGGCCGCCGAGGTTGCGGGCGTTGCGCTGGATCCAGGCGGCGCGACGCTGCACGTAGGGGCCGGGGTTGCGGGCGCTGTATTTCTTGGGGTTGGGCAGCACGGCCGCCAGGCGTGCGCTTTCCGCCGCGTTCAGTGCGCTGGCGGGCTTGCGGAAGAACGCCTGCGCCGCCGCCTCGGCGCCGTATACGCCGTCGCCGAACTCGGCGATGTTGGCGTACACCTCCAGGATGCGCTGCTTGGACCACATCGCCTCGATCAGCAGCGTGTACCAGGCCTCGAGTCCCTTGCGGAAATAGCCGCCTCCGCTCCACAGGAAGAGGTTCTTTGCCACCTGCTGGCTGATGGTGCTGCCGCCGCGCACGCGGCCACCGCGGGCGTTGCTGTCGAGCGCCTTGTCGATGGCCTCCAGGTCGAAGCCGCGGTGCTCGGGGAACTTCTGGTCCTCGGCCGCCACCAGAGAAATGGGCAGCTGCGCGGAGATCTCGTCGTAGTCGCGCCACGCGTACCGCAGCTCGAAATCCTTTTCGCCGATGCCGTCCCACTGGCGCCACACCATGAAGGCGCTGGTGGGCGGATCGATGAAGCGCAGCGCGCCCACCTGCAGCACCGTCAGGCCCACCAGCACGAACGGCAGCAGCAGCAGCCGCCGCAGCCAGCGGCGCTTCTTGTTCACGGGCACGCGGCGGTTGAGTGTGTTCATCGCCCAGCAGGATACCCGCCCCGCCCGGAGAAACCCGAGGCAGCGCGGCTGGGGTAAAATCGCCCCATGAAACCGCATCCCGATCGCGACACCCTGACCCGCTTCCTGCTTGATCGCTCCGGCATCCGGGGCGTGGTGGTGCACCTGGACCAGACCTGGGCCGAGATCGCCGCGCGCACCGAGTACCCGCCGCCGGTGGCGGCGCGCCTGGGCGAAACCTGCGCCGCCGCCGCCCTGTTCACCGGCCACGCCAAGATCGACGGCCGCCTGAGCGTTCAGCTGCGCGGCACCGGCGCCCTGCGCACGCTTTTCGCCGAGTGCACCGCAGCGGGCACCCTGCGCGGCATCGCCCACTTCGACCACCCCCTGCCCAGCCCGCTGACCCCGCGGGCCTTCGGCCCGGGCTCGCTGATGGCCATCACCATCGAATCCACGCCGCCGGGCGCGCACGAACCCACCCGTTACCAGGGCCTGGTGAGCCTGGAGGCCGACAGCCTGGCCGAGGCCTTCGAAGCCTATTTCGAACAGTCCGAGCAATTGCCCACCCGCCTGCTGCTGGCCACGGTCGAGGGCCGTACCGCAGGCCTGATGCTGCAAAAGCTGCCCGGCGCCAAGGGCGACATGGACGGATGGAACCGCTGCAACGCCCTGTTCGAGACCCTGGGTGGGCAGGAACTGGCCGAACTGCCGGTGGAAACCCTGCTGCACCGGCTCTTCCACGAGGAGCGGGTGAAGCTGCTCGATCGCCGCCCGCTGGCCTTTGCCTGCTCGTGTTCGCGCGAACGGGTGGCGGACATGCTGCGCACGCTGGGGGCCGACGAAGCCCGCAGCGCCGTGGTGGACGGCGTGGCCGTGGTCCACTGCGACTTCTGCGGTGAGGGCTACCGGTTCGAAACTGAACAGATTGAAGCGCTGTTCACCTTCGCGCCCACCGCCCCCAGCTCCGACCGCCTCCAATAGCGCCATAGCCGTTAGCGGCGCGGGTGGGGTGGCTATTGACCGCTGGCCGGAAAGGGTTAAATTATTGTAAAGTACGGGGGCTGCCTCCATCCGGGGAACCAACCGGACTGGCAAGGCTCCAAGTGGGCCCAAAAAGGATTGAACATGCTGCCGCTGCTGCGCCCGATCGTCGCTGCCCTGCTTGCCGTCGCGGCCTTGCCCGCGCTGGCGCAGGCGCCTGCGCCGCTGGTGCTGCCGGCCGATGACAGCAACACCACCGCGCTGCCCATCATCCGCAACAACCAGGTGGAAGGTTTCCTGCTGATCGAGTCCGGTGCCGGCACGCCCGCCCGCTCGTCGCTGGACCGCATCCTGGGCCGCAGCGCGGCGCCTGGCGTCGGCGTGGGTGCCGGCATCAATATCCCGCTCGACAACGGCCGGCGCATCGGCACCAGCCTCACGCTCGAGAGCAATCCCACCGTGGGCCTGCTGTGCCAGGGCAACAGCGTTTCGCGCAGCATCGGCTCGCTGTCCCAGCACTGCATGGTGTCCAACCTCGTACCCAACCCGGCGCTGCCGCTGGCCTATTCGCGCCCCGGCGTGCGCGCCGAGGTCCGCCTGGAGGGCGACCGCTCGGCGCTCTCGGCCAGCCTGGGCCTGAACCGCTTCGCCATCGAAACGCCCCTGGCGCTTCCGGGCACCACGCCCGGCACCGGCCAGTCCGACCTGCTGCTGTCGCTCAACGGCGCGCAGTTCGAACAGGAAAACATCGGCCTGCTCGGCGAACTCAAGGTCGGCGAGTCCGGCTGGGTCAGCATCGGCGGCACCTTGGCGCGCGCACGCATCGTCCCGGCCAGCCAGCTGCCCGGCGGCGTGCGCCCCGAATGGAACACCGGCACGCTCAGCCTGGGCGGCGGCATCGGCAATTTTGGCGGCGAAGTCATCGGCCGCGTCATCGATGTGCCGGGCAGCAGCAGCACCTACAGCAACGTCGGCCTGGGCGTCACCTGGCGCGCACCCTGGAAGGCCCGCCTGAGCGTGGGCGCCGAGAATCTCGCCGCCCGCGGCAAGAATCCGTTCTCCACCGCCGACAAGGACGACGACGACACCTCGCGCGTCCCCTACATCCGCTACGAGCAGGACCTCTAAGCCAGGCCTCGCGCTCGTGGGCCAGCGGGTCCGGCCGCCTCAGTCGAAAATCTTGCCTGGATTGAGGATCCCCTTCGGGTCCATCACGGCGCGAATGCCGCGCATCAGCGTGATTTCCGCCGCGGTGCGCGTGCTTTCCAGATAGTCCTTCTTCACCAGGCCGATGCCATGTTCGGCCGAGATGCTGCCGCCCACTTGCTGCAGCAGGTCGGCCAGCACGGCCGTGACCTTCGCGCACTGCGCCATGAACTCCCCGTCCGAAACGCCGTCGGGCTGCAGCACGTTGATGTGCAGGTTGCCGTCGCCGATGTGGCCAAACCACACCACCTCGAACTGCGGATAGGCCTCGTCGAGCAGCGTGCGCGCCTTCGCCAGGAAAACCGGCAGGGCCGAGATGCGCACCGAGATGTCGTTCTTGTAGGGCCGGTAGCGCGCCAGCGCCTCGGTGATGCCCTCGCGCAGGCGCCACAGCTGCGCCGCCTGGGCCTCGCTGGCAGCCTGCACGCCGTCCAGCACCCAGCCCTGCTCCAGGCAGTGCTCGAAGGCCGCCAGGCCGGCCGCCTGCTGCGCCTCGTCGGCGGCGTCGTATTCGGTCACCACGTAATACGGGTAAACCGTTTCGAACGGGTTGATGCCGCCGTGGGCCAGCACGTGCCTGAGCCCGATGTCGGTGAGGAACTCGAAGGCCTGCAGGTCCAGCCGCGCGCGGAACGCCGCGAACACCTGCATCACCGCCTCGAACGAGGGCAGCGCCAGCAGCAGCGTCTGCGCCGCCGGCAGCGGCTGCGTGAGCCGCAGCGTGGCCTCCACCACGATGCCCAGCGTGCCTTCCGAGCCGATGGCCAGGTGGCGCAGGTCATAGCCGCTGGAGTTCTTCACCAGGCCGCGGCCCAGGTCCAGCAGTTCGCCCGTGCCGGTCACCAGCTTGAGCCCGGCGATCCACTCGCGGGTGTTGCCGTGGCGGATCACCCGGATGCCGCCGGCGTTGGTGGCGATGTTGCCGCCGATGCTGCAGCTGCCGCGTGAACCGAAGTCCACCGGGTACACAAGGCCCTGCGCCTGCGCCGCCTCCTGCACCACCTGCAGTGGCGTGCCGGCCTGCACCGTCAGGTGGTTGTCGACGGGGTCGTAGCCCAGTACCCGATTCATGCGCTCCAGGCTGAGCACCAGCTCGCCCTTGGCCGCAACGGCGCCGCCCGACAGGCCCGTGCGACCGCCCGACGGCACGATGGCCACGCCGTGTTCGAAGGCCCAGCGCACCACGGCCTGCACCTGGTCCACCGTGCCCGGCAGCGCGATGGCCAGCGGCGCAGGGGTCCAGCGCCGGGTCCAGTCGCGGCCGTAGTGTTCCAGGTCGGCGGGATCGGTCTTGATCAACAGGCCGGGGACGGCGGTTTGCAGGGAGGTCAGGCGCGGATCGGTCATGGCTCGGGGTCGGCAAGGGAATGGTTGTTGCGGTGCAACGCATCTGACCAGCATAGTGCAGCAGGTAACCCTACTTTTACTCCCCCTCCCCATGACGACCCCGAAAACTTCCTTCCCCCGGCAGGACATCCGCGTGCTGCTGCTCGAAGGCGTCAGCCAGAGCGCCGTGGACCAGCTGCGCGCCGCCGGCTACACGAATATCGATTACCACACCAAGTCGCTGCCGGAGCGTGAACTCCGCGCCGCCATCGCCGACGCCCACCTGGTGGGCATCCGCTCGCGCACGCAGTTGAGCGCCGACGTGCTGGCCGACGCCCGGCGACTGATCGCGGTGGGCTGCTTCTGCATCGGCACCAACCAGGTGGACCTGGACGCGGCGCAGCAGGCCGGCATCCCGGTGTTCAACGCGCCCTACTCCAACACCCGCAGCGTGGCCGAGCTGGTGATCGCCGAGGCCATCCTGCTGATGCGCGGCATCCCGCAGAAAAACAGCGAATGCCACCGCGGCGGCTGGTCCAAGACCGCGCAAGGCAGCCACGAAGTGCGCGGCAAGACCCTGGGCATCGTCGGCTACGGCCACATCGGCACCCAGGTCGGCCTGCTGGCCGAAAGCCTGGGCATGCAGGTGGTATTCCACGACATCGAAACCAAGCTGTCGCTGGGCAATGCCCGCCCCGCCAACACCCTTGCCGACCTGCTGGCCCAGAGCGACGTGGTGAGCCTGCACGTGCCGGAAACCCCGGCCACGCAAAACCTGGTCGCCGCCGCGCAGATCGCCCTGATGAAGCGCGGCGCGCACCTGATCAACGCCTCGCGCGGCACCGTGGTGGACATCGACGCCCTGGCCGGCGCCCTGCGCAGCGGCCAGATCGGCGGCGCCGCGGTGGACGTGTTCCCGGTGGAGCCCAAGGGCAGCGACGAAGCCTTCGTGTCGCCGCTGCGCGGCATGGACAACGTGATCCTGACCCCGCACGTGGGCGGCAGCACGCTGGAGGCGCAGGACAACATCGGCACCGAAGTGGCGGCCAAGCTGATCCGCTACAGCGACAACGGCTCCACCCTGTCGGCCGTGAACTTCCCCGAAGTGTCCCTGCCCGGCCACATCGGCAGCCGCCGCATCCTGCACATCCACCGCAACGTGCCGGGCGTGCTGTCGCTGGCCAACGACATCTTCCGCGACCAGGGCATCAACATCGACGGCCAGTACCTGCGCACCGACGCCAAGGTGGGCTACGTGGTGATGGACGTGACCGCCACCGAGGCGCAGGCCAACGAGCTGCGCCAGGCGCTGTCGGCGATCCCGGGCACGCTGCGCACGCGGGTGCTTTACTGACCGCGGAGTGGATCAGCCCGGGGTGCGGCCGTACACATCCTCGAAGCGCACGATGTCGTCCTCGCCCAGGTAGCTGCCCGACTGCACTTCAATCAGTTCCAGCGCCACCACGCCGGGATTCTCCAGCCGATGCTTGCTGCCCAGCGGGATGTAGGTGCTCTGGTTCTCGCTCAGGAGAAACACCTTGTCGTCGCAGGTGACGCGGGCGCTGCCGCTGACCACGATCCAGTGCTCGGCCCGATGGTGGTGCATCTGCAGCGACAGTGCGGCGCCGGGCTTGACCACGATCCGCTTGACCTGGAACCGGTCGCCGCTGTCCACGCCGTCATAGCTGCCCCAGGGCCGGTAGACCTTGCGGTGCACGCTGGCCTCGGGGCGTTTTTCGGCCTTCAGGCGCGCCACGATCTGCTTGACCTGCTGCACCTGGTCGCGCGCCGCCACCAGCAGCGCATCGTCGGTGTCCACCACGATCACGTCGCGCAGGCCCAGCAGGCTGACCAGGCGGCGGCCACCCCAGGCCAAGGTGTTGCGGCAATCGAGCGCGATCACGTCGCCGTGGTGGGCGTTGCCATCGGGATCCTGGTCGGCGATTTCCCACAGCGCCGACCACGACCCGACGTCGCTCCAGCCCACGTCTATCGGCAGCACCGCGGCGGCGTCGGTCTTTTCCATCACGGCATAGTCGATCGAATCGGCCGGGCAGGCCTCGAACGCGGCGCGGTCCAGGCGCAGGAAGTCGACGTCGCGCTTGGCGCCGTCCAGCGCCGCGGTGGCGGCGGAAACGATCGCCGGGGCGAAGCGCTGCAGCTGCGCCAGGAAGCGCGAGGCGCGAAACAGGAACATGCCCGAGTTCCAGAAATAGTCGCCGCTGGCCACGTAGGCCTGGGCGGTGGCCAGGTCCGGCTTCTCGACGAAGCGCTCCACCGCCCGAACGCCCGATGGCATTGATGCGTCTTCAGCGGAGCGGGCCTTGATGTAGCCGTAGCCGGTTTCCGGGCCTCCCGGCACGATGCCGAAGGTGACCAGGGCGCCCTGCCCGGCCGCGGCCACCGCAGCCTGCACCGCGGCGTGGAAGGCCGGCACGTTCCGGATGACATGGTCGGACGGCAGCACCAGCAGCAGGGGGTCTTCGCCCCCGGCCATCGCCTGCAGCGCGGCCACGGCGATCGCCGGCGCCGTATTGCGGCCAACTGGCTCGAGCAGCAGCGCCGCCGGGGCCACGCCCAGCTGGCGCAGCTGTTCGGCCACCATGAACCGATGCTCCTCGTTCGCCACCACGATCGGCGCGGCCATGCCGGCCAGGCCTTCGATGCGACGCCAGGTGGCCTGCAGCAGCGAACCGTCGCCAACCAGCGGCTGGAACTGCTTGGGATGGGTCTCGCGCGACAGCGGCCAAAGCCGCGTGCCGGAGCCACCGGACAGCAAAACGGGAACAATGGAAGTCATGGCAGTGCTTGCGAAAAGACCGGCGTACATCATGCCTTCCCCGACACACCGCGTGTAGCGGCGCCTTCAGGGCCGACGCCTGCCGGCCGATCGGCGAAAAGGTCGCGTGAAGGGTCATAATTGGGCACCCGATCCCTTGGAACCCCGCTCGGATGAGCTTGCCCACCCGCGAATCGCTGCGTCTGGACTGGACCCGCCAGGCCTTGGCCGACCCGGATGCGTCGATTGAGCGCGCGACCAACGACGCGAGCTTCCGCAGCTATTGGCGTGCTTACTCCGCCGGTCGCAGCTGGGTGTTGATGGACGCGCCGCCGGACAAGGAGGACATCCGCACCTGGCTGGACGTGGCCAGCCGCCTGGCCCGCGCCGGCGTGCACGTGCCCGACATCCAGGCCGCCGACGACGAGCGTGGCTTCGTGCTGATGGAAGACATGGGCGACCGGCTGCTGCTGGCCGAGCTGAGCGAATCGAGCGCCGACCGGCACTACGGCGACGCCATGCAGGCCATCGTGCGCATGCAGCTCAACGCAGACACCACCGGCCTGCCCGCCTACGACGAGGCGCGGCTGGTGGCCGAGATGGAGTTGATGCCCGAGTGGCTGCTCAAGCGCCACCTGGGCCACACGCTCGAGTGCGGGCAGTGGGACGTGGTCGAAGGCGCCTTCCGCGCGCTCGTGACCAGCGCCCGGGCACAGCCGCAGGCGTTCGTGCACCGCGACTTCCACTCGCGCAACCTGCTGGTCACCGGCCGCGACGATCCGGGCGTGATCGATTTCCAGGACGCCGTGTTGGGCCCGATCACCTACGACCTGGTGTCGCTGCTGCGCGACTGCTACATCGCCTGGCCGCAAGCGCGGGTCGATGCGTGGGTGGAACAGCATCGCCAGCGCCTCGCCGATGCCGGCTTCACCGTGCCCGGTCCCGAAGCGTTCCTGCGCGCCTTCGACCTGATGGGCCTGCAGCGGCATATCAAGGTGCTGGGGATTTTCTGCCGGCTCTGGTACCGCGACGGCAAGGCCGGCTACCTGCAGGACCTGCCGCTGGTGTGGCGCTACACCCGCGACGTCGGCCGCCGCTACCCGGAAATCGCGCCGTTGGTAAACCTCATCGAGCGCATCATGGGCGATCGCGAGCTCACGGTGCCGCGTGCATGAGGCCGACCCGCGCCCTGGTGTTCGCCGCGGGCAAGGGCGAACGCATGCGCCCCCTGACCGAACACACGCCCAAGCCGCTGCTCGCGGTGCGCGGCAAGCCGCTGATTGCCTGGCACCTCGAGAAACTCGCCGCGCTGGGCGTGCTGGACGTGGTGGTGAACACCTCCTGGCTGGCCGACCGCTTCGCGCCTGCGTTGGGCGACGGTGCGCAATGGGGCCTGCGCCTGCACTACTCGCACGAGGGCAACCAACCCCTGGAAACCGGCGGCGGCATGCTGCATGCGCTGCCGCTGCTGGGCGACGCCGCTTTCATCGCGGTGAACGGCGACATCTGGTGCGACCACGATTTCACTTCACTGCCCGACCAGCCCGCGGGGCTGGCGCACCTGGTGCTGGTGGACAATCCCGGGCACAACGCCGCCGGTGATTTCGCGCTGTCGGGCACCCAGGTCCAGTCGGACGGCGAGACGCGCCTGACCTTCGCCGGCATCGGGGTCTACCGACCGGCGATCCTGGCCCGCTGGCGCGACGTCGTCGGCGAAACGGTGGGCGCCGGCCAGGTGCCGCCGCGCTTCAAGCTGGCGCCGCTGCTGCGCGCCGCGATGCGCGCCGACGCGGTCAGCGGCGAACATTACCGCGGTGCCTGGACCGACGTCGGTACGCCCGAGCGGCTGGCTGCGCTGGACGCCGGGCAATGAACTTCCCATGACCATGACCTTCCTGTCCCGGCTTCCCTCCACCCTGCACCGCGCGTTCGAAGGCGAGCTGGCGGACATGGCGCCGCACGATCGCCGCGAACAGCATCGCCGCCAGATCCGGCTGCTGCACGTACCGGTTTCGAATCTGCTGCTGGCGATCGCGCTGGTGGAGCTGGCCCATGTGCTGGTGCAGGGCGCCTGGGGCGCTTATCCCCTGCCGATGTTCGGATGGCAGCTGGCGGCAGGTGCGGCACTCACGGCGCTGGCGCTGCACTTCCGCCACATCGTCTCACTGCAACGCCGGCTGCTCTCGGGGGCGGCATTCGTGACCCTGCTGCTCACCAGCCTGGCCGAACCCGGGTCGCAGTGGCAGCAGGTGCCGGTGCTTTCCCTGGCGGGCTTCCTGCTGCTGCCGGTAGCGGGACTGCCGCTACTGGTGCGGCCAAAGGTGGCCTTCTCCGGGCTGGCCGCCTGCACGCTGGCGGTCGGCGTGCTGGTGTTCTGGCTGGCGGAAATCCCGCTCAACGAGCGGTTGGCCTTCAGCTTCTACTACGTACTGAGCACCACCGCTGGACTGGTGCTGCGCCGCGCCCGCGGCAACCTGGCGGTCCACATGCAGCGGCAGGCCGACACCCTTTGGCAGCGCGCCGTCACCGACCCGCTGACGGGCCTGCTCAACCGACAAGGCTGGTTGAGCGTGGCGGAAACGGCGATGCGCGACGCGCTCGACAGCGGCGCGCAGCCGGCGGTGCTGTTCATCGACGTCGATCATTTCAAGCGCGTCAACGACGACCACGGCCATCAGGCCGGCGACCAACTGCTGCACGAGCTGGGCGCCATCATCAGCGCCCGCATGGGCCCGGGCGACTTGTGCGCGCGGCTGGGCGGCGAGGAGTTCACCTGCCTGCTGCCGCGTTCAACCCAGGCACAGGCCCAACGATTGGCCGAGCGCCTGGCTGCCGACTACCGGAACCACGCACTGGGATTCAAATCCACGCTTAGCATCGGCGTGGCCACGTACGGGCCCGGTGACCTGCTCAACGACCTGCTGCACGTGCGGATGCTGCGCTTTACGAAGCCAAGCACCGCGGCCGCGACCGGGTGATCGTCGCGCGCTGAGGCTACAGGTGCCCGCGCAGGAACGGAATGGTGATGCGGCGCTGCGCCGCCAGGCTGGCTTTGTCCAGGCGGTCGAGCAGCGCGGTCAAGCTGGCCAGGTCGCGTTCGCTGCGGCGCATCAGGTAGTCCAGCACCGCTTCGTCCAGCTGCAGGCCGCGGCGTGCGGCGCGCTGGCGCAGCAGTTCACGCCGTCCCTCTTCGTCCAGCGCTTCCACATGCAGGCGCGCGCATTGCCCAAGCCGCGTCGCCAGGTCCGGCAGGCACAGGCCCAGCGACGCGGGATTGCCGCGCGCGGCATACAGCAGCACGGTGGCGCCGGCCCGCGCGCGGTTGTGGAAGTGGAACAGGGCTTCTTCGTCGTCGCGATGGCCGGCGATCGCCTCCAGTCCGTCCAGGCAGACCAGGTCCGCGCCTTCCTGGGCAGGTAGCACGGCGGTTATGGCGCCGGCAAACGCCGCCAAGGGCAGGTACGCGGCGCGTCGACCCATTGAGCTGGCCTGGGCGCAGGCGGCCAGCAGCAGATGTGATTTGCCGCTGCCGGCGGCACCCGACAGGTACAGCCAGTCCGAACTCTCACCGCGCGCGACGGCCGCCACGGCATCACGCACGGCCGGCTGGCCGTGGAAGGCTTCCAGGCGCTGGTCGGGCGGCGTGCGCAGCGACAGCGGCAGCTGCGGCGTGCTCACTTCGGACCCGGCACCCCGTTAGGCTCATCCGCGCCCGGTATCGGGGACCCTGCCACCGGGATATCGGGAAACGGGTCTTCCCCGGCGCCAACCGGCACCGCATCGGCGTCCTCCAGGACGGCCATGGATACCGTTTCATCAGCGCCATAGAGGCGGCTGTGCCGGTAGCTTTCATGCACGTAGCGCAGTACCACCACGCCCACCGCCGCGACCGGCAGCGCCAACAGCACGCCCAGGAACCCGAACAGCTGGCCGCCGGCCATGATCGCGAAGATCACCGCCACCGGGTGCAGGCCGATCTTGTCGCCGACCAGCCAGGGCGTCAGGAAGAAACTCTCAATGGTCTGGCCAACGCTGAAAACCACCAGCACCAGCGCCAGGTGCTGCCAGTCGCCGTGCTGCACCAGGGTGGCGATCACCGCCGCGCCTACGCCCACCACCGCGCCCAGGTAAGGCACGAAGCTCACCAGGCCCGCGACGATGCCGATCAATATGCCCAGGTCCACGCCCACCAGCGTAAGGCCGATGGCATAGATGGAACCCAGCGCAATCATCACGCTGAGCTGGCCGCGGATGAAGCCGCCCAGCACCTGGTCGGATTCATTGGCCAGCCTCACCACGACGGGCTCGATCGGCCGCGGCAGCAGCTCACGTACGTGGCCGAGCATGTCGCGACCGTCGCGCATGAAGTAGAAAGCCACCACCGGGATCAGGACCAGGTTGGCGAGCCAGCCCAGGATGGCGATGCCGGACTTGGAAACGCCGCCGAAGATCGTCGCGGCCACTCCGCCTGCTGCCTGCCAGTGCGCCTTGAGCAGTTCGATGATCTGGGTCGGATCGACGTAGCCGGCCAGTTCGAGCTTGAAGCGTTTTTCGGCCCACGGCACGGCCCTGTCCGTGATCCAGCTGCCAAACCGCGGCAGCCAGTCCACCAGCTGCGCCAGCTGGCGCTCGATCAGCGGCACCAGCAGCAGCACCGACAGGACCACCACGCAGGTCATCAGCGAAAACACCAGCAGCACCGCGGTGGTGCGCGAACGCCCGCCGCGCTGGATGCGCGCCACCAGCGGCTCGCCCAGCCAGGCCAGCAGCGCCGCGATCACGAAGGGCGTCAGCACCGGGCCCAGCAGCCAAACCAGTGCACCCAGTCCAATGGCCAGGGCGAGCCAGTGCCAGCGGCGATCGCTGAGCGGGTGGGTGGAATCGATCGTCATGGGGCGGGTTTCCTCGTTGCGTGCCGGGCACGCACACCATAGCGGACCACGTAGTCGATGCCACTGGCAAAAGTAAGCAGGGCCGCCGCAATGATGGCCTCCATGCGCGCCTGCAGCGGCAGCAGCCAGCCGGCCAGCTCCACCAGGCAAAGCAGCACCAGGACGAGTTGGGCCAGCGTGCTCAGCTTGCCCAACAGCGTGGGCTTTGCGTCGAACGGCCCTCCCAGCCGCCACCAGGCCAGTGCGCCAGCCACGATGACCAGGTCACGCACCAGCACCAGGCCCACCAGCCAGGCCGGCAGCATGGCCACCAGCCAAAGGCCGAGCATGGCCAGCCCCACCATCAGTTTGTCGGCGATCGGGTCGAGCAGGCTGCCCAATCGGCTCTGCCAACCAAAGCGCTTGGCAAGGAAACCGTCCACCAGGTCGCTGGCGCCAGCCACCAGGGCCACCACCAGCGCAACTTCGAAATGAAGCGACCACAGCAGCCACAGCAGCAGCGGTGCCATCGCCAGCCGAAGCCCGGTGATGGCATTGGGCAGGTGGCGCAGGTTCATTGGCGCAGCAGGAAGCGCGGCGCGTCCGGGCTGGCCAAGGGGTCGGCCTCGAGCGTGCTGCCGGCCGCAACGAAGCGGGCGAAGCCTTCCGCGCCCACCGCCAGATCCAGCTGCAGGCTCAGCTGGTCGGGGCTGGCCTCGACCACGGTGACCGATCGGACCACGGCCAGCGTCTGCAGGTATCCCATGGCCCGCGTGTAGCCGCCGGCGCCGTTAAGGCCACCGATGGCGACCATCAGGGTGCCCGGCTCGCCCACGTCCAGCGGCCTGGCGTCACGGGCGGCCAGCGCATCGGCGGCGCCGTCGGCGCCCGAGGCGATCGCACGCTGCGGGCTGGGGTCGCTGAAGGACCAGCGCGACAGTTCGGTTTCGCCGCTGCTCAACACCCAGTCGGCGGTCCAGCTGCTGCCGCTGCGGTAGACGCGGCCCAGCAACTGGGTCTGTTCACCGTAGCGCGAGCTCAGCGGCAGCATCGGCGCGGCGCTCTGGGCCCAGATGGTCTGCACCGCCGCCTGCTCCACCGCACTGCCGGCAGGCAGCCCGAAGCGCAGGCCGCGCTCGAGGCCACGGGTGGCCAACGGCTTGACCACCGCCAACTGCTGGCTGTTCACCAGCCGTGCGCCGCTGCCGTCGTCGATGGCCAGCCACAGCAGCGGGCGCGGGCGGCCGGCGCCCCAGTAAGGCAGGCCCGCGCCCGCC
This sequence comes from Lysobacteraceae bacterium, assembly GCA_003241895.1. Classification (GTDB taxonomy): domain Bacteria; phylum Pseudomonadota; class Gammaproteobacteria; order Xanthomonadales; family Xanthomonadaceae; genus Arenimonas. Next base: position 15,921 of record QBLY01000010.1, read on the forward strand.
ACCAGCGCATCGACGCTGGCGGGGTCGAAGGAGAAGGTCATCATGGTCTTGTAGACCGGCACCCCGCCGATGGCGGCATTGCCCTGCTGGTCCGACGCCGACTCGCTGCCGCGGCTGTCCACCACCAGCGATTCGGCGCTGGCAAGCGCGCGGCGCACCACCGGGTTGCCGGCGGCCTGGGGCTGGCCGGTCAGCTTCACCAGCACCTGGCCCAGCGCACGGGCGGCGGCGGCGCGGCGTTCGCCGGCGCCCTGCGAAAGCAGCTCCACCTCGGCCCGGTAAAGCGCCGGGTCGCGTGCGGCTTCGGTCTCGGCCTGGCCCTCGGCCGCGTCGGTCGTATCGGCGGGTGCCAGCGCCTGGGCCAGCAGCGGCGCGGGCGCCAGGGCCAACAGCAGGGCGACGCGGGAAAGCAGCGGGAACATGCGCATGGTCAGGCGGGCCGGTGGATGCATGCCGGCATGGTGCCGCATGGGGGCCGGGGCCGTCCAACGGGTTTGCTTGGTAGAATGGCGGCTTCCCAAGCGCCGGAACCGCCGTGACCACGCCCACTCCCCTCACTTACCGCGATGCGGGCGTTGACATCGACGCCGGCAACGAAGTCGTCGAGCGCATCAAGCCACTGGTCAAGCGCACCTTCCGGCCCGAGGTAATGGGCGGCCTGGGTGGTTTCGGCGCCCTGTTCAACCTCTCGGGCAAGTATCGCGAGCCGGTGCTGGTGTCGGGCACCGACGGCGTGGGCACCAAGCTCAAGCTGGCCCAGCAGCTGGGCCGCCACGACACCATCGGCATAGACCTGGTGGGCATGTGCGTGAACGACGTGCTGGTGCAGGGCGCGGAGCCGCTGTTCTTCCTCGATTATTTCGCCACCGGCAAGCTGCACGTGGACACCACGGTGGCCGTGGTGGGCGGCATCGCCGCCGGCTGCGAGCTCGCGGGCTGCGCCCTGATCGGCGGCGAAACCGCCGAGATGCCCGACATGTACCCGCCGGGCGAATACGACCTGGCCGGCTTCACCGTCGGCGCGGTTGAAAAATCCATGCTGCTCGACGGCGCCAAGGTGCGCGCGGGCGACGTGCTGCTGGGCGTCGCCTCCAGCGGCCCGCATTCGAACGGCTACTCGCTGGTGCGGCGCATCTTCGACCGCGCCGGCCGTCCCGACGACCTTGACCTGGGTGGCGTGACGCTGGTGGACGCGCTGATGGCGCCCACCACCATCTACGTCAAACCCATCCTGGAGCTGCTGGGCAAGCACGACCTGCACGCCATGGCCCACATCACCGGCGGCGGCCTGACCGAAAACATCATCCGCGTCATCCCCGACGGGCTGGGCCTGGACATCGAAGCCTCGGCCATCGTGCTGCCGCCGGTGTTCGAATGGCTGCAGCGCGAAGGCGCGGTGCCCAACCCCGAGATGTGGCGCACGTTCAACTGCGGCGTCGGCTTCGTGCTGGTGCTGGCGCCGGGTGACGTAGCGGCAGTGTCGTCCGACCTGCAGCGCCTGGGGCTGGCGCATCGGGCCATCGGTTCGGTGGTGGCGCGCGCGGGCGACGAGCGCGTGCGGATCGGCTGAGGCCGCGCACCATGCCCGCCGTGCCCGCACCGCACGGCCATGCGGCGCTCAACCGCCGGCAGTGGGCGGCGCTGGCGTTTTCGGTCGCGGTGTTCGGCGCAACCTGGGTTGCACCGATCTGGCCCGTGGACCAGGCCCTGCACAGCTCGCTCACGGTACTCGGCTTCGCCTGGCTGGTCCTGCATGCGCGGCGCTGGCCGATGCGCGACGGCGACTTCGTCGCCATCTGCCTGTTCATCGCGGTGCACTGCGTCGCCGCCCGCTGGCTGTATTCGAACGTGCCTTATGACGCCTGGCTGCAGTGGCTGCTGGGCTGGTCGCCGGACGCGGCGTTCGGCTGGCAGCGCAACCACTTCGACCGGCTGATCCACCTGCTGTACGGGCTGTGCTTCACGCCGGCGGTGCACCGCTCGCTGCGGCAGCGCTGGCCAGGCCTGGGGCTGGGCGCGGCGTTCGCAGTGGCGGTGATGCTGGTGATGTGCACCAGCCTGGTCTACGAGTGGGCCGAATGGGGCATCGCGCTGATGCTGTCGCCCGAAGCCGCCGAGGCCTACAACGGCCAGCAGGGCGATCCCTGGGACGCGCACATGGACATGCTGCTGGCCACCGCGGGCGCGCTGCTGACCTGGCCACTGCTTGATCGCTCCGGGACCGCCGCAAACCGATGACAACGCCGCCGCTCACTCTTGCCGTGCTGGCCTCGGGCCGCGGCAGCAACCTGCAGGCGCTGCAGGACGCCATCGCGGCCGGTGCGCTCGGCGCCCGGATCGTCGGCGTTTTCTCGGACAAGCCAGCCTGCGGCGCGATCGCCATCGCGCGTGCGCACGGCCTGCACACGGTGGCGGTCAGCCCGCGCGACTGCGCCAACCGCGCCGCCCACGATGAAGCCCTGTTCAGTGAAGTCGCCGCCGTTCAGCCCGACCTCATCGTGTGTGCGGGATACATGCGCATCATCGGTGCCGCTTCCGTGCGCCGTTTCGAGGGCCGCATGATCAACATCCATCCATCGCTGCTGCCGAAATACCCCGGGCTCGATACCCATGCCCGGACCATAGCCGCAGGCGACCGCGAGCACGGCGCCACCGTGCACGCGGTCATTCCCGAACTTGACGCCGGCCCGCTGCTGGCCCAGGTGCGTTTCGCCGTGCTGCCGGGCGACGACGCTGCCGCTTTGGCCCGCCGCCTGCTGCCGCGCGAACACGCGCTGCTGGTGGCCACGGCCGGCCTGTTCGCCCAACGCCGCGTGCAGCTGCACGCCGACCACGCCCTGCTCGATGGCCGCCGCCTTTCGGCGCCGCTGCTGCTGGACGCGGCCAACCACCTCATCGGAGCCTGACCCATGCGCTTTTTCCTGCTTTGCCTTGCCCTGCTGCTGCCGGCGGCCGCCCACGCCGCCGCGGCGCCCACGCCGTTTTCGGCCGAGTACGAAGTCTTCCAGAACGACAAGAAGCTGGGCCGCGGCACCATCACCCTGCTCGCGCTGCCCAACGGCCAGTGGGAAATGGTGACGCGCAGCCAAGCCACCGAGGGCCTGGTGGCGGCGGCCGGCGTAAGCCGCAGCGAGCGCAGCCTGCTGGCCTGGCGCGGCGGCAAGCCCGAAGTGGTCGAGTACCGCATGCAGCAGAAGGCCGCCTGGAGCGAGCGCAACCTGTTGCTGCAGGTGGACGCCGCGGCGCGCAGCGCTCGCAGCACCTACAAGGACAAGACCACCACGCTGCCCTACCGCCCGGGCATGCTGGACCGCCATGGCCTCACCGCCGCGATCATGTCCGACCTGGCCGCGGGTGCCACCGGTGAGCTTCGCTACAGCGTCGCCAGCCGCGACGGCGTGGACGAACAGCGCTATGACGTGGCCGCGGCGGTGAAGCTGACCACGGCGGTAGGCGTGCTGCGTGCGGTGCGGGTGGAGCGCATCCGCGACGGCGACAGCGGCCGGGTGACCAAGCTGTGGTTCGCGCGCGAGCGCGGCTGGCTGCCGCTGCGCATCAAGCAGTACGAGGCGGACGGCGAGACGCTGGACATGCGAATCACCGCCATCCGCTGAGCCAGCGCGGGCTGCGCGTCGGGTGGCAGGAGGGCCTTCAGGCCCTCCTGCAGGGGGTCAGGGCAGGCGGCGGATCTTCGCGCCCAGGGCGCCGAGCTTCTCTTCGATGTTCTCGTAGCCGCGGTCGATGTGGTAGATGCGGTCCACCACGGTTTCGCCCTCGGCCACCAGGCCAGCCAGGACCAACGACGCCGAGGCGCGCAGGTCGGTGGCCATGATCGGAGCACCGGTCATCTTGGACACGCCGCGGATGATGGCCGTGTTGCCCTCGACGCGGATGTCGGCGCCCAGGCGCGACAGCTCGTTGAGGTGCATGAAGCGATTCTCGAAGATGGTCTCGGTGATCACGCCCACGCCCTCGGCCACCGTATTGAGCGCTGCGAACTGCGCCTGCATGTCGGTCGGGAACGCCGGGTAAGGCGCGGTGGTGAGGTTGACCGCCTTGGGGCGGCGGCCGCGGCCGTCCACCTCGATGGTGTCGCCGCTGGTGTTGATGTGCGCGCCGGACTCTTCCAGCTTCAACAGGATGGCGTCCATGGTGTCGGCGCGGGCCCTCTTCACCGTGACCTTGCCGCCGGTCATCGCGCCGGCCACCAGGAAGGTGCCGGCCTCGATGCGGTCGGGCAGCACGTCGTAGTGGATGCCGCGCAACGAATCCACGCCGTGCACGACAATGCGGTTGGTGCCGGCGCCTTCGATGTGCGCGCCCATCGCGATCAGGCAGTTGGCCAGGTCCACCACCTCGGGCTCCATCGCGCAGTTCTCCAGCACCGTGGTGCCCTTGGCCAGCGCGGCGGCCATCAGCACGTTCTCGGTGCCGGTGACGGTGATCATGTCGAACACGTAGCGGCCGCCGCGCAGGCGCTCGGCGCGGGCCTTGATGAAGCCATTCTCAACCGTGACCTCGGCGCCCAGCGCCTGCAGGCCGCGGATGTGCTGCTCCACCGGGCGCGAGCCGATGGCGCAGCCGCCGGGCAGCGACACTTCGGCATGGCCGAAGCGCGCCAGCAGCGGGCCCAGCACCAGGATCGAAGCGCGCATGGTCTTCACCAGCTCGTAGGGCGCCACGGTGCTGGTGATGAAGCGCGGGTCGGCGGTGATGGTGAGTTTCTCGTCCACCATCAGCTGCACGCCCATCGCGCCCAGCAGCTCCATGGTGGTGGTGACGTCGTGCAGGTGCGGCACGTTGCCGATCGAGATCGGGCCGTCGGCCAGCAGGGTGGCGGCCAGGATGGGCAGGACGGCGTTCTTGGCGCCGGAAATCTGCACATCGCCGTTGAGCGGTTCACCGCCCGTGATGACAATCTTGGCCATGTTGTTATTAGCGCTCGGCTTCTTCAGGGGTCAGGGTGCGCAGGGCCAGGGCGTGGATCTCCCCGCCCATGCGCTCGCCCAAGGTGGCGTAGACCAGGCGGTGGCGGGCCAGCGGCAGCTTGCCGCGGAAGGCCTCGCACACCACGGTGGCTTCGAAATGAACGCCATCGTCGCCCTGCACCCGGGCGCGGGCCCCGGGCAGGCCGGATTCGATGAGGTTTTGGATGATGTCCGGGGTCATGGGCAGCGCAGCGCGGGGAGCCGCGCAGGCCTTACAATAAGGCCCCGCATCATACCCCCAACGCCCACGCATGACTGCACCCGCCCCCAAGCACCCGCTCCAGGACGAGGCACTGATCGCCAGTGGCCGCATGGTCATCGAGGTCGAGGCGCAGGCCCTGATGGCCCTGCAGGCGCGCATCGGCGCCGAGTTCTCCGCGGCCTGCCGGCTGCTGCTGGAATGCCGGGGCCGGGTGGTCTGCACCGGCATGGGCAAGTCCGGCCACATCGCCCGCAAGATCGCCGCCACGTTCGCCTCCACCGGCACGCCGGCCTTCTTCCTGCACCCGGGCGAGGCCAGCCATGGCGACCTGGGCATGGTGACCGACGCCGACGTGGTGCTGGCCCTGTCCAATTCGGGCGAATCGGACGAGATACTGGCCATCCTCCCGGCCTTGCGCCGGCAGGGCAACGCCATGATCGCCGTCACCGGCCGGCCGCAGTCCAGCATGGCCCGCCTGTCGGACGTGCACCTGGACGCCAGCGTCCCGGCCGAGGCCTGCCCGCTCAGCCTGGCGCCCACCGCCAGCACCACGGCGGCGCTGGTGATGGGCGACGCCCTGGCCGTGGCCCTGATGGAGGCACGCGGCTTCACCGCCGACGACTTCGCCCGCTCGCACCCCGCCGGCACCCTGGGCCGGCGCCTGCTGCTGCACATCCGCGACATCATGCACACCGGCGACGAGGTTCCGTCGGTGCCGGTGGACGCCAGCGCCACCGTGGCCCTGCTCGAGATGACCCGCAAGCGCCTGGGCATGACCGCCGTGGTGGACGCCGACGGGGTGCTGCAGGGCGTGTTCACCGACGGCGACCTGCGCCGCTGCCTGGACGACGAACAGACCGACCTGCACGCCACGCCGGTGTCGCGCCTGATGGGCCGCACGCCCCGCACCATTGGCGCGCAGGCGCTGGCGGTGGAGGCCGCGCACCTGATGGAGGAGTTCAAGATCAGCTCCCTGGTGGTGGTGGACGCCGACCGGCGCGTGGTGGGTGCGCTGAACATTCATGACCTGTTGCGCGCACGCGTGGTCTGATCGGGCCATGAATCCCCATCCCGCCGACCTGCTGGCGCGCGCATCGCGCATCCGCCTGGCCTGTTTCGACGTTGACGGCACGTTGACCAACGGCGACCTCACCTACGACGCCGACGGCCGCGAGTCCAAGACCTTCAACGTCCAGGACGGCCTGGGCCTTCGCCTGCTCGAAGACAACGGCATCGCCGTGGCCCTGATCACGGCGCGCGAAAGCCTGGCCGTGGTGGCCCGCGGCCGCGACCTCAAGCTCAGCCACGTGCACACCGCGGTGAAGGACAAGGCCGCCTGCCTGCGCGGCATCTGCGAAACGCTGGGCATCGGCACCGACGAGGCCGCGCACATCGGCGACGACCTGCATGACCTGCCCGCGCTGGCCATCGTCGGACTGGCCGTGGCGCCGGCCAACGCCCACGCCTGGGTGGCGTCGCGCGTGCACTGGTGCACGCCTTCACGCGGCGGCGCCGGCGCCGGCCGCGAGCTGTGCGACCTGATCCTGCAGGCCCGCGGGCTCGAAGCCGCCGTGCTGGGACGCTTCGGCGCCACATGAGCCGGGCGGCGCTCAATGCCCTGCTGCTGGTGCTGGCCTTGACGCTGGTAGGCGTCGCCTATTGGCAGTGGCTGCTGCGCCAGGTGCCGCCGGTGGAAGTACCGCAGCGCTCGGACTACATCCTGCGCGACTTCGAACTCACCACCCTGGGCGCCGACGGCGCCGAGGCCTTCACCGTGCGCGGGCCCTACCTGCAGCGCGACGTCGGCGGGCGCAGCATCAGCCTGGTGCAGCCGCGGTTCTCGTTCCCCGACGCCGACGGCGTGGGCCGCTGGCAGGCGCGCTCGGACGTGGCCTGGGTCAGCCCCAAGGCCGACCAGGTGCACCTGATGCGCAAGGTCGAAATGCTCGTTCCGCCCAGCCCCGCAGGCATCAGCACCCGCTTCGACACCGAGCGGCTGGTGGTTTTCCCCGACGCCGACCGCGCCACCAGCGAGCAGCGGGTGACCGTCACGCAGGGCAGTTCTATACTGACTGGGATCGGCCTGCGTGCAGACATGCAGGCCAAGCGCGTCCAACTCCTCAACGAGGTCAAGGTACGACATGCGCCACGCAGCCCTTAGCCTCACCCTCTTGGCCCTCGCCCTCGTGGCCGGCCCCGCCATGGCCAAATCCACCGACCGCCAGCAGCCGATGGACCTGGACGCCGCCAACATGGACGCCCTGCTGTCCGACGACAGCGTGTCGACCCTGCAGGGCAACGTCCGCATCCGCCAGGGCAGCCTGGAGGTGGACGCCGACCGCGCCGAGATCCACCGCAAGGGCGGCGAGATCGACCGCATCGTGCTGACCGGCAGCCCGGCGCGCCTGCGCCAGCTGTCCGACCAGGGCGAGCCGATGGACGCCAGCGCGGCGCGGGTGGTCTACACCCTCTCCAGCGAAATCATGCTGCTCACCGGCAACGTCGTGATCACCCAGCCGCGCGGCAACCTGCGCGGCGAAACGGTGAAGTACGACATCAACACCGGTCGCCTCGACGGCGGCGGCGACGGCCAGCGGGTCTCCATGCGTATCCTGCCCAAGACCGCGTCGCCCGCGCCCGCGCCGGCTCCGGCGCCTGAGCCGGCTCCGACGGCCGAGCCGGCGAACTGATGCTGACCGCGGCGGGGCTGGCCAAGCGCTACAAGTCGCGGGAAGTCGTCACCGACTTCGGCCTGAGCCTGCGCCCGGGCGAGGTGGTGGGCCTGCTGGGACCCAACGGCGCCGGCAAGACCACCTGCTTCTACATGATCGTTGGCCTCGTCTCGGCCGACAAAGGCCAGATCCTGCTCGACGGCAAGGACATCACCGCCCTGCCCATGCACGAACGCGCCCGGCGCGGCATTGGCTACCTGCCGCAGGAAGCTTCGGTGTTCCGCACGCTCAGCGTGGCCGACAACGTCGCGGCCGTGCTGGAGCTGCGGCCCGACCTGGACGCCGCCGGCCGCGCCCGCGAACTGTCGGCCCTGCTCGAGGAGCTGCAGGTGGGCCACGTGGCCGGCCAGGCCGGCGCCAGCCTGTCGGGCGGCGAGCGGCGCCGGGTGGAGATCGCGCGCGCGCTGGCGGCCAACCCGCGCTTCATGCTGCTCGACGAGCCCTTCGCCGGCGTGGACCCGATTTCGGTGGGCGAGATCCAGAAGATCGTTCGCCACCTCAAGGAGCGCGGCATCGGCGTGCTGATCACCGACCACAACGTGCGTGAAACCTTGGGAATCTGCGACCGCGCGTATATCCTCAACGCAGGCACGGTGCTGGCGCAGGGAACCCCCGACGCGGTGCTGGCCGACCCCGACGTGCGTCGCGTCTACCTTGGCGACTCCTTCCGCCTGTAGCCCGGCAAGCGCCGCCCCGCGGATCGAGATGAAGCCCACCCTACAAACCCGGCTAGGCCAGCAGCTTTCCCTGACGCCCCAGCTGCGCCAGGCGATCCGCCTGCTGCAGCTTTCGGCGCTGGAGCTGGAGGCCGAGCTCAACCAGGCCATGGACGCCAACCCGCTGCTGGAACGCGAAGAGGACGCCGAGGAAGACGATGCCGACGACGCCCTCGCGCCCACCAGCGAAGGCGACAAGGCCCCGGACGCCGCCCCGGGCGAAGAGGCCTCCGACCACCCCGACAGCGGCGACTACGACCCCGGCGAAAGCCCGGACTGGAACGAGTCCAGCGCCGGCAGCTACGAGCGCCGGGGCAATGGCGACGAGGACAGCGACGAGTTCACGGCGGCGGCGCCGGTGGACCTTCACGCGCACCTGCTCTGGCAGCTTCGGCTGAGCCACCTCAGCCCGCGCGACCTGCTGATCGGCGAGGCCGTGGTGGAAGCCATCAACGACGACGGCTACCTGGAAGGTCCGCTGGAAGACATCCAAACCGCGCTTGCCCCGGAAATCATCGCAGACCCGGGCGAGATAGAAACCGTACTCCACATCGTCCAGCACCTCGACCCGGTGGGCAGCGGCGCCCGCAGCCTGTCCGAATGCCTGTGCGTGCAGCTGAGCCTGCTCAGCCACGACACCCCCGGCCTGGCGCTGGCCCAGGAGGTCTGCCGCAAGCACCTGGACGCCCTGGCCAAGCAAGGTCCGCCCAAGCTGGCGGCCCACCTGGGGGTTCCGGGCGGGCACATGGACCTGGCCGTGGCCCTGCTCAAGTCGCTCGACCCCAAGCCAGGCGCCCAGGTGAGCGCCGGCGAAGCCGAATACATCGCCCCCGACGCTATCGCCTATCGCCAGGGCGGCGTCTGGAAGGTCGTGCTGGCGGCCGGCAGCCAGCCCCGGCTGGGCATCAACCGGCACTACGAGAGCCTGATCGGCAAGGCCAGCCGCGCAGACGACAGCTACCTGCGCGGCCAGCTGCAGGAGGCCCGCTGGCTGATCAAAAGCCTGGAAACCCGCGCCGACACCCTGCTGCGCGTATCCAGGGCCATCGTCCGCCAGCAAAGCGGTTTCCTCGACCACGGCCTGGAGGCCATGCGTCCGCTGACCCTGCGCGAGGTGGCGGAAGAGTTGGAGCTGCATGAGTCCACCATCTCGCGCGCCACCACCCGCAAATACCTGCGCACGCCCCGCGGCACCTTCGAGTTCAAGCACTTCTTCAGCTCGGGAATCGCCACCGAACACGGCGGCGCGGCCTCCGCGACGGCGATCCAGGCCATGCTTCGCAAACTGATCGACGCCGAGAATCCCCGCGCCCCGCTGTCGGACCAGCGCCTGGCCGAGATCCTCAAGGGCGAAGGCATCCCCGTGGCCCGGCGAACCGTGGCAAAATACCGGGAAGCGATGAATATTTCCGCGTCCAACGAACGGCAGCGGCTGGCATGACGTCCGTGCCCCTGCACTCGGCCGTCCCATCCCCGGGACGCCTCTCGAATCGTGTTTTTCCGGCACGGCCACGGTCCCGAACCGATGCCCGTGTTTTTTTGTGTGCGTGACCCATCCAGGAGGATCGTGACCATGCGGATCGACATCAACGGGCACCAGATGGAAATCACCCCCGCCTTGCGCGACTACGTGCAGGACAAGTTCGCGCGCGTCGCTCGCCACTTCGATCACCCGCTTGACGCCCGCGTCATCCTGTCCGTGGATAAACTCGACAAGAAGGCGGAAGTCACGCTGTCCACCCCGGGCAAGACCCTGCACGCCGAATCGGTCGCCCCCGACATGTATGCCGCCATCGACCTCCTTGCCGACAAGCTCGACCGACTCGTGGTCAAGCAGAAGGAAAAAATGACCGACCATCACCGCGGCGCATCCTCCGCACGTTCGGACAGCTTCGGCTGACACTGCCATGCATTTGCTGGACCTGCTTACGCCCGCACGCGTCAAGGCCAACGTCGTCACCAGCGGCAAGAAGCGCCTGCTTGAACAGCTGGCGGCACTCCTGGCCGCCGGCGCCGACGGCGACAACGAACGCGGCATCTACGACAGCCTCTGCGGGCGTGAGCGCCTGGGCAGCACCGGCCTGGGCCACGGCGTGGCCATTCCGCACGGGCGCAGCAGCCGCCTGACCAGCGCCACGGGCGTGTTCATGCGGCTGGCCGAGCCGGTGGACTTCAACGCGCCCGACGGCATGCCCGTGGACATCGTGTTCGCCCTGGTGGTGCCCGAGCATTACGCCCAGCAGCACCTGCTGCTGCTGGCGAACCTGGCCGAGATGTTCGGCGACGCCGGTTTCCGCGACCGCCTGCGGCAGGCGGGTGATTCGGCGGCGCTGTATGCGCTGCTGGCCGAATGGCAGTCCGAGCACCCGGTGGTCACCTGAGATGGCCGACCGCCTGCTCGCGCGCGACCTGTTCGAGGAGCTGCGCGAGCGCCTGGCGCTGCGCTGGCTGGTGGGTGGGCAGCGCGGCGGTGAACGCGTCATCGAGCGCGGCGAGCACCTGTCGCGGCGCCCCTCGCTGGCGGGCTACCTCAACGTCATCCACCCCAACAAGGTGCAGATCATCGGCTCGGCCGAGCTGGCCTGGCTGGACGGGCTGGACGCGCGCCAGCGCTGGGAAGTGCTGCAGAAGATAATGAACTCGCGCCCGCTGGCGATGGTCATCACCCAGGACCAGTCCTGTCCCACCGACCTGCGCGAGCTCGCCGAGGAATCCGACACGCCGCTGTGGGTGTCGCCACGCCGCGGCTACGAGCTGCTCAACCTGCTGCAGTACCACGTGGCGCGCGCGCTGGCGCCGCGCATTACGATGCACGGCGTGTTCATGGAAATCTATTCCATCGGCGTGCTGATCACCGGCGACTCGGGCGCCGGCAAGAGCGAACTGGCGATCGAGCTGGTGAGCCGCGGCCACCGGCTGGTCGCCGACGATGCGCCCGAGTTCACCCAGATCGCCCCGGACGTGCTGGACGGCACCTGCCCCGAGCTGCTCCAGGACCTGCTGGAAGTGCGCGGCCTGGGCGTGATGAACATCCGCCAGATGTTCGGCGACACGGCCGTGAAACGGAACAAGTACCTGCGCCTGATCGTGCACCTGGTGAAGTCGCAGGAGCCGGCCAAGGATGCCATGGCACGCATCACCGGCGAGTCCGAAAGCCGGCGCGTGCTCGACCTGGACGTGCCGGTGGTTGGACTGCCCGTGGCCGCGGGCCGCAACCTGGCGGTGCTCACCGAAGCCGCGGTGCGGCTGCACCTGCTGCGCAGCAAGGGCATGGACCCCGCCGCCGCCTTCCTGGCGCGGCACAGCGAGTTCCTGCTGCAGGGGGAGTCGCCATGACCGACGCCGCGCGCCCGCTGCTGATCGTGGTCAGCGGCATGTCCGGCTCGGGCAAGTCGGTGGCGCTGAACACGCTCGAAGACCTTGATTTCTTCTGCACCGACAACCTGCCCGCCGAACTGCTGCCGCGCTTCGTGCGCAGCGTCGCCAGCGACCAGCGCGGCCGGCGCCGGCTGGCGGTGGGCATCGACGTGCGTAACCGCACGCCCGACCTGTCGCGCATCCCAGAGTGGCTGTCGGAAGTCGGCGCGCTGGGCTTCGACCACAAGCTGGTGTACTTCGACACGCGCGACGAGGTGCTGCTCAAGCGCTATTCCGACACGCGGCGCAAGCACCCGCTGAGCCACGAAGGGCTGCCGCTGGCCGACGCCATCCGGCTCGAGCGCGAGCGCATGCGGCCCCTCCTGGGCATCGCCGACCTGGTGATGGACACGTCGGAAATGAACGTGCACCAGATGCGTCGCCAAGTGATCACCGCCCTTGGCATCGGTGCCCACCAGGGCATGTCGGTGCTGTTCGAATCCTTCGCTTACAAGCGCGGGGTGCCGGCCGACGCCGACTTCGTGTTCGATGCCCGTGCGTTGCCCAACCCCCACTGGAATTCCCGGCTGCGCCCGCTGTCGGGCCGCGACCAGGCGGTGCGCGAACACCTCGACGGCGACCCGGTGGTGGGCGATTTCGCCACCCAGGTCACGGCGTTCCTCGACACCTGGCTGCCTCGCTTCGAAGCCGAGACCCGCAGCTACCTCACGGTGGCCTTCGGCTGCACGGGGGGCCGCCACCGATCGGTCTATTTGGCCGAACGCCTCGCCGCGCACTTCCGCGACCGCGGCCGCGAAGGCGTGCTGACCTTCCACCGCGAACTCGAGTAGCCCGTGGTGCGCGGAGCGCGCGCGCTGTCTGGTAATGTTTGGGCATGACCGTTGGCATCCTCATCTTGAGTCACCCCGGGCTGGGCACCCCCCTGGTCGCCGTGGCGCGGCGGCTGCTGGGCGGTTTGCCGCTGGCCACCGAAGCTTTTGAAGCGGACTGGGACGGTGACTCCGACTCCCTGCTGCCTGCCGCCAGTGCGGCCCTGCGCAAAGTGGATGGCGGCGACGGCGTGCTGATGCTGGTGGACCTTTACGGCGCCACGCCGTCGCGGCTGGCCGAGAAGCTGTCCCGCCTGGGCACCCCGTGCCAGCGCATCAGCGGCGCGTCCCTGCCAATGCTGCTGCGCGTGCAGAACTACCCCGAACAGGACCTGGACGAACTGTGCCGCACCGCCGCCGCGGGCGCACGCAATGGCGTGGTGGTCAACGATGCTTGAACGCGAACTCAAGGTGGCCAACCGGCTGGGGCTGCATGCACGCGCGGCGGCGAAGCTGGTGCAGCTGCTGTCGGGCTTCACGTCGCGGGTCACCCTGACTGGTCGCGGCCGCGAGGTGAACGCCAAGAGCATCATGGGCGTGCTGCTGCTGGCAGCCGCCCCCGGCGCCACCCTGCTGATCCGCGTCGAGGGTGAAGACGAACAGGCCGCGCTGGACGCCGCCGCCGCCCTGTTCGACCGCCGGTTCGACGAGGACAACTGATGCGGCGCACCCTGCGCGGCCAGCCGGCATCGCGCGGGATCGCGCTGGGGCGCGTGCGCGTACGCACGCCGCAGGCGTTGGCGGTGGACGAGCGCCGCATCACGGCCGACGAGGTTCCCGAGGAAATATCGCGCCTGCACCGCGCGCTGGACGGCACGCGGCAGGAGCTGCGCGGCCTGCGCGATCGGCTGCACGGTGCCCTGGCGCACGAGGTCGGCGACTTCCTCGACCTGCACGCGATGATCCTCGACGACCCCGAACTGCTGCATGGTCTGGATGACCTGGTCAGCACCGGCCGCTACAGCGCCGACTACGCCCTCAAGCTCCAGCGCGACCGCCTGGCCGCGGTGTTCGAGGGCATGCACGACGACTATTTCCGCAGCCGGCGCGAAGACCTCGACCACGTCATCGGCCGCGTCCACGCCGCCCTGCAGCAGCGCAACCACGACGCCGAACGCGGCTTCGCCGGTGACATCCTGGTTTGCGAAACCATCGCCCCGCAGGAACTGGCCGAACTGCAGTCCCAGGGCGTGGTGGCCGTGGTGGCGGCCAGCGGCAGCCCGCTGTCGCACAGCGCCATCCTGGCCCGCAGCCTGCACCTGCCCCTGGTGCTGGGCGCGGCCGGGCTGCTGGCGCTGGCCAACGACGGCGACGCCTTGATGGTGGACGCAGGCACCGGCGAGGTGGTGCTGGAACCCGATGCCGGCGACCTGAAGCGGTACCACCGCCGCCAGGCCGACATCGGCCGCGAGCAGGCCCAGCTTTCGCGACTCAAGCGCCAGCCCACGCGCACGCTGGACGGCGTGGACATCCGGCTGTACGCCAACGCCGAATCACGCGAAGACGTCGCCGAGGCGCATGCGCTGGGCGCGGACGGCATCGGCCTGTATCGCACCGAGTTCCTGTTCCTGCAGCGGCGCGAGCTGCCGGGCGAAGAAGAACAGTTCCTGGCCTATCGCGACCTGGTGCTGGGCATGGCCGGCCGCGTGGTGACCATCCGTACGCTCGACCTGGGGGCCGACAAGGCCGACCACAGCGGCTTGACCCTGCGCAGTGAACCCAACCCCGCGCTGGGGCTGCGCGGCGTCCGGCTGTCGCTGGCGCACGAGCCGCTGTTCCTCACCCAGCTGCGCGCCATCCTGCGCGCCGCCGCCTACGGCCCGGTGCGCGTGCTGGTGCCGATGGTGTGCTGCCGCGAAGAGGTCCAGGCCGTGGTGGCCCTGCTGGAAGCCGCGCGGCTGTCGCTGCGCGCCGACGGCCTGCAGTACGGTGAGCGGGTGGAGCTGGGCGCCATGATCGAGGTGCCGGCCGCCGCCCTGGGCGTACCCGATTTCATCGACCTGGTGGACTTCGTATCGGTGGGCACCAACGACCTGGTGCAGTACCTGCTGGCGGTGGACCGCGGCCACGAGTCGCTGTCGTCGCTGTACACCCCGCACCACCCCGCCATGCTGCGGCTGCTGGCGGGGCTTTTCACCTATGGCCGCCGCAATGGCGTTCCGGTGGCGGTGTGCGGCGAGATGGCCAGCGAAGCCGCCAACGTGCCGCTGCTGCTGGCGCTGGGCCTGCGCGACTTCAGCCTGCACCCGGCCACGCTGCTGGAAGTGCGCCGCGCCATCCGCGCCGCCGACCACGGCAGCCTGCGCCGCCGTGCCCAGTCGCTGCTCAAGGCCCACGACCGCGCGGGCATAGAACGATGGCTGGCCCGCTGAGCCCGCGGCGGCAGCTTCGCCAGCACGGGCCGCGCGCTTGACTACGTCGGGCGATTGACGCTCAATCGGGTCAAATTCCGCGAGGACAGGCGCATGGCAAAGCTCGGCAAATGCCGCACCCCAGGCCTGCTTGCGGCAGGCCTGCTGGCCATCCTGATGGCTTTCGCCGGCCCCACCCTGGCTTGGCGCCCCTCCCCCCACTACTCGGCCGGCGGCAGCAGCCAGGACGAAGGTGACGAGGACTGGGACGAGGACCAGGACGAGGACTCCGACGCGGACCAAGAGGATCAGTCGGACGCGGACGAAGACGAGCAAACCGACGCGGACGAAGAGGATCAGTCGGACGCGGACGAAGACGAGCAAACCGACGCGGAAGAAGAGGATCAGTCGGACGCGGACGACGAAGATGCGTTGGAAGCAGGCGAAGACGAGCAGGCCGACGAAGACCCCCAGGCGGACGAGGACGAACAAGCCTTCGCCGATACGGACGAGGATGGCGACGATCTCGAGGACTACGCCGACGACTCCTGGGCCACCGAGTGGGACGAGGACGAGGAAGACGACGCCATTCCCTTCGATGACGAGAACTTCGACGAGGACGTGGTCTGGGAAGTGGTCGAGATCATCGACGAAGGCGACAACGCCGAGCCCGACGGCGACGGCTACCGTCCCGGCGGCAGCGGCATCCTGGGGCTGCGCGCGGGCAAGCCGCGACCCGCCACTCGCCCTGCCCCAACGCGATCCGGCGCCCCGGCCAGCAGCGGCAACGTGGAGTTCGTTCCCTACAGCTTTGGTGGCCGGCCGGTTTCAGCGCTCAAGGCGCCGTGGCAGGCGCAGATATTCCATCCCGCCAAGCCCAAGCCCAATCCTGCCGACAAGCGCGCGGCCTGGCAGCGCCAGCACTACTGTGGCGGCGTGCTGATTGCACCCGATTGGGTGCTGACGGCCGCCCACTGCATCGACCAGGACATGGTGAACGCGGGCTACCAGGTGCGGCTGGGCGTGATCGACATCTCCAAGCGCGATGGCATCGTCTACAACATCGACCGCATCGTCCGGCACTCCCAATACAGCGAAAAGAACAACAACGCCGACCTGTCGCCGAACATGTTCTCCAACGACATCGCGCTGATACGCATCTCGCCCGTTGCCAACTCCGCGGCGGCCGATCCAAATCGCATCCGCCCCATCCCGATCAACCGCCAGCCTCTGGGCAGCACCGCCCTGCTGTCGGCCTTCGGCTGGGGCGTCACGGGCAAGGGCGAGGCCAACGCGGCCAGCGCTTCACTGCTGCGGGTGGACCTGCAGCTGATGGATACACCCATCTGCCAGCAGCGCAAAGGCTATGGCCCCAAGCGCATCCAGGGCAACGTGATTTGCGCGGCCAACCCCAGCCAGTCCACCTGCCGCGGTGACAGCGGCGGTCCGCTGATCCGCACCAACGGTGCGCCCAACCTGGTCGGGCTGGTCAGCTGGGGTGCCAAGGAGTGCGCCGGCGACGGCAAGCCGGGTGTTTACACGCGGATAGACCGCTATGCCACATGGATAGACCAGGCGATGCGGGTGCCGGCCGGCAAGAACGCACTGCCCTGAGGCGGGCCGCGCACCGCGGCTTGCGTGCAGTAAAAAGCGGGGTGGCCGCCTTGGGCGGCCACCCCGCAGCAAGCACTCAGCCGCCCTCTGCCGACGTCTGCTGTTCGGGCGTGGGGGTTACCTTGTCGCCTCCGGCGTGCGGCGCGATCTCGTCGCCTTCTTCACCCTGCATGCCGTCGTGGCCCTGCATGCCGTCTTCGGGCATGGCCGGCGTCGGTTCGGCCATGGGTTCGGGCGCGGGCTCGTACGCCGGTGCCGCCTCCACCGCATCCATCGGAGCCTCTGGTTCAGGCTTGGGTCCACATGCCGCCAAGCCCCCGCAAAGCACGATCAATAGCGCTGCCAGTGTCGTCTTCTTCATGAACAACCCCTCCTGTTGAGTCCAAAACCACGGTATCCGGCCCGCGGCGCCCGCGAGGGGCGCCAAACCCGTGCCGCGCCGCATTCTGTTCCGGTTCCGCCCGACCTGACAAGCAAGCCCCGGGACCAGCGATGGCCCGCGGGCTAGGCCGGCTCGAAGCCCATTCCAACCAGCAGCGCCACCATCCGGGGGTCCTTGCGCAGCGGATCCAGGAAGGGGTCGTTGCGCGCATAGATCAAGCCCGTATCCACCGCGGCCCTGGCCTTGAGCAGCCGTTCGAACGCCGGCTCGGCCTGGCCCCACTGCGCCAGCACCTGCGCCTGCTGGTAAAGCACGCGATCGCCCAGGTCGGACACCAGCGCGGCCATGGCGGCCTCGGCGTCCGCCACGTTGCCCGCGTGGTGCTCAAGCACCGCCAGGCCCGCCAGCCGGAACTCCGGTGCCGGCTCGGCTTGGTAAGCGGCGCGCGCTTCCTCCACCCGGCCCAGGTTGATCAGCGCATCGCCGATGGCGCCATGCGCGCGCGACATGCGCGGGTTCATCGCCAGCGCCCTGCGCACGGGCGGCATGGAGTCGGCGTACCGGCGCGCGGCGTACTCCACCGAGCCGGCGGCACGGTGGATCAGCGGGTTCAGTGGGTCGCGCTGCAGCGCCCGCTGCATGGCTTCGCTGGCTTCGCGCTGGCGGCCCGTGCGCGCGCAATATTGGGCCCATCGCGCCTGCACCGTGGCATCGCCCGAGCCCAGCGTGCTTGAGCGCTCGAAGGGTACGCGCGCCGCGCGCGCGTCCAGCCTTCCCTGGAACAGCGCAAACGCCAGCGCGGAATAGGCGCCGGCGAACTCCGGCGCCAGCTCGATCGCGCGCTGAGCCGCCACGATCGCCTGGTCGTACATGCCGGCATGTTCGTCCATGGCACCGTACTGGTTGGCGATGGCGATCAGGGAGCGGGCGCGGGCGGCGTGGGCGGCCGCGTACTGCGGGTCCAGCGCTATCGCGCCGTCGAACTGCGCCAGCGCCGCGCGCTCCGAGGCTTCGTCCACACTCAGGTCGTACAGCGCCCGGCCGCGCAGGTAGACATCGAAAGCCTGCACGTTGGCGGTGCCGCCGGACGCCAGCCGCTCGGCTTGGGCATCGCCGGGCAGGGTCGGCTCCACCTGCAGTGCAAGCGCCGTGGCCACCGCGCTGGCGATCTCGGCCTGCACGGCGAAGACGTCATCGATGCGTCGCTCGAAGATCTGGCTCCAGCGGCCGAAGCCGGTCTGTCCGTCGATCAGTTCGGCCGCCACGCGCACCCTGTCGCCCGCCCAGCGCACGCTGCCGTCGAGCAGGTAGGCCACGCCCAGCTTGCTGGCGATGCTCACCGCGTCCTCGTCGCTGGTTTGGAACTGGCTGGACGAGGCCTGTGCCATCACCCGCAGCTGCAGGTTCCGGCCCAGGGTGGCGCGCACTTCCTCGGCCAGGCCGTCGGAGAAATAGGCCTGCCGGGGGTCGCCGCTGATGTTCTTGAAAGGCAGCACCGCCACGCTGGAGCCAGACACCGGCGTGAACCAGCCGCGCCGCCAGCCCTGCACGCCGGCGCCCGTGCCCAGCAAGACCCCCGCGGCACCCGCCAGCAAAAGCCTGCGGCGCGACCGGTCCAGCGGCACCGCCGCGGGAGCGACGGTCCTCGGCGGCGCAGGGGCACCGCTGGCAAGGGCCTGCACCGCACGAATCACGGCGACCACCGCGGCAGCATCGGCGCGGTCCCCGGCCGGCATCGCAATGGCCTGGTACTGGCGGAAGCCCAGCGGCGGCAGGGTGCCGTCGATCGAGATCGGCACCAGCTTGTGCAGGTCGCGACCGTGCGCGGCCTCGTCCAGCACCCAGTCCGACGCCACCGACGTGGCCGACCAAAGCACCACCACCGCGTCGCTGGCCTGCAGGGCGGCTTCGATGGACTTGGTGAACGAGGCACCGCCTTCAATCAGGGTGTCCCACCAGACGGTGAGCCCGGCCTGGCCCAGCGCATCGGCCAGCTGGCGCGCACGCGCCTTGTCGGCGCGGCTGTAGCTGATGAACACCGTATGCGGGGCGGACGTTGGATTGGCGTCTGGCTCGTTGGACATGCTTCCCCGCGTCGGCCAAGGTTCCCTTCACGCAGCTTACCCCAGCCGCTGCGCCTGGGCGGGCCGGGCGCGAGGCTGCGGCCGGAGCGTGGGGAACGCCCCGGGCTTCAGTCCTCGAAGCGCTCGTCGAAGAAGGTTTCCATCGCCGCGTAGGCGCGCTTGGCCGCGCGCGGCTGGTACCGGCAGCCCGGGCTGTTGGCGTCGGCTTCGGCGAAGCAGTGCACCGCCCCGCTGTAGTTCACGAACTGCCAGTCGGCGTTGGCGTCGGTCATTTCCTTCTGGAACGTGCTGATCTGTTCGGCCGGCACGTAGGTGTCGTCGGCGCCGTTGAGCACCAGCAGGCTGGCCTTCACTTCACCGGCCTTGGCCGGGAGGGGGGTGGACAGGTTGCCGTGGAAGCTGACCACGCCGGCGATGTCCGCGCCGGTGCGCGCCAGCTCCAGCGCCACCGCGCCGCCGAAACAGAAGCCGATCGCGCCCACCTGGGTCACATCCAGCGGCGCCTTGCCGGCCGACGAGGTCAGCACGCCCAGCGCGGAGTTGATGCGGCCGCGCAGCGCTTCGCGATCGGCATAAACGGCGCCGGCGGCCTTGCCGGCTTCCTCGGCATTGGCCGGGCGGACGCCGCGGCCGTACATGTCCACCAGCAGCACCACGTAGTCGTCGCCGGCGATCTGCTTGGCCTTCTCGATGGCCGCGTCGTTGACGCCCATCCAGTTGGGCACCATCACCAGACCCGGGCGCTTGTCGCTTTCCGAATCGTCATGGACCAGGTAGCCGTCGAAATCGGTACCGCCGTAGTTCCAGCTCACCGGCTCGGCGACGGACTTGGCGAAGGCGGAGGCGCTCAGGCCGAACAGGGCAACGACAAGCAGGGTGCGCATGGCGGGAACCTCGGTGGGGTTGGGGCCTGATTCTAGTCCCCGCTACTGCGACCCGCGTAATCGCGGCGTGAGCCTCAGGCCACGCCAAGGCCGGGGATGGCGCAGATCTGGTCGGGGTCGAAACCCGCCGCCTTGGCGAAATGCCGGCCGCGCTCGACGTAGTCGCGGTAACGCGGAAAGCTGGGCGCGCCCGGCGACAGCAGCAGCACGCCGTCGTTGCCCAGCACCTGCAGCGCCAGCTTGACCGCCTCGTCCATCTCGCCCGCCTCGACCAGGAAAAAACGGTCGCCCAGCGACAGCGGCTTGAGCTTCTCGTAAACGCGCGGTCCGTTCTGGCCCATTGTCACCACCGCCGTCACCGGCTCCGCGGCCATGCGCTCGGCGAAGATGCCCCAGTCCAGGCCGCGGTCGTAGCCGCCAACAAGGATGGCCACGCGCCGCCCGCGGAAACACTCCAGCGCGGCAATGCTCGACTGCGGCGTGGTGCTGATGGAGTCGTTCACCGCCTCTACGCCGTGGCGGATGCCCAGCGTCTGCAGCCGGTGCGGCAGCGGCCGGAACGCCAGCGCGGCGGGCGCCAGCGCCGCCGCGTCCAGGCCCATCGCCTCGATGGCGGCCAGGGCCGCGCACAGGTTCAATCGATTGTGGCGGCCGGGCAGCGGCAGCCCGCGCGCGTCGAGCACCCGACGCTCGCCGCGGTAAACGCTGCCTTCGCGCAGGTGCCAGCCGTCGGCGTGGTTGAACCACAGCGCGCGGGTGGTGGCGGGCACGTCCAGCTCAACCAGGCGCGGGTCGCCGGCGTTGAGCACGGCCACCCGCGGCGCGGCGCGGGTCACCAGCGCCAGTTTGTCGGCGTAATAGCGCGCCTCGCTGCCGTGCCAGTCCAGGTGCTCGGGGAACAGGTTGAGCACCACGGCGACGTCGATGTCCTGCACCTCGCCAGTCTGGTAGCTCGACAGCTCGATCGCCCAGAACTCCGGCGGCGGCTGCACGTCCATCAGCTCGAGCATCGGCATGCCGATGTTGCCCGCCAGCGCGGTGCGCTTGCCGGCCGCGCGCAGCAGGTGCGCCACCATCGCGGTGGTGGTGGACTTGCCCTTGGTGCCGGTGATGCAGATGCGGCGGCCCACGGCCGGCTCGGCGAACCACAGCCCGCTGGAGCCGATGAAGCGCACGCCGTTGAGCGCGGCGTCGGCGGCGGGCGACGCGTAGGGGCTGATGCCGGGAGACTTGATGACGATGTCGTATCCGGACAGCGCCGCGGCGTCCACCGCGGTCTCAATGCGAAGCGCCGGGTCCTGCATCTGGCCCAGCGGCTCGGCCTCTTCGGCCGAGCAGAACACGGTTACCGGCTGCCGGGGCAGGTTCCAGCGCAGCGCAGCCAACGCCGCACGGCCTTCGCGCCCATAGCCCCAGATTGCAACCCGCTTGCCCTCAAGCTCCGAAATACGCACGCAAACGCCCCCACAGCTTGTTCGGAATACCGTGATTATCCGAGGGCTGCAGCAGCGGTGCCAGCCCCCGGTCGGCCGGTTCGAGCTGCGGCCGGATCTCGTACGCGTAGCGCTTCACCAGCGCGTCTTCGCGCCAGGCCGCGCTGTCGGCCAGCGCGTCCATGGCCGCGCGCGACTCGCGGCCCTCGCCCACGCATTCAAAGGGCTTGTGGTCGCGGTACTCCAGCAGCGCGTCGAAGCCCGGCGCCTGGTCGGCTTCGTCCAGCAGGTTGCGGCCGAAAATGGCCATCAGGCGCGGCTTGGGCATGAACGGCGCCAGCGCCAGGAACACGAAGTGGCACTTGGGGCATACGCCGCACCAGCGCTGTGCCGGGCGTTCGCCCAGCAGGTGGAAGTTGCGGTTGCAGCTTGAGAAATGCTGGTCGTAGCGGTCCAGGCGCGCGAACTGCCGGGCCACCGCAAGCTCCGAGAACGGCCGCAGCAGCGAGTAGTACGCCAGGTCGGCGGCGACGTGGCCGCGCAGGTAAGCGGCGAAATCGCGCTCGAAGTCCCAGCCCTTGGACCACTGGTGGTTTACCTCGCCCGTGCCCGGGATCAGGCTGCCGTAGCTGGCCGAGTGCTCGTTGGAGAACACCACCTGGGCGTGGCCGTGCAGCAGCGCGGCCATGGCCAGGATGGCCGAGTTCACCGCCGTCACCGGGATGTGGCCGTTGAGCGCGCCCTGCTTGTTGAGTTCGAACAGCAGCGGCGACAGCGCGCGGCCGACGCTCAGCGTGGGCAGGCCGGTGCGCTCGGCGCAGGCCTTGATCAGCGGCGAACTGCCGACCCAGGCGACGGTCTGCGCAACGCCCAGCGCGCGCAGCGCCTCGATCGACACCAGCGAGTCCTTGCCGCCGCCGATGGCGACGAGCGCGCGATCCTCCAGCCCCACGGCCTGCGCGGCCGTGGCTGGCGGCGCGTCTGTCACCGGGAAATGGATCCGGCCGCGCAGCACCATGGCGTTGCGATAGGCGAACTCGCCCAAGCCGTTTTCGTAAACCGACGTCAGCAGCGCCGAGGTCGCCGCATCGATGCCGTCGCCCTCGATCACTATTTCCGGCGGCACGGCGGCTTTGTAGTAGCTCACGCCGGCCACCAGGTGCAGCAGGCGCAGGGCGCGCTGCACCGCCTGAGCGCGTCCGGCGTCCAGTGCGAAGGGCGCGCCGGGGAAGCGCAGTGTCTCCACCATCTCCGGGCCGTCGTCGAAGGCGTAGGCCAGGCGCGCCTCGCCGGTGGCGGCATCGAAGCCGCAGCCGGTGAAGCGGAAGGCCCGGATGGACGCGCGGTCGAACTCAGTCATCGATCACGTCCTCGTGCGGCAGTTCACGCAGGTTGTAGCGGTTGGCCATCACCGCGCCGTAGGCGCCGGCATGGCCCACCAGCAGCACGTCGCCTTCGGCGGTGGCTTCCGGCAGGCGGCGCTGGCGGCCGATCACGTCGCCGGTTTCGCAGATCGGTCCCACCACCTCGCACGGATCGCCCTCGGGCGCATCGAAGCGCGACAGGTTCACGATCTCGTGCCAGGCGTTGTAAAGCGCGGGGCGCATCAGCGCATTCATGCCGCCGTCGGCGCCCACGCGGCGCAGGCCCTGCTTGGACGCCACCTGGGTGACGCGCAGCAGCAGTGCGCCGGCCTCGGCAACCAGGTAGCGACCCGGCTCCACCCAAAGCGCGTACTGCGGATAGGCCGCCTTCACCTCCGACAGCGCCGCCGAATAGGCGTCCACGTCGAACGGATCGGCTTCCGGGTCGTAGGCCACGCCCAGGCCGCCGCCCACGTCAATGAAGCCCACCGTGCCGATGCCCTCGGCCAGGGCCGCCAGCTGCGCATAAACGGTGTGCCAATGTTGCGCATCGAGGATGCCGCTGCCAATGTGCGCGTGCAGGCCGGCGATCCGCGCGCCGGCAGCGCGCGCCGCGTCCAGGAAGGCCGGTACCGCTTCGGCCGCCAGGCCGAACTTGGCGCCCTTGCCGCCCGTGCGCACTTTCTCGTGGTGTCCGTGGCCGAAGCCCGGGTCCACGCGCAGCACGATGTCCCGGCCCTTGAACAGTTCGGCCCAGCGCAGCAGTGGCGTGGTGCTGTCGATGGTGACGTGCACGCCCAGCGCCAGCGCCGCGGCGTATTCGTCGCGCGGCGCGAAGCTGGGGGTGAACAGCACGCGGTCGGGCGCCAGGCCCGGCAGCGAGCGGAACAGGTGTTCGAGTTCGCCGCGCGAAACGCATTCAAAGCCGAAGCCCTCCGACTCCAGGCACTTGAGCACCAGCGGATGCGGGTTGGCCTTGAGCGCGAAGAAGCGACGGTCCACGGCCGGGATACCGGCCAGCTCGCGGGCACGCTCGCGGATGGTCGGCAGGTGGTAGACGTAGCGCGGCGTGCCGGCGTTGGCCAAGTGCAGCAGGCGTTCGCGCGAAACCTGCCACCACGGCGCCGGGCGCTTGCCGGCGGGCTGGTCGATGCGGCGCCAGCTGGGCCCGAACACCGCGGCCTCGGTGACCGGCATCGCGCCCGACTGCGCCAACAGCGCATGCAGGCGCGGCATCATGCCCTCGGCGATGCCCTCGTCCACCACGAAGGTGAGGTTGAGGTCGTTGGACGACTGCGAGATCAGGTGCACGCGCTCGCGCCCGAACTCGGCCCACACATCCGACAGCTTGTGCAGCAGCGAGCGCATGCCGCGGCCCACCAGGGTGATGGCCGCGCAGGGGGCGATCACCTTCACCCGGCACACCTGGGACAGGTCGGCGCAGAGCGCATCGAGCACGTTGGTGTTCACCAGGTTGTCGCTGGGGTCGAGCGACACGGTGACGTTGGCTTCGGACGAACCGATCAGGTCGATCGACAGCCCGTGCGACTTGAAGCGCTCGAACACATCCGACAGGAAACCCACCTGCTGCCACATGCCGATGGTTTCCATCGACACCAGCACGATGCCGCGGCGCGAGGAGATGGCCTTGACGCCCGGGAGGGTGGCGGCCGAGGAGTCGATGACGGTGCCGGGCAGGTCCGGCCGTTCGGTGTCGCGGATCCAGATCGGCACCCGCGCCTCGCGGCAGGGATGGATGCAGCGCGGGTGCAGCACCTTGGCGCCGGTGGTGGCGATTTCCTGCGCCTCTTCGTAGTCCAGGCGCCAGAGCAGGCGGGCGTCGGGCACGGCGCGCGGGTTGGCGCTGAACATGCCGGGCACGTCGGTCCAGATTTCCACGCGGCGCGCGCCCAGCAGCGCACCGAAGTACGCCGCCGACGTATCGGAACCGCCCCGGCCCAGGATGGCCGTGCCGCCGTCGGGCGCGCGGGCGATGAAGCCCTGGGCGATGCGCAGCGACGGGCCGTCCGCCGAGAAGCGCTGGCGCAGGCCGGCGTCGCCGACGAAGTCGCAGGACGCCGACAGGCGCCTGCTCCATTCGGTCTGGTTGGGCAGCGGGCGTGCGGCGATCCAGTCGCGTGAATCCACCCATCCCACGTCCAGGCCCTGGGCGCGCAGGTAGGCCACGCCCAGGATGGACGACAGCAGCTCACCCTGCGCCAGCACCTCGGCCTGCCAGGCCAGGTCGCCGGCCGCGCGGCGCGGGTCGCTGCCCAGCGCGCGCAGCGCCGCCAGGCGCTCGCCCAGCACCGTGGCCGGCTCAAGACCCAGGTCGACACAGAAATCCTCGTGGCGTTGCACCAGCGCTTCGATGCGCGACGCGGTACCGGCGACGTCGGCGTGGCCATCGCAGATCGCCTGCAGTTCGTTGGTGACGCCCGACACCGCCGACACCACCACCAGCACGCGCGCGCCGGTTTGGTCGGCGCGGCGTTTCATCAGCTGCCCGATCGTGTCCCAACGGTGGCGTCGGGACACGCTGGTGCCTCCGAATTTGAGGACGATCCAATCCGGTGCGTCGGCACCGTCGGCAGGCGCGGTTGGGCTCATGGTCAAGGTTTATGATGAGGGGGCGCGGCGCGCGAGCGCGGCGTGTTCCAGTGTAAACGAAGGCGCCGCCGCCACGCGTGGCCCGCCTGCCAACGTTTCGCCATGACCACCCAACCCCGGAGCCAAGCATGCGCCGCCGCGACTTCCTGCAGCTTGACGTCTTCGCCCACCGCCCCGGCACCGGCAACCCGCTGGCCGTGGTGCTGGACGCCCGCGACCTCGACACCGCCGCCATGCAGGCCTTCGCAAACTGGACCAACCTGTCCGAAACCACCTTCGTGCTGCCGCCCAATGACCCGTCGGCAAGCTACCGCGTGCGCATCTTCACTCCGCGCCAGGAGCTGCCGTTCGCCGGGCACCCCAGCGTAGGCACCGCCCACGCCGTGCTGGAGTCCGGCATGGCACAGGCCCGCGACGGCCGCCTGGTGCAGGAGTGCGCGGCTGGCCTGCTGCCGCTGCAGGTCACGGGTGACGGCCCGACCCGCCGCATCGCCGTGCGGGCGCCCCGCGGCCAAGCCGTTGCCGCGCCTGCCGGCCACCTGGCCGCGCTGGATGCCGCGCTGGCCGGTCGCACCCGCGGCTTACTCGCACCCGCCCTGATCGCCAACGGCCCGCAGTGGTGGGTGGTGGAGTTGGCCGACGAGGCCCAGGTGCGAACGATGGCGCCCGACCTGGCCGCCATCACCGCGCTCACCGGGGCCACCGGCGCAGTCGGCCTGGCCGTGTTCGGCCGCAGCCAGCCCGGCAGCGAACACGCGCTTGCCGTGCGCGCCTTCTGCCCGGCCGACGGCATTCCCGAAGACCCGGTCACCGGCAGCGCCAACGCCGCCATCGCCGCGTGGCTGCACCACAACGACGCGCTGGGCGCATTGGGCCGGGAGTTCATCGCCAGCCAGGGCCGCGAGGTCGGTCGCGACGGCCGGGTCCACATCCGCGTGGATGCCGACGGCGAGGCCTGGGTGGGCGGCAGCACGCAGACGGTGATCCGCGGCACGCTGGACTGGTAACCTGCACCGCCCGACGGGCAGGACGCCCCCATGACACGCCCTTTCGTACAGCTCGATGTCTTCGCCGCCAAGCCCGGCGACGGCAACCCCTTGGCCGTGGTGCTGGACGCCACAGGCCTGGACGACGACACCCTGCAGGCCATCGCCCGCTGGACGCGGCTGCCCGAAACCACCTTCGTGCTGCCCACCACCCGGGCCGAGGCCAGCTACCGCCTGCGTATCTTCAGCCCGCGTCGCGAAGTGCCGTTCGCCGGCCATCCCAGCATCGGCACGGCGCACGCGGTGCTGGAAGCCGGCTTGGCGACGCCCCGCGACGGGCTGCTGATCCAGGAATGCGCGGTCGGCCTGCTGCCGATCGAAGTGCGCGGGGTTGGCCACGCGCGTCGCCTCGCCGTGCGCGCGCCGCGGGCCCGCATGCTGGAAATCGGCCAGCCCGATGATCCGCGCCTCGGCGCCGCGCTGGCCGGCATCACCGCCGGCGCGCTGCCGCCCGTGCTGATGGACGGCGGCCGCCGCTGGTGGCTGGCCGAACTGCAGGACGAAGCCGCCGTGCGCGGCCTGGTGCCGCGCTGGGACGCCGTATCGGCGCTCGCGCGCGAGAACGACGCGATGGGCCTGTGCGTGTTTGCGCGCTGCCAGGGCCGGGACTACGACCTGGTGGTGCGCGCGCTGGTGGGCCATCCGGGCCAAGTGGAAGACGCGGCGTCGGGCGCCGCCAACGCCACGCTCGCCGCGTGGCTGCACCTAAGCAACGCCCTGCCCCACCCCGACGGCCGCTACGTCGTCAGCCAAGGCCGCGAGGTCGGCCATGACGCCCGCCTGGAGCTGCGCGTGGACTCCGACGGCGACGTGTGGTCGGGTGGGCAGGTGCAGACGGTGGTGCGCGGCACGCTGGACTGGAACGACTGACTACCGGGCGCCGGAAATGAGGAAGGGGCCCGCAGGCCCCTTCTTGCATCGCTTCGCGGCGCGTTGCCTTCAGCCCGCCGGGGACACATCCACGCGCACGCGGATCTCGCTGCCCGGGTGGTAGTCGGTGACGGTCTGGTACCGGCGCCCGGCGTACTCGTAGCCGACGCGGTACCCCACTACGCGCTCGTCGCGGTCGCGCGAGGTGACCACGCGGCAGCGCTGTACGTCGCGCGCATAGCCCACGGACTGCGGGCGGTAGGCGTACGAGTCATTGCCGTTGCGCTCGATGTTGTTGCCGATGCTGCCGCCCAGCACCGCACCGATCACGGTCGCGGCCCTGCGGCCGTCACCGTCGCCGACGGTGTTGCCCAGCACGCCGCCGGCGATCGCGCCGAGCAGGGCGCCGCCGCCGCTGGTCTGGGTGCGGCGCGTGTAGCGCGGGTCGCGGCGATCCTGGTAGGCGTAGGACGGCGCGGGTTCGTTCCAGCACTGCTGGCGGGTCACCGGCTGGCCGGGCTGCACGATCGGGTCCACGCTGACCACGCGCGCCACGTCATAGGCCGGCGCCTGGTTGGCGCCGTAGCCGGCGTAGTTGCCGCGCGGATCGGCGTAGGCCGTCGGCTGGTTGTAATAGCCGTCGTCGGGCTGGCCGTAGTCGTTGGAATCGTCGCCGTAGTAGCCGTCATCCTGGCCGGCATAGCCATCGTCGTAAATCGGGCCACGGTCGTCGTAATAGTCCTGCGCGGCCACGGTGCCGGCGGCAAGCGCGAGCGCGAAGGCGAGGGAACGGACGGCGAAACGCTTCATGGTCGACTCCTGGCGCCGGGTTGGCGTAGGCGCATCCTCGGGCCGGCGCGCACAACTGCGGCTGAACTAAAACACCGGAGCGCAGTCCGTTCAGCCCTTCGACAGCCTGCGCCTCCGGCGCCGCGGCCTGGGGGCCCGGCAGCGGCCAGACGTGGCCGCCCCGCCGGCCCGGCTCACTCGTAGCTGAGCGCGGTGCTGCGGCCCCAGAACACCCTGTAAACATACACGGTGTAGACCAGGATCATGGGCAGCGTCACCGCTGCGCCGACCAGGATGATCTTGAGCGAACCCGTGGCGGCCGCCGCTTCCCAGATGGTGATGCGGTCGATCACCAGGTAGGGGAACAGGCTGTAGGCCAAGCCCGCGAACGCCAGCACGAACAGGACGATGCCGCCCGCGAACGGCACCCAGTCGCGCCTGCTGTGGCCTTTTCGCAGGCGCCGTATCGCGCCCTCGGTGGCGGCGAACACCAGCGCGGTCACCACCGGGATCGGCAGCAGGAAGAACAGCTGCGGCAGTGCGAACCACTTCTCGAAGATGCGCGGGCTCACCCACGGCGTGGCGATGGACACCGCCGCGATGCCCAGCCCCGTCAGCCACAGGCTGCGATAGGCCCAGCGCAGCGCGCGCTGGCGCAGTTCGCCTTCGGCCTTGAGCACCAGCCAGCCGGCGCCCAGCAACGCGTAGCCGGCGCACAGCGCCAGCCCGATCGCCGTGGCGAAGGCCAGGCCCACCGCGTCGTTCTGGAAGCCCAGGATGTAGCTGCCCAGCATGAAGCCCTGCGAGAACGCCGCCATCAGCGAGCCGAACCAGAACGAGAAGTTCCACAGCGGCTTGTGCGCCGCGCGCGCCTTCACCCGGAAGTCGAAGGCCACGCCGCGCAGGATCAAGCCGATCAGCATCGCCGTCACCGGCAGGTACAGCGCGCTCAGGATCACGCCATGCGCGAGTGGGAACGCCACCAGCAGCAGGCCCACGCCCAGCACCAGCCAGGTTTCGTTGGCGTCCCAGAACGGGCCGATGGAGGCGATCATGCGGTCCTTGTCGGCGTCGTCGGGCACGCCGCGCATCAGGATGCCCACGCCCAGGTCGTAGCCGTCCAACACCACGTACAGCAGCATCGCCAGCGCCATCAGCGCGGTGAAGATGACCGGCAGCGCGGTTTCCATCTCAGACCTCCTGCAGGCCTGCTACGGCCGGCTTGTGCTTGGGCTTGCCGCCGTGGCGCGCCAGGTAAAGCAGCACGGCCATGTACGAGCCCAGCAGGAATACGTAAATCAGCAGGTAGGCCGTCAGGCTGATGCCGATGATCGGCGCCGGCACGTCGGAGATGGCGTCCACCGTGCGCAGCACGCCGGTGACCAGCCAAGGCTGGCGACCGATCTCGGTGACGTACCAGCCGGCCAGCGTGGCCACCCAGCCCGAGAACATCATGGCTGTCAGCGCCAGCGCCTGGCCGCGCGTGGGCTCGGCGTGGCGACGCAGCCGCCAGGCCGTCCACCACGACACCAGCAGCATCAGCATGCCCATGCCCACCATCACCCGGAAGCCCCAGAACACCGGCGCCACCGGCGGGTGTGCGCCCTTGAACGAGTCCAGGCCCTTGATCTCGCCGTCCAGCGAATGGGTGAGGATCAGGCTGGCCAGCTTGGGGATGCCGATGGCGTAGTCGTTGCTGCGGGTTTCTTCATTGGGTATGGCGAACAGCAGCACCGGCGCGCCCTTTTCGTCCTTCCAGATGCCCTCCATCGCTGCCACCTTGGCCGGCTGGTGTTCCAGGGTATTCAGGCCATGCAGGTCGCCGACGAAAATCTGGACCGGGATCAGGAACGCCGCCAGGACCACACCGGTGCGCATCGCCGCCATCACGTCCGGGCCGCGGTCGCGCCGCAGCCAGCGATAGGCCGACAGTCCGGCCACCAGGAACGACGCCGTCAGGCCCGAGGCCAGCAGCATGTGGGTCAGGCGATAGGGCATGGACGGGTTGAACACGATCGCCAGCCAGTCGGTGGGATGCGCCTGGCCGTCGATCATCTCGAAGCCCACCGGGGTCTGCATCCAGGAATTGAGCGCGATGATCCAGAACGCCGACAGCGTGGTGCCGCCCGCCACCAGCACCGTGGCCAGCGTGTGCATGCGCTCGCCCACGCGCTTGCGGCCGAACAGCATGATGCCCAGGAAGCTGGCCTCGAGGAAAAACGCGGTCAGCACTTCGTAGGCCAGCAGCGGCCCGGCGATATTGCCGACCGTTTCCATGTAACCGGGCCAGTTGGTGCCGAACTGGAAGCTCATGGTGATGCCGCTCACCACGCCCATGGCGAAGGTGAGTGCGAACACTTTCACCCAGAAGAAGTAGGCCTTGAGCCAGTGGTCGTTGCCCGTCTTCAGGAAGCGCAGCTTGAAGAACAGCAGTATCCAGCCAAGCGCGATGGTGATGGTGGGGAAAAGGATATGGAAGCTGATGTTGGCCGCGAACTGGATGCGTGCCAGCAGGGCCGGGTCGAGCTCGCTCACGACGCTTTCTCCTCATTGGCTGGCGCCACGCCGCGCATGCGGTCGGTGAACTGCAGCAGGATGGTGGCCTTGGCGCCGAGCGACATCAGCTTTTCCAGCGTGGACGGCGACAGCTTGCGCACTTCAGCGAACCACTCGGTCAACTGGTCGATCAGGTCGTGCATTTCGCGCATGCGTGCCTGGGCGTGCCGTTCCTCGGGCGAGTCGGGCGCTTCGAGCAGGGCGTCGCGCAGCATGGACAGCGTGGGGTCCACTTCGCGACGCTGGCGCTCTTCGGCCAGGGTCTTGAAAATGGCCCAGACGTCTTCGGGCGCGGAATAGAAATCGTGGCGGTCGCCGGGCTGGTGGCTCAGCCGCACCAGGCGCCAGGACGACAGTTCCTTCAGGCCCATGCTGACGTTGGAGCGGCTGACGCCGAGCCGGTCGGTGATCTGGTCGGCGGTCAGCGGCTGGGCTGAAATGAACAGCAGGGCGTAGATCTGCCCGACGGTTCGGTTGATGCCCCAGCGGCTACCCATCTCCCCGAAATGCAGGACGAAGGACTGGCTGAGCGGCGGCAGATCCATGGTGATACCTCAGGCTTCAGTAATTTCTGAAGCATTAGATATCCGACTGGCGGTCTGGGCAAGACCTGCGCCGATGGCTGTTCAGGCATCCATCACGGCCGCCTCAGTTGGCGAAGCGGTAGCTGAGTTTCACAAGTATCTGTTCGTCGTCGCGCAGTGACGTGGCGTCGCCCAGCAGGTCGGCCAGCGGTCGGCTCACGCCGTCTTCACCCAGGCCGCCGCGCGCGTACACCACGTAAAGATCCGACAGCCGCGCCAGCTCGTAGCGGTAGCGCACCTGGAACCCCAGGTTGGCCAGGCTGAAATCGGTGAACGTGGCCGATACAGGCACCGGGCGACCGCCCGGTCCAACCCGCCAGGCCTGTCGCAGCCGGGCGTCCACCGCCAGCGCCTCGAACTTCACGCGCAGCTCATGGCGCGGCCCCGGCTGCCACTGAAGGCCCGCCGACACGATGGCGGTGTCGGCGCGGAAGCTGCCCAGTTGGTCGCCGCCGCGCCACAGCAGCCAATCCGGGTTGTGCTGCAGCGACAGGCTCGTTTCCAGCAGCAGGCCGTCGCTCAGGTGCAGCGTCGGTTCCAGCTCGATGCGCGGCGACAAGCCGCGCGCGCCGTCCAGGCCACCCGCGTTGGCGCGGGCGCTCAATTGCCAGGACCACGCGCCGCGCCGCGGCCGGTCACGTTCCCAATACAGGTCGATCTTCCCGGGCACCTTCACCACGCCGTTCCCGCGCGTGATGCGGTCGTCGTAGCCCGGGCTCCAAGCGCCAACGTCGAGGTATTCACTGCCTCCGTCGCGACGCTCGCTGTAGCGGTTCACGGCCGCCGCGTGGGCGATCACCAGCCCGTGGTCGTTGCGGCGGGTGGACGCCGCCCAGCGCCAGTCGTGCGACGAATAGCCGGACGATTCCGGCAGGCCGGTGTCCCGGCGCGCCAGCTCGTAGCGCAGGTAGTTGAAGTCGTTGCGCTCCAGGTAGCCGATGTCGTTGAGCTCGAGCTGGTCGCCCAGATGAAGGAAATAGGCCTGCTGCCGCCAGCCGCCGCCCAACTCGTGGTCCAGGCGCAGCTGCAGTCCGCTGTCGGTGCGTCGTACGCCGGCCTGCTCGATGTCCGAGACCACCAGCTGGGTGCGCAGGTTCAGCGCCGCGGCCGGCGTCCACAGATGGTCGGTGGAATACACGTCGGCACGCCGCCGCAGGTACGGGCTGTCCACGCGGGTCAGCATCACGCCCACGTCCTGGTTGCCGAAGTCGCGCGTCGCGCGCAGCGCGACGAAATCACGGCCCACCGCTGCTCCCTCGTAGGCGGCCAGCACGCCATAGCGCACGTCACCCAGTGAGCCGTTGAGCTTCACGGCCGCCTGGACATCGCCCTGGCCACTGCGGTCATCGGCGGGGCCGCCGATGCGGCGCGTGTAAAGCAGGCGGCTGTTGCCCGAGCCGAAGGGTACGTCGAACAGCGCCTGGTTTTCGGTGAAGAACGGGCGCTTGTCCCCGAAGAAACTTTCCACCGCGCCGAAGTTCACCACCAGGTCGTCGCTCTCCACCTGGCCGAAATCCGGATTGAGCGTTGCCGAAAGCTGGAACTGGCCGCTGGGCTTCCAGAACAGGTCCCCGCCCATGGCGGCGTCGCTGCCGCCACGGGCGATGTCGTGCGACGCCACCGCGTAGGGAGTCACGGCCAGCAGCGCCTGGCTGAAGTGCGGCACTTCCACCCTGCTGAACTCCGACAGGAAGCGCGTGCGCTGGTAGCTGGCGTCGGGCCAGCCGAAACGCTCGCCGGTGCTGCCCACCACGCGATCCAGGTACAGGCCCAGGGTGCGCCGGCCGTCCCGTGCACCCGACATCGGCGCCACGTGCCACGGCACCAGGATCTCGGCGTACCAGGCCTGGTCGTCCTGGCTGGTGGCCGACTGCCAGTCGCCGTCCCAGTCGTCGTTGAAGTTCCTTTCGCTGGTGATCACCTCGTCGCTCACGCCGCCGGTGATGCTCACCGCGAAGTCGTAGCCGGTGCGACCGTCGCCGTCGAAGTCCACCATCAGGTTGACGCGGTCCTGCTGGCCCATCTGGTCGCGGCGCGTGCGCTGGGTGGTGCGCGGCACGGCCGCTGGCTGCACGTTGCGGAAGGCCACGGCCAGTCCCTCGGGTGTCGCCAGCACCCAGGCTTCTGTGGCCAGGGTCGCGGGCTCGCCGGTCAGCGGCTGCAGCAACCGGAAGTCGGTGACGTGGCGGGCGCCGTCCCATTCGCCCGGCTCAATGCGGCCGTCCACCACCACGGCGGCGGTGGCCAGCGGTGCGCCGGCCAGGAGGATCGACGCGAGTAAGAAACGACAAGGGGGCATGCAGGCGCCGCGCGCTGGAGTGGCCGGCATCATCCCGCCGGCAACGCCGCCAGCCGAGGGCCGTAAGTCATGGCCCGGTCCGGCGCGGCACTACTTCTTGGCTTTCGGTTTGGGCTGCAGCATGGTGCCGGTGCAGTCCGGCGAGCCGCAGCGGCAGGCCCACAGCTTCTTGAGCTTGGCGGTATGCGCCTCGGCCAGCACGATGCCGTAGTTGTAGGTCAGCTCTTCACCCGCGGCGATGTCGCGCATGGCCTCGATGAAGATCTTGTCCTTGCGCTTCTTGTCGTCGTGTTCAAGCCACGTGGCTTCACAGTTCGGATCGCAGCTGTGGTTGATCCAGCGCGCCTCGTTGCCCTCCACGTTGGCATCGATCACGTACTTGTCGTTGAGCGTGAAAAGGAAGGTGTGCCCGGTGTCGAGTTCATCGGCGTAGACCCGGTCCACTTCGGCATGGGTGCGCAGCAGGCCCTTGTAGCGGATGACGCGCTCACCCTTCTTGATGGGCGCGATGGCGAAGACGCCGTTGCCGTGGATGGCGGACTGGCGGGCTTCGATCTTCTTGGGCATGGGGGATCCGGCGCGTGGGAGAGCCGGCATTGTCCCGCATTGCCGGGCACCGTGCAGCCTTCTTTCGGGGCGTAAGCTGGAAGCGTCAGCCTGGAGCGGCCCATGAATGCGATCAACAGTTGGCGCGAAGAGAAACAGTCGGCATGGCTTTATCGTGCCCTGGCCAAATCGGAGCCCGACGCGCGCATCGCCGCGCTGTTCCTGTCGCTGGCCGAGGCGGCCGAATCGCAGGCGCTCACCTGGGCCGACACCGCGGCCAAGGCCGGCGAACCCCTGCCCGCGTCGTTCGAGCCCGAGCGGCGCGCCCGGATCGTGGCCGGCCTCGCCCGCCGCCTCGGTCCGCGCCGCGTGCGCCCTGCCCTGGCCGCGCTCAAGATCCGCGGGCTCTCGGCCTACACGGCCGCGCTCTCGGGCCACCTGCTGCCCACCGACCTCGCGCAAATAGGCGTCGGCCACAAGTCCGTCGGTGGCGGCAACCTGCGCGCCGCCATCTTCGGCGTCAACGACGGCCTGGTGTCCAATGCCAGCCTGATCCTGGGCGTGGTGGGTGCCAGCGCGTCCACCGGCACGGTGCTGGCCACCGGCATCGCCGGCCTGCTGGCGGGCGCGCTGTCGATGGCCGCAGGCGAATACGTGTCGGTGCGCTCGCAGCGCGAGATGTTCGAGTACCAGATCGGGCTGGAAGCGGACGAACTGGAGAAATACCCGGAGGCCGAGGCCGAAGAACTGGCCCTGATCTACATCGCCCGCGGCATGGACCCCGACCAGGCGCGCGCCTTCGCCAGCCAGCTGGTGGCCAACCCCAAGCAGGCGCTGGACGTGCTGGCCCGGGAAGAGCTGGGCCTGAATCCTGACGACCTGGGGTCGCCGGTGGGGGCGGCGGTGTTCTCCTTCTGCGCGTTCACCGTGGGCGCTCTGGTGCCGCTGGTGCCCTTCTTCATGGGCAGCGCCCTGCCCAACGCCGCCTACTTCGGCACCGCCCTGGCCGCCGCGGGCCTGTTTGGCACGGGCAGCGCGATGAGCCTGTTCACGGGCCGCAACCCCTGGATGGGCGGCCTGCGCATGCTGTCGATCGGCGCGGCGGCGGGCGCCACGGTGTTCGCCATCGGCTCGCTGATCGGGGTGGAGGTGGGCTGACGGGGCGGCGTTCACGCGGCGTCCATAGCCGCGGCGGAAATTAATAGTACAATTTCGGTCCTGATTAACTCCCGCCAGGCCGACGCCATGCTCCGCGTCACCAAGCTCACCGATTACGCCACCGTGGTCCTGGCCGCCCTTGCCAGCGATCCGACGCGCGTCCACAGCACCGCCGAGCTGGCGGAGCGGGCGCGGCTGGAGCCCACCACGGTGGCCAAGGTCCTCAAGCCGCTGTCCCATGCCGGCCTGGTGGAAGGCTTCCGCGGCGCCAGCGGAGGCTACCGGCTGGCGCGCCCCGCCGCGCAGATCCCGCTGATCGCCATCGTCGAAGCCATCGAAGGCCGGCTGGGCATGACCGAATGCTCGAGTGAACATTCCACCTGCGAACACGAATCCCACTGCGGCGTGCAGGTGCACTGGCGCCGCATCAACGACGTGATCGCCGACGCCCTGGGCGGCGTGACGCTGGCCGACATGCTGCCGCGCGCCGCATCCCCTAAATCCATACCGCTGCAGCTTTCTGCGGCACGAGGCTGACATGGCCATCCAGAATGCCGAAATCGTCGAAAAGCTGTCCCGCCGTTACGACGCCGGATTCATCACCGACATCGAATCCGACACCTTTGCGCCAGGCCTGAGCGAGGACATGATCCGCGCGCTGTCGGCCAAGAAGGAGGAGCCCGAATGGATGACCGACTGGCGCCTCGCCGCCTACCGGCACTTCCTGACCATGCCGGTGCCGGAGTGGGCCAAGCTCAAGATCGCGCCGATCGACCTGCAGGGCCTGAGCTACTACAGCGCGCCCAAGGGCCCCAAGTACGCCTCGCTGGCCGACGTGCCGCAGGAACTTCTCGACACGTACGACAAGCTGGGCGTGCCGCTGCATGAGCGCGCCAGGTTGGCGGGCGTGGCGGTGGACGCGGTGTTCGACTCGGTGTCGGTGGGCACGACGTTCCGCAAGGAGCTGGCGGAAAAGGGCGTGATCTTCTGTTCGATGTCCGAGGCCATCAAGGACCACCCCGAGCTGGTGCGCCAGTACCTGGGCAGCGTGGTGCCGACCGGGGACAACTACTTCGCGGCGCTGAACTCGGCCGTGTTTTCCGACGGCTCGTTCGTGTTCATCCCCAAGGGCGTGCGCTGCCCGATGGAGTTGAGCACCTACTTCCGCATCAACGCCGGCCACACCGGCCAGTTCGAGCGCACCCTGATCATCTGCGAGGACAAGGGCCACGTGTCCTACCTCGAGGGCTGCACCGCGCCCCAGCGCGACGAGAACCAGCTGCACGCCGCGGTGGTGGAGCTGGTGGCGCTGGAAGACGCCGAGATCAAGTACTCCACGGTGCAGAACTGGTACCCCGGGGACGAGAACGGCGTCGGCGGCATCTACAACTTCGTCACCAAGCGCGGCGAATGCCGCGGCGACCGCGCCAAGATCTCCTGGACCCAGGTGGAAACCGGTTCGGCCATCACCTGGAAGTACCCCAGCTGCGTCCTGATCGGCGACGACTCGGTGGGCGAGTTCTATTCGGTGGCGCTCACCCACCACCGCCAGCAGGCCGACACCGGCACCAAGATGATCCACCTGGGCGCGCGCACCAAGTCCAAGATCATCTCCAAGGGAATCAGCGCCGGCCGCGGCCAGAACACCTACCGCGGCCTGGTGAAGATGGAAAAAACCGCCGCCGGCGCCCGCAACTACACCCAGTGCGACAGCCTGCTGATCGGCAAGCAGTGCGGTGCGCACACCTTCCCCTACATCGAGGTCAAGCACCCGACCGCGACCGTGGAGCACGAGGCCACCACGTCCAAGATCAGCGACGACCAGATGTTCTACTGCCGCACCCGCGGCATCAGCCAGGAAGACGCGGTGTCCATGATCGTCGATGGTTTCTGCAAGCAGGTGTTCAAGGAGCTGCCGATGGAGTTCGCGGTGGAGGCCAAGAAGCTGCTGGAAGTGTCGCTGGAAGGGGCGGTGGGCTGATGCGGCGCGTCCTGTCGCTGTTGGCGACTCCCTTACTGCTGGCGGGCTGCACGCCCGCGCCGACCGAAACGCCGGCGCCGATTGCCCCGCTGCACACCTTCTCGTTCTTTGTCAGCGACCTGCAGGCGCCCGACGCGCGCATCGCCGACTACCTCCAGGGCGACTGCGGCATGGTCGCGATTGCGCGCGTGTCCCGCATTCCGATCGACGACGCGCTGATCCTTCCCGACCTGGTGGTGCAGTACGACGAGGCCGGCGGCGAGCTCAGGCGCTGGGCCAAGTCCTTCTCCAGCGAGATCCTGGCCATCTCGGGCGACGATCTTTTCTTCGGCGCCAGCCCGGGCGGCGACGCCGGCCCCTTCCGCACCACGCCCACGGGCGAGGTGGCGGTGGCGGTGCCGCTGGCGTCCAACCTCGAAGCCAACGCCCGCTACGTCGCCTGCCCCGACTCGCTGCACGGCTTCCACGACATGTCCCTGGTGAACTGCTACCAGACCACCGACGTCGCCGGCCGCCCGCTGAACCTGGCCTGGGAAGCAGGCTGCCCCAACAACACTCCCGCGACGCCCTGATTCCCCAATGGAAACCACCATGCTCAAGATCCACAACCTCCACGCCCGCGTCGCCGGCAAGGACATCCTCAAGGGCCTGTCGCTCGAGGTGAAGCCGGGCGAAGTGCACGCCATCATGGGTCCCAACGGTGCGGGCAAGTCCACGCTGGGCAACATCATCGCCGGGCGCGAGGGCTACGAGGTCGTCGAGGGCACGGTGCAGCTCGAGGGCGCCGACCTGCTGGCGCTGGCGCCGGAAGAGCGCGCCGCGGCCGGCGTGTTCCTGGCCTTCCAGTACCCGGTGGAGATCCCGGGCGTGAACAACACCTATTTCCTGCGCACCGCGCTCAACGCCCAGCGCAAGGCGCGCGGCGAAGCCGAGCTCGACTCGATGCAGTTCCTCAAGCGCGTGCGCGAGAAGCTGGCCGTGCTCGACCTCAAGGATGAGCTGCTGCACCGCGCCGTGAACGAAGGCTTCAGCGGCGGCGAGAAGAAGCGCAACGAAATCTTCCAGCTGGCGCTGCTGGAGCCGAAGCTGGCCATCCTTGATGAAACCGATTCGGGCCTGGACATCGACGCACTCAAGGCCGTGGCCGACGGCGTGAACATGATGCGTTCGCCCGAGCGCGCCTTCATCGTGGTCACCCACTACCAGCGCCTGCTCGACTACATCAAGCCCGACGTGGTGCACGTGCTGGCCGACGGCCGCATCGTCGAGAGCGGCGGCCCTGAGCTGGCGCTGGAACTGGAGGCGCACGGCTATTCGTGGGTGAAGGACCGGATCGCGCCGGGGGCGTCGGCCTGAGCATGAGCAACCTGCTGGAATCGATGAGCTCGGGTTTCGACGCCCTGCCGGCGGCACTGGTGGACGCGCAGGGCCTGGGTGCGCCGCGCCGCGCCGCCCTCGCCGCCGTGATGGCCGACGGCCTGCCCGGCCCGCGTAACGAGGCCTGGAAGTACACCTCGCTGCGCGCACTGTCGGCGCGCCGTTTCGGCGTCGCCACCGCCCTGGCCTCGGTGGACGCCGCGGCCCTGGCGGCGATCCCGGCGCCGCGCCTGGTGCTGGTGAACGGCTGCTACGATGCCGCCCTGTCGCAGCTTGGCGGCCTGCCCACCGGCGCACAGCTGCAGCCGCTGTCGCAGGCCCTGGCGGGTGACGATGCCCGCGCGGTGGCGGTGCTGGGCCGGCGCTTCGATCGCCCCGATGAACTGTTCGCGCGGCTCAACGGCGCCCTGGCCACCGACGGCGCGCTGCTGCGGATCGCCGACGGCGTCGCGGTGACGGTGCCGGTGCACCTGGTGTTCGTCGGCACGGCCGCCGACGGCGACATCGCCATGCACCTGCGCCACCTGGTCGAACTGCGCAAGGACGCCTCGCTCACCCTGGTCGAACACCACCTGGGCCAGGGCGAGCATCGCCATCTCGTCAACCACCTGCTCCACGTGCACCTGGCCAGCGGCGCCCGCCTGGTGCATGCCCGAATGCAGGACGAAAGCGCCGGCGCCACCCTGCTTGCCCGCACCGACGCCGTGCTGGCCTCGGGCAGCGAGTACCGCCGGGTGGACCTGGAGCTGGGCGCCGGCGTGTCGCGGCACGAGCTCAACATCGCACTGCAGGGCGAAGGCGCCGCAGCCATCGCCGGCGGCATGCTGTTGGCCGACGGCCGCCGCCACCTCGACACCCGCCTGGGCATTGAACACCAGGCCAAAAACACGCGCTGCGAACTGCCCTGGCGCGGCCTGGCCGACGAGCGCGGGCGCGCGGTCTTCCACGGCGGCATCACCATCCACGCCGGCGCCGACGGCAGCGACGCCGCGCTGTCGAACAAGAACCTGCTGCTGTCCGACAGCGCCGAGATCGATACCCAGCCGGTGCTGGTGATCCACGCCGATGAAGTGAAGGCGGCGCATGGCGCCACCGTCGGCCGGCTGGACGAGACCGCGCTGTTTTACCTGCGCAGCCGCGGCATCGGCCTGGCGCAGGCGCGCAGGCTGCTGATCCAGGCGTTCCTGCGCGAGCCGCTGTCGGTGCTCGGCGACGCAACGCTGGCCGACACCCTGGGCGCGCTGGTTACACAGCGCCTTGACCGCAAGGACCTCAACCCATGACCGCTTCGAGCACCCGGCCCGACTGGCTGAAGATCCGCGCCGACTTCCCGGTGCTTACGCGCCAGGTGCACGGCAAGCCG
This sequence comes from Lysobacteraceae bacterium, assembly GCA_003241895.1. Taxonomy (GTDB): domain Bacteria; phylum Pseudomonadota; class Gammaproteobacteria; order Xanthomonadales; family Xanthomonadaceae; genus Arenimonas. The sequence goes on from QBLY01000010.1 coordinate 56,097, forward strand.
CTGGTCTACCTGGACTCGGCCAACACCTCGCAAAAACCGCAGGCGGTGATCCGCGCGATGGACGGGTTCTACCGCGAACACAACGCCAACGTTTCGCGCGCGGTGCACACGCTGGGCAGCGAGGCCACCGAAGCCTACGAAGGGGCGCGCCGGACCATCGCCGCCTTCATCAACGTGCCGGCCGACGAGCTGGTGCTGACCTCAGGCACCACGTTCGCCATCAACCTGGTGGCCTACAGCTGGGCCATGCCGCGCCTGAAGGCCGGCGACGTCATCCTGCTGACATTGATGGAGCACCACGCCAACATCGTGCCCTGGCAACTGGTGGCCGAACACACCGGCGCCAGCATCCGCGTCGTCGGCATCACGCCCACGGGCGAGCTGGACCTGGACGACCTGCACGCGAAGATGACCGCGGACGTGAAGCTGCTCGCCTTCACCCACGTTTCCAACGTGCTGGGCACGGTGAACCCGGTGGCCGCGATCTGCCGGGAAGCGCGCAAGCGCGGCATCGTGACCGTCGTTGACGGCTCGCAGGCAACGCCGCACCGTGCGGTGGACATCCCGGCGCTGGGCTGCGATTTCTACGCGTTCACCGGCCACAAGATGCTGGGCCCCACCGGCACCGGTGGGCTCTGGGCGCGCCGGCAGCACCTGCGCGAAATGCCGCCGTTCCTGGGCGGCGGCGAGATGATCAGGGAAGTGCGGTTCGAAAAAACCGTCTACAACGACCCGCCGCACAAGTTCGAAGCCGGCACGCCCAACATCGCCGGCGTGATCGGGCTGGGCGCAGCGGTGGACTACCTGTCCGGCATCGGCATGGCCGACATCGAGGCGCGCGAACAGGCGCTGCTTCGGATGGCCGAAGAGCGCCTGTCGGCGATCCCGGGCCTGCGCATCGTCGGCACCGCGCCGGGCAAGGCCGCCGTCATCAGCTTCCTGGTGGACGGGGCGCATGCGCACGACCTGGCCACGCTGCTCGACCTGGAAGGCGTTGCCGTGCGCTCGGGGCACCATTGCGCGCATCCGCTGATGGCGCACTTCGGCGTGCCGGCCACCTGCCGCGCCTCGCTGGCGTTCTACAACACCCACGTCGAGATCGAGCGCCTGGGCGACGCGATAGAAAAAGCGCGCAAGCTACTGGCCTGATCCACGACGCACCCGACATCGGAGCAAGAACGCATGAGCTGGCTGCCCCCGCTGGAGTTCCGCGCCGCCACGGCGCGCGACGTCGACGCCGTGGTCGCGCTGGTGGAGTCGGCCTATCGCGGCGAAGCCAGCCGCACCGGCTGGACCACCGAGGCCGACCTGCTGGACGGTCGCCGTACCGGGCCCGACGACGTGCTGGCCAGCATTGACCGGGCGCGCAGCCAGGTGCTGCTGGCCGAGCGCGGCGGCAAGCTGATGGCCTGCGCCCACGTCGCCGACGACGACGGGTTCGGCTATTTCGGCATGTTCTCGGTGGTTCCCGGGCTGCAGCGCGCCGGCATCGGCACGCAGGTGCTGGCCGAGGCCGAACGCATCGTGCGCGAGCAGTTCGGCCTGCGCACCCTGCGCATGACCGTGATTGACGTGCGCGAAGAGCTGATCGCGTACTACGAGCGCCGCGGCTATCGCCGCACCGGCATCAGGAAGCCCTTCCCCTACGGCGACGAGCGCTTCGGCCTGCCCCGGCGCAGCGACCTGCGCTTTGAAGTGCTGGAGAAAGCGCTGTGAACGGCTGGGTGCGGGTATGCGCCACCAGCGAGCTGCTGCCGGGCGAATCCCAGGTGGCCTGGGACGGCGACACGCCGATCCTGGTGGTGAACCTGGACGGCGAGCTATACGCACTCGAGGACAAATGCACCCATGAGGACTTCGAACTCAGCGCCGGTGCTATCGACGGCGGACAGATCGAATGCACCCTGCACGGCGCGCGCTTCGACCTGCGCACCGGCGAAGCCCTGTGCGCACCGGCCTATGCGCCGGTGCCGCGATTCCCGGTGAAAACCGAAGACGGCGCCGTCTGGACCCGCGACGACCGCTGAGGGCTCAGGCCGGGCCGATCTTGGCCAGCAGCAGTTCCCCGCCACCGTCGATGATGCGCCGCGACGGGCCGTCGGCGTCGGGCACCAGCAGCGCGCTGTCGCCCTGGTCCATCCGCAGCGGGCGGGCCAGGTCCTTGAAATGCGCGTGGCCCTGTATCAGGTAGATCAGCCAGGTGGTGCCGGGCTCGGCGAAGAACACCATGGCGCCCACCAGCGGCCGGTGCAGCAGGGTCACCTGCACTTCATCGCGGCGCCAGATCAGGTTGAAATCATGCGTCGGGCCGTTCACCAGCCTGGCCGCCAGCGGGCGCTCGCCGCTGAAGCGGATGCGCTCATGCGGTGGATTGAGCGTCACCGCCTGGCCGTCCTCGAAGTCCAGGTGCATTCCTTCGCCCGCCAGCAGCACCAGTTCCCGGTCGCAGCCGGGGAAGGCGGAGAACGGCGCATCCTGGTCGATCTCGGCGATGGAAGCGCGCCACTGCCAGCCGTCGCCGCCCTCGGGGTGGCGATGGATTTCCCGCGTCCAGCCGCGCTCGTTACGCCAGCGCTCGCGCCGGTATTCGTGGGCCGGCAGGTGGACGATGCGCATCAGGCCACCCCGGCAGCGGCGCGAGGCCCGCGCTGCGCGGCGCACATGGGCGCAAGACGGGTATCGGGGCTGTCGCCTGAGCGGGGGCACGGACGGATCATGGTGCGGAGTCTAGCGCAGGCTCCGTGGCCGCTGGATCAGTGCTCGCCGGGCTCCAGCCAGTCGGCATTCCAGTACGGGTAGTCCCCCAGCCGCTGCACCAGCCCGGCACGCAGCGGATTGGCCACCAGGTAGCGCGCCGCCTGCAGCGCGTCCTCGCCCGCCGGCAGCAGCCGGTCGCTGAAGCCACGCCCCCACAGCCACCCGTTCACGAGGTGGCGGTCTTCGACGGCGCGCGAGGTGATGGCCTTGAAGCGCCCGACCAGCGTGGACAGCGTGTCGCGCTCGCCCAGGGTCACCAGGCCGTGCCAATGGTCGGGCATCAGCACCCAGGCACTGACGCTGGCATCACGCCACGGCCAGCGGGCGGTGTGGATGCGGCAGACGGCGCGCGCGGCCTCGTCGTCGCGGAAAACGGGGCGCCGGTACAGCGTCGGCAGGGTCAGCACATAGGTCTGGCCAGGGATGGAGCGCCTGGCCAGGCGCTGGGCGCGCAGGTGGGGCGGCGGCGGGCGGTCGCCGGCCGGCAGGGTCGCGGGCATCGGAGTCCTCGGCAGGGTGGGAAGGAAAGGGCCCGGCCGAAGCCGGGCCCCGGCGTAACGGCCGGCGGATCAGTTCGATGCCGGCGCCGGCGCCTTGGGCTTGGGCTTGGCCGCTGCGGCGGGCGCCGTGGCGCGCGCCCCGGCTCCGACCTTGATGCGTTCGCGGTTGAGCTCGATGGTGGACAGGCCGATGCCCTTCACCTCGGCCAGCTCGTCGGCGCTTTTGAACGCCCCGTGCTGCTTGCGATGGGCAACGATGGCCTCGGCCTTGCTGGGGCCGACGCGGTCGAGGACGCGGTCGAGCGTGGCGGCGTCCGCCGTGTTGATGTCGACCGTCTCGGCGGCCAGGGCACTGCCGGCCAACGCGGCCGACAGCAGGATCGAGCGAAGGATCAGGGCAAGCTTGTTCATGGGGCTACCTCGTTGGGTCCAGGGGATGTGCCGGGCCGCGGTGGTCGCCGCGGGGCAAGGCCAGTCTCGTTCCGCCGCCGGGGGCGGCCCATCGCCATTCACCTGCGTGACGATCGGAACCGTCCTGCCGCCGCTGTCCGCGCTTTCCTACCCGGCCGGCGGCGCCGGCGCCAAGGGAGTAAAATCGGGAGCACGACGCAACGAGGATCGCCATGGACACCGCCAAGACCGACCGTTTCATCGCCGACGCCTGGGATGGCGACATCGTCCCGCAGCTGGTCGAGTACATCCGCATCCCGAACAAGTCGCCCATGTTCGACGCGCAGTGGAAAGAACACGGCTACATGGACGACGCGGTGAAGCTGCTGGCCGGCTGGGCGAAGGCCCAACCCATCGCCGGCATGCAGGTGGAGGTGCTGGAGCTCGAAGGCCGCACGCCGCTGATCTACATCGAGGTACCTGGGAGCGAGGCGCACGGCGCCGACGCCGATGGCACCGTTCGCGACGACTGCGTGCTGCTTTACGGCCATCTCGACAAGCAGCCCGAAATGACCGGCTGGGCCGACGACCTGGGTCCGTGGAAGCCGGTGATCAAGGGCGACAAACTCTACGGCCGCGGCGGCGCCGACGACGGCTACGCGCTGTACGGCTCGCTTACTGCCATCCGCGCGCTCAAGGAGCAGGGCGAGCCGCACGCCCGCTGCGTGATCCTGATCGAAGCCTGCGAGGAATCGGGCAGCTACGACCTGCCCTTCTACGTCGACCACCTGGCCGACCGCATCGGAAAGCCGTCGCTGGTGGTGTGCCTGGACTCGGGCTGCGCCAACTACGACCAGCTCTGGTGCACCACCTCGCTGCGCGGCCTGGCCGGCGGCAACCTCACGGTCAGCGTCCTCAGCGAAGGCGTCCACTCCGGTGACGCGTCCGGCGTGGTGCCGTCCAGCTTCCGCCTGCTGCGACAGCTGCTGTCGCGCCTGGAGGACGAAGCCACCGGCAAGATCCTGGTGGACGAGCTTTACGTGGACATCCCCGAACAGCGCATCAGCCAGGCCAACCGCGCCGCGCAAGTGCTGGGCAGCGAGATCTGGGACAAGTTCCCGTTCCTGCCCGGCATGACGCCCATGAACCCCGACCTCACCGAACTGGTGCTCAACCGCACCTGGCGCCCGGCGCTGTCGATCACCGGAGTGGACGGCATGCCCACCCTGCAGAACGCGGGCAACGTGCTGCGCCCGCACACCGCGGTGAAGCTGAGCCTGCGCCTGCCGCCGACGCTGGAACCCAAGCGCGCCGGCGAGATCCTCAAACGCGTGCTCGAGGCGAACCCGCCGAGCGGCTGCAGGGTCGAAGTCGAACTCGAGAAAGCCTCCACCGGCTGGAATGCGCCGGAGCTGGCGCCGTGGCTCGAGCGCGCCATCGACACCGCCAGCCGGGAGTTCTTCGGCGCGCCGGCGATGTACATGGGCGAAGGCGGCACCATCCCGTTCATGGGCATGCTGGGCGACAAGTTCCCGGGCGCGCAGTTCATGATCACCGGCGTGCTGGGCCCGCACTCCAACGCCCACGGACCCAATGAGTTCCTGCACATCCCCACCGGCAAGCGCGTTACCGCCGCGGTGGCGCGCGTGATCGCCGACCACTACGAGGCCAGCCAGAGGGGCGAAACCCGCGGCGTGGGCGTGCACGAAGGCAAGTCGCACTTCGGCGACCACGGCTGCTGCTGAGTACCCTCCCCCGCGCGCCAGCGCGCGGGGATCAGCCAGGCAGGCGGGCCAACAGGCCCCAGGCCATCAGTTCGCGGTTGTCGAAGCGCAGCTCCACCAGGCGATCCAGGCTTGCGCCCGATGCCTGCAGCAACGCTTCGACGGCGGGCCGGTCAAGCGCGCATTCCACCAGTTCACGCAGGCGCAGCTGCGACTCGCGCAGCTGCACCACCAGCGCGGCCAACGCCTGTTGGCCGACCAGCGCCGAGCCGGCGGCCCGGCTGGCCATCAGCGCGTGCGCGATGCCCTGCTGCGTGTCCACGATGACGTCAGGGCACGAAGACCGCTCGGCGCGATCGCTGGCCTGCGACATCAAGGCGTTGTAGTTCGAACGCAGCGACGCGGCGGCGGGATCCGCTTCCAGCTTCCGGATGCCTTCGGGCGTGGCCGCCAGCGCAAGCGCTTCACAAAGCCGTGCGCCGGTGTCGAGCAGCGCTGCCTCGTCGAGCATCCACGCCAGGTGCCGCAGCTCCTCGCGCGCCTGGCGCACGATCAGCGACTCGCTGGCGTGCAGCACCAGTGCCAGCGTGCCGCCGGCGCGCACCACGCGGCGCAGTTCGGCGATGGCACGCGCGGTGTCGGTGTATTCCAGGCCGAACTGGCTGACGGCGACATCGAACGCCGCATCGGCGAACGGCAGGCTTTCGGCGCGCACGCCCGGATGGAACCGGGTCCTGCCGCGCACGGCCTCCGGCGCCAAAGCCAGCCAACCCGGCTGCACCTGCGCCAGGTCCACGGCATCGATCTGCAGGGCGCGCGCTTCGGGCACGTCTTCGATGAACAGCGCCGGCAGCGCGCCGTTGCCGGTCGCCACGTCCAGCAGCCGCGCACCGACCGGCAGCGTGGCCGCCAGCGCCCGCCAGAACTCGCGCACTTCGCCGGCGTAGTTGCCGCCGAAGCTGCCCACGCACGAATGCAGCGCGCCGCTGGACCAGTAGGCACTCCAGCTGCGGGTGCGCTCGGCCAGATCGTCGGTCACCGGCGTTGCACCGTGGTCTGCTGGGTTCATCGCTCGATTATAGCTTCCCCGCCGGACGCGATAGATAATCGGACTTTAGCGATGGACCCTTGGGTCCCGGGCCCCGGCATGAGCATTCCCCCGCACCTCCAAGGCAAGGCCGCGCAGGCCGAACACTTTGCCCAGACCGGCCAGGTGGCACACGCCGCGCGGCTGTTCGTCGAACTCGCGCAGGAAGCGCCCGGCTACTGGCGCGCACCGCATTTCCTGGCGATGCAGTCGTTCGGCGCCGGCGACCTGGCGCAGGCCAAACGCTGGATCGGGCAGGCCATCGCCGGCGAAAAACCCCCGGCCCTGGTGGAGGCCAGCGCCGGCCAGATCTTCCTGGCCGTCGGCGACAAGCAGGCATCGCAGGCCGCCTACGAACGGGCGCTGCTGCTCGACCCCGACTTCCTGCCCGCACGCCTGGACCTGGGCGACCTGCTGGACGACCAGGGCAAGTCGCTCGAGGCCAACCGCCACTACCGCGCGGCCCTCGGCCAGGCCTCCACCATTCCCCAGCTTCCCGTTGCCCTGCAGGTCCAACTGGGCCGCGCGCGTGACCGGACGCAGCTTGAACACCAGGCCCTGGAACAGACCCTGCAGGCCGCGCTGCGCACGACCCAGGCGTCCGCTGCCGCCGATGGCAACGACCGCTTCGAGGAGTGCTACGGGATCCTGATGGGCCGCCTGCGCCCGCAGCTGCCCAAGCCCGGCTTCATGCACTTCCCCAAGCTGCCGCCGCTGAGCTTCTACGGGCGCGAGCTTTTTCCTTGGGCGGCCGCGCTGGAAGCCAGGACGCCGCAGATCCTGGCCGAGGTGCAGGCGATGCTGGCGGGCCCGGAAAGCGGCTTCATCGCCTACGTGCAGAAGGACGCCGCCGACGTCCCCGATTCGCAGGCCTGGCGCGACCTCAACAAGAACGACGACTGGGGCGTGTTCTTCCTGCACAACCAGGGCGAGCGCGTGGATCGGCACTGCGCCGCCCTGCCTGTGACGGCCGCGGCGCTGGACGAAGTGCCCATGGTCAGCATCCCGGGCCGCGGGCCCACCGCCTTCCTGTCGCGACTGCGCCCGGGCACGCATATCCCGCCGCACCACGGGGCCACCAACACGCGCGTGATCTGCCACCTGCCGCTGGTGATCCCGGACAACTGCGCCATCCGCGTCGGCAACGACACCCGCAGCTGGAAGCCGGGCGAACTGATCGTGTTCGACGACACCGTCGAACACGAGGCCTGGAACCGCAGCGACCGCGATCGCATCGTGCTGATCTTCGACGTCTGGAACCCGTTCCTCACCGCCGCCGAACGCGAGCAGGTGACCGCGGTGACCGCCGCCTACGCGACCTTCTACCCCGAGCAGCTGCACAAGCTCGACTGAGGCGCGGCGGCAGCGGCGCTCAGCCGCCGAAGGCCTGGATCATCGGCTGCAGCGGCTGCTCGTAAGCCTTCCAGACCTTGCCGCGGTCCTTGCGGATGCCGTCGCGCATCATCACGCTGCTGGCGGTGGCCACGGCGTCGCTGCGCTCTTCGATCTTCACCATCGCCGGCTCAAATCCAAGCCCACAGAACTCCGCCATGCGCCGAGCGGTTGCCTCGGGCTGGGCCACCAGGTCGTCGTACTCGATGTCCAGGATGCGTCCCGGCAGGATCGCGTGCCAGTGGTCCATCAGCGTTTCATAGCGCTTGAAGTAGTCGATGTAATCCATCTGGTCGTAGGAATAGCCCGAGCCCGTGCCGAACAGGGTCCGCAGGTTCGACAGGCCCACGTCGATGGCGTCGCGACGCATGCGGATGAAGCGTGCCTGCGGCAGCGCGCGGGCCATGAAGCCGATGTTGAGGAAATTGGACGGCAGCTTGTCCGTGACGACGGGCAGGCCGCCGGCGCGCCAGCGCATGCCGTCCAGGTACTCCTTGCCGATACGCGGGTAATCAAAGCCGGCGCGCGCGCGGACGATGCGCGGGTCGCTCTCGCCGCGGCAGTGCAGGCCGCTGGCCCGGCGCAGCGCCGCCGTGATGTCGTAGGTCTCGCCACCCGCGGCTACCCGCGAATGGCCGCTGATGATGCGCTCGGCAAGCGTGGTGCCCGACCGGTGCAATCCGACCACGAAGATCGGCTGCAGCGCGGGGTCCACCCAGCCATCGGCCCGGCTGGCTTCCTGCGCGCTCCACTCGTGCAGGGCGTCGAACAGGGCCGCCGTCCCGGACGCCTGGTAACCCAGCGTCGCCAGCTTGCTTCGGCAGCCCAGCATCAGCGCTTCCCAGGAGCGTGCGTAGTCCTTGAGGTCGTGCAGCTCGTTGTGCAGGGCGTAGCCCAGGCTCGCCAGGGCCGTGGGATCCTGCGTCCTGGCAATCACCGCCTCGATGCGGTCGACGCGCCTGCCGCCGTCCGGCCGACGCAGGCGCGACAGCAGCCAGTGCGTGCTGGGGTCGTCGGGACTGATCCGCAGGCAGCGCTCGGCGTGCTCGGCGGCCTGTTCCATGCGCCCGAAAAACTCGTCCAGCCGCGCCAGCACCGACAGGGTGGGCGGATGGTCCGGGTCGCGCGCGTTCGCGGCCGTGGCGAATTCCCCGGCGATGTCGTGGGCGCCCACGAGGCTGAGCTGGTGGGCCATTTCGGCCAGCGACTTCGCCGACTCCCACATGGCGGGCGGCAGCTGGCGGGCAATCTCGATGAGGGTGCCGGACTCGCTTATCTTGCCCAGCCGCTTCACGAGCTCGACCGCCACGTGCGGGTTCTCGATGTAGCCCGACAGGGCGCGCATCACCTGGGCCCGCCCGTCGTTGTGACGGCCGGCGGTGATGTGGATGTCGGCGATGCGCAGCCGGGTTTCGACGTGGTCGGGACTGGCGTCGGCGGCTGCCTCCAGGCTGGCCAGCGCTTCGGCGGGCGACTGGTTGGCCAGGTACAGTTCGGCGCGGCGCAAGCTCTTGCGGAAGCGGCTTTCCGCGGCGGGCGACAGTGAAATGGACATGGGCGGCAACGCAGGGCGTGGGGGCGGCAAGGATACCAAGAACCACGCATCCACCGTTCCGCCCGGTCCCGCCACCCGCCAGGCACAAAAAACGGATCTTCTCCAAACTGCGGGGACTGGCGCCGTCGCCACCCCGGAAGCGAGGCTACGCAGCGGCCTGAAGGCGTGACGGAGGGCCCGAGGCAACGAGTTGTGACGCTTGCGCGTGCAGATCCGGACGCGCAAGCATCAGAGCCTGCTGCCTCGGGCCTTCCGTCCATCTCACACGACGCTTGCCACCGGACGCGCCGCGAAGGCGAGGGTCACTGGCTGCGAAATAAAGGCCTCACTGAGCAGGCAGTGACCCTCGCCTTCGCGGTGGGGCCGGCGCCAGTCCCCTTACTTGGGAGAAGGCACAAAAAAACAGGGGCCCCGAAGGGCCCCTGCTGGTCACGCAAACAGTCGGACTATTAGAACGACTGGCTGTAGCGCATGTACGTCACACGGCCGTAGCCGTCGTACAGGCCGAAGTCGAAGCCACGGCCGCCGTCATTGAGATCATCCAGCGACGGGCCGCGATTGAGCAGGTTGTTCACGCCCAGGGTCAGGCGGCCGTTCCACGGCGCCGACCAAGTGGCCTGCACGTCGTGGGTGACGAACGACGAGACCGTCTGCGCGTAGCCCACCGTATAGCCGGCATCGGCCGCGGTGGAGGACGTGCTGTCGATCATGTTGATGTTCCAGGCGGCGCTGAAGTCACCCTTCGACCAGGTGTTCTGCAGCGAAGCGCGGAACTCCGGGGCACCCTCGGACCCGATCAGTTCGCCACCGTTAACCTCGTAGCTGTTGACGTAGCTGACCTGCAGCAGGTTGCCGAACTCGCCCCAGGCACCGCCGTCGAAGCTGGTGCGGACGCTGAGGTCCAGACCATTGGTTTCGATGGTGCCGAGGTTGGCGTAACCGATCTGGGAGTAAAGGATCTCACCCGTGGTCGGGCTGCGGGCAACGCCGAGGCCCAGACCCGGCTGCGGCGGCGACAGGTTGGCCGGAAGGGCCGACACGCCGGGCGGGCAGAAGGTCGTGGTGCCGGCGAGGCAGGCCGCGAGGGCACCGGTGCTGAAGAACGCCAGCTGGTCGTCGATCTTGATGTTGTAGTGATCGAGGGTCAGGCTCAGCCAATCAGTGGCGTCCCAGGCCAGGCCCAGGGAGTACTGGGTGGACTGCTCGGACAACACGTTCGGGTTGGCGATCGTGTACGAGGTGACCTGCGTCTGGCAGCCGGCCGCCTGGCCGAACGCAATGCAGGTCCGCGGATCGGCGATGCCGTCGGCGCCGAAGGCCGGCTGCTGGCCCACGATGTCCAGGGTCGGGGCGCGGAAGCCCTGGCCGTAGGACGCACGCAGGGTCAGCGAGTCAAGCGGCTGCCAGCGCATGGCGATCTTCGGGGCGAAGTCGTTGCCGTAGTCGCTGTATTCATCGAAGCGACCCGCCAGGGTGACTTCGAAGGTGTCGATGATCGGGAACAGCACTTCGAAGAACGCAGCCTTGACGGAGCGTTCGCCGAATGCGGAGTTGCCGGCCGAACCGGACACCACGCCAGCGGCGGACAGGGAGTCGTAGATGTCTTCCCAGTTTTCTTCGCGGTATTCGGTACCCACGGCCATGGCCGCGGTGCCGCCGCCCATCTCGAACAGGTCGAAGCTGGCCGAAGCAAAGGCTTCGCGCATCTTCGTGGTGGACTCGCGGTTGACCGTGACGATCAGCGAGCGGGCAATGTTGGGCGCGGTCGCGAACGGGTTCTGGATCAGGTACGTACCGTTGTTGACAGCGGCCTGGGCCGAAGTGGCCAGGACGTAGTTGCGACCCAGCTCGATGGCCTTGGATTCGCTGGTGCGGACGCCAAAGTCGAGGTCCACGGCGCCGATGCGACCCTGGAAGCCGTACGTGAAGTCGTACAGGCCGTTCTCGATGGAGTTGTCGCGGTTACCCAGGGCGGCGAAGCGGTGGCGCACGTAAAGGGTCTGGCCAGCCAGCGCTGCATAGAACGGGTCGCCCGGGAAGAGGACGGCCGGATGGCTGGGCGAACCCGGAAGCAGGGCGATGCCGTTGCTGCCGCCGAGCCACGGCGAGCTCGGGACGGGCGCGTAGCGACCGAACGACTGCACGCGGGAAACCTGGGCGTTGAGGTAGGTCGTCCAGTTGTCGTTGATCTGGTAGTCGCCGCGCAGGAACGTGGACTGGTTCTTGATCGCCGCTTCGTCAGCCGCAACGAAGGTGAAGTCGTAGGCGCAACGACCGGTCGGGCCGGAGCTGAGGGTGAAGAAACCGTTCGTGGTGCAGTTGAAGCCCGGGAAGCGCGAACCGTTGGTCGGGTGGCGCAGGAAACCGCCGGTACGACCCGTCTGGATGTTGTTGCCGAACGACGAGGTGCCGCCGCTGGACCACGGACGGCTGCGCTGGAAGACGATGTCGCGCTTGTCGAGCGAGATGCCGCCCAGCAGGCGACCGCGCTCGGAGGCGCTGCCGAAGATGATCGAGCCCTGCTCGGTGTCGCCACCGTCGAGGGTCGGGGAGCCGACGCCGTAAGTCACTTCAACGCCGTTGAAGTCCTTGCGGGTGATGATGTTCACCACGCCGCCGATGGCGTCGGAACCGTAGATCGCCGAGGCGCCGTCGGAGAGGATTTCAATGCGCTCAACAGCCGCCAGCGGAATGGCGTTGATGTCCTGGAAGCTGCCGGTGGCGGCAGCAACCGGGGCGCGACGGCCGTCGATCAGGACGAGCGTACGGCCCGAACCGAGACCACGCAGGCTGATACCGGCGGTCGCCTGGGCCGAGCTGCCCGACTGCGGGCGGATCGAGCCGAAGCTGTTGAAGGTGGTGCCACGCAGGTAGTCGGCCACCGAGACTTCGCCGGAGGCGTCGATCTGGGCGCGGTTGATGACGGTGATCGGCAGGGCGCCTTCCACGTCGGCGCGCTTGATGCGCGAACCAGTGACCTCGATGGTGTCGAGGGTAGCGGCGCTATCTTCCGTTTCCTGCGCGAAGGCGGGGACCGCCGCGAAGGTGGAAGCGGCGCCGGCGAGGAGCGCGAAGCGAATCGCGCCAGACAGCTGATTGAAATTAGACATTTTTTTCTCTCTCCAACGTCAGAGTGATGGTGACTCTAGATACCGGGACAAAGCCTAGAGGTCGATCGTCAGGATAACGGTCACCTTGGCCTGCCGGAGCATAACGCAATCTTTACGTCCCGCAAAGAAGGTTAACGCCCCGTAAAGCGGGGGCGGGGGGGGTGCCGCGGCGCACCGGCGGCCCGAAATCAGGCCTAACGCCTTGAATTAAAAACACTTAGTCGAGTTCAATTCGTACATCGCCGGAAAACGACTCCAGCCGGACGTCCCCGGCACCCGCGCCCAGTCGCGTCTCGAGACTTTTCCCAGGGCCGTACTGCTCGGCCTTGACTGCCCCGACCGGGCTGCTGATATCGCCGCTGAAGGTCTCCACCCGCAGCCGGGCCGAGGTGTCGCGGCCCAGCGACAGGGTCAGCCCGCCGCTGACCGAATCGGTGGTGATGCGGCCGCCCGGCGCCAACCTGGCCTTGACCCGGCTGTCGCCGGAGACCGAGCTGATCGACAGGCGCTCGACCTGCCCGGCCGCCAGCTCGACGTCGCCCGAGACCGTTTCCAGGTCCACCACCCCGGTCACCCTGCCCCGTATCCGGACGTCACCGCTCACCGTATCCACCGCAATGCTGGCGGTCTGCAGGTCAAGGTCCAGGTCGCCGCTGACGCTGTCGATGCTGGCCTCGGCCGGGCGTGCCGCCCGCACCACCACGTCGCCGCTGACCGTGTCCACCGACAGGCTTCGCCCGGCAACGCCGGCCACGTCCACGTTGGCACTCACGCTGTCCACCGTCACACCGGCGCCGGTGGGCACCGACACCTCGATGACGCTGGCTTGGCCCTGGCTGCCCTTGCCACCCCAGCCGAACCAACTGCCGCCGCTGGAGGGATAGCGCACTTCGATGCGAAGGTCGTCGGCCGTGCCCTCCACCAGCAGCTTCTCGACGCCCTCGCCCAGGCTGCCGGTGATGCCGACCTCGGCGCGGTCCCAGGCCCGCACCACGATGCGGCCCTTGACGTTGTCGATGGACACATTGCCGGTGGCCGACAGCGGCCGGACCTGGTTGATAGGCGTGGCGGCCAGCGCCGGCGAGCTGGCCAATGCCAGCAGTGCCGCGCAGCAAACGGTGCGGGTCGTCATGGAATGCTCCTGTCATACATATAAGTGAAGGTGGCTTCAGCCGGTGACGGCGCGCTGGGTCAGCGACAGCCGGCGGGAATACGTCCTGCGCAGCTGGTCGAGCAGGTAGCGGGCGCCCGGGTCGCTGTCCATGGCCTGGCGGATCTGCACCAGGCTCTGGTCCAGGGTGGCCAAGGCCGGCTCGATGGGGGCCGGCAGGGGCGCGCCTTCGAACTGCACCAGGGCCGCCTGGTATTCGCGGGTGAGGGCCTGCGCTTCGCGCTGGACCAGTGCAGCCTGCGGATCGGGCGCGGGCGAGCGCGCCGGCTGCCAGGCCAGGCCGACCGCCAGGCAAAGCGAGGCGGCCATGGCCAGGCCCACCCACCACGCCCGGCCCTTGCGGGCAGGCTGCGGCGGCCGCAGGCGGGCTTGAATGCCGGGCCACAGGTCGTGCGGCGGATCGATCTCGCGGGGCAGCTGGCGCAGCTGCCAGCGCAGTTCAGTCTTGCTCATGGTCCTCTCCTAGCCTGGCCCGCAGCAGCTGGCGGGCGCGATGCAGCTGGGCCTTGGAACTGCCGACCGCCATGCCGAGTTCGGTGGCGATCTCCTCGTGCTTCCAGCCTTCGATGTCGTAAAGCACCAGCACGGCGCGGGCGCGCGGTGGCAAGGTGGCGATGGCGCGCTCGAGGTCGAGCCGCAGGGCCATGCGCAGGCCGGCGCTGTCGGGCGTGGCGTGGGTATCAAGCGCCTCGTCGTCGGTCTCCAGCGCTTCGCCGCCGCTGCGGGCGCGCAGTTCCATCAGAGCGGTGTTCACCGCAAGACGGTGCAGCCAGGTGGAGAACGCGCTTTCGAACCGGAAGCCGGGCAGCGCCTGCCAGGCCTTCACGAACGCGTCCTGCACCAAATCCTGCGCCCTCGCCTCGTGCCCGCACAGCCGCCACAGCACGGCATGCACGCGACTCGAATGCCTGCGATAAAGCTGCTCGAAGGCGCGCACGTCGCCGGCGCCTGCCGCGCGGACCAGGGCGTGGTCCTCGTCGCGGGGCGAAATGGGGTCGTTGGCGGGGGCGGCGTGAAGGTCCACGGCGGTACTGAGCATACCGACTCGGATGCAGGCACCGGCCGAAAGGTTTAGGCGGCGTCGCGAAGCTCGCGCCAGTGGGCGGCGGCCAGCCGCACGGTGGCCTCGTGGATGTCGACGATGTCGCGCACCTCCGGCGCATAGCCGCCGGCCATGCAGACCGCCAGCGGCAGGCCGTGGCGCCGGCAGGCCGCCAGCACCTGCCGGTCGCGCTCGGCCAGGCCGGGCTTGCTCAGGGCGAGATAGCCCAGGCGGTCGCCGACAAACGGATCGGCGCCGGCCAGGTAAATCACCGCGTCGGCCCGGGCACGCGCGATGGCTTCGGGCAGGTGCCGCGCCAGAGCGTCCAGGTAGAGGTCGTCGCCCGTGCCGTCGGCCAGGGCCACGTCCAGGTCGGAGTCCGGCTTCACCGCCGGGTAGTTGCGGCCCGCGTGCATCGAGAACGTAAAGAGGCTCGGGTCGTCCGCGCACAGCTCGGCGGTGCCGTTGCCATGGTGCACGTCCAGGTCCACCACCAGCAGGCGGCGGGCCAGGCCGTGGGCCTGCACGTGGCGCGCCGCCACCACCGCGTCGTTGAACACGCAGTAGCCGCCGCCGCGGGCATGGCCGGCATGGTGGGTGCCACCGGCTAGGTTCACCGCCACGCCCTCGCCCGACAGGGCGGCGCGAAGCGCCATGATCGTGCCGCCCGACGATCGGCGGGACCGCTCCACCATCGCTTCCGACCACGGGAAGCCGATGCGGCGCATCAAGGCCGGGTCGGCACTGCCCTCGCGCATCGCCTGCACGTAGGCGGGGGCGTGCACGCGCAGCAGGTCTTCATCGGTGGCGGCGGGCGGCTCCACCAGTTCGATGCCCAGCGCGGGCGCCGCATCGCGGATGCGCGCGTGCAGCTGCTCGTACTTGGCCATCGGGAACCGATGGCCGTCGGGCAGCGGCAGGACGAAGTGGTGGCAGTAGAAGGCCTTCAGGCCAGGCGTGCCGCGATCTTGGCGCGCTCGGCCTTGAGCGCGTGCGGCGTACGGTCGCCGAAGCTGTCGAGGTATTCGCCGATGCTGGCCATCTCGGCCTTCCAGCCTTCGCGGTCTATGGTGACCAGCTGTTCAAGGGTGGCCTCGTCCAGGCCCAGCCCTTCCACGTTGAGATCGGACGCCTTGGGCAGCAGGCCCACGGCGGTGTCGATCGCCTCGGCCTGGCCGGTGACGCGCTTGAGCATCCACTCCAGCACGCGCAGGTTCTCGCCAAAGCCCGGCCACATGAACTTGCCGGCCTCGTTCTTGCGGAACCAGTTGACCTGGAAGACTTTGGGCAGCTGCGCACCCGGCTTGTCGAACGACAGCCAATGGGCGAAGTAGTCGGCGAAGTTGTAGCCGGCAAACGGCTTCATCGCCATCGAGTCGCGGCGCACCACGCCCACCGCGCCGGTGGCGGCGGCGGTGGTTTCGGACGCCATCGAGGCGCCCACCAGCACGCCGTGGGTCCAGTCGCGCGCCTCGAACACCAGCGGCACCAGCGACTCGCGCCGGCCGCCGAACATGATCGCGCTGATCGGCACGCCCTGCGGGGCTTCGGCCATCTCGGTGTAGCTGGGGCAGTTCTGGGCGCTGACGGTGAAGCGGGAGTTCGGGTGCGCCGCCGGGCCGTTGGCCTTGTCGTAGTCGCGACCCTGCCAGTCCCGGGACGGTTCGCCTTCGCCAATGCCTTCCCACCACGGCTGGTTCTCGGCGGTGACGCCGACGTTGGTGAAGATCGCATCGTGGTGGAGCATGGCCATGGCGTTGGCGTTGGTCTTGTCGCTGGTGCCCGGCGCCACGCCGAAGAAGCCGGCCTCGGGGTTGATCGCGTACAGGCGGCCGTCCGGGCCCGGGTGCATCCAGCAGATGTCGTCGCCCACCGTCCACACTTTCCAGCCATCGCGCAGGTAGCCTTCGGGCGGGATGAGCATGGCCAGGTTGGTCTTGCCGCAGGCCGACGGGAAGGCCGCGGCCACGTAATGCGTTTCGCCCTTCGGGTTCTCGATGCCCACGATCAGCATGTGCTCGGCCAGCCAGCCTTCGGTGCGCGCCTGGTAGCTGGCGATGCGCAGCGCGTGGCATTTCTTGCCCAGCAGCGCGTTGCCGCCGTAGCCCGAGCCGTAACTCTGGATGGCGAGTTCTTCCGGGAAATGCATGATGAAGCGGCGGTCGGGGTCGAGTTCGCCGATCGAATGCAGGCCGCGCACGAACGAACCCTCGCGCTCGATGCGCGCCAGCGCGCCGGCGCCCATGCGCGTCATGATGCGCATGTTGGCCACCACATACGGGCTGTCGGTGATCTCGACGCCGCAGCGCGACAGCGGCGAGTCGATCGGACCCATGCAGTACGGCACCACGTACAGGGTGCGGCCGCGCATGCAGCCCGCGTAAAGCGCGTCCATCTTGGCGTGCCCGTCGGCCGGCGACATCCAGTTGTTGTTCGGGCCGGCGGCGTCCTTCTCGGCGGTGCAGACGAAGGTCAGGTGCTCGACGCGCGCCACGTCGCTGGGGCTGGAGCGGTGCAGGAAGCAGTTGGGATGGCTTGTCTCGTTGAGCCTGACCAGGTCGCCGGTGGACAGCATCAGCGCAACCAGCTGGCTGTTCTCGGCGCCTGAGCCGTCGCACCAGTGGATCGCGGCGGGCTGGGTCAGCTGGGCGACAGAGGCCACCCAATCGTTGAGCGCGGCAAGTTTGCTGGACATATCGGGACCGTCTAAGGGGAAACCGGGCGGGGCGCGAGGACCCGGCGCCAGCGTATGCCTACGTATTCTATCGGGCCGGGGACGGCGTGTCCCGACCCCGGGCGGCCTTCAATCGGGGATGAGGGTGCTCATCACGTGGCCCACGTACGCCTCGAACTCGTCTTGGTGAAGGCGGGGCTGGCCCAGCTGCAGCGACAGCTGCAGGAAGCCGACGTAGGCGGCGTAGGTCAGGCGCGCGCGGTTCTGGGCGTCCAGGCGCGGCAGGCCGGCCTGCCGGAAGCTGGCGGTGAGGTAGTCCAGGCGCCGCTGCGACACACGGTGCAGCACCGGCTGCACCACCGGGTGGTCCAACGCCTTGAGCAGCTCGGAATAAATGATGTGCGGCTTGAGCTCGTGCGCCACCAGCTGGAACAGCGCCTTGAGGCGGGCGCGCGGGTCGGAGATGGCTTCGAGCTGGCCGAAAACAGTTTCCTGTTCCATCAATTCCCATCGTTCCAGCGCGGCCACCAGCAGGGCCTCACGGGAAGGGAAGTGCCAGTAGAAGCTGCCCTTGGTAACGCCGAGCCGCCGCGCGAGGGGCTCGACCGCGACTGCGGCCAGGCCCTGTTCGGCGATCACATCGAGGGCGGCGAGGGCCCAGTCCTCCGCGCTCAGGCGGGTCGGGCGTTCAAGCTTGGGTGCGGAGGCGGCCATACAAAGGAGTCTACTGGCTGGGGGCGGCTCGGGTAAGCCAAGGCAGGGTTGGTTAGTGGCGATGATGCACCATACGGGCCAGTATTGACAGGGCGACCCCGAAACCCCATACTCTGACGTATGGTCATATCCGCCGCCGCCGCTTTCGAGTCGCCAGAGCCCGTCGTCACCACGATGGCTGCCCGCGACGGTGTGACACTTTCGGCCGCACGCTGCGGCGGCGCCGGGCCGGGCATATTGTTGGCGCACGGCTTTGGCCAGACGCGCCAGGCTTGGGT
Organism: Lysobacteraceae bacterium; assembly: GCA_003241895.1. Lineage (GTDB taxonomy): Bacteria > Pseudomonadota > Gammaproteobacteria > Xanthomonadales > Xanthomonadaceae > Arenimonas. The sequence goes on from QBLY01000010.1 coordinate 74,491, forward strand.
GCAAACCCAGCGCCGCCTTGCCGAGGCCGGACACGCCAGCTTGGCCTGGGACGTTCGCGGCCACGGCCAGTCCGGTCGAAACGCGGCCGATTCGCGATATTCCGGCACCCAGTTCGTGGACGACGTGGCTACGGCGGCAGGGGCCCTGGGCCCGGCGCCGATCCTGGTCGGGGCTTCGTTGGGCGGTCTGACCGGCCTGATGGCGCAGGCCCGCGACCCGCTTTTCTCCGCCATGGTGCTGGTGGATATCACGCCACGCTGGGAAGCCTCCGGCGTGGAGCGCATCCTTGGGTTCATGAACGCCCATCCCGACGGCTTCGACTCCTACGACCACGCGGCCGAGCAGATCGCCGCCTACCTGCCGCACCGGCGCGGGAAGAAAACCCCGGCGCAGCTGGCGCACCTGCTCAACGCCCGACCCGACGGCCGCCTGGCCTGGCATTGGGACCCGCGCCTGCTGAGCGAATTCATTCCTTCCACCGCCGACCTGCAGCAGCAGATCGAAGACGCCTGCCGCCAGCTCGACATCCCGGTACTGCTGGTGAGCGGCGGCCGCAGCGACCTGGTCACCAGCCAGACGGTGGCACATTTTCTAGAGCTGGCGCCCCACGCGCGTCACGTACAACTGCCGCAGGCCACCCACATGGTGGCGGGCGACGACAATGACGCTTTCACCGACACCTTGATTCAATTCCTGCACGACCTGGCTATCCCCACGGCCAACCACGGAGATCCTCGATGAGCATCCTTGCCCCCTTCCTCGCGCTTGTGCTGGCGACCCTGCTGGTGGCTTACCACCGCTGGAGCCTGGCGATATTCACCGCGCTCACCGCCACGCTGCTGGTCGCGGTGGCGCTGGCCGGCGCCAACCTCACCGCCACCATCGTGGCCGCGGTGCTGCTTGCCGTGGTCACGCTGCCGCTGCTGATCACGCCGCTGCGCCAGCCGCTGATCACCGCGCCGCTGCTCAAGTTCTACACCAAGATCCTGCCGCCGCTCTCGGACACCGAGAAGACGGCGCTGGAAGCGGGCACCGTGGGCTTCGAGGGCGAGCTGTTCTCGGGCATGCCCAAGTGGGAGCAGCTGCTGTCCCAGCCCAAGCCCGTGCTCACCGCCGAAGAACAGGCCTTCCTGGACGGCCCGGTCGAACAGGCCTGCCGCATGACCAACGACTGGGACATCACCCATGTCCGCAACGACATGCCGCCCGAACTCTGGGACTACCTGAAGAAGCAGAAATTCTTCGGCATGATCATCCCCAGGGAATACGGCGGCCTGGGCTTCTCGGCGCTGGCGCACCACAAGGTGATCCAGAAGCTGGCCTCGATTTCCGCCACCCTCAGCTCCACCGTCGGCGTGCCCAACTCGCTGGGTCCGGCCGAGCTGCTGCTGCACTACGGTACCGATGAGCAGAAGAAGCACTACCTGCCGCGCCTGGCCGATGGCCGCGAAATCCCCTGCTTCGCGCTGACCGGCCCCACCGCCGGCTCCGACGCCACCTCCCTGCCCGACTACGGCATCGTCTGCGAAGGCGACTGGAACGGCGCCCGCGTGCTCGGCGTCAAGCTGACCTTCGACAAGCGCTACATCACGCTGGCGCCGGTGGCGACCGTGATCGGCCTGGCCTTCCGCCTGTACGACCCGAACAAGCTGCTGGGCGACGAGGCCGATCGCGGCATCACGCTCGCGCTCATGCCGCGCGAGACCGACGGCCTGAATATCGGCCGCCGCCACTTCCCGCTCAACTGCGCCTTCCAGAACGGCCCGCTGCACGGCAAGGAAGTGTTCCTGCCGCTGAGCCAGCTGATCGGCGGCGAAGACTTCATCGGCCAGGGCTGGCGCATGCTGGTGGAAGTGCTGTCGGTCGGCCGCGCGATCACCCTGCCCTCCACATCCAGCGGCGCGTCCAAGCTTGCCGCGGTGGTCACCGGTGCCTATGCCCGCATCCGCAAGCAGTTCGGCCTGTCCATCGGCCGCTTCGAGGGCGTGGAAGAAGCGCTGGCGCGCATCGCCGGCAACGCCTATGCCTGCGCCGCGCTGGCGCAGGCCACCGCCGCCGCCGTCGACCGCGGCGAGAAGCCGGCCGTACCGTCGGCCATCGCCAAGTACCACGCCACCGAGATGGCCCGCGCCGTCGCGGCGGACGCCATGGACATCCACGGCGGCAAGGGCGTCATCCTGGGCCCGATGAACTACCTGGGCCGCGGCTGGCAGGCGGCGCCGATCTCGATCACGGTCGAGGGCGCCAACATCATGACCCGCAGCCTGATGATCTTCGGCCAGGGCGCCATCCGCTGCCATCCGTGGGTGCTCAAGGAAATGCAGGCCGCGACCCATCCCGATCCGGAAGTGCGCCTGCGCGAGTTCGACGTCAACCTGTTCGGCCACATCGGCTTCGCCATCTCCAACGCCGTGCGCAGCTGGATCTTCGGTCTCTTTGGCGCACGTATCGGTGCCGCCCCGGGCGACGCCTACACCAGGCGCTACTATCGCAAGCTCAACCGTTACTCGGCCAACCTGGCGCTGGTGGCCGATACGTCCATGCTGATGCTGGGCGGCAAGCTCAAGTTCAAGGAAAAGCTTTCGGGCCGCCTGGGCGACGTGCTGAGCCACCTCTACATCGCCAGCGCCATGCTCAAGCGCTACGAGGACGAAGGCCGTCCGGCGGCCGAACAGCCGCTGCTGGCGCTCGCCTTCCATGAGTCGGCGCACAAGATCGAGCTGGCGCTGTCGGGCGCGCTGCGCAACTTCCCGATCCGTCCGGTGGGCTGGCTGCTGTGGATGCTGGTGTTCCCGTGGGGCCGACGCGCACAGGCGCCGTCCGACCGCCTGGGCCGTCGCGCCGCGGCGCTGCTGATGTCGCCGTCCGATGCCCGTGACCGCCTGGCCGACGGCATCTTCCTGACGCCCTGCGAGAACAACCCGGCCGGCCGCATCAACAGCTTCCTGCCCAAGGTGATCCTGGCCGAGCCGGTGGAGCGCAAGTTCCTCAAGGCGCTCAAGAACAGCGACATCGAAGCGCTGGACTTCCCGGCGCAGCTGGCCGAGGGCGTGGCCGAAGGCTGGATCACCGCCGAGGAAAAGCTGCAGCTTGAAGAGCTGCGCGCGCTGACCTGGGAAACCATCACGGTGGACGACTTCGACCCGGCCGATTTGGTGTCCGCATCGCTCAACCGCGAACAGCGCGCGGCCCAGCACCGCGCCGCTTGAGTTCCATCCATGCTTCAACACCCGCAGGAGGACCGAAAGGTCCTCCTGCGTTGTTTCCGGAGACCCTTCGATGTCCGACACGCCGCTGCTCAAGCTTTACCGGAAGTACACCCGCTACCCGGCCGGCCACTGGCTGTTCAGCCGCGCGGTGTGCTTCAAGGCGCCCTACTTCGCCAGCATCAGGCCGACCATCCGGCGGCTGGAACACTCGCTGTGCGAGGCCACCATCCCGCACCGTCGCGCCGTGCAGAACCACATCGGCACCGTGCACGCCATCGCCCTGTGCAACCTGGCGGAACTGTGCGCCGGCGTGCTGACCGACGCCTCGCTGCCCGCGGACATGCGCTGGATCCCCAAGGGCATGACCGTGGGCTACCTCAAGAAGGCCAGCGGCACGATGCGCGCCCTGGCCACGCCCAATATTCCCATCGTCAGCGCGGCCGAAGGCTACGACCTGCCGATCAACGTGGACGTGTTCGATCCCGCGGGCGTGAAAGTCTTCAACGCCGAAATCCGGATGTGGCTGACCCCCAGGCGCTGACCCCCTGTGGGAGGCCCTCCCACAGCGTTTCTAGAAATAGTGGACGGCGACCGCGGCGAGAATGGCCGGCACCGCCTGCACGTAGAGGATCGACCGCTTCACCGTGGCCGCGCCGAACAGCCCCGCCACCACCACGCAGCCCAGGAAGAACAGGCAGATCGCGCGGTCGCCGATCAGCAGCCCCCAGACCAGCCCCGCCGCCAGGAAGCCGTTGTACAGGCCCTGGTTTGCCGCCAGCTGCGCCGAGTCGAGCGCGCGCTGCTGCGTAAGGGCGAAAACGCGCCTGCCCAGCGGCTTGGTCCAGAAGAACATCTCCAGCACCATGAAGCCCACGTGCAGCAGGGCGACCAGGGCAGTCAGCACGATCGCGATCAGGGTCATGGGACGCTCCGGTCAGTCGGCCAGCGCAGCGGCGTGGTGCCGCAGATGGTCCTGGATGAAGCTGGCGATGAAATAGTAGCCGTGATCGTAGCCGGCATGGCGGCGCAGGCTCAGGCGCTGCCCGGCCTCGGTGCAGGCCGCTTCGAAACGCTCCGGCTGCAGCTGTTCGGCCAGGAATTTGTCGTCCAGCCCCTGGTCCACCAGGATGGTGCCGCCGAACCGGCGGCGCTTCACCAGCTCGCAGGCGTCATGCTCGGCCCAGGCGCGGTGGTTGTCACCCAGGTAGCGCGAAAAGGCCTTCTTGCCCCACGGCACCTGGCTGGGTGCGACGATCGGCGCGAATGCCGACACGCTGCGGTAGAAGTCGGGATGCCGCAGCGCCAGCACCAGTGCGCCGTGGCCGCCCATCGAATGGCCGAAGATGCCGGCGCGGCCGGGATCGGCCGGGAAATGTTCGGCAATGGCGGCCCCGAGTTCGTGCACCACGTGGGTTTCCATGCGGAACCGCGACGACCACGGCGCCTGGGTGGCGTCCAGGTAGAAACCCGCCCCTTCGCCGAACTCCCAGTCTCCGCTGGCGCCTTCGATGCCGGTGTCGCGCGGGCTGGTGTCGGGCATCACCAGCATCAGGCCCAGCTCAGCCGCCATGCGCTGTGCGCCGGCCTTCACGGTGGCCGTCTCTTCGCTGCAGGTCAGCCCGGCCAGGAAATAGAGCACCGGCACCCGTCCTGCGCGCGCCTGCGGAGGCTGGAACACCGCGAACCGCATCGGGCCGCCGCAGGCCGCCGAGTGCATGCGGTAAAAGCCCTGCACGCCGCCGAAGCAGCCGTGCTCGCTGACCAGCTCCACCGCCATCAGAAAATGACCACGCTGCGGATGGATTCACCGCGGTGCATCAGGTCGAAGGCGTCGTTGATCTTCTCCAGCGGCATCGTGTGGGTGATCAGCGAGTCGATGTCGATCTTGCCGTCCATGTACCAGTCGACGATCTTGGGCACGTCGCTGCGGCCGCGGGCGCCGCCGAAGGCGCTGCCGCGCCAGTTGCGCCCCGTCACCAGCTGGAACGGCCGCGTGCTGATTTCGGCGCCGGCCGGGGCCACGCCGATGATCACGCTCGTGCCCCAGCCCTTGTGCGCGCTTTCCAGCGCCTGGCGCATGACCTTGGTGTTGCCGATGCACTCGAAGGTGTAGTCGGCGCCGCCCTTGGTCAGCGACACCAGGTAGGGCACCAGGTCGTCCTCCACTTCGGCCGGGTTCACGAAGTGGGTCATTCCGAACTTGCGCGCCATGGCCTCGCGGCCGGGGTTGAGGTCTACGCCCACGATCATGTCGGCGCCGGCCAGGCGCGCGCCCTGGATCACGTTCAGGCCGATGCCGCCCAAGCCGAACACAATCACCTTCGAACCCACTTCCACCTTCGCGGTGAAGATCACCGCGCCGATGCCGGTGGTGACGCCGCAGCCTATGTAGCAGACCTTGTCGAACGGCGCGTCCTCGCGGATCTTCGCCAGCGCGATCTCGGGCACCACGGTGAAGTTGGAGAACGTGGACGTGCCCATGTAGTGCAGCACCGGCTTGCCGTCCAGGCTGAAGCGGCTGCTGCCGTCGGGCATCAGGCCCTGGCCCTGGGTGCTGCGGATGGACTGGCAGAGGTTGGTCTTGGGGTTGAGGCAATACTCGCACTGGCGGCATTCGGGCGTGTACAGCGGGATGACGTGGTCGCCCTTCTTGAGCGTGGTCACGCCCGGGCCGACGTCCACCACGATGCCGGCGCCCTCGTGGCCCAGGATGGCCGGGAACAGGCCTTCGGGGTCATCGCCCGACAGCGTGAACTGGTCGGTGTGGCAGACACCGGTGGCCTTGATCTCGACCAGCACTTCGCCAAAGCGCGGACCTTCGAGGTCCACGGTTTCGACGGTCAGCGGAGCTCCGGCCTTGTGCGCGACGGCGGCCCTGGTCTTCATGCGCTTTTCTCCCGAGGTCAGGCCGAAAGGTTACCGCAGGCGACCACCGCCGGTTGTTGCCGCCGCGCGAAGGCAGCATTGCGCAGGCAGTCCCGGCGCCAGGTCAGGCCTTTTCGGCCGGCAGCTTGGCCTGCTCGCGGATCAGGCGCCAGGCGCCGAAGGTCATTGCGCCCGCCACCAGCACGCCGACGCCGAACACCACGTTGGATCCGAATGCGGCCAGCCCTTTGTGCAGCCAGACGAACGACAGGTCGCCAAAGCGGTACACCGCGGTGTCGATGACCGCCTTGCCCTTGTAGCGGGTCTCGCGGTCGACGCGGGTGTAGATGGTTTCGCGGGCCGGCTTGGACAGTGAAAACTCTCCCGCCCGGGTGGCGATCTGCACCACCGCCACCAGCATTGGCAGCGGAGAGGCGGTGAGCGCGGCAAAGCCCAGCAGGATGGCGAACGCCGGCACCAGCAGCACCGGGCCAACGCCGTAGCGCAGCAGCAGCGGCCGGGTCAGGAACAGCTGCACCAGTATCGTCACCAGGTTGATGGCCAGGTCGATGTTGGCGTAGAACGCCGTGCGCGCCTCGTCGCCCGGGTAGAACTGGCGGGCAATGGCGGCCTGTTCGTTGTAAAGCAGCGTGCCCACGCCAACGCCGAAGAACATCAGCACCGCCATGGCCCGCAGCAGCGGCTGGTCGCGCAGCAGCCGCAGGCCGGCCAGCATGCTGCCGCCCATGGCGGACTCAGCCTCCGACGACCCGCGCGTGCTTTCCCGCACCCGCGCCCACTGGCCCAGCCGCAGGATGCAGCCCACGCACACCGTCAGCAGCGCCGCCGAGACCAGCAGCAGGTTGGCGACGCCGATCTGATGCACCAGCACCCGCGTGATGATCGGGCCCAGGAAGGCCCCGGCCGTGCCGCCCACCGCGATGAACCCATACAGCCGGCGCGCCTGCAGGTCGGTGTAGATGTCGGCCATGAAGCTCCAGAACACCGACACGGCGAACAGGTTGAACACCGCCACCCAGATGAAAAACACCGCCCCGCGCCCCGGCACGTCGCGATCGAAGATCACGTAGAAGCCAAGGAGGCAGGCGATGAATACCAGGTACAGCACGGGCAGGAACACCCGCCTCGGAAATCGGCTGACCAGGGCTCCGTAAACCGGCTGCAGCACGACCATCGCGATGAAGGTGCCGGTGAACAGCAGCTGCAGCGTGAGTTCACCCAAGGCCACGCCATGGCCGGCCGCCCAGTCCACCAGCGCCAGCGGGAACACCGCCTCCACGTCGGCCGACGCGCCCATGGCGTCGCGCACCGGACGCAGCACGTAATAGCCGGTCAGCAGGAAGAAGAAATACAGGAACGACCACAGCAGGGCCGGGAACTCCCGAAGCGCGCCGCGCAGGTGGTCGAAGCGGCCGTCGGTGCTGGTGCCTGGGGTCATGCGCTATCCCGGTGGGGTCGCGGCACCATAGCCAACCCGGCCGCCGGGTGCCAGCCCGTTAGGCTTTCGTGAGCGCCATCACGCTTGCGCAGCGGCACTGTCGCAGCCCGAGTGTTTGCTCTAGAACGGGAGCCTAGCCTCGGGCGGTCATCGAATAAAGAAGTGCCTGTGTACGACTACATCATCGTGGGAGCCGGTTCCGCCGGCTGCGTATTGGCCAACCGCCTGAGCGAAGACGCCGGTAACCGGGTCCTGCTGCTCGAAGCCGGCCCCAGCGACTGGCATCCTTTCATCCACATGCCGGCCGGGCTGGCCAAGCTGGTGGGCAAGAAGGGCGTGAACTGGGACTACAGCACCGCGCCCGAGCCCGCGCTCGGCGGCCGCCTGCTGTGGTGGCCGCGCGGCAAGGTGCTGGGCGGATCGAGTTCGATCAACGCCATGTGCTACATCCGCGGCAACGCCCGCGACTACGACGAATGGGCCGCCCTGGGCGCCGACGGCTGGCACTGGGACAACGTGCTGCCCTACTTCAAGCGCAGCGAAGGCAACGAGCGCGGCGGCAGTGAATTCCACGGCGGCGACGGCCCGCTGGGCGTGTCCGACCCGCGCCACAAGAACCCGCTTTCCAACGTGTTCCTCGAAGCGTCCCGACAGGCCGGCCATGCGCCGTCCGACGACTTCAACGGCGTCCGCCAGGAAGGCTTCGGCTGGTACCAGACCACCACCCGCGACGGGGCCCGCAGCTCCAGCGCCCGGGCCTACCTCAAGCCGGTGCGCAAGCGCCCCAACCTCACCGTCATCACCCGCGCCACGGCCAGCCGCGTCGTCATCGAGGACGGGCGCGCCACGGGCGTGGTGTATGCGGTGGACGGCAAGGGCGCGTTCTGCGAAGGCGCGGCGAAGGAGGTGATCCTGTGCGGCGGCGCGATCAATTCACCGCAGCTGCTGATGCTGTCGGGCATCGGCCCGGCGGCGCACCTGCGCCAGCACGGCATCGACGTGGTCAGCGACCTGCCCGGCGTGGGCGGCAACCTGCAGGACCACCTGGACGTGTGCACGCTGCAGCGCTGCGTGCGCCAGGTCAGCTACGACAACCTCAGCGACGTCGCGGTGGGCCTGCAGTACTACCTGTTCAAGAAAGGCCCCGGCACCAGCAACATCGCCGAAACCGGCGGCTTCCTGCGCAGCACGCTGGCCGAGGACGGGCGCCCCGACATCCAGTTCCACTTCGTGCCGGCGCAGCTGGACGACCACGGCCGCAACATCCTTCCCGGCTACGGCTACACCTTGCACGCCTGCGGCCTGCACCCGCGCAGCCGCGGCCGTATTTTCCTCGCCAGCGCCAGCGCCGCCGACAAGGTGCGCATTGAAGCCGGCTACCTGAGCGACCCGGAGGGCTATGACCTGAAAGTGCTGCTGGAAGCGCTGCGGCTCTCGCGCGAGATCCTGGCCCAGCCCGCCTTCGCCGGCTATCGCGGCGAAGAGCTGCAGCCGGGCGCGAAGGTGCAGGACGAAGCCGACCTGGTCGATTTCATCCGCCGCAAGGCCGAATCCATCTACCACCCGGTCGGCACCTGCCGCATGGGCCGGGTCGGCGACCCGGACACGGTGGTGGACCCGCAGCTGCGCGTCATCGGCGTCAGCGGACTGCGGGTGGTGGACGCCTCGGTGATGCCCAAGCTGGTGAGCGGCAACACCAATGCGCCCACCATGATGATCGCCGAGCGCGCCGCCGACCTGATCCGGGGCAAGGCCGCCTGAGCCGGGCGCCGCGGCTTACGCGGCGCCTTCCAGCATCGGCGGCAGCGGGCAGTGCAGCGAAGCGCAAATCACGCGCAGCAGCTCGGCTTCGGCCACGCAGACGCGGCCGTCGTGGCTCACCGCCGCCACCAGGCCTTCGAGCAGCAGCTCCTTGCCGCGCGGCTCAACCCGGTCGAGCAGCGGCCAGGCCTCGTCCATCGCCCGCAGCGGGTCGGTGGGCGGGCGGTACGGGGCATTGGCGCGCGGGAACACCAGGGCCATGCCCGCCAGGTAGGCGCGCATCGCCGCGCCCGGGTCGGCGTGGCCGGCCTGGGCCAGCAGCGCCATCAGCGTGATGGCGTGATCGGCGCAGTTGGCCAGCCGACGATCACCCGCCACCCAGGCGCGCGCAGGGTCGAGCGCATCGCTCACCTGCACGCGCAGCAGGCGCCCCAAAGAATATTCGAACAGGCTGACCTTGCCGTCGGCATGGGAGAGCGCGAAGCAGGCGTCCATGAACTTCTCGAGCTCGGGCCGCGGCCGCCGGCGCAGGGCCGGCATGGCCATCGCGGCCAACGGCAGGCAAAGGATGCGCGGCAGGTCGGACAGGCGGTCGGCGTAGTCGAGCGCCTGGCGCGACAAGCGCTCCTCGTGGCGCGCCGCCAGTTCGTACTGCTGGGCGTCGCGAACCTTGCCCGGCGGCGCCATCAGCAGGCCGAACAGCAGCGCCATTGCTTCCTCGCGCTCGTGCGCGGCGCGCTTGAGCACGTCGGGGATCGCATTCACCAGCGCGCCGGCGCGGACGTAGTCGTTGGCCTGCGGCGCGCCCACCTGGGCGACCACTGCGGGCGGCGTGATGCTCAGCTCGGCCCGATCGCCGGGCAGCGGCGCAGACGTGCGCGCATCCAGCCCCAGCGCCTGGTCTTCGTCCAGCCCCGACGGTGGCCGCATCTGCCAGCGTGCGCCCAGGTCCACCAGGGCCTCGGCCTTGAACGACGGTTCCAGCGCCTGGATGCGCGCCACCAGCGGCGGGTGCGTGGCGAACAGCGACGAATAGCCCACGCCGTCGCCGAACAGCATGTGCGCCACTTCCTCGGTGTCCCGGCTGGCCAGCTTGGAGCCTTCGCCCAGGCCGGCGATCTTCTTGAGCGCGCCGGCCAGGCCCTTGGTCTGGCGGGTGAACTGCACCGCCGACGAGTCGGCCAGGAACTCGCGCTGCCGGCTGACGCCGGCCTTGATCATGCGGCCGAACAGCATGCCGATCGAGCCCACCACCACCAGCCCCAGCGCCACCGCCATCACCGGCAGCGCGCCCCTGGAATTTCCGCCGATACGGCCATGCACCAGAATCTTGCGGCCGACGATGCCCAGCACCAGGATGCCGAACAGCACGCCCATCAGGCGGATGTTGAGCCGCATGTCGCCGTTGAGCACGTGGCTGAACTCGTGGGCGATGACGCCCTGCAGTTCGTCCCGGTTGAGCTTGTCCAGCGCGCCGCGCGTCACCGCGATGGCCGCGTCGCTGGTGGAATAGCCGGCGGCGAAGGCATTGATGGCGGCCTCTTCCTCCAGCACGAAGATCTGCGGCACGGGCACGCCCGAGGCGATGGCGACCTCTTCCACCACGTTGCGCAGGCGGCGGTAGTGGAAGTCGTGCGTGTCCTCGGGCACCGGGATGCCGCCCATCTGCGTCGCAACGGCCGATCCGCCCGCGCGCAGGCTGGAGATGCGGAACATCGAAGCGACGCCGATCACCCCCAGCGTGCCCAGCGTGGTGGCGACAACGGCCGCCCAGCGGGCGCCGGGCAGGGTGGCTTCGTTGAAGCCACCCCCAACCAGCAGCACGACGAGGTTCATGGCCAGCACGATGGCCACCACGGCGGCCGCGAACAGCAGGACCAGCCGCTTGGACTGGCGCCGGGACTGATCCTGGCGCTCAAAGAAATTCATGCGCTTCGCGCCTCCGGGGGAAGGCCCCCGCCGGGCAACGGCGGGGGCGGCGACGTCAGAACGAAACCTTGGGAGCCTGGCGCTGGGCCGGGTCGGTGATCTCGAGCAGTGCGGCGGCGATGAAGTTGAACATGCCGGCGATGATGCTCGAGGGGAACACCTCGCGCCGGTTGTTGTAGGCCATCACGCTGTCGTTGTAGGCCTGCCGGGCGAACGCGATGCGGTTCTCGGTCGAGGTGAGTTCCTCGGTGAGCTGCATCATGTTCTGGTTGGCCTTGAGGTCCGGGTAGGCCTCGGCCACCACCATCAGCCGCGACAGGGCGCCGGCCAGGCCGGATTCCGCGCCGCCAAGCGCGGCCATCGCGGCCGGATCGCCCGGGTTGGCCTTGGCGGCGGCCAGCCCACTGACGGCGGCGGCGCGCGCCTGGACCACGGCCTCGAGCGTTTCGCGTTCGTGCTTGAGGTAGCCCTTGGCGACTTCCACCAGGTTCGGGATCAGGTCATAGCGGCGCGTCAGCTGCACGTCGATCTGTGCGAAGGCGTTCTTGAAAGCGTTGCGGGCGGTGACCAGGCCGTTGTAGATACCCACGCCCCAGAACAGCCCGATGGCTGCGATCACGACCAGCACGAGCAAAGTCATCATCATTTCGTCTCCCCTGTATTCAGGCCGCCGCGCCGTGGCCGCGTTAGAATGACCCAGTCCAGCAAGCATACGTCGGTCATGCCCCTCAAGAAAGCCGGCCCTCCGGGTCACCTCGCAATACTCGTACTGGCCGCCTCGCTCGCCTGGGCGGCAACGCTTGACGCAGCGCCCGCCGCCGGCAAGGCACCCGACTTCAGCGCCCAGGCCAAGGAAATCGAACGCCTCGCCGACCTCATGGTCCAGCAGTCGCGTATCCCCGGCCTGGCCGTGGCGATCGTGCAGGACGGCAAGGTGGTGTCGGCGCGCGGCTACGGCGTGGTGGACAGCCGCAACCCGCAGCCGGTCGGGCCCGACACGGTGTTCCGCATCGCTTCGCTGTCGAAGGCGTTCGCCGGCACGCTCAGCGCGATCCTGGTCAGCGAAGGCGCCATGTCCTGGGACAGCCCCGTGTCCAACCAGCTGCCCGCCTTCGCCCTGCGCGACCTGCAGGGCGCCCAGCGCCTGACGGTGCGCGAGATCCTCAGCCACCGCGTCGGCCTGGGCTACAACACCTTCGACCGGGACCTGGAAGCCAACCAGCCCTACCCGCTGCTGGCCGAGAAATTGTCGGAAGCGCCGATGACCTGCAGCCCCGGCGATTGCTATGCCTACCAGAACATCGCCTTCAGCCTGGTCGGCGACCTGGTGTTCGCCACCACCGGCGACTTCTATTCGCACCAGGTCGAGAAGCGCCTGTTCCACCCGCTGGGCATGTACGGCGCCACCTACGGCCGCGACGGGCTGGAGGCCAGCCCAAGCTGGGCGCGCCCGCACGTGCGCAGCGGCGGCAAGTGGCTGGCGGTGCGGCCGAAGGAAACCTACTACCGCATCCCACCGGCCGCGGGCGTCAACGCCAGCGTCAACGACATGGCACAGTGGCTGATTGCGCAGATGGGCCACCGCCCGGACGTGCTGTCGGCCGAAGTGCTCAACGAGATCCAGACGCCACAGGTGTCCACCCCTGGCGAGATCCGCGGCGGCGGCTGGCGCCGGGAGCGGCTCAAAAGTGCTTACTACGGACTGGGCTGGCGGATCTACGACTACGCCGGCCACACCCTGGTCTTCCACGGCGGTGCCGTTCAGGGCTACCGGGCCATCGCGGCCTTCCTGCCTGACCGGGACATCGGCGTGGTGATCCTGTGGAACAGCGAAAGCGGCATGCCCAACGGCCTGCTGCCAACCACGCTCGACCGCGCCCTGGGCCTGCCCAAACGCGAGTGGCTTGCGCCCGAACCGGTGCGATCCACACCGGGCCGCCGCCGCTGACGAAGACCGCGCCGGCCTGACCCAAGGGCCGCGCCCATTCCCCTGGACACAAGAACGCCGGCGCAAGGCCGGCGTTTTTGATTGAAGCTTTCCTGGAACCTCCCCCCCCGCCTGGGCAACACGGGGAGAGAGTCCAGATTACAGCGTTGGAAGTTCCGTCTTACAGCGACGGAGCAACCGGGGCCGCCGGCATCGCGGCAGTCTTCCTGGCAGCGGGCTTGCGCGCCGCCTTCTTCTTGGCAGCCGGCTTCTTGGCAGCCTTCTTGGCGGCCGGCTTCTTGGCAGCCTTCTTGGCGGTCTTCTTGACCGACTTCTTGGCAGCCTTCTTGGCGG
>QBLY01000010.1:88005-89496 GCA_003241895.1 Lysobacteraceae bacterium
TTGGCAGCCTTCTTGGCGGTCTTCTTGACCGACTTCTTGGCAGCCTTCTTGGCGGTCTTCTTGGCAGCCTTCTTGGCGGTCTTCTTGACCGACTTCTTGGCAGCCTTCTTGGCAGTCTTCTTGGCAGCCTTCTTGGCGGTCTTCTTGACAGCCTTCTTCGCGGCCTTCTTGGCCGGCTTCCTGGCGACCTTCTTGGCAGCCTTCTTCGCGGTCTTCTTCACTGCCTTCTTGGCAGCGGCCTTTTTCACGGTCTTCTTGGCGGCCTTTTTGGCCGGCTTTTTCGCAGCTTTCTTCGTAGCCATGGTGTCAACTCCTCGTCAGTTGGCGTTTGGACTGCCCAGTCACAAAAGCACCGCCGCGGGAGGATTCCCGCAGCGTGGCACCGCCGCCGCGCTCAACGCGCGGCGGGCGGGTTGGGTCCGGCGCATGGCTGCGCCGGGAATGAAAACGCCCGGACCGTGACCGGTCCGGGCGTTGGAAAGTCGGGTGCTGCGCAGGCTGGCTTTACGTTTCGCGGAGGGAAGGTTGCCCTGATCCACCGTGTTGGGTTCCCGGGTGGAGTTGCGTTTCGTGGCCCGCGTTGTAGGTTTGTTCGTGATCACTCGCATCCGCAGTAGACATCTGCTGGGCGAAAGCTAATCACGGGAAATCTTGATGTCAACAACTTTGCAGAAATAATTTCAAGCTGCGGCCGACCTCGGCGGCCGTCGGCATACCCGCTTGGGCCGCGTAGGAATTGCACGCGGCGCGCGCTGCATTTTTCGCGCGTGCGGAAAAGTGCTTTAAAAAAGCGGCGCGCCAGTTTCGAGAGGCGACCGACCGACGTTTTCGATGCGCGCGCGGCACCCGTTGAAGCCCACCGACGGACGCCTTCCACCGCCCCGAAAAAACTTTTTGCCGCGCTGCGGCGAACACCACTTTTTCGATCCGGAATCGCGAAAATGCGCGAACCTTCGGCGCGTCGCGCGCGCCCAACGCGGATTGGCCGGCCGGAAAAAGCGCCGGCCGCACAAGGCGGCCGGCACGGGTGTGGCGATGGCCCGGACGATGGCTCAGTGGCCTTCGTCCTCCAGCAGCTGCGAGTAGTCGTCGGGCGAAAGCAGCTCCTTGAGCTGGTCGGGCTCGCTGGCTTCGATCACGAAGATCCAGCCTTCGCCGTAGGCGTCCTCGTTGATGGTTTCGGGCTTGTCCGACAGCGCCGAATTGACCTCAACCACCTTGCCCGAGATCGGCGAGTAGACGTCGGAGGCGGCCTTGACCGATTCGACCACGGCGGCGGCGTTGCCCTGCTCGACCGTGTCGCCGACGTTGGGCAGCTCGACATAGACCAGGTCGCCGAGCAGGCCCTGGGCGTGCTCGGAAATGCCCACGGTGATTCTGCCGCTGTCTTCGACGCGGGCCCATTCGTGGGACTTGAGGAACTTCAGGTCGCCGGGAATCTCACTCATGACAGGCCTCGGTGTGTGTGCGGGCGGGGGGTGGGGATAGTCT
>QBLY01000011.1:0-532 GCA_003241895.1 Lysobacteraceae bacterium
GCGGGCCCATCTGCTGGCCCTGGTGGCTGAGGAACCACTGGTGCATGGCGAATCTCCTGGGGGGGGGTGGGCCGGTCGGGGCTGAAGCCCCTTCTACCGAAAGCGCTGCCGGCAGGAGGGCCTCCAGGCCCGATGAAGGTCAGGTCGGAGCGTCGACACCCAGCTGCGCATGGATATCTGCCCGTGCGGTGCCGTCGAGTTCCAACTGGCCGGCGAGCCGGTCGAGGAAGGCGCGTTCGTACTCGGTGTCGGCGGTGATGGCGATCAACGCGGCGGCGTAGACCTCGGCGCGCAGGCTGGCCGGCGTACGCACGACCAGTTGTTCCAGCGTTAGCGGCGCGCGGATCTCTGCATCCAGTGCCGCCAGGCTCTCGGCGTCCAGGCCCGCGTCACGAGCGCGGCCCAGTACGGCCTCGCGCTCGACGGCATCGATCAGGCCGTCGGCGTGCGCGGCGGTGATCATGGCGCGCAGCAGGTGCATGGCGTGTTCAACCCGGGCGGGGGACGGAGCGGCGGCCGGTGGCGGCGGCGG
>QBLY01000011.1:542-58702 GCA_003241895.1 Lysobacteraceae bacterium
GCGGCATCGCGCTGCCCATCACCGGCTGCGGCGCGGCCGGCTGCTGGTAGTGCTGGTAGGCCGCCACGGCGATGCCCAGCAGGCCCAGCCCCAGCTTGGCCTTGGTGCCACCCGACAGGCCGCCCATCAGGCTGCCGCCGCCACCTCCGCCCAGCAGGCCACCGAGGCCACCGCTGCGCTTGTGCTTGCGTTTGCCGCCGCCCAGGCGGCCCGACATGGCGTCGCCCATCAGCTGGCCCAGCAGTTGCTCGGGGTTGAACATCGACAGCTCCGGTGAGGGGATGAATTCAAGATGGTGGGGTGCGTTCCGGCCCGGCACAAGGGTGACCTGCCCTGTGTCAGGGGACGGGCGCGGCTTGTGGCAAAATACAGCGCTCATCCCGACGACACCCCTGACCCACCCATGGCCGACAGCACCGGTACCCATTCGCCGCGCAGCCCTTTCCGGGTCTGGAAGGCGTTCACGTGGTCCATGAAAGGTTTGCGCACCACCTGGGACCTGGAGTCGTCGTTCCGGCTGGAGGTTTATCTCTTCCTGGTGCTGGCGCCGCTGGCGTACTGGCTGGGGTCGAACGGCGTCGAACGCGCGATCCTCATCGGGCCGCTGGTGCTGGTGCTGGTGGTGGAAGTGCTCAACTCCGCGGTCGAGGCCGTCGTGGATCGCTGGGGCGCCGAACACAACGAGCTGGCAGGTCGCGCCAAGGACATGGGCTCGGCCGCCGTGTTCCTGTCGGACATGAACGTATTGATCTGCTGGGGCCTCATCCTGCTGCCCCGCATGCTGGCCTGAGGCGCAACGATGGAATGGTTGTTCAGCACTGAACTCTGGATCGCGCTGCTGACCCTGGCCACGCTCGAGATCGTGCTGGGCATCGACAACCTGGTTTTCATCTCCATCGCGGTCAGCAAGCTGCCGCCGGAACAGCGACCGCGCGCGCGAAAATTCGGCCTCGCGCTGGCCTGCGTCACCCGCATCATGCTGCTGCTCTCGCTGGCCTTCCTGGCCAGCATGCAGACCAACCTCTTCAGCCTGTTCGGCGAGGACTTCTCGGTGCGCGACCTGGTGCTGATCGCCGGCGGGCTGTTCCTGCTGGTGAAGGGCACGATGGAAATCCACGACTCGGTCGAGGGACGCGGTGAAGAAGAGGACATCGCCACCAAGCCGTCGGCGGTATTCGGCTACGTGATCGCCCAGATCGCCATCATCGACATCGTGTTCTCGCTCGACTCGGTGATCACCGCGGTGGGCATGGTCGACAACAAATGGGTGATGGTGGCGGCGATCCTGATTGCCGTGGCGGTGATGATCTTCGCGGCCAATCCGATTGGTGATTTCATCGACAAGCACCCCACCGTGAAGATGCTGGCGCTGACCTTCATCATCCTGGTCGGCGTGGCCCTGATCGCGGACGGCTTCAACTACCACATCGACCGCAAGTTCCTGTACTTCGCCATGGCGTTCTCGGCCGGCGTCGAGACGCTGAACATCCTGTCGCGGCGAAAGCCCCGACGGCCCAACTGATCGGGCCATCCCTGCGATACTGGCGGCCGTTTCCCGCCGGCGGTTGCCATGTCCAATAGTCCCGACTACCCCGCACTGGTGCTGCGCCGCGGTGAGGAAAGGCGCCTGCGCGCCGGCCACCTGTGGGTGTTCAGCAACGAGGTGGACGTCGCCCGCACGCCGCTTACGGGCTTCCAGCCCGGCGATCCGGTGACGATCCTGGAGGCCGGCGGCAAGCCGGTGGGCACCGGCTACGTCAATCCCTCCACGCTGATCGCCGCGCGCCTGGTGGATCGCGCCGGCCACGCGCTGGACCGATCGCTGGTGGTGCACCGGCTCAAGGTGGCGCTGTCGCTGCGCGAGCGGCTGTTCGCCGAGCCCTACTACCGGCTGGTGTTCGGCGAAAGCGATGGCTTGCCGGGCCTGACCGTGGAGCGCTTCGGCGACGTGGTGGTGGCCCAGGCCACCACCGCCGGCATGGACCGACTGCGCGACGAGGTGACCGAGGCCATCGTGAAGGTGCTGGCGCCGTCGGCCCTGCTGTGGAAGAACGACAGCGGCGCGCGCGCCATCGAGGGCCTGGCCGATTCGGTGGAGGTGGTGCACGGCACCCTGGACGGCCCGGCGATTGCCCGCGAGGGCGGCGTGGACTTCCTGTGCGACCTGCGCGAGGGCCAGAAGACCGGCTGGTTCTACGACCAGCGTGGTAACCGCGACCGCTTGGCGCCCTACGCCCGGGGTGCCAAGGTGCTCGACGTGTTCAGCTACCTGGGCGGCTGGGGCCTGCGCGCCGCGGCCTTCGGCGCAAGCGCGGTGGAATGCGTGGACGCCTCGGCGCGCGCGGTCGCCGGCATCAACGCCAATATTGATCGCAACGGCATGCGCGACCGGGTGCAGGCGCACGCGGCCGACGCCTTCGAGTTCCTCAAGGCGGCCCGGGCCGAGCGGCGCAAGTGGGACGTGGTGATCCTGGATCCGCCGGCCTTCGTGAAGCGCAAGAAGGACTTCAAGGAAGGCTCGCTGGCCTATCGGCGCCTGAACGAGCTGGGCATGCAGGTGCTCGAGCGCGACGGCATCCTGATTACCTGTTCGTGCAGCCATCACATGCCGCGTGAGGCGCTGATAGACGGCCTGCAGGCCGGTGCCCGCCACCTGGACCGCCAGGTGCAGCTGCTGGAGCCGCTGTCGCAGGCGGCCGACCACCCGGTGCATCCGGCCATCCCTGAAACCGACTATCTCAAGGGCGTGATCGCCCGCGTCATCCCCGCTTGAGGCCAGGCATGCTCGCGGCGCTTGGGACTGTCGCCCGCGTGGGGCAAAATGGCCGGGCAGACCGCGCCCCGGCGCGTCGCCCGCCGGAGCCCGCATGACCCTGCTGCACGACATCGACCCGATCGCCCTGCCGCTGCCGTTCTGGCCGCACGGCATCCACTGGTACGGCGTGATGTACCTGCTGGCCTTCGGCGCGGCCTGGTTCATCGGCCGCCAGCGCGTGCGCGCCGGCCGGCTGCCCGGCGTGGACGAGAACGGGTTCGGCGACCTGTTGTTCTACGGCATGCTGGGCGTGGTGCTGGGCGGTCGCATCGGCTACGTCCTTTTCTACGGTTTTGATTCCTTCCTGGCCAATCCGCTGGTGCTGCTCAAGATCAACGAGGGCGGCATGAGTTTCCATGGCGGCCTGATCGGCGTGATGATCGCCGCGGCGTGGTGGACGCGCCGGCACAAGCTGCACTATTTCGACGTGATGGACTTCGTGGCGCCGATCATCCCCTCGGGCCTGGGGTTCGGCCGGCTGGGCAACTACATCGGCGGCGAGCTGTGGGGCAAGCCCACCGGCGGCAGCTGGGGCGTGGTGTTCCCCGACAGCCTGCCCGCTGAATATGCGCGCCTGCCGATGGACCAGCTGCGGGCGCTGCACGAGACCGGCGCGCTGGACCGCTTCGCGCGGCATCCCTCGCAGCTCTACCAGATGCTGCTCGAGGGCGTGGTCATGATGGCGGTGCTGCTGCTGTATTCACGCAAACCGCGTCCGCGCTATGCCGTGTCCGGGCTGTTCGCGCTGCTGTACGGCGGCTTCCGCTTCCTGGTGGAGTTCGTGCGCGAGCCCGACGCCCACATCGGCTACCTGGCCTTCGGCTGGCTGACCATGGGCCAGGTGCTGTCGCTGCCGCTGGTGGCCTTGGGACTGTTCCTGCTTTGGCTGTCGCGGCGTGCGCCGACGCTGCAGCCGGTGGTGGCCACGGACGCCGGCTGATGCAGAACTACCTCGACCTTCTGCGCCATGTATTGGAAGACGGCACCGGGAAGGCCGACCGCACCGGCACCGGCACCCGTTCGGTGTTCGGCTGGCAGCTGCGCTACAGGCTTGACGACGGCTTCCCGCTGGTCACCACCAAGAAGCTGCACCTGCGTTCGATCGTGCACGAGCTGCTGTGGTTCATCCGCGGCGAAACCAACATCGCCTACCTCAAAGAGAACAAAGTCAGCATCTGGGACGAATGGGCGGACGACAAGGGCGACCTCGGGCCGGTCTATGGCAAGCAGTGGCGCCGCTGGAGCGGCCCCGACGGCCAGGAGATCGACCAGCTGCGCTGGGTGGTGGAGGAAATCGCCCGCAATCCCGATTCGCGGCGCTTGATCGTCAGCGCCTGGAACGTGGCCGACCTGCCGAAGATGGCGCTTATGCCCTGCCACACGATGTTCCAGTTCTACGTGGCCAACGGTCGCCTGAGCTGCCAGCTTTACCAGCGCTCGGCCGACATCTTCCTGGGCGTGCCGTTCAATATCGCCAGCTATGCGCTGCTTACCCACATGGTGGCGCGCCACTGCGGCCTGCAGGTGGGCGATTTCGTGCACGTGCTGGGCGATGCCCACCTTTACAGCAACCACTTCGAGCAGGCGCGCGAACAGCTGTCGCGGCAGCCGCGCGCGCTGCCCACGCTGGCGTTGGCGCCCGAGGCACGCGACCTGTTCACGATGCGCTACGAGGACATCACCATCACCGGCTACGACCCGCACCCGGCCATCAAGGCCCCGGTGGCGGTATGAGCCTGGTGCTGGTGGCGGCGCTGGACCGCGCAGGGGCGATCGGCCGCGGCAATCAACTGCCCTGGCGGCTGCCCGACGACCTCAAGCGCTTCAAGGCGCTGACGCTGGGGCATCCGCTGCTGATGGGCCGCAAGACCGCGCAGTCGCTGGGTCGGGCGCTGCCGGGACGCGCCAACCTGGTGCTGACGCGCTCGGGGCGGGTGCCGTTCGAAGGCATGCAGGCGGTGGCGTCGCTGGACGAGGCCATCGCCCTGGCCGCGGACCAGCCGCTGATGGTGATCGGCGGTGGCGAGATCTATACGCTGGCGCTGCCGCATGCCGAGCGAATGCACCTCACCCACGTGGACACCGAAGTGGCGGACGCGGATACGTTTTTCCCGCGCTTCGATGCCAGCCGATGGACGGTGGAGCAGCGCCGGGCGCACGCGGCCGACGACCGGCACGCCTGCGGCTTCGAGTTCGTGGACTACCGGCGGGCGGCGCAGGCCGCCCGCTGAGCCTCAGGGCAGGACGGCCGCCGCTTCATAGCGGGCCAGCGCCGCCAGCTTCAATTCCAGGCCCAGGTACTTGAGCGCCTTGGCCGGCGGAATGGCGCGGCTCATGCGGCCGTGGGTCCGTTCAAACAGGCGGGCTTCCTCGGCGGTGATCGCCAGCGCATCGTCGGCCAGGTCGTCGGCGTCGTCCTCGTCCATGGATTCGGTGGCGGCTGCCAGGGCGGCGAAGTTCTCGCGACGGCGGGCGGCCAGTTCGGCCAGGCCCGCCTGGAGCTCGTCGTAAACGGGCCAGAAACCGGCCTCTTGCGCCGGGTTCAGGTTCATTTGGCGGGCGATGAAGATCTGTTTGCCCGGGGCCAGGGCAGCGCGAAGCTCGTTCATGCGGGCCTGTCCGCCGTCACCGCCGGCCTGGGCCAGGGCGGGGCCGGTCAGCCCCAGGGACAGCAGCAGCGCGATCATCAGTCGAAACATGGGGTCAGCCTCCTTGAAGTCAGGAGGTCGAGGATACCCCTCCCGGACCGAGGGTCGGCACTAAACCCGCCGCCGCTCAGTCGTCGCCGCGCGGCGCCTGGTCCGGTGGATCGCGGCCGTCGACCTGGTGCAGGCGCAGCTCCGGCCCCAGCTGCATCGCTGTGAGCTTGCCGCCCCAGACCGCCCCGGTGTCGATGCCGTACACGCCCAGGCCCATGAACAGGCCCAGCGTGGACCAGTGCCCGAACACCACCGGCAGCTCCCGCGGCGCGTGGCCGGGAACCTCGAACCACGGGTACATGCCCGGCTTCTGGGTGCCCGGGCGGCCCTTGGCCTCGAAGCCGATGCGGCCTGCGGGCGTGCAGTAGCGCATCCGGGTGAAGACATTGATGATGGCGCGGTGCCGGTCGACGCCGTTGAGCTTGGGCGACCAGGCGGGCTTGTCGCCGTACATGTTCTTGGCGAGCTTGAAGAAACCATCGCCCTGCAGCTTTTCCTCGACCTCGCGGGCGCGGGCCTCGGCCAGGGTCAGGGTCCACTTGGGTGCCAGGCCCGCGTGCACCATCGCGAAGCCGAGCGTGCGGTCGACGTGGAAGAGCTTCTGCCGGCGCAGCCAGCTGACCAGGATCTGGCCGTCTTCGGCGAACAGCACGCGCTGCAGGTCGGCGTTGACCTTGCGCTGGTCGGCCTCGCGCCGGGTCGAGATGGCCAACAGCGACAGGTCGTGGTTGCCCAGCACGACGGTGCTGTGGATGGCCAGCGAGTGGATCAGCCGCAGCGTTTCCAGCGACTGCCCGCCGCGATTCACCAGGTCGCCGCAGAACCACAGCCGGTCGGCCGCAGGGTCGAAGCGGATCTTTTCCAGCAGCCGCTGCAGCGGGTCGTAGCAGCCCTGGACGTCGCCGATCGCGTACGTGGCCACGTCAGTGCAGGGTCCGCGGGATGGAAAGGGTGAACGGGTCGATCACCGCGTCGAAGGTGGTGCCGTCTACGGCCAGCATGTGGTAGCTGCCGCGCATGGTGCCCAGCGCGGTTTCCAGCACGGTGCCCGAGGTGTATTCGAAATGCTGGCCGGGCTGCAGCCAGGGCTGTTCGCCGACCACGCCGTCGCCGCGCACTTCCTGCACCTTGCCGTTGGCGTCGGTGATCACCCAGTGGCGGCTGACCAACTGCGCGGCTACTTCGCCCAGGTTGTGGATGCGGATGGTGTAGGCGAACACGTAGCGGTCGTCCCCGGGGATCGACTGGTCCTCGAGGTAGCGCGTGGTGACGATCACCTGGATGGCGTGCAGCGGCGTTTCCATGACGGACATTCTACGCGGACGCGCCGCCCACGCGCAGTGAACCCAGGTGCGCGGCCAGCTGCACGAACTCCGACACCTGCAGCTGCTCGGCGCGCGCGTCGGGGCGAAGGCCGGCGGCCTCGATGTCGGCGCCGCTGCACGTGAGCTGCAGCGCGTTGCGCAGGGTCTTGCGGCGCTGGCCAAAGGCTTCGCGCACCACGCGTTCGAACAGCACGCGGTCGGCGATGCCGATCTGGTCGGCCGGCTTGGGCACCAGCCGCACCACCGAGGAGTCCACCTTCGGCGGCGGCCGGAACGCGGCCGGCGGCACGTCGAACAGCGAAGTGACGGTGCAATAGGCCTGCAGCATCACGCTCAGGCGGCCGTACACCTTGCTGCCCGGCTCGGACGCCATGCGGTCCACCACCTCCTTCTGCAGCATGAAATGCATGTCGAGCACCGCATCGGCGTGGTCCAGTGCATGGAACAGGATGGGCGAGGAGATGTTGTAGGGCAGGTTGCCCACCAGCCGCAGCGGGCCCTCGTCGCCGGCCAGCTTGCTGAAATCCACCTGCAGCACGTCCTTGTGGATGATGGTCAGCTGGCCGATGCCTTCGGACGCTTCCATCAGTGGCGTGATCAGGTCGCGGTCGAACTCGATCACCGTCAGCTCGCCGTGCCTGCGCAGGAAGGGGAAGGTGATGGCGCCCTGGCCGGGGCCGATTTCCACCAGCCGGTCGCCCGGCTTGGGGTTCACCGCCCGCACTATCTGGTCGATGACGTTGCGGTCGGTGAGGAAGTGCTGGCCGAGGTTCTTCTTCGGCGGCGCCTTGAAGCTGCTCATGGGGATTTCCTGCGTGCGCCGAGTTGGGCGCACAGGTCGGCGGCGGCGAAAAGGCTGGACGGATCGGCCAGGCCCCGACCCGCCAGATCCAGCGCGGTGCCGTGGTCCACGGCCACGCGCGGGTAGGGCAAGCCCAGCGTGATGTTCACTGCGTTCTCGAAGCCGGCGTGCTTGAGCACGGGCAGGCCCTGGTCGTGGTACATGGCCAGCACCGCATCGAAGCCGGCGAGCTTTTGCGGCAGGAAGGCGGTGTCGGCGGGCAGCGGGCCGATGAGGTCCATGCCCTGCGCCGCAAGCGCCCGCATGACCGGGATCAGGGTGTCGATTTCTTCGTGGCCCAGGTGGCCGTCTTCGCCGGCATGCGGGTTCAGGCCCAGCACGGCGATGCGCGGCGCGGCCAGGCCGAAGTCGCGCACCAGCGCGGCGTGCAGCACCTGCAGCGTGAGCGTCAGCCCGGCCGCGGTGATGGCGTCGGCGACCGCGCGCAGCGGCAGGTGGGTCGTGGCCAGGGCAACGCGCAGGGTCGGGTTGGCCAGCATCATCACCACGGCGGTGCCGGCCTGCGCGGCCAGCAGTTCGGTGGTGCCGGTGTAGGGGATGCCGCCGTCGTTGATCGAGGCCTTGTGCACCGGCCCGGTGACCAGGCCCTGGCACTCGCCCGACAGACAGGCGGCGCCGCCTTCGTGCAATGCCTGGACCACGGCGGCGGCGTTGTCCGGATCGGCATGTCCGAAGCGGGTAGGGCGGGCCTGGGGCACGGGGTGCAGCGCCAGTTCACCGGGGCCGCAGGTCTGGCCCGGGTCGCGCAGCCGCAGCGTCATGCCGATGGCGTCGGCGGCGGCCCGAAGGGCGTCCGGGTCGGCGTAGGCCACCAGGTCTGCGGCGCAGCCGCGGTGCGCCAGCCGCACGCACAGCTCGGGACCGATGCCGGCCGGCTCGCCAGGAACCAGGGCCAGCCGGGGACGCATCGGGATCAGGAGGCCGCGGCGGGTGCCGCCAGCCTGCTGTCGAAATAGGACTCCGAACGAAGCTGGCGCAGGTAGCGCTCGAACTCTTCCTCGGCCTTGCGCTGGGCGATGATCTCGCGGGCCTGGTTGCGGCGGTTCTGTTCGGTCACGTCCTGTTCGCGGGTGCCCAGGCGCTGGACGATGTGCCAGCCCACCTCGCTCTGGAACGGCTGCGACAGCTGGCCGTCGGCCAAGGACTGGAGCTGGTTGCCGATGGCGCTGCCCCAGGCGTTGATCGCGAACCAGCCCATGTCGCCGCCGTCGGCGCGCGTCAGGGTGTCGTCGGAGTCGGCGCGCGCCACGTCGGCGAACTTCTCGCCGGCCACCAGCTTGGCGTGCAGCGACTCGATCTTCTGGCGCGCGGCCTCCGCGGGCAGGGTCGGGATGATGCGCACCAGCACGCCCTGGGCGTTGTATTCGGTGATGGTCTGCTGGCCGGCGTCGCGGGTTTCCACCAGCTGCACGATCTGGAAGCCGTTGGGGCCGCGCACGGGCTGGCTGACGTCGCCGGGCTGCATCGACTGCAGCATGCCGGCGAAGGCCGGCGGGATGGCATCGAACGCGCGCCAGCCGATCTCGCCGCCTTCCAGGGCGTTCTGCGCGTCGGAATAGCGGATGGCGGCGGCGCTGAAGGTGAGTTCGCCCTTGGCGATGACGTCACGCACGCCGGAAATCTTCTGCTGGGCGGTGGCGATCTGATCGGCGCTGGCGCCGTCGGGCACGGCCACGACGATGTTGGCGAGGCGGATTTCCGGGCCGCCCACGGCGCGCACGGCGAGCAGCTGGTCTATCTCGGCTTCACTGACCTGCACGCGCGACTGGATGTAGCGCTGGCGCAGGCGCTCGACGGTCATTTCCTCGCGCAGCGTGGTGCGGAACTCGTCGTAGCCAAGGCCGTCGGTCGCCAGGCGCTGGCGCAGCTGGTCCATGGTCATGCGATTGCGCGAGGCGACGCTTTGGACAGCCTGTTCGAGTTCGGCGTCGCTGACGCGGATGCCGGTGTCCTGGGCGCGCGTGAGCTGCAGGCGCATCAGCACCAGGCGGTCAAGGACCTGGCGTTCGAGCACGTCGCGCGGCGGCAGCTGATCGGGCTGGCTGGCGTACTGGGCGAGGATGGTGTCGACGGCGCGGTCGAGTTCACTGCGCAGGATCACGTCCTCGTCGACCACGGCGACGATGGCGTCCACGGGGACGGTGTCCTGGGCGCGGACCGTGGCGGTGGGCAGCGCGAAGGACAGGGCAAGCAGGCCAGCCAGGGCGGCGGAAACGGCGTTCTTCATGGGGTTCGTGGCTCCGGCGCCGGGGCCGGCGCCATGGGTTCAACGGGAATAATCAAGGATAGCATCATCAAGCAAACGGGCCGTGTTGCGACCCAGCCCGCCCAGGCCGTTCAGCTCCAGCTCAAGATAAATGCCCGTGTTGCGGTCGCCGCCGAATTCACGGATGTACTGGCGACCCAGCAGGCGCACGGCAACGCAGCAGCTTTTCCATTCGAAGCCGGCGAGCGCCTCGAGGGTCTGGTTGTCGCGCAGGGAATAGTTCCAGCGGCCCATCAGGCGCCAACTGCGGTTGATCGGCAGCACGAAGGACAGGTCGGTCTGTTCGAGCAGGTCGGCGCGATAGCGGTAGGCGGCGTTGAGCAGGCCGCCGCCGTCGAAGCGCCACTGGCTGCGAACGGCCGACAGGGTCGTGCGTTCGGTGGACGGGTCCCACTGCTGGGCCAAGCCCAGGGACCAGCGCGAACCCAGCGCGATATTGGCCTCGGCCACCCAGGCCGAGCCGTCGTCCGCCAGCGGCGGCGCGCCCGGGACCGTGACCCGCGGCGCATCGAAGTAGTGGATCCGGCCCACGCTGCCGCTGATCAGCTCGCGGCCGTCGGCGGCGTCCAGGATGCGGCTGGTCAGGGCCAGGGTGACCTGGTCGGCGTCACCCTGGCGGTCACCGCCGGAGAAGCGGTTGTCGCGGAACAGGCCCGGCCAGCCGAAGGTCAGCGGCTGGGTGTCGAACAGCGGCAGGTCGTCCTGGTTGCGGTAGGGCACGCGCAGGTAGTAGAGGCGCGGCTCGAGCGTCTGCAGCAGGCTGCGCTCGCTCCACTGGAAGTCGCGCTCCAGAAAGGCGCCGGCGTCCAGGCTCATCACCGGCACGCTGCGGCTGGGGCTGCTGTCGCCGCCCGGGGGCACCAGCGAGCTGTCCAGCGAGTACGCGGTGTAGCGCCAGGCGATCTCGGGCGTGACGAACCACGCCGCGCCGCCGAACGGCAGCCGCACGAACGGCTTGATGTCCACGCGCTCGCCGCCGTCCAGGGTTTCATGCTGGAAACGCACGGCCTCGGCGGTGGCGCCGAGTTCGAGCCAGGGCACGAACGGGCGGGTCCAGGCGGCCTGCGCCGTCGGCAGGCGGCGGTAGGGTTCGGTGCCGGGGATCACGATGGGGTTGGCGATCTGCCACGACTGCGCCGACAGGCTGGCCGTCCAGCCCAGGCCGCGGCCGTAGATGCCGGCGTCGCTGGCCAGAAGCGACACCGAAGCGGCGGCGAGTGAGTCGCCGAAGTCCTCGAAATAGCGCACGTCGCTGACGTGGTTGAGGTTGGCGCCGGCGTACCAGTGCGGTCCCAGCGCGCTGCGGTGCTGGAAGCTGGCCAGGCCGCGGTCGCGCCCGGTGAGGTCGTCGCTGGGCAGCCAGGTGGCGTCGAGCATGCCGATGCTGCGCGGCGTGAGGTAGCGGAACTCGCCGCCCAGCATCAGGCCGCGCTTGGACAGCCAGCGCGGCTTGAGCGTGGCGTCATAGTTGGGGGCCAGATTGAGGTAGATCGGCTGCTCGTACTCGAAGCCGTTGCGATCGTCCCGGGCCAGGGTAGGCATCAGCAGGCCGGTGCGGCGCCGGTCGTCGGTGGGGAAGCGCACGTAGGGCAGCCACAGCACGGGTACGCCGCCCAGCCGCAGGGTGGCATTGCGCGCCGTCCCCATGGCGTTTTCCTGGTCCACGTCAATGCGCGCCGCGGTGAATTCCCACTGGCGCTGCCCCGGCGGGCAGGTGGAATACGTGCCGGATTGCATCGTGCCGGTCTTGCCGACCAGGGTCAGGCTTTTGGCGGTGCCGTTGCCGAGGTTCTGGTTGAACTGGTAGCGCACGTTCTGCAGCCGCATGAGGTCCGCTTTCTGGTCGCCCTCGGCCCGGTCGGCGGTGAATCGCAGGCCGTCGTCCTGGTACTTCACCGGTCCGTCGGTGTGGAAGCGTTCGCTGTCGTGCTGGTAGGTCAGTTTGTCGGTGCCCAGCCACTGGTCGCCGCGCTGCAGCTCGACGTTGCCCGACAGCACGGTGCTGTCGCGCTGGCTGATGTCGATGCTTTCGCCGTTGATGTCGGTGGGCAAGGGCGCGCCGTCGGAGGGCGCTACGGCGTTCGACAGCGGCCGGAACAGCGGAAGCGTCTGCGCGTCCGGGCAAAGGTCCCAGGTGGCCGGGGCGGCCTCCTGGGCTTGGGCCGCCCGGGCATGCGCGGCGCAGGCAATGGCCAGGCACAGGGGGAGCAGTCGAAGGGCTGGACGGTGCACGGAGGCATCCCGGAAAAAGACACGATAGCTTGGCCCAAGGCGTCAACCGGGGCAACACGCACCGACAGCCTCAGCCCGACAGGCCTTCCAGGTGCGCAACGCTGCAGGCCCGCAGCGCGGCCAGGCTGTAGCCACCTTCCAGCAGCGACACCAGCCGGCCCTCGGCGTGGCGCCGCGCCAGGGCGGCGAGTTCAGCGCTCAGCCAGCGGTAGTCGTCGGCTTCCAGCACCAGGTCGGCCAACGGGTCGAGGCGATGGCCGTCGAAGCCCGCCGACACCAGCACCAACTGCGGGCGGAAGGCCTCGATGCGCGGCAGCAGCACGTCGCGCCAGGCGTGCCGGAAGGCTTCGCTGCCGGCGCCCGGCGCCAGCGGTGCGTTGGCCAGGTTGCCCACGCCGACCTCGTCGGGCTGGCCGGAGTTGGGATACAGCGGCGACTGGTGCGAGCTGGCGTACATGACGCGGTCGTCGCGGGCGAAGATGTCCTGGCTGCCGTTGCCGTGGTGCACGTCGAAGTCGGCGATCACCACACGCTCCAGGCCGTGCTGGTAGACGGCATGGGCCGCCGCCACCGCCACCGAATTGAACAGGCAGAAGCCCATTGCCACCGCGGCGGTGGAGTGGTGGCCCGGTGGGCGCACTGCGCAGAAGGCCTGCGTGTGGTTGACCGACATGACGGCGTCCACGGCGGCGACGCCGGCCCCGGCGGCACGCAGCGCCGCTTCGGGCGAGTCGAGCGACATCGCCGTGTCCTCGTCCAGGCGCAGGCGGCCGTCGATGGGCGTGTCGAGCAGGCGCTCGACCAGGTCGCGGGTGTGCACGCGCAGCAGCGCATCGCGCGAGGCCCGCGGCGCCTCGCGCCAATTCCACAGCGGGAATGCGGCGCGAACCGCATGCAGCACGGCCTCCAGCCGCGCCGGGCATTCCGGATGCCCGGCCCCGGCGTCGTGCGCCAGGCAGGCGCGGTGGGTATAAAGCAGCACCCTCAGGCTTTCCGGCGCTCGTGGTTCCAGATCACTTCACCGTGGCCGCTGGCGCGGGCCAGCACGCGGGCCAGCACGAACAGCAGGTCTGACAGGCGGTTGAGGTAGCGGATGGCCTCGGGACGGACGGCGTCGTGGTGCGACAGCGTGACCGATTCGCGCTCGGCACGGCGGCAGATGGTGCGTGCCAGATGGCATTGCGCGGCGGCCATGCCGCCACCGGGCAGGATGAAGTCCTTCAGCGGCGGAAGGTCGGCGTTGAAGCCGTCCAGCTGGTCTTCAAGGCGCTGGATATCGGCCTCGAAGATGGCCGCGTGGCCGGGGATGCAGAGCTCGCCGCCCAGGTCGAACATCTGGTGCTGCACCGACACCAGCACGGTGCGCACGGCGTCCGGGATGTCGCAGGCCAGTACGATGCCGATTGCCGAGTTGGCCTCGTCCACGGTGCCGTAGGCGGTGACCCGGGCCGAGTCTTTCGAGACCCGCGAGCCGTCGCCGAGCCCGGTGCTGCCGTCATCGCCGGTGCGGGTATAGATCTTCGACAGCCGGTTGCCCATGGCGACCTCAGGAGTGGGTGGTATCCGCGGCGCCCGCGGCCGGGCGCAGCAGCGGTGCCAGCGCAACGTGCAGCACGGCCGCCAGCGCAACATAGATGCCGGCCGTGCGCAGGTAGGGCAGGAACCAGTCGGCGTAGTTGCGGGCCCAGCCGGCGACGGTGGGGTTGGCCACCGAGTCGCTCAGCCAATAGAAGCCGCCCTGCGCGAACAGATGGCAGGCCGCCACGCTGGCGAACAACGACACCAGCAGCAGGCCCAGCGCACTGGCCGGGCTGCGGCCGTGATGGCGGCGCAGCAGGCTGCCGCCCAGCCACAGGGACAGGTGCGCGGGCACCAGGAACCAGTACCCCGGCGACATGCAGTAGTGGCTCCAGAAGCTCTGGCCGCTGCCGGTGATGACCGCGTAGTCCACCGCCACGGCCAAGGCCATCAGCGCCGGGAAGGCCCAGCGCACGCTGCCGCGCAGATAGAAGCCGGCGATGAAGAACACCGCCCAGGACGCGTCGGGGATGGCGCCGAAATGATTCATGCGGGTCGCGGCCATGAGTGCGGCCAGCCCGACGAAAATGGCGGCGCGCGAACGAAGGTCCAGGGTCATGGGGGCGTCTTCACGTGAGGTCATGAACTCATTTTAGCGGAACTGCGGGCCCAGCGGGCCATGCATGGCCGTCATCCGCGACCGGCGTATCATCACACCATGGCTCCCAACGACGGCTTCGATCACGACATCCTCATCCTTGGTGGCGGCCTGGTCGGCAGCTCACTGGCCTGTGCCCTCGACGGCAGCGCCTGGCGCGTCGCGCAGGTGGAAGCCAGCGCGGCGCAGGAAGGCGCC
Source organism: Lysobacteraceae bacterium (assembly GCA_003241895.1). Classification (GTDB taxonomy): domain Bacteria; phylum Pseudomonadota; class Gammaproteobacteria; order Xanthomonadales; family Xanthomonadaceae; genus Arenimonas. Next base: position 15,116 of record QBLY01000011.1, read on the forward strand.
CCGGGGTTCGACGAACGCAAGCTCGCCCTGGCCCTGGCCAGCCTGAACGCGCTGCAGGCGCTGGACGTGCTGCCGCGGCTGGCCACGGCGCCGGTGCCGATCCGTCGCATCCACGTCAGCCGCGCCGGCGATTTCGGCGCCGTGCGCCTGGCCGCGGCCGACCACGGCCGCGAGGCCTTCGGCGGCGTGGTGCTGGCGCGCGAACTGGGCCAGGCGCTGGAGTCCCGGGTGGCGTCGGCGTCGGGACTGGTGCGCTATCGACCCGCCACCGTGCTGTCGGTGCAGCCGCACGCCGACGGCCCCGTGGTGGAACTGCAGCAGGCGGGCGAAACCCGCCGCCTGCGCACGCGCCTGCTGGTGGCGGCCGACGGCACGCGTTCGATGGCCCGCGACGCGTTCGGCATCGCCAGCGACGAACACGACTACGGCCAGACCCTGGTCATATGCAGCCTTGCCACCGACCGGGCGCCCGACGGCACCGCCTACGAGCGTTTCACCGACGAGGGTCCGGTGGCGCTGCTGCCCATGGCCGGTGGCCACTACGGGGCTATCTGCGGCGTGGCGCGCGCCGATGCCGCGCGCGTGCTGGCCTTGGGCGACAGCGACTACGCCGACTATTTCCAGCGCCGCTTCGGTTGGCGCGCCGGCCGCGTGCTGCGCGCCGGCGCACGCAGCGGCTATCCGATCGTGCGCCGGGTGGCCGAGCGGATCACGGCGCCGCGCTGCGTGCTGATGGGCAACGCGGCGCAGACCATCCATCCCATCGGCGCGCAGGGTTTCAACCTGGGCCTGCGTGACGCGCTGTCGCTGGCGGAAGTGCTGGCCGGCGACGATCCCGGCGCGCCGGCGCTGCTGGCCGCGTATGCCGCCCGCCGTCGCGAGGACCGCGAGCGAACGCTGGCCTTCAGCGACGGCATGGCGCGCGCCACGGCGAACGGATCGTTCCCGATGCATGTGCTGCGCTCCCTGGGCCTGCTGGCCCTGGGCCACGTGCCCGGCCTGGCCGATCCCTTGGTGTCGGGCGCGATGGGCTTCCGGGGCCAGGTGCCGGCGCTGTCGCGGGGCCGCGCGTGAGCCGCCGCGATCTGCTGGACATCGTGGTGGTGGGGGCTGGCGTGGTCGGCAGCGCCGCCGCGCTGGCCGCGGCGCGCGACGGCCTGCGGGTGGCGCTGGTGGAGGCGCATCCGCCGCCGCCGTGGGTGGCCGATGAAGCCGACCTGCGCGTCTACGCGTTCGCGCCCGACAACCAGGCGCTGCTGGAAGACCTGGGTGCGTGGGCATCGATCCGCGCCGCGCGCGCCCATCCTTATCGGCGCATGCGCGTGTGGGATGCGGCCGGCGGCGGCGAACTCGATTTCAATGCCGACGAACTGGGCCGTGAGCAGTTGGGCCACATCGTCGAGCATGCGCTGTTGGTGGATCGCCTGTGGGCCGCCTGCGGACGCGAGCCGACCCTGCAGCGCCATTGCCCCGACCAGCTCGAGTTGATCGAGCAGGACGCCGACAGCGTGACCGCGGTGCTCGCCAGCGGCCAACGTCTGCGCGCAAAGCTGCTGCTGGGCGCCGACGGCGCCGCGTCGGCCGTGCGCGGCCTGGTCGACCTGCCGGTGGACCGCCACGACTACGGCCAGCGCGGGCTGGTGGCCTATGTCGGCACCGGGCAGCCGCATGAAGACACCGCCTGGCAGCGCTTCCTGCCCACCGGGCCGCTGGCCTTCCTGCCCTGCGCCGACGGCCGCAGCTCCATTGTCTGGACGCTTCCCGACGCCGAGGCCGAGCGACTGCTGGGCGCGGGCGAGGCCGAGTTCCGGCGCGAACTCACGCGCGCTTTCGATGCCCGCCTGGGTGAGGTGGTGTCGGTGTCGGCGCGTGCCGCCTTCCCGCTGCGGCGCCAGCTGGCCAAAGGCTATGTGTCGGGCCGCGTGGCGCTGCTGGGCGACGCCGCCCATGCCGTGCATCCGCTGGCGGGGCAGGGCGTGAACCTGGGCCTGCGCGACGTGGCCGCGCTGCGCGGGCAGTGGCGCCGCGCCGGCAGCACCCACGACCTGGCTGCGCCGCATCGGTTGGCGCGCTGGGAGCGCGAGCGACGCAGTGAGAACACCGTCGCGGCTTACTCGTTCGACGCCATCAACCGGTTGTTCAGCAATGACGCCTTGCTGCCAACGCTGGTGCGCGGCCCGCTGCTTGGCCTGGCCGGCAAGGCCGGTCCGATCGGGCGCTTCCTTGCCAGGAAGGCCGGCGGAATCCAGGGCTGAAACAGCGCTCCGGCCATGGGCCGGAGCGTGTGTGCCTCAGGCGGCCTCGGCCTGCGATTTGCGCGGGCCGTGCAGCAGGGCGTGGCGGATGTGCGCGATCACCAGGTCCACTTCGGCGCTGGTGACGGCGAAGTGCGGGGTGAAGCGCAGCGAATTCACGCCGCCGTGGATGACGCCGATGCCGCGTTCGCGCATGTACTCTTCGGTCGAACCGGTGCCGAAGCACTTGTAGGACGGGTCGAGCTCGCACGAGAACAGCAGGCCCGTACCCTGCACCCCGGTGATCAGGCCGCCGCCGAGTTCGTCCTTGAGCGCGTTGATCTTGTCCAGGAACTCCTGGCCGCGGTCGCGGATGTTGGCGCGCAGCGCCGGCGTCAGCAGGCCCAGCACGGTGGACGCGATGTCGAGCGCACGCGGGTTGGCGGTCATGGTGTTGCCGTACACGCCCTTGCGGTACAGGCCCGCGGCGCGCTCGTTCACGGCGAGCACGGACATCGGGTACTGGCCGCCGTTGAGCGCCTTGGAATAGGTTTCCATGTCCGGCGCCTCCAGGCCTTCGAAGCCCGGGTAGTCGACCACCGACAGCACGCCGTGGGTACGCAGACCGGCCTGGATCGAATCCACCAGCAGCAGGGTGCCGTGCGCCTTGGTCAGCTCGCGCGCGACGGCGTAAAACTCGGCCGGGACGGCGCGGCCCGGGTCGCCTTCGCCCATCACCGGCTCGAGGAACATCGCCTCGAAGTACCAGCCGTTGGCCTCGGCGTCGACGAAGGCCTGCCTCAGGCCCTCGATGGAATAGGGCTCGATGGTGATCAGCTGCTCGGTGTGGTGCTTGTAGCTGGCCAGGTGCTGCAGGTAGGCCTTGCGCGAGGAGTCCGAATACAGCGCCGGCAGCTCGGTGCGGCCGTGGAAGGCGCCCTTCACCGCGATGCGCTTGACCCGCTTGCCGGCGTGCCTGCCGCCCGGGTCGGTGTGGATCTTGGTGTTCACGTCGGCGATGCGGCCGGCCAGCGACACCGATTCCGAGCCCGAATTCAGGCAAAGGAAACGCGCGAAGGGGCAGCCGCCAATGCTGTGGCCGATCTCGGCGCGCAGCGCGCGCACCACGCGCAGCTGCGACAGCGAGGGCGTCATCACGTTGGCCATCACCTGCGGCTTGGCCATGGTGTCGAGCACGGCTTGGGGCGTGTGGCCGAAGCCGAGCATGCCGTAGCCGCCCGAGTCATGGACCACGGCGCCCTTGAGCGTCACCACCCACGGGCCGCGCGCGGCCAGGGCGATGTAAGGGTTGACCGCATCCTCGGAATAGAAGTTGACGAAGCCCGCCTGCACGGCGTCGATCTGCGCCTGCTCGTCCTGGTCGAGCAACTCGGCGAACTCGGTGCCAAGCGTGCCGAACAGTTCAGCAGCGGCGTTCACCGCGTCCACCAGCTCGGGGAAGCGCGCGGCCAGGCGCAGCAGGCTCGCGTCGTCCAGGCCCGCAGTGCGGACGCTGCCCGCGTGGCTGCGAAGGGGCTTGAGGATGTCGATCAGGTTCATGGCGCTCTCCGGACCCAAATCAAAACGCGAGGAAGATCCTCGCGCGTCGGGTCTTACGTTGAAAATCATATACTTGCGGAAGATATTACCACCCGGGCAGGGGGCGCGTAACCCCCACCCGTTTGAATTTCGGGCGCCGCGGGCGTGACACCTGTCAGGGGCGATCGCTGACGGGCTCCACTGACGCTACCCGGGCCGGAAAACCAGACTGGCGGTGAACCCGGAGGAACGCCATGAACCCTGCATCAAACCCCATACGCACTGCGAAACCAGAGTCGAACCTGACCCCGGCCCTGGCCACCCTGCGACGGGCCAGCAAACGCTATGGCAAGGTCCTGGCCCTGGACGCTGTGGACCTGGACGTCCGAGCCGGCGAAGTGCTGGCGATACTGGGCGCCAACGGCGCCGGCAAGACCACCGCGCTGGGCCTGCTGACCGGCCGGCTCAGCCCCGACGGCGGCGAAGTGAAGCTGTTCGGCCTGGACCCGCGCGAGCCCGCGGCGCGACGCGGCATCGGCGTGATGCTGCAGGACGGCGACCTGCCCGACACCCTGCGCGTGGCCGAGCACGTACGGCTTTTTTCCAGCTATTACCCGTCGCCGCGCCCGATCGCCGAAACCCTGGCGCTGGCGGGGCTCACCGACCTTGCCAAGCGCCCCTACGGCGCGCTGTCGGGCGGGCAGAAGCGCCGCGTCGAGTTTGCACTGGCCATCTGCGGTCGCGCGCCCCTGCTGTTCGTCGACGAACCCACCGTGGGCCTGGACGTCGAGGCGCGGCGCAACTTCTGGGCCGTGCTGCGCCAGCTGCGACAGGAGGGCACGGGCATCGTGCTGACCACGCACTACCTGGAGGAGGCCGATGCGCTGGCCGACCGCATCGTGCTGTTGGCCGGCGGCCGCGTGCTGGCGCAGGACACGCCCGCGGGCATCAAGTCGCGTGCGGAGGGAAAGCGAATCCGCGCGCGAACCTCGCTGTCGCCCGACCAGCTGCAGGCTTGGCCCGGCGTCACGTCGGTGCACGTCGAACACGGTGTGGTGGAGCTGCTGACGCGCGACGCCGAGACGCTGCTGCGGCGCTGGCTGGCCGCCGACGAAGGCTTGGCCGAACTCGAAGTCCGGGCCCTCACCTTGGAAGAAGCCTTCCTTACCCTGACCGCCGCCCGCAAGCCCGGTGCGGCCCACGCCCTGGAGAGCGCCGCATGAACAGCACTTCCCACTTGCCGGACGCGCGCCCTCCGTCCCTGCTTCGCATCCAGTCGCTTGAAGCCTGGTATGAGCTGCTTCGCGTGCTGCGCACACCGGCTTTTGCAATTCCTTCGCTGGTGTTTCCCGTGGTGTTCTACGTGCTGTTCGCCCTGGTGCTGCCCGGGCAGTGGGGCGGCCTCCAGAAGGCAACGTACCTGCTGGCGACCTACGGCGTGTTCGGCGTGATCGGCCCGGCGCTGTTCGGCTTCGGCGTGGGCCTGGCGATCGAGCGCGAGAAGGGCTGGCTTGAGCTCAAGCGCGTCTCGCCGATGCCGACGTTCGTGTACTTCACCGCCAAGATCGCGATGAGCCTGGCCTTCGGCGTGGCCATCGTCTGCCTGCTGACGATCGCAGCCGTCGGATTCGGCGGCGTGCGCATCGACCCGCTGGTGTGGCTCAGGCTGCTGGCGACGTTGCTGCTGGGAACCCTGCCTTTCTGCGCGCTGGGCCTGTGGATCGGCACCCTGGTGAAGGGGCAGGCGGCGGTGGCGGTGGTGAACCTCATCTACCTGCCGATGGCGGTGCTTTCGGGCCTGTGGATGCCGCTGTTCGCCTTCCCGGTGCTGCTGCAGAAGCTGGCCGTGGTTTGGCCGTCGTGGCACTTGGCGCAGATGGCGCTGGGCGTGGTGGGGCAGGTCCAAGGCGTGCACTACGGCCTTCATGCCCTGGTGCTGCTGGCGACCACCGCGATCTTCCTGACCCTGGCCGCGCTGCGGCTGCGCAAGGCCTGAGCCATGAATCGACTGCATGTGGTGCTGGCCACGGGCGTGGTGGTGCTGGTGGCGTCCCTGCTGGCGATGCCAACGCCTTCAACGCCGGCGCAGGCGCCGGCCCATGACCTGCCCTCCGAGTTCGTGGTGCGCGACGTGCGTCTGTTCGACGGCGAGCGTTTCCATGCGCGCAGTTCGGTCCACGTGCGCGGCGGGCGGATCGTGGCGGTGGGTGTATTGCTGCCGGTGCCCGAGGGCGTGGTGGTGGTGGACGGCACCGGAAAGACGCTTCTGCCGGGATTGATCGATGCGCACGTCCATACCTGGGGACTCGCCCGCCGCGACGCGCTGCGTTTCGGCGTCACCACCCAGATCGACATGTTCAGCGACCCGGGCCAGCTGGCGGACGCCAGGCGCGCGCGTGCCTCCGTGCAGTCGGGTGCACAGGCCGACGTTTGGTCGGCCGGGACGCTGGCCACGGCGCCGGGTGGCCACGGTACGCAGTTCGGCATGGCGATCCCCACGCTCGGCGCGCCAGGGGATGCCAAGGCCTGGGTGGCGGGGCGGGTGGCCGAGGGGTCGGACTTCATCAAGATCGTCCGCGAAGACCTGCACGTCTACGGCAGCTCCCGGCATCTGCCCAGCCTGGACGCGGCCACTGCTGCCGCCGTCATCGATGCGGCGCACGCCCAAGGCCTGCTTGCGGTGGTGCATGCCTCGGCGCAGGAGGCCGCGCGCGAGTCACTGCGCGACGGTGCCGATGGCCTGGTGCACGTATTCCAGGACGCGCCGGCCGATGCCGCGTTCGTGGCGCTGGCGCGCGAGCGCGATGCCTTCGTGATCCCGACCCTTTCGGTGATCGCCGCATTCTCCGGCCGCTCCACCGCGCTGGCGCAGGATCCGCGCGTACGGTCTTTCATCTCTCTCGAGCAGCGCGAGGCTTTGGCTGCGCGCATGGGCTTCATCGAAGCCGACCCGGCGTTGCTCGCGCGCGCGCGCGAGAGCGTGCGGCGCCTGCATGTGGCCGGCGTGCGCCTGCTCGCCGGCACCGATGCACCCAATCCAGGCACCGCGCACGGCGTGTCCATGCACGATGAAATCGTCTGGCTGTCGGAAGCCGGGCTCGGTCCGGTTGCGGCGCTGGTCGCTGCGACCTCGGGCCCGGCCGATGCCTTCGGCATCACCGACCGCGGCCGCATCGCGCCCGGCCAGCGCGCGGACCTGCTGCTGGTGGACGGCGATCCGCAGGTCGATCCGACGGCCACGCGCGCGATCGTCCGGATATGGAAGAACGGCCACGAAGTGGACCGCCGCTTCCAGGCCGGCGATGCGCCCTCGATCGCCGCCGGCATGATCAGCGACTTCGACGGCGCGCAGTTGGAAAGCCGCATCGGATCGGGCTGGACAGGCACCAGTGACCGCATGGTGGGCGGGCAGTCCGACGCCCGCGTCGAGCGGATCCAGGGCGGAGCCGACGCCACGGCGGGTGCGATGCGGGTCAGTGGCGAGCTGCAGCCGGGAGCGGCGCAGGTGTGGGCCGGTGCCTTCTTCAACCCGGGCGACCAGATCATGCAGGCGGTGGACGCCAGCCAAGCTACCGAGCTGGTGTTCCAGGTCCGGGGCGACGGCCGCGCGCTCAACCTTTTGGTGTTCTCAGGGGAAAGGGGCGCGGCGCCTTACTCCAGGCCGGTAGCCACGACCGACGCATGGGCGCAAGTCAGGCTGCCCTTGGCCGGTGTTCCCGGTATCGACGCGGCCCGCCTTCGTGCGGTGGCGATCACGGCGAGCGACCCGGCGGGTGCCTTCGCTTTCGACCTCGACAGCTTTGAAATCCGCTAAGGTCGCCCGACTACGGAGCCCGCTGTGACTGCCCTGACTGGACCTCGCCCCAAGCCAAGACCGGACATCCAGGACAGCCCATGGCTGACCGTGGCCTATCTCGTGTTCGTGTTCCTGCCGATGGCCTTTCTACCGAACTGGCCGGCCTCGGCGTGGATGGCCAGCTTGGCGGCCGTGGCGGTGTTCCTGCCGCTGCACTTCCGCTTTTACCGGGCGGACGAGCGGCATCGCCTGCCGATCCTGCTGCTGGTGGCCGGGCTGGGCTATGCCCTGATCCCGCTCAATCCGGGCGGCAACACCTTCATCATTTATGCCTGCGCCATGCTGGGCTGGGCGGCCGCAGCGCGGCGGGCGATTGCGCTGGCGGCGCTGCTGCTGGCGCTGATGGTGCTTGAGTTCTGGTTCACGCTGCCGAACCTGCCGCTGTTCCTGGGCTGGAGTGCAATGGTGATGGTGATCGCCTCCCTGGTGCTGACCGGCACGCTGTTCTCCCGCGCCAGGGCGCGTCGCGATGCCGAGCTTCGCCTCACCCAGGACGAAGTAGGGAGGCTGGCCGCGATGGCCGAGCGCGAGCGCATCGGCCGCGACCTGCATGACCTGCTGGGACACACCCTGTCGCTGGTGGCGATCAAGAGCGAGCTTGCCGGCCGCCTGATCGAGCGCGATCCGCTGGCGGCGCGCCTGCAGATCGGCGAGGTCGAAGCGGTGGCGCGCCAGGCGCTGGCCCAGGTGCGGGAGGCCGTGGTCGGCATTCGCGCCACCGGTCTGCAGGCCGAGCTGGCCGCCACCCGCCTGGCCCTGCTGTCGGCCGACGTGCGGCTGGACCAGCGGCTGGCGCCGGTGGACCTGCCGGTGCCGGTGGAGTCGGCGTTGGCCATGGCTTTGCGCGAAGCCACCACCAACGTGCTGCGCCACGCCCGCGCCGGCCGCGTTGATGTCGAGCTGGCGATGCATGAGGGCGAATGGCGCCTGAGCATCACCGACGACGGCCGCGGAGGCATCATGACCTCCGGCAACGGCCTGTCCGGCATGCGCGAACGCATCCTCGCCGTCGGCGGCCGTCTGGACATCGACAGTCCCGTGGGCGGCGGCACGCGCCTGCTGATCGCACTGCCGGCCGACGCGCTGGCGGGGACGACGCCGTGATCCGCATCGTGCTGGCCGAAGACCAGGCCATGGTGCGCGGCGCCCTGGCCGCGCTGCTGGGCCTGGAGGACGACCTGCAGGTGGTGGCGGCGGCGGGCGATGGCGAGGCGGCCTGGCGTGACGTGCAGGCCCATGCACCCGACCTGCTGGTCACCGACATCGAAATGCCGCACCTCACCGGCCTGGACCTGGCGCTGCGCGTGCAGGCGGCGGGCCTGGCGACCCGCGTGGTCATCATCACCACCTTCGCACGCGCCGGATACCTGCGCCGCGCGCTCGATGCCGGGGTGCGCGGCTACCTGCTCAAGGACGCGCCTTCGGAACAGCTGGCCGCCGCGCTGCGCCAGGTGCATGGCGGCGGCCGCGTCATCGATCCGCAGCTGGCCGTCGCGGCCTGGGGCGAGGAGGACCCGCTGACCGAGCGCGAACGGCAGGTCCTGAGGCTGGCCGGCGAGGGCGCCCGCAGCGCCGACATCGCCGAACGGCTGCACCTGTCGCAGGGCACGGTGCGCAACTACCTGTCGGAAGCCATCGGCAAGCTGGGCGCCAGCAACCGCATCGAGGCCTATCGGACGGCCCGCGCCAAGGGCTGGCTGTAGCGCTCGGCGGCGCCCGATTCTGGGATAATGCCGGCCCGTTGCCGCGTTGCCTGCCGTGAAAAAGTCCGATTTCAACTATGAATTGCCGCCCGAGCTGATCGCCCAGGCGCCCCTGGCCGAACGCTCGTCGAGCCGCCTGCTGGTGGTGCCGCCGACGGCGCCGCCCTACCGCGACCGCATCGTCCGCGACCTGCCCGAGTACCTGGACGCGGGCGACCTGCTGGTGTTCAACGACACCCGGGTGATCCCGGCGCGGCTGCATGGCACCAAGGACACGGGGGGGCGGGTGGAAATACTGCTCGAGCGCGTCACCGGTGCGCACGAAGTGCTGGCCCAGATCGGCGCCAGCAAGACGCCCAAGGCCGGTGGCCGCATCACGCTCGATGAAGGCACGATGCTGACGGTGCTGGGCCGCGAGGGCGAGTTCTACCGCCTGCGCTTCGACACCGACGAGCCGATGGAGAAGCTGCTGCTGCGCGCCGGGCGCATGCCGCTGCCGCCCTACATCCAGCGCGAGGCGGCCGAGGCCGACCTGCATCGCTACCAGACCGTGTACGCGCGCCACACAGGAGCGGTCGCGGCCCCGACTGCCGGGCTTCACTTCGACGAGCCGCTGCTGGCCGCGCTGCAGGCCAAGGGCGTGGCGTTCGGGCACATCACGCTGCACGTGGGGGCCGGCACGTTCCAGTCCATGCGCGCCGAATCGGTGCACGACCACCAGATGCACAGCGAATGGCTGAACGTGGGCGCGGAGCTTTGCCAGCAGATCGCCCGCACCCGCGCCGCCGGCGGTCGCGTGGTCGCCGTGGGCACCACGGTGGTGCGCGCGCTGGAATCGGCCGCGCACGACGGCGTGGTGCAGCCCTTCGCGGGGGACACCCAGATATTCATCTTCCCCGGTTACCGCATCCGCACCGTGGATGCGCTGGTCACCAACTTCCACCTGCCCGAAAGCACGCTGATGATGATGGTGTCGGCGTTCTCGGGGCGCGAGCGCGTGCTTGCCGCCTACGACCACGCGGTGCGCGAACGGTACCGCTTCTTCTCCTATGGCGACGCGATGCTGCTCTACCCCGGGGCCGGGGCATGAGCCGAATGGCATTCGAGAAATTCGCCCAGGACGGCCAGGCCCGCCGCGGCCGCCTCACTTTCCCGCGCGGCACGGTGGAAACGCCGGCCTTCATGCCGGTGGGCACCTACGGCACGGTGAAGGCGATGCTGCCCGAGGCGCTGCGCGAGGTGGGCGCCGAGATCATCCTGGGCAACACGTTCCACCTTTACCTGCGGCCGGGCCTGGAGGTCATCCAGGCGCACCACGGCCTGCACAGGTTCTGCGGTTGGAATGGCCCGATCCTCACCGACTCCGGCGGTTTCCAGGTCTGGTCGCTGGCCAAGCGCCGCAAGATCACCGAGGAAGGCGTGACCTTCGCCTCGCCCACGGACGGCGCGAAAGTGTTCCTGTCGCCCGAGGTCAGCATGCAGGTGCAGCGCGTGCTGGACTCGGACATCGTGATGATTTTCGACGAATGCACGCCGTACCCGGCCACAGAGCCGGTGGCGTGCGCGTCCATGGAGCTGAGCCTGCGCTGGGCCGAGCGCAGCAAGCGCGCGCACGAAGGCAATGACGCGGCGCTGTTCGGCATCGTGCAGGGCGGCACCTGGCCCGAGCTGCGGGCGCGCTCGGCCGAGGGTCTCAAGGCCATCGGCTTCGACGGCTACGCCGTGGGCGGGCTGGCCGTGGGCGAGCCGGCCGAGGAGCGCGACGCCACGCTGGCCGCGCTGTGCCCGCTGCTGCCCGAGGACAAGCCGCGCTACCTGATGGGCGTGGGCAAGCCCGAGGACATCGTGGAAGCCGTGGCGCGCGGGGTGGACATGTTCGACTGCGTGATGCCGACCCGCAACGCCCGCAACGGCCACTACTTCGTGCGCGGCGGCCAGGTGCGCATACGCAACGCCCAGTACGAGAAGGACCTGCGCCCGATCGAGGAAGGCTGCACCTGCTACACCTGCGCCAGCGGCTACAGCCGGTCCTACCTGCGCCACCTGAACCGCTGCAACGAGATCCTGGCCTCGATGCTGGGCACCATCCACAACCTGCACCACTACCAGCAGCTGATGCGCGACATCCGGGCCGCCATCGAGGCCGGCCGGTTCCAGGCCTTCCGCGAAGCCTTCCACGCCGCCCGCTTGCCCTGACCGGCCGCCCAGGGCGGCGGGCCCGGGCCCGGTGGGGCAGGCTGTGGCATACTTTCGCGCTTGATTCCTAGTTGAGACGGTAAAGCCATGTCCCTGCTCGATATCCTGATTTCCCCCGCGGCCGCCCAGGCCGCCACCGGCGGCGCCCAGCCCAACCCGCTGATGAGCCTGCTGCCCCTGGTCATCCTGTTCGTCGTGTTCTGGTTCCTGCTGCTGCGGCCGCAGATGAAGCGGGCCAAGGAACACCGCGAGCTTCTGGGCAAGCTGCAGAAGGGCGACGAAGTGGTCACCAGCGGCGGCATGGCCGGCCGCATCGAAGACCTCAGCGACAGCTTCGTCACGGTCGAGATCGCCGACAAGGTCAGCGTCAAGGTCCAGCGTGGCGCCATCACCGCGGTGCTGCCCAAAGGCACGTTGAAGTCCGCCTGAGTCGCCCCCATCCGATCCACACACGGCCCTGACGGGGTCGCAAACGGTTATTGCCCATGCTTCAGTACTCCACGTGGAAATACGTCGTCGCCGCGCTGATCATCGCGCTGTCGGCTTTCTACTCGCTGCCCAACCTCTATCCCAAGGACCCCGCCGTGCAGGTGGTGGCCAACCGGGGTGGCGTGGTGGACGATGCGCTGCTGCTGCGGGTGCGCGGCCTGCTCGAGAAGGGCGGGGTGGAGACCAAGGCGCTGGCGATCGAGGTCGACAGCCTGGTGGTCCGCCTGCCCAACGCCGACCTGCAGACCAAGGCCGCCGACACCCTGCGCCCCGCGCTGGGCCAGGAATACACCGTCGCGCTCAACCTCGCGTCCACCGTGCCGGGCTGGCTGGCGGCCACCGGTGCCCGGTCCATGTCCATGGGCCTGGACCTGCAGGGCGGCGTGCACTTCCTGCTGGAAGTGGACCAGAACGCCGCCATCGAGAAGCGCAGCAACGGCTTCGCCGACGAGATCGCCACCGTGCTGCGCGACGGCAAGTTCGCCTACACCGGCGTTGCGCGCACGGCCAATGGCATCCAGGTGGAGCTCAGGGACGCCGACGACATGTCCATGGTCCGCGCGGCCATTACCCGCGAAGCGCCCGAACTGGAGCTGGTGGACGTCCCCGGCCAGCCCACGCGCCTGCTGGCCCGCATGACGCCCACCCTGATCAAGACGATCATGGACGGCGCGATCGAGCAGAACCGCAACACGCTCGACAACCGCATCAACAGCCTGGGCGTTGGCGAACAGGTCATCCAGCGCCAGGGCGAAAGCCGCATCGTGGTGCAGCTGCCTGGCGTGCAGGATACGGCCGAGGCCCGCAACCTCATCGGCGCCACGGCCACCCTGGAATACCGCCACGTGGTGGACTACGGTGCGCAGGCCGTGCAGGCCGCCACCACCGGCGCCGTGCCGCCGAACGCCCGCCTGTACTACTCGCGCGACCTCGGCCCCGACGGCAAGCCGCGTCCGATCCTGCTGTCGCGGCGCGTGATCGTGTCGGGTGACCAGTTGGTCAACGCCACGTCCAACCCCGACCCGCAGGGCGGTGGCCCGGCCGTGCAGATCGAGCTCAACAACGCCGGTGGAAACCGCATGCTGGCGCACACGCGCGAAAGCGTCGGCCAGCTGATGGCCGCGGTCTACATCGAGTCGATCCCCGAGATGAAGAAAGTGGACGGCAAGGACGTGCTGAGCTTCCGCGTCACCGAGGAAGTGATCAACGCCGCCACGCTGCAGGGCGTGTTCGGCCGCAACTTCCAGACCACCGGCCTGGACAGCCAGGACGAGGCCGCCAACCTGGCCCGCCTGCTGCGCGCGGGCTCGCTGGCCGCCCCGATGGTGATCATCGAGGAGCGCATCATCGGCCCCAGCCTGGGCGCCGAGAACGTGCAGCGCGGCATCCAGGCCGTGTTCTGGTCCTTCATGTTCGTGCTGGCGTTCTTCCTGGTCTATTACAAGACCTTCGGCGTGGTCACCAACGTGGCCCTGCTGCTGAACCTGCTGATGGTGGTCGCCATCATGTCGGTGATCGGCGCCACGCTGACGCTGCCCGGCCTGGCCGGCATCGCCTTGACGGTAGGCCTGTCGGTGGACGCCAACGTTCTGATCAACGAGCGAATCCGCGAAGAGCTGCGCAACGGCAACACGCCGCTGGCGAGCATTGCCAACGGCTACGACAAGGCGTCCGGCACGATTACCGACTCCAACACGACCGCGCTGCTGGCCGGCGTGGCGATGGCGGTGTTCGGATCGGGCCCGATCCGCGGCTTCGGCATCACGCTCATCATCGGCATCCTGACCTCCATGTACACGGCGGTGTCGGTGTCGCGCGGCATGTCCACCCTGATCTACGGCAAGCGCAAGAAGCTCACCACACTTTCGATCTAATCGTTTTTCGCAGGAGGCGGCGTGGAACTTTTCCCGTCCAACAGCAACATCAATTTCATGCGTTTGCGCCACGTCACCCTGGCGATCACGGCATTCATCTGCGTGTCGGCCCTGGTGCTCCTGGCGACCAAGGGCTTCAACTACGCGCTTGATTTCACCGGTGGCACCGCCACCGAGATGAAGTTCGAACAGCCCGTGGACGTCGAGCAGGTGCGTACGCGCCTGGAGGCGGCCGGCTTCGAGGGCGCGGTGGTCCAGACCTTCGGTTCGGGCAACGACATCGTGGTTCGCCTTCAGCCCGAAGAGCCGGTCGAGGGCAAGCCGGCGCTGACCGGCGAGCAGGGCGGCGCGGCCATCCTGGCGGCGGCGCAGACGGCCGACAACCCCGGCGTGGTGCTGCGCAGCGACTTCGTGGGTCCGCAGATCGGCAACGAGCTGGCGATCAACGGCGTGTACGCCGCGCTGTTCGTGGCCTTCGGCTTCCTGGCCTATATCTGGGCGCGGTTCGAGTTCAAGTTCGCCATCGCGGCCATCATCACCACGTTGGCGGACGTCCTGGTGGTTTGCGGCTGGTTCGCGCTTACCGGGCACGATTTCGACCTGACGGTGCTGGCCGGCATCCTTTCGGTGATGGGCTTCTCGATCAACGACACCATCGTGGTCTTCGACCGGGTGCGAGAGAACTTCCGCACGCTCAACAAGCTCGAGCCGCGCGAACTGCTCAACCGGTCGGTCAACCAGACGCTGTCGCGCACCATCATCACTTCGTTCGTGGCCTTCCTGACGATCCTGGCGCTGTACGTATACGGCGGCCAGTCGCTCAAGGGCATGGCCGAAGCGCAGCTGATCGGCGTGGTGTTCGGTACGCTCTCGTCCATCTTCGTCGCCTGCCCGCTGCTGCTGGCGATGGGCGTGAACAAGCAGGACCTGATGCCCAAGGCCCGCGACGACGTCGAAGCCGAGCTCGCGCGCCGTCCCTGATCGCGCGCGCCCAGGCTCAAAGCAAAAGGCCCGCTAACGCGGGCCTTTTCTTTGTCACAAGCAGCGCGTGCGCTACGCGCACGACATGGGCCGTCACGGCGAGCGCCGCCCCACACGCAGGGCACCCGTGCCCGGCGTCTTGCTAACGCCATCCCTGGCAGCAAACGCCGGGTGGCTCCCGGGCATCCTGCCCCACGCGACACTCGCCCATCCATGGGCAACGCCACTTCAGACCCACTATGTGTGTGTGCCGTCGCCCCTATCGCCCGTAGCACACCGCAGCAAGATAGAGAGCCAACCCTGCTCCGTAAGTAGCAAGTCAGCAGGCTGGCAGAAAATACGCTATCGGGCCGCTTCCGACCCAAAGCAGTCGGGCGCGATCCAGTTGATCGCCATGGTTTCCAATTGGAATTGGCCGTAAGACGGCTGATCTCGACAGGCCGAGGCCGTCTGGGGTTCTATGGGATTGATTGCCGGACAAGGCCGGCCTAAGCTCGCTAAAAATCAATGCGTTGCGGGGCAAAGCCGTCGCACTGTTCAGATGTAAAGCCGGACGTCGCACGCATGCCCAAACCCTTGTCGCCGCGCTGCCGCAGCCGCCGACCGTGCTTTACCTGCCGGATGCCCGGCATAGTAACGTGCAGGTATTCCCAGCCTACGGTGAGGCGCTGCAGGCGTTCTTCGAGGGCGGGTGAGAGCAGGACACGCAAAAACAATCTCAACGTGATGGGGAGTCCGTTATGTCCAAGCCTGAATTGCCCGGTTGGCGCTGGGGGCCTTTTACCTTCCGTTTGCCCTTCTACCACACCAGGTTTTACTGGCAAGAGGCGCTGCAGGGGTTCCTGGTAGCGGCGGCAACCGGTTTGGCGCTTGTGCCCATCATGACCGGCGCCTTCGGCTTGACGTTCGAACAAGCCATTGCGGTTTCCATGATCCATTCCCTGCTGATCGGCTCGGCGCTGATCTTCTTTGGCGAGCCGTATGCCCCCGGCTGGATCACCCCGGCGCTGCCGCTGGTGCTGACCTTCGTGCTGACCGGCTATGACGATCCAGTCAGCCGCTTTCAGGTTATGACGGCGCTCTCGCTCAACTTTGCGGTACTGCTGGTAATACTGGGCGTCACCGGCCTGGGTAAGAAGCTGGTCATCTGGCTTCCGGACACCCTCAAGGCCGGCATTATCCTGGGCGCCTCGATTGCCGCGGTTTACCGGATATTCGTCGGTGACGGAAACACCCCGTCGCTGCTGGAAACCCAGCCCATCAGCATCATGCTGGCCTGCGGGCTGTGCCTGATTTTTTCCTTTTCCCTGCCAATGCAGAAACTAAAGGGAAAATATCGCCCTATTGCCATGATTGCCGCGCTTGGCCTGCTGCCGGGCTTCCTGGCTGCCGCGATCGTGGGCCCGATGGTGGGAGAGATCACCTATGACATCCAGTGGGGCATTCTGATTCCGCCAGTAGGCGAAGCCTTTGCCAAGATGTCGCCCTTTGCCATTGGCTGGCCCAGCGTCGAAATGTTTTTCCAGGCTATCCCGCTGGCGCTTATCACCTATGTGATTCTGTTCGGCGATATCGTCACCGGCAATGAAGTGCTGCGTGACGGCCTCAGCAAGCGCAACGACGAGCGAATCGACATCAACCCGACGCGTACCCACCTGTCGGTCGGTATCCGCAACGGTGTGCTTGGGCTTGTTGCACCGTTCTTCCCGACCCAAGGTGCCATGTGGACCGGCGTGCAGGTGATCATCGTCCAGCGTTGGACCCAGGGCAAAGGGGAAATGAACAGCCTGCACAGCGGTTTGATTTCGTACTACCTGATGGGTATACCCCTGATGTTCTTCCTCAAGCCGCTGCTGACCGGCCTGCAGCCACTATTGAACGTCGCATTGGCATTGACCTTGATGCTCACGGCCTTCGCCTGCGCGTATGTGGCGATGGGGCTGCCGCGCAACAACACATCAAGGGGGACGGTGCTGTTGATTGGCGCCGGCCTGGCGTTCTTCGACCCGTGGACCGGCCTGGCCCTGGGCGTGTTGGCGACGATCCTGATGGTCGGCTGGGACCGCAACCCGGACCCGATACCGAACGAGGATTGATGTGCGGCCTTGTTGCGGCGCGTTGAAACATGATCAGAAAACGGCGGCAATGCGCACCAAGGATTGACCATCGTCGCAACCCGATGACAGCAATAGCGACCGCAGAAATCCAAGGCGAGCTTGCTCTTGGTCTGATCAGTCACTTTCGCGCAGGGCTGGTCAAATCTCGTCGCGCGTCAACACGCCTAGAAGCAGAGCTGGGTGCCGCTCTTACTGTGCTCCCGGTGAGAAAGCGAGCACGATTGATGGGGTTGGTCTACGCGTGCGGGCGCTGGTTTACTGCGACGAGCGTGCCGGCGACGGCTGACCCGAGGGCTGGTGCTGCCCGGGTGACTGGCTCAAACCGATCCGAAGCGGACGGTCGAGGGTCGTGTTCGACCGCCGGCCAAAAGGTAGGCTGTGCAGCCCAGACCAAAAGTTCATAGCCTTAGCTCAAGTGCCCTCGGAAACGGGGTAGAACCCGGCTGCGTTTGAAACGGCAAGGTGTCAGGGCTTGGCCGGTTGCGGACGCACCGGCGAGGCGTCAGATCAACCGGCGCCGGCTTCGAAACCCAGCTACGTCAGACCGAGAAGGCGGCCGCGTAGTTGGACGAGACGATGGCCTTTTGCAGCGTTTCGCTGATCTTGAGGTTGCCGGCGACGATCTGGCCCGAGGTCAGCAGGCGGTCGCTGGCGCCGCGGAAGTCGCAGACCCGGCCGCCGGCCTCGCGCACCAGCAGCATGCCGGCGGCGATGTCCCAGGGCTTCACCCCGGCCTCGAAGTAGGCGTCGGCCCGGCCGCAGGCCACGTAGGCCAGGTCCAGCGCGGCCGAACCGGTGCGGCGGATGTCCTCGGCCTCGCCCAGCACGGTGCGCAGCGCGTCGAGGTGGGGCGCCAGGCGCGCGCGTTCACGCGGCGGGAAGCCGGTGATCAGCATGGCGCCGTTGAGGTCCTTGCGCTCGCCGACGCGGATCTTCTTGTCGTTGAGCACCGCGCCGGCGCCGCGCGAGGCGGTGAACAGCTCGTTGCGCAGCGGGTCGAAGATGACCCCGTGGGTCGGCTCGCCGCCCTCGCACAGCGCGATGGACACGCAGAAGTGCGGGAAGCCGCGCAGGAAGTTCGAGGTACCGTCCAGCGGGTCGATGACGAAGGTGTAGCGCCCCGTACCCATGGCGCCCGACTCCTCGCCAAGGATGGCGTAGTCCGGGAAGGCACGGCGAAGCTCGCGTATGATCTCCGCTTCGGCCTGGGAATCGACCTCGCTGGCGTAGTCCTGCTTCGATTTCTCGAAGACGCTCAAGCTGTCGAGCTTGTTCATGTGGCGCAGGATCAAGTTGCCGGCCGAACGGGCCGCCTTGACCATGACGTTGACGACAGGTTTCTGCATATGCCCGTCCAAAGACCGCTGGATTGTGAGAAGAACTGGGTGCCGGTCAAGCCGGCGCGGCGCAAAGGATAACAGGTTGGCCCGGACCGGGCCTCTAGAAGCTGATGACATTACCTATCGACAACCTCCGTATCGTACTTGTGGGCACCCAGCACCCGGGCAACATCGGCTCGGCCGCCCGCGCCATGAAGACCATGGGCCTGTCGGCCCTGCACCTGGTCGCGCCCGAGCGCTTCCCGGACCAGGAGGCCAATACGCTGGCCGCCGGCGCCGACGACCTGCTGGCAAGCGCCCCGGTGCATGCCAGCCTGGACGAGGCCCTGGCCGGTTGCCACCTGGTGCTGGGCACCAGCGCCCGCCGGCGCCACGTGCCCCTGCCCGAAATGAACCCGCGGGAGGCCGCCAGGGCGCTGCTTGAAGGGGTGGGGCGCGGGCCGGTGGCCCTGCTGTTCGGCCGCGAGCGCACGGGCCTTGAGAACGAAGAGCTGCAGCGCTGCCATGCGTCGGTCGGGATTCCCAGCAACCCCGACTTCAGTTCGCTCAACCTGGCGTCGGCGGTGCAGGTGCTGTCGTACGAGCTGCGGCTGGCCGTCCTGGACGCGGCGGCCGGTGGGCTGCCCTCGGGCCGGCCCACGCCCGTGGCCGAGGCCGAGCCGCTGGCCACGGCCGATGAGCTCGAGCGCTACTTCGTGCACTTGGACCAGGCCCTGCACGAGATCGACTTCCACAAGGGCAAGCCGCCTGAAATGGTGATGCAGCGCCTGCGCCGCCTGTACCTGCGGGCCGGGCTGGACGCCCGCGAGGTGAAGATCCTGCGGGGCATCCTGACCGAAGCCCAGCGCATGGCGCGCATCGCGCGCGGCGGCCGAGCCTAGCGCCGCCACGCCCGGGCGCATACAGTAGGCCAGCCCCGCGATGATTCCCTCGAGCCCCCCGTGACGCCAACGACCCAAAGCGCAATACCCGGTGGCGTCAGGTGTGGGCTGGGGCTGTTGCTGCTTTCGCTGGCCGGCTTTGCCCATTGCGCCGACGGCGTACTGGTGCTTGGACGCATCAGCGACGATCCCCGCCGCCACTACGAACAGCTGCAGCCGCTGCTGGACTACGTGGTGCCGCGCATGCGCAGCGTCGGCATCACCGAGGGCCGCGTGCTGATGGCGCGCGACCCGCAGCAGATGATGAGTTACCTGCGCCGCGGCAAGGTGGACTGGGTCACCGAGACGCCGGGCACCGGCCTGCTGCTGGCGGACCGCGCCGGCGCCCGCCCCCTGTTGCTGACCGAGCGCTCGGGCGCCCGCGAGTACCGGTCGGTCATCTTCGTGCGCCGCGACAGCGGCATCACCGAACTGTCGCAGCTGCTGGGCCGCACCATCGCCTTCCAGTCGCCGTCGTCCACCAGCGCCTACCTGGTGCCGGCAATGACGCTGCGCGACCAGGGCCTGCCGATGAGCCTGATGGTGTCGCCGCTGGAGGGCCGCGATCCAGCCAGCCTGGGCTACGTGTTCGCCAACACCGACGCCAACCTCGCCGCCTGGGTGCACAAGCGGTTGGTCGATGCCGGCGGCTTCAGCGACCAGGACTGGGCGTCGCTGCAGCGCGTGTCCGAAGTTTTCCGCCGCGACCTGGTGGTGATACACAGCACGCAACCGCTGCCGCGGGCGATGGAACTGGTGAGCAGCAGCCTGGAGCCGGCCGTGGCTGATCGCCTCCGGCAGGTGCTGCTGGGCGCAAGCACCGACCCGCAGGCGCGCGACGCGCTGCGGCAGTTCTTCCGCACCACCGGTTTCTACGAGGCCGACGACAACACCCGCGCCCAGCTGGAAGAGTTTCGCCGCGGCGCCCGGGAAATCCGCGAGGCGCTGGAGTGAGGCTGCCCTTGCGGCTGGGGCTGCGCGGCGAACTGCTGCTGATGCTGGTCGCCACGATGGTCGTGGTGGTGGTGCTGTTCGCCGCGCTGTGGCTGCACGAGAAGCGCAGCAACCAGGACGCCCGCGAGCTCAGCGCGACCGCGCTGCGCGAAATGTCGCGCGAAGGCCTGCTCACCCGCGGCCAGACCCTTTCCAGCCAGCTGGCCGAAGCCGCCACCAATCCGCTGTACTACCTCGACCTGGCCAAGCTGGGCGAACTCGCGCGCGCCGCGCTGCGCCAGCCCGACGTGGTGTACGTGGTGATCCACGACGCCGACGGCCAGGTGGTGCACGACGGCTCGGGCGACATCCCCGCTTTCGGCCAGCCGATGTCGGACACGATGGCCTACGAGGCGCTGGCCGCCACCGGCGTGCATGCCCAGTGGAGCGACAAGCTGCTCGATGTCGCCAGCCCGATCCGCATCGGCGACCAGCGTATCGGTGGGGTGCGCGTGGGCCTTTCGCGCGACGCCGCCACCCGCCGTGAGATCGAGATGCTGGTGCCGCTGGGCGAGCGCCTGCAGGGTGCCAGCAACGAACACCTGGCGTGGATACTGACGCTGTTGGCGGCACTGGGAGTCATCGCGCTGGGCGCCATGTGGCTGCTGCAGCGGCGCGTGGTGCAGCCGATCCAGGGCTTGGCCGAGGCCGCGGTGCGCATCGAGCAGGGCCGCTATGCCGACGTACGCGTGCAGTCCGATCGCCAGGACGAGATCGGCGAGCTGGTGCGTACTTTCTCGCGCATGAGCGACAGCGTGGCCCGCCATGATCGCGACATCCGGCGCATGGCCTACACCGATTCGCTCACCGGGCTGTCCAACCGGCTGGCGTTCCGCGAGGCCCTGGACGAGCGCCTGATGACGCTGCAGGCCACCAGCGGCGAACTGGCGCTGCTGTTCGTGGACCTGGACGACTTCAAGCGCATCAACGACACGCTCGGCCACGAGGCCGGCGACGAGGTGCTGGGCCAACTTTCGATGCGCATCCGCCTGGCGGTGGAGCGGCTGGGCGGCGTCGGCGCGGAGATCGCACGATTTGGCGGCGACGAGTTCATCGTGCTGTTCATGGCCGAGGACATCCGCAGCAGTTCGGGCCAGTTGGCGGAGTCCATCATCGAGGAAATCCAGCGGCCACTGCTGCTGCGCGGGCGCCAGGTATTTCTTGGGGCCTCGGTGGGCATCACGCTGTTCCCGTTCGATGCGGCGGGCGCAGGACCGCTGCTCAAGAACGCCGATATCGCCATGTACCAGGCCAAGGTCGCCGGCAAGGGCTGCTACCGCTTCTACAGCAAGGCGATGGACCAGGCCGTCGAACGCCGCGTGCAGCTGGAGGAAGAGCTGCGCGGTGCCTGGGACCGCGGCGAGATGAGCGTGCACTACCAGCCCATCTACCGCCTGGCGGATCGTCGCCTGATGGGCGCCGAAGCGCTTTGCCGCTGGCAGCATCCGATCCTGGGCGTGGTGCCGCCGTCGGTGTTCATCGAAGTGGCCGAGCAGAGTGGCCTGATCGAAGCGCTGGGTCGCAACGTCCTGCTGCAGGCCTGCCGCGACGCGGCGCAGTGGACTCAGCCGGGACAGGAGCCGCCCTTCGTTTCGGTGAACATCTCGCCGCGCCAGCTGCGCACCGGCGACCTGCCCGACGTGGTGGCCAGTGCGCTGGCCAGCACCGGCGTGCTGCCGCGCCAGCTGCACGTGGAGCTCACCGAAACGGCGGTGCTGGGCGACGAAGTGCAGGCCAGCGCGCTGCTTTCGCGTATTCGCGCCACCGGCGTGAAGGTGTGGCTGGACGATTTCGGCACCGGCTTCTCGGGCCTGAGCCACCTGCGCCGGGTGCCCGTGGACGGCGTGAAGATCGACCGAAGCTTCGTTGCCGACGTGCTGCGCGACCCCGACGACCTGGCGCTCACCTCGGCCATCATCGCCATGGCGCATTCGCTGGGCATCACCGTGGTGGCCGAAGGCATCGAAACCGAAGGCCAGTACGAAGTGCTGCGTGAGCGCGGCTGCGACCAGGGCCAGGGCTTCTGGCTCGGGCGGCCGATGGCGGCCGCGGAGATCCTGCGCAGCTTCCGCGAATGACCGGCGCCGCCGTCAGCTGAAGAACTTGCCGGCCCAGGTGAAGAAGTCGCCCGCCAGCACCGCGATCTGGGTCGAGAACACCGCCAACACCACCAGCTGCGCCACGCCCAGTGCCCAGGCCAGCAGCATCAGCCGCCCGTCGCGCTCGATCAGGGCGATGGCATAGGTCAGCAGGATCAGGCCGAAGGGATAGTTGGTGGTCGGTATCGGCAGCGCCAGCAGGAAGCCAAGCAGCACCAGCAGCAGTCCGGTGAAGGTGCGCGCCACCGGATGGTCGATGATCACTTCGGTGCGCGGGCGGCTGACTTTTTCCAGCCACCGGAACAGGCGCGCCGTGCGGTCGCGGAACTTCACCATGCCCGGACGCGACAGCGGTCGCTGCGACAGGAACCGCGGCACCCAGGGATGTTCCATCTGCGCCAGCAGCTGCAGGCCGATCAGGCTGACCAGCGGGCCGCTGACTGCCCCGGCACCCACCGGCAGCGGCACGAAGGCGGGCAGCACGCTCATCAGCAGGAAAACGCCGTAGGCGCGCGCCTGGAACTGGTCCAGCAGGCCACCCAGTGTGAGTTCCTGCGCCGGATCGCCGTTGGCGAGGGCGTGCAGCAGGGCGCGGGTGCTGATTTCTGGGCTCATTCCACGGCAGTCTGGCGGGGCGCGGCTTTATCCGGCCTAAACCCCTTCCGGGTCGGCCAGCTCGGGCAGGCGGCTGATCAGCAGCTTGTCGATGCGGGCGCCGTCCAGGTCCACCACCTCGAAGCGCCAGCCGCGCCACTCGAACAGTTCACCGGCGTGCGGGATGCGTCCGAAGCGCGCGATCACCATGCCCGCGACGGTGTGGTAGTCGTGGTCGTCTTCGCCGGGCAGGGTGTTGAGCTCGAGTATTTCGCGCAGGTCCTCTGTGGAAAGGCGTCCGTCCACCAGCATCGATCCGTCGACGCGCGTGACCACCATCTCTTCATCCTCGCCGTCGT
The DNA here is from genome assembly GCA_003241895.1 of Lysobacteraceae bacterium. Taxonomy (GTDB): domain Bacteria; phylum Pseudomonadota; class Gammaproteobacteria; order Xanthomonadales; family Xanthomonadaceae; genus Arenimonas. Next base: position 38,410 of record QBLY01000011.1, read on the forward strand.
CGCTGGACTGGGCGCGGCCCAGGACGGCGCTGAGCAGGTCGTTCACCGACACCATGCCTTCGATCTCGCCGTATTCGTCCACCACGATGGCGATGGACTGCTGTTCCTCGCGGAAGATCTCCATCAGCTTGAGGGCGTGCGTGGACTCGGAAACAAACAGCGCCGGGCGCAGGTCGGCGAACAGGTCGGGCGCCGAGTCCGGGCGCAGCCCGATCAGGCCGGCCAGGGACTTCACTTCCAGTATGCCCAGCACGTCGCTGTCGTCCTTGCGGTAGACCGGGTAGCGGGCATGCTGGCTCTCGCGGATGGTGGCGAGGTTTTCCTCCACGCTGGCCGCCGCGTCCAGCCAGACGATGCGCTTGCGCGGCGTCATCAGGCCGGCGCTGCTGCGGTCGCCCAGCCGCAGCACGCGGTTGATCATGTTGCGTTCGTCGACGTCGATGACGCCCTGTTCGTGGCCCTCGGCCACCAGCATGCGGATCTCTTCTTCCGACACCTGGCTGTCGCTGCCGCGGTTGAGCCCCAGCAGGCGCAGCAGGGTCCGCGTGCTCAGGGAGAGCAGGTAAACGAACGGCGTGGCGATCACCGAGATGATGTTCATCGGCAACGCCACCACGCTGGCGATGCGCTCGGGTGCCAGCAGGGCGATGCGCTTGGGCACCAGCTCGCCGATGATGATGCTGAAATAGGTGATCAGGGTGACCGCGACGCCGGTGCCGATGCCCTGGGTGAGGTCGGCGTCCAGGCCCAGGGGCGCCAGCGCCGCGGCCACGCGGTTGCCGATGCTTTCGCCGCCGTAAAGGCCGGTCAGGATGCCGATCGAGGTGATGCCGACCTGGACCGTGCTCAGGAAGCGCTCGGGATGCTCGGCCAGCTCAAGGGCAGTCCGTGCGCGGCGGCTGTCCTGGGCCATCTGCCGGAGCCGGGCCTTTCGGCTGGTGACGACCGACATCTCGGAGATGGCGAAGAAGCCGTTGCACAGGATGAGGAGAAGGACCAGAGCGATTTCGAGGGTCATGGGCCGCCGGGCAAAGCCGGCACGAACTTCCGTTCAGGGGGTGGAGGGAGACGCCACTATGCCACAGGGCCTCCCAAGCCCCGGTCAGCGGGGGCGGGATCGCCTACAGCAGGTCGCCGCCGGCCGAGAGCATGCGCTCCATCTGGTCGCCCAAGCCGCCGATTTCCAGCACCAGGCGGTCGAGCTCGGCGCCGTTGAGGGTGTCGTACGGGCGGTTTTCGCAAAGCTGCAGGTAGGGCACCGAGTCCAGCTCGCCCAAGGCCAGGTAGCCCAGGCGGCTTTCCCAGTTGAAGGCCAGCATGCGGCGGGCATCAATGCCGGTCATGGGCGCAATCACCGTGCTCACGCGCAGGTAGGGGCGGGTGTCTTCGCCGACCATCTCCGACAGGAAGATGCTCTGGTGGCGCCGGCCCTGGGACAGCGACAGCTGCACGCACGCCAGGTAGGGCTCGCTGGCGGTGAGCTTGTACTTGCCCTGGAGATGGGCGCGGATCTGTTCGAAGTTCTGCATGGGGGAGGTGAAAACCAATGGGAGGGTTATCCTAAACCCGCATGCTCCGAAAGCCTAACCCCGAGACACCCGACGAGCGACGCCGCCTTATCGTGGCGGCGGTGCGGGCCATTCCCGCCGGGGAAGTGGCCGGCTACGGCGAGGTCGCGCGCCGCGCCGGGTTGCCCGGGCGCGCCCGCCTGGTGGCCAAGGTGCTGTCGGCCGGCGACGAGCGGGGCCTGCCCTGGCATCGCGTGCTGCGCTCGGACGGGCGGGTGGCGTTTCCCCCGGGCTGCGCTGGTTTCGATGAACAGGTGCAGCGGCTGCGCGCCGAGGGCGTGCGGGTGGAGTCGGGGCGCGTTCGCGGGCAGCGCGCGGCGCCAACGCTGGATCAAATGCTGTGGACGCCACCGGACGCGCAGGCGTCGTCGGACGTTAAACGGGACGCGGCCGCTGCCGGAACCAGGCGGCGACGCTGAAGCGCGCCTGTGTCGCGGGCAGCACTTCGTGCTCGACGCTGGCGCTGAGGAAGATAGCCAGCGTGCCCTGTGCCGGTGCGATGTCATGGCACCCGGCGGGCAAGTGCAGGCGAAGGGCGCCGCCGCCATCGCTGGGCCAGTCGCGGTTGAGGTAAAGCACCAGGGACAGCACGCGCGCATCGTCGCGCCGGAAGCGGTCCAGGTGGCGCGCGTAGCCGGCGCCGACGGGGTAGTGGGCGAAGTGGGCCTCGACGCTGGCCAAGCCGAGCGTGAGGCGCTGGTTCAGGCCCACGCGCAGTGGGTCGAACGCCTGCAGCAAACCGGCCGCCGCAGGTCCGCAGGCGGGGTCGTCCAGCCAGAGCGTTTCGTCGCCGCGCAGGCCGGCAAGGCGCAGGCCATCGTCGCGGCCGGTGGAGGCGGGGCGCAGGCGTTGGGTCAGCAGGTGATGGCGGGCTTCACATGCGGCGCCCAGCAGCAGTGGATGCGCGGGGTCGATGGCCAGCACGGTCCAGTCGCGCCGACGCAGGTCGGCGGCCACCTCGTCCAACGGCGTGTCGCCGTGCAGGAGCGAAGGGGTGGAACGCATGGCGGTATGATAAGCCCACTTTCCTGAGGAAACGCCACGCATGCGAATGCCACCGGTCACCACCGGCCTGCTTTGGGCCCTGGGCGCGGGATTCGCGCTGCAGTACTTCCTTCCGGAAGAAATGCTGCGCTACCTGGCGCTGTGGCCCTTGGGCGAGCATCCGGTGGCCGACGGCAGCTTCGTTGGCTTCCTGCCGTGGCAGATCATCACCTACGGGTTCCTGCACGGCAGCTTCGGCCACCTGTTCTTCAACGCCTTCGCACTCTTCATGTTCGGCGCCTCCATCGAGGCGACCTGGGGTTCAAAGCGTTTCCTCACCTACTTCATCACCTGCGTGGCGGGCGCCGGCCTGGTGCAGCTGCTGGTGGCGACCAGCGGCATCACCGGCCAGGGCGTCTACCCGACGGTGGGCGCTTCGGGCGGCGTTTACGGGCTGCTGCTGGCCTACGGCATGCTGTTCCCGAACCGCCAGATCATGCTGCTGATCCCGCCGATCCCGATGAAGGCGCGCACCTTCGTGATCGTGTTCGGCGCCATCGAGCTGCTGCTGGGCGTGTTCAACACCAGCTCGGGCATCGCCCACTTCGCGCACCTGGGCGGCATGCTGTTCGGCTGGCTGATGATCCGCTACTGGCGCGGCCAGCCGCCGTTCGGCGGCCGTCGCCCGCCCGGGCCGCGTTCGGTTCGCTGACCGCCGGGAAGCGGCGGCGCGGCTAGCGCCGCAGCTGCAGGAAGTCGGTGCTCGCCACCAGCCGCAGGCTGTCCAGGCGCGGGCGCGCGGTGGGCAGGATGGCCAGCAGTTCGTCGCGCTCCTTTTCCAGCTTGGCGATTTCCTCCGGGCGCACCGAGGGGTTAACCCGGGCCAGCGCGGTGAGGCGGTCGATCTCGTTGGACAGCAGCATGTCGGCCTTGGCCACGGCGGCGTCGATGCGTTCCTGCGCGAGTTCAAGCGTGGCCGTGCGGACGCGCTCGAGCATCGGCGGCACCAGTGCCGCCAGCACCTTGCGCTGCGGCGAGAGGTCGAAGACGCGGTCGCCGGCGCGCAGCCTCGCGCGCTCGCCCGGAGAGAACTCCGGCCTTACCTGCAGGCGCGTGTCCACCGCCACGCTTAGCGGCGCCGGTGGCAGGTAGCGCTCCACGTCCAGGCCGGCGGGGGCGATGCATTCGATCAGGTTCACCGCCTCCATCACCACGGTGCGCGGCGGCAGGCTGTCGTCCACCAGGAACGCGGCGTTGCCGTATTCGCCCGAGATCAGCAGCTCGCCGGCCGACAGCAGCAGCGGGTGGTCGGCACGCAGGTACAGCAGGTCGTCGCGGCCCAGGGCCGTGTTGCGGTCGAAAGTGGCCATGCGCGGGCCGTTCTTGAGCTCTTCGAAGCCGTCCACCGTGACGTGCTCGGGGTCGAGCAGCCAGATGCCCGGCGCCAGCGCTTCGTTGTGCACGCCGAACGCTTCCATCAGCCGCAGGGCGTGGTCGTCCATGGCCGCGTGCTGGTCGTCGTCGCGCAGTGCCGCCAGCAGGGCGCCGTCGTTGGCGCCGCGGCGGCTGCCCAGCTCAAGCAGGCGGTCGCGGCCCTGGGCGATCGCCAGCGCCAGCTCGGCGTGCTTGTCGCGGCTGCGGACGATGAGTTCGGTGAGCGCCGGCTCGCGCGCGTCGCTGTCCTGTTCGGCCAGGCTCAGCAGTTCGGCGCCGAAGCTGCGCAGCAGCTCGCGGCCGTCGGCCAGCACGCCGCGGAACGCATCCAGGCCTTCGTGCACCCAGCGCAGCAGGACTTCCTGGGCGCTGCCGGCGACGGCAGCGGCGTGGATGTTGACGTCGCCGCGCTGGCCGATGCGGTCCAGGCGGCCGATGCGTTGCTCGAGCATGTCCGGGTGCAGCGGCAGGTCCCACATCACCAGGTGCTGGGCGAACTGGAAGTTGCGGCCCTCGGCGCCGATCTCGCTGGCGATCAGCAGGCGGGCGCCGTCGGCGTCGGCGAAGTAGGCCGCGTTGCGGTCGCGCTGCAGCAGGTTCATGTCTTCGTGGAAGCGCGCGACCTTCAGCCCGCTGCGCAGGCGCAGGGCTTCTTCCAGCGCCTGCACCTTGGCGCGCGAACGGCACAGCAGCAGCACCTTGGCCGGCGCCACCGCCTCCAGGATGCCCAGCAGCCAGTCGGTGCGGGGGTCGCGGGCGTAGTCGTGCGCGGGTTCGTCGTCGGTGTCGCCGACGTCGTGCGCGAATTCGGCGCGCAGGCGGCCCAGCACCGTCGGGTCTTCGGGCACGGGCAGCACGGCCACGTGCGGCACGCGGGCCGGGAAGCCGCCGACCGCGGCGCGGCGGTTTCGCACCATCACGCGGCCGGTGCCGTGCCGGTCCACCAGGTCGGCCAGCAGCGAATCGCGCTCGTAGGCGTCGCCGGCGGCAATGCGGGCCAGGCGCGCGACCAGCGCTTCCTCTTCCCCGGGAAACAGGCCGGCGAGCGTGGCCATGTCCTCGGTGGTGAGCGCCAGGCCTTCGAGCAGGCGTTCGGCCAGCGCGGACAGCGCCCGGTAGCCGCGCGATTCGGCGCGATAGGCGTCCAGGTCGGTGTAGCGCGCGGAGTCGAGCAGGCGCAGGCGGGCGAAGTGCCCGCCCAGCCCCAGCTGCTCGGGTGTGGCGGTTAGCAGCAGCAGCCCGGGGGTGCGGGCGGCGAGCGAATCCACCAGCGCATAGCCTGGGCTGGCGAATTCCGGCGTCCACACCAGGTGGTGCGCTTCGTCCACCAGCAGCAGGTCCCAGCCGGCGGCGATGGCCTGCCGGGCGCGCTTGTCGTGGCTGGCCAGCCAGTCCACCGAGGCGATGACGCACTGTTCGTCTTCGAACGGGTTGGCCTGCGGCTCGGTCATCTCAAGCGATTCGCAGCGCTCTTCGTCGTAGATGGCGAAGGCCAGGTTGAATCGGCGCAGCAGTTCCACGAACCACTGGTTCACCAGGCTTTCGGGCACCAGCACCAGCACGCGCCTGGCGCGGCCGCTGGCCAGCTGTTGGGCGGTGATCAGGCAGGCTTCGATGGTTTTGCCCAGGCCCACTTCGTCGGCCAGCAGCAGGCGCGGCGGGCGGCGCTGCGCCGCGGTTTCGGCCACGCGCAGCTGGTGCGGGATCAGGTCGATGCGGGCGCCCAGCACGCCCCAGCCCGCATGCGCGCGGGCGTCGGCGCGGCGCTGCAGGCATTCGCGGCGGAACTCGAACTGGTCGTTGCGGTCCACGCGCCCGGACAGCAGGCGCGAGTCGGCCTGCGACACGGGCTGTTCGGCGTCGAGTTCGCCCTCGGCATGCACGGAGCCGCCGCAGGTGTAGTGGATCAGCGCCTCGAGCAGTTCGGCGTGTTCGACGGTCTTGTCCTGCCCGCCGACGCGGATGCGCTCGCCGGGGCGGAACACGGCCCGCAGCAGCGGTGCCGAACCCAGCGCGTACAGGCGCACCACGCCGGTGCCGGTGAAGACGATCTGCACCTGCCGGCCGGCGAGGCGCAGCACGGTGCCCAGGCCCAGTTCGGGCTCGGCGCTGGAGAACCAGCGTTGGCCGGGAGCGAAAGTGTTCATCAGCGCCAGAGGGCGACCTGGTCCTTGGCCGGGCGCTGCATCGCGACCTTGCCCTTGCAGGTGTAAGCGTCGGCGAACGCGGGCAGGTTCGACAGCGGGCCGTTGACGCGCCACTTGCCGGGCGCGTGGTTGGCGGTGGCCTGCGCCGCGGCCAGGGCGGTGTCCTTGTCCTGGCGGGCCCAGAGGCCTGCCCAGCCGGTGAAGAAGGCCTTGGACGCGGCGGCATCGGGTTTGCCCTGGGCGTTGAGCGCATCCCAAGCCAACTCCAGGCCAGCCAGGTCGGCCTGGTTCTGCGGGAAGCTGCGCGTGCCGTTGACGCGGGTGGCGCCGCCGGTGGCCGAGTAGGCGTTGTACTGCGCGATCAGCGGCGTGGCGCGCTTGCTCCAGGCGGCGGCATCGGCGCCGTCCCAGGTCTGGATGGCCAGGCTCAGCTGCTGCGCGAGCAGGGCACCGAACGCGCCGAAGTCGGCGGCGCTGCCGGCGTCGTCGAGCAGCGGCGGCTGCAGGGTGGCGGCGGTCACCAGCAGGCGGTTCTCCGTGGGCAGGTAGGCCACCAGCGGCTGCCACTGTTCGGCGGGCCAGGCGAACTCGGCGCGCACCAGTGCGTACTTCATCAGCCAACGGCGAAGCGCCAGCACGTTGCCGGCGAGGTCGGTGCGGCTGAACTGCAGTTCGTCGAACACGTTGTCGGGCACGCTCCGGCCGACCTGCACCGACATGGCCTTCAGGCGCTCGAGCGCCGCGGCCTTTCCGGTCGGGCTGAGCCAGGCGGCGCGCTCGACTGCGGCGATGGCGCTGGCCTTCACTGAGGCTGCGACGGCGCGTGCGCGTTCCTGACGGGGCACCGGCAGGAAGCGCTGGGTGTAGGCAGCGTCGAGAATCTCGGGAACCCGGGCTTCGAGCACCCAGCGGGCGCGCAGCGCGCGGGGTGTCGGTGCCGCCTGGCCCGCGAGGGTGACTTCGTAAAGCTGCGCCCACGGGTCGTGGTAGGCCTTGCCAAGGGTCGGCGCCATCTCGCGAAGCACCTGCGCCCGGAGATAGACCTTCCACTGGTCGGGTTTGGTGTTGGCGATCTGGGTGTCGAGTGCGCGGAAGAAGCCCGGCGTGGACACCGCCACCTGGGTGGCCTTGAGGCCGTGGGCCTTGAGGATGGCGGCCAGGTCGATGGTGCCGCCAACGCTCTGGGCTTCCTTGATCTGCATCACCTGGAACGGGCTGCCGGCCAGCGTGGCCTTGGCCAGGTCGCGTTCCATGCGGCCGACCCAGCCGGCCTGCTCGACCATCTTGGCTTCCGGCGTGCCGGCCAATCGCAGCCACTGCGCGACCGCCGCCAGGTAGCGCACTTCCACCGGCTGCACCAGCGGGTCGGCGCTGGCGTAGAAGCCGGCGTCGGGCAGGCCCAGGGCGCCGGGCCCGACCTGGGCGTAGGGGTTGCCCTGGGCGTCGCGCAGCACCTGCACGTTCACCAGCACCGGCATGCCGGCCGCGTGCAGCGCCGCGACGGCGGCGGGGATGTCCCTGGTGCGTTTGATCTTGTCGATGATGGCCAGCAGCGGCTGCGCCGCCTTCAGGCCGGCGGCCTCGATGGCGGCCTCGTCCTGGGCGCTGGCGAACAGGTCGGCCAGCCGGATCGAGACGGTGGCGCCCGCGGGCGCGGTGGTGGCAGCCAGCACCTGGTCGCGCTGCGATTGGCCCAGCGCATTGAGCTGGTCCCAGCGGGTCAGCGAGTTTGCACCTGCCGGCAATGGGTTCTGGCTGAGCCAGGCGGCGTTGGCGTGGCCATAGAAATCGGCGCAGGCGGCGGGCGCGACCGGAGCGCGCTGGGCGGCGGCGGGGCCGGCGGCCAGGGTCACCAGAAGGCCGGCGAGTAGGGGCGAGAACAGCTTGCGAATGCGGGTGGGCATCGCGTACTCCGGGGTAGGGGACCGCGATTCTACCGCCGCGCCGCCCCCCGGCCCAGATAAAACGGCCAAAAAAGAAAACGGCCCGGGCGAGGCCGGGCCGTTTTCCTGGCGTTGCGGCGCCGTTGGAGGCTTACCAGATGGCGATCTTGGCGTCGCCCGATCGCACCATCGGGTCACCGGCCTTGCAGTCGAAGGCCTGCGCGAACACGGTCATGTTCGACGGCGCGCCGATGGCACGGAAGTTGGCCGGGGCATGCGAGTCGGTGGTCAGGCGCACTTTGAGCTCTTCGGGCTTGAAGTTGCGGCGCCAGACGGTGGCCCAGTTCATGAAGAAGCGCTGGTCCGGGCCGTAGCCGTCGATCTGGGCGACGCGCTTGTTGGCCAGGTCGCGCTGCAGGGCGTCGTAGGCCACGGCCAGGCCGCCCAGGTCGGCGATGTTCTCGCCCAGGGTGAGCTTGCCGTTCACGTGCAGGCCTTCGATGGACTCGTAGCCGTTGAACTGTTCCACCAGCTGGCTGGTGCGCTGTTCAAAGCCGGTCTTGTCCTTGTCGCTCCACCAGTTGGCGAAGTTGCCCTTGGCGTCGAAGCGGCTGCCCTGGTCGTCATAGCCGTGGATCATCTCGTGGCCGATCACCGCACCGATGCCGCCGTAGTTGAGCGCGTCGTCGGCATTGGCGTCGAAGAACGGCGGCTGCAGGATCGCCGCCGGGAACACGATTTCATTGGCCAGCGGGTTGTAGTACGCGTTCACCGTCTGCGGGCTCATGCCCCATTCGGTCTTGTCCACCGGCTGGCCGATCTTGGCCAGGTTGAACTTGTAGTTGAACTCGCTGGCGGCCATCAGGTTGCCCACGAAGCTGGTGCGGTCGGTCTGCAGGCCGCTCCAGTCGCGCCACTTGTCGGGGTAGCCGATCTTGGGGGTGAAGGCGGCCCACTTCTCGAGCGCCTTTTCCTTGGTTTGCGCGCCCATCCACTCCAGGCCCTCGATGCGCGCCTTGAGCGCCTCGCCCAGGTTGGCCACCAGGGTCTGCATGCGCGCCTTGGCCTCGGGCGAGAACGCCACCTCGACGTATTCCTTGCCCAGGGCTTCGCCCATCTGGCCGTTGATGGTGTTGAGCACGCGCTTCCAGCGCGGCTGCATTTCCTGCTGGCCGCGCAGGGTCTTGCCGTAGAAGTTGAAGTTCTCCTGGGCGAAGGCGTCGGCCAGGAACGGCGCGGCGTTGTCGATGGTCTGCACGCGCAGGTAGGCCTGCCAGGTGGCGGCCGGCACGTCGGCCAGCATGGCGTTCACTTCCTTGTGGAAGTCCGGCTGGGCCAGGGAGAACATCTCGGGACGGGCCAGGCCCTGGGCTTCGAAGAAGGAAGACCACTTGAAGTTCGGGGTCAGCGCGTCGGCGTCGTCGATGCTCACCGGGTTGTAGTACAGCGACACGTCGCGCGATAGCTGTTCGCTGGACATCGATGCCTTGGCCAGGCGCGTCTCGAAGGCCATCACGTCGGCAGCCTGTGCGGTCGCGGTGGCCTCATCGGCGCCGGCCAGCTTGAACATGCTGGCCAGGTGGGCAACGTAGGCGGTGCGGATGTCGGCGTGCTTGTCGTCGAAGTAATAGGTGGTGTCGGGCAGGCCCAGGCCGGCCTGGCCGGCATAGGCGATGTTGACGGTGGAGTTCTTGAAGTCCGGGCTCGGGCCGAAGCCGAACACGTAAGACTGGCCCTTGGCGTAGCTCTTCATCAGGAAGGCGGCGATGGACTCGCCGGACTCCAGCGCCGAGATCTCGTCGAGCATCGGCTGGATCGGCGTCAGGCCGGCGGCGTTGATCGCTGCGTCGTCCATGCCGGTGGCCCAGACGTCGCCGATCAGCTTCTGCGTGCCCGAGGCATCGGTCTTGGCGGCGAGGCCGGTGACCAGGGCCTGCTGGATTTCCAGCGAGCGCTCGGCCAACAGCTCGAAGCTGCCCCAGGTGGTGCGGTCGGCCGGCACCGGGTTGGCCGCGAGCCATTTGCCGTTGACGAAGCCATTGAGGTCGGTGCAGGCGCTGATGCCGGTGTCGAGGTCGGCGGACTGGAAGGAAATGATGGGGGTCTTGAGCGTGGCCAGGTCGACGACCGGCTTGGCGGCTTCAGGCGCAGCGGCGGTTTCCACCGGCGCTTGGGCCTTCTGGCAGGCGGCGAGGGCCATCGTGACCGCAAGGGCCAGGGCGAGGGGTTTGAGGGAAGCAAGGTTCACGTGCGACTCCGGGTCCGGGTGGGCTAGACAGGTGTGGAAAGGGGGCGCCGTCGACATCTCGGCGGACTCCCGATTCTGGACCTTCGCCCGCCCCTGGGCATAGGTCGAAGGTCACGCATGCCTGGGCAGGGGAGTGACCCAACCCCGGAATGCGTTCCTTCCAGCCAAAAAAAAGGCGCGGCCGTAGCCGCGCCTTTCGGGTCAGGCGGTTGCGATCAGGTGCCCAGGCCCAGGGTGAAGCTGTAGCTGGCGGTGTTGTTGCTCGGGCGATCGTCCACCGCGTCGCTGGTGATCGTCGCCTCGGTCCGCACCATGGTGGAGCGCAGCGCCTTCACCTTGAACTGGATCAGGTCCGAGCGTCCCGCCGGGTAGGCGCCCGCGAAGCTGCAGTCGAAGTTGAACAACGAGCGGCTGGCGGGCTGCTCGGTGCAGGTCCATCCGGCCGGAGCGATGGGCTCCACGGAATGGACCCGGTTGGAGATCGAGAACGACAGGCGGGTGGCCGGGGCGACTTCCGGACCGCGGCTGCGCACCATGATGCCCACGGTCGCTTCACGGCCGTAGGTGATGGTCGCCGGGCGCCCGGTCAAGAAAGCACTCAACTCAGCCTGCAGCGGACCGCCACCGGCGGCCAGCACCAGGGCATGGGCGTCGATGATGCCCGAGCCGCAGCCCTGGGGGCAGGGCGTGGCCAACGGGTAGGCGGTGGCCTTGAGGCGCGCCTCCGCTTCGGCCGGGGTCCACAGCGGCAGGCCCAGCGTCAGGCGACGGCTCTGGGCAAGGGCCACCGCGCCGGCCACGTGCGGCGCCGCCATCGAGGTGCCGCTGTAGTAGGCGTAACCCTCGGCGACCGGAACGGTTGCACCCGAGTTCACGGTGGAGGCGATGGTCGAGCCAGGCGCCGCGACGTCGATCAAGCTGCCGAAGTTGGAGAAGCCCGATCGGGCCGAAACCGAGGTCACGGAGGCGACGTTGACGACGTTGTTGCAGCTCGCCGGCGAGAAGTTCGCCGCATCGAAGTTGCTGTTGCCAGCCGCAACCACGACCACCGTGCCCCGGCTGACCGCGCCGTTGATGACCGTCTGCGACAGCGGATCGCAGGGGCGGGCGCCGCCCAGCGACATGTTGATGATGTCGGCTACGTCGCCGGCGGCCAGCGTCGGCACGCCCGGCACCACGCCACCCGAAGACCAGGTGATGGCGTCGGCGATGTCCGAGGTGTAGCCGCCGCCGCGTCCCAGGGCCCGCACGGGCATGACCTTGGCGCCCCATGCGGTACCGGCCACGCCCTTGGCGTTGTTGGTTACGGCAGCGACGGTGCCGGCGACATGGGTGCCGTGCCAGCTGCTGGCCCGGGTGAAGGTGTCGCCCGGATCGTTCGGGTCGGCGTCGCGGCCGTCACCGTCGACCGACACCGCCGGGTCAAAGATGAAGTCGTAGCCCGGCACCTGGTTCGCGTTCAAGTCGCTGTGGACGGTGATACCGGTATCGATCACCGCCACGATGATGCCGGCGCCGTTGGCAATGTCCCAGGCCTGGTCGGCGCGGATGCCCGCGTCGGCATCGAAGAAGCCCCACTGCAGGCCGTAGAACGAGTCATTGGGCGCGAAGGTCGGCTGCAGCAGGTCGTCCACCTGGACGTACTCGACGTCCGGATGGGACGCAATGGCGCGCATCAGGGTTTCGGCGTCAACGCTGTCGAGCTTCTGGCTGGTGGCGATGACGTCGGCACCGACCGACATCGGCCGCAGGTAGGTGGCCAGCGGCGCCGCGGACTTGGCGCTCTTGCCGCCCTGCACGCGCGCGAAGTTCAGGGCCTGCATGGCCTGGTTGGCGATGTCGGTGACGTCGGTGCCTTCGTTGCGGACGCGCTGCAGGCCGCCCGTCTTCTGGCCAGCGTCAGGGGCAGCGTCGCGCAGCTTCACGATGAAGCGGTCGTACTGCTGCCCGGCCTCGAGGCCGCCGGTTGCGAACTGGCCCGCGAGGGCCGGTGTGGCGGCAAAGGCGAGGGCGGTGGCTGCGGCGATGGCGCGCAGGCGGTAGTTACGGGTGGTGTGGCTCACGGTGTCTGGATCCCCTGAAAATGCAAGGTTGGTATTAAATCCGCCACTGGGGCGGCACTTGGAGGGCGGTGCAGCGCCGGTAACCCCATATCAGCCGGGCGCACCGCCAAAGTTATCAAAACCAAACGCCGCTGTGCGACATTTCCGGCCACCGCCGTAAGATATTCGCCTGAACCGCTTGAACCCCGGGCGGCCGGCCGCCCGGGGTGCGCCCGCAGGTGTCACCAGATGACCACGCGGTCCGCTTCCGAACGAACCATCTTGTCCCCGGGCCTGCACGAGAAGGCCTGCGCGAAGGCCGGCAGGTTCGACGACGCGCCGATGGCGCGGAACATGCCCGGCGAGTGCGGGCCCACCGTGATCTGCTGCTTGAGCTGGGCCTGCGTGAAGGCGATGCGCCAGACCGTGGCCCAGTTCATGAAGAAGCGCTGGTCCTGGCTGTAGCCGTCCACCATCGGGTCGGCGAAGCCCTCGCCCTGGGCCGTCTTGAGCGCATCGAAGGCCACGGTGACGCCGCCCAGGTCGGCGATGTTTTCGCCCAGCCCCAGCCGGCCGTTGACCATGAGGCCGGGCAGGGCCTCATAGGCGCTGTACTGGTCGGCCAGTTTGTCGGTGCGGGCGTTGAAGGCCTCGCGGTCGGCGTCGGTCCACCAGTTGGCCATGTTGCCCTGGGCGTCGAACTTGCTGCCCTGGTCGTCGAAGCCGTGCAGCATCTCGTGGCCGATCACGGCGCCGATGCCGCCGTAGTTCAAGGCCTCGTCGGCGTTGGCGTCGAAGAACGGCGGCTGCAGGATGGCGGCCGGGAACACGATTTCATTGGCGGTGGAGCGGTAGTAGGCATTCACCGTCTGCGGGCTCATGCCCCACTCGCTGCGGTCCACCGGCTGGCCGATCTTGTCGAGGTTGAAGCGGTAGTTGAACGCGCTGGCGGCCATCAGGTTGCCGACGTAGCTGTCCTTGGCCACGTCCAGGCCGGACCAGTCGCGCCACTTGTCCGGGTAGCCGATCTTGGGTGTGAAGCTCGACCACTTCTCAAGCGCGCGGGTCTTGGTTTCCGGGCTCATCCACTCCAGGTTCTCCAGCCGGCCCTTGAGCGCCTGCATCAGGTTGCCGACCAGCACTTCCATCTTGGCCTTGGACTCGGGCGGGAAGGCCTGGGCGACGTAGAGCTGGCCGAAGCCTTCGCCCATGCTGCCGTTGAGCGCGCCCAGCACGCGCTTCCAGCGCGGCGGCATTTCCTTCTGCCCGGCGAGCGCCTGGCGGTAGAACTCGAAGTTGGCGGTCTCGAACGCACTGCTCAGATAGGGCGACGCGCCGTCGATGGCGCGGAAGCGCAGCCACGCCTGCCACTGCGCCAGCGGCACGTCGGCCAGCATGGCGTCAAACTCTTTGAAGAACTGCGGATGCGCCAGCGAGAACATCGCGGGCGCCGGCACGTCCAATGCAGCGAAGAACGCCGTCCAGGAGAAGTGCGGCGTGCTGGCGTCGGCCGCTTCCAGCGCCACCGGGACGTAGCGCAGCGCAGGATCACGCAGCTCCACTCGGCCCAGCGAGGCCTTGGCGAGCCGGGTCTCGAATTCCAGCACCTGCTGGGCCTGGGCCTGGGCGGCTTCGGGCTCGGCGCCGGCCAGGGTGAGCAGTTTCTCGACGTGACTTACGAACGCGGCGCGGGCCGCCTGGAAGTCCTCGCGATCCTCCAGGTAGTAGGCGCGCTCGGGCAGCGACAGGCCGCCCTGTTGGGCATAGGCGATGTTGGTGTTCGAGTCGGCGTAGTCGGCGCCGGCGTAGAAGCCGAAGGCCATGCCCTGGCCGCTGGCATAGGCCTGGCCCAGGTAGGCCGGCAGGTCGGCATTGCTGGTGAGCGCGGCGATGCGGTCGAGTTCGGGCTGGATGGGCGTGATGCCGGCGGCCTCGATGGCGGCGTCGTCCATGCCGGCGGTGAAGAAATCGCCCACCTTGCGTTCCATGCTGCCGGCCGGATGCGCCGATGCGGCGGCGGCCTTGGCGATCTCGTGCTGCATGTGCAGCGAGCGCTCGCCCAGCGCGGCGAACGCGCCCCAGCTGGTGCGGTCGGCCGGCACCGGGTTGGCGGCCAGCCACTTGGAGTTCACGAAGCCGTTGAAGTCCTGGCAGGCGGCGATGTTGGTGTCGATATCGGCGGCCTGCAGCGAAATGGCCGGGGCGTTGACCTGGGAGAAGTCGACCTGCAGCGGCGCAACCGGGCCGGCGGGTGCGACGGCGGTTTCGGCGGGGGCTTCGGTCTTCTGGCAGGCGGCCAGCGCCACCGTGATCGAGAAGGCGAGGACAAGCGGCTTGATCGGGCGCAGGGTCATGGCGGTCCAGGGGTGGGTATCGGGAGACCGAAGACTAGGGCATCGGGCGTGCAGGGTGTGTAGGCCATTGGTCATGGCCTGCGGCTATGCCCCGGGCCGCGACGGGCGCTAACATCCGGCCTTGAGCTATGGAGTGGACCGAATGAAAGTGCTGTTGGCGCGTCACGGAGAAACGCCCTGGAATGCCGAGGGTCGCTACCAGGGCAAGCGCGACATCGCGCTGTCGGACAACGGCGAGCGCCAGGCGCAACTGCTGGGCGACAGGCTGGCGGACGTGGTCATCACGCACGCCGTGGCGTCCCCCCTGGGCCGCGCACGACGCACCGCCGAACTCGCCCTGGGCGCGGCGCGCGTGCCGATGCTCCGGTTCGACGAGGGCCTGATGGAGATCGGCCACGGTGACTGGGAAGGCCTGCTGGCCTCGGAGATCCGCGCCCGCGATCCCGGCCTGCTGCAGGCCTGGCGCGATGCACCCGAAACCGTGCAGATGCCCGGTGAAGGGGGCGAGTCGATCACCCAGGTGCTTGATCGCGCCTGGCCGGCGTTCGCACGCGCCTGCGATGGGCTGGGCGCCGAGGACACCCTGCTGGTGGTCGCTCACGACGCCGTGAACCGCGTGATCCTGTGCCGCATCCTGGGCCTGCCGCTGGTTCGGATGTGGAGCTTCCGCCAGGCACCGACCACGCTCAACCTGCTCGAGGGCGACTCGGTGGCGTCGCTGGACGTGGTGCGGCTCAACGACTGCAGCCACCACACCTCACTATTTGGCGAAGCGGTGCACCGGGCGCTCTGACCACCGTCAGGGCGCGCGGCGGGCCCGACGCAGCCGCAGCGCCTTCTCTGTTTCCAGTACCACCAGCAGGGCCACGCCGATGCCCACCACCACCAGGCCCTCGAACAGGGGCACGGCCCGGGTGTCAAACACCGCCTGCATGATCGGCAAGTAGGTGATGGCGAACTGCGCGGCCGTGACCAGCCCGACGGTCGCCCAGACGATGGGCGTGCCGCGCAGCGCCTGCCAGTTGAAGGAACTGCCGTAGAGGTTGCGCACGTGGAAGAGGTGGAAGATCTCCATCACCACCAGCGTGTTCAGCGCCAGGGTGCGCGCCAGCTCGACCGGATGGCCATTGGCCATCGCCCATTCGAAGATGCCGAACACACCCAGCACGAACAGCGGCGCCACCAGGGCGATGTGCCAGACCAACCCGCGGTCCAGCAGCGGTTCGTCGGGGCGGCGCGGCGGGCGCCGCATCGTGTTGGGCTCGGTGGGCTCGAACGCCAGCGCCAGGCCCAGCGTGATCGCCGTGGCCAGGTTCACCCACAGAATTTGCACCGGGGTGACGGGCAGCGTCAGCCCCGCCAGCAGCGCCAGCACGATCGTGCCGGCTTCGCCGGCGTTGGTCGGCAGGGTCCAGCGGATCACCTTGCGCAGGTTGTCGTAGACCGTGCGTCCCTCGCGCACGGCGGCGACGATGGAGGCGAAGTTGTCGTCGGCCAGCACGAGGTCTGAGGCCTCCTTCGCTGCCTCGCTGCCCTTGCCGCCCATCGCGATGCCGGCATCGGCGCGCTTGAGCGCCGGGGCGTCATTGACGCCGTCGCCGGTCATCGCCACCACCCGTCCGTGCGCCTGCAGCGCCATCACCAGGCGCAGCTTGTGCTCGGGGCTGGTGCGGGCGAAGACATCGGTGCGCTCCACCGCTGCGCCGAGCGCTTGATCGTCGAGCGCGTCGAGGTCGGCGCCGGTCAGTACGTCGGACGAATTCTCAAGGCCGATCTGGGCTGCGATCGCCGAGGCGGTCCCCGCGTGGTCGCCGGTGATCATCTTCACGCGGATGCCCGCGCGCCGGCACTCGGCTACGGCGGCCACGGCTTCGGCCCGCGGAGGGTCGATCAGGCCCACCAGGCCCAACAGCACCAGATGGCCTTCGACGTCGGCGAAGTCCAGGCCGGTGGCACCGGCGGGCATGTCGCGCATCGCCAGCGCAAGCACGCGCTGGCCGCGCGCAGCAATGGCTTCCGCGGCTTGCCGCCATGCCGGGGCGTCAAGTGGCCGCTCACCGTCGCTGTCCAACTGGCTGCGGCACATCTCCAGGATGCGCTCGGGGGCACCTTTCACCATCGCCACGGCGCAGTCGGTCGGACTCTTGTGCAGGCTGGCCATGAAACGGTGGCGGGCGTCGAACGGGATGGCGTCCAGACGCGGCCACACGGCGCCGACGCCTTCCAGGTCAATGCCGGCCTTCCCGGCGAAAGCGAGCAGGGCACCTTCCATCGGATCGCCCTCGACGATCCATTGTCCGTCGCGGTGGTGAAGGTCCGCGTCATTGCAGAGCGCACAGGCGCGCGCCAGCAGTTCCAGCGCCGCGTGCTCGCTTGCGCCTTCGCTGCCCTCGCTGCCTTCGGCGCGCAGCTCGCCCTGCGGTGCGTAACCTTCGCCAGACACCGCCAGGGTCGAACCCGACAGCGCCACCGAGGCCACCACCATCTCGTTGCGCGTGAGCGTGCCGGTCTTGTCGGTGCAGATGACCGAGACCGCGCCCAGCGTCTCGATCGAAGGCAGGCGGCGCACGATGGCGTTGCGCCGCGCCATCGCCTGCACGCCTACCGCGAGCGTGATGGTGAGCACCGCCGGCAGGCCCTCGGGGATGGCTGACACCACCAGGCTTACGACGGCCATGAACAGCTCCGGGAAGGAGCGGCCGCTGAACTGGTGCCCCACCACCAGCAGGAGCCCGGAGGCGGCCAGGATGGTGATCGTCAGCCCGCGGGCGAACCGGTCCATCTGCCGCACCAGCGGCGTGACCAGGTGCTTGACCCGCGACAGCAGGCCGCTGATCCGGCCGATCTCGGTGTCCGCGCCGGTGCCCACCACCACGCCACGGCCCTGGCCGGCGGTGACCAGGGTGCCGCTGAAGGCCAGGCAGGTGCGGTCGCCCAGCGGCGACGCCGCGGCGACCGGTGTCAGCTGTTTGTCGACGGGAAGCGATTCGCCGGTGAGCATGGCCTCCTGCACCTGCAGGCCACGCGCCTGCAGCAGCCGCAGGTCGGCCGGGACGCGGTCGCCGGCTTCGATCATCACCACGTCACCGGGCACCAGGGCGGTGGCGTCCACGCCAATGCGCCGGCCGTCGCGCAGTACCGCGGCGCGCGGTGCCAGCAGGCCGCGCAGCGCATCCATGGCCCGTTCGGCCTTGCCTTCCTGCAGGTAGCCGATCAGGGCGTTGGCCACCACCACGGCCAGGATCACCACCGTGTCCACGACATGCCCCAGCAGGGAGGTGACCACCGCCGCGCCGAGCAGTACGTAGATCAGGATGTTGTGGAACTGCAGCAGCAGGCGCCGCAGCGCACTGGTTCGCGGCTGCTCGGGCAGGCGGTTGGGACCGTGTGCCTGCAGCCGCCGGTCTGCCTCGCTGGACGATAGTCCCTCAGCGGTGCTGGCCAGCGCGTTCATCGCCACGTCCGCCGTGTCGGCGTGCCAGTGCTGGCCGGCCGGGAAGGTGGGGAGAGCGGCAACCGTGGGCGTCGGGATGTCTTTCACTGCCCTAGGTTAGGGCAGATGACGCCCAGAAGCAGCAAACGGCGGGAAAGGGTTTGCGGCGGCAGTGCGCGAGGTCTGCTGCCAAACCCGGTTCAGTCGGCCGACGGGGACGGCACGCTGCCATCGCCATCGCCATCCTCGGACTCGGCTTCTGCATCTGCCTCGGCCGGTTCACCGGCACGCTTGCGGGCGGCTTTCTCGGCGTCCTTCTCGGCTTTCTTCTTCTGTTTGGCCAGCTCGCGCTGGCGCTTCTCGAACGAGTAGTTGGGCTTGGCCACGGAGGCTCCGGCGAAAGGGACAGGCGCCTAGAATAACGCGGACTGGGCGCCTGGGGCTCGGCGGCGCGATTTACCGGTTCATTGCGCGACGGTTCCCGGGGCTGGCCTCGGGCGATAATCGCCGCCATGACCCGCACCCTAGAACACTGGCTGGACTACCAGCAGGCCCTGCACCCCAAGGCGATCGACATGGGCCTGGAGCGCGTGGGCAGCGTCGCCCGGCGCCTGGGCATCGGCCGACCCGGTCGGCACGTCATCACCGTGGCCGGCACCAACGGCAAGGGTTCCACCGTGGCCTTCATCGAAGCCATCGCCCGGGCGGCGGGGCTGCGGGTGGGCGCCTTCACGTCGCCGCACCTGCTGCGCTACAACGAGCGCATCCGGGTAGACGGCCGCGACGTGGCGGACCAAGCCCTGGTGGCGGCGTTCGAGCGCATCGAGGCGGCGCGCGGTGAAATTGCACTCACCTACTTCGAGTTCGGCACGCTGGCGGCGCTGATCTTGCTTGAGGACGCCGGGCTGGACCTGGCCATCCTCGAGGTCGGCATGGGCGGCCGGCTGGACGCCACCAACATCGTCGACCCCGACGTGGCGGTGATCACCACCGTTGACCTGGACCACCAGGCGTTCCTGGGCAACGAACGCGAAACCATTGGTACCGAGAAGGCCGGCATCCTGCGCGCGGGCAAGCCCTGCGTGCTGGCCGAGAAGGATCCGCCGTCGTCGGTACTGCGCCGGGCCTACGAAATAGGTGCCTTTGCGATCCGGGGGCATTCCGATTACCTGCTCGATGATCTGCCCGATGGCTGGCGCTGGCGCGAGCCGGGCTACCAGGTGGACCTGCCCAACCCGGGCATGCAGGCGCCGGCCCAGCGCGACAACGCCGCCGCCGCCATCGCCGCGCTGCGCGCCCTGGACCTGCCGATCGCCGACGCCGCGATCCGCGCGGGCGTGCTGGCGGCGAAGGCGCCCGGCCGCCTGCAGCGCCTGCCTGGACGCCCGGAGCGCGTGGTGGACGTGGCCCACAACCCCCAGGGCGCCCGCCAGCTGGGCGCGTGGCTGCGGGTGCATCCATGCCGCACGGTGGCGGTGTTCAGCGCACTGGCCGACAAGGACCTGGCCGGCATCGTCGCGCCGGTGGCGCCGCATGTCGTGGCGTGGCACCTCGGACCGATCACCGACGCCGGACCCCGGGGCCTGGACGCCGCGGCGCTGGCGGACCGGCTGTCGGGCGCGCTCGATCCCGCCCTGCTGCGGCTGCACCCCAGCCTGGCCGCGGCGTTGGCGGCGGCGGCCGAAGAAGCGGGTGGCGAAGGCCGGGTGCTGGTCTTCGGCTCTTTCCACACCGCGGCTGAAGCGCTGGCAAGCCGCTGAGCCGTGCGGCCCGGCATCCCGGCTATAATTCACGCCACTCCCCGGCCGGACCCCGCCCAATGGATTCAGCCCTGAAACAGCGCCTGATCGGCGCCGCCGTGCTGGTGGCTCTGGCGATGATCTTCCTGCCCATGCTGCTCAAGGGTCCCGACACTGCCGAACCGGACGCCGCGCGCGTTCCGCTGGAGATGCCGTCGGCGCCCGACCAGGCTTTTGAAACCCGCGAACTGCCGCTGACGGCCCCGGGTCCAGTCCCCGCCGACGGCGGCGTGCTGGGCATGCAGCCGCGCCCCGCCTCCAGCGACGACCCGAACGCCGTGGCGACGGTTGACCAGAGCGGCCAGCCTGCGGCGCGCACCGAGTTCGACCCTTCCGCCGAACCCAATCCCGCGCCGGAGCCCGGCCCCGTGCAGGCCGTAGATGCCGCCACCGGACTGGCC
>QBLY01000011.1:58712-88751 GCA_003241895.1 Lysobacteraceae bacterium
ACCCGCCGCCGGCACCTGCCGCGCCGCTGCCCGCCAGCACGGCGGCGGGTCGCTTCGCGGTGAACGTGGGCAGCTATTCCAACCTCGACAACGCCCGCGCCTTGGCCGATCGCCTGCGCGCGGCGGGGCTGCCGCTGAGCAGCGAGTCGGTGGACGTGGCCGGCAAGCCCGCCATGCGGCTGCGCGTGGGTCCCTACGGCGACCGCACCGCGGCCGAAGCGGCGCGCCTGCGCGTGGAGTCGGTGGCCGGTGGCTCGGCGACCGTGGTGACGCTTGATGGCGCCGCGCGCACCGCCGGTGCGCCGTCCGCACCGGCGCCGCGCGCCGCCACCGCCAGCAGCGTCGGTTTCGCCGTGCAACTGGGCGCCCTGAGTTCGGAAGCCGACGCCAACGCACTGCGCGACCGCGCGCGCGCCGCCGGCTTCGTGGCTTTCCACCAGCGGGTGGACACCGACCGCGGCGCCGTCTGGCGCGTGCGCCTGGGGCCGGAAGCCGATCGCGCGTCCGCCGACCGCCTGCGTGAATCGGTGGTGGCCAAGCTGGGCATGAAGGACGCGATCGTCGTACCGCATCCGTGACCCACGCCCGCCGCCAACGCCCATGCTGACCTGGGCCGATTTCGCGCTGCTGCTGATCCTGGCGTTGTCGATGGGCATCGGACTGTGGCGCGGCTTCGTGGTGGAAGTACTGTCGCTGACGGTGTGGATAGCGGCGTTCTGGCTTTCCATGGGTTTTGGCGAAGACGTTGCCCAGAAACTGACGGTGGTCGAACAATCCTCGGCGCGGCTGCTGCTGGGCTACGCTGGCGTGTTCATCGCGGTGCTGCTGGCCGGCGGCCTGCTGACCTGGCTGATCGGCAAAGTGATTGCCAACACCGGCCTGTCGGGCACCGACCGCGTGTTGGGTTTGGGTTTCGGCCTGCTGCGTGGCCTGGTGCTGGCCTGCGTGGCCGTGCTGCTGATGGGATTCACGCCGCTGCCGCAGGATGCCTGGTGGCAGCAGTCGCGGCTGCTGCCCGGCGTGCAGCGCGGTGCCGAGTGGATGGCCGGGTTCCTGCCGGCCGCGGCGGCCGAAGAAATCGAGTTTGGCGCGCCGCCCCTGGCGCCTGGACCCACTGATGTTGGCGTGCCGCCCGAAGCGGCCGCCGTTCCCGTTTCGGAGACCTGAATCATGTGCGGCATCATCGGAATCGCCGGCGCCACCGACGTGGCGGCGGCCCTGTACGACGGACTCACGGTGCTGCAGCACCGCGGCCAGGACGCCGCCGGCATCGCCACCATGGACGGCAACCGCGTGCGCCTGCACAAGGGCAACGGCCTGGTGAAGGAAGTGTTCGACGAGCGCGCGATGTTGCTGCTCACCGGTTCGGTGGGCATCGGCCACTGCCGCTACCCCACGGCGGGATCGGAGGGGTCGGACGAAGCGCAGCCGTTCTACGTGAATTCGCCCTACGGCATCGCGCTGGCGCACAACGGCAACCTGATCAACACCGATGCGCTGCGTCGCCTGGTGTTCGAGGAAGACAAGCGCAACGTCAACACCGAATCGGATTCGGAAGTGCTGCTGAACGTGTTCGCGCATGAGCTGGCGCAGCAGGGTGCGCTGACGCCGCAGGCCGCGGTGGCCGCGGTGGCCGGCGTGCACCGCCGCTGCACCGGCGGCTATGCGGTGGTGAGCATGGTGCTGGGCCTGGGCCTGGTGGCGTTCCGCGACCCGCACGGCATCCGGCCGCTGGTGCTGGGCAAGCGCGAAGGCGCCCACGGCACCGAATATGCCATCGCCTCGGAAAGCGTCGCGCTCGACATCCTGGGCTTCGTGCGCGAGCGCGACATCCTGCCCGGCGAGGCGGTGGTGGTGACCGCCGACGGCCAGCTGTACGCGGAAGTCTGCGCCGAGCCGCGCCAGCACGCGCCGTGCATCTTCGAGTTCGTCTATTTCGCCCGCCCCGACTCGATGATCGAGAACATCTCGGTGCACAAGGCGCGCATGCGCATGGGCGTGACCCTGGGCGAGAAGATCCTGCGCCTGAGGCCCGACCACGGCATCGACACCGTGATCCCGATCCCCGACACGTCGCGCGACGCGGCGCTGGAAATCGCCAACGTGCTGGGCGTGAAGTACCGCGAGGGCTTCATCAAGAACCGCTACGTCGGCCGCACGTTCATCATGCCGGGGCAGGGCGAGCGGGTGAAGTCGGTGCGCCGCAAGCTCAATCCCATCCCGCTGGAGTTCAAGGACCGGGTGGTGCTGCTGGTGGACGATTCGATCGTGCGCGGCACCACCAGCCAGCAGATCGTGCAGATGGCGCGCGACGCCGGCGCCCGCAAGGTTTACCTGGCGTCGGCTGCGCCGCCGGTGCGCTATCCCAACATCTACGGCATCGACATGCCCTCCGCAGACGAGCTGGTGGCGCACAACCGCACCGAGGATCAGATCGAAAAGCTGCTGGGCTGCGACTGGCTGATCTACCAAGACCTGGCCGACCTGGAGTTGGCGGTGTCGGGCCCCAAGTTCCCCGGCAAGCACTTCGACAGCTCCTGCTTCAGCGGCGAGTACGTCACCGGCATCGAGCCCGGCTACTTCGAGCGGATCCAGCAGCTGCGCTCGGACGACGCCAAGCACAAGCGCCGCGCGGTTTGAAGCTTTTTGCCACGGATAAAATCTGATGAAAGCGGATAAAGAGCGTTTCGAATTTTCATCGGCGAACGGGGGCGAATCTTGCGAAAGGCACAACGTCTCCGGCCTCTATCCGTGTTCATCCGCGTAAAGCCGTGGCCAGGATGACCGCCACCCTGTTCGAAGCCGCCCGCCAGTGCCTGGACGAGTCCGATCCGGCGCGCAAGATGGCGCTCACGCACGCCGCGGCTGCGGCGTTCGCACGCGGTGAACTGGCGGTTCCCGATGACGCGCCGCCACCGTCTGCCATCGGTGCGCCGGGGCGTCCGGCGCTGCCGCGGCTGGTGCCGCCACGCGACCTGCCGCAGCGCGGCCTGGGGCGCGTCGAAGGGCGTGCCGCCTTCCTGCATGCGGTGGCTCATATCGAATTCAATGCGGTGAACCTGGCCTGGGACGCGGCGTATCGCTTCCGCGGCATGCCGCCGCAGTTCTACGCCGACTGGGTGCAGGTGGCCGACGACGAGGCGCGGCACTACGCGATGCTCAGCGCGCGACTGCAGGAATTGGGTTTTGCCTATGGCGACTTCGAAGCCCACAACGGCCTGTGGGAAATGGCCGAAGCCACCGCCCACAGCTGCCTGCGGCGCATGGCCCTGGTGCCGCGCGTGCTGGAGGCGCGCGGGCTGGACGTGACGCCGGGCATGATCGTGCGGCTGCGCCACAGCGGCGACAGCGCGTCGGCCGACATCCTGGAAGTAATCCTGCGCGAGGAAGTGGCGCACGTGGGCTTCGGTACGCGCTGGTTCCACTGGTGCTGCGAGCGCGAAGGACTGGCCCCCGGCATTGAATTCATCCGGCTGGTGCGCGAGGTGAGCCGCGGAGCGCTGCGCGGACCGTTCAACCGGCCGGCGCGCGCGCAGGCGGGGTTCGACGATTATGAAATGGCGGAACTTGAAGCGATGGAGCCTGCCCGATGAAACGATGGCTGCTTGCCCTGATGGTCACGCTGGCGGCCTGCCAGCCGGCGGATGTGGACCCCGCGTTCGACGAAGCCAAGGGTGCGCAGCTGCTGGCCGCCTATGAAGCCGCGCGCGCCGACGACGACTTCGAGATCGCCGAAGCCCGCGGCGACGAACTGCGCCAGCGCCACGGCGAGACCGAGGCCGCGGCGACGATGCGCCGCACCATCGAAGAGGTTCGTGTCCAGGCCGAGGCGATGCGCGAGAACCGCCGCCTGATCGGCCTGTGGGAGTACCAGAAGATCCCCGCCGCCGGCGGCGTGCAGAACACGGCCGCACTTTACAGCCGCGTCGAGGTTTATCCCGGCGCGGAGGTCTCGGCGATGCCCGACGCGCGCCTGATCCTGCGGCGGCATCCGGAGTGGGGCGAAAGCGCCTACCTCGTGCTGGCCCAGCAGTCCCTGCAGTGCGGACCGCCCTGCGTGATGCAGATACGCTTCGACGACGGCCCGCCCCAGCGCTACAGCGGCGATCCGGCCGATACCGGCACCGGGCCGGCGCTGTTCATCGAAGACCGCGACCGTTTCCTGGCGGCGATGACCGACGCCCGGCGCGTGCGCATCGAGCTGCCGCGCTCGGGGCACCTGGTGCCGGTGTTCGAATTCGAAGTGGGTGGCTTCGTGCCGCGCCGCCACCTGCAGGACTGACCCGGGCGTCCGCTACAGCTGCGACAGCGCCAGTCCGTCCGCGTCCACGCTCAGCACCGAGCCCTGTTCGTACCAGTCACCCAGCACCGCGCGCGTTGCCGGGCGCTCGCCGACCCACAGCGAGTGGATCCCGGGGCGATGGGTATGGCCATGGATCAGCCTGTCCACGCCGTGGTGGGCCAAGGTCTCGGCCACGGTGGCGGGGGTCACGTCGCTGATGGCCTCGGCCATGCCGGACTGGTGTTCCCGGCTGGCGCTGCGCGCCTTGGCGGCGAATGCCTGGCGCGCATCAAGCGATTGGCCCAGGAAAGTGGCCTGCCAGGCCGGATCGCGCACCTGGCGGCGGAAGGCCTGGTAGCCCAAGTCGTCGCTGCACAGCAGGTCGCCATGCATCAGCAGGGTGGGGCGACCGTGCAGGTCCACCACGCAGGGGTCGGGCAGCAGCGTGGCGCCGCAGCGCGCGGCGATGCCGGGCCCGAACAGGAAGTCGCGATTGCCGCGCATAACGAACACCGGCACGCCGCCGTCGGACAGGGTCTTGAGTGCGGCGCACACGGTGGCGCCGGGTTCGCCCGGATCGTCGTCGCCCAGCCAGGCTTCGAACAGGTCGCCCAACACGTAAAGCCCCTCGGCCTGCCTGGCCGGACCGGCGAGGAAGTCCAGGAACAGCCGGGTGATGGCGGGGCGGGAAGCGTCGAGGTGCAGGTCGGAAACGAACAGGATCGTCATGGCGTGGCCGGCTCGCGGGCCGGGCCGGCGGCGGCCGGCGTGGGCAGGGGTTCAAGCACCTGCACGCGTTCGATCACCACCGGCACCACCGGCACCCAGGCCGGGAACGGCCCCTGCGCGCGCGTCGGCACCGCAGCGATGCGATCCACCACGTCCAGGCCCTGAAGCACCCGGCCGAACACCGTGTAGCCGGCGGTGTAGGCGCTGCCCGGATCGGTCTGGTCGAACTTGGGATTGTCGGCCAGGTTGATGAAGAACTGCGCCGTAGCCGAGTCCACCACGCCGCGGTCGCGCGCGGCGGCCAGCGTGCCGCGGCGGTTGGTCAGGCCGTTGCCCGCTTCGCTGGCTACCGGCGCGCGGCTGGGCTTTTGCTGCAGGTCGGAAGTGAAGGCGCCGCCCTGCACCAGCAGGCCCGGTATGGCGCGGTGGAAGGTGGTGCCGTTGTAGTGGCCGTCGCGGGCGTAGGCCAGGAAATTCTCGACCATGTTCGGCGCGGCGGCGGCGTCGAGCTCGATCACCACTTCGCCCAGCGAAGTCACCAGCATTACGCGCGGCGACGCTGGAGGCGCCGCTGGAGGCGCTGCATCCGGCACCGGACCGGTGACGGCCGCTGGCGCCACGGTGCCCGCAGCCCACGGTGGCGCAAGCAGCAGGGCGAACAACAGCGTCAGGCGGACCGACATCCGGGCTCCGGGGGTTGGGACGGGGCAGGCGCCCATAATACCTTCCCGCCGGCGCGAGCCGGGCGGCGAATTCCCGTAAAATGCGCGGCTTGACGTCTTCCAGAGCCCGGCCCGATGACCTGCCGCACCCGTTTTGCCCCCAGCCCGACCGGCTTCCTGCATATCGGCGGCGCCCGCACGGCGCTGTATTGCTACCTCGAGGCGCGCCGCCGCGGTGGCCAGTTCATCCTGCGGGTGGAAGACACCGACCGCGAGCGCAGCACCCAGGCCGCCATTGACGCCATCTTGGAAGCGATGGACTGGCTGGGGCTGGAGTACGACGAGGGCCCGATCTTCCAGACCCAGCGGCTGGACCGCTACCGCGAGGTGGCCGAGAAGATGGTCGCCGACGGCACGGCCTACTACGCCTACGAAACCCGGGAAGAGCTCGAGGCCGTGCGCGACGCCGCCATGGCCGCCAAGGAAAAGCCCCGCTACAACGGCTGGTACCGCGACCGCAACGAACCCTTCCGCGACGACCCCAACCGCGTCATCCGCTTCAAGAACCCGATCGGCGGCAGCGTGGTGTTCGACGACAAGATCAAGGGCCGCATCGAGTGGAGCAACGACGAGCTTGACGACCTGGTCATCTTCCGTCCCGATGGCTACGCCACCTACAACTTCGCGGTGGTGGTGGACGACCTGGACATGGGCATCACCGACGTCATCCGCGGCGACGACCACGTCAACAACACCCCGCGCCAGATCAACATCTACCGGGCGCTGGGCGCCACCGTGCCGCACTTCGCGCACATGCCGATGATCCTCGACCCCGAGGGCGCCAAGCTCAGCAAGCGCTCGGGCGCGGCCAACGTGATGTCGTACAAGCAAGAGGGCTACCTGCCGCACGCGCTGGTGAACTACCTGGCGCGGCTGGGCTGGTCGCACGGCGACCAGGAAATCTTCAGCACCGACGAGCTCAAGCAGCTGTTCGCCATCGAAGACGTGAACCAGAAACCCTCGCGCCTGGATCCGGCCAAGCTGGGCTGGCTCAACCAGCACTACCTCAAGACCGACGATCCGGCCGACGTGGCCAGGCACTTCGAGCCGCAGCTGTTGGCGGCCGGCTTCGACCTTGCGCGTGGCCCCAAGGCCGCGGACGTGGTGGTGGCACTGCGCGACCGCGTGCAGACGCTCAAGGAAATGGCCGAGCGCGCCGCGGTCTGGTACCAGCCGCTCACCCGATACGACGAAGCCGCGGTGGCCAAGCACCTCGTCTCCGGCGCGCGCGCGCCGCTGGCCGCCGTGCGCGCCCAGCTCGAGGCGCTGGGCGAGTGGACCGTCGAGTCGGTGCACGGCGCCCTGCAGGCGACCGGTGAAGCGCTGGGCCTGGGCCTGGGCAAGGTCGCCCAGCCGCTGCGCGTTGCCATCACCGGCACCCAGGTCAGCCCTTCGATCGATTACACCGTCTTCCTGGCGGGTCGGGAGCAGGCGCTGGAGCGCATTGACGCGGCGCTCACCCGGATCGGCGAATGAACGCAGGCTGCGCCGCCGCCGGGTTTGAATTGATTTAGACCCGGCCAAGGCCCACCCTAGTCCCATGGCCAAGCACGCCCACGACCGCGACTGCACCAACCCCGAGCATCACGTACACGATGCGCGGGGCTACCTGCGTGCAGTGGAAGCCGCTTGCACCGAGCGCGGCATCCGACTGACGCCGCTGCGTGCCCAGGTGCTGGGTTTGATCGCGGCCGCCGGAAAGCCGGTGAAAGCCTATGACCTGCTCGACTCCATGAAGGCCGCCAACGGCAGCAGTGCGCCGCCCACGGTGTACCGCGCGCTGGAGTTCCTGCTAGAGCAGGGCTTCATCCACCGGCTGGCCTCGGTGAACGCTTTCGTGGGTTGCCACCATCCGCAGGAGCCGCATTCGGTGCCGTTCCTGATTTGCGACGGCTGCCACTCGGCGATCGAGCTCGAGGACGAGCGCATCACGCGCCTGCTCGACGCGCAGGCCAAGGCGCTCGGCTTCCAGCCGCGGGCACAAACCCTCGAGGTGCACGGCCTGTGCGCGACGTGCTCGGCGGCATGACGCGGCCCGTGCTGGCGATCGCCCTGCTGGCCGCGGCGGTCGGCGTGGCCGCGCAGGACTTCCCGGTCGACGTTCCCGGCATTACCGCCGACCCCGGCAGGCCACCACCGGTGGGCCTGCTGTTGCCTGAAGTGCAGCAACCCGAGCTGGTGACGCCGCTGGCCATCCTTGATCGCCTGGTGGTGCCCGGCACGCGCCTGCAGTTGGAATGGCGGCCGCCCGGCGGCATCAGCAACGCCGAGATCGCCAGCCCGGTGGTCGTTGCGCGGGGCGCGATGCCTGGCCCGGTGCTGTGCCTGACCGCCGGCGTGCACGGCGACGAGATCAACGGCGTGGAAATCGTGCGCCGTCTCTCGCACGGCATCGACCCCACGCGCCTTTCGGGCACCGTGATCGGCGTGCCCATCGTCAACGTCT
Source organism: Lysobacteraceae bacterium (assembly GCA_003241895.1). GTDB lineage: Bacteria > Pseudomonadota > Gammaproteobacteria > Xanthomonadales > Xanthomonadaceae > Arenimonas. The sequence goes on from QBLY01000011.1 coordinate 66,892, forward strand.
TCGGCTACTCGCGCGGCAGCCGCTACCTGCCCGACCGGCGCGACCTCAACCGATCCTTCCCCGGCACGCGCCAGGGCAGCATTGCGTCGCGCATCGCCCATGGCTTCTTCCAGGACATCGTCCGGCACTGCGACATGCTGGTGGATTTCCACACCGGTTCGTTCGCCCGTTCAAACCTGCCGCAGGTGCGCGCCGACCTCACCAATCCCGACGTGATTGAATTCAGCCGCGGCTTCGGCGCCACGGTGGTGCTGCACAGCCCGGGCAACAAGGGCATGTTGCGGGTGGCCGCCACGGCCGTGGGCATTCCCGCAGTGACCTTCGAGGCCGGTGCCCCCACGCGGCTGGAGCCGGCGGAAATCGCCCAGGCGGTTGCAGCGATCGAGCGCCTGATGGTCAAGCTGGAAATGCAAGAGGATCCCAACGCGGGCATCGCGCCGCCGCTGGACGTGGCTGCCATTGCGCTGGTGGCGCCGGAGCCGCCGCCCATCTTCCTGGACTCGCGCTGGGTGCGTGCCAACTCGGGCGGCCTGCTGATCAGCGAAGTGTCCTTGGGGCAGCGCGTGCTGGCCGGGCAGCGGCTGGGCCGGGTGATCGACCCGTTGAGCAACGTCCAGCGCTACATCCTGGCGCCCGTGGCCGGCCGGGTGATCGGCATGGCGCAGAACCAGGCGGTGTTGCCCGGCTACGCGGCTTTCCACCTGGGCACCGAGACCAGCGAACAGCAGGCGGTGAGTGAAGCGGCCAAGCCGCACGCCCCCGAGGCCGTTGCCGAGGACTCCGACGAGCGGCCCGAGACGGCCAAGGAAACGGACGGCGAGGACTTCGAATAGTCCCCGCCGTGGGGTCGCCTCAGAAGGCGACGCGTACGCCCACCGCCAGGTTGCGGCCCGGCAGCGGCGCGAAGTCCTTGAGGTAGGACGTATGTACGCGGGCGTCCTGGTCGGTGAGGTTGCGACCTTCGAAGAACGCCTCCCAGCCGGCGCTGCCCACGTCCCAGTGGTAGGCCAGGCCAGCGTCCACCCGGGTGTATCCCTGCGTCGGCGTTTCCAGCGCCGCCACGTCGTCCTGGTCGGCCACGCGCACCGCGCCCACGCGGGCGCGCCACCCGTCGAGCGACCAGTTCAGGTCGGCGCCCACCCGGCCCGGGGCGATGCGCGGCAGTCGCCCGCCGCCGTCGAGCTTGGCGTCCACGGCGTCGGCGAACACGCTCAGCTGCCACTGGCCGCTGCGGTTCTCAAGCAGGTCCACGCTGGCCTCCAGCTCCCAGCCCGTGAACGTGGCGTCGCCCTGGATCCAGGCGCGCACCGGCAAGCCGTCTTCTTCGCCACCGGTGTCGGTCAGGTAGATGTAGTCGTCGAACCGCGACTGGTACACGGACGCCTTGCCCTCGAACCGGCCCTGGTGAAGGTGCAGGCCGATCTCGGCGCTGGTGGAGGTTTCCACGTCCAGCCCGGCGTCGCCGATCTCGAAGCTTTGCGTTGCGATGTGCGGGCCGTCCGAGAACAACTCCTCGGCGGTGGGCGCGCGCTCCGCGCGGTCCAGGTTCACGCTCAGGTGCATCAGTTCGCTGAAGCGCCACAGGCCGCCCAGCGCCAGGCTGGTGGCGTTGCGGTCCTGCGTCGTGCTGCCTTCGGCATCAACGCTGATGCGGTCGTGGCGTGCGCCCAGCTCGAGCTTGAAATCGCCGAAATCGCGCTCCTGCAGCACAAACAGGCCCAGGTCGCGGCTGATGGACGGCGGCACGAAGGCCTCGTCGCCGATCGCCGAGAAATCGCGGTGGCCGTACTGCAGGCCGATCGCGCCGCGCCAGCCGTTGAACTCGTTCTGCACCGCTTCGACGCGCGCTTCGGTGCCGACGTTCTCGAACACGGTGCCCACTTCATCGCCTTCGAACTCGGTGTGTTCGTACAGGCTGCGGGTGACGCGGTAGTTGATCTCCTGCAGCGGGCCGAGGTCGCGCAGGCCGCCGCGGAACTCGAAGCGGTCCTGGCGCATGTCCAGCCGCACGATCTCCTCCTCCTCCTCGTGCTCGCCTTCCTCGTGGCCTTCCTCTCCCTCTTCCTCTTCCTCTTCGTGCGCATGGGCGCCCGGCGGGATGCCGTAATTGGTGCGGTAGGTGCCGGCCGAAGCGCCGAACCAGGCGCCGTCGCCGAACCAGCTGGCGCCGATGCCGCCGCCTTCGGTGCTCAGCGCGCTGTTGGGCAACTTGCCGCGCGCGAAGTGCTCGATCTCCTCGCCCTCGGCCAACTCCTCGGCTACCAGCGCGGGCGAGAAAGCGAAGCCGGGGATGCGATAGTCGCCACTTTCGCGGCGGAAAGCGTCCACGTGCAGGGTGAGGGCACCGGCGTCGGCGTCCAGGCGCGCCATGCCGACGTTCTCGTCGGCCGCGCTGCCGTGGCGGATTTCAGCGCGGCCCGAAACGGCCTTGCCCACCTGCGCCGTCGGGATGCGACCGTCCACCACGTTCACCGCGCCGCCGATCGCGCCGCTGCCGTAGAGCAGCGTCGCCGGGCCCTTGAGCACTTCGATCTGGTCGGCCAGGAAGGGTTCAATGGTGACGGCGTGGTCGACGCTGACCGTAGACACATCAAGCGAGCTGGAACCGTTGCTGAGCACCTGAACGCGCGCGCCGTCCTGGCCGCGGATGATCGGCCGGCCCACGCCGGCGCCGAAATAGGAAGACTGCACGCCGCTCTGGCGCTCCAGCGTTTCACCCAGCGTGCCGGCGCGGCGGGCGTCGAGCTCCTGGCCTGCCAGCACCGACACCGGTCGGGCCAGGTTGTCGATGGCGTTGCGCAGCGGCGAAGCAGTGACCTCGATCGTGTCCAGGGTCTTGGCCGTGGCGTGCTCGTGGTCCTCGTCGTCCGGCGCGGCCTGGGCCAGCGCCAGGGCGGGCAGGGCGAGTGCGATCGCGGCCATGAGGGGGGCGAAACGGGGACGTTGCTTCATCGGGTGGAGTCCGGTTGCCTGGGGTGGACTGGAATGTTATATTGTTTCATCAATCGCGCAACCCCCCGGACGTCATGGTCGCCATCGTCAAACCCCGCACCCTGAAACTGCCCGCCTGGGCCGACCGCCTCGGCGCGGTGGGCGCGTTCATCTGTGCGCTGCATTGCGCGATGATCCCGCTTGCGCTGGCGCTGTTGCCCACGCTGGGCCTGGGCCTGGTGGCGTGGCACGGCCTGGAGGTCGCCTTCAGCATTTTCGCCACGGTTTTGGCCGTCACCAGCCTTTACCTGGGCTACCGCGGGCACCGCGCTTACCACGCCTGGCTGCTGGTGGCGCCCGGCCTGCTGTTGATCTGGGGCTCGCTGATCTATCCGCCGCTGCACGATTCCGTGGTGCCTCACGCGGTGGCGATGACCATTGGCGGCGTGCTGATCGCGCTGGCGCACCTGGTCAACCTGCGGCTGTCCTGGGGTCACTCGCACGGCTAGCCCGGCCCGGTCGGTTTGGTCGGGAAGGCCCACGGTGATACGCTACGCGCTTAACCGCACATCACAGTCAAGGAATCACCATGGGTAGGGGCGACAAGAAAACCGCCAAGGGCAAGCGTTTCACCGGCAGCCACGGCAACATGCGCGCGCAGACCAGCAAGAAACCGACCGGCGTTGTCGCCGCCACGGTGAAGGCCCCCGTGGCCGCCGCCAAGCCGGCCGCCAAGAAGGCTCCGGCCAAGAAAGCCGCCGCCGCCAAGTAATCCAGCAGCGCCCTGGCGCTGCCGCTGCGAAGCCCCGCCCCGGCGGGGCTTCGTCGTTTCCGGGTTCGGCGTCGTGCGTCAGTCGCAGACCCGACGGCCGGCGATCACGACGCTGTGCGCGAGGTCGCCCGCCAGCCAGTAGCAAAGCTCGGCGGGATGGCCGATGTCCCACTGCACGAAATCCGCGCGCTGCCCCGGCAGCAGCCGGCCGCGGTCGTGCAGGCCCAACGCCCGCGCCGCGTGCACGGTGGCGCCGCGCAGCGCCTCCTCGGGCGTCAGCCGGAAATGCGTGCAGGCCAGGCCCATGGCCAGGCGCAGTGACTGCAGCGGCGACGTGCCGGGGTTAAGGTCGGTGGCGATGGCCATCGGCACCGCGTGCCGCCGGAACAGGTCCAGCGGCGGCAGCCGCGTTTCGCGCAGCACGTGGAAGGCACCGGGCAGCAGTACCGCCACCGTTCCGGCCCCCGCCATGGCGCGCACGGAGTCTTCGCTGGCGTACTCGACATGGTCGGCCGAGAGGCCGCCGAATTCCGCCGAAAGCGCCGCACCGCCCAGGTCGCTGAGCTGGTCGGCGTGCAGCTTCACGGGCAGGCCGAGCGCGTGGGCCGCTTCGAACATGCGCCGTGTCTGTGCGGGCGTGAAGCCGATGCCTTCGCAGAAGGCGTCCACGGCGTCCACCAGGCCTTCGCCGTGCAGTGCCGTCAACCAGCCGCAGGCGGCGCTGATGTAATCGTCGGGGCGCCCGGCGTACTCGGGCGGCAGCGCATGTGCGCCGAGGAAAGTGGTGCGCACCGTCAGGCCCAGGGTGCGGCCCAGCTCGCGCGCCACGCGCAGCATGCGGCGCTCGCCGTCGAGGTCCAGGCCGTAGCCCGACTTTATTTCCACGGTGGTGACGCCGTCGGCGCGCAGCGCGCGGGCGCGCGGCAGCGACGCGGCCAGCAGCGCGGCTTCGCTGGCCGCGCGGGTGGCGTTGACGGTGGAAAGGATGCCGCCGCCTTCGCGGGCGATCTGTTCGTAGCTGGCGCCCTGCAGGCGACGCTCGAACTCCTGCGCGCGGTCGCCGGCGAACACCAGGTGCGTGTGGCAGTCGACCAGTCCGGGCGTGATCCAGCGGCCGTCGGCGGAGTCCACGCGCGCGGCCAGGTCCGCCGGTGCCCCGGGCAGTTCGCTTCGGGGTCCGGCGTAGGTGATCAGGCCGTCTTTCCAGGCCAGCGCGCCGTCTTCGATGGCGCCATAGGCGCCGAGGTCATCGCGCAGCGTCGCCAGGCGTGCGTCCAGCAGCAGCCGATCCCATGGCGGGGCAAGGCGGCCGATCATCGCAGCGCTCCGGCGGCGCGCAGTGCGGCGGCGTCCAGGCCGACTTCGCGCGCTATCTCGTCGCTGTGCTGGCCCAGGGTCGGCGGCGCGCGCTCGAGCCGCCGCGGCGAGGCGGACAGGTTCAAGGGGCTGCCGATCATCGGGATGTCGTCGATCTCGATGCACATGCCGCGCGCCTGCGCCACCGGGTGCGCGAGCGCCTGTGTCACCGAATTGATCGGTCCCGCGGGCACGCCGGCGGCGGCGAACAGCGCCAGCCAGTGCGCGGCGGGCGCGGTAGCAAACAGCGCTGTGAGCTGCTCGCCCAGCGACCGGCGATTCTCGACGCGCGCAGCGTTGCTGGCGTAGCGCGGGTCGTCGGCCAGGTCGCTGCGGTCCAGCGCCACGCAGGCCTTCGCCCAGAGTTTCTCGCTGGCCACGGCCAGCACGAACGACTGGTCGCTGGCGCGGAAGGCCTCGTAGGGCACGATGCTGGCGTGGGTGTTGCCGCGGCGTTGGGTGGGCTCGCCGGTGAACAGGGCGCTGCTGCCGATGTTGGCCAGCCAGGCCAGCTGGGAATCGAACAGCGAGATGTCGACGTGCTGGCCCAGGCCGGTGCTTCCGCGCTGCAGCAGCGCGGCCAGCACGCCGGTGGCGGCGTTCTGGCCGGTGGCCAGGTCCGCCACCGCCACGCCCACTTTCGCGGGGTCGCCGTCGGCGGGGCCGGTGATGGCCATCAGGCCGGCCTCGGCCTGCACCACGAAGTCGTAGCCCGGGCGCGTGGCCTGCGGGCCGTCGCGGCCGTAGCCCGATATCGAGCAATACACCAGGCGCGGATTGATCGCGGCCATGGCCTCGTAGCCCACGCCCAGCGCCTCGGCGGCGCCGGTGCGGAAGTTCTCCACCAGCACGTCGGCCTTGCGCACCAGGGCTTCGAGCAGCGGTCGCGCGGCGGGCGAGCGCAGGTCGATCGCCAGCGAGCGCTTGTTGCGATTGCAGCAGGCGAAGTAGGCCGACATGCCGTCGAGGAAAGGTGGGCCGAGTCCACGCGTGTCGTCGCCGGCGAAGGACTCGAGCTTGATCACGTCCGCACCCAGGTCAGCCAGCATCATGGTGCACCACGGCCCGGCGAGGACGCGCGAAAGGTCCAGCACGGTGATTCCGGTCAGGGCAGCCATGGCCCTAGTGTATGCGGCCCACGCGACGGCATGCCAAACTCGCGCCATGTCGATCCAGCGCGCCGAACATGCCTTCCTGCCCAACGGTTGGGTCCAAGGACACGACCAGGCGGTATCCGCCGGCTCCGACGCGCAGGTCCGCTGGCGCCTGGCCGGGCTGCCCAACCTGCATTCGCATGCGTTCCAGCGCGCCATGGCCGGATTGGCGGAACGCCAGAATCATCCCGATGACAGCTTCTGGACCTGGCGCGAACTGATGTACCGCTTCGCCGGCCGCATCACGCCCGACACCCTGCAGGCGGTGGCCACGCAACTGTACGTCGAGATGCTCGAAGCCGGTTTCACCAGCGTCTGCGAATTCCACTACCTGCACCACCAGCCCGATGGCCGGCCGTACGACGATCCCGCGCAGATGTCACGGGCGCTGATAGCCGCGGCTCGCGACGCCGGCATCCGGCTGACGCTGCTGCCCGTGCTTTACATGAGCGGCGGCTTCGACGGCCGCGCACTGTCGGAGCGCCAGCGCCGCTTCGGCCACACCCTGGATGCGTATCTGTCGCTGCTGCAGCGGCTGCGTGCGGAGCAGGACGACACCCTGGCCGTCGGCGTCGCGCTGCACAGCCTGCGCGCGGTGCCCGCCGCGGCGATGCGCGAGCTGCTGGCCGCGGTTGGCCCGGATGCGATTCCCATCCATATCCACATCGCCGAGCAGATCGGCGAAGTGCAGGACTGCCTCGCCCTGCGCGGCGCCCGTCCGGTGGAGTGGCTGCTCGCCAACGCCGACGTGGATGAACGCTGGACCCTGGTGCACGCCACCCACCTGGATGCCGGGGAAGTGCAGGGCATCACCCGCAGCGGTGCCACCGTGGCGATCTGCCCCACCACCGAAGCCAACCTGGGCGACGGCCTGTTCCCGCTGCGCGACTACCTCAAGGCCGGCGGCCACTGGGGCATCGGTTCGGACTCGCACGTGTCGGTGTCGCCCGTGGAGGAATTGCGCTGGCTCGAATACGGCCAGCGGCTCAGCACGCGGCATCGGAATATCGCCGTCAGCGCCCAACAGCCCAGCACCGGCGAACTGCTCTACAGCCAGGCCCTGCACGGCGGCCTGCGCGCCTGCGGCCAGGGCGAGCGCGCCGCCAACGATGTCATCGTCCTGGACGCGCAGGCCCCGGCTCTGGTGGGCGCGACGCCGCGTGACCTGCTGGACAGGATGGTGTTCGCGGGCAATCGCTGCCTGGTGCATGAAGCCCACGTGGCCGGAAAGCAGCTCGTGTCGCAGGGCCGCCATCACCAGCGGGACGCCGTGGCGCAGCGCTATGCGCGGGCGCTGGGCGAGCTGCTGGCAAGCTGAAACCCACGCTGATCCCGGCCGGCACCACCGCGGCCGCCATGAAACCAAGCCCCTGGTCTTGAGTGCCACCGTTGAAGAGATTCGTTCGAAGGCTGCTGATCGTGTTGCTCGTGCTGGCGCTCCCCTGCGCCGCCAGCGAAGCCGCGCCTGATCGGGTCACGGTGTTCGCGGCGGCCAGCCTCAAGGAAAGCCTCGACGAAGTGGGCAAGGCCTGGACACAACGCAGCGGCCAGGAAGTAGTGGTGTCGTATGCGGCCAGCTCCGCGCTGGCCAGGCAGATCGAGCAGGGCGCTCCCGCGGACGTGTTCATCTCGGCCGACGGGGAGTGGCTCGACTATCTCGAGCAGCGGGACCTGCTGGTCGATGCGACGCGCTTCGACCTGGTCGGCAACCGCATGGTGCTGGTGACGCCGTCGGGATCGCCTCAGGGCCCGCTTTCGACGCGCGCAACGGACCAACTGCTGGCAGCACTCGGCGATGGGGGTCGCCTTGCTGTCGCCGAGACCACGTCAGTTCCCGCGGGCCGCTATGCGCGGGCGGCACTGAAAAACACGGGAGGCTGGGAACGTTTGAAGCCACGCCTGGCGCAGGGCGAGAACGTGCGTGCCGCCCTGTCCTTCGTCGCGCGCGGCGAGGCGCCGCTGGGCATCGTCTATGCCACCGATGCCCAGGCCGAGCCCAGGGTGCGCGTCGTGGCGACGTTCGATGCCGCCGATCATCCGGCCATCGTCTATCCGGCCGCCGGGCTGCGGTCGGCCCATGCCGCGCGCGCCGAGGGCTTCCTGGCGTTCCTGCGCAGCGAGGAAGCGCGCGCGATCTTCGCCCGCTTCGGCTTCACGACGCCCTGACCATGTTCAACGCCGACGAGCTAGCGATCATCACCCTGAGCCTGCGCATCGCGACGCTGGCGGTGCTGTGCGCGCTGCCGTTCGCCATCGCCGCGGCTTACGTGCTCGCACGCTGGCAGTTCCGCGGCAAGGTGCTGTTCGACGTGCTGGTGCACCTGCCGCTGCTGCTGCCGCCGGTGCTGACCGGCTACGTGCTGCTGCTGCTCCTGGGTCGTCAGGGACTGGTCGGCCAGCCGCTGGAGCAGTGGTTCGGCATCAGCTTCGCGTTCCGTTGGACCGGCGCGGTGATCGCGGCGGCGGTGATGGCCTTCCCTCTATTCGTGCGCTCGATCCGCCTGTCCATCGAAGCCATCCCGGTGGAGATAGACGAGATGGCGGCAAGCCTGGGCGCGCGGCCCTGGGCGAAGTTCTGGCAGGTGCTGCTGCCCCTGAGCCTGCCCGGGGTCGCGGCCGGCATGGCGCTGGCCTTCGCCAAGGCGCTGGGTGAGTTCGGCGCCACCATCACCTTCGTGTCCAATATCCCGGGGGAAAGCCAGACCCTCTCGCTGGCGATGCACAGCCTGTTGCAGGTGCCCGGAAGCGAGGGCGGCATTGGTCGGCTGGCGATCATTTCGGTGTTGCTGGCGGTCGGTGCGCTGTTGGCGTCGGAGTGGCTGGTGCGGCGATCGGCGTACCGCCGCAGTACGGAATAGCCGCGGCCGCCAGGCTGAACGAAAATCCAGTCACCTGGCGTCCACTTTCACGGCTGGGGACGGCGTTAAACTCCCGTCACCCCCGCCCGCTGGAGCCCGCCGTGAAGAAGTTCGCCATCGCCCTTGCCCTGGGCCTGCTTGCCGTTGCCGCCCACGCCCAGTCCGACGTGGCCGCCACCGAGGCTGCGCCCGCCGCGTCAGAAACCACCGTGATCAATCCCGACACCGCGGCCGCCGAAACGCGCGATACCGGCTGCGTGCGCGAGACCGGCACCCGCATCGACAAGCGTGACAAGAACGGCTGCACCGGAGCGCCCGGCGAGTCCTACAGCCGTGAGGACATCAACCGCAGCGGCGCCATTGATACGGCAGACGCGATCCGAAAGCTCAGCCCGCGCGCCACCGTCCGCCGCGGAGGCTGAAGTGCCGTGAAAGTCCGATCACCGCCGCCTCCGGGCGGCGGTGTCGTTTCAGGGGTCGCTGAAAACCTATAATCGGGCTCCGAACCAGGAGGCGCCCGATGCCCGCCAGCCGCCACGACCCATCCCGCACCGTCCGCGCACCGCGCGGCAGCCAGCTCAGCTGCCGCAGCTGGCTCACCGAAGCGGCCTACCGCATGCTGCAGAACAACCTCGACCCGGACGTGGCCGAGAATCCCGCCGACCTGGTGGTCTATGGCGGCATCGGCCGCGCCGCGCGCGACTGGGACTGCTACGACGCCATCCTCAAGTCCCTGCGCGAGCTGGGCGACGATGAAACCCTGCTGGTGCAGAGCGGCAAGCCGGTCGGCATCTTCCCCAGCCATGTCGACGCGCCGCGCGTGCTGATCGCCAACTCCAACCTGGTGCCGCACTGGGCCACGTGGGAACACTTCCACGAGCTCGATCGCAAGGGCCTGATGATGTACGGCCAGATGACTGCCGGCAGCTGGATCTACATCGGCAGCCAGGGCATCGTCCAGGGCACCTACGAAACCTTCGTCGAAATGGGGCGCCAGCATTACGGCGGCAGTCTGTCGGGCCGCTGGATCCTCACCTCGGGCCTGGGCGGCATGGGCGGCGCGCAGCCGCTGGCCGCGTCGCTGGCGGGCGCGTGTTCGCTCAACATCGAATGCCAGCAGAGCCGCATCGACATGCGCCTGCGCACGCGCTACGTGGACGAACAGGCCACCGACCTCGACGATGCCCTCGCGCGCATCGGCAAGTACTGCGCCGCTGGCGAGGCCAAGTCCATCGCGCTGCTGGGCAACGCGGCCGAAATCCTGCCCGAGCTGGTGCGTCGCGGCGTGCGGCCCGACGCGGTCACCGACCAGACCAGCGCCCACGACCCGCTGCACGGCTACCTGCCGGCCGGCTGGACGCTGGAGGAGTGGTTCAGCGAACAGAAGAACAATCCGGAGAAAGTCATCCACGCCGCCAAGCACTCGATGCGCACGCACGTCGAGGCGATGCTGAACTTCGAGGACATGGGCATCCCCACCTTCGACTACGGCAACAACATCCGGCAGATGGCCCATGACGTGGGCTGCGAGGACGCGTTCGACTTCCCGGGCTTCGTGCCCGCCTACGTGCGGCCGTTGTTCTGCCGCGGCATCGGCCCGTTCCGCTGGGTGGCGCTCAGTGGCGACCCCGAGGACATCTACCGGACCGACGCCAAGGTGAAGGAACTGATCCCCGACAACCCGCACCTGCACCGCTGGCTGGACATGGCGCGCGAGCGCATCGGCTTCCAGGGCCTGCCCGCGCGCATCTGCTGGGTCGGGCTGGGCGACCGCCACCGGCTGGCGCTGGCCTTCAACGAAATGGTGCGCAACGGCGAAGTCAGCGCGCCGATCGTGATCGGGCGCGACCATCTCGATTCCGGCAGCGTGGCCAGTCCCAACCGCGAAACCGAGGCGATGCTCGACGGCAGCGACGCGGTGTCGGACTGGCCGCTGCTCAACGCCATGCTCAACGTCGCCGGCGGTGCCACCTGGGTGTCGCTGCACCACGGCGGCGGCGTGGGCATGGGCTACAGCCAGCACAGCGGCGTGGTGATCGTGGCCGACGGCAGCGAAGCCGCCGACCGCCGGCTGGCGCGTGTGCTGTGGAACGACCCCGGCACCGGCGTGATGCGCCATGCCGACGCCGGATACGAGATCGCCAAGGCCTGTGCGCGCGAGCAGGGCCTCAAGTTGCCCATGCCCTGAACGCTCAAGGAGAGAAAACATGATCGGATACGTCACGCTTGGCACGAGCGACCTCGCGCGCGGTGCCGCTTTCTACGACCGCCTGTTGGGCGAACTGGGCGCCAAGCGCTTCATGGACACGCCGCGCTTCATCGCCTGGTCACCGGGCCGCGGCCAACCCGGCTTGTCGGTGGCCTTGCCCTACGATGGACTTGCGCAGGATTGCGGCAACGGCCACATGACCGCGCTTGCCGTCGGCAGCCGCGAAAACGTTGACAGGCTGCACGCGCTGGCTCTTGAACTGGGCGGCACGGATGAAGGCGCGGTGGGCGAGCGCTTCCCCGGTTTCTACGCCGGCTATTTCCGGGATCTCGACGGCAACAAGCTCAACGTCTTCCACATGGGCGGCTGAGCGCCTGTCTGCACTGATCATGGGGCGGGTGCTTGCCTTGTCGCCTGCCGCCGGCACAACGCCCGTCGTGGCGCCTTGCCCTGGGCCGGGCATGGTGGCGCCACGCTATCCGGCCAATCGACTCAAGGGTGGCACGTCCGGCAAGACGATCGTGCTGGCGCGCATTGACGAGTGCGGTCGCGTCGTCGAGGCCAAGGTGGACAGGGCACGCTGGTGATGGCCAGTTTCGAGCAGGAGCAGGCCAATCCCCGACGCTTCTGGCTTGACTAGACCGTCCACGTCTCCAGGGCCAACAAGTCTGGCGTGCTGTGCGAGGCCAGTGCCGACGAATGCGTGCAGATCTCGTCCTTCCTGCTCAAGGGTTTGCCCATCGCGAAGCCACCGCGCCGCTAGCGGCGTCGCACGGCGACGGGTGCTAGGCTTTCCGTACTGTTTCGCACCGGGAGTCGCGCACGATGCTCAGTTTCCTCTGGACCCTGCTGATCGGCTTCGTCGTCGGCCTGGTGGCGCGCGCGATCAAGCCCGGCGACGACAAGCTCAGCCTGCTGTGGACGATGCTGCTGGGCGTGGGTGGTTCGCTGCTGGCCAAGTACGTGGGCCAGGGGCTGGGCTGGTACCGGGAGGGCGAGGTTGCGGGCTTCATCGCCTCGGTGGTGTTCGCGATCGTGCTGCTGGCCCTTTACGTCGCGGTGCGCAAGAAGCGGTAAGCGGCCGCACGCGAGGCTGGCGGCAGACGCGGGCGTCAGCCGGCGGCCACCACCTGGATTTCGACGTCATCAAGCCGCACCACTTGGCCAATGCGGATCTTGGCGGTCTTGCGCAGTTCGGTTTCACCGTCCACGGTGACCTCGCCGGTGGCGACGATGGCCTTGCCCATGCCGCCGCTGTCGCACAGACCCACCAGTTTCAGCAGTTGGTTGAGCTCGACGTACTCGCGGTCGAGTTCGAAACGGATCATGGGCATGGCGTGGCCGCGGGACAGGGTGGGGCGCCATTGTGCTGCCCTGGGCGGCGCCCGGGAAGCGGGCAAAAAAATGGCAGGGCCGCCTGTCCCGAAAACAGTCGATCGCCCTGCCGAAGGTCGTCAACGCCAGGGGGCGATTGACCGTAAAGCGCGCCCGGAGCATCCGACGAGGAGTGGCCTCCGGGGCGTGCCAGTGAATGGACCACTGCTGCGGGGGGCTGCGCAAGCGCGCGCTGGCGCAGCGGCTTTTGTTTGTGGGCCTGCCCTGCTTAAACTTGCTAACTGATCGCCAGCAAAACCCTGTTTTCCAGCGGTTGCACGCCGTTCATTAAGCGAATCAGTACAAGACACGCCCAGCAAGGCTTACCTGTAGCGTTTTCACTAACAAACGGGTGCGCCCGGGACGTTTGCAAGCAAGCGTTTGAATTTGCGGTGGACCCCGTCGGCACCGGACAATAGGGCATCAACCAGGAGCGTCCATTTGAGCACCGTCGAATCGCCCACCTCCCCATCCATCAACCTTCGCCAGCTGTGCGCGCGCTTCGCGCATCCGCACCTGGGCAAGGCCGTCTGGCAGCTCATCAACACGCTGCCGCTGTTCGCCGCGATCTGGGCGCTGATGGCCTGGAGCATCCACCAACAGTGGAACTACCTGTGGACCCTGCTGCTGGCGCTGCCCGCGGCCGGCCTGTACGTGCGCACCTTCATCATCCAGCACGACTGCGGCCACGGCAGCTATTTCGCCAGCGCCAAGGCCAACAACATCGTCGGCGGCGTGCTGGGCCTGATCACCCTGTTCCCCTACGGCTACTGGAAGAAGACCCACGCCGTGCACCACGGCACCTCGGGCAACCTCGACCGCCGCGAAATGGGCGACATCGAAACCCTCACCGTTGCCGAATACCAGGCGCTGTCGGGCTTCAAGCGCTTGTGCTACCGCTTCTACCGCAGCACGCCGGTGCTGCTGGGCATCGGCCCGGCCTACCAGTTCGTGATCAAGCACCGCTTCCCGTTCGACCTGCCGTTCTCGTGGAAGAAGGAGTGGGCCAGCGTGCTGGTCAACAACCTGATGCTGCTGGTGGTGGGCGGCCTGCTGGGCTGGGTCATCGGCTGGCACACGGTGCTGCTGGTGCACCTGCCGATCGTGCTGATCGCCGGCGCGCTGGGCGTGTGGCTGTTCTACGTGCAGCACACCTTCGAGAACGCCTACTGGACCCGCGGCAAGGAGTGGGATTCGAACGAGGCCGCCATCAACGGCAGCTCGTTCTTCGACCTGCCGCGCGTGCTGCACTGGTTCACCGGCAACATCGGCTACCACCACATCCATCACCTGGCCAGCCGCATCCCCAACTACCGCCTGCGCGAAGCCTTCCTGTCGCACCCGGCGCTGCAGGCCGGCCCGCGCCTGACGATATGGACCAGCCTCAAGTCGGCGCGGCTCAAGCTGTGGGACGAAGAACTCCAGCGCATGGTGGGCTTCCCGAAGCGCCGGCGCGCCAGCGCCTGAATTTCACGCCACGCAACGTGGCGTGAATCTTGCGCGACGCCGCGACAGGCAATCTCAGGCCGGCGGCCCCGGCTCGTCCTTGCGGAAACTGCGCGGTGACAGCTGGGAAGTGAAGCGCAAGACTCCTTCGCGCACGATGCGCGTGAGCCGCAGGTCGATCACCGTGGTCTGGTTGGGCGCCACCAGGTCGAGCAGGCTGCCGGGGTCCGCGGCCAGTTCAGCCGCCCAATGCTCCACCCATTTGCCTTCCTGTCGCGGCAGCAGCCGCAGGCCGTAGGGCGGGCGCGGGATGCGCTCGGCCCGCCGCTGGCGTCCCTGCGCGTCCACGATCGCCGGGCAGCCGGTGAGCGCGGCATGGTTGAGGAAGAAGCACAGGTTGCCCGGCGCGCGACGGTTGCCCTGGCGGTCGGTGAGGAAGCCTTCCGGCAGCTGGTTCGGGTCGGCATTCGGGCCAGCGGTGAGCAGCAGGTTCATCTCGGGCACGCGGCTGCCGGTGTCGTCGAGCAGGCGGAACACCACCATGGTGTGCGGGTCGTGGATGTAGACGCGGTCGGGAAGCACCGGGATCTTCTCGATCTCCAGGCGGCGGGTGGTGTCCTGGTGCTGCGCGTTCTCGCCGTCGAAGGCGGTGCGAAGGGCGTCATAGCCGGCGCCGTCGGCGACCCGCAGGCAGCGCAGGATCGCGTCCACCGTGGCGTGCGGACGGCCGTCGTCGCGCACGCTGGCCATGATCCCCAGGTCGGTGCCGCTGTGCGACGCGCCGGGAACGATCTTGAAGGCGGTGGGCGCCGAGCGCGTATCGGAAACCTTCACCAGGTCCCGCAGCCGCTTGCGCGCCGAGGGCAGCGGCTCACCGGCCGCCAGTGGTGGCTGCGCCAGCACCACGTGGCGGGCGTTGAGGTTGGCCGCCGCCAGCCGCACCACGCCGTCGCCGGCGGTTTCGCCGGTGTAGGCGTTGACGTGGTCATAAAGCTTGCGGTCGATCGTGTCGCCGCTCAGTACGAACGGGAAGATCGGCTTGGCGCGCGCGGTGAGCCTCAGGGCAGGGTAGTCGTTGATCCAGCGCAGGTTGAGCGCGTTCGACTCCGGGCTGGCCAGCTCCAGCCAGTCCAGGATCCCCTGGCCGGGCTCGATGCCGTTGAACCATGCTTTCATCGCGCCCAGGCGGCTCTTGCCCAACTGGGCCAGCGCCGAGCCGAAATTGGCCGGCGCCAGCATCACCAGATGACTCATCGGGCAGGCGTCCAGGGTGCCGGGCTGGACGTGGAAACGGTCCAGCCACTCGCGCACCACCGGTCCACCGGTGCTGTGGGTCACGCAGGCGAAGCGGCGCCCCGCGCCGGCCCCGGCCAGCACCTGGGCGACGGCCCGGTCGAAGCCCCGCGCCACGTCCTCGATCCGCACTTCGTCGCGGAAACTGACGTACTGGCCCAAGTGGACATGCGCCACGTCCAGGCCAGGGCCGCCGGCCCGGGCGGCCTCGGCCCTGAGCCGCGCCGGCAGTTCGCCGTAGGTGCCGGTGCTGGTGACGCTCCAGCCGTGAACGAAGACCAAAAGTGGCTTGGGCATGGCGCTCCGTGAAGAATTCCGGGGGCGGCCCCATGCTAACTTAGGCGCCGTAACAGGGGGTAGGCATGACGCTCGAAGAAAGGCGGATCCTGGTGGGTCTGTTGCAGAAGGGAATGTTTGTCAGTCGCCTTGATCGCGACTGGATCGGTACGCCTTTCCCTTTCCAGGGCTTCCATGTCGAGTCCGACCAGGACATCGAGATGCTGGGCAATTTCTGCACCAGTGTTTTCGTCGACGTGGTCAAGGGCGTGGCGCCCTCCGAAGCGCTGCTGACGCTGGAGCGATCGACGTCGCCGGTGTTTCCGCCGCGTGTCGCCGACTACGTCAACACGGTGCCGCTGCAGGAAGAAACGCCGCGGGCGCGCAAAGCCCACGCCATCCTGCACCACCTTGCGGCCACGCTGGAGGAGGACGTGCGTGCCGGCCGGCGGGTTTCCTCTGAAAGCGTGCGCTCGGCGGTCGAGCCCATGGTGGACAGCCTGCTGCGCAACGCCGATTCGCTGTTCTGGCTGATCAGCATGATGCGCAGGGACGACTATGCCTACCTGCACGCGGTGAACTGCAGCGCCTTGGCCGCCGCCTTCGGGCGCCACCTGGCATTGCCCAAGGACGTGCTGGTGGAGTTGGCCACGGGCGGGTTCCTGCTTGACATCGGCATGACCGTGCTGCCTCGCGTCCTGGTGGACCCGTCCGGCGTCCGTTCCGCCGACGACGGCCTGCGCATGCGTGACCACGTGGCAGCAGGCCTGGACGTGCTTGAAAAATCCGGCATCAACGGGGGCTGGACCCGTGACATGCTGGCCCACCACCACGAGCGCCACGACGGCTGCGGCTACCCGGGCGGCCTGGCCGGCGCGGCGATACCCCTGGCAGGCCGCATCGCCGGCATCGTCGACACCTACGACGCCCTGATCAGCGACAAGCCCACCTGCCGCGGCGACTCCCAGCATGGCGCGCTGCAGGCGATTTACCGCGGCTCCGACAGCCTCTTCCAGGGCGAGGTGGTGGAGCAGTTCCTGCAGTGCCTGAGCGTGTACCCGACCGGCTCGCTGGTGGAACTCAACAGCGGCGAAGTGGCGATCGTGATGGCACAGAACCAGGCGCGACGCCTGCAGCCCCGGGTAATGGTGCTGCTGGACGCCAACAAGCGGCCCTACCGTCCCTACCACGACGTGGACCTGATGGCGCTGCGCCCGCGCGTGGACGGCGGTGCCCCGACTCGCATCACCCACTCGCTCGAGCGCGGGACCTACGGCCTGGATCCGGCCGAGTTGTACCTGGCGTAGGCCGCGTCGTCCGATGATCCGTGGATCCACACTTTTCGAATTGATGCAGCCGCATGTCGACGCAAGCCTGGGCGAGCAGCGCTCCTTGGGCGTGCTGATGCTTGGCGTGCAGGGCTTGCGGCAGTTCAACATCCAGCACGGTTACGAAAGCGGCGAGCGCCTGGTGGCGAAGGTGCGCGCCCTGGTGACCGCGGCGCTGCGGCCGGGCGACGTGGTGGCGCAGGTGGGGCCGGGCGACTTCATCGTGCTGCTGCCGGGCATCCGCGACGGCAACCATGCCCTGCTGGCGGCGTCGCGCGTGCTGCGCCAGTTCGAACAGACCCTGGATGTGAATGGCCAGCCGGTGCTGGCATCGGTGGCGATCGGCGCCGCGCTCTGCCCCGATCACGGCGACACGCCCGACGCGCTGTGCCGCCAGGCCGAAGCGGCGCTGGTGGATGCGCGCACGTCGGCCGACCGGATGGCCATCAGCCCGGCGCCGCTGCTTTCGGGCGCCATCGAGCCGGCCGAGCTGCGCGAGGCCATCGCCTCGGGCCAGCTTGAAATGCAGCTGCAGCCGATCTGGGACCTCAAGGCGGGCCGCATCTGCGGCGCCGAGTCGCTGGCGCGCTGGCAGCATCCGCTGCGAGGTCCGATCAGCCCGTCGGTGTTCGTGGCCATGGCCGAATCAAGCGGCATGATCGCCGAGTTCACCCGCTGGAGCATCAACGCCAGCCTGCAGCATGCGGTGGAGGCGCGTCGTCGGGGGCTCGACCTCCCGGTGTCAATCAACCTGTCGGCCGCCGCCATCGCCGAGCGCGGCATGGTTGAACACCTGGTGGGTGCGCTGGGCCTGTGGGGCGTGCCGCCCGAAGCCGTGGTGATCGAGGTCACCGAGACCTCCATCATCGCCGACTTCGAGAAGGGCGCCGACATCCTGGGTCGACTGAACGGCGAGGGCGTGCTGATCTCGATCGACGACTTCGGCGTGGGCAATGCGTCGTTCGCCTACCTGCGGCAGTTCCCGGCCACCGAACTCAAGATCGACCGCTCCTTCGTCACCGGCATGTTGGGCAACGTGCGCTCCATGCAGCTGGTGAAAGCGATGATCGATTTCGCACACCACATAGGCCTGCGCGCAGTGGCCGAGGGCGTGGAGGACAGGCCGACCCTGCAGCGCCTGGCTGAACTGGAGTGCGACCACGCCCAGGGCTGGGTCGTTGGCCACCCGAAGCCGGCGGCGGAGTTTTTCGACGCGCTGCGCGTAGTGGCCTGACGCCGCGGCTCAGGCCGGGTCGGTGTCTTCGTCCGGGTCGACGGCCGCGGGACGCGCGGCTCCCAGGCGGCGTGGCACCAGCTCGCCGTCGAGCAGCCGCTCGACGCGTGCGAACACTTCGGCGCGCGCGAACGGCTTCTTCATGAAGTCATCGGCGCCGATGCGGTGCACGTAGAACTGCTCGGTGGCCTGCTCATTGCCGCTGATCATGATCACCGGCAAGTCGCGGGTCAGCGGGTCGCGCCGCAGCTGGCGCAGCGCGGCGAAGCCGTCCATGCCCGGCAGCACGATGTCCAGGAAGATCAGCTCGGGCGCCTGGGTGCGGGCGATCTCCAGGCCTTTCTCGGCGTCCTCGGCCTCCAGTACCGTGTAGCCGTTCTGCCGCAGCATGCGCGAGAGCAGCGCGACAATGGTGGCCGAGTCGTCGATCACCAGCATGCGGGTGCCGGGGCGGGCGTTGAGACGGAGTTTTTCCCTGCGCTCCGGGCCCGACGGGCTCAAATCGGGCGCCGGCGGCGCGGGGCTGCCGTCCGCAGGGGCCGGCGGGGCGGTGGGTCGCGAAACAGGCCGCATGGCCGGTTTGCCGCCCCAGCCGAACAGCCGCTTGATGCGCTCGTAAACGTCCAATGTCCCGCTCCCCTGGATCAGCCAGCGCGTAGTTTCCACGTGCAACCGGCGGCTGGCAATGCGCGCCGGGCTGGACATCGCATCGCGCTACGCGCAGTCTGCCGGCCCACCCCTCCTGCAAGGCCCGGCCCGTGGCTCCCAAATCCACCGTGTACAAGGCCCAGCTCCAGGTGAGCGACATGGACCGCCAGCACTACGGCAGCCATGAGCTGGTGCTGGCCCAGCACCCTTCCGAGACCGACGAGCGGCTGATGGTGCGGCTGCTGGCGTTCGCGATGTTCGCCGACGAGCGCCTGGAGTTCGGCCGCGGCCTGAGCACCGACGACGAGCCCGACCTGTGGCGCAAGGACCTTACCGGCCTGGTCGAGCAGTGGATCGAGCTGGGCCAGCCGGACGAATCGCGCCTGCGCAAGGCCTGCGGCCGCGCCGGCGAGGTGGTGCTGGTGACCTATGGCGGTCGCGGCGCCGACCTGTGGTGGGAAAAGAATGAAGCCGCGCTGGCGCGCTGCCGCAACCTGCGCGTGTACGACGTTTCGACCGAGGACAGCAAGGCGCTGGCGGGACTGCTCAAGCGCGGCATGGACCTGCAGGTGCTGGTGCAGGACGGCGTGCTGCAGGTGATCGACGGCGACACCACGCTGGAAATCACCCCGCGCCTGCGCCGCGGGCAGGGCTGAACCGCGCCTTCAGTCGAGCGACTTCGACTCGGCCGTGCCCAGCGTGGTCGGCTCGGGCTTGTGCAGCGGCCGTCGCGACAGCAGCGGATGGGCGAACACGCCTGCCAGGATGATCGCCACGCCGGCGTAGAACATGCCGCCCAGCTCGCGCTGCTCGTTGAGCAGCAGCGCCGCCAGCACGATCGCGTAGATGGGCTCCAGGTTCACCGCCAGTTGCGCCGAGAACGCGCTCATGTGCCGCAGCGCCACCAGCGACAGCGCGAACGGCAGCAGGGTGCAGGCCATGGCCAGGACCAGCAGCAGCACGGCGTCGTTGAAACCGGGCAGCACCAGCGGTGATCCGAACCACGGCAGCACGGGCGTGAGCAGCGCCAGGATCAGGCCGCCGGCGCCCAGTTCGACGCAGGTGACGGTGAGCGGATCGGCGCGCTCGACGTAGCGCTTGTTCAATGCGCCGAAGAACGCCACCAGCAGCGCCGACACCGTGCCCACCACGATGCCCAGGCGCATGCCCGCGGGAACGCCGCCCACCACCAGGGCAACGCCGGGCACCACCGCCACCCCCAGCAACAGTTCCCGCGGCTCGAAGCGCCGGCCGGTGATCCAGGGCTCCACCATGGGCACGAAGACGGTGGCCAAGGCGATGCAGCTCACCGCCACCGAGGCGTTGGCCAGCTTGATGGCGCCGTAGAACGTCAGCCAGTGCAGCGCCACCAGCGTGCCGATGCCCGCGTACACCAGCAGCAGCCGCGCCGGCAGCGCCGCCATGCCGCGCCAAACGCGCGGCACCAGCAGCAGCGCCGCCGTCACCAGGCCCATGCGCCAAACCACCAGCGCCATCGCCGGCATCGTGATGGCCTTGCCCAGGATCGCGGTGAAGCCCCACAGCAGCACGCAGGCGTGCATCTGCCACTGTGCCTTCAGCGCCGGGGTCATGCGGGCTGGGCCTTGTCGATGAGTCCGCGCTTGGCGGTCGCCGACAGCTGCTTGATGGCGTACTCGGCCTTCAGCGCGCTGGATCGGTCGGGGTGCTCGAAGCGGGCCAGCAGTTGCCTGGGCGGGTGCGAGCGGGTGTAGCGCGCGCCTTTTCCGGCGGCGTGTTCGGCATAGCGGCGGTCCACGTCCACGGCCACGCCGGTGTACAGGCTGCCGTCCTGGCATTCGATCAGGTAGACGAACCAGGCCACGTCAGCGCAGGCTCACCGCGATGCGGCGCCAGTCCTCGCGCACGTCGGCGCAGTCGCCGCCGCCCATTGCGAACTCGCGGCAGACGAACGGGCGCTGTTCGTAGATGCTGCAGCACATTCGCTCGCGGTCCAGCGCCAGGCACCAGCCGTCGTCGGCCTTGCCCATGATCAGGTAGCCGTCCTTGTCTTCGTCCAGGAAGTGCTCGGGCGGCGCGTCGCCGGGCAGCACCAGCACCGGCAGCTGGCAGCAGCAGGCCTGGCAGGACGAACACTGGATGGCGGGGTCGGTTTGCACCCCGCCATTGTCCCACGCCGCCGGCCGAAGCGCCCTGCGCAACCCTATTTATTGGCGGTGATGGCGCGCACCGGCAGCGGGACGTTGCACAGGTCGATGTGGCCGGCGGGCTGGACGTACCAGCCGTCGCGTCGGTTGCGGCGCGATTCCACCAGCGCTTCGAAGGTGGGTGTGTCGGTGCGCATGATTTCGATCGCGGTGCGCTCGGCGGCCGGGACCTGGGACGCCAGCCGGATGGCGCGGATGGGGGTGCGCTGCCCGGGCTTCTCGTAGAAGCCCAGCGGGCCGGTGCCACGCGGCAGCACGCTCAGCTGCTCCATCCCCTGCACCACGCGGCCCACGATGGTGATGTTGCGGTCGAGCTGGCGCGGCGACTGGCCGGTAACCACGTACAGCTCATTGCCCTTGCTGCTGTCGGCGGCGGCCTCGCGGCCGGCGCCCACGGCGCCGTAGCAGTGCGCCAGCCAGGCGGCATTGGCCTTGGGGTCGCGCGCCGCCGGGAAACCCTGCACGAAGCCCACTTCCGGCGCCCAGCCGTCCGCGTCGGGCAGGCGGCTGAAGGCGAGACCCCCGGCGTCACGGACGAATTCGGCGGGCAGTCTGGCGTCGGCCTCGCCGAGCGGGCGGACCTTGTCCTTGTCTTCGCTGTTGGCGTCGCCCCACTGCACCACGAAGTTGTCCTGCGAGCGGTTGATGCTCAGCCCGTCGAAGTAGCCAGCGCGCACCAGCGTGCGGATGTTGGCGACGTGGCGGGGGGCGAACGCCGGCGCCAGCTCGATCACCACGCGGCCGCTGTCTAGCTCCAGGTACAGCGTGTTGTCAGCGTCCAGTGCGCGCCAGTCC
>QBLY01000012.1:0-38857 GCA_003241895.1 Lysobacteraceae bacterium
GACTGTCTCATGAGGTGAGACTGCGGGACGGCACGGCGTCCCTCGGCCAAGGCTGCTTGCACTGTCCGCTTCGTGGCTGCGAGGATCCAAGGCATCGACCTGCCTCCCGGCAGGTCCCGCCAAGCCGCACGGGGTAACACGCATGGATCGTCGTCTTTTCCTGGCCGCCGGGGGGTTGGCCGCCGTGTCGCCCGCGCTGGCGAACTCCACCGCCGTCGGCATCGCGCCGGCGGACGCGCCGGAACTCTCCCAGGCGGAACTCTTCAAACAAGTGAACTTCCATTCGGACGGCCTGGACCACACGCCGGCCGAGTACGCGCATCTGCTGCAGGCGATGGCGGCCGGCGGCACCCTGCAGGCCGACAACTATTCGCGGGGCGGTGCGGTGACCGCGCTCGAGCAGGCGTTCGCGCGGGAGTTGGGCAAGGAAGCCGCGATGTTTGTGCCCACCGGCACGCTGGCCAACCACCTGGCGGTGCGCAAGCTCGCCGGCGCCGACCGTCGCGTGCTGGTGCAGGCCGAGAGCCATCTTTACAACGACAGCGGCGACGGCGCGCAAACCCTGAGCGGACTGAACGTGGTGCCGCTGTCCCCGGGCGCCACGTCCATCGCGCTCGACGACGCCAAGGCCTGGGTGGAACGTTCGGCGGGCGGACGCGTGCCGACCCAGGTGGGCGTGCTGTCCATCGAAAGCCCGGTGCGGCGCAAGGACCACGCCTTCGTACCGTTCGCGCAGATGCAGGCGCTGTGCGCGTACGCGCGCGAACAGGGCATACGACTGCACCTGGACGGCGCGCGGCTGTTCAGCCTGCCGCAGCATTCGGGGCATTCGGTGCGCGAGTACGCGGCGCTGTTCGACACGGTGTACGTGTCGGTGTGGAAACATTTCGACGGCGCATCGGGCGCGATCCTGGCGGGTGACGCCAGCTTCATCGAAGGGCTTTACCACGTGCGCCGCCTGTTCGGCGGCGGGCTGCCGCACGCGTGGCCGGTGATGGCGCTGGCGGAAGCTTCGGTGGCGGGCTTCGAAGCCGGCTATGCGAAATCATGGCAGCTGGCCGAGCGATGGATGGCCCTGCTTGGCGAGGATGCCCGCTTCGATTTCCGCCGGATCGAGCATGGCACCAGCCGTTTCTACCTGACGGTGAAGGGAGTCACCCCTGAAGCGATGGCGCAAGGCCTGCAGCCGCGCGGCATACTGATTGCGCACGGCCCGCCGGGCGTGGCCGAAATCCCGATGCAGGTGAACCTGTCCATCCTGCGCTCGACGCCGGAGCTGCTGGCGCGCAAGTTCATCGATGCCGCCAACGGCTGAAGGGCTCCACCGCGTGACGCAGCTGGAAAGCAGCGCGGGACCGGCCGCGTCCCAGCCGGGCAGCAACAGCAGGACCAGCCAGCCGATGCCGGCGATGGCGATGGTTTGGGCGGCTGCGGGCGCTCAGCCTGCCGTTCATGCGGCGCTGCCCATACTCGGTCCACTTCAACCCTCGATGAGATGCCACGCCATGAGCCCTACCCTGCGTACGCAAGGCACGTTCTCGCCGCTGCCGCTGTTGCTGCTTTGCCTGCCTGCGTTCGCGCAGGAGTCCCCGCCCGCGGAGCCCGCGACGCAGGCTGCCAGCGAGGCGACGATGCCGGTGGATGAGGAGGCGAGCGTCCTTCGCGCCCAGGTGCTGCTTGATCGCGCTCACTTCTCGCCGGGCGAGATCGACGGCGTCAGCGGTTCCAACGTCGCCAAGGCGCTCGTGGGTTTCCAGCGCAGCCAAGGACTGGATGCAACCGGCGAACTGGACGCCGCCACCTGGGCCGCGCTCGAGAAGAACGCCGTGCCCACGCTGGTGGACTACACGCTGCTGCCGGCCGACGTGGCGGGCCCGTTCACCGCGCTGCCGAGCGACATGATCGAGAAATCCAAGCTGCCCGCGCTGGGTTTTGCTTCGGCCGCCGAAGCCATGGGCGAGCGCTTCCACGCCAGCCCCAAGCTGCTGCAGTCGCTCAACCCCGGCAAGGCGCTGGACCGCGCCGGCGAAGTGATCCGCGTGCCCAACGTCGACGGCGCCGCCGAGCTGCCCAAGGCGGCCAAGGTGGTGGTGGACAAGTCCGAGCTGGTGGTGATGCTGCTCGACGCCGAAGGGACTGTGTACGCGCAGTTCCCGGCCTCGGCCGGCAGCAGCCGCGATCCGCTGCCGATCGGCGACTGGAAGATCAACGGTGTCGCCCGCGACCCGGTGTTCAATTACAACCCCAAGCTGTTCTGGGACGGCAACCCGGAGCACAGCAAGGCCACGCTGCAGCCGGGCCCGAACAACCCGGTGGGCGTGGCGTGGATCGACCTGTCCAAGCCGCACTACGGCATCCACGGTACGCCCGAGCCCTCGCGCATCGGCAAGACCGAATCGCACGGCTGCATCCGCATGACCAACTGGAGCGTGATGCTGGTGGCGGCAGCGGTCGCGCCGGGCATGGTGGCGACGCTGCGCGAGTGAGTCAGCGGACGCCGGGAGCCAGCGCATGAATCGAGCGGCGATCTTCGTGGCCGGTGCTTTGTCGGGCGCGCTGGCGCTGGGCCTGGTGCTGGTGGGCTGGGACACGCAGGTGGCGGTGGCTCCTGCGCCCTCGCCCGCGGCCGTGGTGCAGCCAGTGCCGGCAGTTGCGACCCAGCCAGGATTGGCGGTTGAAGCTTCACCACCGGCGGACCTGCCGGCCCCGGTGGCGCGACGTGCTGGCCCCGAGACGCCGTCGCTGCCGCCGCCGGCGGTGGTGGCGGTGCCGCCCTCGCAGCCTGAGCTGGCCGAACTGCCGGTGGATGCGGCGGCGCCGCCGACCTCCGAAGCGCCGTTGCCCGCGCTGTCGCTCATCGTCCCGGTCGAAGGCATCGTCGCCGCGCAGCTGTCGGACACCTTCACCGACGCGCGTGGCGAAGGCCGCGTGCACGACGCCATCGACATCATGGCGCCCACCGGCACGCCGGTGCTGGCCGTGGCCGGTGGCCGCATCGTCAAGCTGTTCAACAGCAAGCCCGGTGGATTGACGATCTACCAGTTCGACGCCACCGAAGCGGTGGCGTTCTACTACGCCCACCTCGACCGCTACGCCGACGGCGTGGCCGAAGGCCAGGCGGTGAAGCAGGGCGACCTGATCGGCTACGTCGGCTTCACCGGCAACGCCAGCCCCGACGGCCCGCACCTGCACTTCGCGATCATGGTGCTGGGTCCGGAGAAGAACTGGTGGCAGGGTGCGGCGATCAATCCTTTCCCGTACCTGCGCGCCGCTCCGCCCCGCTGAAGCTGGCGCTGCCGGAAAATCGCCCGCGCCACGACGCCGGCACGGGGCATGACGCATTTTTTACATTCCTCACTTCATGCTGAGGAGCCTGGACTGGTCAGGCGGCCCCCTGGGGCCCAGCCCATTTTTTCCCTGGAGGTTACGTGTACCGACTTGCTTCGCTCTTGGCCGTGTTCGCGGCCCTGTCCCTGGCCGCGCCCGTAGCGGCGCAGCGCACGCTCGACTTCGCTCCCTACGCTGTGCCGGCCGAAGGCGCCGTCGCTGTGACCGTGCGCCAAGGTGCACCGCTGGAGGGCGCTTTCGCAGAGGTTGACCGCGCCAGCGGCGGCGCGCTCCAGCGCGCGGTGGCGGCGGCGGGCTTCGTCGGCGACCGCGGCGTGGTGCTGAACTTGCCGGGCGTGGGCCCTTACCACCAAGTGCTGCTGGTGGGCGTGGGCAACGATGCGCCCAGCACGCGCCTGCTCGAAGACGTCGGCGGCCTGGTGGGGCAGTGGGGTCTGCTGAGCGCAGTGCCGCGCATCGAACTGCTGTGGCCCGACGCCAGCCAGCCGGCGGCAGGCGCACACCTCGCCCTGGGCGCCTCGCTGGGGCAGTACGCCTTCCGCACGTACCGCACGCCCCGGCCGGACGCGCCGGTGCTGGGGAAGGGTGAGCTGGTGTTGCGCGTCGCCGATGCCGAAGGTTCGCGTCGCGCCTGGAACGACGACTGGAGCGCGGTGGCCGAGGGCGTGCGCTTCTCGCGCGACCTGGTCACCGAACCGGCCAACACCATCCACCCCGAGTCCTTCGTCGAGCGCACCCGCGCCGCGTTCGCCGGTGTGCCGAACGTGAGCATCGAGGTGCTGGACGTGCCGGCGATGCAGAAGCTGGGCATGGAGTCGCTGCTGGCCGTCGGCCAGGGCAGCGAGCGCCCGCCGCGCCTGCTCGTGGTGCGCTACCGCGGCGGCCCCCGCGACCAGGCGCCGCTCGCATTCGTCGGCAAGGGCATCACTTTCGATACCGGCGGCATATCGCTCAAGAATCCCGAGAACATGTGGCGCATGAAGTACGACATGACCGGCGCGGCGTCGGTCACCGGCACCGTGCTGGCCTTGGCCAAGCGCGGCGCGAAGGTGAACGCGATCGCCGTGGCGGCCCTGGCCGAGAACATGCCCTCGGGAACCGCCGTCCGGCCCGGCGATGTGATCCGCACCATGAGCGGCAAGACCTACGAGGTGATCAACACCGACGCCGAGGGCCGCATGGCGCTGGTGGACGCGATCTGGTTCGTGCAGGAACGCGACCGCCCGCGCGTCCTGGTGGACGTGGCCACGCTCACCGGTTCGCAGGTGACGGCGCTGGGCGACGAGTACGCGGGCCTGTTCAGTCGTGACGAGGCGCTGGCCGCCGACCTGCTGGCCGCGGGTGCCGCCTCGGGCGAAGAAGTCTGGCGCCTGCCGCTGCACCCGAGCTATGCCAAGGACCTGGAGTCGCCGATCGCCGACCTGCGCAATGTCGGCAGCACCGGTGGTGCCGGCGCCAGCATCGGCGCCTTCTTCATCGGCGCCTGGGTGCAGGAAGGCGTGGCCTGGGCGCACCTGGACGTCGCCTCGATGGCCTGGCGCGACGCGCCGGTGTTGCCGACGGTGCCGCTGGGCGCGACCGGCTACGGCGTGCGTCTGCTCGACCGCTACGTGCGCGACCACGTCGAGGGCGCCGCGGCGGAGTGACCCGCTGCCCGGGCTCACCTTCTGAGACAGCCAAGTGCTTGAATCGCCGGGCGCTTCCGAAAGGGGGTGACTTTCGCCCGGCAAGGTGTATAAATATCCACCCATGAGCACCGACCTCACTTCCCGCCAGCAGGCCGTTTACGACTTCATCGCCGAGCGCCTGCGCAGCGAGGGGTCGCCGTCGGTGGCCGAGATCGCCCGCGCCTTCGGCATCCACGACAGCGCGGCGCACAAGCACGTGCGCATGCTCGAGTCCAAGGGCGTGATCGAACTGCGGCCCGGGCGCGCGCGCGGCATCCGGCTGCCGGCGTCGGCGTCGGCCAGAAAGGCCGCGCGCCGCGACGAGATGCTGTCGCTGCCCATCCTGGGCCGGGTGGCCGCCGGTGCGCCCATCGGTGCGGCGGCCGGGCACGACGGCCAGATGCTGTTCGACCGCGCGGCGTTTTTCCCGCAGCCCGACTACCTGCTGCGGGTGAAGGGCGACTCGATGCGCGACGACGGCATCCTCGACGGCGACCTGATCGCCGTGCACCGCAGCGACGTGGCCGAGGACGGCCAGATCGTGGTGGCGCGCATTGATGGCGAGATCACCGTCAAGCGGCTCAAGCGCCGTCGCGACCGCATCGTGCTGATGCCGCGCAACCCCGACTACGCGCCCATCGAAGTGCCGGCCGACGCCGACTTCGCCATCGAAGGCCTGTACTGCGGCCTGGTGCGACGGGGCTAGGCATGGGCGCGCTGGTTTCCCTCGACACGCTGCTGGCCGACCGCCGGCTCTGGCGCGGCCAGCCGACGGCGCGGCCCGCCAGCAACGAGCCCAGCGGCCATGCTGCGCTCGACGCCGCGCTGCCCAGCGGCGGCTGGCCCGAGGCCGCGCTGGTGGAAGTGCTGCTGCCGGCCGACGGCCTGGGCGAACTGCGCCTGGTGCTGCCCACGCTGGCGCGGCATACCCGGGCCGGGCGCGACATCGCGCTGGTGGCGCCGCCCTACGTGCCGCACCCGCACGCCTGGCTGGCGGCGGGGGTGGCGTTCGAGCGCGTGCACCTGGTGGCGGCCGATCCGCGCCAGGCGCTGTGGGCCACCGAACAGTGCCTGCGCGCGGGCTGCCTGTCGGCGGTGCTGTGCTGGCCGCACCAGGCCGACGACCGCGCGCTGCGCCGGCTGCAGGTGGCGGCCGAAAGCGGGCAGTCGCTGGTGTTCGCCTTCCGCGACGCGCGCGCGGCGGCCAACGCGTCGCCTGCGGCGCTGCGGCTGCAGGTCGAACGCGACCAGCTGCGCGTGCTCAAGTGCCGCGGCGGCCTGGCGCCGACCGCGCCCGTGCCGTTCCCCGCGCCCCTGCATTGATGCGGCGCGACGATGCTTTGGGCCTGCGTATTGCTGCCGCACCTGGCGCTGGACACCGTCCTTCGCCGCCACCCCGATCCTGATCGGCCGCTGGCCCTGGTCACGGGGCCTTTGCAGCGGCGGACGCTGTCGGCGGTGAACGAAGCCGCCGCGGCGTGCGGACTGCACCGCGGCCAGTCCATCGCCGCAGCCGAGGCGCTGTGCAGCGACCTGCAGGCGGTGGACGACGACCCGGCGCGCCGGGCCCGGGCGCGCGATTTCCTGGCGGCGTGGGCGTATCGCTACAGCTCGCAGGTCAGCACCGATTTCCCGGGGGCGCTGCTGCTGGAAGTGCAGGGCAGCCTGGGCCTGTTCGGGCCGTGGCCGGCGTTCGAGGCGCGGCTGCGCGACGACCTGGCCGCGCTGGGCTTTCGCCACCGCATCGCGCTGGCGCCCAATGCCGCCGCCGCCGCCGTGTTGGCCGGCTGCCACGACGGCCTGGCCGTCACCACGCCCGACGTGCTGCGCAGCGCGCTGTCGCAGGTGCCGGTGGCGCGCGCGCGTTTGCCCGGCGGCGCAGCGCCGGCGCTTGAGCGCATGGCCATCCGCACGCTGGGGCAGGTGCTGGCGCTGCCGCGCGCTTCGCTGGGGCAGCGCTTCGGCGCCGACGTGCTGGCGCACCTGGACCGCCTGCTGGGCCAGGCGCATGAAACGCTTTCGCTGTACCAGCCGCCGGATTTTTTCGACGCCAAGATCGAACTCAACTACGACGTCGAGAGTTCGCAGGCGCTGCTGTTCCCGCTGCGCCGGCTCACGGCCGACCTGGCGGCGTATCTCGCGGGTCGCGACGGCGGCGTGTCGCGCTTCGTGCTGCGCCTGGGCCACGAAGGCCGCGACGACACCGAGGTGGCCGTGGGCCTGCTGGCGCCCGAGCGCCAGCCGGCGATGCTGTTCGAACTCGCGCGCGGCCGGCTGGAACGCGTGCCCGTGCCGGCGCCGGTGCGCACGCTGCGGCTGCTGGCGCGCGAACTGCCGCCGTTCGTGCCGGCCGCGCGCGAACTGTTCGAAGCCCGGCCGCAGCAGTCGGTGGACTGGCCGGCGCTGCGTGAACGCCTGCGCGCGCGCTTGGGCAACGACGCTGTGTACGGCTTGGCGCCGGTGGCCGACCACCGTCCCGAGCGCTGCTTCAAGCGCACCCAGGGCGTGGCCGAACCGCCGCCGCCCTCGGGCTTCGACGCACCGCGCCCAACCTGGTTGCTGGCACGTCCGATTCCGCTGCGCGGCCCGGCGCCGCGCGTGCTGTCCGGCCCCGAGCGCATCGAAACCGGCTGGTGGGACGGCGGCGACGTGCAGCGCGACTACTACGTGCTCGAAACCACCCAGGGCCAGCGCGCCTGGGCCTTCTGCGCCCCCGGCGAGACCGGCAGCTTCATGCTGCACGGCTGGTTCGCATGAGTACGCCGGGTTATGCGGAGTTGCACTGTCTGTCCAACTTCAGTTTTTTGCGCGGCGCGAGTTCGGCCAAGGAGCTGTTTGGGCGGGCCAAGGCGCTGGGCTATCGGGCGCTGGCGATTACTGACGAAGCCTCGCTGGCGGGTATCGTGCGGGCGTTCGAGGCGGCGCGGAACAGCGGCGTGGCGCTGATCGTGGGCAGCGAGCTGCAGCTGGCGAACGGGCCGAAGGTCGTGCTGCTGGCGCAGACGCTGGCGGGCTACCAGACGCTGTGCCGCTGGATCACGCTGGGCCGGCGGCGCGCGGCCAAGGGCAGCTACCGGCTGGCCATGGCCGACCTGCACGGCGACACCGACGGCCTGCTGGCGCTGTGGGCGCCGGGCGACACCCCGGTGGCCGCGCACGGCGCCTGGCTCGAGGCCACGTTCCCGGCGCGCAGCTGGATCGCGGTGGAGCTGCACCGCGGTGCCCGCGATGCGCGGCGGCTGCAGCAACTGCGCGATCTCGGCGCCAGCCTGGGCCTGCCGCTGGTGGCCGCCGGCGACGTGCACATGCACGCCCGCGGCCGCCGCGCGCTGCAGGACACCGTCACCGCCATCCGCCACCGCACCACGGTGCACGACGCCGGCGAACGCCTGTTCCCCAACGGCGAGCGCCACCTGCGCACGCGTGAACTGCTGGCCCAGTGCTATCCGCCCGAGATGCTGGCCGAGACGCTGGCCATCGCCGAGCGCTGCACCTTCACCCTTGACCAGCTCAGCTACCAATACCCGCGCGAAGTGGTGCCCGAGGGCAAGACGCCCACGCAGTGGCTGCGTGACCTCTCCGAGGAGGGCACGCGCTGGCGCTGGCCCAACGGCATGCCCGCAGGCGTGCAGCACAAGATCGACGGCGAACTCGCACTGATCGCCGAGCTGCAGTACGAGGCCTACTTTCTCACCGTGCACGACATCGTGCGCTTCGCGCGCTCGCGCAGCATCGTCTGCCAGGGCAGGGGCTCGGCCGCCAACTCGGTGGTGTGCTACGTGCTGGGCATCACCGAAGTGGACCCGGCGCGCATCGGCATGCTGATGGAGCGCTTCATCTCGCGCGAGCGGCGCGAGCCGCCCGACATCGACGTGGACTTCGACTCCACCCGGCGCGAGGAAGTCATCCAGTACGTGTACGAGCGCTACGGCCGCGAACGCGCCGCGCTCACCGCCATCGCCACCACGTATTCAGGCCGCAGCACCATCCGCGACGTGGCCAAGGCCCTGGGCCTGG
Organism: Lysobacteraceae bacterium; assembly: GCA_003241895.1. Taxonomy (GTDB): domain Bacteria; phylum Pseudomonadota; class Gammaproteobacteria; order Xanthomonadales; family Xanthomonadaceae; genus Arenimonas. The sequence continues at coordinate 9,033 of QBLY01000012.1, forward strand.
CGCCCGACCAGGTGGACCGGCTGGCGCGCACGCTGGGCCGCTGGGACGCGGATCTCCCCGCCGAAGAGCGCCTGCGCGAAGCCGGCTTCGACCCCGCCAACGCCGCCATCAAGCGCGTGCTGGCGCTCACCGCGCAGCTGCTGAATTTCCCGCGGCATTTGTCCCAGCATCCGGGTGGCTTCGTCATCAGCGACGCGCCCCTGCACACCCTGGTGCCGGTGGAGAACGCCGCCATGCCCGACCGCACCGTCATCCAGTGGGACAAGGACGACCTGGACACCCTGGGCCTGATGAAGGTGGACGTGCTGGGCATCGGCATGCTGGGCGCCATCGCGCGCTGCCTGCAGCTGCTGCGCGACAGCGGCCGCCGCGACATCACGCTCCAGGACATCCCCGCCGAGGACCCGGCGGTGTACGCCATGATCCAGCGCGCCGACACCGTGGGCACCTTCCAGATTGAAAGCCGCGCGCAGATGGCCATGCTGCCGCGGCTCAAGCCTGCGTGTTACTACGACCTGGTGGTGCAGGTGGCCATCGTCCGGCCCGGGCCGATCGAGGGAAAAATGGTGCACCCCTACCTGCAGCGGCGCCTGGGCCGGGAGGCCGTGGTTTACCCGTCGCCGGCGCTGGAGAAGGTGCTCAGCCGCACGCTGGGCATCCCGCTGTTCCAGGAACAGGTGATGCAGATCGCCATCGTCGCCGCCGGCTACACGCCGGGCGAAGCCGACCAGCTGCGCCGTTCCATGGCCGCCTGGAAACGCCACGGCGGCCTGGAGCCGCACCGCCTGCGCCTGCTGGCCGGCATGCGCGAGCGCGGCTATCCGGATGATTTCGCCGAACGTATCTTCGAACAGGTGAAGGGCTTCGGCAGCTACGGCTTCCCCGAATCGCACGCCGCCAGCTATGCGCTGGTGGCCTACACCAGCAGCTGGCTCAAGTGCCATGAACCGGCGGCGTTCGCCTGCGCGCTGATCAATACGCCCACCCACATGGGCTTCTACACGCCCGACCAATTGCTGCAGGACGCGCGCCGGCACGGCATCCAGGTGCGGGCGGTGGATGTGCGTTCCAGCGATTGGGACTGCACGCTTGAAACCATCGGGCACGAAGGCCCGTCGGCGATGTCCAGGCCTGCAGGCCGCATTTCACCCCGGGCCATCATCGGCGGGGCCTCCGCCCCGAGGCTCGACCAGCCCGCGATACGCATCGGCCTGAACCAGATTTCCGGCTTCCCGAAGGCGGCCGCCGAACGCCTGATGATCGCCCGCGCCCAAAGCCCCTTCCGCCACCTCGACGACCTGGCCCACCGCGCCGGCCTCGAGCGCCGCCAGCTCGATCAACTGGCCGAAGCCAACGCCCTGCGCGGCCTGGCCGGCCACCGCAACCGCGCGCGCTGGGCCGCCAGCGGCGTGGAAACCAGCCTGCCGCTGTTCGCCGGGCTCGATGCGTCGCCCGAAGCGCGCATCGCGCTGCCGCCGCCCACGCCCGGTGAGTCCGCGCTGGCCGATTACGCCAGCCTCGGCACCACCCTGGGTCCGCACCCGCTGCGCCTGGTGCGCAGGCAGCTGCGCGCGCAGCGCTGCCGCCCCTCGCGTGAACTCACGGCGTTGCCGCACGGCGCCCACATTCGCCACGCCGGCCTGGTGACGCTGCGCCAGCGCCCGGGCACGGCCAAGGGCGTCACCTTCGTCACGCTGGAAGACGAGGACGGCACCGTGAGCGTGGTGATCTGGAAGGACCTGGCCGAGCGCCACCGCCGCGAGCTGGCCAACGCCAGCCTGCTGGCGGTGGACGGCCGCTGGGAAAAAGTGGACGGCGTGAGCCATCTCATCGCCGGCCGCCTGCACGATTTCTCGCACCTGATGGGCGCCCTGCAGGTGCAGGCGCACAACTACTACTGAAGCGCGGGGCGCGCCGGCCGTGCCGACGCGCCCCGCGTGGATCACACCTTCGGCGGATCGCTGTCGCGCGCGACGTGGCGATGCTTGGCCAGCGCCTTCACGAACGCTGCAGGTGCATCGGCCTTGCCTTTGGCGTGCACCAGCAGCCCGCCATCCTTGCTGTCGGTGGGCACGCCCGCCTGCTCCAGCAGCGCTACGCCGGTCCCCATCGCCAGGATCGTCTTCAGGTGCCGGTACTGGTCCTTGATGTATTCAAGCACCAGCGCATGCCCGCCCAGCGCGGCGAAAGCACCTTCCCCACCGGGCAGAACCAAGCCGTCGAACAGCACCGACGGCTCGTTTTCAAACGAGGCCTGTGCTTCGAGCGCCTTGCCGTCGGAGGCCTTGAACGTACCCACGCGCGGACCGACCAGGCGGCCCGTGGCGCCGGCTTCGCGCAGCGCGGCCTGCACCTTCGCCACCGCCGCAGCGTCCACGCCGTCGGCAATCACGATGGCGATCTTGCGCGAGCGGATACCCTGCTCACCGGGCAGCGCCATCAGCGACAGCGCCGGCGAAAGGTCCACCTCGGGCTTGGGCGTGTCGTCCAGAGCCCGCGGCATCGCTTCGGGCAGGTCCATGCCCAGGCCATCGGCAACGCCGGCTGCCAAATCGTCTGAAACATTGCGCAGCATCGCCAGCGTGCGCGTCCGGATCGCCGGTACGGTCACCTTGCTCAACTCGAAGCGGAACGCGGCGACGATGTGCGCCTTCTCCGCCTCGGTCTGGCTGTCGAAGAACAGCCGCGCCTGGTTGTAGTGCTCGGCGAACTTCTCGGGCTTGCCGCGCATCTCGTCGCCGTGGATCGGCTCGGGGAAGGGCACGAAGCCCATCTGCCCGGTCTGGAACGGGCAGCCGCCGCCGAGCGAATTGGGCTCGTAGGCCACGCGGCCGCGGTGGATCGCCTGGCGGTGCATGCCGTCGCGCTGGCCATTGTGCACCGGCGCCAGCGGCGCGTTGATCGGCAGCTCGTGGAAGTTGGGACCGCCCAGCCGCGAGATCTGCGTGTCCACGTAGGAATGGATGCGCCCCGCCAGCAGCGGGTCGTTGGTGAAATCGATGCCCGGCACCACGTGCGCCGTGCAGAAGGCCACCTGCTCGGTTTCGGCGAAGAAGTTGTCGGGATTGCGGTTGAGCACCATGCGACCGATCGGCGTCACCGGGACCAGTTCTTCTGGAATCAGTTTCGTGGCATCGAGCACGTCGAAGCTGAAAGTCCCGGCCTGCCCCTCGGTGAACACCTGTACGCCCAGCTCCCATTCGGGGTAGGCGCCGGACTCGATCGCGTCCCACAGGTCGCGGCGGTGGAAGTCCGGATCGCAGCCTGAGATCTTCACTGCCTCTTCCCACACGTGCGAATGCGTGCCCAGCAGCGGCTTCCAGTGGAACTTGACCAGTGAAGATTCACCATCCGCGTTGACGAACCGGAAGGTGTGCACGCCGAAGCCCTGCATCATCCGGAAGCTGCGCGGGATGCCGCGGTCGGACATGACCCACATCAGCATATGGGTGGACTCGGGCATCAGCGACACGAAATCCCAGAAGGTGTCGTGCGCCGACGCGGCCTGCGGCATGCCGTTGTGCGGTTCGGGCTTCAGGGCGTGAACCAGGTCGGGAAACTTCATCGCGTCCTGGATGAAGAACACCGGGATGTTGTTGCCGACCAGGTCCCAGTTGCCTTCGTCAGTGTAGAACTTGACCGCAAATCCCCGCGCGTCGCGCGCGGTGTCCTTCGAGCCGCGCTCGCCGGCAACGGTGGAGAAGCGAACGAACACCGGCGTCTGCTTGCCGGCTTCCTGGAACGGCGCCGCGCGGGTGATCGCCTTGAGCGACTTGTACGACTCGAAGACGCCGTGCGCACCCGAGCCGCGCGCGTGCACGATGCGCTCGGGGATGCGCTCATGGTCGAAGTGGGTGATCTTCTCGCGAAGGATGAAGTCCTTGAGCAGCGCGGGGCCGCGCAGGCCGGCCTTGAGCGAACTCTGGTTGTCGGCCACCGGCACGCCCTGGTTGGTGGTCAGGCCCTGGCCGGAGGAATCCACCCGAACGCGGTCGAGCGGTGCGCTGACGGTGTCGCGGCCCTCGGCAGCCGGCGCACCGGTCTTGCCGGTGTCATTGCCCTCCGCCAGCGAGCTGGCGGTGACGGCCCGGGAGGCCGGCTTCACCGTCTTGCCGGCCGGTGGCGTGCCTGCGTCCGTGCCGAATTCGGCACGTTTGATGGCGTTGGAAGGCATCGCGGCCGCAGTGGCCTGGGTGTCGGCCAGCTGCGCCGCTACCGCTTCGGGGCTGGGGCCCGCCTTGGGTGCGGCGGAACCGGATGTTTTCGCCGCCGGCTTTGGGGCTGCGGATTTATTTTTGGTGGCCATGTTGGAACGACTCCCTGCGCGAATGGTGACGCCGCATCACGCCTGGCCGGATTGTTCCAGCCGGACATTGCGGCGGTAGACCCACTGCCCGAACACAGCGGTCAGCAGGATGGCGGCGTTCGTGACCACGAACACCCAGTTGCCAAGCAGCCAGCTGTAGGCGACGAAGCCGACGCTGGCCAGCATCTGGCCTGCAAAAAGAAGGCCTGAAACGCCTTCGGTGGAGCGCTCGCGCCACTGCACGAGGATCTGCCGGCCCAGCGTTGCAAGCAGGACGAAAGACGCGGCCCAGCCAAGCCAGTCGGCCGCTGCCATCTTCAGTGGCTGCCGTTGAGCAGGCTGTCGGGCGCCTGCTGCGCGCCCGGCGCGCCGGTGGGGGCTGCGGGCTTTCGTGCCAACGCCGGGCGGTGCCTCACCAGCTGCAGGTAAGCCTTCACGGCCGCCCATTCCCGCCAGGCGTCCTGGCTTACGGCCCAGACATGTCCGAACCCGCGCGAAAGCGGGCAATCCTCCGCGCCCAGGCGCTGGTCGGAGAACCGGGCCAGTCGCGCCATGGCCACCAGGGCGGGCGTGGCACGCAGGCCGCCGATGGCGAGGTCGACGCGTCCTTGCGAGAGCGCGCGCGGAAGGTCCTGTGCGCCCATGCTTGTCCACTCCAGCTCGCGGCGCCGCCACTGCGCGTAGCGGCGCGCTTCGCGCACTTCCACGCCGTCCAGGCACAAGTCATCGGCGAACGCCCAGGGAGCCGAGAGCAGCACGGCAACGCGAAGTGGCGGTCGGGGGCGGTAGGGCAGGGTGGCAGGCATGCGGCGCTCCGTCGGGGGGTCGGCAACACATTCCCTGCAAGGAGTTTGCCAACGCCCGCAACCCCGTCGCTGTCGGGCGATGCCCGGAACAACCACGGGCTTGCGGGCTCTCCGACAAACAGCGACCGGTGCGGCGTCCGGCATTTTGCCGCGGCCTGCCAACGCTTCACGGGCAGTTTGCACGTGAGCGTGGCCGCCACCGGCGCGACCGCCACGCGGCGGCTACAGCGGGTCCTTCTCCGCCATGGGCTTGGTCTTGCGATCGCCGACCAGGATGCTGATCACCAGCCCGCCGCCCAAGCCCGCCGCCATCAGGAACATCACCAGCGCCAGCGCTGGATAGCCGAACAGCTGCTGCGTGGTGGGCACGTCCATGATCAGCGCGGCGCCGATGATCATCGCCGCGGCGATGATGCCTACGGTGATGCGGTTGGCGATCTTTTGCATGCTTTCGATCAGGAACGATTCCTCCAGCCCCGCAACGTGCACCTTGAAGCGGTTGTCGGAGAGGGTGCGCAGCAGCACCGACAGCCGCTGCGGGGCTTCGCGCACCAGCTCCTGCATTTCCAGCGCGTCGGTGGCCAGCCGGCCGATGTCGAGGCTTGCGCGCGTGCGGGCGCGGAACAGCTCAGCCAGGTGGTCCTGCAGCACTTCGCGCATGGACATGTCGGCGTCCAGCGCCAGCAGTACCGCTTCCAGGTTGAGCAGGGTCTTGCCCAGCAGCGTGAGTTCGGACGGTGGACGCAGGCCGCACTCGCCGCCGATGCGCACCAGCTGCAGCAGGAAACCTCCTTCGGACTCGGTGCGCACCGAGCTGTTGGCGAAGCGGGCCACCATGCGGCCGGTCTCGCGCGAGAAGCGCGGCTCGTCGAAGTCTTCCAGGCGGGTACCCATGTGCATCAGGGTTTCGGCCACCTGTTCGCCGCGGCCTTCGGTGGTGGCCAGGATGAGCTTGAGCAGCTGGTCGCGCATGCGCGGGGGCACATGGCCCACCATGCCCAGGTCCAGCAGCACCAGGTCCTGGTCGGCCGTCAGCACCACGTTGCCCGGATGCGGGTCGGCGTGGATCAGGCCGTGCATGAAGATCTGGTCCAGGTAGGCCCGCCCCAGGTCCCTGGCCAAGGGCGCCAGATCGGCTTCGATGCGCAGCACGTCGGGAATGTCGGTAACGCGGATGCCCTCGGCGCGATCCATCGTCAGCACCAGGCGCGTGGTGTAGTCCCAAACGGGAGCCGGCACGCTGATGCGCGCGTACGGCTCCAGACGCGTGCGGAAGATCTCCAGGTTGTTGGCTTCCTGCAGGTAGTCCAGCTCGGCCAGCATCGTGGTGTGGAATTCCGCCAGCCACTCGCTGAATCCAAGTCGCTTGCCCACGCCGCTCACCAAGCCCAGCGAACCGATCAGGCTGTGGAGGGTGGCCATGTCGGCTTCAATGGCGGCGGCAAGACCGGGGCGCTGGACCTTCACCGCCACCCTGCGTCCGCTGGGAAGCACCGCGGCGTGCACCTGCGCGAAAGACGCGGTGCCCAGCGGCTTGGGGTCGAACTGGGCGAAGAGATTCTTCAGCGGTGCGCCCAGCTCGCCAGTGATCTGGGCTTCGATCGCTTCCAGGTCGGCCGGCGCCGCGTGGTCCTGCAGCCGGCACAGCGCCGCGATGTATTCGGGCGGCACGAGGTCGGGACGGGTGGACAGCATCTGGCCGATCTTGACGAACGTGGGGCCCAGGGCCTCGAGGTCGCGCGTGAACTGTTCGGCGGCGGCGGTGTCCGGCGGCGCGGACGCGGCGTGCGTCACGACGCCTGGATGGAACACGGGCGAATGGCGGTGCTTGACCAGGAAGGCTGTGATGGCGGCGAGCCGGGACGGTTCGGACATGGGTCGGCCCCTGCGATGGTGAGGAAGCGTCAAATTACCATCGCGATCGGCCGCCATGGCGCGCAGCGGCGATCGTCGTTCAGCCTCGCGCAAGCACTGGCACCGAACTTGCAGCGTCCATTCAAACCTCCTGCAAGGATCGACCGTGCAAAAGACAAGAGAACAGCAGATCGACGAGCTGCGCGAGCTGGTCAAGGGCATCGAAGTGGCGATGTTCACCACTCAGGACGGCGGACGCCAGCTGCACAGCCGCCCACTGCAAACCCAGCAGGTCGACGCCGACGGCATGATCTGGTTCCTCACCTCGCGCCAGACCTCGGTGGTGGGCGAAGTGCACGACCAGCCGGCAATCTGCCTGACCTATGTTTCGCATTCGGACAACACGTATGTCTGCGTCACCGGCAAGGCGCAGGAAATCCACGACCAGGCCAAGATTTCCGAGCTGTGGTCGCCGATGCACGCTGTCTTCTTCCCCGGCGACCGTGACGACCCCGACCTGACCCTGCTGCGAGTCACCCCCGACCATGCCGAAGTGTGGAGCGGACCTTCCAGCACGGTGGGTAAGATACTGGCCTTCGCGGCGGCAGCCATCACCGGCGACGCATTGGGCAACAAGCACGAGCTGCCTCTTTGAGCAGCGCTTCCTGGCCGGGGACGCGGCAAGCGCCCCCGCTGGACCGCTGGCGGCGCGACCGTCGAAAACGCAAACTCCAGGCCATGACCCTGCCGGCCAACGACCCCGACTCCCCCTGCGTCCGCAACTGCTGCCTGGACGACGCCGAGGTCTGCATCGGCTGTGGCCGGCACCTGCAGGAGATCCTGCGCTGGAGCCACGCCGACGCGTCGGAACGCCAGGCCATCGTGGCGCGGGCCGCGGCGCGCCGGGAAGCCCGGCCGCCGATCTGGTTCCGCCCCCGCGACCCCTGAGCCCGGGCCGGTTGGGTTGTCGGCAGGGTCAGGCGTAGAGTCGGGGTTTGCCTGCCCCCGGAGACCGCCCATGTCGCTTGTCCGCCGCACCGCGCTGCCGCTCGCCATCGCACTGGCCCTCTCGCTCGCCGCGTGCCAGAAGGCCCCCGCACCGGAGGCGGGCTTGGTCGCCACGTCCGTCACGCAGGCGGCCATCGCCCGCCCGTCGCGGCAGTACGGCATCGAGGAGTTCGTGGAGTCGACCGGCGTCAGCGGCAGCTCGTTCAGTGCGGATGAGTCGCGGCTGCTGTTCTCGTCCAACAAGACCGGCATCTGGAATGTGTATTCGATGCCCGTGGCCGGCGGCGACTGGACGCCCCTCACGCAGTCCACCACCGACAACAATTACGCCGTGGCCTATTTTCCTGCCGACGACCGCGCGCTGATCACGCGGGACGAGGGCGGCAACGAGCTCAACCACCTCTACGTGCTCCAGGCCGACGGCACCGAGAAGGACCTGACTCCGGGCGAGAACCTCAAGGCCGACTTCCTGGGCTTCAACGCCGACGGCAGCGCTTTCCACGTGATCAGCAACGAGCGCGACCCGCGATTCTTCGACGTTTACCGCTACGACGCCGCCAGCTACGAGCGCACCCGCGTTTACGAGAACAAGGACGGGCTCGACCCCAGCGCCGTGTCGCTGGACGGCAAGTGGCTGGCGCTGGGCAAGGCCAACAGCACCAACGACAGCGACCTGTACGTGGTCGAACTGGCCACCGGTAAAGCCACCCAGGTGTCGCAGCACGAAGGCCAGGCGGCGTTCACTGCCCAGGACTTCAGCCCCGACGGCCAGTGGCTGTACTACACCGCCAACGACCAGGGCGAGTTCGCTCAGCTGCGCCGGGTCAAGCTGGGCAGCTGGGAGCACGAGCCGGTGCGCAGCGCCGAATGGGACATCGTGGCGGCGTACTTCTCCAAGGGCGGCAAGTACCTGGCCGTGGCCACCAACGTGGACGGCAGTACCGCCGTGAAGCTGTACGACGCCGCCACCGGCGCCGAACAGCCGCTGCCGGCCCTGCCGGCCGGCGAGATCCGCGGCCTGCGCATCGCCGATTCCGAGAAGCGCCTGGCCTTCTACCTCAACGGCGACCGCCAGCCCAACGATCTTTACGTGCTGGAGCTGGGCGGCGAACCCAAGCAGCTCACCACCTCGCTCAACCCGGCCATTGACGCGGCCGACCTGGTGGACTCGAGCGTGGTGCGGTTCAAGAGTTTTGACGGCATGGAAATCCCCAACATCCTGTGGAAGCCGCACCAGGCCACGGCCGACGCCAGGGCGCCGGCGCTGGTGTGGGTGCACGGCGGCCCCGGTGGGCAGACCACGCGCTCGCATTCGGCCACCATCCAGTACCTGGCCAACCACGGCTACGTGGTGCTGGGCATCAACAACCGCGGCAGCTCGGGCTACGGCAAGACCTTCTTCGCGGCCGACGACGGCAAGCACGGCCGCGAGCCGCTGTGGGACACCGTGGAGGCCAAGAAGTACCTGCAGTCGCTGGACTACGTGGACGATGACCGTATCGGCATCATCGGCGGCAGCTACGGCGGCTACATGACGCTGGCGGCGCTCGCCTTCCAGCCCGGTGAGTTCAAGGTGGGCGTGAACATCTTCGGCGTCTCGAACTGGCTGCGCACGCTCGAGTCCATCCCGCCCTACTGGGAGAGCTTCCGCCTGGCGCTTTACCAGGAAATCGGCAATCCGGAAACGCAGCGCGATTTCCTGATCGAGACCTCGCCGCTGTTCCACGCCGACAAGATCAACGTGCCGCTGATGGTGCTGCAGGGCGCCAACGACCCGCGCGTGATCCAGGCCGAGTCCGACGAGATCGTGGCGGCGGTGCGCAAGACCGGCGTACCGGTGGAATACGTGTTGTTCGCCGACGAAGGCCATGGCTTCAGCAAGAAAAAGAACCAGATCGAAGGCTGGGGCAAGATCCTGGCCTTCCTCGACCAATACCTGAGGGCCGACGCGCCTGCCCAACCGGTGCCGGCGACGGAGGCAGCGGCGCCTGCCGCCCCATGAGCGGCCATTCGCGATCTGCACTGCCTGCCTGCGCCAGCGCCAACACCACGGGCCTCCGGCCGATCCTGCTGATTGCGCTGCTGCTGGTGTCGCCGATGGCGGCGGCCGAGGCGCTGTACAAGTGCACCGACCCGCAGGGCGCGGTGAGCATCCAGTCCGAGCCCTGCGCCAAGGGCAGCAGCGAGGTGTGGAAGCGCGAGGCCACGCCCGACCCGGAACCGTCGCCGGAGGAATGGGCCGCGCGCAATGCGCTGGCCCAGGCCGAGGCCCAGCGCATCGCGGAAACCGCGCGGCTGGCGGAGCAGCGGCGGCTGGACGCACAGGCGCGCATCGATGACGACAAGCGCCTGCGCGAGGCGGTGGCCAGCGCCGTGCCGCCGCCGCGCAAGAGCGAATGCACCAAGGCCCACGACTTCAACGACCTGGCCGGCCAACTGGCCTGGCTGGAGCTGACCCAGGCACAGCGCGAGGGCATCAAGCGCTGGGTGGTGGTGACGTGCCGCGACCCGGACCTGCTGGGGGGCGACGACGCCCAGCCCTGATCCGGGCAACCTGCTGACGCGCCCGAGCGGCGCGCTCTTGCGCGCCCGGCGGTGGTTGGCCGACGGCGTGACCCTGCGCAACGGCGTGCAATGAAGCCCCGAAGAGGGCCCGCCATGCACGCCATCCTGCTGACGTTTTTCCTGCTGCCCGGCTCGCTGCCGGCATCGCTCAACAAATGCATCGGCGCCGACGGTGTCGCCAGCTACCAGTCGCTGCCCTGTGCCGCTGGCCAACGCACCGCCTGGTCACGGCGATCCGAACCGCCGGTCGCAGCGCCGCCGGCGCGGCCCGCTGCGGCTGCAGCGGCGGGACCCCCACGGCCGCGGGCTGCCGGCGCGGTGACGCGTGTCGTGCGTCCAGCCGGCAAACCCACCCCCACCCGCTGCGCCGCGGCACGCCGGGCGGCCGACCTCACCCGCGCCCGGCTGTGGAACCGGCTCAGCTTCCGCCAGCGTTCCGACCTGGACGCAAAAGTGGCGCTGGCCTGCGCGAAGCGGTGAAGCGGCGCGTGCGCACGGGGTGGCCGCAGCCCAGAATGGGCGCATGCAAACCCACAACAACGTGCGCGGCATCGTCGCGATGCTGATCGCCGTCGGCTTCTTCTCGCTGATGGATGGCGGGCTCAAGCAGCTTTCCGCGCACTACCCGGCCATGCAGGTGGCGGCCATCCGCGGCCTTTCGTCGCTGCCGCTGGTGCTGCTGTGGGTGGCGGCCAGCGGCACGGTGGCCACGCTGTGGAAGGTGCGCTGGCCGCTGCACCTGCTGCGCGGCGCGCTGTCGATCGTGATGTTGTCGGCGTTTGCCTATGCCCTCAAGCGCATGCCGCTGACCGGCGCCTACGCGCTGTTCTTCGTGGCGCCGCTGCTGATCACGTCGCTGTCGGTGCCGCTGCTGGGCGAAAAGGTCGGGCCGCGGCGCTGGTCCGCCATCGCGGTCGGGCTGGTGGGTGTGCTGGTGGTGCTGCGGCCCACCGGCGACGGCGTGCTGGGCTGGGCCGGCCTGGCGGTGCTGGTGGCGGCCACCGCCTACGCGCTGTCGGCGATCATGGTGCGGGTGCTGCATCGGACCGACAGTTCGCAAAGCATGGTTTTCTGGATGCTGGTGATGACCGGCCTGGGCGCCGGTGTCCTGGCCTGGCCGGCCTGGCAGCCGCTGCAGGGCGCCGATGGCTGGACCATCGTGGGCGTCGGGCTGAGCGGATTCCTGGGCCAGGTCGCCATTACGGAAGCCTTCCGCTCCGGCCAGGCGTCGGTGGTTGCGCCCTTTGAATACAGCGCCCTGGCGTGGGCGCTGGGCCTGGACTGGCTGGTCTGGCAGGTGCTGCCCGACGGCATGACGCTGGTGGGCGCCGGCATCATCGTCGCCAGCGGGCTTTACCTGCTGCGCCGCGAGCGGGTGCACATCGAGGCCGAGCATCCCTGAGGTCGCCACGCGGGTGCCTCCGGTATGCTTTGGATCCACGCCCCCGGAACTCCGCCATGTCCCTGGTCCCGCTCCGCTGTCTGCCGCTGCTGTCACTGGCCCTGCTGGCCGGATGCGGGGGCGACCCGCCCGCCCCGGCGGCTGAGCCCGCCCCGGCGCCGGTCGCGGTGGCGCCCGCGGGCATTGACTGGAGCCGCTGCAAGTTCCCCGGAGTCACGCTGCCGGTGCCTGGCAAGGTGATCGTGGTGGACGGTGGCCAGTCGGTGCCCGACGCCGAGCCGGGCCGCGAGTCCATCCGCCGGGTGGAAATCGTGGTGCCCGGGAAGGTTGCCCTGCTGCTCACTGCGCCTGACGCCACGGTGTGGCTGCTGCGTCCCTCACCGGAAACCGAGCTGGTGGGTGTTTTCGCCAGCGGCGACGCACCGCAGCGCATCAGCGGCCAGCGCCTTGGTGCCCACCTGCTGGCCCGATCCCGGGCCATGGGTGACGACTGCGGAAGGTATTGGATGGCGGCCGACGCTGGCGCCACCCTGGAACAAGCCAGCCTGCAGGTGTTCGGACGCGAGCATTCGGCCGTGTACCGGCTGCACGGCGGCCTGGCGGTGATCGGCAAGGCCGAAGAGCCGCCGGTGCGCTAGCCCGGACCGGGCTCAACCCAGCAGGTGTGCCAGCTTCGCCCGCAGTTCGGCCAGCTCGTTCTCCAGCGCCTCCACGCGCGCCTCCAGGCCGCTGCGGTCGGCCGCCGGGCGGCTGGCGGCCACGAACTGGTCGGCCGACACCGGGCCGCCCAGCAGGTGCATGAAGCGGTCCTCGCGCTGCCCGGACGCGCGCCCCAGGTTGACCACGAAGCCGCGCTGCGCCAGCCGCTCCAGCAGCTGGCGCACGTCGTCCTGGTCGCGCAGGGTGGCCAGCCGTTCGCAGCGCGTCATCAGCTCGGCGACCGTCTGCGGGCCGCGCAGCAGCATCACGCTGAGCACCGCCTGCTGCGGCTGCGTCAGCGAGTACCCGCTGGCGAAGCGATGCTCGTAGCGCTGCGCGCGGGCGCCGTGCACCGACCGCACCAGGCCGCGGCCCTCCAGCTCGCGCAGGGCGTGGCCCACCTCGCCGGGCTCGAGTTCGAGCACCGGGTCGCGGTTGGTTTTCTGGTTGCAGGCCAGCACCACGGCGTTGGCGGTGAGCGGATAGGCCTCGGGCGTGGTGGATTCCTTCTCCACCAGGCTGGCCAGGATGCGGGCCTCCACGGGCGTTAGCAGGGCAGGGCCGGGGGTGGTGGCGTTTTCGTCGGTCATCGTGGTTCCTCGAAAGCAGGCCGACATGATGCCGCATTGGCGCGTGAGGGCCCGGCCATCCCGGGGCAGGCGCGCCCGGTGCCCCGGCGGTAGTACCCTTGGATTCCCCCGGCACGTGCTATCCCCATGATCCAGCTGATCGGCTTCGACGGTGACGACACCCTCTGGCACAGCGAGGGTTATTACCGGTCGGCCCACGCCGAGTTCGAATCGATCGTCGGCCGCTACGTCGACCTGGCCGACGCACGCCTGCACGAGCGCCTGCTGGAAACCGAACGCGCCAACATCCGCCTGTTCGGCTACGGCGCCAAGGGCATGACGCTGTCGATGCTGGAAGCCGCGTTCGCGGTGACCGGCGGGCGCATAGGCGCCGACGACCTGCACCGCATCGTCGGCCTGGGCAAGCAGGTGATGGCGCATCCGGTGGAGTTGCTGCCCGGCATCCGCGACGCCGTGGCGGCCATCGCGCACCAGTACCCGGTGGTGCTGGTGACCAAGGGCGACTTGTTCCACCAGGAAACGAAAGTGGCGGCGTCGGGTTTGGCCGACCTGTTCCGGCGCATCGAGATCGTGTCCGAGAAGGACGCGCGCTCGTACACTCGGCTGCTGGCCGAGTTCGGCGTTGAACCCGAGGCCTTCGCGATGGTGGGCAACTCCCTGCGCTCGGACATCGAACCGGTGGTGCGGCTGGGCGGCTGGGGCATCCACGTGCCCTACCACGTCACGTGGGCCCATGAGCTCGACAACGGCCTGCAGCCCGAGCACGAGCGCCAGGTGATCCGCGTGGATGCGGCCGCCAGCATTCCCAAGGCGCTGGCGGCACTGCAGTCGCGCGCCCAGTCCGCGCTGCAGGGGCGGGACTGACGCCGCGACGACGCGGCCTTGCTACCCTTGGCGCTTCTTCGCCCGCAAGCGCCGTCATGACCGACCAATCCCCCGTGGATCGCCGCAACCTCGACTTCCTGCTGCATGAAGTGCAGGACGCCGGCGTGCTGTGCCGCTACCCCCGCTTCGCCGAGCACTCGCGGGAAACCTTCGACGCGGTGCTCGACGCCGCCCAGGACCTCGCCGACGCCACGTTCGCCGGCCACAACCGCGCCTCGGACGAACACGAGCCGCGCTTCGTGGACGGCGGCGTGCAGATCATCCCGCAGGTGAAGGCGGCGCTGGACGCGTTCGCGCAGGCCGGGTTCACCGCCATGCTGGCCGATGCCGAAGAAGGCGGCATGCAGCTGCCCTACACCGTGGGCCTGGCCTGCGACGCGATGTTCGTCGCCAGCAACGTTTCCACTTCCGGCTATACGATGCTGGCGCGCGGCGTGGCCAACCTGCTGCAGGCGCACGGCACGCCGGAGCAGTGCGCGCGCTATCGCGCGCCGATCCTGCAGGGCCGGTTCCTGGGCACGATGTGCCTGAGCGAACCGCAGGCCGGTTCGTCGCTGGGCGACATACGCACGCGCGCCGAACCCGCGGACGACGGCAGCTACCGGCTCAGCGGCGCCAAGATGTGGATCAGCGGCGGCGAACACGAGCTGTCGGAAAACATCATCCACCTGGTGCTGGCGCGCCTGCCGGATGCGCCGCCCGGGGTGAAGGGCATCAGCCTGTTCATCGTGCCCAAGTTGCGCGTCAACGACGACGGCAGCCTGGGTGCGCGCAACGACGTGCAGCTGGCCGGCGTGAACCACAAGCTGGGCCAGCGGGGCATCGTCAACACGTTCCTGAAATTCGGCGAGCGTGGCGAGTGCTTCGCCGAACTGGTGGGCCAGCCGCACCAGGGCCTGGCGCAGATGTTCCACATGATGAACGAGGCGCGCATCGGCGTCGGCCTGGGCGCGATCATGCTGGGCACGGCCGGCTACCGCTATTCGCTGCGCTACGCGCGCGAGCGCAAACAGGGCCGGCACCCCGACCAGAAAGACCCGGCGTCGCCGCCGGTGGCGATCATCGAACACGCCGACGTGCGGCGCATGCTGCTGCAGCAGAAAAGCTACACCGAAGGGGCACTGGGCCTGGCGATGCATGCCGCCACCCTGGTGGACGTGCAGGCGCAGGACGCCGACCCGGCGCGCCGGCGCGAGGCGCACCTGCTGCTGGAACTGCTTACGCCGGTCATCAAGGCCTGGTCGGCCGACTGGTGCCTGAAGGCCAACGACCTGGCCATCCAGGTGCTGGGCGGCTACGGCTACACCCGCGAATACCCGGTGGAACAGTACTGGCGCGACAACCGCCTCAACCCCATCCACGAAGGCGCCAACGGCATCCAGGGCCTGGACCTGCTGGGTCGCAAGGTGATGATGGACGGCGGCGCCGCGCTCAAGCTGCTGCTGCGCGACGTCGCCGCCACGGCCAGCGCCGCCGGCGGCGTGCCGGCGCTTACCGAACATGCCATCGCGCTGTCCCACTGCGCGGCGACGGTGGCCAGGACCACCGGCGTGCTGGGCGCGGCCATGGCCCGCGGCGAGGTGCGGCTGGCGCTTTCGAATGCATCGCGCTACCTGGGCATGGTGGGCCACCTGGCCATTGCGTGGTCCTGGCTGCGCCAGGCGCTGGTGGCTGCCAGGGCCGCGCCGGCCACTGCCGCCGATGCCGATTTCTACGCGGGGAAGCTGGCGGCCTGCCGCTGGTTCTTTGTGCATGAACTGCCGACCACCGAACTGGATGCGCAGCTGCTGGGCGCACTGGACGCCACGGTGCTCGACACCCCGCCGGAGTCACTTTGATTGGGGGCGTGCGGGCGAGCGCGAGACCGGAATTGATCGCGGTCACGATGCTTTGGCGCCAGCCGGAGTACGCTGCGTGGAACGGCGCTCGGTAAGGCGCCCCGGAGCCGACATGGATTACACCGACCCCGGCTACGCCGATCCGCTCGTGGTCCATCGTTTCCAGCAGTTTTCCCGCGCGGTCGCTGCGCTGTCGATCCTCGTGGCGACCTTGGTCCTGGTGGGCTGGGCCTGGGATATCACCTCGCTCAAGGCGATGGTGCCCGGGCACACCGACATGAAAGCCAACACGGCGCTGGCCATGCTGCTGATGGGGCTCTCGCTGCTGGCCTGCCATTCGGCGGTGACCGCCGCCGGTCGGCTTTCAGGCCTGCTTGCGATGGCGGCGGGGCTGCTGAGCACCCTGACGCTGGTGCAGTACTCGTGGGGACTGGACTTTGGCATCGATACGATGTGGTTCGACGACCCTGCCAGCCAGGCCGTGGGTCGCCCGCCCGGACGCATGTCCCAGATCAGCGCCATCGCCTTCGCGCTGCTGGCGGGCGCAGGTGTCGCCTCATGCCGCATGCGCTCGATCCGGGTGGCCCAGTGGCTGGCGCTGGCGGTGATCGCGGTTGCGCTCTTTGCGCTGTCGGTGCTGGGTTACCGCGGGCTGGAACAGGGGGTCGCGCTTCCCTTCAACCCGGTCGCGGTACATACAGCCCTGCTGCTGCTGATGCTGGCGCTGGGCTGGCTGGCGGCGCGCCCAGACGTGGGCATCATGCGCGTGCTGTCGGCGCGCAGCGCCGGGGGGGCGGTGGCCCGTCGCGCGCTGCTGCCGTCGCTGCTGATACCCAGCCTGGTCAGCTACCTGGCGCAGAGGCTGCAGGCGCTCGGTTACCTGTCCGCCGACGCCACCATCACGCTGCTGGCGGTGGCTTCGGGAGGGCTGGTGGCCTGGATCGTCTGGTCGGTGAGCGTGCTTTTGGACCGGGTGGAGCGCGAGAAGCGCATCACCAGCCACCTGCGCGAGGACGCCAGCACCGATGAGCTCACCCAGCTGGGCAACCGGCGCGCGTTCCAGGTCTCCATCAAGGGCCTGCTGACCCGTCGCCGCGACGAGGACGCGGTGTTTTCGCTGCTGATGCTCGACCTGGACAGGTTCAAGTCCTTCAACGACACGTTCGGCCACGTGGCCGGCGACGGCGCGCTGCGCAAGGTCGGCCAACTGCTCAAATCAGCGCTGCGCCCGGGTGACATCGCGGCCCGCTTCGGCGGCGAAGAATTTGCGGTGCTGCTGCCGGGCATCGACGGCGAGCGCGCCGTGCTGGTGGCAGAACGTATCCGCCGCGACTTCCATGTCGCCGATTGGCCCGATCGGGCGCTGACCATAAGCATCGGCGTGGCGCAGTGCCAGGACGGCGACGAAGCGGAAACGCTGGTGTCGCGCGCCGACCGTGCGCTGTATGCCGCGAAGGCGGGCGGCCGCGACCAGGTGGTCATCGACACCTCGCTGCCGCCGGCCGACGAGCCGGCGCCGCAGCAGCCCAGCCTGCTTTAGCCGGCCCTAGCCGGGCCAGATCAGTCCAGCGCGTAGCCGATGCCGACCAGCAGCGACGTACTGCCGTTGCGGTCCACGATCGGGCTGTTGGTGATCTCGGAAGGCAGCCAGGCGTGGCCCGCGCGGGCAAAGACATTCCAGCGCTCGCCCAGGGGGCGGGTGGCCAGCAGGGACAGTTCCGGCGTCACCGCCGAACCGGGCGAGTAGGCCGGGCGACCGACGATCGCTTCGCTGCCGCGCACGCCGTAGTAGTAGCCCACCAGGCTGGCGTCCTGCCACTTCACCGACGCGCCCGGCAGGAAGGTCCAGTCGCCCGCGCGGAACAGGCCGGTCCAACCCGCCGCCACCTCGACGCCACCGCTGCGGTCGAGGGCGTCCGCAGCCACCGACAGTTCCAGTGCGCCGAAGGTCTGCGAAGTCCAGGTGGACGCCAGGCCGAGGTCGAGCGAGGCACGACGATCGGACATGCCGATCAGGAAGGGGGAGTCCGTGCTGTCGTAGCCATCCAGACGCGCCTGGCCGAACACCGCCAGCTCGTAGGTGTCGGAGCTGACCAGCCGCACGCCGCCACGCAGTCCGCGCAGGTAGGCGCGCTCGCCCTCGAAGCGGACCAGCGGCACCGCCAGCAGGCCGTCGTCCAGGTCGCGGTAGGGTGCGTCGCGGTCCAGCACCAGGGCGCCGACGGTCCAGCGCGGTGTCTCCGGCTGTTGTGCCAGTGCGGGCGCAGCCAGGGCGGTCAGGGCGATCAGGGTCAGTATGCGCATGGCGGGGGCCGTCGATGGAAGAAATGAAGCCTCATTGTGCGGGCGCTCCGTCGCTCCTGCGTGAGCGCGTGTTCAGGGAAGGTCGAAGGCGATCGGCACCAGCGCATAGGCACTGATGGCGCGGCCCTGGCGCTGGGCCGGGTGGAAGCGCCACGTGGCCAGCACGTGTTCGCGCGCACTGCGGTCGAGTTCGCGGTGGCCGCTGGTGCGCTCGATCTCCACCGACCTGGGCCAGCCCTGCTCGTCCACCAGCACGCGCAGCGTAACCGTGCCTTCCAGGCCCGTACGCAGCGCCTGGCGCGGGTAGCGCGGGGCAGGGTGCACGTCGTAGGCCAGCGTTTCCACGCCGGGTGCGCCGGTCTCGAAGCTGTCCACGGGCGGGCCGGGGTCCACCGGTTCGGCGTACTCGGTGCCTTCGTTCATCACCGGCGTGGTGTCGACGACGGGCGTGGGTGTGGCCTGGGTCGGGACCACCGGGGTGGACGGCGGGCGCGGCTCGACCCTGGGCAGCTGCGGCAGCGGCAGCAGGGGAACCGGCGGCAGGCGCGGCGGCACGTACTCCACCAGCACCGTTTCCTCGCGCGGTCCCAAAGGGTTTGGCTCCCAGGCGCTGGGCATCATCAGGACGGCGAAGGCCAAGGCGTGCACCAGCAGCGCCAGGCTGTTGCCGGCGATGCGCTGGGTGTCGATCCGGTCCAGGTGCGAGGGGTGGGGCAGCGGGCGGGTCATGGGCGTCTCCTTGCGGGGTGGCAAGGTTTCCAACGCGCGGCCGCCGGCAATGGGGTTGATCCACTTCAGCCCGCGCCGTGACGGGGCCGGTGGCGGATGTCACCGGCCCAACCGGCTAGGATGGGGGTCCCGCAAGGAGTATCGCGATGTCGCTCAAATCCTGGTCCGCCCTGTTGCTGCTGGCCGCGCTGCTGGCGCTGGCGGGCTGCGGCCGTGCGCCTTCCGACCCCGGTGCGGCCCTGCCTTCGGATGCACCCGCACCGTCGCAGGCCGACGGCCTGGACGCGACCTGGCAGGGCGTGCTGCCCTGCTCGGACTGCGACGGCATCCAGACGCGCCTGCGCCTGCTGGCCGACAACCAGGGCCGCCGGTTCGAGCTGCAGGAAACGTACCTGGCCCAAGACGGCGGCGACGCGTTCCAATCGCAGGGCAACTGGGTCGAGGAGGCTGGCGAGATCGATGGCCAGCCGGTGGTGGTGTATCGGCTGGACGCCGGCGGTGCGAGCCGCTGGTTTTCGCTGCAGCCTGACGGCGCGCTGGAAATGCTCGAAGACCGCCAGCGCCCCATGGTCGACGCCCTGGCCCATCGCCTGCAGCGCCTGTAGCCCGGTCAGGCCAGATTCATTGCGTGGGGCCACACTGCCCCACGCTCACACCGATCCGGGGAACACCATGAAAAAGACGATGATTACGCTGGCACTTGCCGCTTCGTTGGCCTTCGGCGCAAGTGCGCAGGCGCAGACGGTTTCCCTGAACTACAGCCCGCGCACCGGCGATGTCTGGCTGGACACTCGCCTGGGCGAGATCAACACCTACGGCCGCGGCGACCCGGATTATTTCTACGACGACATGTACTCCAGCTACGGCGTACCCCGCGACTACGTGCGCGAGCTGTATACCGACCGTCGCTGGGCGCCCGGCGACATCTACTACGCCTGCGCGCTGGCCCAGATGCTGGACCGGCCGTGCCGAGAGATCGTCAGCGACTATGACCGCCATCCCGGCCAGGGCTGGGGCGCGCTTGCCAAGCGCATGGGCATCAAGCCGGGCTCGGAGCAGTTCCACGCGCTCAAGGGCCGCGTCGGCAAGGGGCACGGCAAGCTCAAGGCGCACGGTGGCTCAAAGCATCGCGGCAAGCCGATGCAGTCCGGCGGCAATCCGGGCAAGGGAAGCCAGGACCGCGGCCATTCGGGCCAGGGCAACCAGGACAAAGGCAACAAGGGCCAGGACAAAGGCAACAAGGGCCAGGACAAAGGCAAGGGAAATGGCGGTAACTGACACCGCTCGCTGAGACCCTGCTGCGGGATGGAAACTGGCAACGATGATGGCGGCGCGCGCCTGCGCCTGCAGGCGCGCTTGCCTATTCGTACCCGCTAAACTTCCGGCATGAGCCTGCTGCCCGCCCCCGACAGAACGCGCCTTTGCGTCGCCCCAATGATGGACTGGACCGACCGGCACTGCCGGGCGTTCCATCGCCTGCTGGCGCCGAATGCGCGCCTGTACACCGAAATGGTGCACGCGCAGGCCGTGATCCACGGCGACCGCGAGCGCCTGCTGGGCTTTGATGCGGTAGAGCACCCGGTGGCGCTGCAGCTGGGCGGCAGCGACCCGGCGCACCTGGCGCAGGCCACGCGCATCGGCGCCGACTGGGGCTATGACGAGGTCAACCTCAACGTCGGCTGCCCGTCCGACCGGGTGCAGGCGGGGCGCTTCGGTGCCTGCCTGATGCGCGAACCTTCGCTGGTGGCCGACTGCGTGGCGGCGATGGTGGCGGCCTCGCCGGTGCTGGTCACGGTGAAGTGCCGGCTGGGCGTGGACGAGATGGAGGACTACGACGTCTTCCGCACTTTCGTGGACACCGTGGCCTTGGCGGGCTGCGGGCTGTTCGTGGTGCACGCGCGCAAGGCCTGGCTGCAGGGCCTGAGCCCAAAGGAAAACCGCGAGATCCCGCCGCTGCGCCACGACTGGGTGCACCGGCTCAAGCGCGAGCGGCCCGACCTGCGCATCGTGGTCAACGGCGGCCTGTCCACGGTGGAGGACAGCGTCGCGGCACTGGAGCACGTCGATGGCGTGATGATCGGCCGCGCCGCCTACCACGAACCCTACCGGCTGCACCTGATGGACCGCGCCATGTTCACGCCCGACGTTGCGCCTTGGGAACGCGGAGAACTGCTGCGCGCGTACCGCCCTTACGTCGAGGCGTGCCGTTCGCGCGGCGTGGCGGTAAAGCACATCACGCGCCACATCCTGGGCCTCTTCCACGGCCAGCCCGGCGGCCGCGCGTTCCGGCAGGTGCTCAGCGAAGGCGCGCCGCGCAGCGATGCCGGCTGGGACCTGGTGGAGCGCGCGCTGGCCATGACCGTGCGCCGGGAAGACGCCGCTTGATCACCCGCGACGTGGCTGCCTTCACCCGCTTCGCCCGTGCGCTGGCGCCCGACTTCGGCCCGGCGTGCGCCAAGGCCGCGTTCCTGGTCATGCCCGAGGGCTTCGCGTTGGCCGAGCAGTCCGCCAGCGACAACGCCTACATGGAGCTGTCGGCCGCGGTGGATGTGCAGCGCGCCCTGGCCCAGCATCGCGACCTGCAGCGCGCGCTGGCCGCGTCGCTGCCGGTGGTGGCGTTTCCGGGCGACCCGGCGATGCCCGACGGGCTGTTCCCCAACAACGTGTTCGCCACCGCGCCCGGCCGCCTGGTCATCGGCCACATGCGCCATGCGGTGCGCCAGCGCGAGGCCGGGCGCACCGACATCCGCGGCTTCTTCGCGGCCATGGGCTATGCCGAACACGACCTGCGCGCGCAGCCCGGCGTGTGCGAGCTGACCGGCGCGCTGGTCATCGATCGCGCGCGCGGCCTGGGTTTGTGCGGCTTGAGCGAACGCTGCGACGAGGCGGGTGCGGCGGCCATGCACGCCGCCTTCGGCCTGCGCGGCACGCTGATGTTCGACCTGGCGCCAGGCGAGTACCACACCAACGTGGTGATGAGCGTGCTGGCCGGACGCGCGCTGGTGGTCTGCCCGGCCGGCTTCGCCGACCCGGCTGCCGCGGCCGGCATCGCCGCGGTTTACGCCCCGCACGTGGTCGAGCTGTCGCCGGCGCAGAAGGCCGCGTTCGCCGGCAACGGCATCGCCCTGTCGCCCGACCGGGTGTGGATGAGCCAGGCCGGTGCGGCGTCGCTGCAGGGCGGCCAGCGCGCCCAGCTCGAGCGCGCGGGCTTCGCCCTGGGCGACGTGGCCCTGGACGAGATCGAAAAGGCCGGCGGCTCGCTGCGCTGCTGCGTGGCCGAAATCTTCTGACACCTGAACCCCGGGGCGAGCCAAGTGGTTGACGCGGAAAGGGTTCATATCGGATTCACCGCGTCCCGCCCAGACTCTCCTTCCCGGTCGCGCTAGCCGCCCGACCCCCTTGGAGCTAGTATCCCGACGATGTCCAACGCCCTTCGCCCCTTGCTGCTGATCTTCGCGATCACCTTTGGCCTGCCCGTGCAGGCCCAGGATGAAGCGCGTGATCCGCCCACCGAACGTGAGACCGCCGGCGACCGCGTGCGCCAGGTCGAGCGTGACGGCGGCCGCGTGCTGCAGGCCGAGCCGATGCAGCGCAGCGGCCGCGAGGTCTATCGCCTCAAGGTGTTGACCCCCGAGGGACGCGTACGCGTGCTGGACGATTCGCGCCGCCGCGAGTCCCGTCCCGAAACCTTCGAAGGCGGCCGCTTCGGGCGCGAAGAGGGTGCGGCCGGCTCGGCCCCGATGCCCAGCGAACGCGGCTACCGCCAGCCGGAAATCCGTCGCGAGCCAGCCCCGCAGCAAAATGATGGCCCGCGCCCGGAATCGGGCGGTGGCGAGCGCGGCGAGCGATCGCCGGCTTAGTGTTAGTCCGGCCCAACCGGGCCGGTCCCCCTGTCGAAAGGAGACGACATGCGCGTACTGCTGGTCGAGGATGAAGCTCCGCTGCGTGAAACCCTTGCCGCGCGCCTCAAGCGCGAAGGTTTCGCGGTGGACACCGCCGGTGACGGCGAAGAAGGCCTTTACCACGGCCGCGAAGTTCCTTTTGACATCGCCGTGATCGACCTGGGCCTGCCCAAGATGTCGGGCATGGACCTGGTGAAGGCGCTGCG
The DNA here is from genome assembly GCA_003241895.1 of Lysobacteraceae bacterium. Taxonomy (GTDB): domain Bacteria; phylum Pseudomonadota; class Gammaproteobacteria; order Xanthomonadales; family Xanthomonadaceae; genus Arenimonas. The sequence continues at coordinate 32,127 of QBLY01000012.1, forward strand.
GGCCGAAGGCCAGAAGTTCCCGATCCTGATCCTGACCGCGCGCTCGAGCTGGCAGGACAAGGTGGAGGGCCTGAAGTCGGGCGCCGACGACTACCTGGTCAAGCCCTTCCACGTCGAAGAACTTTTGGCACGAATGAACGCGCTGCTGCGCCGCGCCGCGGGCTGGTCCAAGCCGTCGCTGGACTGCGGCCCGGTGAAGCTGGACCTGTCGGCGCAGACCGTCACCGTCAACGGCGTGGGCGTGGACCTGACCAGCTACGAGTACAAGGTGCTGGAATACCTGATGCTGCACGCGGGCGAGCTGGTGTCCAAGGCCGACCTCACCGAGCACATCTACCAGCAGGACTTCGACCGCGATTCGAACGTGCTGGAAGTCTTCATCGGCCGTCTGCGCAAGAAGCTCGACCCCGAGGGCGAGATCAAGCCGATCGAGACCGTTCGCGGCCGCGGCTACCGCTTCGCCATCCCGCGCGACGAGTAAGCCGCCTTGGGCGGCTGGCGCACGCTTTCGCTGCAGACCCGACAGCTGCTGGCGGCCAGCCTTGCGCTGGTCGCCTTCCTGGGCCTGACCGGCTACGCACTGGATCGTGCGTTCATGGAAACCGCGCAGAACGCCCTGCGCGAGCGCCTGTCCGACCTGGCCATCGGCTACCTGCAGGAAAGTGAACTCGATCGCGTCCGGAGCTTCATCCCCCCGGATCCGCCGCTCGATTCGCGCTTCATGTCGCCCGGCAGCGGCCTGTACGCCAGTGTGCGGGGCGAAGGCATGCGCTGGGACTCCGCCTCGTCACTGGGCCGGTCGCTGCCGCCGGTGGAATTCCTCGAGCCCGGCGCCATGCGCTTCGAGGGGCCGCTGGGCATCATCGACGCGCGCGGCACGGAGAACAGCGTCTACGCCTACTCGATGGGCGTGGTCTGGGTATCGGCCAACGACTTCCACCTCACGCTGAGCGTTTACGAGGACGCCGCCCAGATCCAGGACCAGGTGAGCGTGTTCAGGCGCGCGCTGTGGGGCTACCTGGGGCTGGCGGCGCTGCTGCTGGTGCTGCTGCAGATCCTCGTGCTGCGCTGGAGCCTGCTGCCGCTGCGCAACGTCGAGCGCGAACTGTCCCGCGTGCGCCACGGCCACAGCCAGCGGCTGTCGGGCCGGCATCCGCGCGAACTCGAGTCCATCACCGAATCCATCAACAGCCTGATCGAGAGTGAGCGAAGCCACCTCGAGCGCAGCCGCAATACGTTGTCCGACCTTGCGCACAGCCTCAAGACGCCGTTGGCCGTGATGCGATCGCGGCTCGACGCCGACCCCAGCCACCAGGAGCTGCGCGCCGACGTCGCGGCGCAGGTGCAGCGCATGAACGAGATCGTGTCCTACCAGCTGTCGCGCGCCGCCCGCAGCGGCCATGCGCTTTATTCGGCGCCGATCGAGATCGAGCCGCGCGCCGAGGAAATCGTCGCCGGCCTGGAGAAGGTCTATGCCGGCAAGGGCGTGCTGTGCGAATTCGAGATGGACGCCAGTGCGCGCTTCCACGGCGAGCTGGGCGACCTGCAGGAACTGCTCGGCAACCTGCTGGAGAACGCCTTCAAATGGGCGAACCGGCGCGTGCTGCTCAGCGTGCAGGTGGAGCCGGCCTTGCCCAATCGACGGCCCGGCGTGATCTTCACCGTGGACGACGACGGCCCCGGCATCCCGGCCGACCAGGTCGACCGCATGCTGCAGCGGGGCGTGCGCGGCGACGAGCGGGTGCAGGGCCACGGCATCGGTCTTTCCATCGTGCAGGACATCGTGGCCGCCTATCGCGGCGAGCTCACCGTTGAAAAGGCGCCCGAGCTGGGCGGTGGCCGCTTCCGCGTTCGATTCCCGCCGGCGTTCTAGTCCACCGGGATGGGTGATGCGCCGTAGAAGCGGCGCAGGTGCGCGGCCACGGCCGGCATTTCCGCCGCCAGCAGCGCCGGCGCAGAAAAGTGGTACTCGCTGGTGACGGCGAAGAATTCCTCCGGCGCCTGCGCGGCATAGGCATCGATGGCGCTGTCGCCGCCGGCGTCGAGCCGCGCGCAAAACTCGTCATAGGCGGCCTGGAAGTCGCGCGCCCATTCGCGCTGCCACTGCGCCGGGAGCGGCGGCGTGCCGTCCATGGCGCCGTCCAGGGCGTCGAGCTTGTGCGCCATTTCGTGCACCACCAGCTGGAAGCCCGCCTCGGGGTCGGCCAGGTCGGCCTGGATGTCGTCCCAGGAAAGCACCAGTGGCCCGTGCTCCCAGGATTCGCCGGCTAGGTCTTCCTGCCATTCCTCGAGCACGCCGGTGTCTTCATGGTGGTGCTGGCGATGCACCCGGAACGCGCCGGGGTAAACCACCACCTGGTTCCAGCCCGCCAGGCCCTGCGCGCCGAACTCCAGCAGCGGCAGGCAGGCCAGGGCGGCCAGGTGCAGTCGCTGGTTTTCGTCCAGCACCAGGCCGTGAAGGGTGGTGATGGTTTTACCGGCAAGGAACCGGGCGACCAGCGCGGCCAGGCGCTCGCGTCGCTCGTGGTCCAGGCGCGACAGCCAGGGCAATTGCGCCAGCAGCTGCGCGTCCTGATCGGGCGTCAGGGCAGGCGGGCGGGGGAAAAGGCGTGCGATCAGGGACTTCATGTCCCCAAGGTGCGGGCGGCGTGGCCGCCTGGCAAGCCCGCGGGCTTAGCGGATCATGCCCGGCAGCAGGCTGTGCCAGCGCGGCGTGCTGCGGCCGCTGGCGCTGCGCGGCCGAACCGTTGCGGGCGTTCCTGGGCGCGCTGCGGTGGTGCTGCCGGCGCTGCCGGCGGCGGACTTGCCGGACGGGGATGAATCCTTTTCGCACGGCGGGGTCTCGAGGTCGGCCGGCAGTGCTTGGGCGCCAACGGCGCTGGCGGCGGCCAGAGCGAGGAAGAGGGCGAGCAGGGTGCGGAGCATGGCGGACACCTGATGACGATTGTTCACGGGGATGCCGGAACCGGCCGAAACGTTGCGCGGCCGATTCTATACCCGAACTGCGTTATGGGTATGCGATAAGTCTTGCGGCAGCGCAGCATGGCGTTCGGCCCGGCTTGCGGCAGACTCGGGCATCCCATGAATGCCGCCGTCCTTGACCAGCCGCGTGCCCTGATCCGCGGCCCCGCCCTCCGCCGAGCCCTGATCGCGGGCGCGCGCCGCGTGATTTCCCAACGCGAGCTGCTCAACAAGATCAACGTATTCCCTGTGCCCGACGGCGACACCGGAACCAACCTCGCCTTCACCCTGGGCGGCGTGTTGGCCGGCGCACTGAGCCGGCGCACGCAGGGCGCGGGCGACCTGCTGCGGCGGGTGGGCGAGGACGCGGTGGACGGCGCGCGCGGCAACTCCGGCGCGATCCTGGCGCAGTTCTTCACCGGCCTGGCCGAAGCGGTGGGTCCGGTGCGCGCCCTGGAACCCGAGGCGCTGGCGCGCGCGGTCCGTGCCGGCGCCGATTCGGCCCGGCAGGCGCTTTCGGACCCGCGCGAGGGCACCATCCTGAGCGTCATCGCGGCCTTCGCCGATGCGTTGGAACGGCGCAGCCACGGCGACCTGGGCGCCTGGTTCCGTGGCGCGCTCGAACACAGCCAGCGCGCACTGGCGAATACCCCCAACCAGCTGCCGGTGCTGGCCAGGGCCGGCGTGGTGGACGCCGGCGCCCAGGGATTCGTGGACCTGCTGGAAGGCATCCACGATTTCATCGCCTCGGGCGCGGTGGATTCGGTGGGCGCGGCCGAGGAAGCCCCGGGCGACCTGGAAGCGGCGCTGGCGCACGGCGAAATGGGCGACGCCGACCCCGGGCACCGCTGGTGCAGCGAATGCCTGCTGGTGGGCGAAGGACTGGACAAGGCCGGGCTGCGCGCAGCGATCGCTGGGCTGGGCTCGTCGTGCGTGGTGATCGCCGGCAGCCAGACGCGGCTGCGCCTGCATGCCCACGTGGCCGATCCCAGCGCGATGTTCGAGGCAGCGGCGCGCTTTGGCCTGGTCGAGGGTGCCAAGGCCGACGACATGCACGCGCAGGCGCGCACTGCCGCCGGCTCGATCGCCGTGGCGGTGATCACCGACAGCGCCGCCGACCTGCCCGCCGATGAAATGCAGCGGCTGAATATCCACATGGTGCCGGCGCGCGTGAACTTCGGCGACCAGGATTACCTGGACAAGGTGGGTCTTTCCACGGCCGAGTTCTATCGCAAGCTGCGTACCGGAACGGTGCTGCCGCGCACCAGCCAGCCGCCGCCGGGCGACTTCCGCCGGCAGTTCGAATTCCTCCTCTCGCACCATGGCTCGCTGGTTTACGTGGGCTTGTCGCGGGCGATATCAGGCACCCTGCAGTCGGCCGAGACCGCCGCGCAGCGCGGCCACCCCGACCGCACGCACGTGTTCGACACCGCCAATGCGTCCGGCGGCGAGGGGCTGATGGTGATGCGCGCGGGCGAGATGGCGATGCAGGGTGCCGACGCGCCGGCGATCCTGGCCGAGATGGCCCGGCTCAGGCCGCTCACGCAGACCTGGGCCGTGGCGCGCGACATCCGCCACGCCGTGCGCGGCGGCCGCATGCCGGCCTGGGCCCAGCCCGTGGTGGAGTGGCTGGGCTTGACGCCGATCGCCAAGATCAATCCCGCCGGCCGCATGGGCATGGCCGGTGGAATGTTCGGCAAGTCGAACGTGCCGGCGCGCTTCGCGACGTACGTGGCCAAGCGCGTCGACCGAAGCCAGGCGTGGCGCCTGATCGTCGGCCACTGCGACGCACCCGGTGATGGCGAGACCCTGCTGGCGGCGCTGCGTACCCGCATCAACGTGCGCGAAGGCTGGCTGGTGGAGTCGGGCTCGGCCATCGGTGCGCATGCCGGGCCGGGCGCGCTGGTGGTATCGCTGCAGCCGCTGGACTGACGGCCGGGCGAGGCTGCCGCATAATGCCGGCATGACCGTTGCACTGCTGATCGTCGCCGCTTACCTGCTGGGCTCCCTTTCGGGCAGCCTGCTGCTGGGCCGTCTGCGCGGCGTGGATATCCGCAGCCTGGGCAGTGGCAACGCCGGCGGCACCAACGCGCTGCGCACGCAGGGCTGGAAGTTTGCGCTCGGCACCGTGCTGGTGGACGTGGGCAAGGGCGTGCTGGCTGCGTGGCTGGCGCTGCGCTGGGGCACGGGCGAGGCCTGGCTGCCTTATGCGGCCGGCGCGGCCGCGGTGCTGGGCCACGTGTGGCCCGCCTTCCATGGCTTCCGCGGCGGCAAGGGTGCCGGCACGCTGGTGGGCGTGCTGCTGGTGCTGTGGCCGCTGGCCGTGCTGGTGCTGATCGGTACCTGGCTGCTGGTGCTGACCGCCACGGGTTACGTCGGGCTGTCCACGGTGCTGGCGGCCGGCATGCTGGTGCCGCTGGCATTGGCCACCGAGGCCGACGCGTTGCGGCTGGCTTTCGCCGTGCTGCTGGCCCTGTTCATCGTGTTCACCCATCGCGGCAACCTGGCGCGGCTTCGCGCCGGCACCGAAGCACGCTTTGATCGCGCCCGGCTGTGGACGCGCCTGAGCCGGAAGCGCACGTGAGCGACCGCGCGCTGCTGTTGCGCCTTTGCCACGCGCCCGCTTCGGGCGCCGAGCTGGCGCTTGAACTGGGCATCACCCGCGGCGCGGTGTGGAAGCGCATCGAGTCGCTGCGTGCCGCTGGCGTGGATGTGCAGGCGCGGCCCGGGCAGGGCTATTGCCTGGCGTCGCCGCTGTCGCTGCTGGACGCCGCGGCGATCGCGGACGGCCTGTGCGCGTCGGCGCGCGCCGAATCGGCCGGCATCGACGTGGTGTTCGAAACCGACTCCACCAACGCCCTGGCTCTGCGCGAGCCCGTGCCCGCCAGCGGCACCCGCGCCTGGCTGGCGGAACGCCAGACCGCGGGCCGCGGGCGGCGAGGGCGCCGATGGGCGTCGCCGCTGGCCGCCCATGTCTACCTCAGTCTGTCGCGTCGCTTCGACGGCGGCCTGGCCGCGCTGCAGGGCCTGAGCCTGGCCGTGGGCGTGGCTGCGGCCGATGCACTGCATGCGCTGGGATATACCGGCGTGGGCCTGAAATGGCCCAACGACCTGATCGCCGATGGCCAAAAATTGGGCGGCGTGCTGGTGGAAATCGGCGGTGAGGCCGGCGGACCGATGCACGTGGTGGTTGGCCTGGGCTTGAACGTGCGCATGCCGGCCAGCGCCGCACGCGACATCGACCAACCCTGGTGCGACCTGGCGTCGCTGTCGCCCACGCCGCCGTCGCGGCAGGCGGTGTGCATCGCCCTGCTGGACACCCTGCTGCCGATGATGTCGCGCTTCGAGCGCGAGGGCTTGGCGGCGTTCGTCGACGGATGGGCGCGGCATGACCTGCTGGCCGGTCGAGCCGTGAAGCTGCAGGTGGGCACGCGCGTGGTCGAGGGCGTGGCGCTGGGCATCGCCGCCGACGGCGCCCTGCGCCTGCGCGATGCCACCGGCGAGCATCACCACCACGCCGGCGAAGCGAGCCTGCGCGCCGCATGACCACTTGGCTGCTGGATCTGGGCAACACCCGACTCAAGGTGGCCGCTTGGCGGCCGGGCCAGGGTCTGGGCGCCGTGCAGGCCTGGACCCACGGCGCGGCGGACTTCGCGCCGCTGCTGCAGCGCTGGCTGGCCGGCGTGCAGGCCGGCGACGCCTGCTGGTTGGCGTCGGTGGCCGGCTCGGAGCTGACCTCGGCGGTGGCCGAGGCGCTGGCCAGCCACGGC
>QBLY01000012.1:38867-83491 GCA_003241895.1 Lysobacteraceae bacterium
AGCCACGGCAACCCCGCCGTGCGCGCCCGCCCTCGTGCCGACTGCGCCGGCGTGCGCATCGCGTACGCCGAGCCGTCGCGGCTGGGCGTTGACCGATTCCTGGCGCTGCTGGCCGCCCACGCGCGCGGCGACGGCCCGTGGCTGCTGGTGTCGGCCGGCAGCGCGCTGACCGTAGACCTGATCGACGCCGGCGGCCGTCACCGCGGTGGCCTGATCGCCCCCAGCCCGGAACACATGCGCTCGGCGCTGGCGGCGCGATTCCCGGCGCTGGCCTTCGCCGGTGGTGAAGCCGCTGATTTCGCCGGCGACACCGCCGATGCCCTGGCCAGCGGCAGCATCGGCGCCGCGGCGGGATTGGTGGAGCGCAGCCATCGCAAGGCCACGCGGCTGCTCGGGATGGCGCCACGGGTGCTGCTGAGCGGCGGCGGCAGCCAGCGCCTGGCCAGCGCGCTTGAATTGGACGTGGAGCTGGCGCCGGCCCTGGTGCTGGAAGGACTGGCCGTTTACGCCGCGCATGCCGCCGGGAGTGATTCGTGATCCTGCGTGGGCTGGTGGTGCTGCTGGTGTGCCTGAACCTGGGCGTGGGCGCTTGGTGGCTGGCCCAGCCCGTGCCGGTGCCCGATCCGCTGCCGCCGATCGATGTTGGCGTGGGCAGCCTGGTGCTGCTGGGCGAAGCCGAAGCGCCGCCCACCGCCGATGAAATGGAGCTGGGCGCCGTACCGGTGCCGATGCCCGCAACGCCGGGCTGCCTGACCATCGGCCCGTTCGCGACGCCGGCCGAGCTGCGCGCGGCGATGGCCGCACTGACGCCCAGCGTGGCGCGCATCCAGTTCCGCGAAGTCGCTGCGACCCAGCTGCGCGGCTATCGCGTCTACCTGCCGGCGGCGGCCAGCCGTGAAGCCGCGCTGGCGGCGGCGCGCCAACTGGCTGCCCGCGGCGTGCGCGACTACTACGTGGTGACCGCCGGCGACCAGGAGAACACCGTGTCGCTGGGGCTGTTCCGGGACCTGGCCAACGCCGAGAAGCGGCGCGGGGAAATTTCCGCGCAGGGCTTTGCCGCCGTGCTCGAGCCGCGCACCGACGCCGGCGCACAATGGTGGATTGATCTCGCCGCCGAGCCCGACTTCGATTGGAAGTCGTTGTTGCCTGCGGCCAAGGACGTGCAGGCACGTCCGGTGGCCTGCGAGTGAGCGTCGCCGCGGGTTAGAATCCTCGACCATGCCGGCATAGCTCAGTTGGTAGAGCAACCGCCTTGTAAGCGGTAGGTCCCCAGTTCGAATCCGGGTGCCGGCACCATGGCTGCAGCAAGACCACAATCCGGGCGTAGCATTTGCCTGGGAATTGCGTTCCTATAAGCCCAAGGCAGCCCGACCCTCCCGGTCGGTGGAGTCCGCTTCGCGCATGGGCAACGAAGGCGGTATCGATGCACCCACTGTTCCGGCGACCGACTCCAGGGTGACGCTCTGGTCCAGGCTGGGCATCGGCCTGCTGCTGTTGACGCTGCTCGACGTGCTGGTGATCAAGCCGGCGTGGCCGGCGCCTGGACTGCCAGCGCTGCTGGCCTTGGCCACCCCCCTGCTGATCGGCGCCTGGCTGCTGTTGCGCGGCGCCGCAGCCCGTCGCGCCAAGTGGGCGCCGGTCATGGTGGCGCCGATGGCGGCGGTGCTGCTTGCGCTGGTGGCGTGGCCCGCAGCGCAATGGCTTGCGCAGCCGGCGGCCGCCATCGGCACGGCGGCGGCGCTGCTGGGCATGGGCCTGGCCGGGCGCGCCGATTCATTCGGGCGCGATGTCGCCTTGCGGGCGCTGGGCGCGACGCAGCTTGGCCTGGCGTTGCTGGTCCTGGCCAGCGGCGGTGACGGCACCGGATCGAATGCACTGGGCCTTGCCGCCTCCGCGGTGGCGGCCCATCTGCTGCTGGGTTCGCACTGGCTGCTGTTCCGCCTTGGCGCTGGCGAGCAACGGATGCTTCGACTTTCAACGGCGCTGGTGGCCGGCGTCGGACTGGTGGCGATGGCGGGCTGGGCGACCGGAAGCGCCCTGATCGTCCAGGGCGGCACCGCCTACGTGCCCATCCAGTTCAATACCGCGCTGTGCTGCCTGCTGCTGGCGGTCAGCCTGGGCCTGTTGGGCACCCCGATGCATCGGCGCAGCTTGTTCCTATTGATTCCCGTCGTGGTGTTGGCCGGCGCCAGCCTGGCGGAGGAGTCCGCCGGGCTGGTGCTGGGTGTCGGTGAGTGGCTGATAACACACGACATTGTCGCCGAGGGCGTGATGCCCGGACGGATGGCGCCGAACACGGCGATGGGCTTCCTGCTCGCGGCCATGGGCGTCGCGCTTGCGCCCGGTGGCTCCGACCCAGCGTACGGCCGTTGGGGCGCCACCTGGGCCTGCGGCTTCATGGTTTCGGTGATTGGCGCGGTGGCGCTGGTCGGTTACGTCGTCGACGTGCCAGCGGTTCGGGCCTGGGGATCGCTCACGCCCATGGCCCTGCTGACCGGCATCGCCATGCTGGCGCTGGGCCTGGCCTTGGCCTATTCGGGCGGCGGGCCAGGCCCTGGGCAGCGCCGGCGCGCCGGCTGGGTTCCCTTGGCGGTTGGCATGGCGGTGACCTTGACGTCGCTTTGGGTGTGGTCGGGAGTGAATCGCGACCAGGATCAACGCGCGCAGCAATCGCTGGTACGGCAAATGGACGTCGTGGAAAAAGTACTGATCGAAGGGGTGCACTCGCGCACGTCCGCGCTCGACCGGGCGGCGGCACGAATGGCCCAAGCGCCGGACCAGGTCACCCGGCAGTTTTATTTCCGGCTGGACGCGCAGCTTCTGGTTAGCGACTTCCCGAGCCTCGCGGCGGTGGTGTTGACGGACCCGGAAGGGGTGGCGCTGCAGGTGGAGTCCCGGCTGCCGAGTGCGGCGGGCCTGGTCGGCCGGCACGTGGATGCGGACGGCGCGTTGGCCGAGATATTCCAGGCCGATGGGCCGCTGGCTGAAGGCGCTTCAAGCCAAGCCCGGGCGGCGGCGGCCGAACGCGGCGTGCTGCTCGTGCGTCCAGGCCGGCGCGAGGACGGCGAGACGGTCGGGTTCCTGGCGGCGGCCATCGAGTACCAGCCTCTGTTCGCGTTCGTGCTCAGTGCCGCCGTACCCCAGCACGACCTTGCCCTGAGTCGCGGCCAGCAGCGGATATTCCACCGCGGCAATGCCGCGGGTACGCCCGCGCTGGTGCGCGAGATCGACCTGCTGGGCGCGCCGCTGCGCATCGAGCTGTGGCCCGTCTCTGCGGACTCGGGCGCCGGGAATTTCGCCAACCTGCTGCTGCTCACCGGGCTGGTCACGGGCTTCCTGCTGGCGCTGTCGCTGCGGCTGGCGGTGATGGCCCGCGATCGGGCCAACCTGGCCGAAAGCAACGGCCGCGCACTTGCCGAACAGATCGTCCAGCGCGAGCGCGAGCGCGTTGCGCTGGCCGACGTGGAACGCGAACTGGCCTCGGTGTTCGAAAGCATCAGTGATGGATTCTATACGCTCAGCCACGATTGGCGGTTCGTGCTGATCAATCCTCGCGCCGAGCAGATGCTGCAGCGCCAGCCCGGTGAACTGGCGGGCCTTTGTGTCTGGGACGCCTTCCCCGAGGCGCTGGGCAGCGAGATCGAAGTGCAGTTCCGCAATGCGGCGGCCGAGCGTTGCCCCGTGGCGTTCGAGGTGGATTACGCGCCGCTGGGGAGATGGTTCGCTGTGCGCGTTTTCCCGCACCCCAATGGCTTGGCGGTGTATTTCCAGGACATCGGCGATCGCAAGCGCGCCGAGCTGGCGCTGGCGCGGGTGCAGGCCAGCTCCAGCCGCGCCCAGCGCCTGGCCCGGCTGGGCGCGTGGGAGTACGACCTGGACACAGGCGAGCCGCATTGGTCCGACGACGTGCTGCAGATCTTCGGCCTAGCGGGCCACGACGCGGCGCGCGGCCTGCCGGCGCTGCTGGAGCGGGTGGACTTCGACGACCGTGACCGCGTTCGCGAAGCGTACCGGGGCCTGCATGCCGGCGAAGGCGACATCGACATCGAGTACGGCGTATTGCGGCCCGACGGCGACGAGCGCACGGTGCGCGATATCGGCACGCTGGTGCGCGACGACCAGGGCCAGCCGACGTTCGCCGCGGGCGCGATGCAGGACATCACCGAAGCAAAACGGTCCGGGGATGCGCTGCGCGAACTGACCCGGCGCCTGGAGCAGTCGCTGGTCCTCAACCGACTGGTGATGGACAACTCGCTGGACGTGATCTGCGCCATTGACGCCAACGGCCGCTTCAGCCAGGTCAGCGCCGCCAGCGCCGCTGTCTGGGGCTATGCGGCGAACGAGCTGCTGGGCCGGCCTCTCGCCGACCTGGTGCATCCCGATGACCGCGACGCCACCGCGCAGGCGATGGCCGACGTGCTGTCCGGACGATCGACGGTGGACTTCCGCAATCGCCATGTCACCCCTGACGGCCGCGTGGTCAACATCCAGTGGTCGCTGGTCTGGTCGCCGCGCGATCGTCTGGTGTTCGCGGTGGCGCGCGATGCGACCGACGCACTGCGGCAGTCGCAGGCGCTTCGGGATGCCAAGGAAAACCTGCAGCGCGCCCAGCAGATAGCACACATGGGCTCCTGGGAACTCGAGTTGGCGTCCAGCCGCGTCACCTGGTCGGCCGAGGTCTCCCGGCTTTTCCAGGTCCGCGAAGACGAGTTCGCCGGCACCTTCGAAGCCTTTGCCGCGCGCCTGCACCCTGACGACATGCTGGCGGTGATGAACGCGCAGCAGGCCGTTCTGGCGGGCGGACCGGATATGGACATCGAGCACCGGGTCCTTCTGCCGGACGGCAACACGCTGCACGTACACGAACGTGCGCGCCTGGTCCGCGATGAAGAAGGCGCACCGCGCTTGCTTGCAGGCAGCGTTCAGGACATCACCGACGCCAAGCTGGCGCGCCGGCTGGAGGCCGCGCAATCCGCGATCCTGGCCGGCATTGCCGGTCGCCAGCCGCTCGGGGAGACCCTGGAAGCCATCGTCCGGCTGTTCCAGCTCAAATACCCCGATGCGCTGTGTTCGGTGCTTTTGCTCGACGATGCCGGCGAGCGCTTGCTTACCGGCGCGTCCCCGGACCTGCCCGCTGCGTTCAACCTGGCCATCCACGGGCAGCGCATCGGGCCCAAGGTCGGCTCCTGCGGCACCGCCGCCTGGCGCGGCGAGCGCGTGGTGGTGACCGACATCGACACCGACCCGCTGTGGGAAGACTTCCGCGAGCTGGCGCGCGAGCACGGCCTGCGGGCCTGCTGGTCGGCGCCGGTGAAGTCGGCCGCGGGCAAGGTGCTGGCGACCTTTGCCGTTTACTACCGTCAGCCGCGCACGCCCAGCGGCGCCGAGCTGGCCCTGATGGACAGCCTGGTGGCGCTGGTGTCGCTTGCGGTGGAGCAGGTCGCGGACATCCGCCACATCCAGCTCAGCGAACAGCGCTTCCGCTCCCTGTTCAACGAGCATCCCGACGCCGTGTACTCGATGGACCTGGAGGGTCGCTACACCGACTACAACGGCCGGCTGCGCGAGTCCGGCCGCACCATCGATCAGGTCCGTGGCCAGATGTTCGATGCCAACGTGGCGCCGGAGCAGCGCGAGGTCGTGCGCGCGCATTTCAATGCGGCGGTCAGTGGCCAAGCGCGCACCTACGAGGCCACCGCGGTGCTTGGTGCCGGCCATCGCCTGGACATGCGCGTGACCAACCTGCCGATCATCGTGGACGGGCACGTCACCGGCGTCTTCGGCATTGCCCAGGACATCAGCCTGCTGCGCAAGCACCAGCGCGACCTGGCCGGGGCGCTCGACGCGGCTGAAGCCGGCAGCCAGCAGCTGCGGCGCCTGAGCGACGCGGCCATCGTGCTCAACCGTGACGTCGGCGAGGCGGAGATTTATCCCCTGCTGGCCGAGCGCGCGCGGGAGATCCTCGGCGCCAACCAGGCGGTCGCCAGCGTGGGCCTGGGCGGAACCAGCCACCACATCCATGCGGTGTCGCTGTCGGACAAGTACGCGCAGTGGCGCGACTACGCCACTCCGGCCGACAACAGCGGCATTTACGCCCTGGTGTCGGAGACCAACCAGCCGATGCGCCTGACCCAGGCCGAGCTGGAGGCGCATCCGCGCTGGCGCGGTTTCGGGGACCAGGCCAAGCACCACCCGCCCCTGCGTGGCTGGCTGGCGGTACCGCTGATGGACAGCGCGGGACGCAACATGGGCCTGCTGCAGCTGAGCGACAAGGTGAGCGGCGAGTTCACGCACGACGACCAGCTGGTGGCGATGCAGTTCGCGCAGATGGCCTCGATCGCGATCGAGCGCGCGCGCCTGCTGCAGCGGCTCAGCGTCCGCGACCGGTTCTTCGAGCTGTCGGCCGAGATCTTCGTCATTTACAGCCCGGCGCAACGCCGCTGGCTGCAGGTCAACCCGGTGTTTTGCGAGATCACAGGCTACACCGCCGAGGAACTTTGCAGCCGGGAATTCACCGACTTCATCCATCCCGACGACCACGCCGACACCCGCGAACGATCGGCGCGGCAGAAGGACGGCGCCGTTGTCCCGCATCATTTCGAGAACCGGTACCTCAGCAGGCGCGGCGACGTCCGCTGGATCGCATGGACCTCGGTGCCGGGCGACGATGGGCTGGTGTACGGCGTAGGCCGCGACATTACCGAGCGGCGGCGGGCCGAGCTGGAGCTGCGCCAGACCCTGGTTGACCTGAACAACCGCAACCGTGAGCTGCAGGACTTCGCCTTCATCGCCTCGCACGACCTGCAGGAGCCGCTGCGCAAGATCCGCGCTTTCTCCGACCGGCTGCAGCAGCGTTACGCTGCGTCGCTGGCCCCGGAGGCGCGCGATTACCTTGACCGCGCCGGACAGGCGGCGACGCGCATGCAGACGCTGATCGACGACCTGCTGGCCTACTCCCGGGTGACGCGCGGCAAACCGTTTGCCCCGGTGGACCTGGACCAGGTGCTTTCGGGCGTGATCGATGACCTGGAGGCAAGGCTGGAGTCCAGCGGCGGCCGGATCGAGCGCAGCCCCCTGCCCACCGTCGAGGGGGATCCGACCCAGCTGCGCCAGCTGCTGCAGAACCTGCTGTCGAACGCGCTCAAGTTCCGGTCCGCGGACCGGGCGCCGGTGGTGACGGTCCGGGCTTCCGAAACTACGCTGGAAGGCGCGCCAGCCTGGGAGCTGCGGGTCGAGGACAACGGCATCGGCTTCGAGGCCAAGTACGCCGAGAAGATCTTCGGGCCGTTCCAGCGGCTTCACGGCCGGCAGGATTACGAAGGCACCGGAATTGGCCTGGCGATCGCGCGGCGCATCGTCGAACGCCATCGCGGCACACTCCGCGCCGATGGCCGGCCCGGCCAAGGGGCTGCGTTCATCTTGGTGTTGCCGGAGCGACAGCCCGTCGAGTCGAGCCATCCCCGCCAGGGTGGCGTGGGGTTGCTGTAGGCGACGCGAATTGGGTTAGATTGGTGCGGAGCCGCTCACGTCATTGAGGATCCACTATTGATCACCATCCTGATGGCCGATGACGATGCGGATGACCGGCTGATGACCCGTGAGGCCTTCCAGGAGTGCCGGCTGGGAAATCAGCTGCAGTTCGTGGCCGACGGCGAGGAGCTGATGGATTACCTGAACCGTCGCGGCAAGTACGCCGACCAGGTCCTCTACCCGATGCCCGGCCTGATCCTGCTGGACCTGAACATGCCCCGCAAGGACGGTCGCGAGGCGCTGCGGGAAATCAAGTCCGACCCCGCGCTGCGGGAAATCCCCGTCGTTGTGCTGACGACGTCCAAAGCCGAGGAAGACGTGGCCGCTTCCTACTGCGATGGCGCCAACTCGTTCATCACCAAACCGGTCACCTTCGCGGCCCTGATCGAGGTGGTGCGGACCGTGGGCAAGTACTGGCTGCAGATCGTCGATCTTCCGGCTCCGGGGCAGCCGCCCCGATGATGCAGCCGATGCATTTGCGCGTGCTGGTGGTGGACGACGACCAGGAGGATTTCCTGATCCTGCGCGACCTTCTGGCGGATTTTCCCGCCGGCCAGTTCACCATGGAATGGGTGCCGACGCTTGCGCAGGGTATCGAGGCGCTGCGTGCGGCCAGTCACGACGTCTATCTGGTGGACTACCTGCTGGGTCCCGACAACGGCCTGGACCTGGTGCGCCTGGCCGTGGCCGAGGGCAGCTCGCACCGGCCGGTGATCATGCTGACCGGGCAAGGCAACGCCGAGGTGGACCGCGAGGCCCTGGACGCCGGTGCGGCCGACTACCTGGTCAAGGGCAGCATCGACGGTGAGAAGCTGGCACGATCGCTGCGCTATGCGGCCGAACGTGCCCGCCACATCGGCGAGCTGGCGGAATCGCGCCAGCGCTACGAACTGCTGTTCAATCGCAATCCCTTCGCGACGTGGGCGTACGACGTCGAGACCCTTCGGTTCGTGACGGTGAATGACGCCATGGTGGCCGCCTACGGCTACAGCCGCGATGAGTTGGCGGCCATGACCATCCTGGATATCCGCACTCCGGCCGAGGCCGCGCGCGTAAGGGCCAGGCTGGCAAAGGGCGAGGGGCGGGACGGCTTCGCGGGCGTCTGGCCACACCTGACCAAGGACGGCCGCATCATCTGGGCCGAAGTCACCAGCCACGGCCTGATCCTGGACGGGCGCGCCTGCCGGCAAGTCATCTCCAACGACATCAGCGCCCGGCGCTCGGCCGAGGAGCGGCTGCAGCTGCTGCAGCGCGCGGTGGAATCAAGCGTGAACGGCATCGTCATCACCGACCCCCGCCAGCCCGACAACCCGATCATCTACATCAACCCGGCCTTTGAAGATATGACCGGGTACAGCGTGGCCGAGTCGCTGGGCCGCAACTGCCGCTTCCTTCAGGATGAAACCACCAGCCAGTCCGAGCTGGCCATCCTGCGTATCGCCCTGCGCGATGAAACCGACTGCAACGTCCTCCTGTCCAATCGGCGCAAGGACGGCGGCCATTTCCTGAACCACCTGTTCCTGTCGCCGGTGCTCGATGACGAGGGCACCCTGGTCAACTACGTCGGCGTCCAGAACGACATGACCGAGCGCCATCGCGTCGAGGTCGAGCTTGCCTACACGTCCAGCCACGACCCGGTCACCGGCCTGCAGCGCTTCCCAGTGCTCGAAGCCACGCTGGCCGACCTGCTGGCCACCGAAGGCGCCGTGGTGTCGGTGCTGTTCATCGACATCGACCGGTTCCACGCCGTCAACGAGTCCCTGGGCCATCTGATCGGTGACGACGCGCTGCATATCCTGGCGGATCGGCTGGGACCCGCGGTGGGCGGGCGCGGCTATCTGTCACGGTTTGCCGGCGACGAGTTCGTCGCGGTCGCGCCGGGCCTTGGCAGCGCGGAGGCCCTGGCCCTGGCCGAAAAACTGCGAAGCGCGGTGGCCCAGCCGATCGAAGGCGACGGCTACAATCTTTTCCTCACCGCCAGCATCGGCATCAGCCGCTCGCCCGGGCACGGCGACAGCGCAATGGATCTGCTGCGCCGCGCCGAAGCCGCCATGACCCGCGCCAAGCGCCAGGGCCGCGACATCGCGTGCGAGTTCTCGGCCACGCAGATGCAGGAACTCGAAGACCGCCTGCTGCTGGGCGCACGCCTGCGCAACGCCATCGCCCGCAACGAGCTGAGCCTGCACTACCAGCCCCAGCTGGCCGCCACAGACCACCGCGTCACGGGCTTCGAGGCCCTGTTGCGCTGGAACAGCGCCGAGTTGGGCCCGGTGGCGCCGGGCCGCTTCATCCCCATCGCCGAGTCCCTGGGCCTGATGCCCGAGGTTGGGCTGTGGGTGCTCAACGAGGCCTGCCGGCAGGTCCGCGCCTGGTGTGACCAGGGCCGCACGGACTTCATCATGGCGGTGAACTTCTCGGCGCAGCAGCTGCAGCGGCCCGACATCGTCGGCCAGGTGCGCGAGGCGCTGCATCGCCACGGCGTATCGCCCCGCATGCTGGAGATCGAGCTTACCGAGAGTTCGCTGATGGAAAACGTCGAGCGCGTGCAGGGCCGCCTGGCCGAGCTCAAGGCGCTGGGCGTGTCGCTGTCGCTGGACGACTTCGGCACCGGCTATTCAAGCCTGTCCTACCTGCGCCAGTTCTCGCTCGACAAGCTCAAGATAGACCGCAGCTTCGTGATGGACCTGCCCGACAACGCCGATGACGCCGTGATCGCCCGCACCATCGTCGCCATGGCGCACCAGCTGCGCATGCGCGTTGCCGCCGAGGGCGTGGAGACCACGCAGCAGGCCGAGTTCCTGCGCACCATCGGCTGCGACGAGCTGCAGGGCTACCATTTCGGCCGGCCGATGCCGCCCGACGAAATCGACCTCAAGTTCCCCAAGACCTAGCCCGCGGCCGCAGCGCGGGTGGCGCCAGGCGGGCCGCGCGCCTATCCTGAGCAGCCCACTACGCGAGGACTCGGCACAATGAGCCTGCATCCCCCGATTGCGCTGGTCGGCGCACCCACCGACATCGGCGCCGGCCATCGCGGCGCCTCGATGGGCCCCGAAGCACTGCGCGTGGCCGGCCTGGCCGAAGCGTTGCGAGATCGAGGGTTGGAGGTCGTGGACACCGGCAACCTTGCCGGCCCGGTCAATCCCTGGCTTCCTCCCACCGACGGCTATCGCCATCTCGAGCAGGTGGTGGCCTGGAACCGCCTGGTGATGGACGCGATGTATGAACAGCTCGCGCAGGGCCGGCTGCCGATCCTGCTGGGCGGCGACCACTGCCTGGGCGTGGGCAGCATCACCGCCGTGGCGCGCTGGTGCCGCGAGCAGGGCAAGACGCTGCGCGTGCTCTGGCTTGACGCGCACGCCGACTTCAACACCAGTGACGTCACGCCCACGGGCAACACCCACGGCATGCCCGTGGCCTGCCTGTGCGGGGTCGGCCCCCAGCCGCTGACGCACCTGGGCGGCGCGTCTCCGGCACTGCTGCCGTCGCAGATCCGCCAGGTCGGCATCCGTTCGGTGGACCAGGGCGAGAAACGCCTGATCCAGGAATACGGCCTGGACGTCTACGACATGCGCTACATCGACGAGATCGGCATGAAGCGCGCGATGGAAGAGGCCCTCGAAGGCATTGACGCCAACACCCACGTGCACGTGAGCTTCGACGTGGATTTCCTCGACCCGGCCATCGCCCCCGGCGTCGGCACCACCGTGCCCGGCGGCCCCAACTACCGCGAGGCGCAGCTGGTGATGGAAATGATCGCCGACACCGGCCGCGTGGGCTCGATCGACATCGTCGAACTCAACCCCGCCTTCGACGACCACAACCGCACCGGCCTGCTGGCGGTGGACCTGGTGGAAAGCCTGTTCGGCAAGTCCACCCTGATGCGCACCTGAGCCGCCCGGCCCGGCTTGACAGCCCCGGCCGCCGGCATAGACTCGAACATCAAACCCGAGGAGACGCGTATGAACCGCAACAAGATCATCCTGCTGGCCCTGGTTGCCGCGTTCGCCCTGTCGGGCTGCAACACCATTTCCGGCATGGGCCAGGACGTGAAGAAGGCCGGCGAAGTCGTCGAAGAAACCGCCGAAGACTGCAAGGGCGGCTGCAACGACTGATCCGCCCGGTACCTTGGCGGGCTACGCAGGCCGGGCGCAGACGCCCGGCCTGTTTGTTTCCGGGAAAGGCTCAGGGATCGGGTGCGAAGCCGATCGGGAAGGCCTCCGGGGCGCCATGTGGGCCATGCCAGCGTCGCGGCAGGATGCCGCGCGCCACCAGCGCCTGCGTGGAGTCGTACCAGACCGACAGCACCTGGTTGGGCGACGCGCTGGCGCGTTCGAACTGCGTGGTGGTGGCGCCGTCCCAGCGCCTCTGGCCATGGCCGGTGCCCAGCTGCTGGCGCGAGGCCAGGCCCGGCTCGCGGCGCGACCGGTTTTCATACGGCGCCGACGCAGCGTCGGCGCTGGCCTTGCCTTCGGCGCGGGCCATCGGTGCCGAAGGGGCCATGTCGTCGTAGGGGTACAGGCGTGGGCGCTCGCGCTCGCGGAAAGCCGCCACGCCGATCACGCCGACGTTGTCCGGGCGGCCCGTGCGCGCGGCATAGCTGTCGCCCAGCGACGTGAACTGGAACTCGGCCACTTCCGAGAGGTTCTTGCGCCAGCCGCGCACCTCCATGCGCTGCCACGGGGCCAGCACGTAGCCCGCCTGCTGGCTGCCGGCGGATTCACCGCTGATGGCGTTCACGCCGTCCACCGACACCACGGCCAGCATCCGCTCGCCGGTGAGGTTCTGCAGCACCACGGCATAGCGGTGGCCGGGCTCGCCCTGGATGTAGTCGCGGCCGCGATGGGGGTGGCGGGGCAGGGTTTGCTGGCTGTCGAGGTCGAGCACCTGCAGGTCCACCAGCGCCTGGGCGCCGGCGCAGCCGGGCAGGGCGCTCAGGAAGAGCAGGGCGAGCAGTGTGGCGGCGTGGCGATGCATGGCGAGGCTCCTTGGGTTGGCAAGGTTTCCAACGGCCGGGCGGCGCACACGGGGTTAATCGGCCGCGAATGGCTAGAATGAGCACGTTCCCCCACCAGACCCCGCCATGCCCGTCACCCGCGTCCTTACCGGCATCACCACCTCCGGCACCCCGCACCTGGGCAACTACGCCGGTGCCATCCGCCCGGCCGTGGCCGCCAGCCGCCGCGCCGGGGTGGAAAGCTTCTACTTCCTGGCCGACTACCACGCCCTGATCAAGACCTTCGACCCGGCGCGCGTGCAGCGCTCCACGCTGGAGATCGCGGCCAGCTGGCTGGCCTGCGGGCTTGAGCCGGACAAGGTGTGGTTCTACCGCCAGTCCGACATCCCGGAGGTGACCGAGCTGACCTGGCTGCTGACCTGCGTGGCCGGCAAGGGCCTGCTCAACCGCGCCCACGCCTACAAGGCCGCGGTGGACCGCAACCGCGCCGCGGGCGAGGACGAGGATGCCGGCGTCAGCGCGGGCTTGTTCATGTACCCCGTGCTGATGGCCGCCGACATCCTGCTGTTCAAGGCGCACTCGGTGCCCGTGGGCCGCGACCAGGTGCAGCACATCGAGATGGCGCGCGATTTCGGCGCGCGCTTCAACCATCTGTACGGCGAGTATTTCGTGCTGCCCGAGGCGGCCATCGAGGCCTCGGTGGCCACGCTGCCGGGCCTGGACGGCCGCAAGATGAGCAAGAGCTACGACAACACCATTCCCCTGTTCGCGCCGCCGGCCGAGCTCAAGAAGCTGATCTTCTCGATCGTCACCGACTCGCGCGCGCCCGGCGAGGCCAAGGACACCGAGGGCTCGGCGCTGTTCCAGCTGTACCAGGCGTTTGCCACGCCCGCGCAAACCGACGCCTTCGCGCGTGCGTTCGCAGACGGCATCGGCTGGGGCGACGCCAAGCAGGCGCTGTTGGAGCGCATCGATGCCGAAGTGGCGCCGATGCGCGCGCGCTACGACGAACTGATCGCCAAGCCCGTCGAGATCGAGGCCATCCTGCGCGAGGGCGCACTCAAGGCCCGCAAGGTCGCCACGCCGCTGCTCGAGGCGCTGCGCCATGCGGTGGGCCTGCGCGACCTGCGTGCTCAGGCGGTTGCGGCAACGGCCGCCAAGGCCAAGTCGGCGATGCCGCAGTTCAAGCAGTACCGCGACGACGACGGCCAGTTCTACTTCAAGCTTCTTTCCGCGGACGGCGCCGAGTTGATCCAGAGCGTGGCGCACGCCTCGCCGCGCGATGCCGGTGAGCGCATCGCCGCGCTCAAGCGCGACGGTGCCGCCGCGCTGCGTCACGTGAGCGGCGCAGGGCTGCACCTGGGCGAGCACCTGGTTGGCGCACTCGCGGCCACTGCCACCCTGGACGCCGTGGCCGGCGCGCTGGCCGCCTTCGCCGGGGAGGGCACCTGATGGCCACTTTCTCCGACCTGGCCCTGCTGCTGTTCCTGCCCTGGTTCGCCATCGCGTGGGCGTGGCGCGGCATGAATTTCCGCCGCGTCAGCTAGGCCGCTGCAGGTCGTCGAGCAGCGCGCGCAGGAAGCGCGCCGCTTCGCCGCCGGTGGCCGCGCGATGGTCGAAGGTGAGCGAGATCGGCATCTGGCGATGGGTTTCCAGGCCGCCCAGCACCGGCACCACCGCGTGGTACAGGCGGCCGGCGCCGACGATGCACACGCACGGCGGCACCACCACGGGCGTGGCGTACTTGCCGGCGAACACGCCGAAGTTCGACAGCATCAGGGTGTAGTCGCGCAGGTCCTCGGGCGGCAGGCTGCGGGCCTTGACGCCGTCGCGGATGCGATTGAGTTCGCCGCGGATCTGCCAGGCGTCGAGGGCCTCGGCACCCCGCAGGTTGGCAACGAACAGTCCGTCGGCGGAATCGATGGCGATGCCCACGTCCACCCGCGAATGCCGGCGCAGCGTGCCTTCCTTGGCGTTGAACCACGAGTTCAGGGCCGGCACCGCCTGCGCGGCCACGGCCAGGGCGCGGATCAGCCGCGCCATGATGTCTTCGCCCGGTGACCAGGCGTGGATGTCGGCGTCGTCCATCAGCGAAGTGGGCACCACTTCGGCATGGGCCTGGGACATGGTGCGGATCATGTTGCGGCGCACGCCCCGGATGGGGTCGTCCAGGTCGAGCTTGCGGTCGGCGTCGCGCATTGCCGGCGCGACCGGCCGCGATGCCACCGGCGCCGCCTTGCGCGCCGCGGCGGGCGGCGGGGCAGGCGCGCGGGCGGGGCCTGATTCGGCCGCGCGCTTCACGTCCGCCAGCGTGACGTCGCCGTTGCCGCCGCTGGGCGCCACCCGGGCCAAGTCCACCTTGAGCTTTCGGGCCAGGGCGCGCACGGCGGGCATGGCCTTGACGCCGCCGATGGCCACGGCCTGTTCAACGCGCACGGCGTTCGAGCTCTGCATCGCCCCGACCACCGTGCCGGCGTCGCCGTCCTGTTCCGGTGCTCCGGCATCGTCCTCGAGCAGTTCGCCGCCGGTATCGGAGGCCTGCACGGTGATGGCGTCGCCGTCGTCGCGCGCCGGTTCGTCGGGCACGGGCTGGCCTGCGCCCTTGCCGCCGTGACCGTGCGAGTGGCCCGTGTCCTGCGCGTCGGCGCGCTGGGGCAGGCTGGGGTCGAGCTCGACCTCGGCCAGCCAGTGGCCGGTTTCAATCACGTCGCCCGCGGCGCCCGCCAGTCGCGTCACCTTGCCCGAGAACGGCGAAGGCACCTCGACCACGGCCTTGGCGGTTTCCATCGACACCAGCGGCTCGTCGAGCCGCACCACGTCGCCGACCTTCACCAGCCATTCGACGATCTCGGCGTCCGGCAGGCCTTCGCCCAGGTCGGGCAGCAGGAACAGTTTTTTCTCGCTCATGGGGTCACTTCATTCCTGATTCGATGGCGAGTGCGCGCTCTGGCAGCCAGCCGCGTTCGCCGATTTCATTCTCGGCCCACCACCAGCCGCCCAGCAGTTCAACCAGGCGCACGCTGTCGCCGGCGTTGGCGTCGAGCTCGCGCGCATCGTAATCGCGCAGGGCCACGTCGCCCTGAAGGCAGGATTGATGCACCCAGCCACTGCGGCCGCGCGGATCGGTGGCCCAGATGAACTCGGGCCAGTCCACGTCCCGGATGCCCAGGATCACGGACTCCCCGGTGACCATGGCGATAGGATTGCGGTGCCTGGCGCGGTAATTTGCTTTCAGCGTGGCGTGCATCGACTCAGCCTCCTGCAGCAGCGGCGCGGCGACAGGCCGCGACAATCTTCTCCACGCTCGGCAGGTACTTCATCTCCAGCCGGAACAGCGGGATGTGGGTGTCGTAACCGGTGACGCGTTCCACCGGCGCCACCAGGTCGTACATGGATTCCTCGGCCAGGCGCGCCGCGATCTCGGCGCCGAAACCGGCCGTTTTGGCGGCTTCGTGCACGATCACGCAGCGGCCGGTCTTGGCCACCGATTCGCGGATGGTGTCGAAGTCCAGGGGCTTGAGCGTGGCCACGTCGATCACCTCGGCGCTGATGCCCTCGGCGGCCAGGGCCTCGGCGGCTTCCAGGGTTTCCTTCACCTGCGCGCCCCAGGTGACCAGGGTGACGTCGCTGCCGTCGCGCAGCACGAAGCACACGTCCAGCGGCAGCGCCTCGCCGTCGTCGGGCACTTCTTCCTTGTACTGGCGGTAGATGCGCTTGGGCTCGAAGAAGATCACCGGGTCCGGGTCGCGGATGGCGGCCAGCAGCAGGCCGTAGGCGCGCTGGGGGGAGCTGGGCATCACCACGCGCAGGCCGGGCACGTTGGTGAAAATGGATTCGTTGGCCTCGCTGTGGTGTTCGGGCGCGCGGATGCCGCCGCCCCATGGCACGCGCAGCACCATCGGGCAGGTGAGCCGGCCGCGCGTGCGGTAGCGGAAGCGCGCGGCGTGGCAAATGATGTGATCGATCATCGGGTACATGAAGCCGTCGAACTGCGCTTCGGCCACCGGCCGCATGCCCTGGGTGGCCAGGCCGACGGTGAGGCCGGCGATGGTGGTTTCGTCCAGCGGCGTGTCCAGCACGCGCTGGTCGCCGAACTGCTGCTGCAGGCCGGCGGTGGCGCGGAACACGCCGCCGTTCACGCCCACGTCCTCGCCCAGCACCAGCACGGTTTCATCGTGCTTGAGTTCCCAGGCCAGCGCCTGGGTGATGGCTTCAATCAGGGTGATGGCGGCCATTCAGCGGCCCTCCCACTTGAGCAGGTCCGCGCGCTGCGCCTGCAGGTCGGCGGGCAGTTCGGCGTAAAGGTAGTCGAACATCACCTCCACCGGCTGCACCTTGGTTTCCAGGTAGGCGTTCACTTCCACGTCCACCAATTTGCCGCACTCCTCCTTCCAGGCCGCTTCCTCGGCTTCGCTCCAGACGCCCTCGGAAACCAGGAAGGTGCGCAGGCGCGACATCGGCTCGCGTTCCCACGCTTCCTTCACCTCGGCGTCGTCGCGGTAGCGGCGGGCGTCGTCGGCGGTGGTGTGGTCGGCCAGGCGGTAGGTGACCAGTTCAAGCACAGTGCCGCCGTGGCCGTCGCGGGCGCGCTTGAGCGCCTGGTCCATGGCGGCGCGCACGGCGATGATGTCGTTGCCGTCCACCTGCAGGCAGTCCAGGCCACCGGCGATGCCCTTCTGGGCCAGGGTCTTGGCGCCGGTCTGCGCCTTGCGCGGCACCGAGATCGCCCACTGGTTGTTGATGATGCACAGCACGAACGGCAGCGTGTAGGCGCCGGCCGAATTGATGGCCGCGTAGGTGTCGGTCTTGGAGCTGCCGCCGTCGCCGACGCAGCTCACCGCCACCCGCGGCTCGCCGCGCAGCTTGAACGCCAGCGCCGCGCCGGCCGCGTGCAGGCACTGGGTGCCGATCGGCACGCACCACGAGTAGTCGTGCGGCGGGCCGGAGAAATCGTTGCCGCGCTCGTCGCCGCCCCAGTACATCAGGATTTCGCGCAGCTTCACGCCGCGGACGATCTGCGCACCGTACTCGCGGTAGGACGGCGCAAATACGTCGTCGTGCTGCATCGCGCTGCCGATGCCGATGTGCGTGGCCTCGTGGCCCAGGCAGCTGGCATAGGTGCCCAGCTTGCCGGTGCGCTGCAGCGCCACCGACTTGGTGTCGAAGGTGCGCACGTAAAGCATCTGCTTGAACAGTTCGACCAGGTTGCGCCGGTCGAGCGCGAAATCGGGCAGGTCGTCGCGGACCAGGCGACCGTCGGGGCCGAGGTATTGCAGGTATTGAATCTCGAAGCTGGCAACCACTGACATCGAGTCCCCTCCCAGGGATGCGAGGCCCTGATCATAGCCGACCCCGGGCAACGCAAACGCGCAACGAAAAAGGGCGCGGCCGAAGCCGCGCCCTCCTGCCAACCTACGCTGGCGTATCTTCAGTTGCCCAGGCCCACCGTGAAGCGCATCGCAGCCTGGTTGTTGAAGCTGGCCGGGTCGGCGGTTGGGCTGGCCACGTTGGCCGAGACGTTCACGACGGTGGACTTCAGCGCCCTCACGTTGAACCGCAGGATGTTGCTGCGATCGTCCGCGTACGCACCGGTGAACGAGCACAGGAAGATCGTGCGCGCCGAAGTGACCGAGCTGATCGGGCAACTCCAGCCCGCCGCAGGCTGGGCCGTGAGCACCGAGGTGCCGGCCGAAATCACCACCGCCAGCTGCGGCGACTGCGACGCGTCCGGGCCGCGGTTGCGGACCTGGAAGCCCAGCGTGGCTTCACGCCCGAACACCTGCGTGGCGGGCCTTTCGACCAGCGACAGCAGAAGGTCGGCGATGGGCGGCGTCAGCGTTACCGTGGCGGCGCCGATGTTGTTGCCCGGGTTGAGGTCGGTGCTGAGCGACTCCACGGTGGCCGTGAGCGTCAACGCACCGGTCTGGAACGGGGACGTCACCGCCACTATGCCGAAGGCGACGTTGCCAGCCGCCATGTCCGTGGCGGCGCACTCGACCACCGTCTGGCCGCCGCCGATCACCGGGGCACCGCAGACGAAGCCGGCCGCGGGGGTTACCGACAGCGACGCCAGTTCGGCATCGACGGTCAAACGGACCAGCACGCTGCTGGCCGCATCGGGACCGCTGTTGAGCAGCGAAGCCTGGAACGAGGTGGGCGTGCCCGCGACCGCCGAAGGCGCTGCGGCGGTGACGCCGATCGCCAGGTCGGAGGTCAGGAAGCTTTCGTCGCCCAGGTACAGCAGCACCGGGTCGTGGTCGGACACGCGCAGCGGCACGGCGTCGTCACCGAAGTTGTCGGTGCCGAAGTCGGCGTTGATGCGGGCGTGTTCGATGCGCACGCCGGCGAAGGCGTCCAGCAGGGCCTGGTTCACCACGATGTGGTCGAGCGACTGCGCGCTGCCTTCGAACGAGAACGAATAGCGGTCCTCTGGCGCCGACGTGCCGGTCATGTTGGTCAGCGGCGTGGTGATGGCGCTGTCGAAATAGGCGAGCACGGCGTTGGCGGCGGCTTCGCGGCCGGTGAGGATGCCCATCAGGTCGACGTAGCCGTCGCTGAACTCGAAGGCGTTGAAGTCGCCCAGCAGCACGATGCGTTCGGACGGGTTGGCCTGCTGGTACTGCTCGATCAGCGCGGCGGTGTCCTGGGCCTGCAGGCCGCGCTTGGCCCGGCGGCGGTCACCCGTGGTGGCGTAGCCGTTGGTGCCCGCGGCCACCGAGTTGATGTCGATCAGCGACAGCAGGTGGTTGCCGACCACCGTCACCGGCACGCTGGCGCCGTTGCTGGCGTTCACCACCGCGCGCAGCACCAGCGGCGGCCGGTCATACAGCGTGGAGGTACTGCCGTTGGGGTTGTTGATCAGCAGGGTCTTGCCGTGCTGGATCACGTTCACCACGTTCACCCGAGGCACGCCGGCGGACACTTCGGCGGTGCTGACCAGGTAACCGATGTTGATCTTGCCGACGTCGTTGCCTTCCTGCAGGTAGGCCACGTACTGCGGATTGCGCGCGCAGCTGCCCGGGACATTGGTGTTGATGGCGTCGGCCAGGCGCTGCAGTGCGTTGAGGTTCTCGACCTCCACCGCGCCCAGGATGTCGGGCAGCTTGACGTACTGGCAGATGGCGTTGGCCGTCTTGCGCAGGCGACGCTCGAACGCCAGCGTGGTCAGCGCCACGTCACCGCCGGCGTTGTCGACGTCGTCGTAGAAGCGCAGCAGGTTGAAGCCGGCGATGGTGATCTCCGAGCTGGTCGCGTCGGCTACCGCTTCGGGCAAGGCGCCGCCGGTCACGACCACCGGGGCGGTCGGGTCAGGCAGCAGGTTGTAGGTGCCGAAGCCGTAGTCGAGCACGCCGACCAGGCCGGTGACCGTGGCACGGGCGTCCACCGAGATCACCGGCGCGCCAACCTGTCCGGTGCTCTGGACGCGGATGCGCTCGGGATTGGTGTCGAAGCGCGGCGTGTTGACCGGCAGGCCGGGCGTGATGTCGCGCACGCCCACGCCGGTTTCGCGGAACGGACGGGCCACGCCCTCAACGACTGCCCAGAACACGCCGTTGGACGTGGACAGGGCGTCGTTCTCGTCAATGAAGCCTTCACCCGGGCCGGTGGTGATTGCGCTCGCAATGCTGACGCGCATGGCCTCCAGGCGCTCCAGCGCGTCCACCGGACCGGCCGGGTTGGCCAGCGCAGCGGTGATTTCCACCGCGGCGGGCAGGGCGTTGCCGCTGCTGAGCAGGCTCACCGACGGCGAGGTGATTTCGGTCACGAAGCCCTGGTGTGGATTGCTGGACGAACGGAATTCGATGACGGTGCCGCTGACGCGCACCCGGTTGCCGACGGCCGCGGCGGCCGGCGGCGCGCCGCCGGTGAACACCAGGATGCCCTGCGACGTGGCCGGGTTGGCGTCTTCTTCGCCCGGTGCGGTCTGCAGGTTGAAGCCATTGGTGCGCACGGCGGTGACGATGCCTTCGGTCTGCACCAGCGCGCCGGCAACCGGCGACAGCTCGCCGGCGCCCTGCAGGTCGTGGATGGCGAGCGTCGGCACTTCGACCAGGGTGGTTTCGGTGTCGGCGTTGTTGCCCGGGACGTTGTCGACCACGTCCGAGGACAGCGTGGCGGTGGTGCTCAGGTTGCCCACGAAGGCGCCGCCCGCCTGGACCGTCAGGACCACGTTGCCCGACGCGCCGGCAGCCACCAGGGAATTGCCACGGCACTCGAGCACGCCGGCGGCCACGGTGCAGGCGTCGAACAGGGCCGGGTTGAAGCTGGAGCTGACGAAGGTGGTGTTGGCCGGCACCGGCAGGCTCAGGCGCAGGCCCAGCGCAATGCCGGGTCCGAGGTTGCTGATCGCCGCGGTGTAGTTGACGGTACCGCCCGGCGCGGCCGGGTCGACGCTGTCGGACAGGGCGAGGGACAGGTCGGCTTCCTGGCCGACCAGGGTCAGCACCAGGCGGTCGCTGTTGTCGTCGAGCTCACCGTCCTCGGCGGGCCCCGTGGTGCTGCCCGTGATGACCAGCGGACCGACCGCACCGGCGGCGACGGTGTAGTCGGCGCGGAAGGTGTTGGTGGAGTTCGCGAAGGACCCAGAACTGGTGCAGGTCACGCCGGCGCCCGCGCCGGAAGGCGCGGCGCAGGAGGAAACCGCGATCCCGACGCCACCCTCGAAGCCGGCATTGATAGTATAGGTCAGCGCCGTAGGATGCTGCTGCGCATAGGTCCAGGCGCCGCTGGCCGCCGGGCTGTTGTTGGCGAACGTCGTGCGCAGCGTGACCATGCCGCCGGCCGCGACCGGGTTGGGCGTGGCGGATATCGCCACGCTGATGTCCGGGCTGGGCGGGGCGAAGGTCGGTGTGAGCGAGAAGGCGTCCACGGCCAGGCCGTCGTCGGCGCCCGAGGCGTCCGAGTCGGTCCAGCGGATGCAGAAGTCGGCGCCATTGGCGACCGACAGGCCGCTGATCTGGCTGGCCAGGGCGGTACGGTTGGCGGCGTCGTTGCCGACCTTGGCGCCGACGGTGACGGTGTTGGGGGTGGTGAAGTCGAGCGCGTTCACGTCCACCCAGGCGCCGGTGACCAGGCTGGTGGCGTCGAGGCTGTACTGGAAGTCGATGCGGTCGGTGCGTGCCGCCGTGCCCAGGCGCCACTGCTCTCCGGTATAGCCGATGTCGAGCGCGGTGATTTCGCCGCCGGTGTCGTTCGAGAAGCATGCACCGAAGCTCGGGTTCAACGTGCCGCTGCGCAGGCCGCCCAAGGCCCGGTCGGACGCGCCAGTCGCACCGTAGCTGTAGGTATCGCCGGAGTTGCTGCCGCCGGTGTCTACGGCGTACTGCTCGTTGTCGCGGGCGCCACCGCCCGATTCGGTCATCAGCCAGCCGGGGATCACCAGGCTGTTGGTGGTCGAGCCGGCGGTGTTGGACAAGCTGTCGAAGTTCTGGGTATAGGCCGGTCCCGTGAGGGACACCTGGGCCGAAGCCGCGCCCGCGGCAAGCAAGACAAACAGCAACGATGACGCCCGAAGCGCGGTACGCATGGTGTATTCCCCTGGACCCGGGCGGCAAGAGTGCGCCCGAAGCGCGCGATTCTAGCCCGACTCGGTTGCCGTGGCGTGACATGCGGCCGGGGGTTGGGGGATGGGGTAGGCTTGCCCCTCGCCCCTTTGCCTCGCGCCTCTTCACAACCGCTCACGATGACCCAGCCCCCCAACAAGCGCGCCCTGGAACAGGGCATCACCACCGATCTGCGTGACCGCCTGACCTACGGCGGCTACCTGCAGCTCGACACCCTGCTGTCGGCCCAGAAGCCACTGTCCAGCCCGCCCCACCACGACGAGATGCTGTTCATCGTCCAGCACCACGTGGCCGAGCTGTGGATGAAGCTGGTGATCCACGAGCTGCGGGCCGCCATAACTTGCCTGCAGCGCGACCAGCTCGACCCGATGCAGAAGATCCTGGCCCGGGTGAAGCAGGTGCTGCGCCAGCTGACCGAGCAGTGGTCGGTGCTCGAGACGCTGACGCCGGCCGATTACCTGCAGTTTCGGCACATCCTGGGGCCGGCCTCGGGCTTCCAGTCGCTGCAGTACCGGCTGATGGAATTCCTGCTGGGCAACAAGAACGCAGAAATGGTGAAGGTGTTCGGGCACGACCCGGCGGCCCAGGCGGAGCTTGAGGCGGTGCTGCGGGCGCCGAGCCTGTATGACGAGTTCCTGCGCTACCTGCACCGCAAGGGCCACGCCATCCCGGCCGGCTGCGTGGAGCGCGACTGGTCCCAGCCGCACGCCCACGAGCCGGGCCTGATCCCGGTGTTCAAGGCCATCTACGAAGACACCGACACCCACTGGGAGGCCTATGCCTGCTGCGAGCAGCTGGTGGACCTGGAGGTGGGCTTGCAGCTTTGGCGCTTCCGGCACCTGAAAACCGTGGAACGGATCATCGGCTTCCGGCGCGGCACCGGCGGCAGCTCGGGCGTGGGTTTCCTGAAGCAGGCGCTGGAGCTGACCTTCTTCCCGGAGCTGTTCGAGGTGCGCACGGTGCTGGGCCAGCCGGGCTGAACAAGGGCGGCGGGGCTGATAGCATCTGCCCACCAACCCGACACGCCTGGAGCCCGCATGCCCCCCACCACCCCGGAAATCGCCGCGAAGCGCGGCTGGATCGCCCGTTCCCTCGACGTGGTCGAGCGGGTCGGCAACAAGTTGCCCGACCCGGCGGTGTTGTTCCTGCTGCTGATGTTCGCGGTGTGGGTGGTGTCCTGGGCGATGTCGGGCATGGCCTTCGAGGCGCTCGACCCGCGCACCGGCAATCCGATCGAAATCAAGAACCTGCTCACCGGCGTCGCGCTGACGGAGTTCACCTCGACGATGGTCAACACCTTCGTCACCTTCGCGCCGCTGGGCGTGGTGCTGGTGGCGATGCTGGGCCTGGGCGTGGCCGAGCACACGGGATTCATCTCGGCGGCCCTGCGCGCAGCCCTGGCGGTGACGCCGCGCATGCTGCTCACTCCGGCCCTGATCGCCGTGGGCATCCTCAGCCACGTGGCGGTGGACGCGGGCTATGTGCTGGTGATCCCGCTGGGTGCGGTGATCTTCTACGCGGCCGGGCGCCACCCGCTGGCGGGCATCGCGGCGGCATTCGCCGGCGTCTCGGGCGGCTTCTCGGCCACGTTCTTCGTGCCCAGCAGCCTCGAC
Source organism: Lysobacteraceae bacterium (assembly GCA_003241895.1). Taxonomy (GTDB): domain Bacteria; phylum Pseudomonadota; class Gammaproteobacteria; order Xanthomonadales; family Xanthomonadaceae; genus Arenimonas. The sequence continues at coordinate 62,528 of QBLY01000012.1, forward strand.
CCGCTGCTGTCGGGCCTCTCTCAGGTGGCCGCCAACCTCACCGATCCGACCGTGGTGGTCAACCCGCTCAACAACTACTACTTCACCACCGCGTCCAGCTTCCTGATCATCGCGGTGGGCTGGTTCCTGACCGACAAGGTGATCGAGCCGCGCCTCAAGGCCACGCCCGTGGACGGCGATCCGGCCGACATGCCCAAGCTCGAAGCGCTCACGGCGCATGAAAAGCGCGGCCTGCGCCTGGCCCTGGTGGCGATGGCGGCGGTGGCCGGCCTGTTCGTGTTGAGCATGCTGCCGGGAGGGTCGCCATGGCGGGCGCCTGAAGGTACGCCGCTGCTCGACGGCCAGAGCAACCTGCTGGTGTCTGCCGCGCCGCTGATGCGTTCGATCGTGCCGCTGATCTTCATCTTCTTCCTGGTGCCGGGCGTGGTGTACGGCGTCGTGTCGGGCAGCGTGAAGACCCACCGTGACGTCATCCAGGGCATGGCCAAGGCCATGAGCGGCATGGGCTACTACATCGTGATGGCGTTCTTCTGCGCCCAGTTCATCTACGCCTTCGCGCAGTCCAACCTGGGCGCGCTGCTGGCGATCGAAGGCGCGGCCGGCCTGCGCGCATTGGGACTGCCGCTGGGCTTCACCCTGGTGGGCATCGTGTTCCTGTCGGGATTCGTCAACCTGCTGGTGGGTTCGGCCTCGGCCAAGTGGGCCCTGATCGGCGCGGTGATGGTGCCGATGCTGATGGAGCTGGGCGTGTCGCCCGACCTCACCCAGGCCGCCTACCGCGTCGGCGACTCGTCCACCAACATCATCACGCCGCTGCTGCCGTACTTCCCGCTGATCGTGGTGTTCTGCCGCAAGTACGTCAAAGCCAGCGGCATCGGCACCCTGGTGGCGCTGATGCTGCCGTACTCGGCCACCCTGCTGGTGCTGTGGACGGCCTTCCTGCTGGGCTTCTGGGCGCTGGGCATCCCCTTGGGCGTGGGCGCGAGCTACGAGTACGTGCCGGCCGGTTGAGGCGCTGGCGCGCCCCGGCACGCTTGCTGAACGGCCCCGGCAAACCCGGGGCCGTTTGACGCGTGAAGAGCAAACCGGTAAACCTTCACGGCCCTCGGGCCCGGCGAAGACCGAGGCCCGGGCCCGGCTTGCCGGAACCATAACCACAAGAACCACCAGGGGAGAGACCGCATGAGCGGCGCCGTCAGCAACAAGCCCGATGACTTCAATCCGCCGCCGGCCGGCGAGTTCATGGGCCATCCCAATGCCCTGTGGAACCTGTTCGCCACCGAGTTCTGGGAACGTTTCATGTACTACGGCATGCGCGCCATGCTGGCGGTACATATCGCAGCGGCCTTCTTCGCGCACCTGGGCGACGGAGCGCGCGCGCAGGCCAGCCTGACCTACGGCGGCTTCACCTCGCTGGTGTACATGACGGGTATCGCCGGCGGCTTCGTCGCCGACCGCATCCTGGGCTACCAGCGCTCAATCATGCTCGGTGGCGCCCTGATGGCTGTGGGCAGCTTCATGCTGATGGCGCCCGACCTGACCACGTTCCTGATCGGCCTGGCCGTGATCGTCGTCGGCAACGGGCTTTTCAAGCCCAACATCTCCACGATGGTCGGCAAGCTTTACGCGCCGGGCGACGTGCGCCGCGATTCGGGCTTCACCATCTTCTACATGGGCATCAATGCCGGCGCGCTGCTGGCTCCGCTGATCTGCGCGTCCTGGATTGGCCAGACCTACGGTTACCGCTGGGGTTTCTTCTCGGCCGGCATCGGCATGATCCTGGGCCTGATGGTGTTCCAGCTGCTCAAGGCCTGGCTGGGCCACGTCGGCACCGCGCCCGAGGGCAAGAAGGGCTGGGCGCCGGTGATCCAGGTGCTGCTGGCCGCCGCGGTGATGGTTGTGCCGGTGTTCTTCCTGCTCAGCAAGAGTGACGTGCTGGGCGTGCTGCTGATCATCATGATGCTGGCCCTGGCGGCCTACTTCATCTACAGCGGCGTGCGCAGCGGCGAGAAGGTTCAGCTGCACCGCTACATCGCGATGCTGATCCTGTTTGCGGCCAATATCCTGTTCTGGGCGCTGTTCGAGCAGGCCGGTTCGTCGCTGAACTTCCTGGCGCAGGATTTCGTCAAGATGCCGGACGTGTCCATCTTCGGCTGGACCCCGACCTTCGAGGTGTTCCAGTCGGTGAACCCGGTGTTCATCATCCTGCTCGCGCCGATCTTCGCCACGCTGTGGATCAAGCTCGACAAGGCCGACTGGAACCCGTCCATCCCGCGCAAGTTCGCCTACGGCATGGCCGGCGCGGCGCTGGGCTTCTACGTGCTGGTGTTCGCCATCCAGAACTTCGTGGACGCCGGCGGCAAGATCAGCTGGTTCTGGCTGGCCCTGACCTACCTGATCCACACGATGGGCGAGCTGTGCCTGTCGCCGATCGGCCTGGCCATGGTGACCAAGCTGGCCCTGCCCAAGGAAACGGGCCTGGCCATGGGCGGCTGGTTCCTGTCGATCGCGATGGCCAACTTCGTCGCCGGCCGCATCGCCGCCATCGCTTCGGGCGGCAGTGCCGAGGGTGAAGGCGCCAGCTCGCTGCTGCAGTACGCCAGCACCTTCAACCAGCTGTTCCTGCTGGGCATCGTGATCGCCATCTTGTTCTTCCTGGCGGCCCCGCTGATCAACAAGCTGATGCACGGCGTGAAGTAAGCGCGCCGCGACGCTGCAAAACCGAAGCGGCCCGGGATTCCGGGCCGCTTTTTTTGGTTCGCCGCGGTTTCGCCGCGCTTACAGCAGATGCCGCACGTCGGGCAGGTACTTCTCCAGCGAGCCGGTGTTCACCGCCACCACCCGCTCGCCCCGGTGCAGCAGTCCGCGATCGAGCAGCTGGGGCAGGGCGGCCAGGCAGGCCGCGCCTTCGGGGGATATCCATTCGCGGCGATCGCGCCAGATTCGCGCCAACTCCGTCGCCGTATCGGCTTCCGATACCGCCACCGCCGCGCCGCCGCTGGCGCGGATGATCTGCAGCACGCGGAAGTGACCCACGCCGGCGGGCACGTTGAGGCCGGTCGATAGCGTGGGCCCGGTCTGCGGCAGCGCGTGGGTGTCGGGTGCGCCCTCTTCGAAGGCGCGCACCAGCGGCGTGGTGACTTCGAAGCTGCCGGTGGGGTTGGCGCCGTAGCCTGGCCAGGCTTGGCCCTCGTCCTTGAGCTGCAGCTGCAGGCCAGCGGCTTTCGCCACCGGGTCTTGCGCGTAGTCCAGCAGCGGCGTGTGGCCTTCGCCCAGCGCGACGATGTGCGCGGCGTCGGCGGGGTCGAGGTTCATCGGAACGTCGGCCGGGTACTCGATGCCCGAACCGATGCCCTTGAGGCAGCGCAGATAGCCCATGGGGCGGCGTTCCTTCAGTTGGTTTTTTCTTCGGCGGCGCTGAGCTGCTCAAGCAGCCTGGACAGCGCCAGCTGGTCGTCGGCACTCAGGCAGGCCAGCAGCCGGCGCTCATAGGCTATTGCGGCCGGTGCGACCTCGGCGTAGACGCGGTAGCCCTCTTCGGACAGCTCCAGCACCGAGCGGCGGCGGTCGTCGCCGTGGGTCTCCCGGGTCACGCGTCCGGCGGCCACCAGGCTGGCCACGGCGCGGCTGACGGCCACCTTGTCCATGGCGGTGCGCTCGGCCAGCTGGCCGGCCGACAGGCCCGGGTAGCGGCCCAGCACGGCCAGCACGCGCCATTGCGTGATGCCCAGCTCGAAGCGGTCGACGTAAAGGCGCGCGATGTCCTGGCTGATGCGGTTCGACAGCACCGACAGCCGGTAGGGCAGGAAGTGTTCCAGGTCCAGGATGTCCCGCTGGGGCATGTGGCGCCGCGCCTTGCAAATGGTTTCAGATGAAACTATAACGTCGGGACCCCCGGCGCAAGCCGCCGACCCCTTCCCGGAGGACGCCATGAGCGCTCAGCCCCAGACCCACGCCCCGAACCTGGGCATGCAGCCCACCACTTTCGACAACCCGATGGGCATCAACGGCTTCGAGTTCGTTGAATTCGCCGCGCCCGCCGGACAGGGCCCGATGCTGCACGGGTATCTGCGCCAGCTGGGCTTCACGGCGGTGCTCAAGCACAAGACCCGCGAGATCACGCTCTACCGCCAGGGCGGCGTCAATTACCTGGTGAACGAAGAGCCCGACGGCTTCGCCGCCGACTTCGCCATTGCCCACGGCCCCTGCGCCAGCGGCTTCGCAATCCGCTTCGACATGCCGGTGGCCGAGGTGTTCGACACCGTGATCGGCAACGGCGGCGAAGCCATCAGCCACAAGGCCGACAGCCGGGCCATCGCCACGCCGGTGGTGAAGGGCATCGGCGACTGCATGCTCTACCTCGTGCCCTCTGGCCAGGACGTTTACGCCGACGACTACGCGCCGATCCCGGGCGCCGACGCCAACCCGGTCGGGTTTGGCCTGACCTTCATCGACCACCTCACGCACAACCTCTACTTCGGCAACATGCAGAAGTGGTCGGACTACTACGAGCGCCTGTTCAACTTCCGCGAGATCCGCTACTTCGACATCAAGGGCGCCAAGACCGGCCTGGTGAGCAAGGCCATGACCGCGCCCGACGGCGTGGTGCGCATCCCGCTCAACGAGTCCAACGACCCGAAGTCGCAGATCAACGAATACCTTGACGCCTACCACGGCGAAGGCATCCAGCACATCGCCTGTTTCACCGACGACATCTACGCCACCGTGGAAGCCATGCGCGAACAGGGCGTGCAGTTCCTGGACACGCCTGACACCTACTTCGACGTCATTGACGTGCGCGTGCCCAACCACGGCGAAGACGTGGCCCGCCTGCGCGCCAACAAGATCCTGATCGACGCCGACCTGGAGACCAAGCAGCGCAAGCTGCTGCAGATCTTCACCCAGAACGCGATCGGCCCGATCTTCTTCGAGATCATCCAGCGCAAGGGCAACGAGGGCTTCGGCGAGGGTAACTTCCAGGCGCTGTTCGAATCGATCGAGCGCGACCAGATGCGCCGCGGCGTGCTTTAACCCCGTTTTTGGCCACGGATTTACGCGGCAAAGAAGCCTTCTTGGAAACTACGACATGACGCTCAGCTACCAGTCCGGTTTTGGCAATGAGTTCGCCACCGAAGCGCTGCCCGGCGCGCTGCCGGTGGGGCGCAATTCGCCGCAGCGCGCGCCGTACGGGCTGTATGCCGAGCAGGTGTCGGGCACGGCGTTCACCGCGCCGCGTGCGGTGAACCGGCGCAGCTGGCTGTACCGCATCCGGCCGGCGGCGCTGCACGGCAAATTCGAGGCGCTGGCGCACGGCCGCTTCCACAACGATTTCGGCCACGGTCCGGTGACGCCCGAGCAGCTGCGCTGGAGCCCGCTGCCGATGCCGTCGGCGCCCACCGATTTCCTGGACGGCCTGTTCACCATGGCCGGCAACGGCGGCCCGGAGGCGGGCACCGGCGTGGGCATCCACCTGTACGCCGCCAACAAGGACATGCACGGCCGCTACTTCTACGATGCCGACGGTGAACTGCTGGTCGTGCCGCAGCAGGGCCGCCTGCGCATCGCCACCGAGATGGGCGTGCTGGAGATCGAGCCGCAGGAAATCGCGGTGATCCCGCGCGGCCTGCGCTTCAGCGTGTCGCTGCCCGATGGCCAGGCGCGTGGCTACGTATGCGAGAACTTCGGCGCCATGCTCCAACTGCCCGACCTGGGCCCGATCGGCAGCAACGGCCTGGCCAACCCGCGCGATTTCCTGGCGCCGGTGGCGGCCCATGAAGACCTTACCGGCGAGTTCGAGCTGGTGGCCAAGTTCCAGGGCGGCCTGTGGCGCGCCGACATCGGCCATTCGCCGCTGGACGTGGTGGCCTGGCACGGCAACTACACGCCCAGCAAGTACGACCTGCGGCGCTTCAACACCATCGGCTCGATCAGCCACGACCACCCGGACCCGTCCATCTTCCTGGTGCTGCATTCGCCCAGCGACAGCCAGGGCGTGAGCAACCTGGACTTCGTGATCTTCCCGCCCCGCTGGCTGGTGGCGCAGGACACGTTCCGTCCGCCGTGGTTCCACCGCAACATCGCCAGCGAGTTCATGGGCCTGGTGCACGGCGCCTACGACGCCAAGGCCGAGGGCTTCGTGCCGGGCGGCGCCTCGCTGCATAATTCGATGAGCGGTCATGGTCCGGACGCGGCCACTTTCGAGAAAGCCTCGAAGGCCGACCTGTCCAGGCCCGACATCATCACCGACACCATGGCCTTCATGTTCGAAACGCGCGCCGTGCTGCGCCCAACCGCGCAGGCGCTGGACGCCGGCCACCGCCAGCCCGACTATCAGCAGTGCTGGCAGGGCCTGGCCAGCCACTTCACCCCGGAGCAGCGCTGATGCATCGCTTTGCCGCGCGCCGGGAAAATGGCGACACCTCAGGAGTAATGGAATGAAGCTGGGTTCACTCAAGGAAGGCGGCCGCGACGGCACGCTGATCGTCGTGTCCAAGGACCTCACGCGCGCCGTGCGGGTGCCGGGCATCGCGCCGACGCTGCAGCGCGCGCTGGAAGACTGGTCCAACGCCGCGCCGCGGCTGAACGGGGTGTACGAGGCGCTGGAGCTCGGCCCGGCCGAGACGATCAACGGTGAAGCGGTGTTCGCGGTGGACTTCGCGGCGTTCGCTTCGCCGCTGCCGCGCGCCTACGAGTTCGTGGACGGCAGCGCCTACCTGCCGCACGTGGCGCGGGTGCGCAAGGCGCGCGGTGCCGAGGTGCCCGAAAGCTTCTACACCGACCCGCTGATGTACCAGGGCGTAAGCGCCGGCTTCTACGGCCCGCGCGACCCCGTGCTGGTGGCGGACGAGGCCTGGGGTATCGACCTGGAAGCCGAAGTACTGGTGGTGACCGACGACGTGCCGCAGGGCGCCACGCCGGCGCAGGCGGCCGGGCACATCCAGTTGGTGGGCCTGATCAACGATGTCTCGCTGCGCAACCTGATTCCCGGGGAGTTGGCCAAGGGCTTCGGGTTCCTGCAGTCCAAACCGCGCTCGGCGCTGAGCCCGGTATTGGTGACGCCCGACGAGTTGGGCGATGCCTGGCAGGACAGCAAGCTGCACCTGCCCCTGCTTACGCACGTCAACGGCCGGTGGTTCGGTGCGCCCGAGGCGGGCGTGGACATGCAGTTCAACTTTGCCCAGCTGGTGGCGCACGCCGCGAGGACGCGGCCGCTGTCGGCCGGCACCCTGGTCGGCTCGGGCACGGTGGCCAACGAAGACACGTCACTGGGGGCGTCGTGCTTCGCCGAACTGCGCACGGTCGAGACCCTGCGCGACGGCAAGCCCAGCACGCCGTTCATGGCCTACGGGGACACGGTGCGGATCGAAATGCTCGACCGCAGCGGCGCCAGCCTCTTCGGCGCCATCGAACAGCGCATCGCCCGCGGCTGATCCGCTCCGGGCGGGGTTCCCGCGCCGGCGGGGTGCGGCGTATGCTGGCAAATGAGACCCGGCGCCGCAGCCGGGCCGTTGCGGCACGAGGGAAGGGAGCAGCGCGCATGGCTACGCCGTCTATCCGGCTTTATTCGTACTGGCGATCGAGTGCCGCCTACCGGGTGCGCATCGCGCTCAACCTCAAGGGCATGCCCTACGAGACCATGCCCGTGCACCTGCTGCGCGACGGCGGGCAACAGCATGCGCCGCCCCTGAGCGACCTCAACCCCCAGGAGCTGGTGCCCGTGCTGATGCATGGCAACCGCATCCTGCGCCAGTCCATGGCCATCATCGAATACCTGGACGAAACCTGGCCCACCCCGCCGCTGATGCCCGCCACCGCGCGCGACCGGCAGCGGGTGCGCTCGATTTCCCAGATGATCGCCTGCGACGTGCACCCGCTCACCAACCTGCGGGTGCAGCAGCTGTTCGAGAAAACCTGGAACGTGCCGCAGGCCGATCGCGACCAGTGGACGCGGCACTGGATCGGGCTGGGCATGGATGCGCTGGAAGACACCCTGTGCGACAACCCGTCCACCGGTGCTTTCTGCGACGGCGAACAGCCGACCATGGCCGACTGCTGCCTGTTGCCGCAGGTCTACAACGCCGAGCGTTTCGGGGTGGACATGGCGCCGTACCACACGGTGCGACGCATCGTGCAGACCTGCCTGGCCATGGATGCCTTCCAGGACGCCCGGCCGGAGAACCAGCCGGACGCACCCGCCGCGGACTGAGCCTCAGTAGCCCGGGGTGGTGGTTTCGCTGCCCGGGCCGCTGCCGCCGTACATCTCGGCGTAGGGGTCGTGCTCGCCGGTGTCGGAGCCTTCCGACAGGCGGATTTTCAGGGCCAGGCCGTCGCGCGAATCGGCCTTGCGCAGCACCTCCTCCAGCTCGACCTTGCCTTCCTTGTACATCCGGAACAGCGACTGGTCGAAGGTCTGCATGCCTTCCTGCAGCGACTTGTCCATCGCTTCCTTGATTTCATGCACTTCGCCGCGCCGGATAAGGTCGCGGATCATCGGCGTGTTGATCAGGATCTCGGCCGCGGGCAGGCGCTTGCCGTCCTTGCCCACCACCAGGCGCTGGCTGATGACCGCCTTGAGGTTGAGCGAGAGGTTCATCAGCACGTTCTTGTGCGCCGTTTCCGGGAAGAAGTTCAGGATGCGGTCCAGCGTCTGGTCGGCGTTGTTGGAGTGCAGCGTGGCCAGGCACAGGTGGCCGGTTTCGGCGAAGGCGATGGCCGATTCCATGGTGACCGCGTCGAGGATTTCGCCGATCAGGATGACGTCGGGCGCCTCGCGCATGGCGTTCTTGAGCGCGTTGTGGAAGGCGTGGGTGTCCAGGCCGACTTCGCGCTGGTTGACGATGGACTTCTTGTGCTTGTGCAGGAATTCGATCGGGTCCTCGATGGTGAGGATGTGGCCGGTGTTGCTGGTGTTGCGGTGGTCGATCATGGCCGCCAGGGTGGTGGACTTGCCCGAGCCGGTGGAGCCGACCACCAGCACCAGGCCGCGCTGCTCCATCACGATGTCCTTGAGCACCGCCGGCAGCTTGAGCTGGTCCAGGCTGGGGATCTCGGACTTGATGGCGCGGATGACCATGCCCACTTCGCCGCGCTGCTTGAACACGTTGACGCGGAAGCGCCCGGTGTCCTTCACGGCGATGGCCATGTTGTATTCCAGGTCGCGCTCGAACGCGGGCACCTGGCCCTCGTCCATCAGCGAATAGGCGATCTTCTTGACCATGCCGGCCGGCAGGCCGGTGTTGCCGAGCGGGTAGAGCTTGCCTTCGACCTTGATGTAGACGGGAGCGCCGGTGGTCAGGAACATGTCCGACGCGTTCTTCTCCGTCATCAGCTTCAGGAAATAGCCGATGTCCATGTGAGTATCCTTCGGTTCCCCGTTTACGTCCCTTTGGATGGGCCGGCGCGGTCTACAATGACCCGCGTCCACCGCCCACCTGCGAGCTCGCCTTATGACATTTTCCTCGCTAAAAATCCATCTTGCCCTGGTTCTTGCGCTCGCCGGCGCACCGGCCGGGGCGGCAACGACCACGCCTGCGGCCGGGATTTCCGCCGCGCAGCAGGCCATCGCCGCCGCCGAGCGGGCGCAGCCCCGGGGCGACGCCGGCGCCACGTTGGCCCAGGCCAAGACCCAGCTTGAGGCGTCCCGGGCGATGCTCGCCAAGCGCAAGCAGCGCGACGCGATCTGGCAGGCCGAGCTGGCTGCGGCCACCGCCGACCTGGCCCGCAGCCAGGCGCAGAGGGATACGGCCCGCGCCGAGGTTGAAAGCAAGTCGGCGCGCAACGCCGACCTGCGCCGTCGCCTGCTGGTGAACCGGGGGAACGGCTGATGCGCCTGATCGCCGCCTTCGGTCTCGCCGCCGCGCTCGCCCTGCTGCCGGTGGCACCCGCCCGGGCGCAGTCGGCCACCCAACTGCACGAACAGGCGGTTGCCGGGCTGGAGGCGCAGCTGCGTGCGCTTGACGCGGACCCGTCGCTGGCCGACCTGGGCGGCCTGGAGCGCCTGCTGGCGCGGCAGGCGATCGGCGATGCGCTGGTGGCCAAGCGCCGCGACCGCGAGCACGGCGTTGCCATCGCCAAGCTGCGCCTGCAGGCCGCCCGCATTGCCGCCGAGGCCGAACTGCTTGACCAACAGTCCCGCCAGCTCGACAGCGAGCGCGACCAGATCATGGTGGAGGCCAGCCGGCGCGAGGCCGAACAGGCCCGCCGGGAGTCCGAGCGTCTTCGCTTGCGCGGCATGGCCCGCGAGGAAGCCGCCGAGCGCGCCGAGGCCGCGCAGGTCGTCGCGCTCGAGGCCGCTGACGCCGAAACCGCCCAGGCCCGCAAACTGGCCCAGGCGCGCGCCCGCGAGACCGACCTGGCGCGCAGGGAAGCCGAACTCGCCGCCGCCGTGGCGGCCGATGAAATTCCCGATGCCTCGCCGCCGCCGATGCGCAGCCAGGGCGGCAAACAGGTCTACACGCTGGCCGGCAACGCCTTCGGCAGCGGCAGTGCCAACCTCACCGCTTCCGCCCAGGCCAGCCTGCGTGCGCTGGCTTCGCAGCTGCGCGGCGGCAGCGGCGGCGTGGCGGTGGAAGGCCACACCGACAGCCAGGGCGCCGATGCGGCCAACCTGGCCCTGTCGCGCCAGCGCGCCGAAGCGGTACGCCGCGTGCTTGAGGACGCGGGCCTGCCCGGTGCGCGGATCCAGGCCATCGGCAAGGGCGAAACAGCGCCGGTCGCCGGCAACGACAGCGCCGACGGCCGCGCACGCAACCGGCGCGTGGAGATCATCGTCAATTGATAATTGAATCAGTGGGATAGAGCATTCATCGAATTCTTCACATTCACTAAGTGATTGAATCCAAAGGCCAGCCGGCCGCGCCCCGAAGCCCCCGCCCAGCGGGGACTTTTCCATTCAATTCAATGGCTTGACGAAAGGCTTGCGACCCCAAAAACGGGGGAGTAGGTTCAAAGTCCCGAAGGCCTGATGCCTCCGGGACTACCGAGCCAGGCCGATGAACGCAGACCTCGCCGCCGCGCAACGCACCACCGCCGACCTTGGGCCGGGTGTGATCCGTGGGGGCGCCGCCAGCAAAAGCGACCTGACCTTTGTCTCAATCCGCCACGCCTCGTCCTTCACCGGCCGGGGCGTTCGCGTTTCTGGAGGAGGTCAATCCGATGTTTGAAGGGCAACCGCAAAGCGAACTCGAAGCGATGATGAAGAGCGACCCGGAGTTCCGGCAGCTCTACCACCGCCATCGCGAATTGGACAAGAAGGTGCTGGACGCCGAACTGGGCGTGCTGCCCCTGGACGACACCGCCCTGGGGCGGATGAAAAAGGAAAAGCTCAACGCGAAGGATCGCCTGACCCGGATGTTCGACCGCCGCACACCTCGCCGGCCCGCAACGGGCGCGGCGCAGCCCGCCGGACGGGGCTGCTAGAATCAAGGCCCCGTGTAAACGAAATCCCCGGCCTTCCATGACGGTCCATAGCAACGTCCTTGAGCTCATCGGCGAGACGCCCATCGTCCGCGCCCAACACCTTGATACCGGCCTGTGCGAGCTGTACCTCAAGCTCGAGTGCATGAACCCCGGCGGCTCGATCAAGGACCGCATCGGCCTGAAGATGATCGAGGCCGCCGAAGCCCGCGGCGAACTCCAGCCCGGCGCCACCCTGGTGGAAGGCACCGCCGGCAACACCGGCATCGGCCTGGCCCTGGTGGCCCAGCAGAAGGGCTACCGGCTGTTGCTGGTGGTCCCGGACAAGATGAGCCGGGAGAAGATCTTCAACCTGCGCGCGATGGGCGCCGAAGTGCTGCTTACCCGCTCGGACGTGGCCAAGGGCCATCCCGAGTACTACCAGGACATGGCGGCGCGCATCGCCGCACAAACGCCGGGCGCCTACTTCGTCAACCAGTTCGGCAACCCCGACAACCCCGCCGCGCACGAACACGGCACCGGGCCGGAGATCTGGCGGCAGATGGACCAGGACATGGACGCCATCGTCTTCGGCTGCGGCAGCTCGGGCACCATGACCGGGCTGTCGCGCTTCTTCGCCAAGGCCGCGCCGCACGTGGAGCTGGTGCTGGCCGACCCGGTGGGCTCCATCCTCACCCAGTACATCAACGAGGGCGTGCTGAGCACCAAGTCCGGCAGTTGGCTGGTGGAGGGCATCGGCGAGGATTTCCTGCCCGACATCTCCGACTTCACGCGCGTGACCAAGGCCTATGCCGTGTCCGACAAGGACAGCTTCCTGGCCGGCCGCGAGCTGCTGATGAAGGAGGGCGTGCTGGGCGGCTCGTCGTCGGGCACGCTGCTGACCGCCGCGCTGCGCTACTGCCGCGAACAGACCACGGCCAAGAAGGTGGTGGTGTTCGTCTGCGACACCGGCAACAAGTACCTGTCCAAGATGTACAACGACTACTGGATGCTCGACAACGGCTTCCTTGAACGGCCCGTGCACGGCGACCTGCGCGACCTGATCCTGCGGCCCTACGCCCAGCGCGACACCGTGGTGGTGGCGCCCACCGACAGCCTGCAGATGGCCTACCAGCGCATGAAGATGTACGACGTGTCGCAGCTGCCGGTGATGGTGGGCGACGAGATCGTCGGCATCGTCGACGAGAGCGACGTACTGATGCACGTGTTCGGCCAGGACAAGCGCTTCCAGGAGCCGGTGTCCACCGGCATGGTCAGCAAGCTCGACAAGCTGGAGGTGACTTCGCCGATGGCCGCGCTGCTGCCGGTGTTCGACCGCGGCCACGTGGCGATCGTGATGGACGGTGCCAAGTTCCTCGGCCTGATCACCCGCATCGACCTGCTCAACTACCTGCGCCGCCGGGCCCAGTGACCGGCCTGAACCGCAGGCCGACGGGGCAGCGCGCGCGTCGCATGGACGCCCGGGGCGAACTGCTATGCTCCAGCCGCCCATCCGTCGCCACGGTGCCTTGTTTCGCGCGATGAACGCCCAGACCCTTCCCCTGCCGCCGGCCAGCCAACGACGCATCGGCGAACTGCTGGTCGAGCGCCAGCTCGCCACGCGCGCCGACATCTCCAAGGCCCTGGCCTTCCAGCATCAGTTCGGCGGGCGCCTGGGCAGCATTTTGGTGCGCCTGGGCGCGCTGTCGGAGGAGTCGCTGCTGCCGGTGCTGGCGGTCCAGCTCGACATGCCCCTGCTCGAAAGCGCCGAATGGCCGCAGGACGCGGCCGCCATCCGCCGGGTCGCCGAGGCCAGCGGGCTGGTGGTCGACTGGTGGGTGGACAACGGCGTGGTGGCCTGGGAAGTGGAGGGTGCCGGCATCGTGTTGGTCGCCCGCGACCCGCTGGACCCCTCGATCAACGAAATCCTGGAACAGCGGCTCGAGCCCGGCCGCTGGTCGTGGCGGCTGGTGCGCAGCCAGGACATCGACCGCTTCATCGACATGGCCGCGCGCGCCGAACGCAGCGAGGAAGATTTCGGTGACGACGACGTCAGCCACCTGCGCGAACTGGCCGAGGAAGCGCCGGTCATCGAACTGGTGAACAACCTGCTGGCCCAGGCCATGGACCAGCGCGCGTCCGACATCCACATCGAGCCCGAGGAACAGTGCTTCCACGTGCGCCTGCGCATCGACGGCATCCTGCACAACAAGCTCACGCTGCCCGCCAGCCGCTACCCCGCGGTGGCGTCGCGCGTGAAGCTGATCTCGGGCATGGACATCGCCGAGCGCCGGCTGCCGCAGGACGGCCGCCTGAGCACGCGCGTCAGTGGCCAGGACGTCGACATCCGCGCCTCGGCGGTGCCGGCGGTGCACGGCGAATCGCTGGTGCTGCGCCTGCTGCCCAAGGAGCGCAAGGACCTCAGCCTGGAGCGGCTTGGCTTCACGCCGCGCGACCTGGCGCTGTTCCGCACCTGGGCGCGCGAACCGCACGGCATCGTGCTGGTCACCGGCCCGACCGGCTCGGGCAAGTCCACCACCCTGTACGGCACGCTGGAGGAAATGAACCAGCGCGACCGCAAGATCATCACCGTCGAAGACCCGGTGGAATACCAGGTCAGCGGCGTCACCCAGATCCAGGCCGTGGCCGACATCGGCTACACCTTCGCCCGGGCGCTGCGCGCGATCCTGCGCCAGGACCCGGACGTGATCATGATCGGCGAAATCCGCGACCTGGAAACCGCCGAGATCGCGGTGCAGTCCGCGCTCACCGGGCACCTGGTGCTGTCCACCCTGCACACCAACGACGCGGTCAGCGCCTTCACCCGCTTGATCGACATGGGCGTTGAGCCCTTCCTGGTGGCCACCAGCGTGCGCGCCGTGCAGGCGCAGCGGCTGGTGCGCTGCGTCTGCCCCGACTGCAGCGAGCCGGCCGAGGTGCTGCCCGCGGTGGCGCGCCTGGTGGCGCCGCTGCTCGACGCGGCCTCGGCGCCCGCCAACTGGCGGCGCGCGGTGGGCTGCCCGCGCTGCCAGGGCACCGGCTACCGGGGCCGTCTGGGCATCTACGAGCTGGTGGACGTTACGCCCGAGCTGCAGGAGCTGGTGCTTGAGCGCGCCACGGCCGAGCGCATGCGCGCGCTGGCCGCGTCGCAGGGCAGCCGCACGCTGCGCGAGGACGGCTTGATGAAGGCGCGCGACGGCCTCACCACGGTGGACGAGGTCGTGCGGGTCACCGGTGGTCTGGCGGCCGAAGCCTGAGCCCATGCAGTTCCGCTACCAGGCGATCGACCAGAGTGGCCACGCGGTGTCGGGTTTGGCCGATGGCCGCACCGAGCGCGAGGTCGCGCGCCAGCTGACGCAGCAAAACCTCACGCTTCTTTCGCTGGCGCAAGCCGGCGAAACCAAGGCGCGCCAGCGCCGGGGCAAGGCGTCGCTGCGCGAGCTGCAGCTGGTGCTGCAGGAGTTCACCACCCTGCTCGAGGCCGGCGTGTCGCTGGTCACCTCGCTGTCGTCGCTGGCCAAGTCCAGCCACCATCCGCAGATCACCGGCGTGTTCGCCGAGCTGGAGAAAGCGGTGCGCCGCGGCGACAGCTTCAGCGCGGCGCTGCGCGTGTCGGGCCTGCCGGTGCCGGAGTATTTCCACCAGCTGGTGGAGGCGGGCGAGGCCACCGGCCGCCTGGCAGAGTCGCTGCGCGGCGGCGTCGAACAGTTCGAATACGACCAGCGGGTGACGTCCGAAATCCGCTCGGCCCTGGTCTATCCGGCGGTGCTGGTGTTCTCGGGCATCACCTCGGTGTCGATCATTTTCCTGTGGGTCGTTCCGCGCTTCGGCAGCCTGCTGACCCAGCACGGCGACACCATGCCGGCGCTTTCGCGCTGGACCATCGGTGCCGGCGTCTGGTTCAGCGACCATGTTTGGTGGGTAGCGGCTGCGTTGGCCTTGGCGTTGCTGGGCCTGCGCTCGGTGCTGAACCGCCCGGGCATCCGCGACCGCCTGGCCGAGTTCGCCGCCGGCCTGCCGGTGATCGGTGAATGGCTGGTGGAAGCCGAGGTCGGTCGCTGGGCCAGCACCCTGGCCGCCCTGCTGACCGGCAAGGTGGAGTTGATCCGCGCGCTGGGACTGTCGGCGGGCTCGGTGCGGCTTGCCTTCCTGCGCAGCCGGCTGACCCAGGTGGCCAAGTCGGTGAAGGCGGGCGCGACGCTGTCGGCCGCGCTGCGCGAACACCGCGCACTCAACCCCACCGGTTACGACCTGGTGGCCGTGGGCGAGACCAGCGGCGAGCTGCCCAAGCTGCTGTCGGCGCTCGCGCGCCTGTACGAAACCACCGGTCGCGACCGAATTAAGCGCGCGTTGCAATTGATCGAGCCGCTGGCGATTATCATCATCGGCAGCGTTATCGGCGTCATCGTCACGGCCATCATCCTGGCGATCACCAGCGTCAACGATGTTCCGCTCTGACGCGGCCCTCACGGAGTCCCCCATGCTTGCCCCCAGGAAGTCCGCCGGTTTCTCCCTGCTCGAGATGCTGGTCGTGTTGGTCATCATCGGGCTGATCGCCAGCCTGGTGGGTCCGCGCCTTTTCAGCCGCGTCGACACGTCCAAGGTGCAGGTCGCCGACACCCAGGTGCGCATGCTGCGCGGCGCCATCGAGACCTACCGGCTGGAAGTGGGGCGCCTGCCCGCCGCGAACGAAGGCCTGGGCGTTTTGTACTCCCCGCCTGCCGACGAGCGGCTCAAGGCCCGCTGGCGCGGCCCCTATCTGGATGAACAGGTGCCGCTCGATCCCTGGGACAATCCTTACGTCTACAGCATCCCCGGCGCCAACGGCATGCCCTTCGCCCTGTACTCGCTCGGCGCCGACGGCGTGCGGGGCGGGGAGGGCAACGACGCCGACATCGGGTTCCTGCCGACCCAATGAAGCGCGGCGGCGCCAGCCAGGCCGGTCGCGGTGGCTTCAGCCTGCTTGAACTGCTGGTGGTGCTGGCCTTGATCGGCATGCTCACCGCGGTGGTGGCGCCACGGCTCCAGCGGACGTACGACGCCATTGCCGGCAGCGGCGAGCGCGACGAAGTGGGGCGCCAGCTGCAACGGCTGCCGCTGCTCGCGCGCCACGCCGGCAAGGCCATCTCGATAGCGCGCGGCGACGCGGCGGCGCTGGCCGGCCGCATCACGCTGCCCGAGGGCTGGTCGGTGAGCCCCCTGGAGGAACTGCGGATTGAAGCGAGCGGCGTTTGCCATCCGGCCCGCCTGCGCGTGTCGGGGCGCGGCGTGGTCGAAGTGCAGCAGCTCACCGCACCGGCCTGTGAGGTTCAGGATGAGGAGTAAGGTCCGCGCGCGCGGATTCTCGCTGCTCGAAGCGGTGGTGGCCCTGGCCATCCTTGCGGCCGCGGGCATGGCGCTGTTCGCCGCGATGACGCAGTCGGTGCAGATGGTGGGTCGCGCCGAACGCGCCCGCGACGCCGACCTGGCGCTGCGCAATTCGCTGGCCTGGGTTGAACTGGTCAATCCCATGGAGGAGCCCACGGGCGAGCGCGACGTCGGCGCCTACTTGCTGCGCTGGCGGGCCGAGCCGCTGGAAGCGCCGCGCGACGGCACCACCGGTTACCTGCAGCCGGGCCTGTACCAGATAGGCCTGTATCGAATGAAGCTCGAACTCTGGCGTGACGGCACGCTCGAGCGCGAGGTCGAACTCAACCGCGCCGGCTACCGCCAGGTGCGCAAGCCGCAGGTGCTCTGAGCCATGGCGCGCGCCCGCGTTCCCCTCCGCAGCCGTGGTTTCTCGCTGCTCGAGGCCATCGTCACCCTGGTCATCGTGGCGTTGATCGTCACGCTGTTGATGCAGGCGCTGGCCCAGTCGCTGGACCTTCGCGGACGGCTGTTGCGCCACCAGCAGCTGGCCACGGTAGCCAGCCTGCAGGAGCAGTGGTTCCGGGAAACCGTGTCCAGCTCGATGGCCGACCTTGGCGACGGCCTGGGCCGCATGGCCGGCGACGCCGAAACCCTTGAGTTGGTTACGTCCGGTCCCTTGGGCGACGGAGGCCTGCAGCGGGTGCGGTGGTCGCTGCAGCCGGTGCGGGGTGGCCTGGCGCTGCACTACGCCGACAGCACCTGGGATGACCTGGTGGTGGTGGCCGGTCCGCTGCGCGACGCCAGCTTCGCCTACCTCGACGGGGCCCTGGAATGGAGCGCGCGCTGGGAGCCGGAAGCCGAGGCGAAGGACGTTTTACCGCGCATGGTTCGCCTCCAGGCAACTACGGCCACCGGCGAAATGCAGTGGCTTGTGCCCATTGCCGCCAATCCGCGGGTGCCGGGCTACCTGCGCCCGCAGGATGCCGCCAGTGGTCTCTAGCCGCCGCCGGGCGCCGCAGCGGCAAGCCGCCGGCTTCGTGCTGGCGGTGACGCTGTGGCTGTTGGCCGGCATCGCCATCGTGGTCGGCCTCATCACGCTGTGGAGCCTGGAGGAGGTCCGCGATGCGGCCCGCGACCGCGAGCGCGTCGAGGCGCAGCTGGAGCTGCTGGGCACCCGCGACACCTTGCTATATCTGGCGTCCACCCGCGACATCACCACCGCCGGCCTGCCCGTCGAAGCCCTGTCCGAGGATGAGCGCGCCACGCGGACGCTGGAGGAGTTCGGCGCCTTCGACCGCAGCCCGCGCGGCGGCGAGCTGCAGCTCGACGGTGTTCCCTACCTGGGCCTGGGCGGCAGCAGCTTCCTGATGCAGGACGAGTCGGGGCTTTACTCGCTGGTCTGGCCCAATGACGCCGGACTGGATCGGTTCCTGGCCACGCGCGGCATCGACAGCAAGAAGATCCCCGGGCTGCGCGATCCGCTGCTGGACTACATCGACCTGGACGACCTCAATCACCTGCACGGCGCCGAAAAGCGTGAGTACGAGCGCGAGGACCTGCCGCCGCCGCCCAACCGCCGGCTGCTGCTGCCGCAGGAAGTGGGCCGGGTGATGGGCTGGCGCGACCTGCCCGGGTCGCAGCGCGACCAGATTGTCGAGCTGACGACCACCTACTACGCCGGCGCGATCAACCTCAACACCATGCCGGCCGAGCTGCTGCCGGGTTGGCTGCAGGGCTGCCCTGAAACCTGCGACACCTTCCAGGCCCAGCGGGCGCTGCGGCCCTACCGCAGCAGCGTCGAGGTCGAGACGCTGTTGGGCATCCGGTTGCCCGGCGATGGCGCCGTGGAATACCGTTATGCGCCGTCCGATGTGCTGCGCGTGACGCTGTGGGGCCGTACAGGCGCGGCCTTGCGCATCCATGTACAGTTGACGCCCTTGGCCGACCAGACCGGTCCCTGGTCCATCCTCGCTGCTTATCCCGTGCCGCGCCCAGCCCTGAATGCGACTCCGAAACCAACTAGCAGCGCTTTTTTCGCCGACCCGCCGACTGATCGGCCCTGAGGCAACCATCCTGCACTTGGGCGGCGCCCTCGGGCCCCGGGAGTGGGTGGTTGCGCGCGCGGACTGTCAGTACCACCCCTTCGATTTTTCCGAACTGCCGCCGCGCCAGCGCATGCCCGCGGCCCTGATGGCGGTGCGCCGGCACGAGCCTGCGCCGGGCGCACGCCACCACCTTGCCTGGGAAGGCGGCATCGCCCATGCCTGGGTCTGGTCGCGACCGGACGAACAGGCGGGCGAGAGCGACGCGGGCTGGATTCCTGAAACCCTGCTGCGGGCGCCGCCAGTTTCGGATGGTCCACGGCTGCTGGCGCAGATGCGCGGTTTCGAGGGCCAGCTTTGGGACGAGGGTCGGCTTCGAGCCAGCCGCTGGTGGCCCGAGGTACCCCAGGCTGACGCGTGGCGTCGCTTCCTGCGCTCCGGCGGCCTGGGGCCTGAGATCGCCGATCAACCGCCACTGCCCGAGGTGCTGGCTTGGTCGCCGCAGCCTTGGGGCGACAAGTCCCGGCGCATGCCCGGCTCGCCGGCGGCGCTCGAGCGCCTGGCCTGGACGGTGGGCATGGGCCTGCTGGCGCTGGGCCTGGGCTGGCAGTTGGCGGCGCAGGCAAACTGGTCGTTCGCGCTGGCCCGGGTGGAGTCGCGGGTTGAGGCGCTGCGTGCGCAGGCCACGCCCTTGCTGGAGGCGCGCGAACGCGCCGATTCGGCGCTTGAAGTGCTGCAGCAGTACCGGACGCTGCAGGGCGGCTCCAGCGATTTCGCAATGATGTCCCAGGTGATGCAGCCGCTTCCCGCCGACGCCCGCTTGATCAGCTGGCAGCGCGAGGGCGTGCGCCTGCAGGCGGGCGTGCTGTCGGGCGAACTCGACCCACGCAAGTATGTTTCCGTCTTCGAAGGCCATCCCACGCTTGCCGCCGTAGTCGCCAGCCCTGCGGCGGACAGCCAGGGCATGCTGCTCGAGTTCAGCCTGGCCGCCCCGGCCAGCGCGGTGGAGCCGACGCCATGATGGCCGTGCGCTGGGAGCAGGTTCGCCAGGAATGGAAGCAGAACCGGCGATTCCGGCTCGGCCTGCTGGTCGTGCTGATGGTGCTGGGGCTGCAGGCGGTGCTGATGCTGTCCGACCGGCAGAAGGTGCTGGCTGAAAGCTACGGCCGGGAGGCCGCGCTGCTCCAGCGCCTGGCCGAAGCCAGCCGCGAGTCGGCCTGGCCCGAGCGCGCCGACCAGGCGGAGGCGGCGCTGGCCGCCGCCCGCAGCACGGTGCCCCAGGTCAGCAGTGCCGGCCTCGCCCAGGCCGAGCTGCAGGCCTGGCTCAGTGGCCAGGCCGCCAGTGCCGGCCTGCAGGAGCCGCGCGTGCGGGCCGAGGCCACCCTGGACGTGCCGGGGCAGGCCGACCTTTGGCAGGTGATCGCCCGGCTTGACGCCGTGGTGCCGCCGGGCCGCCTGGAAGGTGTGCTGCTTGCGCTGTCCACCGGGCTGCCCTGGATCCAGGCTGAGCGCGTGGAAGTGACCGAAGGGCGCGAGACCCGGCTTGGCGTGATCGTCCGGGCTTATTACCGCAAGCCCGCGGCGCCCGACGCGGCCGAACCAGCGCCGGCTGAGGCCGTGCCCGCCGCTGCCGGAGTCTCCCAGTGAGCCCGGCCGTGCGTCGCGCCTTGCCCTTCGCAGGGCCGTTCCTGGCAGGCGTGCTGGGCTACCTGCTGCTGGGCGCCGGGCCTCACTCAGGCGCGACCCGTGATACCGTTCCGATCGATTGGGCGCTGCCGGTGGACGCCGCGCCGGACATGGCCGCGGCAGCCGAGCTCTGGCGCAGCCGATCCCCCTGGGGCGCCGTTGCCGCCGGCTCCGATGGCGCTGCTGCCGAGAACGACAGCGCCGTTGTCCCGGTGGGTGTGTTCGCCGAGCGCGGTGGGCTGGTTGCCCTGTTCGCGATCCCCGATGCGCCCCTGTTCCGGGTCCGCCAGGGCGAGCGCCTTCCCAACGGCGGACAGGTGACCAGCATTTCCCCGACCGGGGTGGGCTGGACCAATGCCAAGGGCGAAACCCGGCAGAGACAGCTTTTCATCGATCCTGATCCGCGCGCGGCGGCGCCGGGTGATTCCCCGCCGCCCCGTCGACGCGCCTCCACTTCTTCGCAAGGCCAGTGAACATGATCCAAACCCAACCC
>QBLY01000013.1 GCA_003241895.1 Lysobacteraceae bacterium
TTCCAGCCGCGCCCGCCCGCCCGATTGCCTGGGCCTGGTGGGGCGTGGCGCTGGCGCTGGTGGTGGGCCTGATGCTGCAGCTGATGCTGGCCGACCGCGCACGGCTGGCGAAAGATCCCGATTGGCGGCCGCGGCTGGAAACCGTGTGTGGCGTGCTGCGCTGCACGCTGCCGCCGTGGCATGAGCCCGCCGCCTTCCGCGTCACCAGCCGCGAAGTGCAGCCGCACCCCACCGCGCCCGGCGCGCTGCTGGTCACCACCAGTTTCCGCAACGACGCACGCTGGCCGCAGGCCTGGCCGCTGATGGAAGTGGCGCTGCTCGACCTCGACGGCCAGGCGCTGGGTTTGCGCCGGTTCGAGCCGGCGGCGTACTTGGGAAGCCCGCCGGTTTCACCCCTGATCGCGCCCGGGCAATCGGTCATCGCCACCCTGGAAATCCTCGACCCCGGCAAGCGCGCGGTGGCATTCACCTTTGATTTCCACTGACCGCAAGTGTTCCTTGTAACAATTCGCGCGCCGGAAAACTTTGACGTAGACTGCCTTCCCCCTCAGGCATCGGCCCGGGGCCCGCACGGAAGCGGACACCACCCCGCCGGAGCTGCCCCGAAGTGAATGCCCAATACGCCGCGCGTGCCGAGTCACCGAGCCACGCCGCAGGCCACACCCCGCTGCGCGACCACGTTGCCCGTTCCGTGCGGCGCTACCTGCAGGACATCAACGGCTGCGGGCTCGACGATCTTTACGAGGTCGTCCTGCGCGAAGTGGAGGCGCCGCTGTTCGCCGAAGTGATGCGCTACTGCGAAGGCAACCAGAGCCGCGCCGCCGCCTGCCTGGGCATCAACCGCGCCACCCTGCGAAAAAAACTCAAAAGCTACGACCTCGCCTGAAGAACGGGGTCAGGTTCACTTATCCGGCGACCACAGCCCGGGTCTTCAACCGCTCCAGCCCGGATAAGTGAACCTGACCCCGTTCTTCACTCGGTATAATCGTGGCTTCCTTTTGGGGTGCCTGATGACTGCCGAACGCCGAACCGTCCGCCGAGCGCTGCTTTCCGTTTCCGACAAGACCGGCGTGATCGACCTGGCGCGCGGCCTGGCCGCCCTGGGCGTGGACCTGCTTTCCACCGGCGGCACCGCCAAGGCCCTGCGCGAGGCCGGCATCGCGGTCACCGACGTCAGCGACGTCACCGGCTTCCCGGAAATCATGGACGGTCGGGTCAAGACCCTGCATCCGAAGATCCACGGCGGCCTGCTGGGCCGCGACGGCGTGGACGACGCGGTGATGGCGCAGCACGGCATCGCGCCGATCGACCTGCTGGTGGTGAACCTCTACCCGTTCGAAGCCACCGTGGCCCAACCCGGCTGCAGCTACGACGACGCCATCGAGAACATCGACATCGGCGGCCCGGCCATGCTGCGCGCCGCCGCCAAGAACCACGCGCGCACCAGCGTTGTTGTGGATCCGGCCGACTACGCCGCGCTGCTGGCGTCGCTGCAGGCCGGCGGCACCTCGCCCGCGCAGCGCCGGGGCTTCGCCGCCAAGGCCTATGCGCACACCAGCGCCTACGACGGCCAGATCACCCAGTGGCTGTCGCCGCGCTCCGCTGATCCGGCCGCGCCGGAAGCCTGGCCGCACACGTTCAACCTGTCGCTGGACCTGGCGTCGTCGCTGCGCTATGGCGAGAACCCGCACCAGCGCGGCGCGCTGTACGTGGAACGGAGCGCGCCCGCGGGCATCGCCGCCACCGCGCGCTTCCTGCAGGGCAAGGAGCTTTCGTACAACAACCTGGCCGATGCCGACGCGGCGCTGGAGTGCGTCAAGGCCTTCGACGCCCCGGCCTGCGTGATCGTCAAGCACGCCAACCCCTGTGGCGTGGCCGTGGCCGCCGACCTGATGACCGCCTACGACCGCGCCTTCGCGGTGGACCCGACGTCGGCCTTCGGCGGCATCATCGCCTTCAATCGCGAACTCGACGCCGCCACCGCGGCCGAGATCCTCAAGCGCCAGTTCGTCGAAGTGGTGCTGGCACCGTCCATCGCCGCCGACGCGCTGCCGCACTTCGCCAAGAAGGCGAACGTGCGTGTCCTCGCCTGCGGCGAGCTGCGCGCGACAAGCGGCCTGGAATACAAGCGCATCACCGGCGGCCTGCTGGTGCAGGACGCCGACACCGACGCGCTCACCGCCGCCGACCTGAAGGTCGTTTCCAGGGTGGCCCCCACCGACACCCAGCTGCGTGACCTGCTGTTTGCCTGGAAAGTGGCGATGTACGTCAAGTCCAACGCCATCGTCTACGCCCGCGACCTTCAGACCATCGGCATCGGCGCCGGCCAGATGAGCCGCGTGGTCAGCGCCAGGATCGCCGGCATCAAGGCCGCCGAAGCGGGCCTGGCGGTGCCGGGTTCGGTGATGGCTTCCGACGCGTTCTTCCCCTTCCGCGACGGCATCGACGCCGCCGCACAGGCCGGCATCGCCGCCGTCATCCAGCCCGGCGGCTCGATGCGCGACGCCGAAACCATCGCCGCCGCCGACGAAGCCGGCATGGCGATGGTGTTCACCGGCCGCCGCCACTTCCGCCACTGAACCAGGAGACCCCCACGCCCATGAAAGTCCTTGTCATCGGCTCCGGCGGGCGCGAACACGCGCTGGCCTGGAAGCTGTCGCAGTCCGCGCGAGTGAGCGAAGTGCTGGTCGCGCCGGGCAATGCCGGCACCGCCACCGAACCGCGCTGCCGAAACGTCGCGGTCAAGGCCACCGACATCGAAGGCCTGCTCAAGCTCGCCACCGACGAGGACATCGCGGTTACCGTGGTCGGCCCGGAAGCGCCGCTGGTGCAGGGCGTGGTGGACGCTTTCCGCGCCGCCGGCCGGCGCATCTTCGGGCCCACCGCCGCCGCTGCGCAGCTCGAGGGCAGCAAGGCCTACGCCAAGGACTTCCTGGCCAGGCACAACATCCCCACCGCCTACTACGCCGTGTTCGAAGACAGCGCGCTGGCCCTGCAGCACGTGCGTGACCACGGCGCGCCGATCGTCATCAAGGCCGACGGCCTGGCCGCCGGCAAGGGCGTGGTGGTGGCGATGACGGTGGAGGAGGCCGAGGCCGCCATCGTCCACATGCTAGAGGGCGAGGCGTTCGGCGAAGCCGGCGCGCGCGTGGTGATCGAGGAGTTCCTGGAAGGCGAAGAGGCCAGCTTCATCTGCCTGGTGGACGGACGCACCGCGCTGCCGATGGCCACTTCGCAGGACCACAAGCGCGTGGGCGACGGCGACACCGGTCCCAACACCGGCGGCATGGGCGCCTATTCGCCCGCGCCCGTGGTGACGCCCGAGGTGCATGAACGCATCATGCGCGAGGTGATAGAACCCACCGTGCGCGGCATGATCGCCGACGGCATCCCGTTCACCGGCTTCCTCTACGCCGGCCTGATGATCTCGGCCGACGGCGCGCCCAAGGTGATCGAATACAACGTGCGCTTCGGCGACCCGGAAACCCAGCCGGTGATGCTGCGCCTGCGCAGCGACCTGATGGACCTGGTGGACGCGGCCATCGACGGCCGCCTGGACGAAGTGCAAACCGACTGGGACGCACGCCCGAGCCTGGGCGTGGTGATGGCGGCCGAAAACTATCCGGACACGCCGCGCCTGGGCGACGTGGTGCAAGGCTTGGACGCCAACCCCGGCTATGGCGCCAAGATCTTCCACGGCGGCACGGTGCTCAAGGACGGCAAGGCCGTTACCGCCGGCGGCCGCGTTCTGTGCGCCTGCGCCATGGGCGAAACCGTCGCCGAGGCGCAGCAGCGCGCCTACCTGGCCGTGGCCAACATCGACTGGGAAGGCGAATTCCACCGCAACGACATCGGCTGGCGCGCCATCGCCCGCGAGCGCGGCGGCTGATCGCCATGACGCGGCCCTGCACCGGCCTGGCGACGGCCACGATCCTGGCGGCCTGCCTGTGGACGGCGGTGGCGATGGCCGTCGGCACACCGTCCACGTACCCGGGCTGCGCCACGCGCAGCGTCAGCGTTGCCAAGGGCGGCAGCGTCAAGGTGAACCTGGCGGACTGCCATTCGTTCGGCCTGGGCGTAGTGTCGAGCGCACCGACGCAGGGCACCGCCACGCCCGGCGACAGCGACCCCATCGACAGCTACGTCTACAGCCACGGCGGCGGCCCGGTGACCGCCGGCAGTTACGACACCTTCGTGGTGCTGGACGACAACAGCGATTTCATCACCGTGCGCGTCACGCTGCAGGGCGGCACCTCCGCCATCGTCACCGCGCCGGCCACTTTGCCGGCCATCAGCGTGGGCACGGCACTGCGCCAGCCGCTGTCGGCCAGCGGCGGCCGTGCCCCGTATGTTTTCCGGCTGACGACGGGTGCGCTGCCGGCCGGGCTGAGGCTGGATGGCGCCGGCCTGCTGTCGGGCACGCCCACCGAACGTGGCCCGTTCAACTTCACCGTCCGCGCGACCGACGCGGCGGGCGCCTCGGCCGACAAGAGCTACGGGGCCACGATAAAGGCCTCGTCGCTTGCCATCACCCCGGCCAGCGCGAGCGTGGTGCAGGGCGTCGCTGCCTCGCAGGCCCTGATCGGCAGCGGCGGCGTTGCGCCCTATCGCTTCCAGCTCGAACCCGGGCCGGGGCTGCCCGCGGGGCTCGCGCTGTCGGGCGCCGGCGTGGTCAGTGGCACCACGATGGTTTCGTCCGGCGCGTATCCGGTTACCGTGCGCGTCACCGACAGCAGCCGCGGCACGGGCACTCACTTTGAACTCGAGACGTTCACCGTGATGGTCAAGGCCGGCGCGATGCCGCAGGTTTCAATCTCGGTCAGCCCTGCGGCGGTCGCCGAAGACGACGGCGTGGCCCTGGTCTACACCGTCACCCGCAGCATCCCGCTGGACACGGCGACGGTGGTCCACCTTTCTTCCACCGGCACGGCGCGCACCGTCCTGCGCAGCACGGTGCGGATTCCCGCCGGCGCGACCTCGGCCGCCATCACCGTCCACCCGACGCCCGATGCCACCGGGGAGCCGGATGAAACGGTGGTGCTGACGATCACGGCCGGCGCAGGTTACGCCCTGGGCTCACCGGCCAGCGCCAGCGCGACGCTGGTCAACGACGACCTGCCCTGACCGGGCGTTTGAACTTGAAGCAGCGCGGATATCGCGCTATATCTGACCAGACTACTCAGGGGGTGGGTGATGACGAGCCGCAGTGACACGATGGCGAGATTGCTTCGCATGGCCCGCTTGTCCGAGCGTTGCGACGGCACCGGCGAAAACGCCCAGGAAGCCATCGGCCACGCCGATGCGCACAGCCCCGGACGCCGCGATTTCGGCAAGGGCGTGCTGGCAGCCACCACCACCGCTGCGGCCTGGGCACTCACTTCGGGCGCCATGGCGGCGCCAAAGGGCTCGCGCCTAACCCCCATCCGTCCGCGCCTGTCGGGCAACGTGGCCATCGTGGGAGCCGGCCTGGCCGGCCTGAGCTGTGCCACCGAACTGGCCCGCGTCGGCATCTATACCCGCGTGTACGAAGCCGCCGATCGCGTCGGCGGCCGCTGCGCCAGCCTGCGCGGCGTATTCCCCGGCCAGGTGGTCGAGCGCGGCGGCGAATTCATCAACTCCTCGCACCACACCCTGATCGGCTACGCCCGCGAATTGGGCCTGGCGCTCGAGGACTACAGCACCTTCCCGGGCTCGGCCAGCTACTACTTCGGCGGCCAGAAATATTCCGAGGCCCAGGTGGTGGAGGAGTACCGCGCCTTCGCATCGTCCATTCAGGAAGACCTGGGTGCGCTGAGCTACCCCACCGCCGATCGCTTCAGCGAAAGCGACCAGCTGTTCGACTTCATGAGCCTGGACGAGTACCTCACGCTGCACGGCGCCGGCTCGCTGCTGCGCGACGTCATCGGCAGCGCCTACCTGGCCGAATACGGCGCCAGCATCGCTGAACTGAGCTCGATCAGCTTCCTTCGCTTCATCTACGGCGACAAACGCAGCAAGCAGGCGCCGTTCGGCGTCGGCAGCGGCGAATACCTGCGGGTGGCCGACGGCAACGACCGCATCGCCACCGGCCTGGCTGATCGCCTGTCCATGCCGGTGGAGCTGGGTCACCGGCTGGTCGCCATGCGCAAGCTCGCCAACGGCAATATCCGCCTGGTGTTCGATGCCGGCGGCAGCACTGTCGAAACCGAGCACCCGGCCGTGGTGATGACCCTGCCCTTCAGCGTGCTGCGCGACATCGAACTGCATGCCAGCCTGGGGCTCCCGGCCTGGAAGCGCCTGGCCATCAAGACCACCGACATGGGCGACCACAGCAAGCTGCTGGTCGGCTTCAACCAGCCTTACTGGCGCACCCGCCATGGCTTGAACGGCACCGGTTTCAGCGACCGCGCCGACCTGCAGGCCACCTGGGAAGCCAACCCCAGCCAGTCGGGCGACAATCGCGCCGTGCTGGTCGGCCACTTCGGCGGTGCCCGCGCGCGCAGCATGACTGCCGCCACGCTGCAGGGCGATGCGAACGCGTTCCTGGGCCAGCTTGAGCAGGCCATGCCGGGCGCGAATGCCGCGGCCGTGCGCGACGGTGCCGGCCAGGTCCTGGCCTACTCGTCGAACTGGAGCAGCAACCCGTTCAGCAAGGGCTCGCACAGCTGCAACCGCCCCGGCTACTTCACCACCAATGCCCACAACGAGGGCAAGGCGGTCGACAACCTGCTGTTCGCAGGCGAGCACACCAGCAGTTTCTACGAGTGGCAGGGCTTCATGGAAGGCGCGGCCCTGTCGGGCCTGCGCGCGGCGGGCGAAGTGGCCGCGATGGCCGACGCCTGACCTGTCCCCGCTCGCGTATCGCCTGGGCATGCGCGAGCTGTCACCGCTGCTGGTCACGTCGCCTTCGGTAAGGTCGGGCACCACGCTGCTGCAGCGGCTGCTGTGCTCGGCCGGCAACGCACTGGTCTACGGCGAAGAGATCGGCAAGGACCTTGAGCTGCAGCTGCAGATCTTCGCCTCGCGCAAGCTGGTCTACGGCCACTCCCGGCAGCGCTTCACCAGCGACCTGCAGCGGGTGGTGCAGGGCGGCGGCGACGGCGACGGCTGGATGCTCGACCTGATGCCGGACATCGACGGCTACCTGCAGGCGCTGTACGACGGCGCGTTTGCCGGCCTGGCCCACTGCCGGCAGCACGCCGAAAGCGCCGGCCGGCCGATCTGGGGCTTCAAGTACCCGGGCTGGCCGCCGCACCTGGTGCGGCTGCTGTTCGACGCCATGCCGGGCACCCATGTCATCTGCATCGTCCGCGACCTCGCCGACACCGCGCGTTCGGCCAAGGCCTGGGGCGCGATCGGCAGCGAAGAACAGATGCAGCCGTTCTGCGCGCAGTGGCTGCTAAACCTCTCGTTCCTGCGGCAGTGGCAGCAAGCCCATCCGGTGCTGATGCTGTCGTATGAAGCCCTGGTCGCCGAGCCCGGGCGCGCCATCGCGCAGCTGCGCGGGTTCCTGCCCTTCGACGCGATGGACCTGGCCGTGCTGGAGCGCCGCATCAACAACACCGCGGCTGCGATCGACACCCGGCGCGCCCACGGTTATATCGAGCCGTTGGCGCTGACCGTAGGCGAGCAGTCGTGGGTGGACGCCGCGATGGCGTCCGCCGGCCAGGTCGGCCGCCAGGCGATTGGGTAAACTGGGTAGGGACTCGTGGATGGACGCATGGAACTACTGACGCTGGAACACTTCGCGGGCTGCTTGAACGAAACCTTCCATGCGGCCCTCAAGGACGGCGAGGTCGAGTTCGTGCTGGTGGAGGCCCGCCCCCTGCAGGGCGCCCGGCCCAATGCGCTGCGCGCGCCGTTTTCGCTACTGTTCCGCAACTCGGCGGCGCTGCTTTTCCCGCAGCAGACCTACCGCATGCGACATGACCGCGTGGGCGGGGTGGACATCTTCCTGGTGCCCATCGCCCGCGAACGCGACGGCTTCCTGTACCAGGCGATCTTCAACTAGCCGGCGGCCGGCGCGTGCTGCCAGCGCATGCGGTGGTGGGTGTCGGTGCTGGCGCAGGTTTCAAACCCCAGCGACTCATAGAGCTTGCGCGCCCGCGGATTGGACCGCAGCACGTGCAGACCCATGCCGCGCCGCAGCGACCGGGCGTCGCGCAGGGCGTCTTCGATCAGGGCACGGCCGACGCCCTGGCCACGGTGCGGGGCCGTCAGGCAGATGTCGATCAGCAAGTGGTCGGGCGCGGCGCGCAGCAGGTAGTAGCGGCCCTGCAGCTCGCCCTGGTGATCGATGGCCAGGAAGTCGGCGCCGGCGAAATGCTGGAGGTAGTGCTGGTGCTGGAGCTGGAACTGCTGGTCCAGGAAAGCCTGCCGGGCCGCCGCCGGCCAGGGCACGCCGGCCATTTCCTCGGCGCGGGTGTCGGCGTAAAGCCGCTTCAGGCGCGGGAAGTCTGCATCCACCGCCGGGCGCAGGCGGTAGCCGCGTTCGTGCAGGTGCCGCGGCGTCCCCGGGGCGTCGCTCGCGCCGGCCGGGAACGGGGCAAGCGCGCTCATCGGCTTACGGGAACGACGGGAAGATTCCCTGCAGGGCGATGCAGAAGTTCACGCCAAGGTAAGGCTGCTGGTTCTCGTGCGGCAATCCGCCGCCGGAGAAGGGCTGCAGCATGTTGGGCGCAAACGTGGTGGAAGGCGTGCCGGCGGGCAGGAAGGACTTGGCCGCGGCGCTGGACGACACCGACAGCGCATTCCCATTCGAGGGCGACCCGGCGCGCTTGTTGACGTCGTTCTGCGCGTAAAGCCGGAGGGCGTGGTTGTGCTGGGGGATCTGCGTGCTGCCGAGCGCCACGGCGTTGGCGCCGAAGGCTTGACCCAGCGACCGCGGGCTCAGGCCCGGCCCCTGCCCCTGCTGGTTGCCGGCGCGGCTGGCGAAGTTGGGCAGCTGGAAGATGGTCTGGCCGTTGCCGCCATACGTGGTGCCCAGCAGCGCGAACAGCGCGGTGTTCTGCTGGATGGCGATCGTGGCGCCGTTGCAGAACGCCCACCCGCGCGGGTTGAAGTTGAATCCAAACATCTGGATTTCGCCAACGTAGGGCTCGGTCATGGGGTAACTCTCCAGTGCTGCCGGCGATGCGGGATGTGCGCCCCGCCGACGTGGCGCGAGGTGGTTTCGGGTCAGTTCTGCTGCGGGAAGATGCCTTGGTAAGCAATGCAGTACTGCACCGTCAGGGTCGGCATGCAGTTCTCGTGCGGCTGCGAACCGCCGGCCATGCTGATGGACTGCGGCGAGAGCGTGAACGCGGTGCCGCCCGTGATGTCGGTGACATAAATCGTCTGGTCGGCCACGGCGCCCGGGATGACGCTGTTGCCCGGGATGCCCGTGGCCGCCGCCGCCGTGGTGGCGACCGCCGTGTGCGCATGCGCCGGCATCTGGGTCGCAAGCACCGTGACGGTTTCGGTGCCGGCCGCCTGCCCGACGATGTAGTTGCCGAGCCCCGGGCCCTGGCCCTGGTGCACCGGTAGGCGCCCGCGCAGCTCCGGCACCGCGAAGGTGTTCTGGCCATCGCCGCCGTAAGTGGTGCCGATGAGCGCGAACAGCGCGTCGTACTGGGAGATCGGCAGCAGGCTGCCGTCGCAGGCCTGCCAGCCGTTGGGCGTGCGGCCGAAGCCGAACATGCGGATCTCTCCGATGAAGGGTTGACTCATGGGGCTAGGCTCCGAAGGTGCTGAGGGCGCGCCTTCGCGGATCCGGCGCGGCGTATCCGGTAGGCAGGGCGCGTGGGCATCAGTTGCGCGACGGGAAAATGCCGCTCAGGGCGACGCAGAAGTTGATGGTGCTGTAGGGCTGCAGGTTCGGATGCGCCTGGTTGCCGCCGGCGGGCACCACCGTGGCCGGGTTCAACGACACCAGGCTGCCGGTGGACGGCCCGTGCAGCGCCACCGGGGTGCTGGCGAACAGGGCGGCGTTGGGGTTGCGCGTGGTGCCGTTGGCAGTGGTGGCGTTGGCGCTGTGCGTGTGCGTGGGCAGGTCTGTTGCAGCCAAGGTCACGCTCTCCACGCCCGCGCGCTGCCCGATCTGGACAGGCGGTGGCTGCCAGCCCGGGTCCACCGAAGACGCGTAGCCGATCGGCGTGCGCGAGCGCAGGTCCGGAAGGGCGAAGTTGGTAGTGCCGTTGCCGCCGTACTGCGTGCCCAGAAGCGAGAACAGCGCCTGGTTCTGGTTGATCGGCAGCAGCTGGCCGTTGCACTGCGCGAAGAACCTAGGCGCGAAATTGAAGCCGGTCATCATGATCTGGCCGATGAAGAAGTCGCTCATTGCCCGCTCCCTGCTGAGTATCAACCTGCGCGTGGCCTGGCCGGGGCAACCCCCCCCCGCCAGCATCACGTCCCCGCGGTCACTTTGCCGCCATGGCGTGGCCAATACAAGCGGAGCGTGATGTTTGCGGCGTGACTGGCCCGGCATGGCGTCCGGTCTGGCGTTCGGGTAATTTGGCCGCTCGGGCGCGGGGCTTTCGTTGACCCCCATACCGACCGGCGGTTTTTGCCCCGGGGGTGTCCAAATTCACTGGGGAGCAGGGCAATGCAGCAGTCGTCAAGCGCGTCCACGCACGGGTTTGTCCGCCGACCCATAACCCGCATGCGGGCGCTGGCGTCACTCCTGCTGGCCTTCGGGCTGCTCTGGTCGTCCATGGCCTCGGCCGTGGGCGATCCGTCCACCTACCCGGGCTGCGCCACGCGCAACGTCAACGTGGCCTGGGGCGGTTCAGTCAACGTGGACCTGTCGGCCTGCCACTTCTTCGGCCTGGGCGTGGTGTCCACCCCGCCCACGCACGGCACCGCCACCGAAGGCGACCCCGAGCCCATCGACAGCTACAACTACAACCACAACGGCAGCACGCCCGCAGGCGGCGGCAGTGACCAGTTCGTGGTGCTGGACGACAATAGTGACTTCATCACGGTCAACGTCACCATCAGCGCACCGACCTCGGCGATCGTCGTGTCGCCCGCGACGCTGCCGGCCATGACCGCCGGCACGCCCTTCAGCCAGACGCTGACGTCCAACGGCGGCGGCGTTCCCTACGCCTACTCGCTGGTCAGCGGCACCCTGCCGGTCGGCATCTCGCTTTCCGCCGGCGGCACGCTGTCGGGCACCCCGACCCAGCGCGGAGGTTTCGGCTTCAGCGTGCGCTCGCAGGACTCCAATGGCGATTTCGCCGTCAAGGCTTACGGCGACGCGGTCAACAACCCAACGCTTTCGATCCCCGCTTCGGCCACGGCGATCCAGGGTGTGGCGTTCTCGCAGGCCTTGGCGGTCACCGGCGGCGTGGCGCCGCACTCCTTCCTGCTCGAGTCCGGCACGTTCCCGGCGGGCATTTCGATCTCTTCGGCGGGCGTCGTCAGCGGCACCACCGCCGCCGCCCCGGGCGCCTTCCCGGTGACGCTGCGCGTCACCGACGCCAGCACCGGCCCGGGCAGCTACTTCGAACTCGAGAGTTTCACCCTCAACGTCAGCGCGGCGCCGTCGGTGTCCATCGCAGTGGCGCCGGCATCGGTGTCCGAGGACGGCGCGACCAATCTCGTTTACACCCTTACGCGCAGCGCCAGCCTGGCCTCGCCGACGGTGGTGAACATCACCACCACCGGCACGGCCACCAGCGGTACCGACTACGCCGGCGGCGTGGCCACAGTGTCCATACCGGCCGGTGCCACCACCGCCACGATCACCATCGACCCCACGGTGGACGCCACCGTTGAAGCCGACGAGACGGTGATACTCACGGTTGCGGCCGGCGCCGGTTACACGGTGGGCGCACCGGCCGGCGCCACCGGCACGATCCTCAACGACGACGTCCCCACCGCCTCCATCGCGGTGGCGCCGGCTTCGGTGTCCGAGGACGGTGTTCCCAACCTCGTCTACACCGTTACGCTCAACCAAGCGGCGCTGACGCCCACCTCGGTGAACTTCACCGTGGCCGGCACCGCCACCTCCGGCACCGACTATGCCGCGGTGACCTCGCCGCTGGTCATCCCCGCCGGCAACACCACCGGCACCATCACGGTCAACCCGACCACCGACGCCACGAACGAAGCCGATGAAACCGTCATCCTGACCCTTGCGGCGGGCGCCGGTTACACCGTGGGCGTTCCCGCCGGCGCCACCGGCACGATCCTCAACGACGACCTGCCGACGCTGAGCATCAACGACGTTGCCCTCAACGAAGGCAATGCCGGCACCAGCAATGCCACGTTCACCGTCAGCCTGTCGGCTCCCGCCGGTCCGGGGGGCGTTACGTTCGACATCGCCACGGCCAACGGCACCGCCACCACCGGCACCGACTTCACCGGCAGTTCACTGACCGGCCAGACCATCCCGGCCGGCAGCAGCACCTACACGTTCACCGTGCTGATCAATGGCGACACGCTCAACGAGTCCAACGAGACGTTCTTCGTCAACGTCACCAACGTCACGGGCGCGACCGTGTCCGATGGCCAGGGACTTGGCACGATCACCAACGACGATGCGCTGCCCAGCCTTGCCATCAACGACATCAGCGTGGCGGAAGGCAATGCCGGCACGGTCAATGCCGTCTTCACCGTGACGCTCAGCGCCGCCAGTGGCCAGGTCGTGGGCGTCAGCTTCGCCACCGCCAACGGTACCGCGGTTGCTCCGGGCGACTACACCTCCGCCAGCGGCACGCTGAGCTTCACGCCGGGCCAAGTCACCCAAACCATCACGGTGCTGGTCAATGGCGATATCGCTCCGGAAGCCGATGAGACCTTCAATGTCGACCTGAGCGCGGCGACCAACGCCACTATCAGCGACAACCAGGGCACCGGCACCATCCTCAACGACGACGTGCCGGTGACCGTCAATCCGGCCACCGTGCCCGACGGCACCGTGGCCGCTGCTTACTCGCAGACGCTCACCGCCTCCGGCGGCTTGGCGCCGTATTCGTTCGCAGTCACCGCCGGCGCCCTGCCGGCCGGCCTGACCCTGTCGGCGGGAGGCACGCTTTCGGGCACCCCGACCGCGGGCGGCAGTTTCAACTTCACCGCCACCGCCACCGACAGCAGCCCGGTCCCGGGCCCGTTCTCGGGTAGTCGTGCGTACACCTTGACGGTGGCCCCGGCAACGGTGTCGCTGCCGGCGACCCCGCTCGCCGGCGGCACCTTGAGCACGCCCTACTCGGCGTCCATCACGGCGGCCTCGGGCGGCACCTCGCCTTACGCCTACGCGGTCACCGCCGGCGCGCTGCCGGGCGGCCTGACGCTCAACGCCGCCACGGGGGCCATCACCGGCACGCCCGGCGCGCTGGGCACGTTCAACTTCAGCGTGACCGCCACCGACAGCAGCACCGGTACCGGTCCCTACACCGCGACACAGGCCTACAGCATCGTCGTGATCGACAACCCGCCGGTCGCCAACAGCGGCACGCTTACGGTCGCGTACAACGCGCCGGCCACTGCGGTGACGCTCAACATCACCGGCGGCACGCCGACCTCGGTCGCCATCGCGACGGCGGCCTCCAACGGCAGTGCCATCGCGACGGGCACTTCGATCACCTACCAGCCGACGGTCGGTTTCGCGGGCAGCGACAGCTTCACCTACACCGCCACCAACACCGGCGGCACGTCGGCACCCGCCACCATCACGGTGACGGTGAATGATCCGGTGATCACCATCACCGCCGGCGGCGCACTGACGGCTACCGTCGCGGCGCCGTACAGCAACACGTTCACCTTCAACGGCGGCGCGACGCCCTGGAGCGGCTTCCAGGTCACCAACCTGCCGGCGGGCCTGAGCATCACCGCGACCACGGCCAATACCGTCACGGTGTCCGGCACGCCTACGCAGGCGGGCAGCTTCAACCTCAACGTGTCGGCCACCGACAGCAGCACGGGCAGCGGCCCGTTCACCGTCGGCCAGGCGTTCACGCTGGCCGTTGCCGGTCCCAGCCTGACGCTGGCGCCCGTCGCCGGCACCTTCAGCGCGCCCTACGGCGTGGCTTACTCGCAGGCCTTCACCGCCAGCGGTGGCACCGGTCCCTACACCTACTCGGTGAGCGGTGCGCTGCCGGCCGGCCTGGCCCTTGGCGGCAACACGATCTCCGGCACGCCCACCGCGCCGGGCAGCTTCCCGATCACCATCACGGCCACCGACACCGGATCCACCGGCACCGGCTCGCCGTTCACGGTTGCGCAGAGCTACACCATCGACGTGCCGGCACCGACCATCGTGGTCACTCCGGCAACACTGCCCAACCCGGTCGCGGGTGCGCCCTACAGCCAGGTGGTCAGCGCCAGCGGCGGCATTGCTCCTTACAGCTTCGCGGTCACGGCAGGCAGCCTGCCCAACGGCCTGGCGCTGTCCGCCGGCGGCACGATTTCGGGCACGGCGACCCAGGTGGGCACGTTCAACCTGACCGTCACCGGCACCGATGCCAACGGCCAGGCCGGCGCCCTGTCCTACACGCTGGTGGTGGCGGCGCCGGTGCTCACCCTGAGCCCGCCGAACGGCACCCTGACGGCCACCTACGGTGCGGCTTACTCGCAGGCGTTCACCGCTGGCGGCAGCCCGGGCCCGTACACGTACGTGCTTTCTGGGGCGCTGCCCACGGGCGTGAGCTTCAGTGGCAACACGCTTGCGGGTACGCCGACCGTGCCGGGCAGTTACCCGATCACCGTCACCGCCACCGACAACGGCTTGACGGGCGCGGGTGCACCGTTCTCGATCACGGGCAGCTACACGCTCAACGTCCCGGCACCGACCGTGGTGCTGGCCCCCACCACCCTGGCGGACGGCATCGCCGGCCAGGCCTACGCTGCGGCGCTTTCGGCCTCCGGCGGCATCGCTCCGTACACCTTCGCAGTGACGGCGGGCGCGCTGCCGAACGGCCTGTCGCTCACGGCGGCTGGCGGGCTCTCGGGAACGCCCACGCAAAGCGGCACGTTCAACTTCACCGTGACGGCCACCGACGCCAACGGCCAGGCGGGAGCCCGCGCCTACGCCGTCGCCATCGCGGTGCCGGTGCTGACGCTGACGCCGGCCACGCTGCCCTCGGGCATCGTGGGCGTTGGCTACAGCCAGTCGCTCAGCGCCGCGGGCGGCATCGCGCCCTACACCTACGCGGTTACCGCCGGTGCGCTGCCGGCAGGGCTGACGCTGGCCGGCAACGGCTTGCTGAGCGGCACGCCGACCGCGCAGGGCACGTTCAACGCCACGATCACCGCCACCGACAGCACGGCCGGCACCGCCGCCACCGTGTCCCAGGCCTACGCAATCACCATCGTGTTCGCACCGCCGGTGGCCGCCAACGATACGGCGACGGTGCTGGCGGGCCAGGCGGTCACCATCGCGGTGACCAGCAACGACGTGTCCGTGGCGCCGATCACCAGCATCGCCATCGCCACGCCGCCGGCCCAGGGCACGGCGGTGGTGTCGGGGCTGGACGTCATCTACACCGCTCCGGCCACGGCCCCGCCGACGGTCACCTTCACCTACATCGCGAGCGGCCCGGGCGGAAGCTCGGCGCCGGCCACGGTGACGGTGACGGTGAACCCGCGGGCGGTCGCCGCCAACCTGGTGGCCACCACCCCGCCGGCCACGCCGGTACAGGTGAACCTCACCAGCGGCGCCGCCGGAGGTCCGTTCACCGGTGCCGCGGTGGTCTCGGTTTCGCCGGCGGGCTCGGGCACCACGGCCATCGCGGCTTCGGGCGGCAACTACGTGCTCACGTTCACTCCCGACAGCGCCTTCAGCGGCGTCTCGGTGGTGAGCTACACCCTGAGCAACGCCTTCACCACATCCGCGCCAGCCACGGTCACCATCACCGTGCAGCCGCGTCCGGATCCGACCCTGGACGTGGAGCTGCGCGGGCTGATCGATGCCCAGGTGGATTCCACCAAGCGCTTCGCCACCACCCAGATCAACAACTTCCAGCAGCGCCTGGAGCAGCTGCACAACGGCGGTGAAGGTGGCTTCGACAACCGCCTGGGCTTCGCGATCGACCGCCCGTGCATCGAACCGCTGGTGGGCTATTCCATCGACCCGTGCAACCCGGACACCAACGGCTTCCGCGGCGGCAACGGCCTGTCCAGCAGCGCCACCGGCAGCGGCGCGGCCGGCGGCCAGGGCAACGGTGGTCCGGTCGGCACGTGGATCGGCGGCATGATCCGCTCGGGCAGCCAGGACGGCCGCAACGGCGGCGCCGACATCGACTTCGAAACCGATGGCCTGAGCACCGGCATCGACTACCGGATCAGCAGCGAGTGGGTGATCGGTGGCGGCTTCGGCTTCGGCAAGGACGAGAACGCCATCGGCACTGAAGGCAGCCGCGTGGACGGCGACGCCCGCACGGTTGCGCTGTACGCCAGCTACCATCCGGGCCGGATGTTCGTGGACATGCTGCTGGGCTACCAGTCGATCGACTTCGACCTGCGCCGCTACCTCACCGCCAACGGCGGCACGGTGGACGGCCAGCGCGACGGCAACCAGCTGTTCGCCTCGCTGTCGGTAGGCGCGGACATCGTGCGCGAGAACATGATGTTCACCCCGTACGCCCGACTCGACTTGGCGCAGGCCGACCTGGACGCCTACACCGAGACCGGCGACCCCATCTACGCGCTCAGCTACGACCAGATGGACGTGGACACCGCCACCGGCAACGTCGGCCTGCGCATGGATTGGCAGCATGACCAGCCCTGGGGCCGGTTCACGCCGCAGGTTCGCCTGGAATACCAGCACGACTTCAGCGGTCGTTCCGACGCGCTGGTGCGCTATGCCGACCTGCTCGGCGGCCCGGTGTACGGGCTGTCGGCCACGGGCTTCGACAACAACCGCTTCATGGTCGGCCTGGGTGCGCTGTTCGACCTCAACAGCGGCTGGGGCTGGCGCCTCGAGTACCGCGGCCAGCTCAGCAGCGGCGAAACCGACAACGGCATCAGCGTGAGCGTGCAGAAGCAGTTCTAAGCCACGCGCAACATCGCAAACAGACGGGGGCCGGGAAACCGGCCCCTGTTTTTTTGGCTAGGCGGCGATGGGGGCCGCTGGTAGGCTCCGGGCATTGCTTCCGGGGGATCCATGGCCCACAACCAGTTCGAGCTGCTCAAGCAGCGGCGCTTCCTGCCGTTCTTCCTCACCGCGGCCCTGGGTGCGTTCAACGACAACGTGTTCCGCAACGCCATGCTGGGGCTGATCATCGCCCTGGGCCTGAGCAACGACCAGGTGGCGATGTATTCGAACCTGGCGCCGGCGCTGTTCATCCTGCCCTACTTCCTGTTCTCGGCCACGGCAGGGCAGATCGCCGAAAAGTACGAGAAGGCGGCGCTGATCCGCGTCACCACGGCGATGGAAATAGCCATCATGTCGCTGGCCGCGGTGGGCTTCGTGATGGGCTGGCCGGCGCTGCTGCTGGTGGTGCTGTTCCTCACCGGGCTGCAGTCGACCCTGTTCGGACCGGTGAAGTATTCGATCCTGCCGCAGGTGCTCAAGCCCGAGGAATTGACCGGCGGCAACGGCCTGATCGAGATGATCACCTCGCTGTCGATCCTGCTGGGCATGATCACCGGCATCGTGCTGCTGATGAACGCCGAGTCGGGCCCGATGTACGCCGCCGTGGCCGTGATCTTGCTGGCGATCGTCGGCCACCTGGTGAGCCGCGCCATTCCGCGCGCGCCGGCCGGCGCACCCGACCTCAAGGTCAGCTGGATCCCAGTGAAGGAAACGCTGGGCGTGATGCGGCTGATGCGCAAGCAGAAGTCGGTGCGCAACTCGGTGCTGGGCATTTCCTGGTTCTGGTTCGTGGGTACGGCGCTGTCGGCCCAGCTTCCCAATTACGCCGAGCTGCACCTGGGCGCCGCCGACGGCAACCTCACCGTCTACCTGCTGTGCCTGGCGCTGTTCTCGGTGGGTACGGGCGTGGGCTCGCTGATGTGCGAGAAGCTTTCCGGCCGCACCGTCGAGATCGGCCTGGTGCCGATGGGCGCGCTGGGCATCACCGCCTTCGCGCTGGACCTTTACTTCGCGCGCAGCGGGCTGGCGCCGGTGGGCGGCCTGGACGCCGGCAGCTTCATCGCCCAGCCCGGCAGCCTGCGCATCATGTTCGACCTGACGATGATCGGCATGTTCGCCGGCTTCTTCGTGGTGCCGCTGTTCGCGCTGGTGCAGAGCCGCACCCCCAGCGACGAACTGTCGCGGGTGATCGCCGCCACCAACGTGCAGAACGCGGTGTTCATCGTCGCCGCCGCGATGGGCAGCCTGCTGGTGCAGCAAAAGCTGGGTTGGTCGATCCCGCAGGTGTTCCTGGCGGTGGCGATCATGAACGCCATCGTGACGATCTGGATCTTCTCGATCGTGCCCGAGTTCTTCATGCGCTTCGTGGCCTGGATCTACGTGCGCCTGCTGTACCGCGTGCACACCGACGGCATCGAGGAACACGTGCCCGACGAAGGCCCGGCGCTGCTGGTGTGCAACCACGTCAGCTACATGGACGCGCTGATCATCAGCGCCTCGGTGCCGCGGCCGATCCGCTTCGTCATGTACTACAAGATCTTCCAGGTGCCGGTGATGAGCTGGATATTCCGCACCGCCAAGGCCATTCCCATCGCCGGCGCGCGCGAAGACCCAGCCATGATGCAGCGGGCTTTCGACGAAGTGGACGCCGCGCTGGCCGCAGGCGAACTGGTGTGCATCTTCCCCGAGGGCGCATTGACCAAGGACGGACAGATCGCACCGTTCAAGGGTGGCGTGGAAAAGATCCTCGAGCGACGCACCGTGCCCGTGGTGCCGATGGCGCTCAAGGGCATGTGGGACAGCATATGGAGCAGGCAGGGCTCGCGCCTGCGCCACCTGCGCCTGCCGCGCCGCTTCCGCGCACACATTGAAGTGGTGGCGGTGCCTGCCGTCGCCGGCGAAGCCGCCACCGCCGAGGCACTCGAGGCCACGGTGCGAGCGCTGCGCGGTGACAGCGCCTAGGCACTCGCTGACTTCGGTTGACCCTGGCCGGCCCCGGCCGCTAGCGTGGACCGGCAATGAGCCATGCGTCGCAACGACGCAACCCCAGGGGACCCCATGTACTGCCAGAAATGCGGCCACGAAAATTACGATTCGGCTATCCAGTGTTCGGCCTGCGGCGAAATCCTGGTCCCCGTGACCAAGCCGCCGGCGGACACCTTGCCGCCCCTGCCGTCCTATCCGCCGGCCCGGATGCACGTGGTGGGCCCGCCCAACCACCTGGTGTGGGCGATCCTGGCCACGCTGTTGTGCTGCCTGCCCAGCGGCATCGTGGCCATCGTGTACGCGGCGCAGGTGGACTCGAAGTTCATGGCAGGCGACGTGGCCGGGGCCCAGTACGCTTCCGACCAGGCCAAGCTGTGGAGCTGGATTTCGGCCCTCGCCTTGCTGGTGATCGTCGTGGGCTATGTGATGCTGGCGGTAGTGGCCACGCTCGGCAGCACGGTGCGTTGACGGCGCGGACCTGGCCGCTGATCGGCCTGCTGGCCGCGGTGGCGGTTGCGGCCGTAGTGCTCTGGCAGGTCGACCCGCACCAGGCCGGCAATCCGCTGCCGCCCTGTCCGTCGCTGTGGCTCACCGGGCTGCTGTGCCCGGGCTGCGGCACTACGCGCGCCCTGCATGCCCTGCTACACGGCGACCTGCCCGGCGCGCTGGCGATGAATCCGCTGATGGTGCTGGCGCTCCCGCCGCTCGCCGTCCTCACTGCGCAAACGCTGCGGATACTGCCTTCATCGCTGGAGCCACTGGCCCGGCGCCTGGGCGACGCACGCGCCTGGGCGATCGTATTGATCGGCTACGGCGTGCTGCGCAACCTGCCCTGGCCACCTTTCTCCTGGCTGGCACCGGGCGGCATGGCCTGACCCCACGCGCTGCCCGGCACCCCTTGCAGCGCGGTCAGGTCGCCCAGCCGGCCAGCACCAGCAGCGCCAGCACGCCCAGCCACAGCAGCAGGATGCGCCAGACCAGGCTCATCGCGTCGCGCAGCTCCAGCAGGTCGGGGGCCTGCGCGGGGCCATCCACCGCATAGGCGTCTTCCTCGGCCAGCTCGCTGGCGACGCTGGCGCGCGCGGCGGCGTCCAGGAAACCAGCGTCCAACCGCAGGCCCTGCGCGTGCCAGTCGCGCCAGGCGCTGAGCACGCGGTCGAAGTCGGCCGCCAGGGCCAGTGCGAAAGTCATCAGCTGAGCCACCGGCCAGTTCAGCACCGCCAGCGTGGTGCGGGCCAGGCCGCGCTGGCCCTCGGGCAGGCTGCGGCGCGCCTCGCCCTGGGCGCACAGCGAAATCAGGCGGTAGCCCAGCGCGCCCACGGCGCCCGCCACCAGGAACCAGAACAGCACGCCGAACCAGCGCCACAGCGCGCAGCGGAACACCGCGGCCACCAGCGTGGGGCCTTCGACCACCGGCTCACCGCCCTCGGGGAAAAGCGCCACGGCCGCCGCGCGGCGGGCCTCGGGGCCGGTGGCCTCGATCACTTCCTCCACGTCCAGGCTCAGGTCACGCGGACCCCAGGCGTACAGCAGCGCCAGCAGCGCAAAGCCGAAGGCGGGCAG
The DNA here is from genome assembly GCA_003241895.1 of Lysobacteraceae bacterium. Lineage (GTDB taxonomy): Bacteria > Pseudomonadota > Gammaproteobacteria > Xanthomonadales > Xanthomonadaceae > Arenimonas. Next base: position 20,543 of record QBLY01000013.1, read on the forward strand.
GCCGTACCAGGCGTCGTCGATCAGGAACTGCGCGGCGCCCACGGCCGCCAGCGGCAGGCCGACGGCAATCAAAAGCCCCACCCGGTTGGGCCATTCGCCGCCGGTTTGCCGGCCCAGCCAGTGCAGCCAGCCGATGAACCAGTCGTAGCGGCGCAGCGACGGCAGCGACGGGAACAGGTGCCCGAGCAGGAGCGAAACAACGACGGCAATGAGCGCGGCGGACATGCCCTGATTCTATCCCCGAAATCCGTCGCCGCCGCAGCCTCAGCCCAACGGCTGGAAGCCGTCACCGACCTGTTCGCGCGCCTGCGACATCCATTCGTCTATCAGCCAGCGCGCTATCGACATCCGGGGCGACAGCTGCAGCTCGCCCGAGGCCACGGCGGCCTCGATGTCGGCCAGGCTGAACCAGCGCGCCTGTTCCAGTTCGTCGCCCACCGAAGGCTCCAGCGGCAGCGCCTGGGCGTGGAAGCCCACCATCAGCGCCGCCGGGAACGGCCAGGGCTGCGACGCGGCGTAGGCGCTTTCCAGCACGGGCACGCCGGCTTCCTCCATCACCTCGCGGGCCACGGCCTGTTCAAGCGATTCCCCGGGCTCGACGAAGCCGGCCAGCACGCTCCAGCGCTTCGCCGGCCAGCTGGCCTGGCGGCCCAGCAGCAGGCGCTCGCCGTCGCTGACCGCGACGATGATGGCCGGGTCGGTGCGCGGGTAGTGTTCCAGGCCGCAGTTGCCGCAGCGGGCGCAGTAGCCGCTCTTGCACAGGGCCAGGGGCTGGCCGCAGCCGCCGCAGAAGCGGTTGCGCTGCTGCCAGTGCAGCAGGGCCCGGGCCTGGGCCAGCGCAGCGGCGTCCAGCGCCGGCCACAGGTGCGCGGCCGACCGCAGGTCCAGGCGACCGGGCATCGGTTCGGGCAGGATTTCGTGCGGCAGGGCAAACCAGGCACCGTCGTCGGACAGGCCCAGGAAGCTGGCGGCGTCGGGCATCTCGGCCATCAGCTGGGAGCCAATCAGGAACTCGGGCGCTTCGGCGGTGCCGGGGAAACGGGCGTTGCCGTCCAGGTCCACCACCAGCACGCGGGCGCGGGCCCAGCGCACCCGGAGGTCGTCCGGGCGCTCGCGCATCAGTTCGGAACGGTCCAGGCCGGGACCGCGGAAAGCGTAGCCCGGCGGCGTGGCGCCCACGACCGGTTCAGGCCGAGAAGCTGCTGCCGCAGCCGCAGGTGGTCTTGGCGTTGGGGTTGCGGATGACGAACTGCGCGCCCTGCAGGCTTTCGCGATAGTCGACTTCCGCGCCCATCAGGTACTGCAGGCTCAGCGGGTCCACCAGCAGGGTGACGCCGTCGCGGCTGAGCGCCACGTCGTCCTCGGACTGCTGTTCGTCGAACTCGAAGCCGTACTGGAAGCCAGAGCAGCCGCCGCCGCTGATGAATACCCGCAGCTTCAGGCCCGGGTTGCCCTCTTCGGCAATGAGCGCCGCGACCTTGGCGGCCGCGGCGGACGTGAACTCGAGCGGTGCGTCGAGCTGCTGGTAGCTGGGATGCATTTCCATGTTGGCCAAGATGGGCGCTCCGACCCCCTTATTCAAGCGCTCTGTGCTTCGACCGTGGCCTTCACGCGCGGCGCCGACGCCGCTTCCGGGCCGGTGAGCTGCGCCAGCGGTGCGTCGGCGTGGATCAGGCGGCCGGTAATCATGGCGCCGGCGGCCATTTCCACCACCTTGTAGTGGATGTTGCCGTTCACGCGCGCGTGCGCCGCCAGCTCGATCCGCTCGCTGGCGTGGATGTCGCCGGTCATGCGGCCGCTGATCACCACCACCGGCGCGCGGACCTCACCTTCGATGTGGCCATTCTCGGCAATGGTGATCACCGCGGCCGAGCCGTCGTCGGCGCTGACCTTGCCGTGGATGGTGCCTTCGACGTACAGGCCGCCGGTGAAGTTGATGTCGCCGCGGATGACGGCGTGCGGACCGATCAGGGTTTCGACGGCGTTGCCGCTGCCGGGGGATTTCTTCTTGTCGCCCATGCCTAACATCTCATTCTCCTCGTGGCGCCTCGGCCTGCCATGGAAAGGCCTGGTCCACGGTGCTGCCGTCCGCGCGCAGCTGCACGCGGACGCGTTGGGGGGTAAAGCCCTCGGGCAGCATGACGCTGCCTTCGAGCTGCTGGAAATAGCGGAACGAGAACGCCTGTCCGGGTGCGCCCGGCTTCTGTAGTAGATCTTCCCAGCGCAGGCTGCGCAGGCGGCCGCTGCTGACGCCTTCCACCGACACCCGCGCCTCGCCCTTGCTGATGGCGCCGCGGTTGAGGTTCTGGGTAAGGGTGACGGTGTAGCGCCACGTGCCGCCTTCCTCGGGCGTAAAGACCGCCTCGTGCACCGACAGGCCGCGGCGCTGGCCGGTGGCGCCCACCAGGCGCTCGTAGAAGGCGACGTCGGCGCGCAGGCCCGACACTTCCTCTTCGCGCTCGGCCAGGCTGGCCTGCACTTCGGTGTTGGCGCTGCGGCTGATCTGGTCGCTGCGGCGCAGGGTGGCCACGTTCTGGCGCAGCTGCTTCACCAGCGCCTCGGCCTGGGCCGCCCGCCTGGTGTTCACCGCGAGGCTTTCCTGCGCCTTGGAAAGGCCGGGTGCGGCGCGCATCGTGGCCCAGGAATACACCGCCACCAGGCTCAGCAGCCACAGCGCCAGGCCAACGGCCAGCAGCACGCGCGCGTGCGGGCGATGCGGCACGATCACGAAGCGGGGCTTTTCGGGCGCAGGCGTACTCATCGGGGCGGCGGGGGCCGGGGAAGTGAGGGGACCATGAATGAAGCCGCGCCGCGGGGGCCAGCGTCAAGGCGTGGCATCACTATACTGTGAACTGCGTCACCCTCCGGGAGCCCGCCATGACCGAAGCACACATTTTCGCCCTGGGCCTGGCCCTCGCCTGCCTGGCCGGCGTGCGCGCCTACTTCACCGTGTTCGGCGTGGGCCTGGCCGGCCTGATGGGCTGGGTGGACCTTCCCAGCGCGCTGCAGGTCACCACGTCGCCTTGGGTGATGGTGACCGCCGGCGCACTGGCCGCGGTGGAGTTCAGCGCCGACAAGATACCGGGCGTGGATTCGGGCTGGGACCTGCTGCAAACCCTGGCCCGCGTGCCGGCTGGCGCCTTCCTGGCCGCGGCCACGCTGTCCGACGACGGCCAGCTGGGCGGCGGCGCGCTCGCGCTGGGCGCGGGCGCCGCCCTGACCACCCACGCCATCAAGGCCAGCACCCGCGCCCTGATCAACGCCTCGCCCGAACCGCTGTCGAACTGGACCGCGTCGCTGGGCGAAGATGCCGCGTCGCTGGGCGCACTGGCGCTGGTGTTCTCGCACCCGCTGCTGGCGCTGGGCCTGCTGCTGGCCGTGCTGCTGGCGTTCGCCGCAGGCGTCGTGCTGCTGGCGCGGTGGCTGTTGAGGCGCCGGTCGGCCGGCAAACCGGCCGGCGTGGTCAACGGTGCGTGAGCGCAGGCGCCGTTGTCCGCAACAACGGGCGATCATCGTTGGCTTCCTTACATGACCGACAACCGCCTGACAGCCGTAGGTCCGGGGGGCATAATCCAAGGCCAACCGGGGGCCATCCGATGAATCCGCACGACGAGTCCAGACTCGCCGAACACCGCCACGCCTTCCTGCGCCTGCTGCCAAGGCGCGTGGAAATGATTGGCCGACGGCTACACCGCTTCCTGCAGGACGGCTGGGACATCAACGGCCTGTCCCTGATGCACCACGACGCCCACTGGCTGGGCGAAGCCTGCAGCCGCCACGGCCTGGACGCCGCCGCCAGCCACTTTGCGCAGATGGAGGCGCTGCTGGGCGAAACGCTGGAAACCCAGACCCTGCCCGACCCGGGCCTGGGCGAACGCCTGTGGCACCTGGTCGAGGACATCGGCGACGCGGTGCCCTCAAGCGCGGAGCCCGGCACCGAAACCAAGGTCCCGCGCCAGTCCGACCATGTCGGTCGCGGCGAAACCCCGCCCGCGAACTATTGGCGCCGCTGGGGCGACGACGCCCCGACCGCGCAGGCCGTCCAGATCAGCGAGCCCGAACCGGTTGAAGAGCCCGAGGTCACCGCGCTTGAAGTCGCAGACGCGCCCAGGCCGGTTTTCGCGCCCCTGCTGACGCCGACGCCGGTTGCCGAACCGGCGGCCGAGGCGCCCGCGGCCCCCAAGCGCGCGGCGGAAAAACGCCGCCAGGCCAGCGCCCAGCCGGCGCCCAAGGCAGCGCCGCCCGCCGCCGCCCCGACCGCACCCATCGGCGCCGGTATCCGCGTCTACCACCTCACCGAATACGGCCCGCTGTCGCTGGAGCTCGACCAGCGCATGGAGGCCCTGGGCTACGAAGTGGAGCTGCTGGAAACCGCCGACGAACTGCAGGAGCTGCTGAGCGCCCTGCCAGCCCAGCTCATCCTGGTGGACGCCGCTTTCAGCGACCAGCTCGAAGGCATCGGCAAGGCCGTGCGCGAGGCCCGCGACCGCACCAAGGGACGGCTGTTGCTGGTGGCGCTTTCGCAGGCCGACGACATCAACCTGCGACTCACCGCCAGCCGTGCCGGGGTGGATTCGCTGGTGGTCGACCCCGACGGCGCTTCGGACGTGCTGCGCCGCCTCGCACTGCTGCTCGACCCGGGCAGTGAGGCGCCCTATCGCATCCTGATCGTCGAGGACGACCGCAGCCAGGCGCTGTTCGCCGAGGGCATCCTGCGCAACGCCGGCATGGAAACGATGGTGATCCTCGAGCCGCTGGACGTGCTGTCGTCGCTGCACCAGTTCCAGCCCGACCTGATCCTGATGGACCTGCACATGCCCAACGCCAACGGCATTGAGCTGACCGTGCTCATCCGCGACCAGGACGCGTTCCTGCACACGCCCATCGTGTTCCTGTCGGGCGAATCGGACGAAGACCGCCACTTCGACGCGCTCGAGGCCGGCGGCGACGATTTCCTGTCCAAGCCCGTGCGCCCCAAGTACCTGATCGCATCGGTGAAGAACCGCGTGGCGCGCCACCGTGCGCTGGAAACCCGCCGCCAGCGCCGCCGCGGCAAGGACCACGACACCGGCCTGTTCAGCCGCGAAGAATTGCTTGAATCGCTGGACGCGCTGCTCGAGGACGCCAACGAGCGCGGTCCCGGCGGCGTGCTCTTCCTCGAGATAGAAAGCGTGAACCTGCTGCGCGACCGCCTGGGCCTGACGTCGCTCGAGCAGCTGCTGGCCAGCGTAGGCAAGCTGCTGGCCGACACCGCCGGCCCCACGGCGGCCGGTCGCTTCGGCGACGGCAGCTACCTGATCCTGGACCACGAGCGCGACGAGGCCGGGCTTGAAGCCCTGGCCACGCAGCTGCGCGGCGCGCTGGTGCAGCACCCGTTCAACGTGCAGGGCCATCCGCTGAGGCTGCGCGTGTCGGTGGGCATCTGCGCCCTGCGCCACCGCTTCCACCACGCCGGCGAACTGCTCAACGCCGCCGAACGCATGGCGCGCGAGGCGCGCACCAACGACCGCGGGTTCAAGCGCTACGAGCCGCTGAAGCCCACCGAAGCCGCGCGCGAAGCCTCGCTGGTGAACCAGATCCGCGAGGCCATCGCACTCAAGAACCTCGAGCTGATCTACCAGCCGGTGGTGGCCGTGGCGGGCAGCGACGACTCCCAGTACCAGGTGCTGCTGCGCCTGCGCGGCGCCGACGGCAAGCTGCTGCCTGCCGCCGAAGTGATCCCGCTGGCCGAGCGCGGCGACTTCATCGTGGACATCGACCGCTGGGTAGTGCAGGCGTCGCTGGAGCTGATCCGCAACCGGCGCGCCGAGGGTCGGCCGCTGCGCCTGTTCGTCACCCAGTCGGCGCTGACCCTGGCCGACCCGTCGCAGGCTTCGTGGATGAAGGCCGAGCTGAGCGCGCACGACGTGCCGGGCTCTTCGCTGGTGATCGAGCTTCGGCTCGAGGACGCGGTGGTGCATGCCGCCACCGTGCGCCAGTTCTGCGACGCGATGGTGGACGACGGCGTGCAGTTCTGCCTGAGCCAGTTCGAGGCCGGGCCGAACATGGAATCGCTGTTCGACCAACTGCCGCTGAGCTTCGTGAAGCTGGCGCGCAAGTACACCGCCAGCGCGCTGTCGCCTTCGCTGCGCGACGAACTCAAGGTGCTGATCGACCGCTCCCACCGCCGCGGCCTGGAAGTGATCGGCCACGGCGTGGAAGATGCCCAGGCGGCGGCGACACTGTGGATGAGCGGCATCGACTTCATCCAGGGCAACCTGGTGCAGCAGGCCGACCGGGGTATGGACTTTGATTTCCAGCAGGCGGTCCTTTGACCATGCAGCCAAACAGCCCCAAACCCAACGACGCGCTGATCGTGCGCTGGCTGGCCTTGGCCGGCGCCGCGGGTGCGGCCATCGCCGCAGCGATGGGCAACTTCAGCGACAACTGGGTCTGGCAGGCCCTGGCCTTGATCGCCTCGCTGTTGGCGGTAGCCGGCATTGCCGGCTTTTGGCGCGCCTTCCACCTGCGCAACCAGGCGCTGGCGCAAGCGGCGCAGCAAACCGGCGAACAAACCCGCGAAGTAAGCGCGCTGCAGGAAGAGCTGGCCCTGCACCGGCGCCTGGAGCGCGAGCTCACCGAAGCCAAGCAGGCCGCCGAGTCGGCGATGATGGCCAAGGGCGAGTTCCTGGCCACCATGAGCCATGAAATACGCACGCCGCTCAACGGCATCATCCCGATGCTGGACCTGCTGATGAGCTCGCGCCTGCAGCCCGACCAGATGGACATCCTGCGCACGGCGTTCACGTCGGCGCGGCAGATGCAGCGCATCGTCGACGACATCCTCGACTACTCCAAGCTGGAGGCCAACAAGGTCCAGCTGGAAACCACCAGCTTCAACCTGCGCGAGCTGGTTGATTCGGTGATCCGCCTGATGGAGAAGCCGGCCGAAAGCAAAGGCCTGCGCCTGAACCTGCAGATCGACCCAGCCGTGCGCCTGGCCGTGCGCGGCGACCCGGTGCGCCTGCGCCAGGTGCTGACCAACCTGCTGAGCAATGCGGTGAAGTTCACCGAACGCGGTTCGGTGAGCCTGAGCGTCACCCGCCGCGGCGAGTCGCGCACCCAGCACGAGCTGCGCTTCGAGATCAGCGACACCGGCATCGGCATCGCCAAGGACGCGCGCCTGTTCCGCGCGTTCAGCCAGGCCGATGCGTCCACCACGCGCCTTTACGGCGGCACGGGCCTGGGCCTGGTGATCTGCAAGCGCATCGTGGACCTGATGGGCGGCAGCATCGGCGTGGATTCCGAGCCGGGCCGCGGCTCCACCTTCTGGTTCGAGATTCCGCTCACCAAGGCCGCCGGCGACATCCAGGGTCAGCGCAGTGACCTCAATGGCGCCCGCGTGCTGCTGTTGAGCACCGACGCCGCGCTGCGCCAGCGCCTGTCGCTGGCCGCGCCCGGATGGGGGGCCACGCTCACGCAAACCGACACCACCCAGGATGCGCTGACCCGCCTGCGGACCTCCATCAGCCGCGGCGCCGGCTGGAGCTTCGACCTGCTGCTGGTGGACCTGACCAGCGTGCGCAGCACCGCCATCGCCTTGCACCGCAACCTGCGCCGCATGCCCGAGCTCGAAGACCTGCGCGTGGCCTACCTGCAGGGCGATGAGCCCATTGCCAACGAACTGGTGCAGGGTCCGCACGCCCTGCTGCTGTCGCGCATGATCGGCACCACCGAGTTGCGCAGCGGGCTGAGCAAATTCCTTTCCACCCCGGCGGCCACCAAGCCCGACGATGTGGAACTCATTGCGCAGGAGCGCACCTTGATTCCCGAGGCAACCGACGGCAGCGAGCCGCGCGTGGGCCGCCTGCGCGGCCGCGTGCTGCTGGTGGAAGACAACCCCGTGAACCTGATGGTGGCCCAGCGCCTGGTGGGCATGCTGGGGCTGCACTGCGAAACCGCCGACAACGGCGAAAAGGCGCTCGAGCGCATGCACGCCGGCAACCTGGACGTGGTGCTGATGGATTGCCAGATGCCGGTGAAGGACGGTTACACCGCCTCGCTCGAATGGCGCCAGCACGAAGTAGCCAACGGCCTGCCGCGCCTGCCCATCATCGCCATGACCGCCAACGCCATGGCCGGCGACCGCCAGAAATGCCTGGACGCGGGCATGGACGACTACCTGTCCAAGCCCGTGGACCGCCGCCTGCTGGAAGCCACCATCGCCCGCTGGCTGCAGAGCCACCCGCAGCCGGTGACGGCCCCCGTTGCCGCACCGGGAGTGCCCTCTTCGGCGCCAACACGCACGCCAGTACCCGGGCCTGCGCCGGCCCAGGCGGCGCCGGCGCCACGCCCGGCGCCACCGGTGCTGCCGCCGCGCCCGGCCTTCGCCGACGTGCAGCAGCGCCCCATCGTGCCCTTCCCGCCGCGCGCGCCCGCGCCCACGCCGGGGCTGGCCACGGGCATCCCGCCCGCACGACCGATGCCGCCCGCAACCCCCGCGCCTGCGGCCGAGCCCTACAGCGACGAGATCCGGCGCGACGCCCCGGCATCGCCCCCGGTGCTGGCCAGCGACGTGGTGGACGAACTGCGCGCCGTGATGGGCAACGAATACCTAAGCCTGGTGCGGCTGTTCCTGGAAGACGCGCCCATGCACGTGCAGGCCCTGGAGGCCGCCGCCACCGCGAACAACATGGCGGCGCTGGTGGGCCCGGCCCACACGCTCAAATCCGCTTCGGCCAACCTGGGCGCCATGGCCCTGTCGGCCGCCGCCAAGCGCATTGAACTGGGCGCCCGCCAGGGCGTGCTGCCCCGCCCCGCCGTCGCCGTCGCCGTACTCGAGTCCGAATACCGCCGCGCCGCCGCCGCCATGCAGGACCTGCTGAAAAACTGAAACGGGGTCAGGTTCACTTAATCCGCTTTGCGGATAAGTGAACCTGACCCCGTTCCTGAGTTCCTGGTGTGAAAAAGGCCCGGCATGTCTGCCGGGCCTTCGGGTTTCAAGACGCTATTGCAGGATCAATACGTCTCGACGTTCAGTCGGCCGTTGGTGAGCACCTTGCCGTTGACCGACGGGGTTGCCGTGGCCGTACCCAAGAGAGCCGCCTTGATCTGTGCCGCCGACGCACCCGGATTGCGGGCCGCATACAGCGCCGCCGCACCGGTGACGTGCGGGGTGGCCATCGAGGTGCCGTTGTAGCTGGCGTAGCCCGAGGCGATGGTGGCGTTCTTGCCCTTGCCGCCGGCGACCGGCACCGTGGACCAGATGCCCGAACCCGGGGCCGCGATGTCCACCGTGGTGGCACCAAACTGCGAGTAGCTGGCCAGTGCACCGGTGCTGGTGAGCGCGGCGACCGCGATCACGTTGGCACTGGTGTAGCCGCTGGGATAGGCCGCGGTGGCGTCATTGTTGGCGCCGCTGTTGCCGGCCGCCGCAATGAACAGGATGCCGGCCGCATTGGCGCGGTCGATCGCGTCCTTGAGACCCTGGGAGAAGCCGCCGCCGCCCCACGAGTTGTTGGTGGCGACGATGTTCAGGCCCTGGGCCACCTTGAGGTCGGTGAAGTAGTCCACCGCCTTGATGGCGTTGGCGGTGGTGCCGCCGCGGCTGCCCAGGAACTTCGCGCCCATCAGCTTCACCGACCAGCACACACCGGCCACGCCGGTGCCGTTTCCGCCCTTGCCGCCGATGGTGCCGGCCACGTGGGTGCCGTGGTCATCGGCGGTGCCGTCGAACACGGAGCTGTTGTTGCCGTCGAAGTCCCAGCCATAGACGTCGTCCACCAGGCCGTTGCGGTCGTTGTCCACGCCGTCGAAGGTGCTGTCGCCCGGGTTCTTGAACGCGTTGGCGGCCAGGTCGGTGTGGTTGAACATGTAGCCCTCGTCGATGATGCCGACGATGACGTTGCTGCAGTCGGTGCCACCGGTCTTGGCCCAGACCTCGGCGGCGCGGCTGCCGAAGGCGTTGGCCGGCGAGCTGTTGTCGCCGTACATGCCCCAGAGGCTGCCGTTGGTGTAGTAGGTGTCGTTCGACGTGGCGGCGTGCTGCACAACCCAGTTGGGCTCGACGAAATCAACGGCGCCGTCGCCCTGCAGCTGTGCGATGGCGTCGGCGATGCTGGCCTGGCCGCGCACGCGGACCAGGTCGAGGTCACCGGCGATGTCCAGGCGCTTGTTGCCGCGGGCGAGCGACTCGGCGCGCTGGCCGTTGACGCGACCCAGTGCACGGCCCTTGTCGGTTTCGGAGGCGCCGATGCGGAACTGCACAATCAGCTCGTCCTGCACGTGCGCGCGGCCCTCTTTGAGGCCTTGGGCGACGAGATCGGGACGCGCGGCGAAAGCGGAGGAGGCAACGCCCAGCGCGGCCAGGGTGGCGGCGGCCAGGGCGGTGGTACGGAGGACGGACTTCATGTGCGAACAACTCCCCATCAATTGGTTGCCTGGTTCGGGATGGAGCCAGGGCGGAGCCGACGCTAGCCCGGAAGTCACGGGCCTGTCATGTTGCGATGCACAACACACTTTTACCTGAATGAAATCCCGTTTCATTCAGAATGAAAACGGGGTCAGGTTCACTCGTCCGCTTTGCGGCTAAGTGAACCTGACCCCGTTCTTTTTCAGCTGTTGATCTTGGTCTGCAGGTAGTTCTGCTCGCCCAGGCGGTCCATCAGGGCCAGCTGGGTCTCAAGCCAGTCCACGTGCTCTTCCTCGGATTCGAGGATGTCGGTGAGCAGCTTGCGGGAAACGAAGTCACCCGCCAGCTCGCAGTCCACGATGCCGGCCTTGAGGTCGGGCAGCGCCTGGTGCTCGAGTTTGAGGTCGCACTCCAGCGCTTCGCGCGGGCTTTGGCCGATGAACAGCTTGCCCAGGTTCTGCAGGTTCGGCAGGCCGTCGAGGAAGAGGATGCGCTCGATCAGCAGATCGGCGTGCTTCATCTCGTCGATCGATTCCTTGTACTCGTGCTCGCCCAGCTCCTTGAGGCCCCAGTTCTTGAACATGCGGGCGTGCAGGAAGTACTGGTTGATGGCGATGAGTTCGTTGAACAGCGCCTTGTTGAGGTGCGCGATGACCTTGGGGTCGCCTTTCATGGCTGGCCTCTGTTTCGTGTAGGAGCGCACAGCGTACCGGCATCACCGGCCGCATGCGGAAACAGGAATCGCTTTCGTTCGCGCATGGCTGGACCTGCCGGCCCGGCGGTGCTCAGGCCGCGACGGCGAACACCTTGAGCGGGAACGCCCGCGCGGTGCGCGCCTGGGCCAGCAGCTCCCCGGCCATCTCGCTGCAGGTGCCGCAGCCGCTGCCCAGCCCCGTGCGCATGGTCAGCTCGGTCACTGACGCACAGCCGGCATCGGCCGCTTGGCGAATGTCCTGGTCGGTGACTCCGTGGCAAATGCAGACGTACATGGCGTGGGCCGGTCCGTTCGTAATGGGAACGGTTCGCATTTAACCGTGAATGCGAATGATTGTCAACTACCGCCGCGCCCCCGATCAGGCGGGGTTGGATTCTGCCCGCAGCGGGCCGGGCGGCGAGGCCCCACCCGGCCTCAGCGCCGCGCCTTGGCCGGCACCGGCGCAGTCATCATCGCCTGCACCGATTCGCAGGCCAGCGGCACCGCGCCGTCCCCGGCCACGGCCCGGGCGTGCGGCGCCAGGTGGTGCAGCGCCCGCACATAGACCTCGCGCTTGAAGCTGACCACGTGTTCGGCCGGGTACCAAAAGTCCACCCAGCGCCAGCTGTCGAACTCGGGCTTGTCGGTGAGGTCGAGCTTGACCTCGTGCTCCTCGCAGTTCATGCGCAGCAGGAACCACACCTGCTTCTGGCCGATGCACACCGGCCGGTTGCCACGGCGCACGCAGCGGCGCGGCAGGCGGTAGCGCAGCCAGCCCGGCGTACTGCCAAGCACGTCAACGTGCTCGGGCAGCAGCCCGGTTTCCTCACGCAATTCGCGGAACATCGCCTCCAGCGGCGTCTCGTCGGTGTTCATGCCGCCCTGCGGAAACTGCCAACCGTCCCGGTTGACCCGCCTGGCCCAGAACAACCGGCCGTCGCCGTGCATAAGCACGATGCCCACATTGGGGCGAAACCCGTCCGGATCGACCACGATCGGACTCCAAAAATCTACTGGGCCCAGACTGCCACAGGGGCGTGAAGGGCCACAAGCGGTGCGGGCAACCCAGGGCGTCGGATTGACACAGGGGCGGGCGTGACCCAAAATTCCGTCCCCTGTCTGCAATGGACAGGTCGCGTGGCTATGTAGCTCAGCCGGTTAGAGCGTGGCACTCATAATGCCGAGGTCGGTGGTTCGAGTCCACCTATAGCCACCATCAACGAGCCTGCGGATTCGCGGGTTTTTTTATGCCCCAATTCCGGCCCCGATATATCTACAAATAGCAGCTGGATTCATTCATCGAGGCCAAAGCAGGTCCTCGATTTCCTTTGAATACGCGATCCGCCGCGGCGGACCCACCCCGTCGTGGGTGTTGCCGTTGCGATCATCCGGGGGGGTATGGCGGCAGATGCTGCGCGACCGCCGCGCAATCCGCCGCATCCAGGCGCACGGCAGGGCCGTATTGGGCCCGGCCCTGGAAATCACGGCCGGACCGGATGACCGCGAGCCCGCCAAACACGATCGCCAGGGTTGAACTTACTTCCTCGCCGCAGGCAGGGCAGGCCTGGATTTCCCACTGGTGGCCGCGCGAGGCCCACTCGCAGTGCGGGCAAGTCTGGACCAGCCCCCCGGATTCGCACTGGAGGCTCCGAAGCGGGTCAGGGATCGGCATGGCAGGCACTCCGGCGGCGGGCAGGCGTCAAGGATTCCAGTCCAGCGTCTCGCGGAGTGAGACGCGATGGCCATCACCGCGCAGTCAGCCCAGGCCGGCGGCGCCACCGCGCAGTGTGGCCACGGTGCGCTGCATCACGGTGGCCGTGTTCGGCGCCGCAGTCTTCGATGACGTCGTGCAGCAGGTCGGCGATGGCCTGGTCTTCACTGCCGCCGAATTCGATCACCAGGCTCGACACGCCCAGCAGGTGGTAGATGTAGGGGATGCCCGAGCCTTTGCGGAAGTGTTCGGCGTGGGCCACGCGGGCGCAGTCGACGGCGCGGGTGAAGCGTTCGGTCAGGACGGTCATGGCGGCCTCGCGGGGTGGCTGGGACGGGCCCAGTGTGTCTGCCTCGCCTCTCACGGATCGAGAGCCGCGCGCGGACGGGGTCTGCGCCGCGCCTAATCCACCACGCGCCGCGCCAGCGCCGGGTCATCGGCAAAAACCCCATCCAGCCCGGTGGACAGATAGGCGCGCAGCTGACGCGAGGCGCCGTCCTCATCGCGGGCGGCGGCAACGTCCGCGCTACGGAAGCGCGGCTCCAGGAAGAAGTGCTCGGGCCGGAACGTGTACGCCACCACGTCCAGGCCCGCGGCGTGGGCATCGTCCACCAGCGCGCTGCGATAGCGGCCTTGAGCGGTGGCCTGGATCTGCAGCATCGCGAATGCGGGCCCGATGCCGTCGGCGTAGCGCGCCACCTCGCGCAGCCCGTCGGGCGTTGCCATCTGCGCGTAGGTGAGGGGCGCACCTGCCAGCACCGTGTCATGGGGCGACTGCGCGGGGTTGCCCAGCAGCTGCAGCAGGGTGATGTTGCCGCCGCGCGGCACCCTTGTGCGCAAGTCGCGCAGGTTGCCAATTTCGAAGGACTGGATCACTACGGGCGCGCGCCGGGTGTAAGCATGCGCGGCCAGCGCGTCGAGCAGGGGCTGTTCCATCGCCAGGCCCAGCGCCGCGAAATGGCTGGGATGCTTCAGTTCGGGCACTAGGCCGATGGACCGGCCGAGCGCCGCCGAGCGCGCCGCGACGAGCTCGACGAGCTCGTCGAACGTGGGCACGTCGAACTGGCCGTCCCAGGACGTCGAGCGAAGCTGCGGCAGCCGTTCGCGGGCGCGCAGGGTCTTGAGCTCGTCTAGGGTGAAGTCTTCGACGAACCAGCCCTTCACCCACTCGCCGTCCACCTGCTTGCGGGTTTCACGCCCGGCGAACTCGGGCCGCTGCGCCACGTCGGTGCTGTCGGACAGTTCGTTCTCGTGTCGCGCCACCAGTACGCCGTCGCGCGTCATCACCAGGTCGGGCTCGATGGCGTCGGCGCCGTGCTCGATGGCCAGCGCATAGGCCGCCAGCGTGTGCTCGGGCCGCAGCGCGCTGGCGCCGCGGTGGGCGATCACCCAGGGACGGGCGGCAGCAGTGGATTCGGGTTCGGCCATGGGCGGCAGCGTAGCGCGCGGAGCGGGCGCGCACGCCGCCAGCGCGAAGGCCAGTGCGCGGATCATGACGAGGCGGACGAGTGCGGGGCCAGGCATGGGGCCAGGCATGGGGCCAGCCTAACCGCAACAGGTGACACTCAGCCGGGTTCAGCGAGTGCCACGGCCGCCTGTTCGACCAGCGCCGCTACCAGGGCGCGGTCGTCCGCCCCGCCGCGCGTGAACCCGAAGGCATGCTCGGTGTCGCGATGCCGGTCCAGCCAGATGCCCTCGCCCGTCGGTGGCCGGGTGGCGGCCAGCCACAGCGCGGTGTCGGCGCCTTCGTCAGCGCCGCGCAGCACGGTGCGGAACAGCTTGCGGAAACCGGGCAGCGAGCTGCGCACGCCGTCGGTGTCCACCCAGCCCGGATGCATCACCCAGGCGCGGGGCTGGCCTGCGCCCATCGCATTCCAATGGTGGGTCAGCGCCACCTGCGCGCGCTTGTGCTGGGCGTACGCGGTGAAGCCGTCGTGGTGCGCGGCGTCGCCCGCCTTCAGCGCGTCCAGGTCCAGCGCGGCGCCGTACATGCCGCCTGAGCTCATCGAGATGATGGCGCTGCCCGCCACCAGTGCGCCGCCGGCGCGCAGGCCCGCGTCCAGCACCCAGTGGCCGAGCAGGTTGGTGGCGAAGCCCTGCTCCAGGCCTTCGCCGGTGCGGCGGAAGTCGTGGCACATCACGCCCACGTTGTGCATCAGCACGTCCACTTTGCCGCCGGCGGAAATCTCACGGGCCACGCGCGCCACCTCGCGCATCAGGGACAGGTCCACGGGCACGGGTTGGATCTTGCCTGGGCCTGCGGCGTCGGCCGCCAACGCGTCGAGCTTTTTCACGTCGCGCCCCAGCGCCAGCACCGTGGCGCCGCGCAACGCTGCGCCCAGGGCGATGGCCCGGCCGATGCCACCGGTGGCGCCGCTGACGATCCACCGCTGGCCGCTGAAGTCGGCGTCCAGCCCGGGCGCGCCCACGCGCCGCCGGAACCCGATGCGCGAGAACGGCAGCGCGAAGCGGCCGTAGAACAGCATCGCGCCGAGAGCCTTCTTCATGCCGCCCACCGGCGCAGGAAGTCTTCGTCCAGGTGCCCGGTCTTGACCAGGATCCGCGCCCCCTGCGGCGCGCGCGGCGCGTGCTGCGAACCGTGCGGGCTGCGCAGCCAGCTGCCGGCCGGGTACACGCCGTGGTCGTCTTCGAACTGGCCGCTGAGCACCAGGATTTCCTCGCCGCCCCAGTGCGTGTGCGGCTGGAACACCGTGCCCGGCGCCCAGTCCACCAGCGCCGTGTGCTGGGTGCCGCGCGAATGCAGCGGCATCACCCGCAGGCCGGGCACCAGGCCGGGGCGCCAGGCGGTGCGTTCGGTGTCGATGCAGACGGTTTCATCGTCGCCCGGCTGGAACTGCCGCAGCTTCACGAACAGGGTGCAGCCCGCTTCGCTGAGCGGCGCATGCCCGAAGCCCTCGGGATTGCGCAGGTAGGCGCCCGGGCCGTGGTCGCCGCGCTCGTCGCTGAACACGCCGTCCAGCACCAGGATTTCCTCGCCACCGGGATGGCCGTGGGAGGGAAAAACCGAACCCGGCGCATAGCGCACCAGGCTGGTGGCGCGCGCGGCTTCGTCGCCGACGCGGTCCAGCGGGCGCCGCGTCACGCCGGGCGACGGCGACGGCTGCCAGGGCGTGTCGTCGGGGCGGACGACGACGCGTTGGGTGAAATCGGCGTTCAGGCGCATGGGCGGGTCACTTTGGAAAGTGGCGGCAGTGTGCGCCAGGGCGTGTGGGCGGCGTGTCGGCGCGCCGCTAGGGCGCGGCCGGGAGGCGTTCCGGGGGCGCGGCGCGGTCGCCGCCGTCCAGCCGGTAGTCGCCCCACGCCGGCTTGCGCACGGCCTGGACATACTCGGGCGTGTAGCCCGGGAAAATGGCGATCACCTTGCCGCTGTCCATGCGATACCAGCTGCGGCACTGGCTCCACACCGAGCCGCGCAGGCGCTGCTGCAGCGCGGCGTTGTGCGCCTGCTGCACGTCGGCGCGCACTTCGATGTCGCGGTGGCCGCCCTGCTCCACCGCGCGCATGCAGGCGATGGCGTGCTGCACGGCCGGCTCGATGAACAGCAGCGTGGACGTATGCCCGGTGGCGGTGTTGGGCCCCAGCATCAGGAACAGGTTCGGGAAGCCGGCCACGCTGATGCCGTGGTAGGCGTCGGGGCCGTCGCGCCAGGCATCGGCCAGGGTGCGCCCACCGCGGCCGTGGATGGTCAGCGACTGAAGCAGGTGCACCGTGTCGAAGCCCGTCGCGCAGACCAGCGCATCGATCCTGCGCTCGATGCCGTCGGCGGTGCGGATGCCGTTCCGGGTGAAGCCATCGATCGCCGTGGTGACTACTTCGACATTGGCCTGCGACAGCGCCGGGTAGTAGTCGTTGGAATAGATGATGCGCTTGCAGCCCAGCGGGTAGTCGGGCGTGAGCGTGGCGCGCAGCGCCGGGTCGGCGATGCCCTGGCGGCGCTGGCGCGCGGCCAGCTTCAGCATCAGCCAGCGCATGAAGGTGCCGTCTTCGAAACCGCGCCGCCCCAGCTCCAGGAACCGCACCCAGCTGGCGCGCACGGCCATGGCGTAGGGCGGGAAGCTGGCCAGCACGCGGTCAAACCAACGGTAGCGCCGCTCGATCCGCGGCAGCACCCAGTTGGCCGTGCGCTGGAACACGTGCAGTTGCGCGGCTTCGCGCGCAATGGGCGGGATCAGCTGCACCGCCGTTGAACCCGTTCCCACCACCGCCACGCGCAGGCCGGCAAGCTTCTTGTCATCGTCCCAGCGCGCGGAGTGCAGGCGCAGTCCCTGGAAATCGTCCAGCCCGGGGATATCGGGCCAGCGCGGCTGGCTCAGCGGGCCGGTGCTGCAGACGAAGTAGCGCGACACCAGGGTGTCGCCATTGGCGGTGCGGAAGTGCCACAGGCCGGTGGCTTCCTCGAAGCGCGCCTCGCTCAGCCGCGTGCCCAGGCGCAGGCGCGCAAACAGACCGTGCCTGGCCGCCAGCGCCTGCTGGTAGGCCTGGATCTCGGGCGCGTTGGCGAAGCGCTGGCTCCACTGCGCGTTCGGTGCGAACGAGAACGCGTACGCAGGCGCCGGTACGTCCACCTGCGCGCCGGGATAACGGTTGTCCCACCACGTGCCGCCCAGGCCCGGCTGCTGTTCCAGCATCACGAAGTCGTGGCGGCCGGCTTCCTGCAGCTGCATCGCCATGCACAGCCCGGACATGCCGGCGCCCAGGATCACCACGTCGTGCACGGCGTGCCGCGGCGCGGCGACCGCGTCCAGCGACTGCTGCACGAAGCGCGCGATGCGCGACACCGCAGCGTTCGCGCTGGGCAACTGGCCGGCGTGCAGCTGGAATACGTGCCAGCGGTCGGGCACCACGTCCAGCGTGGTGGGAACGCCAGCGTCCTTCAGCGCCTTGGCGATGGCGCGGGACTGGGCGCACAGCGCCTCGTCGGTGCCGCACTGCACCAGCACGGACGGCAGCCCGCGCAGCTCGGCCAGCAGCGGCGACACGCGCGGGTCGTCGGTGGCGCTGCCGGCGTAGTGCGCGGCGCAGGCCTGCATCCAGTCGGCGCTGAGCATGGCTTCGCCGGGAACATCGGCCGGCTGCTGTTCGGGCCGCAGGTCCACCCACGGCGACAGCAGCGCCAGGCCCGCCGGTGCCGGGCGCCCGGTGTCGCGCACCTGCACCGCCAAGGCCAGCGCGAGGCCGCCGCCGGCCGAATCTCCAGCGATCACCACGGGGCCTTGGGCGATCAGCGCGTCATAAACCGCCAGCGCGTCGTCCAGCGCCGCGGGAAACGGATGCTCTGGCGCCAGCCGATAGTCCGGCACCACCACGGGCAGGCCGCTGTCGCGCGCCAGCCACGCCGCCAGCGCGCGGTGCGTGCGCGGCGAGCCGACGCAATACGCCCCGCCGTGCAGGAACAGCACGGCGCCGTCCCGGCACGGCCGGGCGTGCGAATCTTGCCAGCACTCTGTGCGAACGCCTGCGACGGCGTCATCGCGGCACACAACGCCGGGCGGCAAGCGGCCCAGGCCCGAGAGTCTTTCCAGCCACGCGCGCTGGCGCGGCACCGTCAGCCGCGGCGACAGCGCGGGCTTGAGCAGCAGCCGCAGCGTGGTGCGCAGCGCGGTTGCGATGAATGCTTCGCTCAAACTCATTGCGGGGTTCCGGGCGTCAGGACCGACGAAGCATAGGGCAGTGGCCCGCCCGTCGGCCGTGAAGTCGGCCCATTCCGGCACGGCGGGCTCCGGCGCTGGCCTCGCACCGGGCTACCGGGGCGCCCGCCGCGCGTGATCGGAATCAAAGCCCGGCCCCGCGGAACGATTACGATCAGGACACCGCCCCATGCCCAGGCCGACTTCGCCATGAACTCCCTACCCAAGATCGGCCTGCTCGGCCATGGCCGTTTCGGCGCTGCGTTCGCCGCCCTGCTCGGGGAACACGGCTACGCGTGGAGCGCCTGGGACGCGACTGCGGCCGTGCCCGCGGGCCATGCCGCCGCGGACATCGACGCGCTGGTGTCGGCTTCGGACCTGATCGTGGTCTGCGTTCCGCTGGATGCCTTCGAATCGGTGCTGCGCGACCTGCGCCCCCGGCTGCAGGCCCACCATCAGGTGATCGACGTCTGCAGCGTCAAGGAAGCGCCGTGCCGGCTGATGCACGACATCCTGGGCGACGCCATCGGCCATGCGGGCAGCCATCCGCTGTTCGGGCCGCTCAGCATCGCCCGCGCCGAGCCGCTGCGCACCGTGGTTTGCGCCAGCGCAAGCCACCCGGGCACCGCGCAGCTGGCGCGGCAGCTGTTCGAATCCATCGGCAGCGAAGTGGCCGACCAGGATCCGTCCAGCCACGACCGGTCGATGGCGCTCACGCACGCCATGGCGTTCTTCATCGCCCGCGGCCTGGTGGACCTGGGCGTGGGCCATGACCTGCGCTGGGCGCCGCCGAGCTTCGCGGCGCTGGCGGCGTCCATCGCCGCGGTGCGTGCCGACGCGGGGCATCTGTTCAACGCCATCCAGAACCAGAACCCCTACGCGGCCGCCACCCGCCAGCAGTTCATCGAGACGCTGACGCTGATTGACCGGCGCCTGGCCGACGCTCCCACCAGCGTTGGAACGCTGCCCGATCCCGGGCCGGCGGCACTCGCCCAGACTTCGCCGGCGCTGCTGGAAGCCCGCGAGCACATCGACGAGCTTGACCGCGAACTGATCGCGCTGCTGCGCCGCCGGTCGGAGCTGAGCACGCGTGCCGGCGCGGCCAAGCGCGCCACCGGTGCCCCCGTGCTCGACCCGGGCCGTGAAACCGCGCTGCTGCTGCAGCGCCGCCATTGGGCTGAACACGAAGGCCTGCCGGCCGACGGCGTGGCCGACCTGTTCAAGCAGATCCTGACGCTGAGCCGACGCGCGCAGGGCTAGGGAGCAGGACGCGCGTGATGAGCCGCGGGCTCAGCGGTATTCGGGGTTGGGATGATCGAACCGGCAGCCTGCATCCCAGGCTTTGCGCTGGTTGCCGTGGGCGGGTATGCCTCCGGCATCTTTCAGCAGCCGGGCCAGGTGCATCAGGTTCCAAGCCATGAAGGTGGTGTTGCGCTGGGTGAACTCGTTGTCATAGCCGACGCCGTCGTCGCCATACGACGCCCCGGGCCCCGCCTCGCCAATCCAGCCGGCATCGGCCTGCGGCGGGATGACGTAGCCGATGTGCTGCATCGCGTACAGCAGGCTCATGGCACAGTGCTTGATGCCGTCCTCGTTGCCCGTGACCAGGCAGCCGCCGACGCGGCCGTAGTAGGTGTACTGCCCGGCAGCGTTCAATTTCGCCGATTCGGAATACAGGCGTTCGATGACGCGCCGGCAGACCGAGCTCTCTTCGCCCAGCCAGATGGGCGTGCACAGCACCAAAATGTCGGCGGCCATGACCTGCTTCGACAGCGCCGGCCAGTCGTCGCGTTCGGCGCCGTGTTCGGTCATGTCCGGCTGGACCCCGGGGGCCAGGTCCATGTCGACCGGCCTCAGTACGTCCACCTGCACGCCGTTGGCCCGCATCACTTCGGCTGCCACGTGGATCAGGCGCTCGGTATGGGAAACCTCGCTGCCGCGCTTGAGCGTGCAGTTGAGGAACAGTGCGCGCAGGTCGTCGTAGCCTGCAGGCGGCGACAGTTCGTCCCGGCGCGGGTGCCCGGTCTTGTCGCTGTTCTCGTCCGGCTTGCGGGTGGACATGGGTTTACTCCCGGCAATGGCGGCCGGTCGCGGGTGGCGCCTAGGTGCGCTGCAGCAGGCGCAGCCCGAACCAGTCGCGTGGGTCGTTCCAGCTTCGGGCTACTTCGAGTCCGGCGCGTGCCGCCAGTTCATTGAAGCTGGCATCGGTGTACTTGTGGCTGTATTCGACCTGCATGGCTTCGCCTGCGGCGAAGGCGAACTGCCGGCCCTGCACGCGCACCACCTGGTCGGAAAGGCTGTCGAGGAAGGTTTCGATGCGCCCGACAGCGGGCTCGTAAACCGCACGGTGCGCGAATCCGTCGAGGTCGAAGTCGCTTCCGACTTCGCGGTTCAGGCGCGCCAGCAGGTTCAGAGTGAACTCGGCAGTGACCCCCGCGGCGTCGTTGTAGGCCGCCACAAGCAGCTCGGGTGACTTCTGCAGGTCAATGCCGATCAGCGCGCTGCCGTGTTCGCCCATGGTCTCGCGCATGGCAAGGAGAAGGCGCACGGACTCGTCGTGGGTGAAGTTGCCCAGGGTCGACCCGGGGAAGAACAGCAGTACGCGCTCGGCGGGATTCGCCGGTTCCGGCAGCGCCAGCGGCTGGGTGAAGTCGGCGCAAACCGGCAGCACCTCCACTTTGTCGAACTCCCGATCCAGCCGCTCCACGCTGGCAAGCAAGGCGCTGCGGGAGATTTCGACCGGCGTGTAGGCCACCGGATCAACCAGCGCGTCCAGCAGCAGCCGCGTCTTGCGGCCGCTGCCGCTGCCGTACTCGACCACGTGCGCGTGCGGGCCCACTGCCGCGGCCATCTCGAGACCGCTGTCGGCGATCAGGGCCAGTTCCACCCGCGTGGGGTAGTACTCGGGCTGGCGGGTGATGAGCTCGAACAGCTCGGAGCCGCGGCGGTCGTAGAAATACTTCGACGGCAACCGCTTGGGCTTGCCCGAAAGGCCGGCCAGCACGTCGCCCAGGATGTCGTCGGGGCTGGGATGCAGGTCGGTGATCGCGATCTGTGAGGTGGCGGTGTTCATGGGATGTCCTTGGCGAGCCGCAGCCCGGAAAACTGCCAGCGCGCCGGCGGCGGGAAGAAGTTGCGGTAGCTGGCGCGGACATGGCCCGGCGGCGTGACGCAGCTGCCGCCGCGCAGGATGTTCTGCCCGCTCATGAACTTGCCGTTGTATTCGCCCAGCGAGCCTGGCAAGGGTTGGAAGCCCGGGTAGGCGGTGTAGGACGATGTCGTCCACTCCCAGACGTCGCCGAACAGCTGGCCCATGTCCACGCCGCTGCGCGCGGCTGCCTGCGGATGCAGCGCATCGCCGGAAAGCAGGTTGCCCCCGATCGGCGCGCTGGCGGCGGCGCATTCCCATTCGAACTCGGTGGGAAGCCGGGCACCGGCCCAGCGCGCGAACGCGTCGGCTTCGTAGTAGCTCAGGTGGCACACGGGGGCATGCGGATCGCGCTCGCGCCAGCCAGCGAGGGTGAACTCGCGGGTGCCATCGTCATGCCAGTAAAGCGGGCGCTGCCAATTCTGGGACTGGCTCAGCGACCAGCCGTCGCTGAGCCACAGCGACGCATCGCGGTAACCACCGTCATCCACGAAGGCGGCGTAGTCACCGTTGCTGACCGGACGATGGGCGAGCGCATGCGCCGGAACCAGCACGCGGTGGCGCGGCGATTCGTTGTCATAGGCGAACCGTGGCGACTGCGGCCACGCCGGTAAGCCGATCTCGACGATGGCCTCGGGCTGCGCCAGCCAGCGCACTTTACTGCCCTCGCCAACGCAATGCGCCAGGTCGCTCCGATAGGCGGGCCCGAGCGGATTGCACCAGAACGCATGCTTGATGTCGGTCAGCAGCAGCTCCTGGTGCTGCTGCTCGTGATGCGTGCCCAGCAGCAGAACCTGCATCGCCGCGTCATCCAGGTCATCCGCATCCAGGCGGCGGCCCATGCGCTCGTCAACCTGCGCGCGATACGCCATCACCTCGGCCAAGGACGGCCGCGACAGCAGGCCCCGGTCGGGCCGGGCGTGGAAGGGCCCTACGCTGTTGTAGTAGCTGTTGAACAGCAGGTCCCACGCCGCATTCACCGGCACATAGCCGGGCCGGGCGGCCAGCACGAAACGCTCGAAGAACCAGGTGGTGTGGGCCAGGTGCCATTTGGCCGGGCTGGCGTCGGACATGCTCTGCAGCAGCGCATCCTCGGCCGATAGTGGCTGTGCCAGCGCCACGCTTTGCCCACGGACCGCGCGATACCGCCCGGCAAGCGGTTGGTCGGAAGCTTTCAGGTCGCTTCCCTCTACGGTGGCGGACGAAGTGGCGCGCATCATTTCGAGGATAACCCCCGCATGTGAACCAAGGGTGAGCATGGCGCCAGCGATGCGCAGGTCGCGCCGTTGGCGATTCCGCTAGAGTGCGCGCATGAGTCCGCAGCATTCCCCCGCAGGCCCGCCGCGCGCCGCGCCGCTGGCCGATCTGGCCCGCGCGGCCGACGCCTTCCTGCCCACGGGCAACATCGTCTACCTCAACTGCGCCGCGCAGGCGCCGCGCCTGAAAGCGGTGCACGCCGCCGGCGCGGCGGCGCTGGCGGAGGGTGCTTCGCCCTGGCAGCTGGCCACGTCATCGCCAGCCGAGTCGACCGAGCAGCTGCGCGCGCAGGTGGCCCGGCTGTTTGACGGTGACACCGATGCGCTGGCCTGCATCCCCTCGGCGTCCTACGGCCTGGCCACGGCGGCTCGCAACCTGCCGCTGGGCGCGGGCGATGGCGTGCTGGTGCTCGAAGGCCAGTTCCCGTCCAACCTGCTGCCCTGGCAGCAGCGCTGCGAGGAAACGGGTGCGCGTTTGATCGGCGTGCAGCGCGCGCCGGGCGTGGACTGGACGCAGGCCGTGCTCAACGCGCTGCAGCAGGAGGATCGCGTGCGCATCGTGGCGCTGCCGCAGGTGCGCTGGGACGATGGTGCGCTGCTCGACCTGGATCGCATCGCCGCGAGCGTGCATGACGCCGGCGCGGCGCTGGTGCTGGACCTGAGCCAGAGCCTGGGCGTGCTGGCCACCGATATGGCGCGCTGGCAGCCCGCGTTCGCGGTGTCGGTGGGCTACAAATGGCTGCTGGGCCCGCTGGGCTTGGGCTGGCTGTGGGCCGCGCCGGAGTGGCGCGAGCGCGGCCAGCCGATCGAAGCCCACTGGTCGGCGCGCGATGCCGGCGATGACTGGCGGTTCCCGCTGGCGCCGGCGCCGCCGTGGCGACGCGGCGCACGGCGCTTCGATGCCGGCGGGCTGGATGATCCGGTGCGGCTGGCCATGGCCGGCGCAGGCCTGGACCAAGTGCTGGCCTGGGGCACCGCAGGCATCGCCGACGCGCTGGGTAGCCGCACCCGGGCGCTGGACCAGGCGCTGGACGAGGCCGGCCTGGGCGCCTGGAAAACCCAGGGCCATGCGCCGCACATCACCGCACTGCGCCCACCTGCCGATCGTGTCGATGGGGTGCATGCCGCCTTGCGACTTGCGGGCATCGTCTGCACCAACCGTTACGGCATGCTCCGCGTCTCGCCTCACCTGCAGGTGGACGAAGCGGCGATGCGCCGCGTGGCGGTTGTCGCGGCGGGGACGATGGGTTAGCCGGCGAACACATCCGCGGGCACCCGCACAAACCCCTCCATCAGCACGCGGGCGCTTCGGCTCATGACGGCCTTGCGCACCAGCCACTGGCCGTTCACCTGCATCGCCTCGGCGCCCACGCGCAGCGTGCCGCTGGGGTGGCCGAAACGCACCGACGTGCGCTCACCGCCGCCGGCGGCGATATTCACCAGCGTGCCGGGAATGGCTGCCGCGGTACCGATGGCAACGGCGGCCGTGCCCATCATGGCGTGGTGCAGCTTGCCCATGGACAGCGCGCGAACGTGCAGGTCGATCTCGCCGGCGGCGATGCGCTTGCCGCTGCTGGTGGTGTAGTCGGCCGGCGGCGCGATGAAGGCCACCTTGGGCGTGTGCTGGCGCTTGGCGGCATCGGCCACGTCGCTGATCAGGCCCATGCGCACCGCGCCGTGGGCGCGGATGGTTTCGAACATCGCCAGCGCCTTGGGATCGCCGTTGATGGCGTCCTGAAGTTCAGTGCCGCTGTAGCCCAGCGCCGACGCCTGGACGAACACCGTCGGGATGCCGGCGTTGATCATCGTCACCTGCAGCGTGCCGACGCCCGGCACGTCCAGGGCATCCACGAGATTCCCGGTAGGGAACATCGCGCCGCCGCCGCCGTCGCCTTCGCCCTCATCGGCCGGATCAATGAACTCCAGCACGATCTCGGCGGCGGGGAAGGTGACGCCGTCGAGTTCGAAACCGCCGGTCTCCTGGACGTGGCCATCGGCAATGGGCACGTGGACGATGATCGTCTTGCCGATGTTGGCCTGCCACACCTTCACCGCGAACGTGCCGCCGTGCGGCAGCCGGGCCGGGTCGATGAAGCCGTTGGCGATGGCGAACGGCCCCACTGCCGTGCTGAGGTTGCCGCAGTTGCCGCTCCAATCCACGGAGGCGGTGTCGATGGACACCTGGCCGTAGAGGTAATCCACGTCGTGGCCGGGCTGCGTGCTTTCGGAAATGATCACGCACTTGCTGGTGCTCGACGTCGCGCCACCCATGCCGTCGGTGTGTTTGCCGTACGGGTCGGGCGAGCCTATGACGCGCATCAGCAGCGCGTCGCGCGCCGGGCCGGGAACGCGCGCGGCCTCGGGCAGGTCCTGCAGGCGGAAGAACACGCCCTTCGAGGTGCCGCCGCGCAGATAGGTGGCGGGGATGCGCAGTTGGGGTGCGTGGGTCATTTGTTTTCCTTGGATTCGCCCATCCATTCCGGGATGTCCCGCTGCGCATGCAGGACACGCCAGATATCGATATGGGTTTGGATTTCGACATGGAGGATCAGGTACGCAAAGCCGTTGACCGGCCAGAACCGCAGCCCGTCCAGGTTCAAGGGCACCGCGTAGCGCGACGAACCGATGGCCGGGTGGCGCGAGACATGGGCGATGCCGTTCTCGACGGCCGCCAGGAACCGCTCGCCCTCCGCGAGGCCAGCTTGGGTCGCATACCACCAGGCCGCCTCGGCGGCGTCACGCCGCGCGGCGCCGCGCCAGATGGCTGGCTTCACTTCGCGTGTCGCGCGCGGATTTCCTCGCGCATTTTCCGGAAGGTGTCTGGGGTGACCCGCTCACCCGGCCCCGAGTTGGCACCTTCCAGCAGCAGGCCCCGCAGCTTCTCGACGTCACGCTGCTTTCGGATCAGCTCACGCAGGTATTCGCTGCTTGAACCGTACGCGTGCTCGGCGACCTGCGCATCGACGAAGGCTTTCAGGTCATCGGGCAGGGAGATGTTCATGGTGGCCACGGCAGGCTCCTATGGCAAAGTTTGCCATCGAAGTTTACGCCTCCGCGCGGGCTCCGGCAATGCGCGCCAGGCCCGCGCGCTTGTGAGTATTCCACCCCGTTCAGGCGGCCTGCGTGGCCGCCAGGAAATCTTGGGCGAAGCGCTGCAGCACCCCGCCGGCTTCGTAGATCGATACTTCCTCGGCCGTGTCCAGGCGGCAGGTCATCGGCACCTCGAAGCGCTCGCCGCTGCGGCGGGTCACGCCCAGCACCAGCGTCGCGCCCGGCGTGCGTTCGCCGATCACGTCATAGGTTTCCGTGCCGTCCAGGCCCAGCGTCCTGCGCGTGGTGCCGGGCGCGAACTCCAGCGGCAGCACGCCCATGCCGAGCAGGTTGGTGCGGTGGATGCGCTCGAAGCCCTCGGCGGCGATCACCTCCACGCCGGCCAGGCGCACGCCCTTGGCGGCCCAGTCGCGCGAGCTGCCCTGGCCGTAGTCGGCGCCGGCAATGATGATCAGCGGCTGCGCGCGCTGCAGGTAGGTTTCAATCGCTTCCCACATGCGCATCACCTGACCCTCGGGCTCCACGCGCGCCAGCGAGCCCTTCTTCACAACGCCGTCCACCACCGCCATCTCGTTGGTGAGCGTGGGGTTGGCAAAGGTCGCACGCAGCGCGGTGAGGTGGTCGCCGCGGTGGGTGGCGTAGGAATTGAAGTCCTCTTCGGGCAGGCCCATCTTCGCCAGGTATTCGCCGGCGGCGGAGTTGGCCATGATCGCGTTCGACGGCGACAGGTGGTCGGTGGTGATGTTGTCGCCCAGCAGCGCCAGCGGGCGCATGCCGCGCAGCGTGCGTTCGCCTGCCAGCGCGCCTTCCCAGTAAGGCGGGCGGCGAATGTAGGTGCTCTGCGGGCGCCAGTCGTACAGCGGGCTCACCTTCTCGCCGCTTTCCACCACCACGCTGAACATCGGCTCATAGACCTTGCGGAACTGCTCGGGCTTGACGCTGGCCTTGACGATGGCGTCGATCTCCTCGTCGCTGGGCCACAGGTCCTTGAGCGTGATGGCCTGGCCGCTGGCGTCATGCCCCAGCGCGTCCTTCTCGATGTCGAAGCGGATGGTGCCGGCGATGGCGTAAGCCACCACTAGCGGCGGCGAGGCCAGGAAGGCCTGCTTGGCGTAGGGATGGATGCGGCCGTCGAAGTTGCGGTTGCCCGACAGCACGGCGGTGGCGTACAGGTCGCGGTCGACGATTTCCTTCTGGATCAGCGGGTCCAGCGCGCCGCTCATGCCGTTGCAGGTGGTGCAGGCGAAGCCCACGATGCCGAAGCCCAGCTGTTCGAGCTCCTGCATCAGGCCGGCGGCTTCCAGGTACATCGCGACGGTCTTGGACCCCGGCGCCAGCGAGCTCTTCACCCACGGCTTGCGCGTGAGCCCGGCGCGGTTGGCGTTGCGCGCCAACAGCGCCGCGGCGATGACGTTGCGCGGGTTGGACGTGTTGGTGCAGCTGGTGATGGCGGCGATGATCACGGCGCCGTCGGGCATCAGGCCCTGCGCCTCCTGCGCGCGCGCGGCGTCGAGGTTGCCGGCGATGCCCTTCGCGGCGAGATCGGCGGTGGCGACGCGAGCATGCGGGTTCGACGGCCCGGCCATGTTGCGGCCGACGCTGCCCAGGTCGAACGACAGCGTGCGCTCGTAGCGCGCCGTGGCCAGCGCGTCGGCCCACAGGCCGGTGTGCCTGGCGTAGGTTTCAACCAGCTTCACCTGCTCGTCGCTACGGCCGGTCAGGCGCAGGTAGTCGAGGGTGTTGGCGTCGATGAAAAACATCGCGGCCGTGGCGCCGTACTCGGGCGCCATGTTCGAGATGGTGGCGCGGTCGCCCAGCGTCAGCGCGGCGGCGCCTTCGCCGCGGAACTCCAGCCACGCGCCCACCACTTTCGAGGCGCGCAGAAACTCGGTCAGCGCCAGCACGATGTCGGTGGCGGTGATGCCAGGCTGCGGGCGCCCGGTCAATTCAACGCCGATGATGTCGGGCAGGCGCATCCACGACGCGCGGCCCAGCATCACGTTCTCGGCCTCCAGGCCGCCGACGCCAATGGCGATCACGCCCAGCGCGTCCACGTGCGGCGTGTGGCTGTCGGTGCCCACGCAGGTGTCGGGATAGGCCACGCCGTCGAGCACGCCGATCACCGGGCTCATTCGCTCCAGGTTGATCTGGTGCATGATCCCGTTGCCCGGCGGGATCACGTCCACGTTCTTGAACGCGCGCTTGGTCCAGTCAATGAAATGGAAGCGGTCTTCGTTGCGGCGGTCTTCGATGGCGCGGTTCTTGGTGAACGCATCGGGGTCGAAGCCGCCGCACTCCACCGCCAGCGAGTGGTCCACGATCAGCTGCACCGGCACCACCGGGTTCACCTGGGCCGGGTCGCCGCCCTGGTCGGCGATGGCGTCGCGCAGGCCGGCCAGGTCCACCAGCGCGGTCTGGCCCAGGATGTCGTGGCAGACCACGCGCGCCGGGAACCACGGGAAGTCGAGGTCGCGTCTGCGCTCGATCAGCTGGCGCAGCGAGGCGTCCAGCGTATCCGGGTCGCAGCGTCGCACCAGGTTCTCGGCCAGCACGCGCGACACGTAGGGCAGCCCGTTCCAGGCGCCGGGCTGCAGCGCCTCGACGGCGCCGCGGGCGTCGAAATGGTCCAGCGAGGTTCCGGGCAGCGGCTTGCGGTGGGTGGTGTTCATGGCGGACTCGGGATCGGGAGAACGCTATTATCCGGCAACGGGCGGAACGCGGTCACCCCCGGCCAGGGCAACGGCGCGGGCCGATTGATATTCATCAAGCTGGACAGCGGTTGGCTGTGTCAGGATGCCGTCGTGGACTCTTCCCAGCGGTTGCACCGCTCCTCCTCCCAGCGTGCCTGGGGCCGTGCGGGCTTCCTCGCCTGCCTGCTCGCAGGGGCTGGGCTGGCCACATCGCCAACCTTGGTTGAGGCCGCAGCGCCTACCGTGGCTCCGGCAGCAGCGGAACGTGCCGCCGGCGTCCCCGACGACGCCACGCTGGAAGCCGCCGGCGCCGTCATCGGCTCGATCACCATCGTCCGCAACAACGTCTTCGACACCTCGCTGGACGAGGAAAACAAGGCCCCCTACCGTGTCGCCAACCGGCTGCACGTGCTCACCCGCGAATCGGTCATCCGCAAGCAGCTGCTGTTCGCGCCGGGCGACCCCTATTCGCACCGCCTGCTCGAGGAAACGGCCAGGCTGCTGCGGGCACAGACCTACCTGCGCGAGGCCGAACTGCGCCCCGTGCGCTACGCCGACGGCGCGGTCGACATCCGGGTGGAAACCCGGGACGTCTGGACCCTCAACCCGGGCATCTCAGGCGGCCGCAAGGGTGGCGCCAACAGCTTCGGCATCGAGCTGGAGGAAAACAACCTGTTCGGTACCGGCGCTTCGCTGGCACTGTCGCGGCGCACCGACAGCGATCGCAACGAGACCCTGCTGCGCTACGCCAACGCCCATCTTTTCCGGCCCTGGGTCGGCCTGACCGCCGAGATCAACCAGAACAGCGACGGCAACGGCGGCGCACTGGGCGTGGAAAAAACCTTCCACGCACTCGACACCCGTCGCGCCTGGGGGCTGTCGGGCGGCCAGCTCAGCCTCACCCAGGGCCTGTACGCACGCGGCGACAAGGTCAGCGAGTTCCGCCAGAAAAACCAGGACTTCAACGCCTGGTGGGGTTGGTCACGCGGCCTGCGCGAAGGCCACGTCAGTCGCTACTCGGTCGGCCTGCGCAAGCTCGAGCGCCAATTCCAGCCCTCGCTTGACCCGGCCCTGGTCGGCCCGCTGCCCCAAGACCGCAACCTGGTCGGGCCCTGGATCAGCATCGAATCGATCCGCGACGACTGGGCCCTGCTGCGCAACTACGACCAGATCGGCATCACCGAGGACGAACTGCTGGGCCGGCGTTACCTGCTGCGCGTGGGTCGCTCGGACACGGGCATGGGCGCCGACCGTGACGCGTGGTGGCTGGAGGCGGAGGCCAGCCGCGGGTACCGCCTGCCGGAACGCTCGCAGCTGCGCCTGTCGTCGGCGCTGTCCGGACGCTGGGAAGACGGCGACAGCCGCGACCTGCGGCTCACCGGCAGCGCCCGCTTCTATCGCGAAACCGGCCGCAACCGGCTGTTCTTCGCCATCCTGGACGGGCAGTACGGGCGCAACCTCGACCTCGACAACCCCACCTACCTGGGCGGCGACAACGGCCTGCGCGGCTACCCGCAGCGCTGGGCCTCCGGCGAAAGCTTTGCCCGCCTGAGCGTCGAACAGCGCTACTACACCGACTGGTTCCCCTGGCGTTTGTTCCGGGTGGGCGGCGCGATTTTCGCCGACGTCGGCCGCACCTGGGGTCGCAACGGCTTGGGCACACAGAACCCCGGCATCCTGGCCGACATTGGCGTCGGCCTTCGCCTGAGCAACAGCCGCAGCGCCTTCGCCCGGGTGATCCACGTCGACCTGGCGATCCCGCTCGATTCCGACCCGTCGCTGAAAAACGTCGAATTCCTGATCGAGGCGCGCCGCGAGTTCTGATCGGCGCCGGCGTCGCGGATCAAGGCCAAGGTCTGCAGCGCACTGCAGGCGGCGCGCGCGGTCAAACCTTTTTCAGCACGATGTCGAACGCGCCGGCCGGCGCAGAACCAGCGCTGGCGGCGAAGGCGACGGTGACGCGGGCGCGGTGCTCGGGCGACAGTTCGTTCCACAGCAGGTCCACGTCGTTGAGCGCTTCGCCGGCGAAGTACATCTGCGTGGTGATCTCGCGGTAGCCGCGCTGCGCAACCTTGAAGTGGATGTGCGGCGGCCGCGACCAGCCTTCGCGTACCGGGTAGTGGCCAGGCTTGATGGTCCTGACGCGATAGCGACCCTGTGCGTCAGTCACAAGGCGCGCCCAGCCCTGGAAGTTCGGGTCCAGCGGCGCGGGATTGGGGTCGGCCTCGTGGTCGTAGCGACCAGCGTGGTTGGCCTGCCAGACGTCCACCCGCGCGCCGGGCACGGGCAAGCCCGACTCGTCGACCACCCGCCCGCTGATCTCGACAACTTCGCCGAGCGCCGATTCGCTCTGGCCCTCGACGCGGGTCAGGTCCAGGTCCTTGTCGGCTTGGTCCTTCTTCGGGAAAAACGGCCCCTCGGTCTGGGCCGGCGTCAGCCCGGTCGCCATGAGCGGGGCGCTGGCCACCGCCGCCATGGCACCCAGTCCACACTGAATCAGGCGGCGTCGGGACAAACGCTTTTCGATGGGCATCGCAACCTCCAGGGCGGCACAGCGGCGTGGGACCTGTCAAAGGCAACGCGATGCAGCAGAGGCCTCGGCCATTGGGCTGGGGACTCACCGGCATGCAATAGGAAGGGACGGCGCCGGCCAGCCGGGCAATTAGCCCGGGCGGCTGCGGCGGCGCGGCCGCAAAGCCACGGCTGGCGCGGCCCCGAGGGCTGGCACGGTTCCTGCTGCTGGTTTGGGTACGCCCCCCGCAACGGAGCCTCCCGCCATGACCGTACTGATGCGTGAAGACATGAACGACGCCGATGTCGCTTGGGCGGCCGCCGATGCCTGCGTGGGGCGGGTAGCCGACGAATTGCTGCGCGCGCGCCACACCATGGGCGTCGAACGTGAGGCCGCAACGTCGTCGCCGAACAAGCGTGACGTTATCGATCCGGCCGTGCTGCGCGCGCGGGGCGCCCTGTGATAGCGCGAGCGCTGGCGGCGATCGCCCTGATTGCATCGGTCGGCTTCGTCTCGCCCATGGCGGAACCTGCGCCCGCAGGCGTCGTCGCCAAGGCCATCGTCACGAGCGACCCGCTGGTACGGCTGCATGACGCGGTCGAAAACGCGACCCATCGCCATGTGCCCGGCGCGTCGGGCAGCAACTGGGTCCTGCATCGCGTGGATCGTTCGGAGCCCGGCATCGACGGCCGCGAGTTCGTCGTCGCCACCGGCGTAATCACCACGGCCGGGGCGCCCGACACCCGCATGAGGCTCACCGGCTTCTACGACGCGACCACCGGCAAGCTGGCGCGGGTGTCGTACAGGCTGCAGCCGGCAGCCCCCACGGCACTCGCCCCCGAGACCGACTGGAGCGTGCAGCTGGCGGTGCAGCGCGCGTTCGCCCAGGTGCTGCCCGACCAGACCCCGTCCTTCGCGCTGGACTCGGCCCAGTCCTCGCGCGTGGAAGGCGGCGGCAGGCGCTTTGAAGGTTCGGGCATCGGCACCTGGGACAACAACGACGCGCGCTTTGTTTCTTTCGAACTGACGCTGTCGGCGCGAGGCGAACTGGTGGAGTTCGACTACAGCACGCCCGGCCTGGGCGAGGACGCTGAATACGTCGCGGAGCACTGAGCCCCCGGGCGGGGCCCGCACACTGGGCAAGCCCCGGCAGGGTCGCTAGATTAGGCGTCCGATCCCGCCCAAGAGCCCACCATGCGCCGACTGACGCTGATCGCCACCCTGCTGGTGGCGACCGCCCTGCCCGCCACCTTCGCCACCGCGCAGACCGGCGCCGCCGGCAGCACCGACGAGTACCTCGCTCCGCTGCGCATCGCCCACCATAAATTCGTGCTCGACAACGGCCTGACTGTGCTGGTGCACGAAGACCCCAGCGTGCCGCTGGTGGGCGTGAACCTGTGGTACCACGTCGGCTCGCGCAACGAAGTGCGCGGCCGCACCGGCTTCGCGCACCTGTTCGAGCACTTTTTCTTCAACGGCAGCGAAAACTACCCGCACGGCTTCCGCGAAGCCATGGACGACCTGGGCGCGAACAACCGCAACGGCACCACCAGCACCGACCGCACCAATTTCTTCGAGGACGTGCCGACCTCGGCGCTCGAGCGCACGCTGTACCTGGAAGCCGACCGCATGGGCTTCCTGGCCGGCAACCTCAGCCAGGAAATGCTGGAGCGCGAACGCGGCGTGGTGAAGAACGAAAAGCGCCAGGGCGAGAACCAGCCCTACGGCCGCGTCTGGCCGCGCATTTCGGAAACCATGTATCCGTACTCGCATCCCTACAGCTGGTCCACCATCGGCAGCATGGCCGACCTGGACGCGGCCAAGATGGAAGACATCCGCCAGTGGTACGCCGACTACTACGGCCCCAACAATGCCGTGCTTTCCCTGGCCGGCGACATTACCCTGGCCCAGGCCAAGTCGCTGGTGACGAAGTACTTCGGCGGCATTGCGCCGGGCAAGCCCATTGCGCGCCAGCGCGAATGGGTACCCACGCTGGACGCCAACATCCGTGACTCCATGCAGGACCAGGTGCCGCAGACGCGCATTTACCGCGCCTGGCACCTGCCCCCGATGGGCCACCGCGCCACCCACGCCATGCAGCTGTTCGGCAGCGTGCTGGCCGGCAGCGAAAGCTCGCTGCTGGAGCGCCAGCTGGTGTTCGACAAGGGCCTGGCCACCAGCGTGCAGGCCGGCGTGCAGGACAGTGAATTGGCCAGCCTGTTCCTGGTGGTCGCCAGCGTGCGGCCGGGCGTGGACCCGGCCGATCTGGAGCGCGAACTGGATGCGCTGCTGGCGAAGTCGCTGGCGCAGCTGCCCGACACGGCGGCCATCGATCGCGCCCGCACCGGTGAAGTGGCGGCCTTCGTGCGTGGCAAGGAGCGCCTGGGCGGCTTCGGCGGCCGCTCCGACGTGCTGGCCGAAAGCACCACTTATTTCGGCGACCCCGAAGGCTACCTGGAGCGCTTCCGCGACTACCGCGCCATCACCGCGGCCGAGCTGCGCGACACCGCCCGCACCTGGCTGTCGCGCCCCAGCTACACGCTGCAGGTGGACCCGTTCCCGGCGCTCAAGGCCACCGCTAGCGACCTCGACCGCTCCAAGCTGCCCCCGCTGCTGGTGTCACCCAACGTGACGTTCCCGCAGGTGCAGCGCGCCACGCTGTCCAATGGCCTCAAAGTGGTGCTGCTCGAGCGCCACTCGGCGCCGCTGGTGAACATGATGCTCGCCGTGGACGCCGGCATCGCCGCCGACCCCGCCGACGCGCGCGGCACCGCAAATTTCGCGCTCGAGCTGCTGCTCAAGGGCACCCGCACGCGCGACGCGTTCCGCATCGCCGACGAGCGCGACGCGCTGGGCGCGCAGCTGTCGGTGGGCAATGCGCTCGACCAGTCCGTCGTGCGCCTGGGCGCCCTGCGCAGCAACCTCGCCGGCTCGCTGGACCTGATGGCCGACGTGGCGATGAACCCGGCCTTCCCCGCCGACATGGTGGACCTGCAGCGCAAGCAGCAGCTGGCCGCCATCGCCCAGCAGAAGGCCAACCCGGGCGCGGTGGCGCAGCGCGTGCTGCCGACGCTGCTCTATGCGCCGGGGCACCCGTATGCCGGGCCGGGCGGTGGACTGGGCACGGACGCGACGGTGGCCGCGCTGTCCCGCCAGTCGCTGTCGGACTGGCACGCGCGCTGGTTCGTGCCTTCGAACGCCACCTTGGTGGCCGCCGGCGACGTCACCCTGCCCGAACTGGTTCGCGAACTCGAGCGCAGCTTCGGCGGATGGCGCGGCGGCACAGCGCCGGCCAAGGCGGTGGGCCCCAGCACGTCGCCCGGACGCGGCGTGGTGCACCTGATCGACAAGCCCGGTGCACCGCAGACCGTGATCGTGGCGGCGCAACTGGCCTCGCCCTCGGGCCAGGGCGACGACCTGGCGCTGGAAACGGTGATGCGCAACTTCGGCGGCATGGCCACCGCGCGCCTCAACCGCAACCTGCGGCTGGACAAGCACTGGTCGTACGGTGCCTACGGCGGCGTGAATGCGGCGCGGGGCCCGCGCACCTTCGTGGTGAACGCGCCGGTGCAGACCGACAAGACCAAGGAAGCCATCATCGAAGTAGTACGCGAGATCAAGGGCGTGGCCGGCGAGCGGCCGCTGGCGGGCGAGGAATACGACAGCATCCTGCGCAGCCAGGTGGCGCGCCTGCCCGGCCGCTATGAAACCCTGGACTCGCTGTTGGCCGCGGCGATGGACATCGTCAACACCGGCCGCGATCCGGCTTACTACGCCGACTACGCCAGGAACCTGTCGGCGCTGCAGCCCGCGGCGCTGAACGCGGCGGCGGCCGGCGTGGTCAAGCCGGGTGAACTGACCTGGGTGATCGTGGGCGACCTGGACGTGATCGAGGCCGGCGTGCGCGAGCTCGACTTGGGCGAGGTGCTGCGCATTACCGTGGAGTGAGGCGCAGCGCGGCGCTTGGCCGCGTGGTGGCGCGTGGCGAAGCTAGGGCTTCGCCGCGACGCCGGTCAGCTCCGCGCTCAGCGCCACCAGGCGCTTGCGGGCCGGGGCATCCGAAGGCTGGGGGTCCCTCGGCGACGTCGGTTTACCGTCCCGGTAAAACGCGCCGGGCTGCAGCGCGGGCGCCAGGATCAGCCCCATCACGTGGTCGCGGCCTTCGGCGATGGTGGCGCGCGGCTGCACGCCCAACCCGCGCACCATCGTCGTGTCCATCATCGTGGCCGGGTGGAGCGCAATCATGGTGATGCCGTCGGCGGCGAAGGCCGGCGCCAATGCCACCGTCATCGTCACCTGCGCCAGCTTGCTCTGGCCGTAGCCGCGGGCCGCGGCGCCGGGCTTTTCCAGCATCACGTCGTCGAAATCAATCGCATTGGCGCTGCCCGAGGCGACGTTGACGATGCGCGAGGGAGTGGCCGCGGCCAGGTTCGGCCGCAGCGTGTTCACCAGCACCCAGCCCGCGAGGTAGTTCACGGCGAACTGCATCTCGTGGCCGTCGGCGCTGGTGCGGCGCGGTTGGCTGCCTTTGAAGGCCACGCCGGCGTTGTTCACCAGCAGGTCCAACCGGGGATGGTCCTTGGCGATCACGTCGGCAAAATCGCGCACCGCCTGCAGCGAGGCGAAGTCGGCGGCGTAGAAGCGCGCGGACCCCTTGCCCGACTTCCTGATTTGAGCCACCACCGCTTGGCCGCGCTCGGCGTTGCGGCCGTGCACGATCACGTGGGCGCCGTCGGCGGCCAGCGCCAGCGCGAGCTCACGCCCCAGGCCGTCGGTGGAACCGGTGACCAGCACGGTCTTGCCGGCGTAGGACAGCGGCGGCGGGGCGTCCGCCGCGTGCGCGGCCCCTAGGAAACACAGCACCACCGCGGCGATCCACGGGAAGGAAAGGCGCATCGGCTTACTCCAACAGAGGGGACGCCGGCAGCATAGGCCGCTGCGCCGCACCCGACTACCCCGGCGCAGGCTTCGCCCGGTTACGCTCCGCGGGGAGGGCTACAATGGCGCCCATGGACATCTACAAGGTTTTCCGCATCGAAGCCGCGCACCGGCTGCCCAACGTCCCGCCCGGCCACAAGTGCGCCCGGCTGCACGGCCACTCGTTCGCAGTGGAACTGCACGTAGGCGGCACGCCCGACCCGCACACCGGCTGGATCATGGACTTCGGCGACATCAAGGCGATCTTCAAGCCCACCTACGAGCGCCTGGACCACAACTACCTCAACGACATCCCCGGCCTGGAAAACCCCACCAGCGAAAACCTCGCGCGCTGGATCTGGGACGAGATCAAGCCCCGGCTGCCGGCCCTTTCGCTGGTGGTGGTGCACGAAACCTGCACCTCCGGCTGCCGCTACGCCGGCCACTAACCGCCAAAAAAAAAGGGGTCAGAGAATATATTTGTTTAAAACAAATATATTCTCTGACCCCTTTTTTTTGCCACGCGCCTCAGGTCAGCAGCTTGTCGCATACCGCGTAGAGGCTGCTGCGTAGCTGCTGCGGATCCATGGACGGGTCGCGGATCCAGTTCAGGATCGCGCCGTCCACCAGGCAGCGCAGCGCGATGGTTCGTTGCTGGACCTGCACGTCGTCCAGCGCCCGTCCCGAGGTCCGCGCATCGCGGCGGATGACGTCCGACAGGTCACACCACACCGACTGCGCGTTGCTGGCCAGAACGGCCGCCACGTCGGGGTCGCGGGTGGCTTCGGCGGTGATCTCGAGGAACAGGATCGGGTCGAACTCACGGTCGAACGTGCCGCTTCGCGCGCGCCAGCGCTCCAGCTTTTCCATCACCATGTCCACCAGCTCATGGCAGGACCCGACGCCCGCCAGCGCCTCGCCGCGACCCTGCCGCTGTTCGTCCACGATGGCGTGCACGATCGCCGCCTTGTTGGTGAAGTAGCGGTAGATCAGACCCTGGCTCATGCCCGCCGCTTCGGCGATGGCGGCGATGCTGGCGCCGTTGAAGCCGCGCTCGGTGAAGGCGATGCGTGCGGCGTCGAGGATGCGCGTGCGCTGTGCCCGTGCCCGCAATTCGGCCTTGCTCAGCGGGGTGGCCGCGAGGTTCATGACGTGGCCTTCCGACGCGTCGTCAATCGACGCACCGCCACGAAGAACAGCGGGATGAAGAAGATGCCCAGGAAGGTGCCCGCCAGCATGCCGCCCACCACGCCGGTGCCGATCGCGCGCTGCGCACCCGAGCCGGCGCCGGTGGCCAGCGCCAGCGGCAGCACGCCGAAGCCGAACGCGATCGATGTCATCAGGATCGGCCGCAGGCGGTCGCCAATGGCGGCCAGCGTGCCCTCCACCAGGTCCATGCCCTTCTCGACGTTGGCCTTGGCGAATTCGATGATCAGCACCGCGTTCTTCGACGACAGGCCCACCGTGGTCAGCATGCCGACCTGGAAGTAGACGTCGCGTTCCAGCCCGCGCATCCACGTGAACAGCACCGTGCCCAGGATGCCCAGCGGCACCACCAGCAGCACCGAGGTCGGAATGGTCCAGCTTTCATACAGCGCGGCCAGGCACAGGAACACGATCAGCACCGACAGCGCGTACAGCAGCGGCGTCTGCGCGCTGGCCACGCGCTCCTGGTAGCTCTGGCCGCTCCATTCGATGCCGAAGCCCTCCGGCAGTTCGCCGGCAATGCGCTCCATCTCGGCCATCGCGTCGCCCGAGCTGATGCCCGGGGCCGGCGTGCCGGTGATGTTCACCGCCGAGGCCCCGTTGAAGCGCTCCAGGCGCGGCGAGCCGTATTCCCAGCGGGTGGTGGCGAAGGACGAGAACGGCACCATCTCGCCGTCGGCGTTGCGCACGTACCACAGGCCGAAGTCCTCGGGCACCATGCGGAACGGCGCATCGGCCTGCACGTAGACGCGCTTCACGCGGCCGCGGTCGATGAAGTCGTCGATGTACTGGCCGCCCCAGGCCACGGTGAGGGTGCTGTTGATGTTGGCGATGGGCACGCCCAGCGCGGCTGCCTTTTCGGTGTCCACGTCGAGGCGGAACTGCGGCGTGTCCTCCTGGCCGTTGGGGCGAACGCCGGCCAGCAGCTTGCTCTGGCCCGCCGCACCCAGCATCTGGTTGCGCGCGGCCAGCAGGGCCTCGTGGCCGGCGCCGCCGTTGTCCTTGAGATAGAGGTTGAAGCCGCCCGACTGGCCCAGCTCGGTCACCGGGGGCGGGGCAAGGGCGAACACCATCGCGTCCTTGATCTGGCTGAAGGCGCCCATGGCGCGACCCACCAGCGCGTCCACGCTGGCTTCGGGCGACGTGCGTTCGTCCCAGTCCTTGAGCTTCACGAACACGATGCCGTTGTTCTGGCCGCTTCCGGCGAAGCTGAAGCCCTGTACGGAGAACGTGGACACCACGTGGTCCTTCTCGTCCTCCAGGTAGTGCCGCTCCACCTGTTCCATCACCTTCTGCGTACGCTCCTGGGTGGCGCCCACCGGCGTCTGCACAACGGTGAACAGCACGCCCTGGTCTTCGTCGGGCAGGAAGGACGACGGCAAGCGCACGAAGATGAACACCATCACCAGCGCCAGCAGCGCATAGATGAAGAGGAACCGACCGCTGCGCTTGAGCATCTTGCCCACGAGACCCTGGTACTTCTGGTTGCCCGCGTCGAACTTCTTGTTGAACCAGCCGAAGAAGCCCTTCTCGCCGTGGTGTTCGCCCTTCTTGAGCGGCTTGAGCATGGTGGCGCACAGGGCCGGCGTCAGCACGATGGCCACCAGCACCGACAGGCCCATCGCCGAGACGATGGTGGCGGTGAACTGGCGGTAGATCACGCCGGTGGAGCCGCTGAGGAAGGCCATCGGGATGAACACCGCCGCCAGCACCAGGCCGATGCCCACCAGGGCGCCGGTGATCTGGTCCATGGACTTGCGCGTGGCCTCGAGCGGCGACAGCCCCTCTTCGCTCATCAGGCGCTCGACGTTTTCCACCACCACGATGGCGTCGTCCACCAGCAGGCCTATGGCCAGCACCATGGCGAACATCGTCAGCATGTTGATCGAGAAGCCCAGCGCCAGCAGGATCGCCAGCGTGCCCAGCAGCACCACCGGCACGGCGATGGTGGGGATGAGCGTGGCGCGGAAGTTCTGCAGGAACAGGAAGATCACCAGGAACACCAGCACCACCGCCTCGATCAGGGTCTTGACGACCTCCTTGATGGAAACGCGCACGAACGGCGTGGTGTCGAACGGAATGACCACCTTCAGGCCCGGCGGGAACGAAGGCTTCATTTCCTCCATCAGCGCGGCCATGCCGTCGGCGGTGGACAGCGCGTTGGCATTGGTGGCCAGCGACACCGCCACGCCCGACGCGGGCTGGCCGTTGTAGCGGCTAATCACCGAATAGCTTTCCGAGCCCAGCTCCACCCGGGCCACGTCGCCCAGGCGCAGCGCCGAGCCGTCCACGTTGCTGCGCAGGACGATGGCGCGGAACTGCTCCGGCGTCTGCAGGCGGTCCTGGGCGGTGATGGTGGCGTTGATCTGCTGGCCGTCAATGGCCGGCGTGCCGCCGAGCTGGCCCACGGCCACTTGGGCGTTCTGGGCGCGGACCGCGGCGATCACGTCGGCCGGCGCGATCTTGTACGTGTTGAGCTTGCCCGGGTCGAGCCAGATCCGCATGGCGTACTTGCCGCCGAACACCTGCACGCTGCCCACGCCCGGCACCCGGCTGAGCGGGTCGACGATATTGGACGAGACGTAGTCGGCGATGTCGCCGCGGCTCATGCTGCCGTCCTCGGACACGAAGCCCAGCACCTGCAGGAAGCCCGAACTGGCCTTGGTGACGCCGATGCCCTGC
The DNA here is from genome assembly GCA_003241895.1 of Lysobacteraceae bacterium. GTDB lineage: Bacteria > Pseudomonadota > Gammaproteobacteria > Xanthomonadales > Xanthomonadaceae > Arenimonas. Next base: position 60,448 of record QBLY01000013.1, read on the forward strand.
TGCTGCACCACCTGCGGCAGCAGCGCGGTGGCGCCCTGCAGCTTGTTCTGCACCTGCACCTGGGCGATGTCGGGGTCGGTGCCGGTCTTGAAGGTGAGCGTGACGCTGACGCTGCCGTTGGAATCGGACGTGGACGACAGGTAGTCCAGGCCGTCCAGGCCGGTCATGGACTGTTCGATCACCTGGGTGACCGAGTTCTCGACCGACTGCGCCGACGCGCCCGGGTAGCTGGCGCTGATGGTGACCGACGGCGGCGCGATGGTCGGGTAGCGCGAGATGGGCAGCTGGGTCAGCGCCAGCACGCCCGCCAGCATGATGATGATGGCGATGACCCACGCGAAGATGGGGCGATCAATGAAGAACCTTGCCATGGGGATGCCCTGTCCTTATTTGCTGGCGGCCGCGGCGGGCGCGGGCGCGGACGGTTCCGGGGTGGAGGCGCTGGCGGCACCGGCCTCGACGGCCTTGGCGTCGCCACCGGGCTTCACTTTCTGCAGGCCTTCGACGATCACGCGGTCGCCGGCGCGCAGGCCGTCGTCCACCAACCACTGGTCCCCGAGGGTGTGGCTGGTCTGCACGGTGCGCTGTTCGACCTTGCCGTCCGGCGTCACCACCATCGCCACGGCGTGGCCCTTGGCGTCGCGGGTAATGCCCTGCTGCGGCACCAGGATGCCGTTCGGGCGCTGGCCCATGTCCACCACGGCACGCACGTACATGCCCGGGAGCAATAAGCTTTCCGCGTTCGGCACCAGCACGCGCAGCGCGTAGCTGCCGGTGGTGGGGTCCACGGTGACGCCGGCGAACTCCAGCCGGCCGTCCTGGCCGTAGGGGCTGCCGTCCTCGAGCAGGATCTTCACCGGCACGCCGTCGGCCTGCTCGAGGGTGCCCGCGGCCAGCTCCTTGCGCAGCGCCAGCAGTTCGGTGCTCGACTGGGCCAGGTCCACGTACATCGGGTCGAGCTGTTGGATGGTGGCCAGGGCCTGGGCCTGGTTGGCAGTGACCAGCGCACCCTGGGTGACCGACGACTTGCCGATGCGGCCGCTGATGGGCGCGGTGATGCTGGCGTACCCCAGCGTCACTTCGGTGGACTGCAGGTTGGCGCGCGCGGCAGCCACGTCGGCCTGGGCCTGCTGGAAGGCGGCGGCGGCGCGCTCGTTGTCCTGGGCGCTGACGAGCTTGGCAGCGGCCAGCTCCCTTGAACGGTTCGCCGCCAGGCGCGAGGACGTCAACGCCGCCTCGGCACCGGCCAGGGCGGCGCGGGCGCTGTCGCGGGTGGCGCGGTAGGCGGAGGCGTCGATCTCGTACAGCGGGTCGCCCGCCTTCACCAGCGAGCCCTCTTCGAACAGGCGGCCCTTGATGATGCCGGTCACCTGCGGCCGCACTTCGGCCACCAGGAAGGGCGTGGTGCGGCCCGCCAGCTCACGGGTCAGGCGCACGGGCTGGTCCTTCAGCGTGACCACGGCGACCTCGGGCGTGGGCATGGCCTGCGGCGCGGGCTCACCGCCGCAGGCGGACAGGGCCAGGGCGCCGGAAACGGCGAGCAGCAGGGAAAACCGGGACGCGGTGCGGACGGCAGCCATGGAAACCTCGATCTGGAGCGACGGGGACGGGGCAGCCCAGGCAGGCGCCCGCATCAAAGAATGAGTGAACGGTCATTCTATTTTCTTAAGCTGAACTGTCAAGTCCAGTAAGTCCCGAAAACCCGCTCCGGCGGCCTCGGACGGCCTTCTGGTTCAGCCGACAGCCAGATTCGCGGCCAGGGTGGCCGGCGGGACGCCGGGGGCATGCGGCAGCACGCCCAGGCAGGGCACCGGCAGCGCCTGCGCCACCAGCGCGATGTAGCGCGGCTCCAAGGGTTCGATGTTGCTGCCGATCCAGCCGTGCAGCCGGCAGCCGTCGGCCTGGATGGCACGGGCGGTGAGCCTCGCGTGGTTCAGGCAGCCCAGCCTAAGGCCGACCACCAGGATCACCGGCAGGTCCAGCGCCCGCACCAGGTCGGACTGCTCCAGGTCGTCGGCCAGGGGCGCCAGCCAGCCGCCGACGCCCTCCACCACGATCTGCCCGGACAAGCCCTGCAGGTGCCGGTACGCCTCGACGATCGGCCCGAGGTGGATACGCACGCCCGCGCGCTCGGCGGCGATCTGCGGCGCGGTGGGTTCGGGCAGGGCGTAGGGATTCACCAGTGCGTAGTCCGGACGCGGGTCACTGGCGGCCTGCAGCGCCAGCGCGTCGTCGTTGCGCAGGCCCCCGGCGGTGGCCTCGCAGCCGCTGGCCACCGGCTTCATGCCCACGGCGCTGGCGCCGCCGGCGCGCAGCGCGTGCAGCAGCGCCACGCTGGAAAACGTCTTGCCCGCGCCGGTGTCGGTACCGGTGACGAAATACGATGCCATTCAGGTCTCCGTTTGCGCGCGTTGCCAGCGCGCCGATACGCGCCGCAATACCGGCGGCGCGAGGTTGAGAAGGAAGAAGATGAAGCCCGGCATTCCCAGCCAGATACCGCTTTGGGCCCGGGCCGGGATGGCCAGGGCCAGGCCCAGCGACAGCAGCGCCACCACCGGCACCGCGCCCCAGTTCATGATTTCAAAGCGCGTGCGCGCCCGTTCGTGCAGCGACAGGCCCAGCGCGTCGCGCAGCCGCCACGCATGCCAGTACAGCGCCGTCATCACGGTGCCCAACAGCCCGAACGCCACCGCGAACATGATGAACATCGCCGGCACATCGCTGACGCTGTTGATGGTGAAGCCGGTGGGCAGGTAGCCGGCGGTAAGCGCGTTGAACAGGCTGGAGAACACCATGCGCATCGGGTACACGAAGATCAGCACCAGGAACACCAGCAGCACGCCCAGGCGCCGGCTGGTGGTGTCATCCAGGCCATAGCGACGGCTCCAGTCGGCGTGCGCCGACCAGCAGCGCATGATCAGCAGGAAGCAGCCCGCATACGCCGGCACCGCCTTCATCGCCAGCACCAGTTCGTCCACGCTGGCGGGGATGTCGTTGCCGGCAATCACCACCAGGGTGAGCGCGAATGCGAACGCCGCATCCACGAAGGCTTCCAGCCGCGTGGCCTGTGCGCCGCGGTCGCGGAAACCGTCGGCGGAAATCATTTCGGGTGCGTTGGACATGGCCGGACTTTACCAGCAGGCCCCGCCGGCCGCGCTACACTCCGGGCTTAACGCGCAAGGACCCCCATGTTCCAGGCCAATAACCTCAGCGGCGACAAGACCGAGCAGTACGCACAGCTCCTGGAACAGGCCCGCGGCCTGATGCACGGCGAGCGCGACCGCACGGCGAACGCGGCCAATCTATCGTCGCTGGTGTTCCATGCCCTGCCCGGCCTGAACTGGGTGGGCTTTTACTTCTTCGACGGCACCGAACTGGTGGTGGGTCCGTTCCAGGGCCATCCGGCCTGCGTGCGCATCGCCCTGGGCCGCGGCGTGTGCGGCACCGCGGCCGTCACGCGCCAAACCCAGCGCATTGCCGACGTGGACGCATTCCCGGGGCACATTCCCTGCGACTCCGCTTCACGTTCGGAGCTGGTGGTGCCGCTGTATCGTGGTGACGAGCTGTTGGGCGTATTCGACCTCGACAGTCCCGCCCTGGACCGTTTCGACGCCGACGACCAGCGTGGCCTCGAAGCCATGGCCAGCGCGTTCATTGAATCGTTGGGCAAGGCCTGACGACGGCATGCAGGAGTGGTGATGACAACCGGAACCAAGCTTCGCAACATCGGCCCCAAGTCCGCGGCGTGGCTGCGCCAGACCGGCGTTCGCACCCAGGAAGACCTGGAAGCCGTGGGTGCCCTCGCCGCCTTCGTCCGGGTGAAGCGCGCGGGCTTCAAGCCCAGCTTGAACCTGCTCTATGCGCTGGAAGGCGCGATCCTGGGCTGCCACTGGCAGGAAATCCCGGACGAACGCCGCAGCGAACTGGTGCTGGCGGCCGGTGAAGAAGTAGCCAAGCTGCCGCTGCCCAAGAACAAGCGCATGCCGGCCGCGGGCCCCGTGACCACCACCCGCAACGATGACGATGAAGACGAAGGCGCTTCGCACGGCGCTGAGCTTGGCTTCGACGATCCGACCGCATCGCGCACCGACGACGCCTGACGACGCGGCGACAAAAAAACCCGCGATCCACGGCCCATAACGGCACCGGGAATCGCGGGCCCTGAACCTGATCAGCGGCCGTCGTGGTCCGCGTCACCCGGCATGGCACGCTCGACGCGATGCCAGGCGGCGCGCGTGGCGATGCGGGCATCTTCCCACTCAAGGCGGGACTTGCCGCGACTGGCCTCGTAGCTGCGGCGCAACTCGGGCTCGGCTTCCTCGAAGGTGCGGCCGGCGTTCATGCCGTGGCCCTGGTAGCCAGTGCGGTAGGCCGGCGAATAGTCTTCGTAGCTGCGGTCGGCGGAATAGTAGGGTTCGTCCGCGTACTGGTCACGCCAGTAGGCGTCCTCGGCGGTCGGGTTGACACCTTCAGCCACGCCCTTGCCGGCCAAGCCGCCCACCACCGCACCCACTACCGCACCGGCAGCTGCGCCCACCGGACCGGCGACCATGCCGATCGCAGCGCCTGTGGCGCCACCGGCCGCAGCGCCCACACCCGTGCCGACCGGGTGCGAACCCGGCGCGCCGGTGATCGGGTCGCGATTCATGTCGTTCGAGTCAGGGTTGGACTTGAGAGTGCTCATTGCAATTCTCCAAATATGGCGCCGACCGGAATGGTCGGACACGGTTAGCGCAGCAAGCACCGTGCCATCCGCCGCCAGCCCGCTGCGGCGCGGCTTTCGGGCCATCACGGGTTGCGGATTGTCGATGCGCCCCAGCGCTTTGCACGAGCCCCACGGGCAAGCTGCAAGTGCCCTGGACCAGAATTCAGCGAAGGCGATCGCCTCAGGCTATGAGTCGGCGGTACGGCGGCAGGCTGTCGAGCAGCGCGCGGCCGTAGCGCTTCACCACCACCCGGCGGTCGAGCAGCACGATGCGGCCGCGGTCGTGTTCGGTGCGGATCAGGCGGCCCATGTACTGCGTCAGCGTGCGCTGCGCCTCGGGCAGCGCCACTTCGAAGAAGGGTGACCGGCCGCGCGATTCATACCACTCGGCCTTGGTCGCGCCGACCGGGTCGGACGGGATGGCGAACGGCAGCTTGGTGATCACCACCGTGGTGGCCAGGTCACCCGCCAGGTCGAGGCCCTCGCCGAACGACGCCAGCCCGAACAGCGTGCTGCCCTTGCCTTCGCCGATCTTGCGCGCGTGCAAGTCCAGCAGTTCGGTGCGCGAACGCGAACCCTGCACCAGGGTGCGGATGGCGCGTGCCGGCGACAGCAGCGCCACCACGCGCTCCATCTGCTTCCAGGACGTGAACAGCACCAGGTTGCCGGCGTCCCAGTCCAGCTCGTCCTCGATCCAGGCGGCGACCTCGTCGGTGTGTTTGGCGGCGTCGTCGGGCAGCGTTCTCATCGCCGGCACCGACAGCACCGCGGACTCGGCCAGGTTGAAGGGGCTGGGCAGGCTGGCCAGCTCCCAGTCGTCCGGGATGGCGGCCTCTTCGCAGAAATGGCGGAAGTTGCCGCCCGTGGCCAGCGTGGCCGACGTGATCACCACCGAGTCCACGCGGCTCCACACCAGGTTGCGCAGGATACCGGCCGCCGACACCGGCGCGGCGTGGCACAGCAGGCTGCGGTCCTTGGCCACGGTGAGCCAGCGCGCCATCGGCGCCCAGCCGCTGGCGTCGGTCTTGGCCCAGCGCTGCCAGAGCGCGGCGGCGTCCTGCAGGCGCTCGACCAGGCGTCCCAGGTTGCGCATCAGCTTGTCGTCGGGCTCGGCCTTGCCATCGTCTTGCTTGGGTATCGCCGACACCAGCGCGTCGGCGAAGCGGCTGAGCTTGGTGAACAGGTGGTCGAGCGACTGCGCGTCCGCCAGCCAGTCTTCGGGCAGTTGCCCCATCGGCGCGCGCCAGGTGGGCTGCGCCTCGGAAGGATCGGGCACCCAGGCCAGCGCCAGCTTGTCCTGGAAATCGCGCAGGCCGTCGCGTGCCTGCGTCACCAGCTCCTGCACGTCCAATGGCGCCAGGCCGGTGATGGCGTCCTTGCCGCTGCGAACGAACGCGGCGGACAGCGGCCCGCGCCCGCGCTCCAGCGCTTCGATGCAGGTGGGCAGGTGCAGCTGCGCGGCGTCAGCGTCGATGGCCTTGGCCGGCAGGTGGTGGCCTTCGTCGAACACGAACAGCGCCTTGGACGGCATTGGCAGGATCGGGTTGTCGCCTTCGTCGCTGTCGGGCAATCCCAGCGCGGCAAGCACCAGGTCGTGGTTGGCCACCACGATGTCGGCCGCCTTCACTCCGGCGCGCGCCTTCAGGTACGGGCAGGCCTCGACGAAGGCGCAGTTGGCGCGCGTGCAGGCGCCGGCCGACGTGGTGATGCGGCTGCGCAGGCCGTCGGGAAGCGGCACCGGTGCGAGATCGAGGTCGCCATTCCACTGGCCGTCGCTGAAGCCCTTCGACAGCGCGTCGATCACCTTGGCTTCTTCCACGCTGGGCGCACGCGTGTAGGCCGGGTCGAAGTCGAACAGCGACTCGCCGGTGTCGCCGCCCGCCGACTCGGCCAGGTTGCGCAGGCAGGCGTAGCGCTGCCGGCCCTTGGCGATGGCCACAGTGGCCACCAGGCCGGTGTCGGCCAGGAAGCGCGGGATGTCGCGCTGCACCAGCTGTTCCTGCAGGCTGACGGTGGCGGTGGCGATTACCAGCGGGCGCTTGTGCGCCAGCGCGATCGGCACGGCGGCCGCCAGGTAGCCCAGGCTCTTGCCGACGCCGGTGGGCGCTTCAATCACGGCGCCGCCGCCCGACGCGCCCAGCGCGCGCGCTGCGATCGCGATCATGGCGTTCTGCGCGCCGCGGCTGCGGAATCCCGGCGACTGGCGCAGGCCCTCTAGCGCAGCACGAATGCCGGTCTTGTCGTCTTCGCCCAGGGTGCGCGGCGGTTCGGGAATCTTGCCGGGTTTCTTCATCGGCAGCCGCTATCGCGCGGCACGGAACTAACGGACAACGGCATAGTCGCGCGCGTCTTCGCGCCACTTGGGCGTGCTGCGGATCGCCGGCAGCACCTCGTCCACCGAATCCACCAGCGACCACATCGCGGCGTGCTCGGGGTTCATGAAGTGTTCCTGGATCACCGACTCCATGAAGCCCTGCAGCGGTGCGTAGAAACCCCGGGTGTTGAGCAGCAGGATCGGATTGAAGTACAGCCCCAGGCGCTTGAGCGTAAGCGCTTCGAACAGTTCCTCCAGCGTGCCGCAGCCGCCGGGCAGCGCCACCACGGCGTCGCTGTCGGTGAGCAGGCGATGCTTGCGCTCGCGCATGTCCTCCACCAGCTCGAGCTTGGTCAGGCCCGGATGGCCCCACTCCAGGTCGGCCATGAAGCGCGGCAGGATGCCGATCACCTCGCCTCCCTTGGACAGGGCGCCGTCGGCCAATGAGCCCATCAGCCCCTGCGAGCCACCGCCGTACACAATGCTGCAGCCTTCGGACGCGAGGCTTTCACCGAGCGCGCGCGCGGCGGCATGGAATTCAGGCGCCACCTTGGCGCTGGAGGCGGCATAGACACAGACACGCATGGGGTGGCTCCGTTGGGGCGTTGTAGTGAATGAATAAAGTCAGTTGAAATCACAGCCTGACGGCAGCGGTCTATCCGACTTATGAAGCTCGTAAAGTCTGTTCAATCCGGTGAGTGGCCGGGCCCGACGTCAATTATGAGAATAAAGTCTGTCCAAGTGGAATCCTGCTCGCCAAAGCTGCCGGTAATCTCGCCGAGACGGATGGTACCCAAACCTAATCGCAGCACTTGAGACGGATCTGAAGATACTGGGAACACGGCGATGGCAAGGACCATTGCCATGTGTGGGCTCCGCGTGGCCTTGACCCTGGTTTCCGGCCGAGGTGATCTGCGCGCTGTTGCTGACACCCGGGGCTCCTTCCGACCCAAAGAGGCAGCTGCGAGATCCGCCGGTCCCTAGCCCGACCTAGTGCTGTCCAGATGGCAAATCAACGCCTTAGTCGTATATCCCAGTGCATGGACATCGTCGGTGAAGCTCTCTTGGACCTTCTGAGCCGGACAGGTTGGTGGCCCGATTCCAGTGAGGTTGGCAAGCGATTGGATTCCTTGGCACTGGAGCCGGACGCGGTAGTCGATCGGGCACGACGCGAGGAGAGGCTCATTGCTGTTTGGCACGGTGAGCGGTTTCATTACCCTGCATTTCAATTTGAACCTAATGGTGGTCCCCGCGCAGAGGCCGTCTCTCTCATTCAGGTCTTGCCGCGCGACCGCAATGGCCAAGTCAGTCTTGACGCAGTGCTGTGGGCTTTTTTGCACCGGGTGCCTCGCTGGGTGATAGGACGCCGGCCGAGATGTTTACTTTCGATCCAATGGGAGTTGTTGCGCTCGCGTGCCAGCGCCTACACGGAAGTGACGATAGCGATTAGGGCCAGCTTAGCGGGCGGTAATTGGGCCCTGGCGACGCGAAGCGGCCGGTTGCGATCGAGGTGTTCGCCCGGGTATCCCTCTCGAACTCGCGGCACGGCGGCCGATCATGATTCCCGCGTCAGAACGTCAAGATCAACCTCGATTGGACTTCTTTTCGCTTTTTCTGGTGTGATTCGGCGGGAATTCCCGTCTTTCAGGCGCAGCTACCCCGTCGCCGGCAACAACTGCCGGCACGCCGTCCACAGGTTCGACGACGCGAACACGGTCAGCACCTGCGCGGCGTAGATGGAAAGCCACGTCGGCAGAGAATTCGACGGCACCATCAACGGCGTGACCAGCTTCGGCCTGTTCGTCGAACTGGACGAATCCAAAGTCAACGACCTGGTCCAGGTGACCCAGCTGTCGAATGATTTCTATCGCTTCGATGGGGTGCCCAAGACCCTGACCGGCGAACGTCGCAGTCGCGAGTACCGTCTTGGCGACCGTGTGCGCGTGGTGGTACTGAAAGCCAGCGTGGACGACCGCAAGATCGACCTCCACTTGGTCGAGGAGGTCGTGGGCGCGGCCAAGCCGTTACCGGAGCGCGGCAAGCCGGCAAAGCGAACGAAGAAAAAGTACTAGCGGCGGGTAAAGCGCATGCCATTGACACGTGTCGCGTCCAGGACGATGGCGATGACGCGTCCGCTGTCGTCGCGTTCGAAAGTGGCGCTGTAGAGGTCAGGCAGCCGGAAGCGGTCTGCGGTGTCCAGCGGAACCAGGGGGGATTCTGCGAATCCCCGGCTTGCCATCAGCACCCGACCGTCCTCGACGCGCACATGCAGGGTCACCTCGACGTCGTCGCCCACATACACACCGGCATACCCGCGCGTCGCCGCTGCATCCGGTTTCCAATCCGCCCGGCGTTGGAGCGGGGGAGCGGCGGCCTCGTTGCTGGCGACTTCGCGGATCGCTAGATTCATGCCGTCGCCATCGGGCGCAAAAATGAACGCGTGTAGGAGGCCACTGACCATGGCCTCAAACTCGTGCTCGGCGACGGGCTTCAGTGCCGGGACGTCCGGGCCTGCTCCGCGAGGGGTGATCGCCAGCGCTCCATCTATCAGTCCGACGTCCAGGACCAGCTTGCCGTCAGCCGAGCGGTACGCGCCGGGGTAGCGGACGAGTGCTGACGGTGGTGTTTCGAGAGGCGCGCGCGGTTTGGGTATGACGGAAGGCGTGCCCGGTGCGACGGCGGCCGTTGCCGTCGAGTTGGCATACAGCTGCGCGACATCGGGGCCGAATGATTCCATGCCGGCATAGGCATTGCAAAGGGTGGCGACTGACAGTTCTTGGCCTGGCACCTGTACCAGATAAACGTATTCGCCGACCCCGTGGTACGCCACCAGCGGGAGACCCCTATGCGTGCGCCTGTGCACGCCAAACGCGAAATCCTGGCCGGTAGTCCCTGGCTCCTGCGGCGGTGCACCAGCCTCCACTTGCGCCAGCATGCTCGACAGACCCCGCGCGGGGTCTCGCAGGGCAGCGTCCCAGCGGATCAGGTCGTCGAGGCTGGTGGTGACGGAAATGCCGCTGACCGGCGATGTGCGGTAACGAAGCAGGCGGCGATAGCCCGTGTCCGTTTTTTCCTGGAACAACGCATGCTGCGGGCGTGTGTCAGCCTGGTTGAAGCCGATGTGGGTGGACGCCATGCCGAGCGGCTGGAACAGCCTGCCTTCCAGGAATTCGTGCAGCGATACGCCTGCCACGCGTTCGACCAGTATCTTGAGCATCGCGTAGTCGGTGTTGCTGTACATGCGGCCCTGGCCTGGCTGGTAGCCAAGCCGGCCCCAGCGCGCCAGGCTCCTGAAAAATTCGTCCTCCGACAGCCTGTCACCGAGCTCGAAACCCGGCCCTGCAAGCACGCCGTAGTCCGCCAGACCACTGGTGTGGTGCAGCAAGTTGCGTAAGGTGACGCTTCCCGCATACGCGGGCACGTCGGATACGTGCTTGCGGACCGGATCGTCCAACAAAATTCTTCCGTCGCGGGCTAGCATCGCCACTGCCAGTGCCACGAACACCCGCGCCTCGGAATACGGGACCCACATGCTGTGGCTGCTGGTCATGGGCACGCCAAGGCTGATGTCGGCCATGCCGTAACTCTTCTTCAGAACGACCTTGCCGTGGTCGACCACAGCGACGCTGCAACCAGGTGTCGTGGTGGAGTCGTAGCGGGAGAAGATGGCAGCGACCGCAGTGCCTGGTGTCGACGGCGCGGCGAGCAGGGGCGGACAGGCCAGGGCGGCAGGGAGGGCGACAAGGAGGGCGCATTGCATCGAATTCAAGCGGCGTTGGTTCATCGTCTTTCCAAGGAATACGGTTGCACCGTGTGGCGCGGCGTGCGCCGCGAATCGGTGACAACCGGATACAACGAAATCGGTGGCTCGGGCAGGCCACACGGGCAATCCGGCACGCTAGCGCCATGAATTAAGCCGCCCAATGGATCGTCGCCCTCAACGCCGTGGCGTCGGCCGTGGAGCACGACGCAGAAAAGGTCCGCAAAATCCTACTGGAGGCAGGGGACTTCCTGCGAAAAAGTGGACACCCAGTGGTTAGGTGCATCGGGCTTCAAATTCCGCCGGGCATCGGTGGCCCAGCGACGAGTGTAAGCGCACATTTCTCGGTCCCGGGTAGGGGCTTAGAACAAGCTGCGGATAGATGCAGTGAGTCTTGAGATACTCAAGCAGACGTTCTCTACGCGTCGTCCCCGCCATGAGACGCAGGATCTGCTCAGTCCAACTTAGATGTGGCGCGTCTGGCCATAACGCGCCCTTCTCCGATAACTCTCTTACCGTAGCCAGGTGCTGAATCCCGTTCACTCGAGCGAGACGCGAGAACTGGCGCCAGTCGGGTTCGTCAGGCATGCCAGAGCAGGCCGTCAACCTAACCACGAACCTGCGGATCCCTGGGGCCGGCGCTGAGGTGAACGGGCTTTATTGTTTTCAACAGACTTTATTCATTAACAACACGTTGGGTCGCGGCGCGGGGAAGCTATTCCACCGTCACCGATTTGGCCAGGTTGCGCGGCTGGTCCACGTCGGTGCCCTTGAGCAGGGCGACGTAGTAGCTCAGCAGCTGCAGCGGCAGGGTGGACACCACCGGCGCGGCGATCTCGCCGCAGGCGGGCAGGATCACCACGTGGGCGGCGTCCAGGCCGTGGGCCACGGTTTCGTCCACGAAGGCGTACAGCTCGCCGCCGCGCGCACGCACCTCCTCCAGGTTGGACTTGAGCTTGTCGATCAGGCGGTCGTTGGGCGCCACCGCGATCACCGGCATGTCTTCGTCCACCAGTGCCAGCGGGCCGTGCTTGAGCTCGCCGGCGGCGTAGGCCTCGGCGTGGATATAGCTGATTTCCTTGAGCTTGAGCGCGCCCTCCATGGCCACCGGCCAGTGCGTGCCGCGGCCCAGGAACAGCGCGTGGTGCTTGTCGGCGAAGCGGTTGGCCAACAGCTTGATCTGGTCGGAAAGCTTGAGCGTCTCGACGACCAGGCCGGGCAGCTGCTCGAGCTGCGCCACGCCGTCGAGGTAGCGCGCCTCGTCAAGCCCCTTGCTGCGCGCCAGCGCAAGCGCGAACAGCGCCAGCGCCACCAGCTGGGTGGTGAAGGCCTTGGTGGACGCCACGCCGATCTCGGGGCCGGCGCGCGTCATCAGCACCAGCGACGATTCGCGCACGATGGACGATTCGGGAACGTTGCACACGGCCATCTGCGCCAGGTAGGGCATCTGCTTGGCCAGCTTGAGCGCGGCCAGCGTGTCGGCGGTTTCGCCCGACTGGGAAACGGTGAGGAACAGCGTGCCTTCGCGCACCACCGGGTCGCGGTAGCGGTATTCGCTGGCGATCTCGGCCGTGCAGGGCACCCCGGCCAGCTGTTCAATCCAGTAACGCGCCACCAGGCCGGCGTGGTAGCTGGTGCCGCAGGCGATGATGTGCACGGCCTGGGTGTCGGCCAGCAGCTGCTCGGCGTCCACGCCGAAGATCTGGGTGAGGATGCGGCCGCCGGCGATGCGCCCTTCCAGGGTGTCGGCCACGGCCTGGGCCTGTTCGTGGATTTCCTTGAGCATGTAGTGGGCGTAGTCGCCGCGCTGCACGGCGTCGGAGTTGAACTGCGACTCCTTCACTTCGCGGACGACCGGCTGGCCGGCGGCGTCGAACACCTGCACGCCGGCGGTATCCAGGCGCGCCACGTCGCCTTCCTGCAGGTACAGGAAACGGCGCGTCAGCGGCAGCAGCGCGTGGATGTCCGAGCCAAAGTACTGCTCGCCCTCGCCCAGGCCCACCACCAGCGGCGAGCCCAGGCGCGCGCCCACCAGCACGCCCGGTTCGCGCGCCGACACCACCACGATGGCGTAGGCGCCGTGCAGGCGGCCGACGATGTCCTGCACCGCGGCCAGCAGCGACAGGCCGCCGCGCTGCGCGCGCTCTACCAGGTGCGCGATCACTTCGGTGTCGGTCTGCGAGCTGAACTCGAAGCCGTCGGCCTGCAGCTCGGCGCGCAGCGCGGCGTGGTTCTCGATGATGCCGTTGTGCACCACGCTCACTTCGCCCGACAGGTGCGGGTGGGCGTTGCCTTCACTGGGCACGCCGTGGGTGGCCCAGCGGGTATGGGCGATGCCGCAGTGGCCGTCCACGCCGGTGGCGTTCTGCAGCGCAGCGAGGTCGCGCACCTTGCCTTTGGCGCGAAGGCGGACGATGCCATCAGGACTTTGCAGGGCGACGCCGGCCGAGTCGTAGCCCCGGTATTCGAGGGCGCTGAGGCCGTCAATCAGGTGCTTGACGATATTGCGCTGTGCGCTGATGCCCACGATGCCGCACATAGAGGTCGCTTCCGGGATCGGTGATGTGGCCAGTTTACGGGATGGTGCCGCGCCCCGCCCAAGGGCCGGGAGGACGGCGGAACAATGGGCTACGGGCGTTCAGGACTTCCTGGTCGGCCGCTGCCAGCCGTCCAGCGTGACCTGGCGACCGCGTGCCACCGTCAGCTTGTTTGCCGGCGCCGGCCGGGTGACCACCGACCCCGCGCCAATGGTCGCGCCTTCGCCGATCACCACCGGCGCCACCAGCGACGAGTTCGAGCCGATGAAGGCGCCGTCGCCGATGGTGGTGGTGAACTTGTTCACCCCGTCGTAGTTGCAGGTGATGGTGCCGGCGCCGATGTTCACTGCCGCGCCAATCTCGGCGTCGCCCAGGTAGCTCAGGTGGTTGGCCTTCGAGCCGGGCCCCAGGCGCGCCTTCTTGGTTTCGACGAAGTTGCCGATGTGCACGCCGTCGGCCAGGTCGGTGCCGGGGCGCAGGCGCGCGAACGGACCGATGGTGCAGGCGCCACGCGCAACCACGCCGTCCAGATCGCAGTGCGCGTTCACCACGGTGCCCGCGGCCAGGTCCACGTCGCGCAGGCGGCAGAACGGACCGATGCGCACGCCGTCGCCCAGGCGGACGCGGCCCTCCAGCACCACGTTGACGTCCAGCTCCACGTCGGTGCCCACTTCGACGTCGCCACGCTGGTCGAAACGCGACGGATCGGCCAGGCGCACGCCTTGGCGCATCAGCGCTTCGGCCGCGCGGCGCTGGAAAGCGCGCTCGAGGCTGGCCAGCTGCACCGGGTCGTTGGCGCCCTCGGCTTCGCCGGCGACATCGCAGCCCACCTGGGCCGCCGGATGGCCTTCGGTGCGCGCCATCGCGAAAATATCGGTGAGGTAGTACTCGCCTTGGGCGTTGTTGTTGCCCAGGCGCGCGAGCCAGCGACGCAGGGCAGCCGCGGGCGCGGCGATGACGCCGGTATTGACCAGGCTCACGGCGCGCTGGTTCACGTCGGCATCCTTGTGCTCGACGATGGCCTGCACGTCGCCGTTGCCGTCCAGCACCACGCGGCCATAACCGGACGGGTCGGCGAGGGTTTCGGTGAGCACGGCGGCGCGATCGGTGCCGGCATCGAGCAGTCGGCGCAGCGTGGCCACCGTGATCAGGGGAACGTCGGCGTACAGCACCAGCACCCGCGCCTGGTCCGGCACCTGGGGCATGGCCTGCTGCACGGCGTGGCCGGTGCCCAGCTGCTGCGCCTGCTCGGCCCAGTGCAGGGCGGTTTCGTCGGCGAAGGCCGCCCGGACCTGGTCGCCGCCGTGGCCGTAGACGATGTGCACGCCGGCCGCGCCCAGGGTATGGGCGGCGGCAACGACGTGGGCCAGCATGGGCCGGCCGGCGATCGGCTGCAGCACCTTGGGGGTGCGCGACTTCATGCGCTTGCCTTCGCCGGCGGCGAGGATGATCACGTGCAGGGGCTGGGTCATGGGGTCCTCCATGGTCCTAGTATCGGCGGCAATCGAAGGTGCCGCCAGCGCCGGCCTTGAAAGCACAACGCCGGCACGAGGCCGGCGTTGTACGGGTGCCGCAGGCCGCCGGCGTCAGTGCTTGAGGTTCTTGCGCAGGCGCTCGAGCGCCTGCAGCTGCGCCATGGCCTCGACCAGCTTCATCTGGGCTTCGGCCAGGTCCATGGCTTCGCCACGGCCCGCCAGGATGCGCTCGGCTTCGGCCTTGGCCGCCTGGGCCTTGGCTTCGTCCAGGTCGCCGCCGCGGATGGCGGTGTCGGCCAATATCGTCACCACCTGCGGCTGCACCTCCAGGATGCCGCCGGACACGTAGAACAGCTGCTCTTCGCCGTTGGCCAGGATGACGCGGATCTGGCCCGGCTTGAGGCGGGTGATCAGCGGGGCGTGGCGCGGCGCGATGCCGAGCTCGCCCATTTCGCCGGTGGCTACGACCATCTGCACTTCGCCCTGGAAGATTTCTTCCTCGGCGCTGACGATGTCGCAACGGATGGTGGATGCCATGTCGTGATTCCCCGAGTGTCGCGGCTTAGGCCGCGGCGCTCATCTTCTTGGCCTTCTCGAAGGCCTCGTCGATGCCGCCGACCATGTAGAACGCCTGCTCAGGCAGCGCATCGCACTCGCCGTCGCAGATCATCTTGAAGCCGCGGATGGTTTCCTTCAGCGTCACGTACTTGCCCGGCGAACCGGTGAACACTTCGGCAACGTGGAAGGGCTGGGAGAAGAAGCGCTCGATTTTGCGGGCGCGGGACACGGCCTGCTTGTCTTCTTCGCTCAGCTCGTCCATGCCCAGGATCGCGATGATGTCCTTGAGCTCCTTGTACTTCTGCAGGGTGGACTGCACCTTGCGGGCGGTGTCGTAGTGCTCGTGGCCGATGACGTTCGGGTCGAGCTGGCGCGACGTGGAGTCGAGCGGGTCGACGGCCGGGTAGATACCCAGCGAGGCGATGTTTCGCGACAGCACGACGGTGGCGTCGAGATGGGCGAACGTGGTGGCCGGCGACGGATCGGTCAGGTCGTCGGCGGGCACGTACACGGCCTG
This sequence comes from Lysobacteraceae bacterium, assembly GCA_003241895.1. GTDB lineage: Bacteria > Pseudomonadota > Gammaproteobacteria > Xanthomonadales > Xanthomonadaceae > Arenimonas. The sequence continues at coordinate 76,314 of QBLY01000013.1, forward strand.
GATCGACGTGATCGAGCCGGTCTTGGTCGAGGTGATGCGCTCCTGCAGCACGCCCATTTCCTCGGCCAGCGTCGGCTGGTAGCCCACGGCCGACGGCATGCGGCCCAGCAGCGCCGAGACCTCGGTGCCGGCCAGCGTGTAGCGGTAGATGTTGTCGACGAAGAACAGGATGTCGCGGCCCTTGCCGGTCACCGGGTCGATGTCGTCGCGGAAGTACTCGGCCATGGTCAGGCCGGTCAGCGCGACGCGCAGGCGGTTGCCCGGCGGCTCGTTCATCTGGCCGTACACCATCGCGACCTTGTCCAGGACGTTGGAGTCCTTCATCTCGTGGTAGAAGTCGTTGCCCTCGCGGGTACGCTCACCCACGCCGGCGAACACCGACAGGCCTTCGTGGGCCTTGGCGATGTTGTTGATCAGCTCCATCATGTTGACCGTCTTGCCGACGCCGGCGCCGCCGAACAGGCCGACCTTGCCGCCCTTGGCGAACGGGCACATCAGGTCGATGACCTTGATGCCGGTTTCCAGCAGCTCGTTGCCAGAAGACTGGTCTTCGTAGCTGGGCGAAGGGCGGTGGATTTCCCAGTGCTCCTTCGCGTCGATCGGGCCGGCTTCGTCGATCGGGCGGCCCAGCACGTCCATGATGCGGCCCAAGGTGGCCTTGCCGACCGGAACGGAGATCGCGTGGCCGGTGTTGGTGGCGATCAGGTTGCGCTTGAGGCCGTCGGTCGAACCGAGGGCGATGCAGCGTACGACGCCGTCGCCCAGCTGCTGCTGGACTTCGAGCGTGATTTCGGTGCCGTCGACCTTCAGTGCGTCGTAAATCTTCGGCACGTCTGCACGCGGGTACTCGACGTCGACGACGGCGCCGATGATCTGAACGATCTTGCCCTGACTCATGGTTGTTTCCTCGGTTCTGATGCTTTGGTGGAGGCGCTGCGTCAAACTGCCGCTGCGCCGCCGACGATTTCGGAGATTTCCTGGGTGATCGCCGCCTGGCGCGCCTTGTTGTAGATCAGCTGCAGCGTTTCGATCAGCTTGTTGGCGTTGTCGGAGGCGGACTTCATGGCGACCATGCGCGCGGCGTGCTCGGAAGCCAGGTTTTCCAGGGTGGCCTGGTAAACCAGCGACTCGACGTAGCGGGTAAGCACGTGGTTGAGCACGGTTTCGGCATCGGGCTCGTACAGGTAGTCCCAGTCGTGCCTGCTTTCCAGCGAATCGGACTGCGGCAGCGGCAGCAGCTGGTCCACCGTCGGCTTCTGCGTCATGGTGTTGACGAAGTCGTTGTAGCTCAGGAAGACGCGGTCGAGCTTGCCTTCGCTGTAGCCGTCCAGCATCACCTTGATGACGCCGACCAGCTTCTCGAGCTCCGGCTGCTCGCCCAGGTGGGTAACCGAACCCAGCAGGTTCACCTTCAGGCGGCGGAAGAACGCCGTGGCCTTCTGGCCCACGCAGACCACGTCCACTTCGACGCCCTTGGCCTGCCATTCGCGCATGTCCACCAGGATGCGGCGGAACAGCACGGAGTTGAGGCCGCCGCACAAGCCGCGGTCGGTGGACACGATCACGTAGCCGATGCGCTTGACCTGGTCGCGCTCGACCAGGAACGGGTGCACGTACTCGGAGTTCGCCTTCGCGATGTGGCCGATCATCTGGCGCATGAGGCGCGCATACGGGCGCGAACCCTTCATGCGCTCCTGCGCCTTGCGGATCTTCGACGCCGAGACCATCTCGAGCGCGCGCGTCACCTTGCGGGTGTTCTGCACGCTCTTGATCTTGGTCTTGATTTCCCTGCCGCCTGCCATGTCTCTTCCTTAGCTTTCCGTGGGGGGCCGTCAGGCCCAGTCGCCGCGCAGGACCCGGGGGCCTGCCGCGACGATTACCAGGTGCCGGTGCCCTTGAACTCGGAGATGACCTGCTTGAACGAGGCCTCGATGTCCTTGTCCCAGGCGCCGGTCTCGACGATCTTCTTCTCAAGCTCGCCCTGGGTGTTGCTCAGGTGGGTATGCAGGCCGGCCTCGAAGGGCAGGATCTGGGCCAGCGGCACGTCGTCGAGATAACCCTCGTTGACGGCGTAGATCGACAGCGCCATCTGGGCGATCGACATCGGCGCGTACTGCTTCTGCTTCATCAGCTCGGTGACGCGCTGGCCGCGCTCGAGCTGCTTGCGGGTGGCTTCGTCGAGGTCCGAGGCGAACTGGGCGAATGCCGCCAGTTCGCGGTACTGGGCCAGCGAAATGCGGATGCCGCCCGAGAGCTTCTTCATGATGGTGGTCTGGGCCGCACCACCGACGCGCGACACCGAGATGCCGGCGTTCACTGCCGGGCGGATGCCGGCGTTGAACAGGTCGGTTTCCAGGAAGATCTGGCCGTCGGTGATCGAGATCACGTTGGTCGGCACGAAGGCCGAGACGTCACCGGCCTGGGTTTCGATGATCGGCAGCGCGGTCAGCGAACCGGTCTTGCCCTTGACGCCGCCGTTGGTGAACTTGTCCACGTAGTCCTCGTTCACGCGCGCTGCGCGCTCGAGCAGGCGGGAGTGGAGATAGAAAACGTCGCCGGGATAGGCTTCGCGGCCCGGCGGACGGCGCAGCAGCAGCGAGATCTGGCGGTAGGCCACGGCCTGCTTGGACAGATCGTCGTACACGATCAGCGCGTCTTCGCCGCGGTCGCGGAAGTACTCGCCCATGGTGCAGCCCGAGTACGCCGAGATGTACTGCATGGCGGCGGACTCGGAGGCGGTGGCGGCCACGACGATGGTGTGGGCCAGGGCGCCGTTCTCTTCGAGCTTGCGGACGATGTTGGCAACCGTCGAGGCCTTCTGGCCGATGGCGACGTACACGCACTTGATGCCGGTGTGCTTCTGGTTGATCACGGCGTCGATCGCCAGCGCGGTCTTGCCGGTCTGGCGGTCGCCGATGATCAGCTCGCGCTGGCCGCGGCCGATCGGGATCATGGCGTCGACGGTCTTGTAGCCGGTCTGCACCGGCTGGGACACCGACTTGCGCTCGATCACGCCCGGCGCGACCTTTTCCACCGGCGCGGTGCGCGTGGTGGTGAGTGGACCCTTGCCGTCGATCGGCTCGCCGAGCGCGTTGACCACGCGGCCCAGCAGCTCGGGACCAATCGGCACTTCCAGGATGCGGCCGGTGGTCTTGGCGATGTCGCCTTCACGCACGTGCTTGTAGTCACCCAGCACCACGGCGCCGACCGAGTCGCGCTCCAGGTTCAGCGCCAGGGCGAAGGTGGCGTTGGGCAGCTCGATCATTTCGCCCTGCATCACGTCGGCCAGGCCGTGGATGCGCACGATGCCGTCGGACACCGAGGTGACGGTGCCTTCGTTGCGGGCTTCGGCGGCCAGCTTGACGTTCTCGATGCGGCTCTTGATGAGTTCGCTGATTTCGGACGGGTTGAGCGTCTGCATGGGGATATCCCTGGGTCGTCCGGCCTGCGCCGGCGCTTGGTTCAAAGGAAAAACGGATTCAGTTCGCCAGCGCCGCCCCGAGGCGCGCCAGCTTCGTGCGGAGTGAGCCGTCGATGACGATGTCGCCGGCGTCGATCACCGCGCCGCCGATCAGGCCCGCGTCGACCGCCGTGGTGACGTCCACCTCGCGGCCGAAGCGCTTGCGAAGCGACTCGCGCAGCTTCGAAAGCGTTGCCTCGTCCAGCGGCTGGGCCGACGTCACCGTGGCTTTCACCCGGTGCTCGGCGTCTGCGCGCAGGAGCTCGAACAGGCCGAAGATCTCCGGCAGCAGCGTCAGCCTGCGGTGGCCGGCCAGTTCGACCAGGAAGCGACGGAACGTCGGATCGCTGTCGCCCGGCGGCAGCAGCAGGTCGACCAGCGCCTCTGCCTTGGCCAGCGGGTGGCGCAACGCGTCGTGCGCCTGCGGCACCGCGGACGCTTGCGCGGCGAAGCCGATCATCTGCGACCACTGCGGCAAGCGACCGCCTTCCTGCGCCAGCGCGAACGCGGCGCGGGCATAGGGACGGGCGAGGGTGAGGGCTTGGCTCATGTCGGGCTCGGCCTCAGATCTCGGCCGCCAGCTCGTCGAGCAGCGTCTTGTGGACGGTGCTGTCGATCTCGCGGCGGATCAGCTTCTCGGCACCGGCAACGGCGAGCGCGGAAACCTGGTGACGCAGGTCTTCCTTGGCGCGGTTGGCGGCGGACTCGATCTCGCTTACGGCGATCGCCTTCTGGCGACCGGCCTCGGCGATGGCCTCGACCTTGGCCTGGTCGACGATCTGGTTCGCCCGGACTTGCGCCTGGTCGATGATCTCGTTGGCCTTGGTACGGGCTTCGCGCAGGACCTCGCTGACCTTTTCTTCGGCCTGGGCGAGATCCTTCTTGCTGCGATCGGCGGCTTCGAGGCCTTCGGCGATCTTCTTCTGGCGCTCTTCGATGGCGCCCATCATCGGCGGCCAGACGAACTTGTACGAGAACCAGATCAGGATCGCGAAAGCGAGGGCCTGCCCGATGAAAGTGGCGTTGATATCCATGCGTTTACTCCGCGGTGACTGGTCGAGGGGTCGCGCCGGCGGCGCGACCCCATTGAGCGAGTCGGGCCGCTTAGCCGCCCAGCGCGGCCAGCAGCGGGTTCGCGAACGCGAAGAACAGCGCGATGGCGAGGCCGATGATGAACGCGGCGTCGATCAGGCCGGCAAGCAGGAACATGCGGCCCGACAGCATCGGCACCAGCTCCGGCTGGCGCGCGGCGCTCTCGAGGAACTTCGAGCCCATGATGCCGATGCCGATGCAGGCGCCGAGCGCGCCCAGGCCGATGATGATGCCGATGGCAAGCGCGGTGGAGCTCTGGATGGCGGCGACGAGGGTCATGTCCATGGTGCAGTCCTTTTTTACAGAGTCAGGTTAAGGGAATGGCGACAAGGGTGGATCAGTGAGCTTCCGAGGACATCGAGAGATAGACCACGGTGAGAATCATGAAGATGTACGCCTGGAGGGTGATCACCAGGATATGGAAGATGGACCAGCCGGCGCCCGCGATCACGGCGCCCAGGAAGGCCAGGATGCCGCCGGTGGTGCCGGCAAAACCGCCCACTTCCATGATGAAGTGGCCGCCGGCCGCGCCCAGCAGGGCGATCAGCAGGAACACCAGTTCGCCGGCGAACATGTTGCCGAACAGACGCATGGCCAGGCTGACCGGCTTGGACAGGTATTCGATGACGTTCAGGCCCAGGTTGGCCGGCGCCAGCGCCAACTTCATCCCGGTGCCATGGGCGTGGAAGGGCGCGGTCAACAGTTCCTTGCCGAAGCCGAACGCACCCTTGGCCTTGATCGCGAACGCGAACATCAGGAACAGCACCGTGGTGGAAATGGCCAGCGTGGTGTTGAGGTCGGCGGTGGGCACGGCGCGGAAATAGTTGCTGCCTGCAGCCTTGGCGATGCCCGGCACCAGATCCACCGGCAGCATCTTCATGGCGTTCATCAGGAAGATCCAGACGAAGATGGTCAGTGCCAGCGGGGCGACGAACTTGCGGTCGCCGTGGAAGACATCGCGGACCTGGGTGTCGATGAACTCGACGGCAATCTCCAGGAACGCCTGCAGCTTGCCGGGGACGCCCGACGTGGCGCGACGGCCCATGAGCCAGAACAGACCCAGGCCGAGCAGGCCAATGGTGACCGACACCATCAGGCTGTCGACGTTGAGCTTCATGAACCAGCCATCACCGATGGACACGGTCCAATGCTCGAGGTGGTGGGTGACGTATTCGCTGGGACTGTCACCGGCGACTTGAAGGAGTCGATTCATCGAAGCAACCATGGCAAGCAGATCAAATGGGCGAGGAAGGCAAGCAGCGCGCCCCCCAGTACGTAGGTCGGGTTGAGCCCCTGTGTCATGGCGATGGCCAGTCCCGCGCCGATCACCAGCCACTTGAGCACCGTCCCGAGGATGAGCCGACCGAACATCCGGTGGGCGGTCGCGGCGTGCGACCTCAGGTCGGTTCGCCAACTGAAGACGAGTTGTGCCGCTGCGATCACCGCCACACCCACCATGAAGGCCAGTGCAGAGCTACCGCCCAGAGTTGCCGCGAGGATGGCGGCGCCGACAGCACCTGCAGCCAGTTGGCACAGCGGCAGCAGCAGGGCTCGGGGGGTAACAGGGCGGGACGCGCGGCTCACTTCGTACTCAGTAGCGTTCCCTTAAGCGGCGGAATTATAGCAGCCGTGCAAGCACGGCAACAAGGCGGTCTGGTCTTTTTTTGTTGTCCCGCCGAAGAATTCTCGCGCTGGGGCGTGAAGGGGCCGCAAAGAAAAACGCCGCCCTTTAGGGGCGGCGTTTTGGGATAAAAACCCTGG
>QBLY01000014.1 GCA_003241895.1 Lysobacteraceae bacterium
TCGACTTGCATGTGTTAGGCCTGCCGCCAGCGTTCACTCTGAGCCAGGATCAAACTCTTCAGTTAAAGCTTAAAGCTTTGTCTGCAGAAATCCGACCTTGGCCTTACATCACTTGATTACTCAATAAATATAAAGCTTGTTGGCTAGACGTCTGCAAGAAATGGACTCATCCATCCCCCGTCAGGCGCCCGCACAAATTTCCTGCGCACACTGTCAAAGATCTTCACCTCTTCCGGCGCGTTTCGCTGCCGAAGTGGCCGGGCATTTCGCCCAACCGAGCCGCACATTATAGGGCAATTTCCAAGGACGTCAATACCGCGTTTCGCCCTTTTTCACTCTCCCCGCAGGTCGGTCCGGCGTTGGCCGGGACTGGCGGGGGGCGAACTCTAGCCGCGGTGCAACACGCATTGCAAGAGATTTTCGTTTTCGCCGGGAAAGCTCAGGCCGGCACGAGGCGAACCCGGGCAAAACTGCGCTTTCCGACCTGCAGGACGGCCTCGAATCCGGGCATGAAGGCCCGCTGCGGGTCCTCGAACACCTCGGCATCCACCTTTACAGCGCGCTCCTTGAGCTTGCGCGAGGCCTCGGAGTTGCTGGCGGCCAGCCCGGCGGCCACCAGCAGCGCCGAAATCCGCAGCCCCTCGGCGGGCACCGGGATATCCACCTGCTCGAGCAGGGCGGTGTCGCCCTCGCCCCGCACCACCGCATGCCAGCCGGCGATGGCGTTATCGGCCGCAGCCGCACCCTGGAAGCGCGCCGCCAGCTCCCGCGCCAGCATCAGCTTGGCGTCGCGCGGGTTGAGCTGGCCCGCCGCCACATCCTGCTTCATGCGCGCCAGGTCGGCCAACGAGACGTCGAAGCTCAACAGCTCGAACCAGCGCCACATCAAGGCGTCGCCGATCTTCAGGGTCTTGGTGACGATGTCGATCGCCGGCTCGTTGATGCCGATGGTGTTGCCCAGCGACTTGGACATCTTGTTGACGCCGTCCAGGCCTTCGAGCAGCGGCATGGTCAACACGACCTGGGGCGGCTGGCCGAAGTGCTCCTGCAGGCCGCGCCCCATCAACAGGTTGAATTTCTGGTCGGTGCCGCCCAGTTCCACGTCGGCCTTGAGCGCCACCGAGTCGTAGCCCTGCACGAGTGGATACAGGAATTCATGGATGGCGATGGGCTGCTGGCCGGCGTAGCGCTTGGCGAAGTCGTCGCGCTCGAGCATCCGCGCGACCGTGTGCTGGGCCGCCAGCTTTATCATGTCGGCGGCCGACATCTGGCCGAACCACTCGGCGTTGAACCGCACCTCGGTGCGCTCCTTGTCCAGCACCTTGAACACCTGGTCGGCGTAGGTCCGGGCATTGGCCAGCACGTCCTCGCGCGTCAACGGCTTGCGGGTGGCGTTCTTGCCGGTCGGGTCGCCGATCATCCCGGTGAAGTCGCCGATCAGGAAGATCACCTGGTGCCCCAGGTCCTGGAACTGCCGCATCTTGTTGAGCAGCACCGTGTGGCCGATATGCAGGTCGGGCGCAGTCGGGTCGAAGCCGGCCTTGATGCGCAGCGGACGGCCGAGCTTGAGCTTGGCCGCCAGTTCGTCGGGCTTGAGGATCTCTTCGGCGCCGCGGCCGATGATGTCGAGGGCTTGCTGCAGGTCAGACATGAATGAAAGGGGGTCCGGGTTCAGGGCCGAGGCCGGAAAAGGCCGCTGGCGTTAACTTGAGGTTAATAGAAAGTTAATCCGCAACAAACAAAAAAGCCAGATGCGACAAGGGTTTGACGTAGGTATTTCGCGCTGGTTATCGTACCGTGACTTGACCACTTGAACGGGGACGCACCCTTGCCGCATCACGAAGCCTCCCCCCTCGCCCGCTGGTCCCGTGAACATTGGGTGCTTGCCGGCCTCTGCGCTTCGCTCGGCGTGCTCGTCATCACCATCGTTCCCGGCTTCGCCAACGCGATGCGCGGCCAGGATGCCCGCGGGGACCGCACCACGCTCAGCCTGCCCCTGCCGCCGCTCGCCGGCAAGGCCGCGGCGGCCATGGCCGGCAGCGCCTGGCAGGTGGTGCAGGTGCAAAGCGGCCAGACCCTCGGGGCCGTGTTCGAACAGATGGGCGTGCCCGCGTCCGTGATGCACCAGGTGCTGGAACTGCCCAGCGCCAAGACCCTGTCGCGCCTGCGCGCCGGTGCCGAGATCGCCTTCGACCTGGGCCAGGCCGGTGAACTGCGCGGCCTGCGCTTCGAGCGCGACGAGGCCAGCCGGGTTGAACTGCAGTTGGCCGACGGCAAGGTCAAGGAAAAAATCATCGAGCGCCCGCTCGAGCGGCGCGTCATGGTGGCCAGTGGTGAAATCACCAGCTCGCTTTATGCCGCCGGCGCCAAGGCCGGCCTGAGCAACGCCGCCATCAACCAGATGGCCAACGCGTTCTCCTACGACATCGACTTCACCCAGGACCTGCGCGACGGCGACCACTTCCAGGTTGTCTACGAAGAACTGTGGCGCGACGGCGAGCGCCTGCGCAGCGGCGGCGTGGTGGCGGCCAGCTTCGTCAATCGCGGCAAGGAATACACCGCGCTGCGTTACACCCAGAACGGCAAGGACGAGTATTTCGACCTGGCCGGCCGGCCGCTGAAGAAGAGCTTCATGCGCATGCCGATCGAGTTCGCGCGCATCAGCTCGCGCTTCAACCCCAAGCGCAAGCATCCGGTGCTGGGCACCGTGCGCGCCCACAAGGGCGTGGACTACGCCGCCGGCACCGGCACGCCGATCATGGCGGCGGGCGAGGCGCGCGTGAGCTTCGTGGGCTGGCAGAACGGCTACGGCCGCACCGTCGTGCTCGACCACGGCCGCGGCTACACCACCCTTTATGGCCACATGTCCCGTTTCGGCAGCTACAAGACCGGGCAGCGCGTGGCCCAGGGCGCGGTGATCGGCTTCGTGGGCATGACCGGCCTGGCCAGCGGCCCGCACCTGCACTACGAATTCCGCGTCAACGGCGTGCATCGCGACCCGTTGACGGTGACCATGCCCAAGCCCGAGCCGCTGACCGGCACGGCGCTGGCGCTGTTCCGCGCCGCGACCGCGCCCGCCATGGCGCAGCTCAAGCGCGCGGAAGGCGTGCGCCTCGCCGCGCGCTGAGCCCATGCCGGCAGCCCCCTTCCAGCCCGCCGTTGACGGCGGGCTTTTTCTTGGCCTGATCTCGGGCACCAGCGTGGACGGTATTGACGCCGCGCTGGTGGCCTTCGATCCGGCGCCGCGACTGGTGTTCGGGCGCACGTACCCGCTGGAGCCCACGCTCGTGCAGGAAGTGCTGCAGCGCTCGCAGGCCGACGCCAACGCCTCGCTTGATGACATCGCCCGGCTCGACACGCGGCTGGGCCAGGCGTTTGCCCGGGCGGCGCTGGCGGCGCTGGCCGATGCCGGCGTCGCGGCATCCCAGGTGCTGGCGATCGGCTCCCACGGCCAGACGCTGCGGCACGATCCGCGCGGCCCCGCGCCCTTCAGCCAGCAGCTGGGCGACCCGAACGTCATCGCCGAAGCCACGGGCATCACCACCGTTGCCGACTTCCGCCGGCGCGACGTCGCCGCGGGTGGCCAGGGCGCGCCGCTGATGCCGGCCTTCCATGCCGCCGTGATGCACTCACCGGACGAGGACCGGGCCATCCTCAACCTGGGCGGCATCGCCAACCTCACGCTGCTGCCGCGCCAGGGCGACGTTGGTGGCTTTGATACCGGGCCCGCCAACGGCCTGATGGACGCGTGGTGCCTGCGCCATCGCGGCCTGCCCTACGACCGCGACGCGGCGTTTGCCCGCGAGGGTCGCATCAGCGAGGCCCTGCTGGCGCGGCTGTTGGCCGAACCGTGGTTCGCGCTGCCGCCGCCCAAGAGCACCGGCCGCGACCAGTTCCAATTGGCCTGGCTGCAGGCACGCCTGGACGGCGAGACCCTGGCACCTGCGGATGTGCAGGCCACGCTGTGCGAATTGAGCGCGGCCACGGTGGCCGATGCCCTGCGCGCCACGCTGCCCGGCGCACGCCGGCTGCTGGTGTGCGGCGGCGGCGTGCACAACCCGCTGCTGATGGCGCGCCTGGCCCATCGCCTGCCCGGCATGGCCGTGTCCAGCACCGCGGCCATCGGCCTGGATCCGGATTTCATCGAGGCCGCCGGCTTCGCCTGGCTGGCGCGGGAAACACTGGCGGGGCGGCCGGGAAACCTGCCCAGCGTCACCGGCGCTCGCGGACCGCGGGTGCTGGGTGCGATCCACCGCGGCTGATCAGCCGCCCGACTCCGTCTTCCGGCGATCGTTCTTGCGGCGGTCTTCTTCCACCAGGTAGGACGGCGCGTCGTCGGGCAGGTTGCTCATGGCCGCCATCGCCTCTTCGAAGGCGCGGGCTTCATCGTCGTTCCAGGCGCCGGTCAGGCGGGCGATGTCGCCCGGGACCGGTGCAGGCTCGGGTTCGATGATGCCCAGCGCCTGCTTGAGCAGCATCAGCATGACGTCGTTGAGCGGCCAGCCCTTCTGGCGAGCGATCTCCTTGATGCGCTCGGCGACACGCTCGTCAATGTCGCGAAGCAGGAAGTCGGCCATGGCCTCGATCCTCGGGGGGCTTCCAGCATACGGCGACTCGCGCCGACTGCAAGCGGTTAGGGGCGGATTACTTCGGCGGCTCGGCGTAGCCCGCATCGCCCAGAGACTGGTCTATCAGACCGGCACGCAGCATGAACAGGTAAAGGAAAACACCCGGCAGCGCGACCACGGTGGTCAGCAGATAGAAGTTGACGTAGCCCAGCGACTCGATCAACGCGCCGGCCGTGGTGCCCGTCAGCAGCCGGCCGACGATACTGGAGGCCGCCGACAGCAGGGCGAACTGGGTGGCCGTGAAGGCCAGGTTGCACAGCGCCGACAGGTACGCCACCACCACCACGCCGCCAATGCCGCTGGAGAAGTTCTCGAAGGCGATGGTGAATGCGAGCAGCCCGTTGGAATGGCCGACCGACGCCAGCCAGGCAAAGCTGAGGTTGGAGGCGGCCATCAGCACCAGCGCCACCAGCACCGAGCGCTTCACGCCCAGCCCGGCATAGAGCATCCCGCCGACAAAAATGCCCACCAGGTAAGCGATGAAACCCACGCCCACGTCCCAGGTGGCGATTTCCTCGTTGCTGAAGCCCAGGTCGTTGAGCAGCAATCGCAGCGTGAGGTTGGCCAGCGTGTCGCCGATCTTGTGCAGCATGACGAACAGCAGCACCAGGATGGCGCCGCGCCGCAGGAAGAACTCCCCCAGCGGCCCGATCACCGACTGCCAGACCTGGCGCCAGCCGCGGTGCACCGCCACCACGACGTGCCGCGCCGGTTCTCCCAGCACCAGGCCGGTCAGCATGGCCGGCAGCGCGAACGCGGCGCAAAGCAGGTACGCGGTACCCCAGTCCCCCAGGGTGGCGACGTACAGCGCCAGCGATCCGGCCGCCACCGAGCCGATGCGCCAGCCGTACTGCGACATGCCCGAACCCACGCCCAACTGTTCGGGGCGCAGCGTTTCGATCCGGTAGGCATCGATGACGATGTCGTAGGTCGCGCCGGCCGCGCCGACCGCCACCGCCGCCATCGCCACCCGCATCAGGTCATCGCTGGGGTCGAGCATGCCCAGCCAGGCCACCGCCAGCATCACCCCCGTGCCCGCCAGCAGCAGCCACGACACGCGCTGGCCCAGCCGCCCCAGCAGCGGGATGCGGAAACCGTCCACCAGCGGCGCCCACAGGAACTTGAAGTTGTAGACCAGGAACGCCAGCGAAAACGCGGTGACGCTTTTCTTGTCGATGCCGTCCTGCGCCAGGCGCGTGGTCAGCGTGGCGCCGATCATCGCGTACGGGAACCCCGACGACAGCCCCAGCATCAGCGCCGCCAGCGGCTCGCGCTCGAAGTAGGGCCGCAGGCTGGCCGGCAGCTGGTCGCGCCAGGACGCGGCAGCGCTCACGCGTACTCCACCAGGTAGGGCGCGTGGTCGGAGAACTTCGGCTCGGGGTGGATCGAACAGGCCTTCAGGCGCCCGCGCAGCGACGGCGACACCACCTGGTAGTCAATGCGCCAACCGACGTTCTTGGCGCGCGCCGCCCCGCGCTGGCTCCACCAGGTGTAGTCCTCGCCGTCGGGCTTGAGGTGGCGGTAGCTGTCCACCCAGCCGCGCTGGCCGAACAGCAGGTCCAGCCAGGCACGCTCCTCGGGCAGGCAGCCGGAGTTCTTCTGGTTGGAGGTCCAGTTCCTGATGTCCTTGCGCGTGTGCACGATGTTCCAGTCGCCGCAGATCACGTAGTCGCGTCCGCTGGCCAACCACTGGTCCAGGATCGGCGTGAACCATTCCATGCAGCGGAACTTGAACTGCTGGCGCACGTCGCTCGACGATCCGGACGGGAAATACAGCGACACCACGCTGAGGTTTCCATGCCGCGCCTCGATGTAGCGACCCTCCTCGTCGAACTCGGCCCAGCCCAGCGCCGTGCGCAGCTCGTCGGGCTCGCGCCGGCTGTAGATGCCCACGCCGCTGTAGCCCTTTTTGGTGGTGGCGTCGCGGAAGTGGGCCGTGTAGCCGGTCGGCAGCATCGACTCCACCCGCAGTTGGTGCTCCTGGGCCTTGGTTTCCTGGATGCAGACGAAATCCGCGTCCTGCGCGGGCAGCCAGTCGAAGAAACCCTTGGTGGTGGCCGAGCGCAGGCCGTTGGCGTTGAAGCTGATGATCTTCACGAGGAGCGCAAGGCCGGGGGCGGGGATGGCAAAGGGTAGCCCAAACCCGATGCCGCAGGCCGCTGCCAACCGGCGCCTGGCTGTTGCACAATCATGTTTTCCACGGCGGGCACCGACCTTGAAACCCCACCAGAGCCGCTTCCTCGACCTGGCCCTGGAGCGCAACGTGCTGCGCTTCGGCGAGTTCAGCCTCAAGTCGGGTCGCACCAGCCCCTACTTCTTCAACGCCGGGCTGTTCGATTCAGGCGCCGCACTGGCAAGCCTGGGCGAGTGCTACGCCGACGCGCTGGAACAGTCGGGCCTGCCCTTCGACATGCTGTTCGGCCCGGCCTACAAAGGCATTCCGCTGGCCACGACGCTGGCGGTGGCCTTGGCGCGCCGCGGCCGCGACCTGCCGGTCGCGTTCAACCGCAAGGAAGCCAAGGCCCACGGCGAGGGCGGCCTGCTGATCGGCGCCCCGGTGTGCGGGCGGGTGCTGATCGTGGACGACGTGATCACCGCCGGCACCGCCATCCGCGAGTCCATCCAGACCATCCGCGACGCCGGCGGCGCGCCCTGCGGCGTACTGATCGCCCTGGACCGCCAGGAGCGGGGCCAGGCCGGCACTCGCTCGGCGGCACAGGAAGTCAGCGCCGAGTTCGGCCTGCCCGTGCATGCCATTGCCGGGCTGGACGACCTGTTGGCACACGCCGACGAAAGGCCCGGCATCGCCGCGCACAAGGCCGCCCTGGTGGCGTATCGTTCCCGCTATGGCAGCCAAACTGAATGACTGGAGGCGTCCGATGATCCGCAAATACCTCAGCCTGGCCGTGATCGCGGCGGTGTTGGCCGCCTCCGCCTCCGCCCAAGAGCCGGGGGCGCCCAAGAAGCTCTATCGCTGGATGGACAAGGACGGCAAGGTGCAGTTCAGCGACACGCTGCCGCCCGAAGCGGTGGACCAGGCCCGTACCGAGATCAATGCCACCAGCGGCATGACCACCAGCAGCCTCGAACGTGCCCTGACCACCGAGGAACGCGCCGCCAAGGAGGCCTTGGAACACGCCACCGAAACGGCCAGCAAACACGCCGAGCGCATCAAGATGACCGAGGAGGCGATGATCGCCTCGTTCCAGAACGAGGACGAGCTCAAGCGATCGTTCAAGATCCGGACCGAACTGCTGCAGCAGACCCTGGACGCGATCGAGGCCGGCATCGGCAGCCAGCGGGCCAGCCTGGCCAGCCAGCTGGCGGACGCCTCGGAAGCCGAACTCGCCGGCAAGCGGGTCAACGCCAGGCAGGCCAGCAGCATCCTGGCGCTGCACGTGGAAATGGCCAAGCAGCAGCAGATCCTGGTACTCAAGCAGGGCGAGCTGGTGGCACTGGACCAGGACCTGGATCGGTTGGTCGAGCGTTTCGGCGACATCAAGGGCTCGGGCAAGGCGCCGTCGCCGGCGCCCGCCGCTACGCCGCCTGCCGGCTGACTAGAACGGCAGGTTGATTCCCGGCTTCACGGCCAGCAGCTGCTCGCGGAAGGCGTTCTTGATGCGCTCCAGCGCATCGGTGTCCTTGGCGTCGAAGCGCAGCACCACCACCGGCGTGGTGTTGGACGCCCGCACCAGGCCCCAACCGTCCGGCCAGTCGGCGCGCAAGCCATCGATGGTGGCGATGCGCGCGCCTTCGAACTTGGCCTCGGCCAGGAACTTTTCCACGAAGGCGTACTGTTCGCCCTCCTGGACCTCGATCTTGAGCTCGGGCGTGGACACGCCCTTGGGCAGGGTGTCGAACACTTCCTGCGGCGTCTCGGGCCGGGAGGCCAGGATCTCGAGCAGTCGCGCGGCGGCGTACAGGCCGTCGTCGAAGCCGTACCAGCGCTCGCGGAAGAAGAAATGGCCGCTCATTTCGCCGGCCAGCTCGGCCTCGGTTTCGCGCATCTTCGCCTTGATCAGCGAATGCCCGGTTTTCCACATCAGCGGGCTGCCGCCGTTGCGCAGGATGTGCATGGCCAGGTGGCCGGTGCACTTCACGTCGTAGATGATGCAGGCGCCGGGGTTTCGCTCCAGCACGTCGGCGGCGAACAGCATCAGCAGGCGGTCGGGATAGATCATCTCGCCCGACTTGGTGACCACGCCCAGGCGGTCGCCGTCGCCGTCGAAGGCCAGGCCGATGTCGGCGTCCACGCGCTGCACAACGTTCACCAGGTCGCGCAGGTTGGCCGGGTCGCTGGGATCGGGGTGGTGGTGCGGGAACGTGCCGTCCACTTCGCAGAACAGCGGCTCGACGTCGGCGCCGATGGCCTCCATCAGGCGCGGGGCGATCAGGCCGGCGATGCCGCTGCCGCAGTCAACGACCACCTTGAGCTTGCGTTCGATCTGGATGTCGCCGGCGATGCGCTGGACGTAGTCCTCGGTGATGTCACGGTGGCTCACCAGGCCCAGCGTTTCGGCCACGTGCAGGCGGTTCTCGGCGATGCGCTCGTAGATGTCCAGGATGGCGTCGCCCGACAGCGTTTCGCCCTCGATGACGATCTTGAAGCCGTTGTAGTCCGGGGGATTGTGGCTGCCCGTGACCGAAACGCAGGAGCCGGCGCGCAGCTGGTAGGCGCCGAAGTACACGACCGGCGTCGGCGCCTCGCCGATATTGATCACTTCACAGCCCGCCTGGCGCAGGCCCTGGATCAGGGCGTCGGCCATCTGCGGCGACGACAGTCGCCCGTCGCGGCCGACCACCACCGTGCGTGCGTCCTTGTTGTGCATCAACGTGCCGATGGCTTGGCCGATCAGGCGCGCAGTCTCGGCGTCCAGAGTCTTGCCCACCACGCCGCGGATGTCGTAGGCGCGGAAGATGCTGCGCTCCAGGGAAGCGCGCACCGGCACCTGGGCCGCACTGGCCACGGCGTTTACCGCCACGCCCGGAGTGACGGCCAGCGGCGCCGGCGGCGGCGGCCCGGCCTCTCCACGCGCCTGCAGCTCGGCCATGGTCGGCTCGTCGACCGCCATGCCGTCCTGCGCCGGGCGTCGCTCCAAGCGCAGGCCCTTGAGGTGCGGCATCGCGATCAAGCCCAGGCCAACCACCAGGCTCAGCGCGGCGAACAGATAGTTCGACAGCGTGCCCAGGCCCTCGTCGACGGCGGGTGCCACGGCGACCACGCGAAGGCCGGTTCCGGGAATCTTGACGGCGTCGGCTTCGGCCATCCCTGCCAGGCCGGTATCGCCGACTTCGCTGATGGTCTGGCGACCCTGCCGAAGCGCCAGATAGCCGCCGGGCAGCGAAGCCGCCTGGACCGGGGCGGTCAATGCCTCCACCGGCAGCCGCACGTAGACCAGCGTCAACACGCGACCGTCCTCGAGCACGGGTGCCGCCACGGCCAGCCGCGGACCGCCTGCATCCTGCACCACGGCGGCCTGTGCGCCGTTGTTCTGCAGCGCCATTTCCAGCACGCCCAGCTTGCCGTAGCCGAAGGTGGCGGCATTCTCGTAAGCGGCATTCAGGCCCGGGTCGTGCCACTCGATGGCTTCGGCACCGGTCAGCGCCTGCGCGATCACGTCGCGCGCGGCTTGGTCATCCTTGCGCTTGAGCGCGGTGGTCAGCGCGATGCGCGACCGTGCGGTTTCAAGCTGTTCAACCGCCAGCCGCGCCTGTTCGCCGATCTTGCCGGCAGCCTCCGCCCGGGCGACGCCGACCTGCAGCCCCAGGTCCTGCGTGGCGCCGGATTTCCAGCCCTGCCAGCCAAACCAGAGCGCTCCGCCCAGCGCGATGACGCCCGCCAGCAGGTACGGGCTGGCGGTGCGGAGCTGCTTCGCTACATTTGCCGCTGAAAGTTTCATTCTTCCCCCTGGTGACGGACCCGGCCGTGGCCGTTCCGTTCAACGCACGCCGGTGTGGCCAAAACCACCTTCCCCGCGCTCGCTGCGTTCGAATTCTTCCACTTGCCGCAACACCGCCCGCGCCACGGGCAGGAATACCAACTGGGCGACACGATCCCCAGGGCTGATGGTGATGGGAAACCGCCCGCGATTCCAGAGGCTCACCATCAGCGGCCCCTGGTAGTCGGCGTCGATCAGTCCCACCAGGTTGCCCATCACCAGGCCCTGCTTGTGCCCCAGGCCCGAGCGCGGGAGGATCACCGCGCACAGGCCGGGATCGCCAATGTGGATCGCCAGGCCCGTGGGAACCAGCTGCGCGTCGCCCGGCGCAAGCTCGATCACCTGGTCGAGCATCGCGCGCAGGTCCAGCCCGGCCGAGTGCGCGGTGGCGTACTCGGGCATCGGGAACTCCGCGCCCAGGCGCGGATCGAGCCGCTTGAAGGCGACCTCATGGCTCATCGGCTTGCCTCCAGTCGGTCGGCCACCAGCTGCATCAGGTCACGCGCCACCCGCGACTTCGGCCCGTGGGCGATGTCCAGGCGACCCTCGCGCCAGAACACCGACAGCGCGTTGTCGTCACACTCGAAGCCCTGGCCCGCGCGGCCGACGTCGTTGGCGGCGATCAGGTCCAGCCCCTTGCGGTGCAGCTTGTCGCGGGCGTACGCCTCCATGTCCTGGGTTTCGGCCGCGAACCCGACCACCAGGCCGGGCCGCTGCGGGTGGGCCGCCACGTCGGCCAGGATGTCGGCGGTGCGCTGGAGCACGATGGTCAGCGTTTCGCCGGATTTCTTTATCTTTTGCGGCAGGGTTTCGGCCGGGGCGTAATCGGCCACGGCGGCGGCACCCAGGTAGACGTCATGCGCCGGCAGCTCGGCCAGGACCGCCGCGCGCATCTGCGCGGCGCGGCGCACGTCGATGCGGCGCACGCCCGCCGGCGTGGGCAGCGTCACCGGGCCGGCGACCAGGGTCACCTGCGCGCCCATCGCGCGGGCGGCCGCGGCCACGGCGAAACCCATCTTCCCCGAGCTGCGGTTGCCGATGAAGCGCACCGGGTCGATGTCCTCGAAGGTCGGGCCGGCGCTCACGAGCACGCGCTTGCCCGCCAGGCGCGGCGGCAGCGTGGACGCCACCAGCGCGGCGACGATCCGGTCGGGGTCGAGCAGGCGGCCGGCGCCGACTTCACCGCAGGCCTGGTCGCCCTCGGCCGGGCCGAGCAGCTCGACGCCGCGCGCGACCAGCGTGGCGACGTTGGCCTGGGTGGCGGGATGCGCCCACATCACCCGGTTCATGGCCGGCGCGACCAGCAGCGGGGCTTCGCTGGCCAGGCAAAGCGTGCTGAGCAGGTCGTTGGCGCGGCCTTGGGCGAGGCGCGCGATGGTGTTGGCGGTGGCCGGCGCAATGAGGATCCGGGTGGTCCAGCGCGCCAGCTCGATGTGGCCCATGGCCGCCTCGGCGGCTTCGTCCCACAGCGAGCTGCGCACCGGGTGGCCCGACAGCGCCTGGAACGTGGTGGGCCCCACGAAGTGCAGGGCCGACGCGGTCATGACCACGCGCACCTGCGCGCCGGCGTCGCGCAGGCGCCGCAGCACCTCGGCCGCCTTGTAGGCCGCGATGCCGCCGCTGACGCCCAACAGGATCCGTTCGCCTTGCAATGGGGCCACCTGAGTTTTCCCTTACCCGTGTGATCGCAGCTAGCTTACCCGATGGAAGCGGCCGCCCCGACGGCGTCGGCCCGGGGCACGCAGCGATGCTGGCGACATGCACATACACGACTGGCCCGAGGGTGAACGTCCCCGCGAAAAACTGCTGGCGCACGGTCCGGCGCGGCTGTCGGACGCCGAACTGCTGGCGGTGTTCCTGGGCTCGGGCACCCGCGGCCTCAGTGCGGTGGACCTGGGCCGCCGGCTGCTGGCGGAGGCGGGAAACCTCCGTGCGCTGCTGGACCTGCCGCCCGAGCGGCTGGCGCGCATGGCAGGGCTGGGCCCGGCCCGCGCCTGCGCCCTGGCCGGAGCACTGGAGCTGGGCACCCGGCACCTGGCCCAGGGCCTGTCGCGGGGCGAGGCGCTGACCGAACCCGGGCGCGCTGGCGACTACCTGTCGCGCCGCCTGCGGGCCCTGCCCTACGAGGTCTTCGCCTGCCTGTTCCTGGACACGCGGCACCGGGTAATCGCCTTCGAAGAACTGTTCCGCGGCACCCTGGACGGCGCCGAGGTGCATCCGCGCGAAGTCGTGCAGCGCTGCCTGGCCCATCACGCCGCGGCCGTGATCCTGGGCCACAACCACCCCAGCGGCAGCGCCGAGCCCAGCGCGGCCGACCGTGCGGTCACCGCCCGGCTCAAGCAGGCCCTGGCCCTGGTGGAGGTGCGCCTGCTGGACCACTTCATCATCGGCGACGGCCCACCCTGCTCCATGGCCCGGCTGGGCGCGGTATGAGCGCAGCCGGGGTGGCTGGCGGACCCCCACCCACCGCTGCGTATACTCGTGCCGGGCGGCCGGCCGCCGCTGCCAGGAGACAGCGTGATCCTTGGTTACTCAACCCTGTTTGCCGCAGACGCGGTGGAGCACGCGCTGGCGGACGCCGACAGCGCACGAAAACTGCTGCTCCAGCGCCGTCCCGACCTGGTGCCGCGAATCGAAGCGGTGGTGGCGCGCATCACGCACGGCGCCGGCGACAGCCGCCACGCCAACGCCGCGCTGCTGGGGCTGGCGCGCCTGGGCCTGCGCCACGGCGGCTTCGGCGACGACCCGCACGACTACCACAACGAAGACCACGTGATGGAGCTGGCCGAGCGCCGCCTCGGCCGCGTGCTCGATGGCCAGGGCGACGACATCCTGCCGACCAACGACGCACTGGCGCTGCTGCTGTTTGCCGCCTGCCACGATCTTCGCCAGCGTGAAGCCCGCGACGTCCCGGGCCCCGTGGGCGGCAACGAGGCGGCCAGCATCGCCGAAACCTTCCGCATCCTCGACGTCTGCGGCTTCCAGAGGGGTCCGGATCGCGACCAGTACGTGGCGCTGGAACTGATGATCGCCGGCAGCACCTTCGACCCGCGGCCGCTGCCGCATCCCGAAGGCGAAGCCATGGCCAGCGTGGCCGGGGGCTCCCTGGCCCGCGGCCTGGGCCTGTGGCTGGACGGCGAGCGGCCGCAATGGGCTGCGGACGCGGCCACCCGCCGGGGGGAACGGCTGGGCCGGCTGGCCTCCGACCTGGACACCGCCAATGTCGGCGAGCCCTTCCCGCTGCTGGCCCAAAGCGCCCTGCGCCTGTGCCGCGAACGCGAACGGCGCGCAGGCCGTTCGCTGGGCGATGCCGCCAGCGGTCCCGCCTGCCTGGGCTTCCTGAGCCGCGGCCAGCTCAACTACTTCTTTGAATTGCACCGCTTCTGCTCGCGCGAGGGCGATCGGGTGTTCGGCCCGACCAAACTTGCCAACGGCGAGGCGGTCCGCCGTGTCAGCGCCGCACTGCTTGGCCGCTTCGAGGGCCGGGTGCCGGCCTCGGGCCAGGCGGTGCTGGACGCGTTCGAGGCACTTTGTGCCGACGACGTCGGCTGAACCCACTGGCATCGGGCAAAAAAAAGCCGACCCGGGCGGGTCGGCCGTTGCCCCGGCCCCGAGTCACGCATCGGGCCGAACATTGGAGAGAAACACGATGTCCAGCCGTGTCGGGGGCAAGCTTGCCTGGGCCTGGTGACAGGGCCATGACAAATCGGGGCGCCCGGTCCGGGCTAGAATAGAAAGTTACCCCAAGCGGAATTCCAACCGGTGAAAGAGCATCTTCGCGAACTGGTGGCCCAGTCCCTGCTGGACCTCAGGCGGCACGGCCGCCTCGACCAGGCCCTGGCCACGCCCGACTTCGTGGTCGAGCGCACCAAATCGCGCGAACACGGCGACTACGCCAGCAACATCGCCCTGCTGCTGGCCAAGCCGGCGGGCATGAAGCCCCGTGAGCTGGCCCAGCTGCTGGTCAACACCCTGCCCAGCTCCCAGCATGTGGAAAAAGTCAGCGTGGCCGGCCCGGGCTTCATCAACTTCACCCTGGCCCGCAGCTGCCGCCTGGGGACCATGCGCCGCGTGTTCGAACTGGGCAAGGACTACGGCCGCGTGCCGGTCGGCAGCCGCGAATCGGTGACGGTGGAGTTTGTTTCGGCCAACCCCAACGGCCCGCTGCACGTGGGCCACGGCCGCGGCGCCGCCTACGGTGCCAGCGTCGCCAACCTGCTCGATGCCGCCGGCCACACGGTGCAGCGCGAGTACTACGTCAACGACGCCGGTCGCCAGATGGACATCCTGGCCGTGTCGGTGTGGCTGCGCTACCACGAGCTGGGCGGCGTGAACGTGCGCTTCCCCGACAACGGCTACAAGGGTGATTACGTCGTGGACATCGCCCGCGGCCTGCGCGCCAGGGCCGGCGATGCGCTGCGCCGCAGCGCCATCGAGATCACCGACGGCCTGCCGCCCGACGAAGGCCAGGGCGGCGACAAGGAAACCCACGTGGACGCGCTGATCGCGCGCGCCAAGCAGCTGGTCGGCCAAGCCGGCTACCGCAGCGTGTTCGACGCCGGCCTCACCTGGTGCCTGGGCGACATCCGCGACGACCTCGCCGGCTTCGGCGTGGTGCACG
Organism: Lysobacteraceae bacterium; assembly: GCA_003241895.1. GTDB lineage: Bacteria > Pseudomonadota > Gammaproteobacteria > Xanthomonadales > Xanthomonadaceae > Arenimonas. The sequence goes on from QBLY01000014.1 coordinate 15,189, forward strand.
ACAACTTCTTCTCCGAACGCTCGCTGGCCACCGACGGCTACGTGCAGCGCGCCATCGACACCCTGCGCGAGAACGGCCACCTGTTCGAGGACCAGGGCGCCACCTGGTTCCGCGCCACCGCCTTTGGCGACGACAAGGACCGCGTGGTGGTGCGCGAGAACGGCGTCACCACTTATTTCGCCTCCGACCTCGGCTACCTGTTGAGCAAGTTCGAGCGCGGCTTCGAACGCTCGCTGTACATCTTCGGCGCCGACCACCACGGCTATATCGCCCGGCTCAAGGCCGCAGCGCAGGGCCTGGGCCTGGACCCGGCGCGCATCGAGATCCAGCTGGTGCAGTTCGCCATCCTGTTCCGCGGCGGCGAGCGCGTGCAGATGTCCACCCGCGCCGGCAGCTTCGTCACCCTGCGCGAGCTGCGCGAGGAAGTGGGCACCGACGCGGCGCGCTTCTTCTACGTGATGCGCGGCAACGACCAGCACCTGGACTTCGACCTCGACTTGGCCAAGAGCCGCTCGAACGAGAACCCGGTCTATTACATCCAGTACGCCCACGCCCGCGTGTCGTCGCTGTTCCGCCAGCTGGCCGAGAAGCAGCTGAGCTACAACCGCAGCGCCGCCGAAGCCGCGCGCCAACGCCTGGTGCAGCCGCACGAGGACACGCTGCTGGACGAACTCATGCGCTACCCGGAAGTGATCGAAGCCGCCGCCGAAAGCCGCGCGCCACAGGTGCTGGCCAATTACCTGCGCGAGCTGGCCGCCGCTTTCCACGCCTTCTACAACGCACAGCCCATCCTCGTGCCCGACGACGAGCTGCGCAATGCCCGCCTTGGCCTGAGCAAGGCCACCCAGCAGGTGCTGGCCAATGGCCTGGCGCTGCTGGGCGTATCCGCCCCGGAGACCATGTAATGGCAAGACGCGCCCCCAAGAAACAGGCCCGCCGCAACGGCGGCAGCGGCACGCCCGGATGGGTCTGGCTGCTGGTCGGGGTACTGGGCGGCCTGGCGATCGCCGTGGTGCTGTTCGTGCAGGGCTATTGGGGCAAGGACGGCAGCCTGCTGCCCCAGCCCAACCCGCAGGCGCGGGCGCCGACGCCGTCCGAGGAGCCGGTGGCACAGCGCGAAGCGCCCGAGCCCAAGAAGCCCAAGTACGATTTCTACGACGTGCTGCGCGACAAGGAAGTCATCATCCCCGACGCCGACCTGCCCGCGCTGGCACAGGCCGAGGCACAGGCGCCCGCCGACGCCGTGGTGCCGGCCAACGCCGAGACCGTTCGCTACCTGATCCAGGCCGGCGCGTTCCGCTCGTCGTCAGACGCCGAGGCGCTCAAGGCACGCATCGCCCTTACCGGCGAACTGGCGCGCGTGGAGTCGGCCGAGATCACCGGCGGCACGATCTACCGCGTTCGCCTGGGACCGTATGCCAACGCCAGCGCGCTGGCGGCCGCCAAGCAGACGCTCGGCGACAACGGCATCGAGGCGGCAGCCATCCGGGCCAGGTAGGCCCGGGCTGATCAGCCGCGCTTTAACAGGATCAGCGCCGAGGTATCGGCGTCCGCCTCGCCGCGCAGCACCAGCTGGGCGTAGTGGTCACGCGCCATCCCGATGACGCTCGAATGCAGGCCCACTTCGTTGGCCATGGCCTGCACGATGGTGAGGTCCTTGAGCAGGTGCCCGCACTTGAAGCCCGGCGTGAACTGCCCCGCCAGCATCGTCGCGCCGCGCTTGTCGAGGAACCAGTTGGCCGCGGCGCCGGCCATCAGCGTCGGCAGCAGCTTCGCCGGGTCCAGGCCCAGCTTCTCGCCCAGGGCCAGCCCTTCGCACACCGCTTCGTTGATGCCGGCCACCAGCACCTGGTTGACGGCCTTGGTGGCCTGGCCGCTGCCGGTGTCGCCCATGTGGGAAATGCGCGCGGCGTAGGCGTCCAGGGCAGGACGGGCGATCTCCAGGTCGGCGGCGTCGCCGCCCACCATCACCGACAGCTTGCCGTTGCGTGCGCCTTCCACGCCGCCCGACACCGGTGCGTCCAGGAAGCCGATGCCGCGGGCCGCCAGCAGCGCCTGCGCCCTGCGCGCCGTGCCCACCGACACCGTGGAATGGTCCACCACCACGCTGCCGGGCCTGAGCACTTGCGCCAGCGCGGTGGCCTGCTGCATCACGTCGGCGTCCATCGAAACGCACAGCGCCACCACGTCGCAATCGGCGAAGTCGGCGTGCGTGGCGGCGGCGCGAACGGCCAGCTGCGCGGCCAGCGCCTCGGCCTTGCTGCGCGTGCGGTTGTCGATGACCTGCAGCAGGCCCTTGGCGGCCAAGTGGCCGGCCATCGGCTCGCCCATCGCACCCAGTCCTATGAAGCCGGTCTTCATGCCGGGCCTCCGGAAGCATGTTCCTCGTGCAGGTAGGTGTAGCCGGTGAGGCCGGCTTCCAGCGCAACCAGCATCTTGGCGGCGTCGATCGGGTCGAGCCCGGCGGTCTCCACCTTGGCCCGGTAAGTGGCGCGCAGCTCGGCCAGGTCATAGCCCACGTAGTCCAGCATCACGTCGGTGGTGTCGCCCTTGCGCTGGCGCGTCACGGTGTAGCCACCCGCGCCGTCAAGCTGCACGTTGGCCGTGTCGGTGTCGCCGAACAGGTTGTGGATGTCTCCCAGCGCCTCCTGGTAGGCGCCCACCATGAAGATGCCCAGCCGGTAGCTTTCGCCTTCGCGGGGGGTGTGCAGGGGCATCGAACTGTCCAACGCCTCCGACTCAACGTAGGTGTCGATACGGCCGTCGGAATCGCAGGTGAGGTCGGCGATGACGCCGCGGCGGTCGGGCGCCTCGTCCAGGCGGGCGATCGGCACGATCGGGAACACCTGGTCGATCGCCCAGACGTCGGGGATGGACTCGAATACCGAGAAATTGACGAAGTACTTGTCCACCAGGCGCTCGTTGAGTTCGTCGAGCGCGTCGCGGTGGCTGCGCTCCTCGCCGGTGAGGCGGGTGCGCACGGACTGGGCGATGGCGTAGAACAAGTCGTCGAGCAGCGCGCGCTGCTCCAGCGTCAGCTGGCCCAGGGCGTAAAGCACCTGGCCCTCGGCGAGGTGGTGCTGGGCCTCGTGGTAGAGCTCCAGCGCCGGGCGCTGGCCGAGCGCGGCGTGGGTTTCGCGCAGGTGGCGCACGGCGGCGGGTTCGCCGGGCTGCTCGGCGGGCACGTTGCCTTCCGGCGCGCGCTCGACTTCCGACACGTTCACCACCATCACCGCGTGGTGCGCGGTCATGGCGCGGCCGGCCTCGGTTACCATCCTGGGCGGAGTGATGCCGTGCTCGGCGCAGGCTTCGGCCAGCGGCTGCAGCAGGGTGTGGGCGTACTGGTCCAGGCCGTAGTTCATCGAGCAGAAGCCGCGCGAACGCGTGCCTTCGTAGTCCACGCCCAGGCCGCCGCCCGAATCCATGTAGCGGATGCCCAGGCCCATCTTGGTCAGCTCGACGAAGAACCGCACGGCTTCCCGCATGCCGTTGGCGATGTCGCGCACGTTGGAGATCTGCGAGCCCATGTGGAAGTGCAGCAGCTCGAGCGAGTCGAGCATGTCCGCGGCCTTCAGGCGATCCACCAGGTCGAGCACCTGGCGGGGGGAGAGGCCGAACTTGGCCTTGTCGCCGCCGCTGTTCTGCCACTTGCCGGCGCCCAGCGAGGCCAGGCGCAGGCGCACGCCCAGGCCCGGGCGCACACCCAGGGCCTTGGATTCCTCGATCACCATCGCCAGCTCGCTGGGCTTCTCGATGACGATGAAGGTCTGCAGGCCCAGCTTGCGGCCGATCAGGGCCAGGCGGATGAACTCGCGGTCCTTGTAGCCGTTGCAGATCACCAGGCTGCCGGGCTTGGCCAGGCCCAGCACCGCCATCAGCTCGGGCTTGGAGCCGGCCTCCAGGCCGAAGCCGTCGCCGCCCACCGCCGCCAGCTCGCCGGCGACGCCGCGGTTCTGGTTCACCTTGATCGGGTAAACGGCGGTGTAGCCGCCCTTGTAATCCAGGTCGGCAATGGCGCGGCCGAAGGCGGCCTGCAGCTTGCCCAGGCGGTCGCCCAGCACGTCGGAAAAACGCAGCAGCAGCGGCAGCTTGAGGCCGGCGCGTGTGGCCTGGTGGACCACCTCGGGCAAGGCCAGGCTTGGGCCCCCGGCGCCGCGCGGCAGCACCAGCATCCGCCCCTGGGCATCCACGTCGAAATAGCCCTCGCTCCAGTAGGGGATGGAGTAGGTGTGGCGGGCGCGGTCGATGGACCAGGCGGGCATGGGCGTGATTCCGGGGGCGAGGGTGGCGCGCATTGTAACGCCCGGGGGTGATGGCTTCATGTTCGCGCGGCCCCTGGCGGCGGGCGGCGGCGGAAACCTGGGTGAAAAGCGTGATCCGCTACAATGCGGCCTCGTCTACGAACCTTCCTGGAAAAATGATGACTTCCCCTTCATCGACGTGGCTCCACGAGAACTTCGAGCACACCGGCTCGTCCTTCGGGCTGCGCATGGCGCGCAAGCTGGACGAAGTGCAGTCGCCGTTCCAGAAGATCGAGATGTACGAAAGCACCGACTGGGGCAACGTCATGCTGATCGACGGCGCCATGATGGTGACCACGCGCGACAATTTTTTCTACCACGAGATGATGGCGCATGCGCCGCTTTTCACCCACGCCGATCCGAAGAACGTGGTGATCATCGGCGGCGGCGACTGCGGCACGCTGCGTGAGGTCCTGCGCCACCCCGGCGTGGTCACCGCCGTGCAGTGCGACATCGACGAACAGGTGACGCGCATGGCCGAGAAGTATTTCCCGGAGCTGTGCGAGTCCAACGGCGACCCGCGCGCCACGGTGATGTTCGACGACGGCATCGCCTACATGAAGAACGCCGCGCCCGAATCCATCGACGTGATCATCGTCGACTCCACCGACCCGGTGGGTCCGGCCGAGGGCCTGTTCAACCGCGCCTTCTACGAAACCTGCCTGCGCGCGCTGCGCCCGGGCGGCCTGCTGGTGCAGCAGAGCGAATCGCCGCTGGCCCTGATGCAGCTGATCCTGGACATGCGCCATGCCATGACGCAAGCCGGCTTCGTGAGCTACCGCACCCTGCCCTTCCCGCAGCCGTGCTACCCCACGGGCTGGTGGAGCTGCACCATCGCATCGAAGGAAAGCCGCGACCTGACGCAGTTCCGAAAGGCCGACGCGGCCGCCAAGTCTTTCGACACCCACTACTACACGGCCGACGTGCACCAGGGTGCGCTGGCGATGCCGCCGATGATGCAGCGCGCCCTGGGCGACTGACCCCTCCCCGGCCTTACTTGACCTCGAAGCCGCGGCTCATCGCCGGCTGGCCGTCCAGGGAAATCTCGATCGTGTAGCGCCCCACCGGCCAGCCGTCCATCTTGCCGATCTGGAAGGTGGTGACGCCGGTGCCGGTGACGTCGAAGTCCTTGGACTCCTCGTGGACCACCTTTCCGTCCTGGTCCAGCCAGCGCGTGCCGACCACGCCTTTGGCCGTGGCGGCGGCGTCGTTGCCGGCTGTGTAGATGGCAACCACCACGTTGTCCATGGGCGCGAACGTGGTCTTGGCTTCGGCCAGCTTGCCGTCGGGATCCAGGGCGTTGCCCAGTTCGACGTCGGTGATGCTCGCCGTGGCCGTGGCCGCGGCCGTGGCGACGGGTGCCGGTGCTTCGGCGGCGGCAGGCGCGGCGGCAGGTGCCTGCGCGGCGGCGGCCGGCATGTCCGCCGGCGCCTCGGGCTGGCAGGCCGACAGCGACAGCGTGGCCAGGGCGGCGACGGCGGCGAACTTCAGGGTCTTGCAGGTCATCGGGGTATTCCTTGCTGCAGGCGGCTGCCTTGCCACAAGCGTACCGGCCTTGGGCCTGGCCGTCACCGTGGCTGCCTGCCGACGCGAAAGCCAGCGCCCGGGGGCGCTGGCTTTGCGTTTTTCCGCCGACGGGCTAGAGCGCGTCGCCGTCCAGTTCACCGGTTCGGATGCGCAGCACCTTCTCCAGTTCGTAGACGAAGATCTTGCCGTCGCCGATCTTGCCGGTGTTGGCCGCCGACTGGATGGCTTCGACCACGCGCTCCACCTGGTCGGTGGTGACCGCCACTTCGAGCTTGATCTTGGGCAGGAAGTCGACCACGTACTCCGCGCCGCGATACAGCTCGGTGTGGCCCTTCTGCCGGCCGAAGCCCTTGACCTCGGTGACCGTGACGCCGGTGACACCGACTTCGCTGAGCGATTCCCGGACGTCGTCGAGCTTGAATGGCTTGATGATGGCCATGACCATTTTCATGAGTGAGCTCCCGGATCCTTAGAGGTTGTAACCGCGTTCGTTGTGCAGGGCGATGTCGAGGCCCTCGGACTCGGCTTCTTCGCTGACGCGAAGGCCCATCGTCCACTGGATGGCCTTGAGTATGACAAGCGTGGCCACGGCGGTGTAGATGACGGTGAAGCCGACGCCCTTGGTCTGGATCCAGACCTGCGCGCCGATGTCGGTGACGGTACCGAAGCCGCCCAGCGCCGGCGCAGCGAACACGCCGGTGAGGATGGCGCCGACGATGCCACCGATGGCGTGCACGCCGAACACGTCCAGCGAGTCGTCATAGCCCAGTTTGCGCTTGATGCTGGTGGAGAACACGAAGCAGACCAGGCCTGCGGCGGCGCCGATCGCCAGCGCACCCATCGGACCCGCCGTGCCCGAGGCCGGGGTGATCGCCACCAGGCCCGCCACGGCGCCCGAAACGATGCCCAGCACGCTGGCCTTACGGTGGATCACCCACTCGGCGAACATCCAGGTCAGCGCCGCGGCGGCCGCGGCCACCTGGGTCACCAGCATGGCCATGCCCGCGGTGCCGTTGGCGGCAACCGCCGAGCCGGCGTTGAAGCCGAACCAGCCCACCCACAGCAGGCTGGCGCCGATGACGGTGTAGCCCAGGTTGTGCGGTGGCATCGCCACCGTCGGGTATCCCTTGCGCTTGCCCAGCACGATGGCCGCCACCAGGCCGGCGATGCCGGCATTGATGTGCACCACGGTGCCGCCGGCGAAGTCGAGCACGCCCCAGTCCCACATCAGGCCGCCGTCGCCACTCCAGACCATGTGCGCGATCGGCGCGTAGACGAAAGTGAACCACAGGACCATGAACACCAGCAGCGCCGAGAACTTCATGCGCTCGGCGAACGCGCCCACGATCAGCGCCGGGGTGATCACCGCGAAGGTCAACTGGAAGGCGATGAACACGCTTTCCGGGATGCCGTACACCAGGCTGTCGGTGCCCAGGCCGGCCAGGAAAGCCTTGCCGAAGCCGCCGACGAAGGAGTTGAAGTTGACCACCCCCTTTTCCATGCCGGCGGTGTCGAACACCAGGCTGTAGCCGTAAACCACCCACAGCACGCTGATCAGGGCGGTGATGGCGAAGCACTGGATCAACACCGAAAGCACGTTCTTGGACCGGACCATGCCGGCGTAGAACAGGGCCAGTCCGGGCAGGGTCATCATCAGCACCAGCACGGTGGCGACGATCATCCAGGCGGTGTCGCCGGTGTTGAGCACCGGCGGGGCGGCTTGGGCCAAGCCGGGCAGGAGCAGGACGGGGGCGAGCAGGGCGCGGAGGCCGAGCGGGCGGTGGGGCTTTGCGGAAACCATACGGAATGCCTCCTGGCGCTGAGGAAAGGGGACTCGGGGGAGAGCACCTGAACCATGACCTAGTCATGACGGATTGATTGCTCGTCCGTGCCGTGTTCTATTATTGGGCCTCGATCGGCAGGGTTTCGGCCCCCGCCCCGCGCCGGTTACCTACACCACGCCGGCCGCATCCCCGACATTCCCGCCACGCGCGCGGACGCAGACTGCAGGCGTCCAACGGAGTCCACGCCATGATCGACCTCAAGAACCTCGACGACCTTGCCCGCAAGCTCAGCGACCTGGTGCCGCCCGGCCTCAAGGACGCACGCGCCGACCTGGAGCAGAACTTCAAGTCCACGCTGCAGGCGGGCCTGGGCCGGCTCGACCTGGTCACGCGCGAGGAATTCGAAGTGCAGCGCGCCGTGCTGCTGCGCACCCGCGAGAAGCTCGACGCGCTCGAACGGTCGCTCACCGTGCTCGAGGCGCGCTCGGCCACGCCCGGCGACAGCAAGAACTAAGCCCCGCGTTCCCCGCCTCCCATGAACCTGGCGCTGGCGCACAGCCGCGCCCGGGCCGGCGTGCACGCGCCCGCCGTCCGGGTCGAGGTGCATCTGGGCGGCGGCCTGCCCAACTTCACCCTGGTGGGCCTGCCCGCGGCCGCGGTGCGTGAAAGCCGCGAGCGCGTGCGCGCCGCGATCCAGAACGCGCAGTTCGAATTCCCGCAGCGGCGCATCGTCGTCAACCTGGCACCCGCCGACCTGCCCAAGGAAGGCGGCCGCTACGACCTGGCCATCGCGCTGGGCATCCTGGCGGCCAGCGGCCAGATCCCGGTGCCGTCGCTGTCGGACATCGAGCTGCTGGGCGAACTGGCGCTCACCGGCGAGCTCAAGCCGGTGGACGGCGTGCTGCCGGCAGCACTGGCCGCCGCGCAGGCCGGGCGACTGCTGATCCTGCCGGTGGGCAACGGCGCCGAGGCGGCGCTGGCCTCGGGCGTGCAGGCGCGCACCGCGCGCACGCTGCTGGAAGTCTGCGCGCACCTGCAGGGCACCAGGACCCTGCCGCTGGCGCAGGCCGCGCCGGTCAGCCTGGAAGCGCCGCGCTACCCCGACCTGGCCGACGTGCGCGGCCAGCTGGCCGCACGCCGCGCATTGGAGATCGCCGCGGCCGGATCGCACCACCTGCTGCTGATCGGCCCGCCCGGTTGCGGCAAGACGCTGCTGGCCTCACGCCTGCCCGGCCTGCTGCCCGAGGCCAGCGAGGCCGAAGCGCTGGAAACCGCCGCCGTGCATTCGGTCAGCGGCCGCGGCATCGACCTGGCGCACTGGCGCCGGCGGCCGTTCCGCGCGCCGCATCATCTTTCCAGCGCCGTCGCCATCGCCGGCGGCGGTCCGAACCCGCGGCCGGGTGAAATCTCACTGGCGCACAACGGCGTACTTTTTTTGGACGAGTTGGCGGAATGGGGCCGCCACACCCTGGAAGTGCTGCGCCAGCCCCTGGAGTCGGGCGTGGTGACGGTGTCGCGCGCCGCGCGGCAGTCAGACTTCCCGGCGCGCTTCCAGCTGGTGGCCGCGATGATCAGGGGGTTACAGATCGTTAGGACAAAACTATAGTTCTACCAGTGATTTAGACAGAGGTGCTTCGGCACCGTCGCTTTTGCTCCCCCTATTTCCACAGCAGCTTCTGACCCCGAGCGCAGCAGCGCGAGGGGTTGGTGCGAGCCCGAGCACGGGCGAGTGCCAATTCCGGGTCCAACTTTGGTCCCGAAAATCTCGTGCTTTAGTGGGGAGGCCCCACTGACTGGAGGACGGCATGATCTTGGTTGAGTCAAAGCGGGACCAGCGGGTCTTGGACTGGCTGGTCGAACAGGTTGGGCATGAGGGCGTCGCCGAAGCCTGCTCGAAGCTCGCAGGAGCTCGCCGGGCGTATCCGTCCAACATCGCCAAGGTCTTGGGGCTGGAGCCGCCCCAGAGGCTCGCTGTGGCGGCCAGGTCCGATGCGGCATTCCATCTGGCGGAGATCGCTCGGATTCTCGGGGTGCGGTTATGCAACTGATTTGGGCGACATCGGACTTCATCATCGGTGGACGCCCTTACCCGGGCTTCCCGATCGTCCTTCACGACTCGATGGAATCGGCCGTTGAGGCCAACCAGTTCCTTCGGAGCTACCTCACGCGGGGTGTGATCGCGTCCGAGCGTTCGTGGCCGAACACCGGGCGCGCGATCTACGACTACTTTGGATTTCTGGAAGCGCATGGGCTCGACTGGAGGGATGTTGAGCGGGGCGAGGAAAAAGCCCTTGTCGCCGCCTACCGGGACTACTCCCTCAAGGAAGTGAAGCTCTCCCGCAACACCGTCCGGCAGCGGCTGCACTACGTCTGTGAGTTCTACAAGTACGCCCTCAAGGAGGGCTGGGTCGATCGACTCCCTTACTCCGAGGAGGATCGGGAAGTTCGCCGCACCGACAAGGGCTATCTGGCCCATGTGAATGCATCGGGCAATCGTCAGGTCGTCCGCGACGTCATGCCTCGCCACCACAAGAACCTGCCAAAGTTCCTGAGCAAGGACCAGGTGAAGGCGCTCCTTGGCGCCACCACAAACCCGCATCACCTGATGATTACGAGGTTTACGCTCCAAACCGGGCTTCGACGCGACGAGATCGCCACTTTTCCCTTGGCTTATGTGTTTCATCCCGATGCGAAGCCCGGGCAGGCCAATGCCGTGAGGGTGACGCTCAATCCATCGGATGGTTCCGGCATGCGAACGAAGGGGAGTAAGGAGCGAGAGATCGTCATCTCCCGCCGATTCATGACCAAGCTTTACCGCTACTCCATTCTCCAGCGCGGTGAACTGGCTTCCAACAATGGAAGGCCGCAGTCGACGCTATTCCTGACAAGGGACGGGCTCCCCTACCAGAACCACGGGAAGAGCATTGAGACGTTTGTGCGTGCGAATGCCGCGAAGGTCGGCATCAAGTCGCATCCGCACATGCTTCGGCACACGTATGCGACGCACACCTTGTTCGCCGCGCAGCGAAATCCAGCGGCGTTCGGCCTCAACCCGTTGGTCTTTTTGCAGCGCCAACTTGGCCATGCCTCCATCGCCACAACGATGATCTACCTCCACCTCGTTAACGAGCTAGTGGATGACGCGGTGCTGGCGTACGACGATGAACTCAACGATTGGCTGGAGGTCAACTAATGGCCGGTAAGCGCAAGGTTCACACCAAGACCGACCTTAGCGTCCCGAAGGTCGAGCACCGCTTTGAAGCAGCCGGAACGTTGATCATCGCTCCCGAGAGCCTGCCGCCGGCTCTCACGGTGGTGAGCTTCCCGCCCAATACGACAAATTTGCGCTCCTTCGACTTTGCACGCTTCTACGGCCATGGCATCGACGAGATAACCTATGCACTCCAGCGCCAGATTGAACGCTTCTTGGCCGGACAGGACGGCGAACGGGCGGTGACAACGGTTGGGGCATACGCAACCAAAGGGGCGTCCTTTTTCCTCAACTACCTGATGCTCCGCTCGGCCGCCTTTCGGCGCCCGATCAGCTTGGGCAACATCAACCGCGAAGTGATCGAGGGATACTTGCGCCATCTGCCGGAATCCAGTCTCAGTCGTGCTGGGCGGAAGGCACGCTACAATTGCATCAAGCCGGTACTTTTGGCGCTGGGAAGGCGCGGCCTGATCTCGATTGTGAGGGCAGGCGACGAGAAGACGTTTCCGAGCAACCCCTTCCCCAATAGTGCGCGGCATGTCAAAGGCGAAAAGCCGCTGAATAGGAAGGAGCGGCAAGCCTTCACGGCTGCCGTCAAAACAGCGGCAATGCCGATCTTTGATCCGGACGCGGAGGTGACGGGCGAGCTACTGGCCTATGGCCTGCTGATTGTCGCCCTGCACACCGGGCGCAATACCACGCCGCTGCTGGAAATGACGCATGACTGCTTGCGCCCTCACCCCAAGGAGAACACCCAGTTCCTGGTGCTCTGGAAGCGGCGCGGGCACAACACAAGCAAGGTGGCCCTGCGCGCAGATACGGGTGAGCGCGGCATCGAAGCCATGCCAGGCGTGAAGTGGCCGGTCGTGCGCCTGATCGAGCGCGTGATCGAGCGAGCAAAACCATTGCGGGCAAGCGCCCCGGAACATCTGGCTGACCGTGTTTGGCTGTATAGCAGTCGCAGCCGAAAGACTCCCAACACCGTTACCGCGCTCACCGGTTCGACGCTCGGAGATGCGATCAAAAAGCTGGTGGCCAACTACACGCTGCTGGATAGAAACAGCAAGCCGCTGCGCATCAATATCTCGCGGCTGCGTAAGACCTTTGGCAATCGGGTCTTTGAGCTGCTGGATGGGGACCTTGCCAGCACGGCCCTTGCCTTGGGAAACACGCCGCAAGTGGCGGATCGCCACTACCTGGTGCCCGGCGAGGACTCCCAGCGCAACTGGAAATTCTTGGGCGAGGTTCTGACACAGGAGCTGCTCACCCGCACTCTGGGCGCGACAGAGCGCACGCCCGCGGGGGGTTGTTCTGATCCTACCAACGGCCAGTACGCGCCTAAGCGCGACGGCAAGACCTGTTTCGATTTTCTAAACTGCCTGCGTTGCCGCAACTACGTGGTGACCGGGGACGATCTGTACAAGCTATTCAGCTTCTACTGGCGGGTGCTGCGGGAGCGCGACCGAATGGACACAAGACTATGGGACAAGCACTACGCCCACATACCCCGCCTCATCGAGCGCGATGTCATCCTCGTGGGCCTGGAGACGAAAGCATTTAGGCAAGCGGCCGTGGACGCTGCGCGTGAACGCGCCCGCCACGACCCCCATCCGTACTGGCGTTCTGACGTCATCGCTCCCCTTGATGCTTTTCGTCAGCCGCAGGAGTCCGCATGACCGCCCCAGGCATTGCGCTTGTTGAAGCACGCCTAGTTGCCCAACCCGGCGACGTGCGTTTTCTGCCCGAGGTGGAGCGAGATCACCTAATCATCAGCACCATCCAGATAGACGGCAATTGGATCATCAGGAGCCAGTATGGCGATGACATTTGGCAACTAACCGGCGGCACGACGAACTTTCGGGCAAACAGAAAGCGGATGGACTTTACGCAGGTCCCGGCTCCGTATCGCACCGTGGTCAAGGAGGCTATGTATCGCTACCTGATGCGTGGTCGGGACGGTAGTGTCAAACCATCCACCCTCACGGCGGTGAGCGCGTTCAAACACATTAACGCGTTCCTGCACCACCTTAACAGCCTGAAACTTAAGCATCTGGGCGCAGTGACGCCGCTGGTGTGCTCGACCTATGTGGCTGCCTGCAGATCAGAGAAGGTGAAGCGCAGGAAGCGAAAGAAGCCGTTATCGGCAGGTGAGCTGGCCAAGCGATTTCAAGCCGTAGAGCTCCTTTATGAAATGAGCCAGTTCACCGCAACACCAATCCCGACGCATCCGTGGCCGGACAGCTCGGCCAACCATCTGGCCGGTTCCACAGGGGCGGCACAGAATCGCCGCAGCAGAACACCACTGATCCCAGACGAGGCTTTCACCACGCTGTTTCAGGAGGCTTACGCCCTGATGAAACGCGGTGATGAGCTGTTGAGCATTCGTGACCAGTTGGACGCTTTGGAGGAAGAGAACATCGTGTTGCCTGGGCGCGCGATCAAGGATCTCAAGAACCGCCATCTTAAGGACATCGGTTGGCAGCGTGGGTTGCGGACCTTCAATATGGCGCTGATTGATCTTCGCACCGCCTGCTACATCATCGTGGCAAGCCTTTCCGGTTGCCGCAACCATGAGCTTGTCTATGTGCAGACGGACGCCTGCTACCGCACCGAGGATGATGATGGCGAAGTCTACTGGTGGATGCGCAGCCAGTCGGACAAGACCGGCGCCGGCAAGGCCGAGTGGATGGTGCCAGAGGCCGCGGTGGAGGCGCTTCAAATTATGGATCGCTGGGCGGCGCCCTACCAGGCCGTGATTGCAGCCGAGATCGCGCAGCGGCGTGCTGCAGACCCGCAAGACCCCGAGATTGCCGAAGCGCAGAAGCATGCGCGCGCAGTTTTTCTGAGTAATGGCCAACAGAACTCCAAACAGGTTCGGACGCTCAGCAATTCAGCCTCGGGACTTAAACTCAAGGCTTTCGCCAAGCGTTGTGGTTTGACCTGGGATCTGGCCACCCACCAATTCCGTCGCAAGTTCGCCAACTACGCAGCCCGCAGCCAGTTTGGAGACTTGCGTTACTTGCGCGAGCACTTCAAGCATTGGTCACAGGACATGACAAACGACGGCTACGCCCTGAACGAGTCGCAGGAGATGGAGCTGTATGCGGAGATCTGGGATGAGCTGGAAGCCATCAAGTTTGGCCTGGCCGAGCAGTGGCTTAGTCCAAACGAGCCCTTGGCCGGCGGGTATGGCAAGAATCTGATGGATTGGCGCAGCCGCCAGGAGAACATCGCGGTATTCAAAGACCACAAGACGATGGTCGCGTCAGTGGCGGCGAGCCATGCAATCCGGAGCAACGGCCATGCCTGGTGCACAGCTGATGACAACCAGTGCATCGGCAACACGCTGGAGAAGACCCGCTGTAGTGGCTGCGATAATGCGGTAATAGGGCGAGTCCACGCCCGCATGTATCAGGGGCTCTATAGTGATTTGAAACAATTACGGCATAGCGATGACATAGGACCGGGCGGCCAAGCTCGAGTTCAGCGTGACCTGGAGCGCTGCCGTGACGTGTTGATGTCGCTTGGCTGTGACCCAGAGGAGAACGCTGCTTGAGTACGAAGCGCAAGCCGGCGGACGCCCGCCGCAAAGACCTGGAACTGGCGATCTCACGTATCCAGCGTGGGCGAGCCCACACCAAGGCAACTGCGGTCAACATCAGTACGGTGGCGGCCGAGGCGGGCGTGACGCCTGCGCTTATCCACAACCATTACCCGAGCATTGCCGAGAGAATCCGTGAGCTCCAAGCGCGCTCCAGTCGCGCTCAGCGCGATGCAAAGCATGACGAACTAAAAGCGACGAAAGAGAGGAACCGTGCACTGCGGGAGGAACTTGACGCCCTGCGTGACCAGGTTGCCAAGCTTGCTTCAATCAACGAGGTTCTGGTGGTAGAGAATCGCATTCTCAAGGCCAAACGAGGCGATCCGAAGGTCACCGATATCGGCATCCAGCGGAGCTGAATGCATCTTTGCAGCCCTATGCTTTGACTAGTTTCGCAGCGGTGGGATCGTAGATGTAGCCAGTGATGCTTCCATCCTTGATCCGAGCGACGGCCTCGTCTATGACAAACAGCGGGACCAGAAACCACTCCTCGGGCTGGACGGGGTGGCCGAAACGGTCGTTGATCGTAATGCTCAACCTTGCTGGCGCAAACAGCCTGTGGAACAGACTCTCCATCCGGGTGCGGTTGATGCCCGCGAGCTTGTAGGTCGCAACCACTTCGACCTTCGCCAAGAGATAGGTCGAGTCGTGTTCGGCGTTGGCAATGCGCGACTCCACCCTTCCTCCTGTCACGCCCATCTTGTGGACGATTTCGCGGTGCTGCGCGACATAGGGATGATCGGAGAGAGAGCGCAGTACGTAGATTGTTCCGCTTTCTACATCATCGGCCTCAAGTTCGCCGCCGAAGGAGAGTTGCCCGCTGTCTGGCGAAGCTAGTCGTCGCGCGGCGGGATCGTTGTAGAAGGCGCGTTGGAGTGAGCGCAGCAGCAGATTGCTCTCGGTGCCATTGGAGAAGATCAGGCGCAGGCGGCAATCAACCTCCCTGGCTGTCGTCTTAAGTGGCGCGCCAACCTCAGCAACGTAGAGTGTGATGCCGTCGAGAACGAAGACATCCCCGGCCTCGATCGCGCGGCTGCCCGCCTCTATAGGCTGGGACTGGCGCAATCCGGTCTTGACCTCTGTTGCCACGCGCTCGAACACGGGCTTGAAGGTCTCGAAGTCTTCGCAGGACTTGCGATCCGCGATCTCCTCCGCGGCGCGCTTGTCGGCGCTGGTGCGAACATGGCGTAGGACCCTGATGTCGTCCGCGTCGGCTACGCCGGCCAGCTCGGCGGCCAAGTCGTCGATGTCGATGGCTTCATCTGCCGAAGCGGCAACGGCAGGCGCCCCTGCCAGCAAGCCCTGATGGTCCAGCGGCTCCAGTAGGGCGCGGCAGTCCGGGAGCGCGCGCAAACGGTCTAAGCGCACGGCGTAAAGGCGCTCGAATACGTCGCGGTCTTCACCGTGCTGCGGCGCACGGCCGTGCTTATCGGTGAAGAGTTGGATATCCTCGAAGCCCGCGATGACGCGCTCCTCACTGGCCGGCCGGCCGCCCTTCTTCTCAAGCGGAGCGAACTCGGCAAGCTGCGCAGCGAGTTCGTCAAGATCGGAGTTATTCATAGCGTCTCTCCGCCTTGAAGCGCATGAAGGCGGCCGCACCTTCGGCCATGCGTCGCTCCCATGCATCCTGGGAATCGAGCGCCGGAATCCGGCCGCGCTCCTTCTTGAACTGGACTGCGCGAACGGCCATCTCCTTCGCCTCGTCCGGGGTCAGGCTGGTGCGCTTGGCCGAGATGGCCGCCGCGACCTGCTTTAGGCTGTCCTCGCTCATGGTCTTGGCAAGGATGGCGTAGGCTTCCCCGAAAGGATTGATGCGGTCGATCAGGTCGATGTCCAACTCGCGCACGTCCATCGCGAAGCGGCGCACGCCGTCGATCAGGGCGGTGTTGGGCGACCGATCGCTCTCGCCTTCGGTGATAAGCCGCTTGGCCTGCTGCGTGAGGTTGAGGGCGGCGATGGCGTGCTGGCGCACGGCCTCCTGATCTTCGGCGTCAAGCGCGGGATACTTGTCTTTGATGATCTTGCCCATGCGAACTTGCGTAAGCTCCTCGGGCACCAGCTCCTCATCGAAAAGGCCGCGCTCGATGGTGGGCTTGTGCTGCACGAACGCCGCGATGACTTCGTTCAGGTCTTCCTGACAGATTCGCGCCGCCTCCTTGCTCTTGGGCTCGGCGATACCCCTGATCTCGATTTGGTACGCCCCTGTCTGCTCATTGACACCGACATTGCAGCGGTCCGGGTCGTAGCCACCCTCGCCGTAGTCAAAACCCGGCGCCGGGCCACTGTCGAGGTTCTTGGGCTTGAACTCGAAGCGTGGAGCAAGAACCTGCTCCATCAGGAGGCTGGCCGCGATGGCCTTCAACGTATCGTTGACGGCCTCGGTGACAGCTTCCTCGGCCGCATCCGGCTCGGCGATCAGGTTGGTGAACCTTGCGCGGGTCTTGCCGGGCGCGTCGCGGGTAGCCCGGCCGATGATCTGCACGATCTCGGTCAGGCTGGCGCGGTAGCCCACCGTCAACGCATGTTCGCACCAAATCCAATCGAAGCCTTCCTTCGCCATGCCCAGCGCAATGATGATGTCCACATGGTCCCGGTTGTTCTTCTGTGCCGGGTCTTTGAGCGCGGCGGACACGCGGTCGCGCTTGGCGGCCCCGTCATCTACGAGATCAGCGATCCGCAGAACCCGGCCATCGGGACGCTTGACACGCTGGAAGCCGGTCGCAGGGTCGATGCCTTGCCATTCACCCAGGGCCTCGATGATGTGCTCCACTTCCCGCATCTTGTCCTTCGTGCTCTCGCGCGAATTGACATTCGGAATGTGAATGATGGTCTTCTCGGCGGGATCGAGGACATTGAGGATGTCATCGACGTAAGGCCCGCTGTAAAAGAAATAGCCGATGTCGAGCTGCTTGAGGTACTCGTAGCCGTTGAGCTGCTCGTAGTAGGTGTAGCTGACGGTATCGAACTTCGACTCGTCCTGCGGGGCCAGAACGGCCTCGGCGTCGCCCCGGAAATAGGAGCCGGTCATGGCGACGATGTGCGTCTTGCCACGCGCGAAGAACTGCCCGAGGTGCAAGCCAAGCTTGTTGTCCGGGTTTGCTGAAACGTGGTGGAACTCATCGACCGCGATGAGGCGGTCGTCGAACGCCTCTACGCCGTAGGCATCGACCGCGAAACGGAAGGTCGCGTGAGTGCAGACCAGCACCTTGTCGTCGCCTTCGAGGAACGCGCCCAGCGACTTGACCTTGCCACCGTTGTCGTTTCCCGGCGCGTCGCACAGGTTCCACTTGGGTTCGACCTGCCAGTCCGCCCAGAAGCCGTACTTCGACAGCGGTTCGTCGTTGAAGCTGGCCCCGATGGACTTCTCCGGCACAACGATGATGGCCTGCTTGACGCCCTGGTTCTTGAGCTTGTCGAGTGCAACGAACATCAGCGCACGGCTCTTGCCCGATGCGGGCGGTGATTTTATGAGCAGGTACTGCTCGCCCCGTTTCTCATAGACCCGCTCCTGCATGGGTCGCATCCCAAGAGCATTGGCTTTGGTCGATGCGCCGTTTTGGGCGTAGGTGACGGAAACGGACGGTACGGTCTTTATCTTGTCGCTCATGCGTTGGCTCCCGCCTTGCGCTTCTTGCCTTTGGCTGGCGCAGCCGAAGCGGTCATCTTGGTATAGAGATCAAAAAGCTTTTCCAGCCGCTCGGTATCGTTCTTGAAGCGCCGACCGATGTAGATGCGCTCCAACACCTCGTCATTTCGATCGTGCGCGGCACGTAGGTCGGCGGGCATATGCTCGGGGTGATAGAGGTCCGCTATAGTTGCGGGGAAGTGATGTTCGCGCGCAAGCAGGATGTCCTCTGCGCATCTAGTGAGATCGGCCTTGTTCTTCTCGGTCAATGGCGGTACCGCGAACGTGTTCCAGCCGAGCTTGTTCCCGTATGAGAAGTCGGTTCTTAGTCGAGAGCAGACCGTCCCAATCCAGACGATGTGCATTCTTGAGGCAATTAATGCAAGGTGCCACAGCGGCTCGTCATACAGCGCGTAGCATTTGTCGCCAATGATCGGACCCGACTGCAAGTAGTCAACGGGAAGATACGGACGATTCTCGGATGAGACGCGGGGAACGATGATGGCGCGCTCACCATTCTTCGCAGATAGCTGAACAAAACGATGAGGCGTGGCTGCATGTGCCTGCGTGGATGGCGCGGCATCCTTTGATGAGCGAAACTTGCGCACCTTATCCAAGATTGCGGCAACTGCGCCATTGCGTTTGGCTTATTCCAGCTTGTCGTCCGTTATCCACAGGCAAGAACGGGGCTTTGAGTGAATTAACTCCTCGGAGCCGTAGAACCCTCTAATCAGCGATGGACAGACACCCTCGTCCTCTATTAGGTGTCTGGCGTGATCTTTCGTGAAAAGCAAATTGCCCCCGTCCTTCGCCATGTTGCCCAGGTACATCTTCCCGAAACTGGAAAGCGGTTCAGTTCTGGCAGCGACGTATACCAGTGAGTTCGGCACTAGATACGGCCCTATGCAAGCCACCTTGCGTGCCTCGTTGTCGGTGTGGAGAGTGCATGGCTCTCCCTTCTTCGAAGTCAAGGCGACAACAACAACCGTTACGCCGGCATTCTTTGTGGCCAAGTTGGCCCACTTGAATGATGAATGGGCGAAGTGGATGCGGAGTCCAGCATCGAAGACAAGCGGCCAGAGCAGCGCAACTTGCTCGCCTTGGCACACGGAGTTCGTAGCCACGAGCGCGACCGCACCGCTTGTATCCTTCAAGTAGTGAGCCGCTTTGATGAACCAGTTCGCAACGTAGTCAAGTGACGCAAACGACCCCTTGTAGTTGGAGAAGACAAACGCAGTGTCGGCCTTCTCCAAGTCACTCTGCTTGTTTCGACCCTTGTAAGGTGGATTTCCGCAGATGTAGGTCTCACCTCCTTCGTTCTCGAAGTCGATCTCGGCCTGGTCTAGCGGCGCCTCGAACAAGTCATCAGCATGAATCTTCACTCCGGTGCCGGTTGGCGAGCAAATACTCAGCCAGTCGAGCCGCAGCGCGTTGCCACACGTGATCCAGTTCTCATTGCGCAAAGGCAGAAAGTCGGCAAGGGCCAGCTTCTGCCCCCGGTACAACACATCGCACTGATACTCGGCGATGACCAGAGCAAGACGAGCAATTTCTGCCGGGAAGTCGCGTAGCTCGATTCCGCGAAAATTGGTTACAGGTATTTCTGATGCGCGATTAAGCTCGCCGCGCCGTCGGTTTATTTCCGCTTCGATTGCCCGCATTTCCTTATAGGCAATGACCAGGAAGTTGCCCGAACCGCAGGCCGGGTCGAAGACCCTGATCTTAGCGATGCGCTTGCGCAGGTTGAGCAACATGCGGGCGTTATCGCCCGCTTCGTCCAGCTTCTCCCGCAGGTCGTCGAGTAATAGCGGATTCAGCACTTTCAAGATGTTGGGGACACTGGTGTAGTGCATCCCCAGCTCGCCGCGCTCCTCGTCTTCGGCAACGGCCTGGATCATCGAGCCGAAGATGTCAGGGTTGATCTTGGTCCAGTCCAACCCGCCGACGTGCAGAAGGTAGGAACGGGCGATCTTGCTGAATCGCGGCACTTCGTCGCCGCCAGAGAACAACTGCCCGTTGACGTAGGGGAAGTCTTCGGCCCATCGGGGAATCTTGGCGGCGGCTCGGTCCTCGCGCTTGGTATTCATGGCGCGGAACAGCGTGGCGATGACCTCGTGCGTGTTGGACGAGTCCTTGGCGCTCATCTGCGCGACGGTATCGGTGAAGGGGCCGACGAAGATGTCCGTGTCCTCGGCGAAGAAGCAGAAGATCAACCGCGCCATGAACTTGTTCATGTCATGGCGACGCTCCGCCGTGCCCCATTCAGGGTTGTCTTTCAGCAGTTCGACGTACAGGCGGTTCAGGCGGCTGGTGGCCCGGATGTCGAAGGCGTTTTCGCTGATCTGACGGACGGTGCTGATGCCTGCCAGCGGCAGGAAGAAGCCGAAGTGGTCCGGGAAGTCCTTGAAGGCACAGGCGACGGTCTCGCCGCTGGTCAGGTCTTCGGCCTCGAAGTCCGTCCCGTCCGTGGCGAGGATGAACTTCGCCTTGGCCTTGGCCGTCGCCGGGCTGGCTTTGAGCGCGGCCAATGCCTGCGTCACCCGCCCAGCGTCGCAGGTCAGGATGTGGATGTTGCTGGTCTGGAGAACGCCGCCGCGGTCAGACTTATTCGATGCTCCCGCGCGTAGGCGCTTGATGGTCGTCGCCTTGTTCCCGAACGCTTCAAGGAAAGCGTACGGAAACTCCGCGGATTCAAATGTCCGCTCCGCAAGGTCGGTGATGGCCTGTTCGATTTCGACGGCATTCATGCGCGCTCGATCCCCCATTGTGGCTTAGCGACCATCTTTCTGACGTTCTGTGGGGAGGTCATGACTTGTCCTGAGCGTTCTCGGCAATCTGCGCGGCAATCCAGCGATCTAAGTCGCGACGAGGAAACCGCCAGGTGCCTCCCAGCTTGAAGCCCGGGATCTCCCCCTTTTGGGCGAGCCGATAGACGGTCTTCTTTCCAGCCTTTAGGAAGGCTGCCACCTCGTCCATCGTGAGAATTTCGCTATCGGGCTGGCTCATCTCGGGCGTCTCGCTTGGTTGGGTACGGCCAAGTCTTCCTAGGATTGGCCAAGTTTAGCCTCACACAGGCCCGGGTTCGCACTTCTGCTCGCCAGCTCAACTCAAACTGTAAGCAGTCTTGTCGGTTGATGACGGCCCGGATCGCATAGGGTCGGGTGAGCGTCCGGACCGCGGCGCGAGATGGAGCGGTCAAGAGGGCCCGAAGCAGCGGGCTCGGGGGATGACCGGGGAACTGGTCGCTATGAGGGCAGGGCCAGCCCGCGCAGGCATCGGCCGTTCGTCCGGGACTGTCGGCTGAGAGGTAATTGGGATCCTCACGCCGGGTGACGCTACGACACCCGGTGCGACTCGGAGTCTCTGGACCTACTACTGATCGCGACGCCTCGGCAGCAGTGCCAAGATCAGTGCCAGCGCCCTTTCCGGTGGCAGCCCGAGCTTGTCTGCAAGCACGAAGTACTCCATGACGTCGAGGCGCCTGGAGCCGCTCTCAACCGCTGATAGGCGCTGCTGCGGCCATCCGAGGGCTTCTGCGAGAGCTACCTGGGTTAGGCCCAGGTCCTTCCGGATGCGCCGCAAACCGTCGACCAGCTCGCGGTACTCCTTGGCGTAGATGGTCTTCTTGGGCATTGCGGTCCGACCCCTGTCTGGGTGGACACGCTAGGTGATGGCACCAAATACATGAAAAACGTGTATTTTCGGTTTACCATCGGGCATCGAAACGAGCCAAACCAGGTCCTTGGCCTATGCCCCTCCTATTGGTCCATCCAGGCGTGGACCTGACTCTCGAGCTCTATGTGTCTCCGGCGCTGGAGGAGGCTTTGGCCCTCCAATGGGAGCGAGTCCGCAAGCGGACAGTGCGGGATACGTATGTCAAGGCACTCGAGTATCGACTGCAGAACCTACTCAGCGATTGCCTGGACTGGGACCTCAAGCCGCCCACTGAGGCGCAGATCTCATATGCAACGCTCCTCGGAGCTCGACACGGCGTTTCGGTCCCCTCCGAAGCCCTGAGCTACCGATTCCACATGGCGATGTTCCTGGAGGCGTGGGCGCGGAAACCCGCCCCTTCCCCCCAGGTAGGCGGGACGCCGGAAGCCAGCGTCCAAACATCGGCCCCCATGGAGAATTCATTGTTGGACGACAGTGCCCCGCCTGAGCCCACCAACCCCCTGCGAAAAGGAGCGTAGCGAGGCCACGGGCAATTAATTTCCGCGCGACAGCCGCCTCTACCTGACCGAACTTGTGTCGCCGCTGCATGCCTGCAGCACAAAATACTTTCCGTGCTAATGCGCTAATGAGGGAATACCCAGAATGGAACTGGATCAACTCATAGAGGAAGCTGTAGCCGATGGCTCCAAAGAAGCGGCGCTCTTTCACCTGCTGCTTGATGCGACCCTGTACGTTCACGCCCCCAAGAAGCATACGGGGGCGAGACTCTCCTTAGTTCAGTTCAAAACACCTCAAGGCGTAATGGCCATTCCCGTTTTCACGGACCTAAAGAAAGCTGAATTCGCAGGAAGAGGAAACGTACGGATTGTTCCGCTTCACGCCCGGCAACTATTCTCGGCGAGCCTAGGCGCAAACATCGTCATCAATCCAAATGACGCTTGGTGCATCCTGTACCCGGAAGAGATTCGAGCATTACTAGAAGGAAAGACGCTAGGCAGAAAGCCGGAAGACATCGAAGCAAAGGAAGATCTGCAGCTCAGGCCTGCACAAACTCCGAGCGCGGAGCTCATTAAACTTATCGAGGAATCGCTAGCTCCCATCGAGACCGCACAGGACGCATGGCTGACAGAGGCAGACGACGACGAGCGACCCTCGAGCACAAGGTATGTGTTGGTGGTGGCCGCCGAACGCCCCAGTTACGAACGAATTGCCAGGTCATTGACGCTTGCCATATCAAACTCTGGTAGATCTTTTGAGAAGACCGTGGACATTACCTTCATCGAGCCAGGCGAGCTCCAACAGGCCTGGCTTGAAGACAACTCCAGCTGTCTTATCTATCGCCGCCTGTGGCTAAAAGCATCCCGCACAGGAGTTTACGGAAATGCGTGACCAGCGATGCTGGCGCCAACTGAGGCCGCTCATTGTCACTAGTGCCGGCGCCCCCTTGGCTGCGTGTTCCGGCTCACTTGAGCGTCGGTTCCGGTCAAGGCTGACCCCGCCGCTGGTGTTGACCGCGGCCAAGCCCTGAGAGCCGGCTACTTCCGCTTCCGACCCGAAGCGGACGGTCGAGGTTCGTGTTCGACGGCTAATGCGCGGCCTGATCAACCGCCGGTCGAAAGGTAGGCTGGACAGCCCAGACCAGAAGTTCATAGCCTTAGCTCAAGTTCCCTCCGAAACCGGGTAGAACGCCGGTGGGTGGTGGCTGCTTGCCCAGCCTTCGGAACCCAGTGCGAGTGGCCATGACTTAGACTTAGACTTAGCGTGGGTTCTCCCCGCAGCCCGCCAAGCATAGAGAGAGAAGCATGCCGCGACTGGGAAACCTCGACTTCGACGATAGTATCCTTGATGCTGTCAAGGACGGCAGACTCGTCGTCTTTGCGGGCGCTGGCGTTTCGATGGGGCCGCCGTCGAATCTGGACAACTTCTGGAAGCTCGCCGAGAAGATCGCCCGCAACACCGGACTGACACCAGAACTTCCGCTCGACCGGTTCCTTGGTGTGCTGAAACATCGGGGAGTCAACGTTCACCAGCGCGCAGTGGAACTGCTCTCGCCATCGGGAAGCGCTCCCAATGACCTGCACCGCGATCTCATCCGCTTGTTCAATTCCGCCGATCGAATCAAGTTGGTCACCACGAACTTCGATCTCCACTTTGAGACGGCGGCGCAGGAAGTCTATGGCGGCCCGCCAGACGTCTACCGAGCGCCCGCGCTTCCCTTGGGCTACGGATTCCACGGCATCGTGCATGTGCACGGCGCCCTGCCGGACGCGTCCAGCGTCGTACTCACCGACGCCGATTTTGGCCGGGCGTACCTGACGGAGGGATGGGCCCGCCGCTTCCTGCTGGACGTCTTTCGTACCCATACCGTTCTGTTCGTCGGCTACAGCCACGACGACGTCGTCATGAACTACCTAGCCAGGGCGCTGCCGGCCGACGGTTCGGCAGGGCGATACGCACTGACAGAAACTGACGGGAATTGGAATCTGCTCGGAATCCAACCTATTCGGTTCGTGAAGGGCGAAGGCGCTGAGGCATTTCGAGATCTCTACCAAGGCGTGGCGAAGCTTGCCGAACGGGCTGCGCGTGGAACGCTTGACTGGCAGTCACGGATGCTGGAGCTGGTTGGACGGGCTCCCCCAGTAGACCCCGAGTTGGTCGGTGAGATCGAGCAAGCGCTGAGAGACGTTTCGACTTGCCGCTTGTTCACTGACGTTGCGCGCGATGTCTCATGGCCTAAGTGGATGGACAGCAGGAAGCACTTGGAGGCGTTGTTCGGTTCTGGCGAGCTTAGCGAGCGGGAAAGTCAATTGGCGTTCTGGCTCGCCAATCATTATGCGATCGAACACTTCGACGAATGTTTCGAGCTCATTGCAGGACACGGCCTCCAGCTCAATCCCGTGCTGTGGTGTGCCGTGGGTCGAGAGCTTGGGCTGGAGAAGGACAAGCCGATCGAAGCCGCCACGCTGCGACGGTGGATCCTGCTGCTGCTGGGGAGCGCGCCAGAAAGGGTAGATCGCCACGTGTTCATGTGGCTTGCGGAACGTTGTGAGGCGCTTGGCTTGGTGGGCGACGGGCTGTCACTCTTCTTGCAGATGTGCGTCCACAGGTTTGAGCTCAAGCGCGGCTACCGTTGGCGGGAAAGCGAAGATGACGAAGAGCATTCTCAGCTTACGGCCGAATGCACACTCCGAACCGATCACTGGTCATTGAACGAGGTGTACGAGAATCGGATACAGCCCCATCTCGCCGAGCTGGCCCAGCCATTGCTGTCTGGGCTGATCCATCGATTCGAGCGCATGCACGCAGACTTGACTGCGTGGTCCGGTGCGCGCGACGAGCGGGACTCGATGAGCTACCGACGATCCGCGATCGAGCCTCACGAGCAGGATCGCCACGCCGAGGCGTCGGACGTGCTCATCGATGCCACGCGTGATGCCATTGAGTGGCTTGCGGCAAACCAGCCCGCGCAACTCGACGCGCGGATCGAGTACCTGTCGAGCTCAAGGCTTCCCTTGCTTCGACGATTGGCAGTGCACGCCGTGGCATCGCACCCTGGCAAGTCGGCGGACGAACGGCTCGCGTGGGTTCGGGCGCATGTTGGACTGGATTCGCTTGCCGAGTACCATGAGACGCATCGCTTGGCGGCTCTCAATTATCCTGGCGCTACGGACGCCGCGCGTCAGGCATTTATCGATGCCATCATGGCTGCCCCCGTTGAGGACGCGGATGATCGCTCGGCCGAAGAACGCGCTCAGCGCTTCCAGTTCGATTGGTTGTCGTGGTTGTTGGCGGCTAAGCCAGACTGTGCGCTCGCAGAGGCCCTACTGACACCTATTCGTGCGCGTTTTCCGCATTGGATCGCCTCTGAGCATCCGGACCTCATGCACTGGATAGGCTCGGGGGGGTGGGTCGGGTCAAAGAGTCCCTGGTCGACCGAACAATTGGTCGCGCAGCCACCGAGTGAGCAGCTTGCCGCTCTCCTGGAATTCAGAGGCACCGAATTTGAAGGTCCAAGTCGCGAGGGACTGCTGTCGGCCGTGCGGGATGCAGCCAAGTCGGTCCCCGACTGGGGCTTCCAGCTGGTCGCGGAGCTGGAGCAGCGGGCGCTTTGGTCATCCGACTTGTGGTCAGCGACGCTGCGGGGATTCCAGGACTCAGAACTGAACAGCACACAATGGCGCCGCCTGCTCGAAGCGGTCGCCCGCAATGATTTGCATACCGAACATGCACGGGACATCGCCGATATCCTGCTGCGGCTGGTCAAAGATGGCGGCAAGCCGTTCGCGTCTGAGTTACTGGCGATCGCGAACCCGATCGCAGATCACCTGTGGACCGCGCTGAAACCCGACGACGATTCCGATTTCGACAACGACTGGCTGACGCGGGCCATCAACCGGCCAGGTGGTGTGCTGGTCGAGTACTGGCTCGCCGCGCTCTCACTCACGCTGAAGAGCAAGGAGGGCGCGCAATGGGCGATGCCTGTCTATTACCGCGGGCGATTTACGGAGGCCATCCACGATCCGACATCGAAAGGAGCGCATGCGCGTTCCCTGTTGGCGAGCCAAGCCGCCTTCCTGTTTCGGCTCGACGAAGCGTGGGTGTGGGATCACTTGATACCCCTGTTCCAGCACGCAGATTCGCGGATATTCGCGCAAACTTGGCATGGCTTTCTCGCGTGGGGACGACTTTATCCGCCACTCGTTGATGCGTTGTTGCCCGCTTTCCTGGCGGCCGTGGCACGAAATCCCTCTGATTTACTGGAACATCGCGATCGACTGATCGAGTTCTATGCGGCCCTGTGTGTCTTCCACGTCGACGATCCGCTGCAACAACTGCTCCCCAACCTCTTCCAGCACGGCCCGGAGGAAGATCGAACCACGTTCGCATCTAAGATCGAGCACATGCTACGGCAACTGGATCCCCCGGGAATCGTCAAGGTCTGGGAGGGTTGGCTCTCTCGCTACTGGCAGGATCGACTCCAAGGCGTGCTTGCACCGCTTGCCCCCGGAGAGTGCCGTGAGATGGTCGAGTGGCTTCCCCATCTAGGCGCGCACTTTCCGGTGGGTGTGCAGCTGGCGACTCGCATGCCGGCACTTACCGCGGAACACAGTCATGTCCTGTTCGAGCTGCGCACCAGCGACCTGGTCACTCGTTTCCAAGAGGCAGCGGCACAGCTTCTGATCTACCTGGCCGACGGCGTGGCGGGGTACGAACTTGCGTACCTCACTGAAGTGGCGGCGCGACTCGACGCACTGCCGGAGACCAATCGGCGCCGTCTCCAAGAGGCATTGGTACATGCGGGCGCTCGTTAACGCACTCGCGGGTCCGCCCGGCCGGAGACTTCAGGCGTGCGATTGGCTCCGGCCAAGCACTGTCGGGCGATGCCCTGATTGACCTTAGTCGCCTGCTGTCTTACCGGTCACCGGTTCTGGCCGACAGCCGACCAGGCCGCTACCGACCCGAAGCGGACGACGGGCTGTCCCCCGTCAACACACATTTTCCAGGAGGTCGATGCAGCGTCTAGGTGCTTCCTGTCGCTGTGTGCGCTAGCATTTCGTCACACAACGATTTGAAAATAATGGAGTTGCCATGGCGGTGACGCGAACCATCGGACCTCTGCACTTCGAGGATCTCGAACCAAAACGGTTCGAAGACCTTACGCGGCAGCTTATCTACGACTTTAAAGACTGGCAGCGACTCGAGGCTACCGGCAGAGCCGGCAGTGACGACGGTTTCGACGCAAGAGGATACGAAGTCAGACCCCCTGAAGACAGTGCGGAGGATCGAGATCCGATCGATCCGAGCGGTACAGGCGAACATCGGCTGTGGCTAGTTCAATGCAAGCGAGAGCGAACAATTGGCCCGACGAAGCTTGCCGGCTACTTCTCGGACACTAAGCTTGGCATCGGTGAGAAGCTGCACGGAATAATATTCGTCGCTGCGTGCGACTTTTCCAAGAGGGCGCGAGACGCGTTTCGTCGAAGTTGTGAGGAAGCCGGGATCGAAGAATGGTACTTGTGGGGGAAGGCAGAACTGGAGGACCTGCTTTTTCAACCGCGACACGACGCACTGCTATTTGCGTACTTCGGCATATCCCTCACTATCAGGCGACGCAGCGCCAAAGCGGTTATTTCCTCTCGATTGGCTATTAAGCGAAGAGCGAACAACGTTCTTAGCCAGAGACAAAATGCAGATTTGCTCATCATTGACTCTAGCGAACAAGACTATCCTTACTCGACAAACCGAAGTGCATCGAAGCCGAATTGGTTTCTCGCTCAGTACCATGGATTGCACCCTCATGGGCTCCGCTTTGTCGTTCAAAGACACTTCGCCTATCTGTCAGATGACAAAAGCGAATGGGACGCGGCGCTTGCTCAAAACGATGCCGGTCCTCGCCGAGACCCTTGGTCCGAGGATGAGAATGACCATCAGCTTCGTTCCGAGACCCACGATTACTGGAGCGGACTGCCGAAGCAGAACCAAGCATGGTTCGAAGTTGTTGGGGTGATCCCTTTCGAAAGAATCTTGGGTATCGACGAAATGGGCGACAACATCGTTCAGGAGCCCCATGTCTACGCGGAGTTTAGCGGCAAACATGGCCCATTCATGGGGCACATGATCTCAGTCAAGGTCGGAAATCATTCGTCGAGAAGCGAAATTCAACCGAAGAGTCTGACGGATCGTAGAGTTAGTAAGTTCCCAGCCGAGTTGCGGGCGCCCGTAAAATTGGCGCCATACGGTCCGATCCGATTCTTTCGAAGTTAGTTCGGGAACGATTAGCGGCAAAAGATTCGGATGTCCGCTCCTGGCCGCGAGGAGCCAATTGCGACAGGCGCTTCTCGACCCGAAGCGGCCGGTCGCCCGAGCTCGCCGAATCGGCTGAGCTCGGGCAATTGATCAAAGCCGATCGAGTGGGCTGACGGTATCGCGCACCGCTTGATGGACGTGGGTATAGATCATGGTGGTCTTTAGACTGCGATGACCCAGCAGGAGCTGGATCGTACGGATGTCAGTCCCGTCGGCCAGCAAATGTGTAGCAAACGAGTGGCGAAGCGTATGCACGCTGGCATGCTTGAGGATCTTTGCTCTTTCCAACGCAGCTCGGAATGCCCGTTGCACCGTGCTCTCCGAAGCATGCCAGCGTAGCCAGCGTGCGGTCTCCGGGCAGGCGCGTTGGGTCTTGGATGGGAACACAAACTGCCAGGCGAGGCTGCGGGACGCATTCGGGTACTTTCGGTGCAGCGCGCCAGGAAGAGGAGCGTGCCCACGGCCGCGGGAAAGGTCCTCTTTGTGGAGGGCCGCGACGCGGAGCAAGTGTTGTTGCAGGGAGTCACGCAACCGCACCGGCAGGACAGTGGTCCGATCCTTGGCGCCTTTGCCACTTCGAACGTGGACGGTTCCGGCCTGCAGGTCCAGGTCCTTCATGCGCAGGGTCATGGCCTCGGTCACGCGCAGCCCGGCGCCATAAAGGAGCTCAGCCATTAGGCGCGGTGTCCCCGACATGTAGGCGAGCACATCACGGACCTCGCCAACCGTCAGAACCGTGGGCAGTCGGGCTGGGCGTTGGACGCGCCTGAGGCCTTCCAACTGGCCGACTTCGAGTTCCAGCACATCCCGGTACAGAAAAAGCACGGCGTTGAGCGCTTGGGACTGTGTAGACGCGGCTACTTTCTGGCCGCTCGCCAAGTAGTTGATAAAGGGCGTTATCCCGAGGGCGCCGACGCTGACCGGATGTTGTTTGGCGTGAAAGTAGATGTAGCGCCGAATCCAGTAGCAGTAGGCTTCTTCGGTCCGCCGGCTCAGGTGGCGTCGCCGGCAAACCTGGGAAACGCGATCCATGAGACGCAGGGGCGGGGCGGCATCGGGGGTGTTACCCCATTTTGGTGGCTCCAATCGGTTGGTGGGAAAAGCCGCACCATAGCTGAATTGGGCGGAAGACTGCTGTCCGGGGTTGCTTCGGATTGTTTAACGGACAAGCACAGCCTAAACTCACGGAGAATCATCGGGTTGCGGGCTAATAGCCGCAACGCCGGTCGGATGTATAACCGGACGTCAACGTCCGTATATTCGGTAGTTAGGCCACTTACGGAGATCACGGATGTCTGACACCGCAACCCGATTCCTCAGCGCTGTCCCGGCGCTTGCTTCACTGGACATCCAGCGGTCCGTCGATTTCTTCTGCTCGGTGCTCGGCTTCTCACAAGTGCACGCCGCCCAAGGCGAGTACGGCATCGTGTCTAGTGGCCCCGTCGAGATCCACTTCTGGGCTTGCTCGGAGCCGCATATTGCGGCTAATACATCCTGCCGGGTGCAAGTCGAGGGTATTGAGGCTCTACATGCGGTTTGCCAAGCCGCCGGGGTGGTGCATCCTGCCGCACCGCTCGGCGCTCGGCCTTGGGGCTCCACAGAGTTCGGCGCGCTGGACCCGGATAAGAACCTGGTCACATTCTTTCAGCGAAACGTGGCCTAACAATTCATTCAACCCGATGCCGCTTCGCGGCACGGGTTAATTCAGGCGTTAGGCCGTGAAGATCGAAGGCGTCGAGTACAGGATGCAGGCCGCTTCGGATGTCAGCCGAGACGGAATCGGTATTGAGATCTATCGCGTCACGGAAGCCGGGGAGGAATTCTTGCTTGAGATATTCCGAAGCGACAGAAATCAGACCTATCTCCTTCATTCGGGTCAGAACCCTATCCCGCTATCTGTTCTAGAGCGTGTTGTACCTACTGCGCGTAAAGAACTCGGACCATTCGTGGCCTAACCAATCATTCAAGCCGACGCCTTCGGCGCGGCTTAACTCAAGGTGTTAGGGGGCACATGAAAAGTATTTCGGCGGCCGCGGTCCTCCTGCTTCTATCTGGCTGCGCACATTGGTTCGGCCCTGCGGATGGTTTCTTCGATGCAGTTGGCTCCACGCCAGCCAATAAACCTTGCCAGCTGTCGGTGATTCCTGTCGGCTCCAACCACAGCCCGAGAGAACGGACTGTCACAGGTGCCTTTCGGGAGAGCATCATCGTCCAACCCTCCCGCAAGGGGCATCGCATCACCTTGACCTGCGACAGTACGGTTGTTTCAACACGCACGTTCAAGTACGGTCGCGACGTGAACATTGGCGGGGAGCTTTTGGTCATCGGTAGTGCCCCCTAACAATTCGTTCAAGCCGAACTTGCTTCGTTACAGCAAAAGCGTGGCAGAAAAAGCTTGCCACGCTTTGGCCTCCACTACGCAAGTCGGCTTAACTCAGGCGTTACCAGCGGTAGCATTGGACTCTTGAGTGTAGGAGATCGGCCATGGCCCACGACCTAGAGAAGATTGATGATGCGGCGCTTGCTTTGTTGGCTGCACTAACCTTCGAAGCTGGGCGTGCTTGGAAAGGCCATGATTTCGGCGTGCTTAATCGGCTGTTTCAGAAGGGCTACATCCAGGACCCGATGGGCAAGGCGAAGACAGTTTGGCTAACGCCGGAAGGAATTCGGCACGGGGAAGAAGTGGCAGACCGGCTGTTCGGTTCTTCGAGGTCAGACTAGGAAGTTCTATCGAATTTTTGATCTGCCGGGTCCAACCCGACAAGCGTTGAACGACCGCTCCTGGCCGACTGGAGCCGGTCAACACCAGCGGGCCGGTCAACCTAAACCGGAATCGGTGGTCAACTCAACCAGAACACGCAGTTGGTCCTGGCTGCGTCCGGCCGTTCGCGGCCCGGGTTCGCAACCGCTATCAACCGAAGGTGACGCGGGAGTGGCGTTAACCGAGATTCCTCTGCGCATCCTCGTACCGCGAGTAGACGGTTGGGACGCGACCTTCAAAAGTCATTCGTCCAACGGTTTTCCGGTCGGTCCAGTACTCGGCGGTCAGCGAATCCGGTTTGAACTTTTGGCCATGCGTTCCGATTTGCGCAGCGCCAACGTGGCGCTCGCTGCGAACGCCGCGAAGCTCGACACCGGGCGTATTGGAGTAGACCACCGACACGTTGAAGCGATTTCCGCAGGCCTTCGGCTCGATGGCGTGGGCGAGCAGGCAGGATTCGGACTCGGGTGTCATCAGTTGAATCTGCAGTTTGCTCAAACTCTGCACGATACCCGCATAGGCCGTAACGGGCGGGGCATTCTCCCCGGTTTCTGGGTTGACCCAGTCGGATTGAATCGTCACCTTCCAAGTGCCACGAAGGTCGGGGCGGTCGAATAGCCAACCCTGAAACACGCGCAGCCGCCAGAGAAGATGCTCCATGAACAGCGCGACGACCACGAGGACGCCGACAACTGTGGTGAATGGGGCAAGGTGCTCCCAGGAGAGCTTCGTTCCTTGCAGCCAAAGCATCGCAGCCCATGCGGAAGTGGCGACGGCGAGCGCGGCGGTAATCTGAAGGCGCGTGAACATGGCTCAAATAATCCCTATGTATTTGCGGGCGCGGTCTACGAAAGCTTTGAATTGCGTTCGCTTCGCCTCGTTACCCTTCAACAAATATTTCAATTCGCTAACTTCGCCCCATTCCCCGCAGAGCGTCATGCTCGACAGTTGGGTGGATAGGTGATTCAGCACGGCGGATACGTCCTCGTACCATGTGGCGTGCCTGAAACAACTATTGGGAGCGTTCCATACGAGGCATTCGACGTTAAATCCCTTCAGCGGCTTGGTTTCGGCGATGCCCTCATCGTCCATGATGTTGCGCAGTTTCTTAATGATGCGAACAACGCCACGGTAAGCCCGCCCCGTTTCGTTGTTCTTGCCGTTGCCGTTTTCGTAATGCTGGTTCGGCCATTCGCGCGTGTCGTAGAGACGTTCAGGCCAGTTGATAATCCTCCCACCGCTGTCAGGCTGAAGCGCAGTGCCGCAGATGAAAGTTCCAGCGGTGCTGTACCTTCGATGCACGAGTAGCGGAACTACATCAGCGTCAACGCGGTAGGTGTTTTCGTGAATGTCGAATGCCTTGTCACCGCGAGTTACGTGTGCGGTTCCGAAGTAGTTAATTAGCGCCTTACCAATATCGTTCTTGAAATCGGCATAGCTGTAGGTCGCGTTTAAGTTGCCGAAGTCTGAGTACCCCTTCCCTTCTGGGTAATCAGCGAGGAATACGTTGCCGGTGTAGAGCACGCCGATGTCCACGTCGCTGTCTTGCCGCACGTTCACCCGGTTGCGGTAAGAGCCCTGAACAAACACCTTGCTCAGTGAAGCTACTTTGTCATCAGCGGCGAGTGCCTTCTTGATTGCGGTAATCGCGTTCTCGATCTTGTCGGTTTCGGTCTTGCTGGGCGACTGCGCCCACGTGCTAAAACGATCATTCCATGTCGTGCTCACAAATCCCCCTTTCGTTGGAAGCTCCCCCGGACAATATGGGTTGTGACGGCTATCACGCGTTTTAAGGGGCTGCCCCGGCTTACCCCTAAGCCCGTAACGTCAAGCGCTTGCCAGTGACGACGATCTCGAAGGTCTGGTCATCTATGCGGTTTAGCGCGCCGCTGCCCGAAAGGTGAAACGAGGGCAAGCCTTCAATGCGGCCTGGTCCACTCAAGTCGCCGGTATTGATGTAGCTACGGCGAATTTGGACGGCGTAGCGGTTTCCCTCGTCGTCGAAGGCGTCGAACATGTCCGTCATGGTGATTTCTCCGATGGGCCAGTGCTTAGCGTCGCAGAACTTTGTCTCGGACGCTGCGACTGCTCAGGGTGCGAGTCGGGCAGGGCCGCCGGGTCCACAGAACAGGTCGACGATGCGTCCTAGAGGTCGTAGCGCCGTGTAGCGGAGCCTACAGGTCGAATACGGGTGGTGCCGGACTGCGCAAGACAAAAGGACTAGACCGCGAAGCCTAACTCCTTGTTTTTACGGATGCCGGAGATGGGGCTCAAACGACGCCCCCCCGGTTGTGAGTAGCGCTCCGTTGGTGCATTGTCGGCACTGATGGTAAATCTGGAAGGCAGCAAGTAAGGATAGCGAGGACGTCCCATGTTTGGATTCTTTGAGCGACGCAAAGCAATCAAGGATGCGAGAGCAAGGATAGGGGTCGAACTTCATCGTCAGCTCAAAGCAGCAATTTCCCAGGATGAGCGCCTCACTGAAAAGAACTTGAGTTCAGCTTTTACCGTTGGCTATATCTATTGGTTTGTTCGAATGGGCTTTAGTCTTCAAGGGATCGACGGCGGGGAAGTTGTTGATGAACAGCTCAAGTTGGTATGCGACGGTGTAATGCCAAGCGGGAAGCTGCACGAAATTTTTCAGCGTCAATTGGCAGCGCTTGAAACTGCACAGGGGATGAAGGATCAGACATCGCCAATGGGCCTTGGCGAGATTTTGCCTGCAGACCTAACGAAGCTTTTTGAGGCTGGCGCAGAGGCTGGCTTGTCAGACGCGGCTGCACTTTCCGCGAATCCAAGTAACTTCAAACATTACCTGGTTGGCGAGAAACTGCACTACATTACCGTAGCCAAGTAGCTTGAACAGATTTTCATCTGCTATTAAATGCTTGATCAGCTGAGCCCAGCGCTACCGCTTGTTCCACAAGGATGATCGTGGCTTCGGGCGTGACGAGTTAGCCTAGAGGTCCGCTGAAGGGTCATTACACTCGCCAGTTGTCCGTCGCCCCTACACCCACGAGTCTGGAGGCAAATGTGAGCGAACGTTTCCCGGAGTTCCTCGTCAATGCAAATGGCCAAGCGCCCAGAAACCTTAAGGACGCCATTCGCCTCGTCGGGACAGCGTCAGCAGGATTTCGAGCCAGTTGGGGAGAGGGCCTTAAAGAAGACGCACTCGAGACAAGCCAAGAAGCATTCAAAGATCTTGATTACATTCAGAATGAAATACTTCGCCAGCGCGACTTTAGGAAGACCGATGTTGGCTGGCTCCAATCGCCCTTTAAACTGGCGCTAATGGCCCACGTGGGACAGATAGTAGATCCGGTTTCTGACGGCGATGTGCTGGCGTTTAATCTATTGCCGCAAGGCGCTGGCGCCTTACCCTCGAATCCAGCGCCATCGCCATTGTCGCTCGAAGAATCTTTCAACAAGCTGAAGCACAGGTCGATATTCGCGCTGAACTTTGCGTTGCCTCCGGCCGGCGGGCACCTTCTGTACGCTCTAACCCCAGCAAGCATGGGGCGTCTGGCAACAGTCTGTGAGGTAGACATAGCTACCCTCCTTGGAGCATGCCGCAAAGTAGTACCGCTCATTTGATGGCCAACAGCCCCACCAATTCTCGCGTCGCGGCGCCGCCTAACTCAGCGCTCCCAGCCTTAGGCGGACCTCAGCAACTCGACTCGTTTGGTTAGCTTCGGGAGCAGTTGCCAAAATTGCTCATCCTCTTGGCGCCAAGGATTGGTCAACGCCTCGATCGGGAATCATCTCGGTCTGACGTGGGGGTCATAGTCGAGCCCCACTCTCACCGCCATAGTCCCCGAAAATTGTTACTTCCGCCAAACATTTGATTTGGCTGAAAAAGGCGGTAGTTAACAGTTACGAGGCACCCGGAACGCATGAACCCCTGCCCCTGCGGCTGGGCCGGCGACCCCTCGGGCCGCTGCGGCTGCAGCGCCGAAATGGTGCATCGCTACCGCGCCAAGCTCTCGGGTCCGCTGATGGACCGCATCGACCTGCAGCTGGCCGTGCCGCGCCTGCCCCCGCAGGACATGCGCCCCGACGCCCCGCGCGGCGAAGCCAGTGCCCCCGTGCGCGAGCGCGTGCTGGCCGCCCGCGAACGCCAGTTCGCGCGCGGCGGCACCCTCAACGCCCACTTCAACCAGGCCCAGACCGAAGCGCACTGCCTGCTGGCGCCGCGCGACCAGGCCCTGCTGGAAAGCGCGATGGAATCCCTGCAGCTCTCGGCCCGCGCCATGCACCGCATCCTGCGCGTGGCCCGCACCATCGCCGACCTGGCCGCCAGCGACGCCATCGCCACCGCCCATCTGGCCGAGGCGCTGGGCTATCGGCTGCTCGATCGCGGCGCCGCCGGCCAGACGGCGTGAACTAGACCGACGGCGCCAGGTGCGCCGGCTGCACCGGCACCAGCTGGTCGAGCTCCATCGTCCGCATCTCGCCCGAGCGCAGGCCAAAGCCGACGATCGCGATCGGCCCTTCGCGCAGCGCAGGCAGGTCCAGGGCCTCCTCCACCGCACGGTCGCTGATGGCTGCGGTGACGAAGCAGCCCAGGCCCAGATCGGTGGCCGACAGGTACATGGTCTGCGACAGGTGGCCCACGTCCAGGTGCACCACGCGCCAGGCCTTGGTGTGCCGGCGGTACTTCCAGAACAGGCGGTCGAAGCGCGCCGTCATCACCACCATCACCGGCGCATTGTTGAACCAGTCCTGGCCGGCCACGAACCGGTGCGCCAAGCCGGCAGCCTCGTCGGCCGACAGCCTCCGCATCGGTTCCAGCGCATGGTCCATCGACAGGTAGTGGTAGATGCCTGGGGCGAGCCCTTCCACGCGCTGAACCAGCACGTAGGCTTCCACCGCATGCAGCCCGCCGCCGGCCGGGCTGTTCTTCTTCACGGCCACGGCGCCGGGCGCCAGTTCGCGCGTGCCCACGGCGCCCCACACCCGCCGCATCATCGTCGCGAACTCCGCCTGGCCCAGCACGGCCTCGCCGTCGAAGTTGCGGCAGGTCCGGCGCGCCGCCAGCAGCGCATCGAAGTCGCTGGCCAGGGGCGCGGCCAGCGGCAGCGGCGCGGCCGCAGGCGCACGACGGTAGGCCGGCTCGGGTGCGGCGCCGAAGGCTTCGACCATCTGTTCGCTGCTCATCATCAGCCCGCGCTCATTGCGGGCCTGGATGTCCACCTCGCCCCAGCCGCCGTGTGCGTGGGCCACCAGCGCCAGCGGCCACCAGGCGATGTCGCGCGCGGTCTCGTCGCGCGCGCGCCAGGCGGCCTGTTTGTCGCCATGCTCAGCCAGCAGCAGGCCGACGGCCAGCAGCGAGTCCACGATGGCGGCGTCGTGCCGCTCGCGCAGCTCGGCCAGCTCCACCCAATCGTCTCGGGAGGCGGCCTGCAGCACGGCAAGCTGTTCCAACGTCACCGGCTCGGCCGCGGCAAGCTGAGGCGCGTACGCCAGCCAGCGCACGCTGCTGTCCATGCCGTCGCCGCCTTCGAGCAGGCTGGCGAAGGAAAAGCGGGGCGCCTGGTCCAACTCCACCACGAGCTGGTGGCAACGACGAACACGCATGGCTTGCAGATCCGGAAAGGCGGGCGGGTGACAGTGACATCCGGGCGGTTTATCTTGCAACTGCGATCCGCACGGCGCCCGCCTCACCGGGGCAACCGCTGCAGACGACCCAGCCGACCCGGACCGGGCCACGGCTTATTGCACCACCACCAGGGGACACACCATGCCGTTCAAGCTTTCCGAGGACATCGTCGACACGCTGCTGGACAAACTCTCCACCGACGACGCGTTCCGCGACCAGTTCCAGAAGGACCCGCGCCAGGCGCTGGCCTCCGTCGGCCACGTCGACGCCAAGGACACCACCGTCGACGAAGGCGCCTGGGCCTGCATGGGCGTGAACCAGCTGGCCAGCAAGGAAGCCATCAAAGCCAGCCGGGATGCGCTGCGTACCCAGCTGCTGGCGGAGAAAGGCGCGCAAAACCCGATCTCGCTCGAGGTTGCGAAGCGTTGAGCCTCAGCGCTTGCTGAAACGATGCTGGACCGGCGCGAGCCGGTCCGCATCCGGCCAGGCGGCCTTGAAGGCCACGAGTGCCTGGTCGGCTTCGGCGACTTGGCCGCGCTGCCGACGGTGGTCGGCACCGGCCCGCAGCGCCAAAGAACTCTCGGCCACGTTCATGGCCTGCCAGTGGCCCAAGCTGCTGCTTTCGGCAAAGGCGCGCCCGCGGTTTCGTGCCAGCCAGTCCGCCGTGGCGGCCGCTTCCGCCCATTGCCCTGCGGCCGCCTGTGCACGCATCAGCACGGCGCGTTCGAAGTAGCTTCCATCGGGCCCGTCCACTTTCATCGGCAGCGCCGCCATCGCCCCTTGGGCGTCGCCGGAAGCCAGCGCAATTTCCGCTTCGACCGACCGGCGCATGGCGGCATTGGCCGGGTAAGCCGCTACCAGCGGGTCATCGCGCACCAGCGCCAGCATGCGCCGTGCCAAATCGGCATTCCCGGAATTGGCAGCCATCCAGCCAGCGGCCAAGGCCTGGAACACCACGTGGCGGCGCAGCAGGCTGTCGGCGTCCTTGAGCCTGACGGCCTGGGCATCGGCGTGAGCCCTCAGGTCGGCGGCAAAGGTGGCATCCGGGGCCAGGCTGCGCAGCGTCAGGGTGATCCCCGCCTGGTTCCAGCGATGGAGATCGGTGACCTCGGGAGCTTGGGTGGCCTGCTCCAGCGCGCGGCTCGCCGCGAGCGCTTTACCGTACTGGCCGCGGTCGAGGGGCAGCGACACTTCGATCAGCCGGGCCTCGATGTCGCTGGCCACCGAACCGCTGGCGCGCTGGGTGGCCATCTCGCGTTCGGCCTCGCCATAGCGGCGCTGCGCCACGAAGGTTTCGATGTGGTCGCGCTTGAAGCCGCTGACGCCCAGCGACTGCGCCAGCTCGAAATGCTCCTGGGCCTGCGCGTAGCGGTTCAAGGCCAGGTTGAGCAGGCCCGCCAGGTATTGCGCCGTGCCGCGGCGTGGATTCTGCGTCGCCAGCGCCGGGCCGATCATCGCCAAAGCCTCGGCGCTGCGCAGCATGTCGTGGTGGGCGAAGTACGCGAAGTTGGAATGCGCGCGGAACTCATCGGGATAAATGTTGGCCAGCAGGGTGAAGCGCTCAAGTGCAGTGGCCGGCGAGTCAAGCGTGGCCGCCGCCCCGTCCAGGAACAGCGCTTCGCGTTGGCTGAGGTGGGTGCGGTTGGCTTCGGCCAATTCCAGGTACCGACGCGTAGCGGCGGCGTCGTTGTCGATATAGCGCATGAAAGCCAACTGCAGGTAGGCCATCGAGAACTGGTCGTCCAGCTTCACCGCCTGCTTGAACAACAGCTGCGCTTCGCCCAGCCGCGACTCGTAGCGCGCGCGCAAGCCCAGCGAGTAGGCGCGCAGCGCATCGAGGTTGCCCGTGGTCACCAGCTCCAGCGGCATGCTGGTTTTTTCGATACTGCCCACCGCCTCGCCCAGCCGGCCGCGAACCTTGGCCAGGGCGATGTCCAGAGCGGGCAGCACGTTGTCGGTGCCGGAGCCGTCGGCGCTTTCGCTGTAAACCGTGACACCGCTGTTGGGATCCACCACTTCCAGGCTGATGCGCACCGCACCGCCCACTTCGGCGATGGTCGGCAGGATGACGGCCTTGGCGCCTTCGCGCAGGGCGAGCTCAGCGGCCAGCTGGCGATCCACGGGCTGGCCCTGGCGCTGCATGCGCTCAAGCGCGCGATCGATCTGCAGCTCTGAAATCAGGTTCACGTGACGGGACTGCTCCAGGCCCACGCGCAGCGCGGTGTCCAGGGATTGGTCGAATATCTTCTCGCCGGTGCGGTTCTGCAGGTCGGCCACCACCACCCAGTCGCGCTCGGCGAAGGCGATGGCGGGCGGACTGCGCAGGGCGCTCCAGAACAGGGCCAGGCCCACCACGCCCACCATCAGCACCTCCAGCGCCACCATCGGCGGCCGGCGCCAGACGGGCAGTTCGCGCCAGGCCTTGGCGCCCGACTCGGGCGCCCGCAGCGGCGACAGCCCGGGCTCGCCCACCTCGTGCACCAGCATCGGCGCGGGCACGCCCTTGAAGTTGTAGCGGCCGTGCATCAGCCAGCGCAGCTTGTTGCCCGCCTCGCCCAGCTCGCCCACGGCGCGGTGGCACAGGTTCTGGGCCATGCCCGACATCAGGATCTGGCCAGGCAGCGCCAGGTTCATCAGGCGCGCGGCCACCGGCTTGGCCAAGCCCTCGACCTCGAAGGCCTTGGCACCCGCCAGCACGTCCTTGGGCTCGTTGGCCCAGGTCATCACGTCGCCCACGTGCAGGCCAATGCGGGCCTTGAGGTCGAGCGCTTCCAGCGCACCCAGCTCGCGCAGGCCGCGCTGGTAGCGCAGGGCGAAGTCCAGGGCCTGGATCGGCCGCTCGAACAGCGCCAGCACACCGTCGGCCTTGTCGACCAGCTGGCCGTGGCACAGGTCCATCAGCTGCCGCAGCAGCTGGTCGTGGCGCTTGAGCAGGGCCACCGCCCGCATGTCGCCCAGCCGCTCCACCAGCGCCGTGGACTCGACGATGTCGCACAGCAGCACCGTCCGCAGCATCGGGGTCACCGGCGCGGTGTTCAGTGCATGGGTGGTGGGGACTTCTGGAACATTCATTCAGCGCAAGCCTGGACCGTCTTTCAGGGGTGAACGCGACCCCCGCGCGGCGCCGGCCACCGGCTCAGCGGGCCAGGCGCCAGTGGTCGCCGCCCTGGCGCTTGGCTTCGTACAGGGCGCGGTCGGCCTGGCTGTACCAGCTCGACCAGCCGCCCGGGTCCTGGCAGAAGGCGCCGCCGACGCTGATGGACAGGCGGTGCTCGCGCAGGCTGGGCAGGCGCAGGCTGCGGATGGCGCTCATCAGGCCCAGCGCGCGGTTGGCCAGTTCGCCGTCGTCGCTGACCCGCAGCACCAGGGCGAACTCGTCGCCGCCCAGGCGGCAGGGCAGCTCCAGCGGGCCCGCCATGCGCCGCACTTCCTCGGCGCAGGCGCGCAGGGCGGTGTCGCCGGCCAGATGGCCGCTGCGGTCGTTGATCTGCTTGAAATGGTCGATGTCCACCAGCAGCAGGGCCAGCTTGAGGTCGTTGAGGTCCTGGCGACCCAGTTCATCCAGGAAACGGTACAGGCCGCGGCGATTGGCCAGGCCGGTGAGGTCGTCGGTGCGCACCAGCTGCTGGGCCACCGTGAGCTCGGTGCGCGTCTGGCGCAGCGTGTCCAGCGTCTGCATCAGGTCTTCGTTGCGGCGCTTGAGGTGCTGCACCAGCTGGTGCTCGCCCGCCACCAGGTAGGAGAAGCTGCGCTGCATGAAGCGGGCCACGTGGGCCGGCTCGCGGTCCACCAGCCCCTGGAACGCGGACTGGGTGATTTCGTACAGCACGCCCGGGGTTTCGGCCACGGCGCGCGCGAAGCGCTG
The DNA here is from genome assembly GCA_003241895.1 of Lysobacteraceae bacterium. Taxonomy (GTDB): domain Bacteria; phylum Pseudomonadota; class Gammaproteobacteria; order Xanthomonadales; family Xanthomonadaceae; genus Arenimonas. The sequence goes on from QBLY01000014.1 coordinate 55,945, forward strand.
GTGCCGGCCGATGAATACCGCCAGTTCGCCAAAGTACTGGCCGGGGCCCAGCAGCTTGTCGGCCAGGCCATCGTCGAAGCCCAGGCGGATCTCGCCGGTATCGATCAGGAACATGCTTTGGGCCGCTTGGCCGCGGCGGAACAATTCCTCGCCGGGCAGCACCGCGCGGCTGACGCCGGCGGCGGCCAGGACGCGGAATTCGTCGGCCGAGAGCTGCGAGGGCAGCCGGCCTTCCGGCTCGCCGCTCTGCGGGGACGCGGCCGGGATGCCGGGAAGATCAGTAGAAATCACGGACTACTCAAACCAGGGACTGAACCGAGTGTATCCAAGGCGAGGGAAAGGAAACAGCGACCTGCGTCCGGATGCGCGGCGCAGGCCCCGGCCGCCGCCAGGGGCGACGGCCGGGGTGCGCCCCCGATTCAAGCCCGGGTCAGGCGGCTGCGGCCTTGGCGCCGCCCTGGAACTGCTCTTCCTCGGTCGAGCCCGTCAGCGCCGTCGTCGAGCTCTTGCCGCCCTGGATGGCCTGGGTGACCGAGTCGAAGTAGCCGGTGCCCACCTCGCGCTGGTGCTTGACCGCCGTGAAGCCCTTGTCGGCCGCGGCGAACTCGTTCTCCTGCAGCTCCACGAACGCGCTCATCTGGCTGCGGGCGTAGCCGTAGGCCAGGTTGAACATGGAGTAGTTGAGCGAATGGAAGCCGGCCAGGGTGATGAACTGGAACTTGTAGCCCATCTTGCCCAGCTCGATCTGGAACTTGGCGATGGTGGCGTCGTCGAGGTTCTTCTTCCAGTTGAACGACGGCGAGCAGTTGTAGGCCAGCATCTTGCCCGGGAACTTGGCGTGGATGGCGTCGGCGAACCTCTTGGCGAAGGCCAGGTCCGGCTTGCCGGTCTCGCACCACACCAGGTCGGCGTAGGGCGCGTAGGCCAGGCCGCGGCTGATGGCCTGGTCGATGCCTGGTCGGGTCTTGTAGAAGCCTTCCACGGTGCGCTCGCCGGTGCAGAACGGCGCGTCGTTCGGGTCCACGTCGCTGGTGAGAAGGTCGGCGGCTTCGGCGTCGGTACGGGCGATCACCAGGGTGGGCACGTTGGAGACGTCGGCGGCCAGGCGCGCGGCGATCAGCTTCTGCACCGCTTCCTGGGTCGGCACCAGCACCTTGCCGCCCATGTGGCCGCACTTCTTCACCGAAGCCAGCTGGTCCTCGAAGTGCACGCCGGCGGCGCCCGCTTCGATCATCGCCTTCATCAGCTCGAACGCATTGAGCACGCCGCCGAAGCCGGCTTCGGCATCGGCGACGATCGGCTGCAGGAAGTCGATGCTGTCGTTGCCTTCCGCATGGTGCAGCTGGTCGGCGCGCAGCAGCGTGTTGTTGATGCGCTTGACCACCAGCGGCACCGAGTTGGCCGGGTACAGCGACTGGTCGGGGTACATTTCGCCGGCGACGTTGGCGTCGGCCGCGACCTGCCAGCCCGAGAGGTAGATGGCGTTGAGGCCGGCCTTGACCTGCTGCATGGCCTGGTTGCCGGTGAGCGCGCCGAGCGCGTTCACGAAGGGCTTCTCGCCCAGGGACTTCCACAGCTTGTTGGCGCCCAGGCGGGCGAGCGAGTGCTCGACGGCGACGGTGCCGCGCAGGCGCACGACTTCCTCGGCGCTGTAGCCGCGTTCGATGCCGGCCCAGCGCGGGTCGGTCGCCCACTCTTTCTTGAGCTGCTCGGCGGTGGGGAGGGTCGTGGTCATGGCGTTGTCCTTTGGATTGCGAAATGGGGAAGGGAAAGCAAGGGGTTCAAGCGAGGCGCTCGTACGCCGGCAGGGTCAGGAACTCGGCCAGTTCCCGGGCGTGTGTGAGCTCATCGAGCAGCGTGATGGCGTCGTTGATGCGGGTGCCGCCCGGCAGGTTCATGCGGTCCGACAGCTTGGACGGCAGCGCCAGCAGCGCGCGGTCGAACAGCGAGAAGTCCACCGGCGAACCGTCGTCCAGGTGCAGGTCGCCGTGGTGCAGCCACTGCCAGAGCTGGGCCCGGCCGATCTCGGCGGTGGCGGCGTCTTCCATCAGCCAGTGGATCGGCACGCAGCCCTGGCCGTCGAGCCAGGCGGCGAGGTAGCGCACGCAGACTTCCACGTTGCTGTCGAAGCCCTTGCGGGTGATGGTGCCCACGCTCGGGCGGATCAGCGTGTCGCGGTCGGCCACCACGTCCTCGCGCAGCACGGCGTGCTGGTTCGGGCCGGGCATCTTCTCGTCGAACACTTCGCGGGCGATCGGGATCAGGGCCGGATGCGCCACCCAGGTGCCGTCGTGGCCGGCGCTGGCTTCGCGCAGCTTGTCGGCACGCACGCGGCCCAGGGCTTCCTGGTTGGCGATCGGGTCGCCGCTGATCGGAATCTGCGCCGCCATGCCGCCCATGGCGTGGGCGCCGCGGCGGTGGCAGGTCTGGATCAGCAGTTCGGAATACGACTTCAGGAACGGCTGGGTCATGCCCACCTGGCTGCGCTCGGGCAACACGCGGTCGCGATGGCGGCGGAAGGTCTTGATGTAGGAGAAGATGTAGTCCCAGCGGCCGCAGTTCAGGCCGACGATGCGGCTGCGCAGCGCGTGCAGGATCTCGTGCATCTCGAACACGGCCGGCAGCGTCTCGATCAGCACCGTCACCTTCATCGCGCCGGTGGGCAGGCCCAGGCGCGCTTCGATGAAGTCCAGCACCTCGTTCCACAGCGCCGCTTCTTCCATCGACTGCAGCTTGGGCAGGTAGAAGTACGGGCCGCGGTCCTTGGCATGCAGGGTGGCGGCGTTGTGGAAGGCGAACAGGCCCAGGTCGAACAGGCTGGCGCTCATGCGGCGGCCGTCCACCAGCACGTGCTTCTCGTCCAGGTGCCAGCCGCGCGGGCGCACGATCAGCACCGTCCTGGACTCCGGGTCGAGCACGTAGTGCTTGCTGCCGTCCGGGGCCATCCAGTCCAGGCTGCCGGCCACGGCCTTGCGCAGGGCGCGCTGGCCGGTGAGCAGGTTCTCCCAGGTCGGGCAGGTGGAGTCCTCGAAATCGGCCATGTAGCAGTTGGCGCCCGAGTTCAGGGCGTTGATCACCATCTTCGGGTCCACCGGGCCGGTGATCTCCACGCGGCGGTCGACCAGCGCGGCCGGCAGCGGCGCCACGGTCCAGTCGCCTTCGCGGATGGCCTGGGTGTCGGTGCGGAAGTCGGGCAGTTCGCCGGCGTCGAAGCGCGCCTGGCGCTGGCGCCTGGCGGCGAGGCGGGTCTGGCGCTCGACCTCGAAGGTCCGCTGCAGGTCCACCAGGAAGCCCAGGGCCGCCGGGGTCAGCAGGTCTTCCTGGCCTGCCTGACGGGTGCCGTGCAGTTCCAGGGGTGAAATCGTCCGCGCTGCGTCGCCTGCCATGGTCTTGCTCCTGATGTTCCGGAGTTCGAAGCTAGGCCTGCGGCGTACCTTTGACAAAACAAATGTTTTGATACTTACTATTAACCTAGCTTATAACCGCACAGGAACAAAGGCTTATGGCCGGCCCGAAGGCACGCTTCTATTACAAAGGCGACCGACTCAAGCCGCTGCGGGCCTTTTGCCAGGTGGCGCGCCTGGGTTCGGTGTCGCGCGCGGCCGAGGCCCTGTTCCTGAGCCAGCCGGCCGTAACCCTGCAGCTGCAGGCCCTGGAGCGTGACCTGGGCACGGGCCTGTTCGAGCGCATCGGCCGGCGCTTCAGCCTCACCCGCGAAGGCCAGGTGCTCTACGACCTCGCCCGCCCGCTGGTGGAGGGCCTGGACGGCCTGGACGCGGAGTTCCGCGGCAAGCTCAAAGGGCTGCAGGCCGGCGAGCTGCACGTGGCGGCCGGCAGCTCCACCATCCTCTACCTGCTGCCCACCCTGGTGCAGGCCTTCCGCAAGCAGCACCCGCAAGTGCAGCTGGTGCTGCACAACGTCACCGGCCAGGACGGCCTGGGCCTGCTGCGCTCGGACGCGGTGGACCTGGCGGTGGGCTCGATGCTGGACGTTCCCACCGACCTGGCCTACGCGCCGGTGTACTCCTTCGACCCGATGCTGATCTGCCCGCCGGGCCACCCGCTGGCCACCAAGGCCGACCTGCGCCTGGAGGACCTGTCGCCCTATGGCCTGATCCTGCCGCCGCGCCGCCTCACCACTTACCGCCTGGTGGACCTGGTGTTCCAGCAGCGCCGCGTCCCGTACACCGTGGCGCTGGAAGTGGGCGGCTGGGAGGTGATCAAGCAGTACGTGGCCATGGGGCTGGGCATTTCCATCGTCACCAGCATCTGCCTGACCGAAGCCGACGAGAAGCGGCTGGTGGCGCGCAACCTGGGCGAGTATTTCCCGCCGCGCAGCTACGGCGTGGTGATGCGCAAAGGCAAATACCTCAGCCCGCAGGCGCGCGACTTCATCGACCTGATCAAACCCGGGCTGTTCGAGCGCCGCGACTACTTCGACACGGGTGCGTCGGAGCGCTGATCGGACAGGGCCTGACCGGCGGCGGCGACATCACCGCCCGACGGCGCCTGGAATGCGCGCAGGCCGAACTCCGGCAGGACCGCCAGCAGGTGGTCGAAGAGGTCGGACTGGATGTCCTCGTACTCGCCCCAGGCGGTGGTGCCGGTGAAGCAGTAGATCTCGATCGGCAGCCCCTGCGGCCCCGGATCGAGCTGGCGCACCAGCAGCGTCATGTCTGCGCGGATGCCCGGGTGTGACTGCAGATACGCGCGGGCGTAGGCGCGGAACGTGCCCAGGTTGGTCAGCCGCCGCAGGTTGACCGGCGCTTCGCCCTGCCGCTGCGCGTTCCACTGCGCCAGCTCGGTGGCCTTGGCCTCGAGGTAGGGCTGCAGCAGCACGAAGCGCGCGACGCCCTCGCGCTCTTCGTCGGAAAGGTAACGCACCGTGCCCTGGTCGATCGCCAGCGCCCGCTTGATGCGGCGGCCGCCCGCCTCGCTCATGCCGCGCCAGTTCTTGAAGCTGCCCGCGATCAGCGCGTGCGTGGGCAGGGTGGTAATGGTCTTGTCCCAGTTCTGCACCTTCACGGTGTGCAGGGCCACGTCGACCACGTCGCCATCGGCCCCGAACTGCGGCATTTCGATCCAGTCGCCCACCCGGACCATGTCGTTGGAATTGAGCTGCACGCTGGCCACCAGCGAAAGGATGGTGTCCTTGAACACCAGCATCAGCACCGCCGTCATGGCGCCGAACCCCGACAGCAGCAGCAGCGGCGACTTGTCCACCAGCACGGCCACCACCAGCACCGCGGCCAGCACGAACAGCACGATCTTGGCCACCTGCAGGTAGCCCTTGATCGGCCGGCTGCGCGCACGCTCTGGATCGCCGGCCTGGTAGATGTCCTGCAGGCTTGACAGCAGCGCGCTCAGCGACTGCGCCGCGGTGAGCACCACCCAGGCGGCGGCGACGTTGCGCACGACGGTCACCAGCCCCTCGGGCAATCCGGGTAGCAGCGGCACGCCGAGGTAGATCACGACGGCAGGCACCGCATGCGCCAGCCGCTTGATGACGCCGCGCGCCAGGATGGCGTCGTCCCACTTCACCGGCGAGGCTTTCACCAGGCGCACCAGCAGGCGCAGCAGCAGGCGCTGGGTCAACTGGTCGGCCAGCCAGGCCAGCAACAGCAGCGCCACGCACGAGGTCAACGTGAACAGCCACGGCCGCGCCGCCAGCTGCTCGTGCAATGCAGTCACTGAATCCATGCCGGCCATTGTATCGGCCGCGTCCCGGCGACCCAACCCTCACCCGCATCAGAGCGTGTCGCGGTTCCTGCCCACGTGCGGGCGGTAGAGGGCGCGGATGTGGGCCATATCGGCCTCGTAGTCATCGCCGGGCTCGAACAGCTGGTCGAGCACGATCCGCCGCCCCGGGTAGTCAAAGGCGGCGCAGAACACCGGCACGCCGGCCTGTCGGGCGATCCTCCAGAAGCCGGGCTTCCAGCGCTCCACGCGACGGCGGGTGCCTTCGGGCGCCAGCACGAACCACATGCGCTCGGCGTCCCGGATTTCGGCGGCGGTCTGGTCGACGATGCCACCGGGCGCGCTGCGGTCCACCGGATGCCCACCCAACTTGCGCAGCAGCCAGCCCAGCGGGCCGCGGAAAAGCTCGGCCTTGCCGATGAAGGTGATGTCCACGCCCATCGCCAGCTTGGCCGCCAGACCCCAGTACGCGTCCCAGGCCGAGGAATGCGGCGCGACGATCACCACGATCCGCGGCAGGTCGGGCCAGTCGCCCTCGATGGTCCAACCGCCCAGCCGCAGCAGGTTGCGGCCCAGCCAGCGGCCGGCCGGTCCGCCATTGCGCGGGGCGTTCGGCGGCATCACCGGGATGCGCGTCATTCGCGGTCCCAGCCGGGGGCGCTGCGGTGGCGCTTGACCGTGGAGCGCTCCCGCTTGGCGCCCAGCCGCCGCTCCTTGGAGCCCTTGGTGGGCTTGGTGGCCACGCGCTTCTTGGGCGCGGTGAGCGCGGCGACGATCACCGCGGCCAGGCGTTCACGCGCGTCCTCGCGATTGCGGTCCTGGGTGCGGAAGCGCTGTGCGCTCAGCACCAGCACGCCGTCGTCGGTGAGGCGGCGGTCGCGGCGCGCCAGCAGCCGCTCGCGCACGGCCTCGGGCAGCGACGGCGAACGGGCCACGTCGAAGCGCAGCTCCACGGCGGTCGACACCTTGTTCACGTTTTGGCCGCCCGGCCCGCTCGAGCGCACGAAGCGCTCGACCAGTTCGTCGTCGGGGATGGCCAAAGTGGGCGAGATCTGCAGCATGGCGGCATTCTAGCGAGGAGCCCGGCGCTCGTGGGCGGCGGGCCGGTACAATCCACCCCCCATGTCCGGCCTCAATACTCCCCAGCAAGAAGCGGTCGCCTACGTCGGCGGCCCCCTGCTTGTGCTTGCCGGCGCGGGCAGCGGCAAGACCAAGGTGATCACCGAGAAGATCGCCCACCTGATCGCCACCGGCCGGCACGAGGCGCGGCACATCGCCGCCATCACCTTCACCAACAAGGCCGCCCGGGAGATGCGCGAGCGCGTCGCCAAGCGCGTGAAGGGTGACGCCGCCGAAGGCCTCACCATCTCCACCTTCCATTCCCTGGGCCTGCGCTTCCTGCAGATTGAACACGAGCGCGCGCAGCTGCGCCGAGGCTTCTCGATCTTCGACGGCGACGACCAGATGGCCATCATCAAGGACCTGGCCACGCCGGGCCTGAAGAAGGACGCGCTGTATTCGCTCCAGAACCTGATCAGCGCGGCCAAGAACAACGCGCTGTCGCCCGAGCAGGCCGCCGAGGCCGCGCGCTCGGGCCGCGAAAGGGAGGCCGCCGGAATTTACGCCCGCTACCAGGCGCGGCTCACGGCCTACAACGCCGTGGACTTCGACGACCTGATCCGGCTGCCGCTGACCCTGCTGGAGGCCGAGCCCGACCTGGCCGCCGGCTGGCGCGAGCGCCTGCGCTACCTGCTGGTGGACGAGTGCCAGGACACCAATGGCGCCCAGTACCGCCTGCTCAAGCAGCTGGCCGGCCCCAAGGGCAACATGACCTGCGTGGGCGACGACGACCAGAGCATCTATGCCTGGCGCGGCGCCCAGCCCGAGAACCTCGACCAGCTGGCCACCGACTACCCCAACCTCAAGGTGGTCAAGCTCGAGCAGAACTACCGCTGCACCGCCCGCATCCTGCGCTGCGCCAACACCCTGATCGAAAAGAACCCGCACGCCCATCCCAAGAAGCTGTGGAGCCAGCACGGCGACGGCGAACCGGTGCGCGTGTGGGAGTGCCGCAACAACGAACACGAGGCCGAGCGCGTCGCCGCCGAGATCCACTACCTCAACCAGGGCAAGGAAATCCCCTGGGGCGAATTCGCCATCCTGTTCCGCGGCAACCACCAGTCGCGGCCGCTGGAAAAGGCGCTGCAGCTGCTGCGCATCCCCTACCACCTCACCGGCGGCACCAAGTTCCTGGACCGCGCCGAAGTGAAGGACGCGCTGTGCTGGCTGCAGGTGCTGGCCAATCCCGACAACGACGCCGCCTTCCTGCGCGCCATCGCCGCGCCCAAGCGCGAAGTCGGCGCCACCACGCTGGAAAAACTCGCGGCCATGGCGCAAACCGCCGGGCTGTCGCTGTCGGTGGCGGCCGGGCAGATCGGCTTCCTCAAGCAGCTCACGCCGCGCGCGGCGGCGGGCCTGGACGAATTCACCCGCATCGTTGATCGCCTGCGCGACGCCGCCGAAACCGTCACGCCCGCCGAGCTGGTGCCGATGCTGGCCCAGCAGAGCGGCCTGCTGGCGATGGTGCGCAGCCAGTGCAAGGACGAGGCCAGTTTCCAGCGCCGCAAGGCCAACCTGGACGAACTGGCGTCGTGGTTCGAAGGCGCGCGCGGCGGCGGCCCGGGCGAGCTCGCGGCCCAGCTGGCGCTGCTTTCGAACGCCGATCGCGGCGAGCCGGGCAACGCCGTGCGGCTGATGAGCCTGCACGCGGCCAAGGGCCTGGAGTTCCGCGCGGTGTTCGTGATCGGCTGCGAGGACGGCAACCTGCCGCACGAAGCCAGCCTCGAGGAAAACCGCCTCGACGAAGAGCGCCGCCTGATGTACGTGGGCATCACCCGCGCCAAGGAGCGGCTGTACCTGTCGCACAGCGCCGAAATCAAGCGCTGGGGCGCGCTCGAACACCTGCTGCCCAGCCGCTTCCTGGACGAACTGCCCGCCGCCGACCTGCTGCGCGACGGCCTGGACCCCGAGCGCGAGACCGCCGAGAAGAAGCTGCGCGGCCGCGCCCACATGGACGCCATCGCGGCGATGTTCAACGACGGCTGACGCCGCGGGGCCCGGGCCCGGCAGGACGGCATGCGCCTGACACCGGCCTGTCACCCAGTCCCGCTGCCGGCCCGGTTAAACTGGCCGGCAACTACAACGGAAAACCGCCGATGACCCCGCTCAAGACCCTCGCCGTCTCGGCCCTGGTGCTCGCGCTCGCCGCCTGCCAGACCGCACCCGTCCGCGACGACGTGCTGACCGACCAGGAGCTGGCGCAGATCGTGCCGGTGCCGGTGCGCAAGAAGGTGCCCGACGCGCCGCTGCTGCCGGCCGCCAACGACAACCTCAACGCCGCGGCCTGGATCCAGACCTCGATCGAATATCGATTGATTGCCGGCCAGACCTTCCGCAGTGCGCTCTACCAGCTCGACCGCGCCCTCAAGACCCCGGACTGGGACGCGCTGGTACCGGACGAACGCGCCAACCCGGCCACCGGCCTGGCGCCGGCGGTGATCGTGGATGTTGACGAAACCGTGCTGGACAACTCGCCCTACCAGGCCCGCCTGGTGCGCGACGGCCTGACCTATGACGAAACCACCTGGGACGCCTGGGTGCGCGAAGAAAAAGCGATGCCCGTGCCCGGCGCCCTCGAGTTCGCCCAGGCCGCGGCCGCGCGCGGCATCACCGTTTACTACGTCACCAACCGCGCCGTCCACCTGGAAGAGCCCACGCTCAAGAACCTGCGCGCGGTCGGCTTCCCCATCGACAAGCCCGAGCAGTTCCTGGGCTTGGGCTTCTTCGTGGACGGCTGCGAACAGGAAGGCTCGGAAAAGGGCTGCCGCCGCCAGTTCATCGGCCGCACCCACCGCGTGTTGATGCAGTTCGGCGACCAGATCGGCGACATGGTGACCATCGTCGCCAACAACCCGGCCGGCCGCGAGCAGGCGATGGCCCCGTATCTGGGCTGGGTCGGCGAGCGCTGGTTCGTGCTGCCCAACCCGACCTACGGCAGCTGGGAGCCGGCGCTGTTCAACAACGCCTGGACCCTGCCCGAGAACGAGCGCCGGCAGCTCAAGCTCGACAGCCTCGACTACGCCCAGTAAGCCCGTGACCGCCGTCCGCGACCGCCTGATCTTCGCCCTGGACGTGCCGACCGCCGCGCAGGCCCGCGCCTGGGTGGACCGGCTGGGCGATTCGGTGCGCTTCTACAAGATCGGCATGGAGCTGCTGACCAGCGGCGACTACTTCCGGGTACTCGAGGAGCTGGCGGCACGCAACAAGAAAGTGTTCGTGGACCTGAAGTTCCATGACGTGCCGGCCACCGTTGCCGCCACCCTGAAGGGCCTGACGCGCTACCCGGTCACTTTTTGCACCATCCACGGGCAACATGACGGCATGATGAGCGCAGCTTCGCAGGAGAAGGGCGATATAAAGCTGCTTGCGGTGACCGTGCTCACGTCCATGGACCGCAGCGATCTTCGGCAATTGGGTATCGATCGTGAGCCTTCCGAGGTGGTGGTGGAGCGTGCGCTGGCGGCCCGCGCCGCCGGCTGCGACGGGGTGATCTCGTCGGGCCAGGAAGCGGCCGCGCTGCGCCAGGCCACCGGCCCGGACTTCCTGATCGTCTGCCCCGGCATCCGCCCGGGGGGTCCGGCCGGGGACGACCAGAAGCGCACCGTGGACGTACCCACGGCCTTTGCCGCCGGCGCCGACCACATCGTGGTGGGCCGCCCGATCCGCCAGGCCGCCGACCCGGCGGCAGCGGCCGAGGCCCTGCAGGCCCAGATCGCCGCCGCGCTGGGCAGCTGAAGCCCGGCTGGCCAGGCCGGGGCCGGACAACGGGCTGCAAACATACGATCTGCTAGATTCAGCGCCTGCCAAACCGACGCTCCAGCCCCGACGCATGACCCGAAGACTCCCCGCCTGGACCCTGCTGGCCCTGCTCGCCCTGGTGCTGACGCTGGCCGCCTGCCGCAAGGACCCGCCCGAGGCCGCCGAGGCCGCGGGCAATCCCGTGGCGGCGGTTGAAGGCCTGGCCAAGGCGCTTCGCGACAACGACCTGGTGCGCTACTCCCACCTGAGCCTGCCGCCCGAACTGCACGCCCGCACCGAGGCGCTGTGGAACCGCCGGGTGGCGCAGGCCGAGCCGGTGACCGACGCCGACGCCGTGGAGTACGACAAGATGATGGCCCGCCTGACCGCGCCCGACGCCGAGGCCGAACTCAACCGCGACCTCGAGCCCAAGCTGGCCAAGCTCGAAAGCGAGATCTCCGGCCAGTGGCCGCTGATGCAGGCCACCGGCCTGATCTTCCTCAATGCCGCCATCCAGGCCAACACCGACCTGAGCGCCGAAGAGAAAACCCACGCCACCGAAGTGGTTGCCGGCCTTGTCGCCTGGGCCCAGCCCGCGCTGTTCACCGACCGGGCGCGCGCCCGCGTCGCCGTTTCGGCCGTGGTGGAAACGGCCAACGCCCTGGACCTGCCGACCCTTGCCCAGGCCCGCGCCCTGCCAATGGGGCCGGCAATGGAAAAGGGCGGCATCGCCCTGGCCGGGGTCAAGCAGGTCGCCAAGGCCTATGACCTGGACCTGGACCGCGCGCTGTACGGCGTGCGCGCCGAGCTGGTGTCGGCGCAGGGCGACCGTGCCCAAGTGAAGGTGAGCTATCCGCTGCTGGACAAGACCGTCAGCTTTGAAATGGCCATGGTCCGCCGTGGCGACGGCTGGTACAGCGCCCAGGCCGTGGCCGACGCCGAGGCCGAGCTGGCCGAGGCCGGCGAACAGGCCGCTCCGGCCCAGGTGGGAGCAGCGGCCAACCCGGCCGGCTGAACACCCATGGACGAATCGCAAAAACCGGCGACCCCGCCGACGCCGCCCCGACAGCGCGCCAAGCCGCCGCTGTGGGCGCGCTTCATGGAAAAACTGCTGCAGCCCTGGATCGAGATCAAGCGTGAACCGGTGGTGCCGCCGTTCAGCCTCGACCGGCCGGTGTGTTACGTCATCGAAAACTACGGGCTGTCGAACACCCTGATCCTGGACCGCGCCTGCCGGGAAGCCGGGCTGCCGTCGCCGCTGGCCGCCCTGCCGGGCGACCCGCTGGGCCGCAAGCGCAGCTACGTGGCGCTGTCGCGCCGGCGCGCCGGCCTGTTCGGTCGGCCCAAGAACCGCAGCCATTCCGATGCGCTGTCGCGCCTGTTGATGGCGCACCGCCTCTATCCCGACCAGGACGTGCAGCTGGTACCGGTGTCGATCTTCGTCGGCCGCGCGCCGGCCAGGCAGTCGGGCTGGTTCTCGGTGCTGTTCTCGGAAAACTGGGCGCTGGTGGGCCGCTTCCGTCGCCTGCTGGCCATCCTGCTCAACGGCCGCGACACGGTGGTGCAGTTCTCGCCCAGCGTGCGCGTGTGGGAGATCCTGGGCGAGGAAATGCCGCACGAGCGCCAGGTGCGCAAGGTCAGCCGGGTGCTGCGCGGGCACTTCCGCCGCATCCGCACCGCGGTGATCGGCCCCGACCTGTCCACCCGCCGCCTGCTGGTGGACCGCGTGCTGGACGCCGAGCCTGTGCGAAAGGCCATTACCGACCAGGCCCGGCGCGACGGCACCGAATACCTGGAGGCCTGGAAGAAGGGCCACGGCTTCGCCTGGGAAATCGCCGCCGACTATTCCAATCCCGTGGTGCGCTCGGCGTCGTTCGCGCTCACCGGTTTCTGGAACCGCATCTACGACGGCGTCAACGTCAACCACGTCGAGACGCTCAAGCAGGTCGCTCCCGGGCATGAAGTGGTCTACGTGCCCTGCCACCGCAGCCACATGGACTACCTGCTGCTGAGCTACCTGCTCTACAACCGCGGCATCGTGCCGCCGCACATCGTGGCGGGCGTGAACCTCAACATGCCGGTGCTCGGGCCGATGCTTCGCCGCGGCGGCGCGTTCTTCATCCGGCGCTCGATCCGTGGTAACGCGCTGTATGCGGCCGTGCTGGCCGAATACGTCTCGCAGCTGGTGGGCGAAGGTTTTTCGCTGGAATACTTCATCGAAGGCGGCCGCTCGCGCACGGGCCGCCTGCTGGCGCCCAAGGGCGGCATGATCGTGATGACCATCAAGGCCTTCCTGCGCGCGCCGCGCCGGCCGGTGGTGTTCCAGCCGGTGTACATCGGCTACGAGAAGCTGATCGAGGGCAAGAGCTACCTGGACGAACTCACCGGCCGGCCCAAGGAAAAGGAAACCATCTGGGCCCTGCTCAAGGCCGGCGCCGGCATCCTGCGCCAGCACTACGGCAAGGTGGCGGTGAACTTCGGCGAGCCGATCTTCCTGGATTCCGTGCTGGCCGAGCACGCGCCGGACTGGCGTGAGCGCAACGCCGACCCCGACGACAAGCCGACCTGGATCAACGGCGCCGTGGAAGACCTGGCCCGCCGCATCCAGGTCAACATCAACCGCGCCGCCGACGTGAACCCGGTGAACCTGCTGGCGCTGGCCCTGTTGGCCACGCCCAAGCACGCCATGTCCGAAGCCGACCTGCTGGCCCAGCTCACGCTGAGCAAGAAGCTGCTGGCCATGCTGCCGTATTCGGACCGCGTCACCGTGACTGCGCTGGATCCGGCGGCCATCATCGCCTACGGCGAGAAGATCGGCGTGCTCACCCGCACCGTGCATCCGCTGGGCGACGTGATCAGCGTGGAGGGCGAGACGGCGGTGCTGCAGAGCTACTTCCGCAACAACGTACTGCATCTGTTCGCCGCGGCCAGCTGGGTGGCGCTGTGCTTCCAGAACAACCGCCGCATGAGCCGCGCCGGCCTGCTGCGGCTGGGCCAGACCATCTACCCGTTCGTGCAGGAAGAGCTGTTCCTGCCCTGGGACGAAACCGGCTTCGCGCAGCGGCTCGACGCCACCATCGACCTGTTCGTGGCCGAAGGCCTGCTGACCGTGGCCAGCGACGAGGAAGGCGGCATCCTGTCGCGCGGCCCGGGCCAGACCGACGAGGTCTTCCGCCTGCGCGCCATCGCCCACAGCCTGCAGCAGGCGTTCGAGCGTTACTTCATCGCCATCACCACGCTGGTGAAGAACGGCCCGCGCACTCTCAGTGCCGGCGAGCTTGAATCGCTTTGCCACCTCACGGCGCAGCGGCTGAGCCTGCTGTACGCGCCGGCCGCGCCGGAGTTCTTCGACAAATCGCTGTTCCGCGGCTTCATCCAGAAGCTGCGCGAGATGAAGCTGGTGTGGGTGTGCCCGAACGGCAAGCTCGACTTCGACGAACAGCTGATGGCCTGGGAAAAGGACGCCAAGGTGGTGCTGGGGCGCGACCTGCGGCACACCATCAGCAAGCTTTCGCCCGAGGCGGTCAGCAAGGTGGCCGGCTCAGGCGTGGCCAAGGCCGAGGCCTGAGGCCCTGGCTTTCGGGCCAGCCGGGCGTCAGGCGTCGAGGTCGGGGATCAGCCGGCTTTCCAGTGCGGCAATCAGGTCCTTGAGCCGCAGCTTGCGCTTCTTGAGGCGCTTGACGGACATCTCGTCGGCCTGGATGGACTCGGCCAGCTTATCGATGGCGGCGTCCAGGTCGCGATGCTCCACCTTGAGCTCGGCCAGCTGGGCGGCAATTTTGGCGGCATCTTCCTCGGCCATCACATCCTCCGGTTGCCGGGCCAGCTTAGCGCCCCGGCCGGGGTGGCGACAGGGGTAAAATAGCGGCCCCACCCGACCCACGCCGCCATGACCCTGCTGCTGCAAGATCCCCTCCCGCGCAAACCCTCGCAGGATCGCGAGCGCCACAAGCTGGCCAAGCGGCTGCGTCGGCAGGTGGGCCAGGCAATCGCCGACTTCGGCATGATCGAGGACGGCGACAAGGTGATGGTGTGCCTGTCGGGCGGCAAGGACAGCTACACGATGCTGGACCTGCTGCTGCAGCTGCAGAAAAAGGCGCCGGTGCGCTTCGAGCTGGTGGCGGTGAACCTCGACCAGAAGCAGCCGGGTTTCCCGGAACACGTGCTGCCCGACTACCTGCGCACGCTGGGCGTGGCCTTCACCATCATCGAGCAGGACACCTATTCGGTGGTCAAGCGCGTGGTGCCCGAGGGCAAGACGATGTGCTCGCTGTGCTCGCGCCTGCGCCGCGGCGCGCTCTACCAGCACGCCAAGGACCACGGCTTCACCAAGATCGCGCTGGGCCACCACCGCGACGACGTGCTGGCCACCTTCTTCATGAACCTGTTCTTCCACGCCAAGCTGGCCACCATGCCGCCCAAGCTGCTCAGCGACGACGGCGCCCACGTGGTGATCCGGCCGCTGGCCACGGTGCGCGAAGCCGACCTGCGCGACTACGCCGACTGGAAGCAGTTCCCGATCATCCCCTGCACCCTGTGCGGCTCGCAGGAAAACCTGCAGCGCAAACAGGTGGCGCGCATGATGGCGGCCTGGGACAAGGAATATCCCGGCCGCACCGAAACCATAGCCAGGGCGCTGTCCGACGTGCGCCCCTCCCATCTGGCCGACCCCTCGGCCTTCGACTTCGCCAACCTCGGCCGCCACACCACCGCCGCCCTCCCCGACGCCCACGCCTGGCTAGCCAGCCACCCCGACGAAATGGGGTCAGAGAACATATTTGATTGAAACAATAATGTTCTCTGACCCCTTTTTCTTTTGAAATGGATATTTGATGTTCTTTCGTAATCTGACTTTCTTCCGCTTTCCCGCTTCCCTTGCCAAAGCCTTCGTTGAACTCGACGCCCGCCTGGAGGACTGCCGCCTCAAGCCGGTGGGTCCGTCCGAACTGATGTCGCGCGGCTTCGTGTCGCCGTTTGGTCGCGACGAGCCGGCCATGAGCCACCGCGTCAACGACGCCCTCTGGATCACCCTGGGCGGCGAAGACCGCCTGCTGCCCTCGGCCGTCATCAACGACGAGCTGGGCAAGCGCATCGAGGCGATGGAAGAAAAGGAAGGCCGCAAGCTCGGCGGCCGCGCCCGCAAACGGGTGAAGGAAGACCTGGTGATGGAGCTGCTGCCGCGCGCGTTCGTGCGGCCGGTGCGCACCAACGCCACGCTCGACCTGCAGCACGGCTTCATCGCCGTGGACACCAGCTCGCGCAAGTCGGCCGAAAACCTCGTGTCGGAACTGCGCCACGCGCTGGGCAGCTTCCCGGCGCTGCCGCTGAACGCCGAAGTGTCGGCGCGCGCCGTACTCACCGGCTGGATCGCCGGCGAACCGCTGCCGCCGGGCCTGGTGCTGGGCGACGAATGCGAGCTCAAGGACCCGATCGACGGTGGCGCCGTGGTGAAGTGCCAGCGCCAGGAGCTGCTGTGCGACGAGATCAAGAAGCACCTCGAATCGGGCAAACAGGTCACGCGCCTGGCCCTGGTGCTCGACGACCACGTCAGCTTCGTGCTGGGCGAGGACCTGGTGGTGCGCAAGCTCAAGTTCCTCGACGGCGTGGTCGACCAGCTCGAGGGCACCGACCGCGACGGCATCCACGCCGAGCTCGACGCCCGCTACGCGCTGATGGCCGGCGAGCTCAAGCGCCTGTTCGCGGTGCTCGAGGTCGCGCTCAAGTTCAGCCCGGCCGAGGCCTGAACCGTCGCGGCCGCTTGACGCGGCCGCACGGCACGGCATGCTGGACGCCATGTTCTTCCGCCTCGCGCGCCCCACACCGGACAAGCCGGCCCCGCCGGACATCCGGCCAATGGGGCTGGCCGACGGCCGGCAGGTGGACGTGCGCTGGGTGCGCGACGCGCGCTCGCGCCGGCTGCGCCTGATCGTGTCGGAGAAGGGCGCGCGCCTGACCCTGCCGCGCAGCGTGTCCGAACGCGCCGCGCTGGCCTTCCTGCACGAACACCGCGACTGGCTGGCGCACCAGCTCGACCGCCAGCCCAACGTATCGGCCGAGCCACTGCAGCGCGGCGTCGAAGCGTCGCTGCCGCTGCGCGGCCAGCCGGTGCCGCTGCACTGGCGCGAAGGCCGCTATGCGCGGGCCGAACTGCGCGACGAAGGCGTGGTGCTGCAGCTGCCCGAGCGCGCCAGCGACGCCCAGCTCAAGTCCGCCCTGCGCGACTTCTACACCCAGCAGGCGCGCCAGGACCTGGGCGCGTGGCTGCCGCGCTACCTGCCCGGCCTGCCGCGCGCGCCGCTGGCTTTCAAGCTGCGTCCGCTGTCGTCGCTGTGGGGCTCGTTGAGTCCAGGCGACGCGCTGTCGCTGGACCTGTCGCTGGTGCTGGGGCGGCCGGCGGCCTTCGAATACGTGCTGGTGCACGAGCTGTGCCACCTGATCCACGCCAACCATTCGCCCCGTTTCTGGCGCGAAGTCGAGGCGCGCTGGCCGCGATGGCGCGACGAACGCACCTACCTGCGGGGCGACGGCCTGTCCTTGAAGGCCCAACTTGCACGTTTTATCGCTTGAAGGGCCCACCACCGCGGCCCGCCCCGGAGACTTGTGATGACCCGTTCCCACCCCCTTATCGCCGCCGTGGCCTTGACGCTGGCGCTGTCGGCCTGCGGCAAGCTGCAGGAGAAGGCCGCCGAGACCCTCGCCGAGAAGGCGCTGGAAGCCAGCGGTGGAAAAGACGCGGACATCGACGTCCAGGACGGCGGACGCACCGTCGTCATCAAGACCCCCGACGGCGAAATGCGCCAGAGCACCGGCGACGACCTGGTGCTGCCGGCGGATTTCCCGACCGACATCACGCTGCCCGGGAAATACAAAGTGGTGTCGCTGATGACCATGGGCGCCACCACGTCGGTGGTGATGGAAGTGCCGCAGTCCTCGTCCGGCCTGTTCAATGCGATCAAGTCCGGCCAGGCCAACGAGGGCTGGAAGGAAACCATGTCCATGCAGGGCGCCGACGCCTCCATGCTGGGCTTCGAGAAGGATGACCGCAGCCTGCTGGTGAACATGGCCGACAACGGCGATGGCGGCAGCAGCCTGTCGATGAGCCTGCAGGCCAAGCAGTAGCGCTAGCGCAGGAACCCGAGCAGCGGCGCCGCCACGCGCGCCGCCTGCTCCATGTGCAGGTGGTGGCCGCCTTCGATCACCTCTGCGCGACCGTCGGCCAGGCAGGCAAGCCGCGCTTCGCGCACGGCCGCCGGGAAATACGGCGGCGACGGGTCCGCCGCGATCACCAGCACCGGCGCCTCGATCGACCGCAGCAGCGACTGCACCGTTTCTTCCGCCATGCGCAGCGCGCTGGGCAGGGTGAGGCGCGGGTCGCTGCGCCAGGCGTGGCCCCCTTCGACCGGGCGCAGGTTGCGTTCGACGATCAGGCGCGCGGCGTCGGGCGTCATGCGGCTGGCGACCAGGCGCGCCGCCACCGCGGCGTCCAGGTCGGGAATCACGCGCGGCGGTCGCGGCGCCATGGCCCGGCGCGCGGCCACCGCGTCGCGCAGCCGCTGCCCGGCCTGGGCCGGCTCGCCCGAGATCGGCCCCAGCGCCTCCACCAGCGCCAGCCGCCGCACGCGCTCCGGGGCGGCCGCGGCCACCGCCGTGGCGATCGCGCCGCCCATTGAATGACCGAGCAGATCGGCCTGCGGCCAGCCCAGCGCGTCCATCGCGTCCAGCACGTCATGCACCCAGTCAGCGAAGGCGTAGTCGTAGCCCGGCGCCCGATGCGCCGACGCCCCATGGCCCGGCAGGTCCAGCGCCACCAGGTCGAACTGCGCCAAGTGCGGCGCCAGCGGCAGGAAGCTGGCGGCGTTGTCCAGCCAGCCGTGCAGGCAAAGCAGCCGGGGGCCGCCGGGTGTACCGCCGCGCAGCGCGGCCAGTTCGCCGCGCGCCGAATCCAGGCGGATCTCGCGCAGGCCCATCGGCATCAGCGCGGCCAGCCCTGCAGGTGGCGGTGGGTCAGCCCGGCCAGCGCGGCCACGTGGCCCGGCTCGTCGTTGAGGGCGCTGATATAGCGCAGTTCGCCGCCGCCGGCGTGGCGGAAGACCTCGTTGTTCTCGACCGCGATTTCCTCCAGCGTTTCCAGGCAGTCCACCGCGAAACCCGGGCACACCACGTCGATGGTCTTGAGACCCTGCTTGCCCAGCGCCTCAAGCGTCTTGTCGGTGTAGGGCTGCAGCCAGGCCTCGCGGCCGAAGCGGGACTGATAAGTCATCAGCCACTCGTCGGCGGACAGCTCCAGGCGCACCGCCAGGGCCGCCGCACCGGCCTCGCACTGGCGCGGGTAGGGGTCGCCGGCGCGCTCGAAGCGCTGCGGCAGGCCGTGGAACGAGAACATCAGCTTGTCGGGGCGGCCCTTGAGGTCCCAGTGGGATCGGATGCGCGCTTCCATCGCATCCAGCCAGCCGCTGTCGTCGTGGTAGTCGGCGATGAACCGCAGCTCGGGCACCCGCCGCCAGCTGGAAATTTCCTCGTTCACCGCGTCCAGCACGGTGGCGCTGGTGCTGGCGGAGTACTGCGGGTAGAGCGGCAGCACCAGCAGGCGGGTCATGCCCTCGGCCTCCAGGGTGCGCAGCACCGAGGCGATGGACGGATTGCCGTAGCGCATCGCCATGCGCACCGGCACGTCCGGCAGCGCGTGCTGCAGGGCCTGGGCCAGGCGGCGGGTGAGCACCAGCAGCGGCGAGCCGTCGGCCATCCAGACCGACGCATAGTTGCGGGCCACCCGGCGCGCCCGCAGCGGCAGGATGATGCCGTGCAGGATCGGGCACCACAGCCAGCGGGTCAGCTCGACCACCCGGTAGTCGTGCAGGAACTGGGCCAGGTAACGACGCACCGCCGCCGGGGTGGCGGCGTCGGGCGTGCCCAGGTTCACCACCAGCACGGCGGTTCGGCCGGGGCCGGTGGCTTTGGGGGAGTCGCGGAAGGTTTGGCTCATGCGGAACTGTCCTTGTTTGCGGCACACAAACTATCATCGCTCGAATGAAGGCGCGGCTCACGCCCGGTTCATGGCCCGCGGCCATACTTCCCGAGTCGCTACACCCGGAGACCCCCCGATGAATCGCTTTTTCACCCCGATCACCGCCACCCTCGTCCTTTTGTTCGCTTTCGCGGGCCCGGCCCAGGCCGGCGTGAAGGAAGACGCCAAGGCCAATGACGCGGCGCGCGTGCTGGCCGAGATCATGCGCATCCCGGAAACCTCCGTGCCCACGAAGATGTTCGAGGAGGCGCACGCCATCGCAGTCCTCCCGGACGTGGTGAAGGCCGGCCTGGTGATCGGCGGGCGCCGCGGCAAGGGCCTGATCTCGGTGCGCAGCGCCGACGGCACCTGGTCCAACCCCAGCTTCGTCACCATCACCGGCGGCAGCATCGGCTTCCAGGCCGGCGTGCAGTCCTCGGACGTGATCCTGGTGTTCCGCAGCCCGCGCGGCGTGGACAACATCGTCAACGGCAAGTTCACCCTGGGCGCCGACGCCAGCGTGGCCGCCGGCCCGGTGGGCCGCAGCGCCCAGGCCAGCACCGATGAACAGCTCAAGGCCGAGATTTACAGCTATTCCCGCGCCCGCGGCCTGTTCGCCGGCGTGGCCCTGGACGGCGCGGTGCTGAGCATCGACCACAAGGCCAACCAGCGCGCCTACGGCCGCAACACCACCCCGCGCGCCATCTTCGAGGGCCGCTCGCCCGCGGCCAGCGCGCCGCTGGTGGACTTCCGCGACCGCCTGGAAGAAAACACCGTCCGGCAGTAACCAACGGCCGGCGCAGCCGCGGGCCGGCTGCGCTATCCTGCCTGTCTCAAACCAAAGCGGGAATACGCATATGGGCAGCTTCAGCATCTGGCACTGGCTCATCGTCCTGGTCGTGGTGGTGCTGGTGTTCGGCACCAAGAAACTGCGCGGCGTTGGCAAGGACCTCGGCGAAGGCATCCAGGGCTTCAAGGATGGCCTGAAAGGCAAGGAAGACGAGAAGCCCTCGCAGCTGGGCAACGAGCGCCGCGACGCGCCGCAGGACGAAGCCAGCCGCCAGGACAGCCAGCGCAAGGACCCCTGAGCCCCGGTTGATCCCGGGACCGGCACGCCATGTTTGATATCGGTTTCAGCGAACTGCTGCTGGTCGCGGTGGTGGCCCTGCTGGTGCTTGGCCCCGAGCGCCTGCCCAAGGCGGCACGCTTCGCCGGGCTGTGGGTGCGCAAGGCGCGCGCCCAGTGGTATTCGGTGAAGTCCGAGTTCGAACGCGAAATGGCTTCGGACGAACTCAAGCGCAGCGTCGGCAACCCGCTGGGCGACCTGCGCAACGCCGTCAGCGAAGCCAGCCGTGAGCTGGGCGACGTCGGCCGCGAGCTGGGCGACAGCCTGCGCGACGCCGAGGCCTTGGCCAAGACCGACGCACTGGCCGACGCCGATGCGGCCACCGCGGTGCAGGACATTTCCGCCGCACTTGAAGCGCCGGCCGAACCGCCCACCGAAGCGGCTGGCGAACCAAACACTGAAAAACCCCCGGTGCAGTCCGAACTCGACAACTTCGCGTTCTACACCGATCCCGAGCCGGCGCCCGGGTCCGCGCCGCGGGCCGCTGGCCGCACCGAACCACCGGCGCCGTGAACATGCGCTCGGGCCCGGCCGAAGAATCCCTGATGGGCCACCTGCTGGAGCTGCGCTCGCGGCTGCTGCGCGCCGTGATCGCGGTGATGGTGGTGTTCCTGGCGCTGATGCCGTTCGCCAGCGAGCTGTATGCCCGGTTCTCTTCGCCCATCCTGGCCAAGCTGCCCAGCGGCAGCCAGCTGCAGGCCATCGACGTGGCGGGCGGCTTCTTCATCCCAATCAAGCTGGCGTTCTTCGCCGCGCTGCTGGTGTCGATGCCCTACCTGATCTACCAGGCCTGGGCATTCGTGGCGCCGGGCTTGTACCAGAGCGAGAAAAAACTGGCGCGGCCGATCCTGGGGGCGGCGGTATCGCTGTTCTACGTGGGCTGCGCCTTCGCCTGGTTCCTGGTGCTGCCGATGGTGTTCGGTTTCCTGGCGATGTTCACGCCCGACACGGTGGCGATGATTCCCGACGTGGCGCGCTACCTGGATTTCGTACTGGTGATCCTGCTGGCCTTCGGCCTGAGCTTCGAGCTGCCGGTGGCGGTGGTGATCCTGGTGGTGCTGAACGTGGTGACGCCGGCCCAGCTGCGCGAAGCGCGCGGCTACGTGGTGGTGGGCGTGTTCGTCCTGGCGGCGGTCATCACGCCGCCCGACGTGGTGTCGCAGCTGATGCTGGCGATACCGCTGTGCCTGCTTTTCGAGGTGGGCATCATCGCCGGCTCGCTGCTGCGTCCCAAGCCCGCCGCCGCCTGAGCCCATGAACCCGCCAGCCGGCTTCTGGCGCCGCTACGCCGCCTACAGCCTGGACGCCACGGCCATCGGCCTGCTGTGCCTGCCGCTGCTGTGGTCGCGCCTGGCCAAGGCCGCCGCGCTGATGTCCGCTGCCACCGACACCCTGCTCGACCGCCTCTGGCCGATGCTGGACTCCTATTCGTCAGGC
This sequence comes from Lysobacteraceae bacterium, assembly GCA_003241895.1. GTDB lineage: Bacteria > Pseudomonadota > Gammaproteobacteria > Xanthomonadales > Xanthomonadaceae > Arenimonas. The sequence continues at coordinate 78,066 of QBLY01000014.1, forward strand.
GCCGGCGTGGTGCCCTGGGACTGGCTGGACCTGGCCCGCGACCCGGCGCTGCTGGACATGACGCAGCGACTGGCCGGCGACCTGTTGGGGATATCGCTGCAGTGCACGCTGGTGGTGATGGCGGTGGCGGCGGTCTGGTTCATCGCCAGCGAGTCGTCGCGCTGGCAGGCCAGCCCCGGCAAGCACCTGCTGGGCCTGCGGGTCACCGACGTGCGCGGCGAGCGCTGCGGCCGTGGCCGCATCGCGCGGCGGTTCGTCGCCGGCGTTCCCTCGTGGCTGCTGCTCAACCTGGGCCATGCGATGGCCGGCGTGACGCCGGGCAAGCGCGCGCTGCACGACTACATCGCCGGCACCCGCGTCGAATTGGCGCCGGGCGCGCCGGCGGCCATGCCGCGCGCCGCCCGCAGCTGGCTGCTGCTGCAGGCGGCGGTGTTCTTCGGCCTGGTGGGCTTCGTGGTGCTGCGCTACGTGCAGCTGCTGGTGGAAATCACCGTCGGCGGCTACTGACTCAGGCCGAGATCGCGTCCATCGGATCGGCGGCCATCTCGCCGAAGATCTCGCGCCAGCCGTGGTAGTAGAAGCCGAATATCACCACGTACATGGCCAGCGCCGCCAGCAGGTAGATCGGCAGTATCACTACGCCGGCCAGGATCGGGTGCACCAAGGCCAGGACGGTGGCCAGCAGGGCGACCACCAGCACCAGAATCAGCGTCAACACGAAACCGACCACCATCATGGCGAGGGTAAACCCAAGCAGCGGGAACACGTTCTTGACCATTGCCTTGAACCCGGCCGAAACCGCGGCCAGCGGGCCGTGCCCGCCCAGCGCCGCATGGGTCAGGGCCAGCATGTAGGCGTGGGTCAGCGCGAAAACCGCCACGACCATCCCCAGCACCCACAGCAGCATCGTCGGCAGCACCGACGGGTCGAGCTCCGGCATGCCGGTCATGTCGGGTTGGCCGCCAGGGGGCGCAGCCATCGAACGCACCATGGCCTCCACGAAGAATTCCTTGCCCGGCAGCAGCAGGTACAGCACCACAAACACGGCCAGGTAGATCGCCATCAGCAGCAGGACGGTCAGCACCATGCGCAGCGCGAACGCCGTATCCCGATAGCCGTCGAACAGGTCGAAGGCCGCGGCCGGCTGCCCGGTCTCGCAGCGGTGCAGCAAACGGATGGCGGCGCCCATGACCGGCGGCAACAGCACCAGGCTGGCGAGCATGGACAGGCCGTAGACCGACCACATCAGCGCCGGGGAGTCGGCCAGGGCGAACTGCGACACCAGCTGCACCACCGACGGCACCAGGCCCACCGCCAGCAGCAGCGCGAACCCTCCGAACAGCGCGCGGGGATTGCGCCGGCCCACGTCCACGGCCTTCATCAGCCAGCGGAAGGGAGCGCCCATGCTTACGGTTCTTGCGGTCATGCCTGACTCCGGTGTCGGGCGCGCTGGTGCGCCACGTGGATGAATCGTTTCAGCACCCGGCGCGCGTTCGGCGCCGGCCTGACGTCGCGCAGCAGCCCGCGGTGGCAGGTGCCTTCGGTGGCCAGCGCGTCGGAACGCGCCTGGATATAGCCGCTCATCAGGCGGGTGCTGAATTCAGGATGAAACTGCACGCCCCACGCGGCCTCGCCCCAGCGGAAGGCCTGGCAGTCGTCGCGCTCCGAGTTTGCCAGCACCGTGGCCTGCGGCGGCAGCGCCAGTACGGACTGCAGATGGGTGGTATGCGCCGCGAACTGTTCGCCCAGGCCCGCGAACAGCGGATCGGCCGACGCATCGGCCAGCGTGGCCACGGGCACGGTGCCCATCTCGCGGCCGCGCGGGTTGTAGCCCACGCTGCCGCCCAGCGCGTGCGCCAGCAGCTGGTGGCCGTAGCAGATGCCAAACAGCGGCAGGCCCGCGTGCGCGGCGTCGCGCAGCCAGTCGGCGCTGCGCTCGCTCCAGTCGGAGCGGTCGGTGACCATCGCGCCCGAGCCCGTCACCAATACCCCGGCGTATTCGTCGGCGCCGGGCAGCGGCTCGCCGTCGGCGACGAAGCACGAACGCACCTGCCGGCCGTGCAGGCCGGCGGCCACGCGTATCCAGTGGCCGAAGCCACCGTGCCGGCGCAGCGCCGCGATCGGCGTACCGGTTTCAAGGATCAGGAAGGGTTTCATCGGGCGCAGAGCGAGCCGTGGTGCGGTTCGTCGCTATACTAACGCGCTTATGACAAACGGCGAACCGGCGATGACCGCACCCACCTTCCAGGAACTCATCCTGCGGCTCAACCAGTACTGGGCCGACCAGGGCTGCGTGCTGGTCCAGCCGCTCGATCTCGAGGTCGGCGCGGGCACCTTCCACCCCGCCACCTTCCTGCGCGCCCTGGGCCCCGAGCCGTGGCGCGCCGCCTACGTGCAGCCCTGCCGCCGCCCCACCGACGGCCGCTACGGCGACAACCCCAACCGCCTGCAGCGCTACTACCAGTACCAGGTGGTGCTCAAGCCCAATCCCGACGACATCCTCGACCTCTACATCGGATCGCTCAAGGTGCTGGGCATCGACCCGCTGGTGCACGACCTGCGCTTCGTCGAGGACAACTGGGAATCGCCTACGCTGGGCGCGTGGGGCCTGGGCTGGGAAGTCTGGCTCAACGGCATGGAAGTCACCCAGTTCACCTACTTCCAGCAGGCCGGCGGCATGGAGTGCAAGCCGGTGACCGGCGAGATCACCTACGGGCTGGAGCGTCTTTGCATGTACCTGCAGGACGTGGACAACGTCTTCGACCTGGTCTGGACCCGCGGCCCGCAGGGCGACATCACCTACCGCGACGTCTACCACCAGAACGAAGTCGAGCAGAGCACCTACAACTTCGAGCACGCCGACGTGGCCGAGCTCTTCCACCGTTTCGACGCCTGCGAAGCCGAGGCGCTCAAACTGGTGGAGCTGGGCCTGCCGCTGCCGGCCTACGAACAGGTCTGCAAGGCCTCGCATTCGTTCAACCTGCTCGACGCCCGCCGCGCCATTTCCGTCACCGAACGCCAGCGCTACATCCTGCGCGTGCGCACGCTGTCGCGCGCCTGCGCCGAGGCCTACTACGCGCAGCGCGAGAAGCTCGGCTTCCCCGGCCTGCGCGAGCCGTCCACCAGCGCCAAGGAGGCCACCCATGGCTGATCACCTGCCCCTGCTGATCGAGATCGGCACCGAGGAGCTGCCGCCCAAGGCGCTGCCCGAGCTGGCCCAGGCCTTCCATGACGGCGTGCTCAAGGCGCTGGCCGCGCGACGCATCGCGCTGCCGGAAATCCCGGGTGAGCTGCCGGCGCAGCCGCTGTATTCGCCCCGGCGCCTGGCCGTGTACCTGCCGGCCGTGTCCACCCGGCAGCCGCAGCAGCACAGCGAAGTGCTGGGCCCGTACACCAACGTCGGCCTGGACGCGTCGCGCAACCCGACCCCGGCGCTGCTGGGCTTCGCGCAGAAGAATGGCATCGAATGGGAGAAGCTCGACCGCGTCACCGACGCCAAGGGCATGCGCTTCGTGGCACGCAGCAACCGCCCGGGCGCCAGGACCATCGACCTGCTGTCGGAAATCGTCAACGAAGCGGTGAAAGGCCTGCCGATCCCCAAGCCGATGCGCTGGGGCAGCCGCGAGGTGGGCTTCGTGCGGCCGATGCACTGGCTGGTGATCCTGCTGGGCCGCGACGTGGCGCCGGGCGAAGTGCTGGGCTTCAAGGCCGACCGCATGACCCGCGGCCACCGCTTCCACCGCCCCAAGCCGGTGTGGCTCAACAACGCCGGTGAATACCTGCAGGCGCTGCGCGAAGCCTGCGTGCTGGCCGACCCGCGCGAGCGGCGCGACCGCGTGCGCGCCGAGATCACGGCCGCCGCGCGCGAATCCGGCGGCACCGCCCGCATTCCCGACGAGCTGCTGGAGGAAGTGAATTGCCTGGTGGAATGGCCCAAGGCCATTGCCTGCAGCTTCGAGCCCGGTTTCCTGCGCGTGCCGCACGAAGCGCTGGTGTCGACGATGCAAAGCAACCAGAAGTTCTTCCCGGTGCTCGATGCCGACGGCAAGCTGAGCGAAAAGTTCATCGGCGTGGCCAACCTCGACAGCAAGGACCCGGCGAAGATCCGCCAGGGCTACGAGCGCGTGATCCGCCCGCGCTTCGCCGACGCGCAGTTCTTCTACGACGAAGACCTCAAGCAGGGCCTGGCCTCGATGGCCCAGGGCCTGGCCGGCGTCACCTACCAGCTCAAGCTGGGCAGCTACGCCGACAAGACCACCCGCGTGGCCGCGCTGGCCGCGCTGGTCGCACCGCAGGTGGGCGTGGACTCCGAGGCGGCGAAGAAAGCCGCGTCGCTGGCCAAGGCCGACCTGCAGAGCCGCATGGTGGGCGAGTTCCCGGAGCTGCAGGGCATCGCCGGCCGCTACTACGCCGCCGCCGCCGGTGAATCGGCCGAAGTCGCCAACGCCATCGACGAGGCCTACCAGCCGCGCTTCGCCGGCGACGCCATCGCGCCCTCGAAGCTGGGCCAGGTGCTGGCCGTCGCCGAACGCCTGGACACGCTGGCCGGCGGCTTCGCCGCGGGCCTCAAGCCCACCGGCAACAAGGACCCGTTCGCCCTGCGCCGCAGCGCGCTGGGCCTGGCGCGCACCATCATCGAGGCCGGCTTCGACCTGGACCTGCCTGAGCTGATTGATTCGGCGCTGGACCGCGTGGCGATCAACATGACCCTGGTTGCCAAGCGCAGCGGTGACGGCGCCGCGCCGGTCGCCGGCGTCGACCCGGCCCAGGTGACCGAGCTGTACGACTTTATCCTCGACCGCCTGCGCAGCTACTACGCCGACCAGAACGTGCCGGGCACGCAGTTCGACGCCGTGGCCGACGTGCGCCCGCCGTCGCTGCTGGACTTCGACCGGCGCCTGAAGGCCATCGCCGAATTCGCGCGCCTGCGCGAAGCGGCGTCGCTGGCCGCGGCCAACAAGCGCATCCGCAACATCCTCAAGAAAGTGGAAGGCGCGATCCCGGCCACCGTGGACGCGGCCAAACTGTCCGATCCAGCCGAAATACGCCTGCACGACGAACTGGTGTCGGCGCTGGCCGACACCGATCCACTGCTGGCGCAGCGCGACTACGTCGGCACGCTCAAGCGCCTGGCCGCGCTGCAGCTGCCGGTGGACGCGTTCTTCCGCGACGTGATGGTGATGGCCGACGACACCGCGGTGCGCGACAACCGGCTGGCCCTGCTCAAGCAGATCGCCGACCGGTTCGCCGCCGTGGCGGCCGTGGAGCAGCTGTCGGCCGGCTAGGCACACGCCGCCGTGGGCAGCGGTTATCCTTGGAAGCGATGCTCAAGACGACATTCCATCGCCTGTCCCTCGCAGTCGTGTCCGCCGCCGTGCTGGCCGCTGCCGCGGGGCGCGCTGAGGCGCTTGAGCTGCAGCAGGTCACGGTGCAGGGGCTGGCCAACGAAGAGATGCGCGACAACGTCGACGACGCCCTGTCGCTGCAGCGCCTGAACCCCAATCGCCGCAAGGCGCTTACCGAAAGCCGCCTGTCCTACCTGCTGCGCCAGGTCCCGTCCGAAGTGCGCGGGGCATTGGAGCCGTTCGGCTACTACGAACCCACCGTGGACGCGCAGGTGCAGCGCAACGGCGAGTCGGTCAGCGTGGTCGTCACCGTGCAGCCCGGCAAGCCGGTGAAGGTGCGCGGGCGCGCGCTGGCCATCACCGGCGCCGGGCACGAAGACAGCGCCCTGATGCGGCGGCTGCAGCGGTTTCGGCCGCGCGAAGGCCAGACCTTCCATCACGGCGTGTACGAGGACAACAAGGCGGCCATGGATCGCCTCCTGGCCGAGCGCGGCTACTTCGACGCCGCGCTGCAGACGCACACGGTCACCGTCACGCGCGCCGAGCACGCCGCCGATATCGACCTGGCCTGGGTGAGCGGCGACCGCCATGCGCTGGGCGCGGCGACGTTCGAGGGGCACGTCTTCAGGCCGGGCCTGCTGGAGAACCTGGTCGCATGGGAGCCCGGCGATCCCTACGAACAGCGCAAGCTGCTCGACCTGCAGAAGTCGCTGGCCGCACTGGACTATTTCAGCGCCGTCGATGTCACGCCCCGGCCCGATGACGCCAGCGACCTGCAGGTGCCGGTGAACGTGGCCCTGACGATGGCCAAGCAGAGCATCTATTCGGCCGGCGTGCGGGCCGGCACCGACTCGGGCCTGGGCGTCACCGGCGGGGTGGAGCGCCGCTGGATCAACGACCGCGGCCACAAGCTCAAGGCCCTGGCCAGCCTGGCCCAGCGCAGGAACGACGTCACGGTGCAGTACAAGATCCCGGCCTTCGCCTGGCTGGACGGCTGGTACACCTTCTCGGCCAGCGTGCGCGAAGAGCCCATCGACGAGATCGACAGCCAGCTGGTGGAACTGGTCGGCAGCCGCAGCGGCAAGCTGGGCGAATGGGACCTGGTGGCGGCGATGAACGTTCGCCGCGAACGCTACGAGGATTCGCCCACCAGCCAGAACTACCAGTACAGCAACCTGGTGTACCCGTCGCTGTGGGCTCAGTGGTCGCGCACCGACGACCTGCTTTACCCGCGCCGCGCGCTGGGCGTGACGCTGGAGGCCCGCGCCGGCTCAACCGCACTGGGCTCGGACATCGACTTCCTGCAGTTCAGCGCCAGGGGCCAGTGGGTCCACGGCCTGGGCCGGCGCGACCGCCTGCTGCTGCGTGCCGAGGCAGGCACGACGGCGACCAACGGGTTCGCTTCGTTCCCGCCCACGCTGCGCTTCTATGCCGGCGGTGACCGGAGCGTGCGCGGCTATGCCTATCGCGAAATCGGCGAGGTGTTCCAGGCCGTCAACGGCGACCGCTACGTCGTCGGCGGCAAGCACCTGGTGGCCGCCAGCGTCGAGTACGAACGCATGTTCACCCGCCAATGGGGCGGCGCCGTGTTCGTGGACGCGGGCGACGCCTTCGACCGCCGGGAAGACTTCGAAGCCCAGCTGGGCGTTGGCTTCGGCGTGCGCTGGCGTTCCCCGGTCGGACCCGTGCGCGTGGACATCGCCCACGGCCTGGGTGATGCGGCGGGCAGCTCGCTGCGCCTGCACTTCAATATCGGACCCGACCTGTGAACACGCCGCAGGCCGCCCAACCGCCCCGGCGCTCGTTCGTGCGCCGCTGGTCGCTGAGGCTCGGCGTGGGCACGGCCGTGCTTGCACTGGCCGTCGGCGTGCTGCTGTTCTGGCTGCTGGCCACGGCCGGTGGCCGCGACACGCTGCTGGCGCGCGTGCTGGCGCTGCTGCCCGCCGATTCGCTGCGCTGGGAACAGGTCGAGGGCACGGTGTACGGCCCGCTGGTGCTGCGCGGCCTGCGCTACGACCACGACGGCGTGGTGTTCACCGCCGAGCGCGTGCTGATGGACGCGCGCCTGCTGCCGGTGCTGGGCCGACGGCTGCAGCTGGAACGGCTGGAAGTGGGCGGCGCGGTGCTGGTGCTGCCGCCCTCCGCCGACGAACCGTTCGCCCTGCCCGCGTGGCCCGACGTGCTGCCCCGGCTGTCGATGCCGCTGCAGATCAACACCACGCGGATGGACGTGGACGGCCTGCGCATCGAGCGCGACGGCGCCACGCTGATCGACATCGCCACGCTGGCGGCCAGCGCACTGCAGCTTTCTGACGACGGCTTCTCGGTCGAGTCGCTGGCGATGGACAGCGACCGCGGCAAGATCACGCTCAAGGGCGAATACCTGCCGGCCCGGAACTTCCGCACCGACCTCTCCGCCACGCTGGTTGCGGCCGCCACGCCGGACCTGCCGGCGGCCAACCTGCAGCTCAAGGCCAAGGGCGATTTGTCCGACCTGTCGGTCGACCTGGTGGGCAATGCGCCCGAACCGCTGTCGCTGAGCCTGTCGCTGCGGCAAGGGTCGGCGGTGCCGGCCTGGACGCTCAAGGCCCAGTCCGAAGGCCTGCAGCCGGCCCTGCTGGGCATGGCGCAGGCGCCGCCGTGGCGCTTTGCGCTGGACGCCACCGGCCTGGGCGGCGAAGCCCAAGTGCAGGGCGAACTGGCCCAGGGCGACTGGCGCGTCGAAGTGCAGCCCTCGACGCTGCTGCTGGAATCGCAGCGGCTGCGCGCCCAGCCCCTGCAGTTGGCGCTGCCGCAGGGGCCGCTGACGATCACCGGCGAGCTGCGCCTGGCCGGCGAGTCCTCCCGGTTCGAAGCGGTGGCCACCAGCCCCGGCCTGCGCCTTGAGCCCACCAGCGCCGAGCCCGGCGCCCTGGCCGTGACTGCCGCCGGCGAGCTGCGCGCGAGCGGCCAACTCCAGGCCTGGACGGTCCAGGGCGAAGCGCGCCTGAAGCGCGGCGGCGAAACCGCCACGGTGAAAATTGCCGGCGAAGGCGACGAGGATTCGCTTCGTCTCGATACGCTGAATGCAGCCACGCCCACCGGTTCACTGGACGGCGGCGGCACGCTGCGCTGGTCGCCGGCGCTTTCCTTCGAGCTCGAAGCCGCGCTGGCGGATTTCGATCCGGGCTACTTCGTCCCCGACTATCCCGGCGCACTGAGCGGCAAGCTGCAGGCCAAGGCGCAACAGCAGGCCAACGGGCAGTGGCAGGCGAACGTGCAGATTCCCTCGCTGCAGGGGCAGCTGCGCGGCCGGCCGGTGTCGGGCCGCGTCGCCGCCGACTGGACCGGCGACCGCGGCACCGGCGACGCCGCGCTGCGCATCGGCAGCAGCGTGATCAACGTGGGCGGCGCGTTCGGTGCGCGCTACGACCTGCAGGCGCGCTTCGCGCCGCTGGTGCTCGACGACGTGCTGGCGGGCGCCCAAGGCCGCGTCGAGGGCACGGCTTCGCTGCGCGGCCCGGCGGCGGCGCCCGACCTCACCGCGCAGCTGCAGGGCGAGTCCCTGCGCTGGGGCGACCAGCGCGCGGCGACGCTGCAGCTCTCGGGCACGCTGCCCGCCACCGGCAGTGCCGGCCGTTTCCAGGCCGACGCCAGTGACCTGGTGCTGTCGGGCCTCGCCCTGGACCGCCTGTCGCTGCGGGGCAGCGGCAGCCTCGCGGCGCTGCAGCTTGACGCGCAGGCCGCCGGCGAACAGGGCGAGCTTGAACTGGCCGGCCGCATCGGCCGCAGCGGCCAACAGTGGCGTGGCCGCCTCGGCCAGCTGCGCCTGGCGGCCCGGAACGCGCCGGAGCTGGTGCTCGAGTCCGGCGCCGACTTCGAAATCGGCCCCGGCGTGCTGCGGCTGCAGCGCAGCTGCCTGGTGGCGAAGGACTCGGCCGGCCGCCTGTGCATCGCGGCGTCCGGCAGCTCGATCTCAGTGCAGGGCGAATCGCTGCCGCTGGCCCTGGCCCAGCCCTGGCTTGCCGCCGACCAGGGCCTGGAACTCGGGATCGACGGTACCCTGGACGCAACAGTGGATCTGGACCGCGGCCGCGATGGCCGCTGGCGCGGCGACGGACGCATCGTTTCGCAACGCGGCGCGCTGCACCTGGCCGAAGACCTGGAACGCGAAGTGTTCGGCTACCGCGACCTCGCGCTGGCGGTGCAGGTCGAGGGCGACGCCATTACCGGTACCCTGCAGGCCGTGCTGGCCGAAGAGGGCAGCGTCTCGGCGCGGGTGCGCACCGGCCTGGCCGACAGCGCCGCGTTGGACGGCGAGCTCACGCTCGACGTGCGCAACCTCACCTGGCTCGAACTGTTGTCGCCCGACCTGGCCGCCCCCGTCGGCCGCCTGCAGGGCACGCTGCTGCTGGCCGGCACCCGTGCACAGCCGCAGGTGTCGGGCCAGGCGCAGCTGCAGCCGTTCTCGGCCGAACTGCCGGCGCTGGGCGTCAAGCTCACGCAGGGCCAGTTCACCCTGGTGGGCAACGTCGACGGCACGTCGCGGCTCGAAGGCACCGTGCGCTCCGGCGAAGGCGTGCTGCAGGTGGACGGCAGCCTGAACTTCCGCGACGCCACCGCGCCGCTGCAGCTGGTGCTGCGCGGCGAAAACGTCACGCTGGCCAGCACGCCCGAGCTCTACCTCACCGGCACCCCCGAGATCACGCTGCGCTGGCTGCCCGATCGGCTGGAGCTGCGCGGCACGCTGGCCGTACCCGAGGCGCGCGCCGACCTCGAGGCGCTCGACGGCAGCGTGTCGGTGTCGCCCGACGTGGTGGTGGTGGATCCGATCGACCCGGCGCGCGAACGGGCGAAGCCGCTGGACATGGAGTTCTCGGTTTCACTGGGCGACAAGGTCAAGCTCAAGGGCTTCGGCCTGGACGGGGCGATGACCGGTGCGCTGCAGCTGCGCGAGCGGCCCGGCCGGCGTGCCACGGCGCGCGGCACGCTGCAGGTCACCGGCAAGTACCGCGCCTACGGCCAGTCGCTCACCATCCAGCGGGCGCGGCTGTCGTACGCCGATTCGGCCTTCGACAACCCCACGCTCGACATCCGCGCCGAGCGCGTTTTCGACCGTGTCACGGTGGGCGTGCAGGTGCGCGGCACGGCCGTGCGCCCCGACACCACGGTGGTCTCGAGCCCGGCCATGGAAACCAGCGAGGCGCTGTCGTGGCTGGTGTTCGGCCGCCCGCTCAGCACCACCACGGCCGGCGAAAACAAGCAGCTGGGCGCCGCGGCGCTGGCGCTGGGCGTGGGCGGCAACCCGGTGGCGCAGCAGTTGGGCACCAGCCTGGGCTTCGACGAAGCCGGCGTCAGCGACTCGCGCAACCTGGGCGGTGCGACGCTCACGGTCGGCAAGTACGTGCTGCCGCGGCTGTTCCTGAGCTACGGCGTCTCGCTGGTCGGCACCGGCCAAGTGGTCACGCTCAAGTACCTACTGACCCGCGGCTTCGACATCACCATCGAATCGGGCAACGAAAGCGCCGCTTCCCTCAACTGGCGGACCGAGCGCTAGCACCCGATCCAGGGGACTATCGGCTCGGTCGCGTCCATGAACCCAACGCACCCGGCGGGAGCGGCGTGCGCTTTGCGCACGACATGGGGCTGCAAGGCAGCGAGGTCAAAAGCTGGCGCCGCGCCGATGTCTAAAATCGGCCAGGAGCGGCCGTTCGAAGTGTGCCGGTTTCGGCCTTGGCGCTTCACTTCCAATCTCATAATCAGGTGGGATTGGAACCCAGATCGGCCCGACCGCTACTCAAAATCGGGGGACGTCGAGGGGCTGTGATCGAGCGTCGGCGCGAGCTCCACCTCGCTCTCATCCTCAAATTCATCCTCGTCCGGCGCGGTGACGACATAGCCGCGGCTGGCGAGATCGGAGAGGTAACCGTCGGGTTTCAGCAACTCGGATATCGGAAGCAGGCCGATGCTGATGCGGTGTTCGTCGAGTGCCTGTTCGGCGGCGGCGAGCCACACCTTGCGTTTCTTGCCCGGGAGTTCGTCGAGGCCGCGCTTCTGCAGCGCCGACGCACTCAGAACGGCATCGAGGCAGGCGCTCTCCGGGTCGGCTTCGTGCAATACGCGCAGCAACGGCACATCCCCCACGGCCCACGCATTGGCGCGGGCGCGCAACAGGTCGAGATCGGTCTCGAAACGCCGCAGAGTTCGCTCGAAGCAATCACTATCGCCCAGTGCGTTGGCTTTGAATTCTTTGATCGCGGGCTTCAAATCGTCAATGACGATGTCGACCATCGGGTTGATCACCGGCAGCTTGCGCTGCTCCGCGATGTTGTGGGCCAGCGCGGAGGCCGGTGAGCCAAACACCAGCCCAACGCTGTCTGCGGCTCTTCTTTGCAGTTTCTCGGCGGCGAAGACCGGCCGCCACCGCTCGACCGCGCGATCACGGCCGAGGTAGGTTGGCTTCAGGCTCGCCCAGCGGGCGTACAGTTCGGGCGAGACTACGTCTTGCAGGGTGGCGCCGTCAGGATTCTTGCGGGCGCCAAGCAACGACGGCATCAGCAGTGCTGTACGCCACATGCCGGCCCCGCTGGTCATGCTGACGCGGGGTTGGTTGATGATCGCCTCGGCCTCAGCCAGACGCGCCTCGAGTTCGGTCGAACGCCATTCGACCTTGGCTGGCAGCGGGCTCAACGTGCCCAGGATCCAAAGCACGTGATCGCCTTTCGCGACTCGCCACAGGCCTGGACCGGGCATCTCGCCCTGCACCTCCACCACCGCCAGCTGCTTCGCGGCGTTGGGCTCGCTCTGCGGCAAGACCTCTCCGATCGCCGACAGTGGAAAGATGGAAAGGCACAGCAGCAGGCCGGCAAGACGGCGTGGAGGCATAGGGGAGCAGTCCTTGTGTTGGAGCGTAGACCCGACCAAGCGACGTAGCCTAATGTGATTGGGATTAAGTTTCGGTTACGGCTGCCGCAGCGCAAACCATGCCTTCATCGCAACCGTGCGCCGACTTCTGTGCGGTTGACACACCTGACAAACAACACCGCGATTCGTGCGTCGGCGTCTGGCGTGCCAAGGCTGGCTCAGGGTCTGCAGTAGCGCTCCACTTTTCGGAGATCGGCTTCCATGGCGTGGCGGTCCAGGTTCGATTCGAGGTTGGCCAAGCGCTCGCGCGCACCGGGGCAGGGGTCGGGGTCCACGCCCCCGAAGTACTGTATAGCGATCGACCTGAGCACCTTATCCGGCGTGTTCTGCGTGAAGCGAACGCCCTCCACGAATGGCTCGGCGCGGCCCGGCAATCGAGCGCTGGGGCGGCGCGCCAGCGGATTGTGCTCGGGTGGAGTGTCGGGTTGTTGCCATGGATCCGGTGCCAGATGCAGGCGCAGTGGCGCCAGTTCCTGGGGCGAAACCTCGACGGCTTGCATTGCCGGCTTCCGCTTCGCATCGCGGACCGGGGTAACGCTCGACGGGCGGGCAGTTGGCGGCGCGCCCGATTCCTCTGCCGGCAGCGCTGGTTCGGCCACGCGCTCTATGAAACTGACCTCGATACGCCGTTCCTTCGCTTCCGGAAACTCGACGCGGTGGAGCAGCAGTCTGGCCTGCTGCCGGTTCCGTGGACACCGTCCGAAGCAAACCCCCGGCGGTTTCTCGAACTGCGCCGAGTCGCCATCGCCCACTTCGAGCAGCCGAGCGGTATGGATCCCGGCGGTCTGGGCCCGAATTTCGACCTGCTGTTTCGGGTCGATTGCGACCTTTGGCGCTTGCCGGCCAGGAGCGGTCGCTGGAGAATCCGACCCTGAACCGCCCGGCTACTTTAAAATGGGGGTACGTCGCGACTCCAACGAGTCGTTCTAAGCGATCTGGCGGTGTCTGGATTGGATCACCGCCGAAGGCCTCGGCTTGAATGATGGGTTGCCACGCTGCGACCTCCGCGATGAAAAGAGTGTCGTCATAACCGCTTGCTTGTCGCGGCTCGCTGGCCCAAGTGAACTGCGACGGCGTAAGCCAGAAGGAGCGGTGCACCAATCAAGGCAACGCCCAGCGTGATCATGACGAGCAGCAGCCAGGGTACGGTCAGGCCAAGTAGCGCGGAAACCGTGATGCGACCGGGTGTGACCGGTCCAGCTGCATTCGACACAAGCATGCCTAACGCGAAGCCGAGAAGAGGGACGAGTGCGACTGCCAGCCATGGTGCGCCGCCGCCCGCAAAGAGGACCAGGCCAAGGTACGTCGCGCTCGGTGCGAGAAAGCTGAATACAAATGCTGTCGACCTTGGATAGCGCTTGAATATTTTCATTATTTGGCCAGACGCCTGAACCGAGTGGGCACGCGAGACGGGTTGCGCTTGAAGGGTTCTACCCCGTTTCCGAGGACAGTGAGCCAGGGCTATGAAATTCCGGCCTCGGCTGTCGAGCCTACCTTCGACCAGCGGCTGACCAAGCCGCGCGTTAGCGGTCCAAAGAGACCCTCGACCGGCCGCTTAGGGTTGCAACCGGAATTTCTCCACAAGCCAGCAGCTGGCGAGCTCCGGTCCCTGTCTCCGACACCCATCAACGGTACCCCTGCGCCTGCAGCTTGAACAGATGCGCGTAATGGCCGTCTTGGGCCATCAGTTCGTCGTGGCTGCCGCGCTCGATGATGCGGCCGTCCTGGATGACGATGATCTGGTCGGCCATGCGCACGGTGGAGAAGCGGTGTGAAATCAGGATGGCGATGCGGTTCGTGGTCAGCCTGCGGAAGTGCTCGAAGATCGTGGCTTCCGCCTCCGCGTCCATCGCTGCGGTCGGCTCGTCCAGCACCAGGATGTCGGCGCGCGAGCGCATGAAGGCCCGGGCCAGTGCGATCTTCTGCCACTGGCCGCCGGACAGTTCGCGGCCGTCGCGGAACCACTTTCCCAATTGCGTATCGAAGCCGCCCGGCAGGGCCGCGATGAAGGGCGTGGCCATGCCCATGTCGGCGGCTTGCTGCCAGCGTTCGCGGTCCTCGAAATGTTCGACGTCGCCGACGCCGACGTTCTCGCCCACGCGCATCTGGTAGCGGGCGAAGTCCTGGAAGATCACCCCGACCCGCTGGCGCAGGGTGGCGTCGTCCCATTCGCGCAGGTCGCAACCGTCGAGCAGGATGCGGCCCTGGTCCGGGTCGTACAGGCGCGTGAGCAGCTTGATCAGGGTGGTCTTGCCGGAACCGTTCTGGCCGACCAGGGCCAGCGATTCACCGGGACGGATGTGCAGGTCGATGTCCTGCAGCGCTGGCGCTTCGCCGCCGGGGTAAGTGAAGGAGACATTCTCGAAGCGGATGCCATCGTCGGGATCGGGGCCGCGCAGCGCCGTGCCGGTTGACGCAGGCACGGGGGTGTCGAGGTATTCGTAGAGGGTGGACAGGTAGAGGTTGTCTTCGTACATGCCGCCAATGGCCGACAGGATCGCCGCCACCGCCGACTGACCCTGGCGGAACAGCATGAGATACATGGTCATCTGGCCCAGCGTGATGCGACCTGCCACCGCGGTCAGCGCGATCCAGCCGTAGGCGGCGTAGAGGGTCAGGGTGCCGAGCAGACCGAGCACGAAGCCCCAGCCGTCGCGACGGATCGCCAGCTTCCGGTCTTCGCGATAAAGCGTATGGAAGATGCCGCGGTAGCGCTCAAGCAGCAGCGGGCCGAGGCCATAGAGCTTGACCTCCTTGGCATGGTCCTCGCGCGCCAGCACCGTCTCCAGGTACATCTGCATCCGTGTTTCCGGCGAGCGCCAGCGGAACAGGCGGAACGCATCGCCGGAGAACTTGGTCTCGGCCAGGAACGCGGGCAGCCCTGCCAACAGCAGCACGGCCACTGCCCACGGCGAGAACTGCGCCAGCAGCACGCCGTAGCTGACCAGCGAGATGCCGTTCTGGGCCAGGCCGAACGTGCGCGTCACCAGCGACAGCGGCCGGCTCGAGGCCTCGCGACGGGCGCGGGTGAGCTTGTCGTAGAACTCCGAGTCCTCGAAGTGCGCCAGCTGCAGGGTCAGCGCCTTTTCCAGGATCATCACGTTCACGCGCTGGCCCAGCTGCGCCCGCAGCAGCGACTGGCACAGCGACATGCCGCGCTGCGCGCCAGCCATGGCCATCACCAGCGCCGCTTCCAGCGCGATCAGCCAGAACACCGGCACCATCGCCACCGCCTCGCCCGCCGCGGCCGCGCGGCTGGCCGCGACCACGGCATCGACGATCAGTGCACCCACGTAGGCGATGCCCGCCGGCAGCAGTCCGCCGACCAGGGTCAGCAGCCCCAGCCAGAGCGTCAGCGGTCGACTGGTGCTCCAGACCAGTTCCAGGGCGCGGCCGCTGAAACGGAACACGCCGAGGAAACTGCGGGTGAAGTCGCCGTTGTCGGGCGTGGAGGCGGGGTCGTGATGCGCCAAGCGGGATCCTCAGGATCGGGCATCCAGCGGGATGCGGAACAGCCATGATTGGCGCGCGCCGCCATCAACGCAACTGTGCTTCGGGAGCGCGTGGCGAGCTCGCGACCAAATCCACGCGGGCGCGCGGTGCATGGGCCGCAAATCCGATTCGGGCCGGCCCCTCAGCGGGGAGAGGAACCAAAGAAAAAGGCCGCCCCGGAGGGCGGCCTTTTGGTGGTGCAGGTGCGGTGGATCAGAAGGCGACGCGCATGCCCACGCTCAGGCCGTCGCGGCTCTGCTGGTCGTCGCTGAAGCGGCCCGTGTACGCGGCGTAAGCCGTGATGTCGTCGCCCACCTGGAAGTTCACGCCCAGCTCGGCCGTCATCCAGTCCTTGGACGGCGTGAAGCCACCCATCGTGAAGCGACCCGCCACCGTGTTGGAACCGGCGTTGACCTCGACCTGTTCGTTCTTGTCTTCTTCATTCCAGGCCACCCGGGCGAACGGACGGATGCTATTGCCATCCGAACCCATGTTGCCCATCAGCTGGTAGCCGGCGCGGGTGATGAACGAATCGCGGTCGAAGTCGGCGAAGTTCATCGAGGTGGCGCTGCCGCTGCCCTCGGCGAAGTTGCCGATCTGCTGGTTCATCCAGTTCACGTTGGCGAACGGACCGTGCTGGATGCCTTCGGACGAACCGAACAGCCAACCCAGGCCGAACTCCGCGCCCAGCTGGCGGGCGTTGGTGGAGCCTTCCTCGGTGCGGGTGGTCGGGCCCATCGTGATGTAGCGCTCAATGTCCACGCTGGTGCTGCCGCCGCTGATGGCGCCGTGTGCATAGCCGCCGCTGCCGAAGCGCAGCGCGCCGCCGATGGACGCGATGACGGCGCGGCTGTCGAGGTTGGCGCTGGCCACGTCGTTGTCGTGGTTGCCCAGCGTGATGGCGACGCCCCAGTACGCGTTGTCGGCGATGTGGTGGTTGGCGCCCAGGGTGAGCGTCATGACGTCGGCTTCGCCGCCCAGGATGTTGGTGCCGGCGTTGTAGTCATAGTCCTGCTGGCCGTACTGCGCCGTGGCGTAGCCACGAACGGTGCCGGTTTCGCGGTCGACCTGGAATTCCGACATCAGCTCGTTGCTGACCGCGCGGCTGTGGTTCTCGGCGACCTGGATGCCGCCTTCGCCCGCGTACGACACCTGGATCGGCGCGGCGATGGTGGACAGCACCACGTTGGCCAGGATCGCGTGCGCGGCGCCGGTGGGATGCACGCCGTCGGCGAACAGGTAGGTCTGGTTGGCGCCCGGAACCACGTACTGGCCGGGGCCGCAGGCGACCGAAGGCACCGCACCGCAGGCCGTGCCGCTGATGTTGGTGAAGCCATACAGGCCCGGGTTGGCGGAAATCTCGCTGATCAGGCCGAAGGTGTTGATCGAAATCAGGCCGTCACCCAGCGTGGCCAAGCCGCCATTGAGCGTGCTGTTGTAAACAACGGTGATCTGCGACACCGAAGCGGCCGTGGCGGCGGACGCGCCGAACTGCGGCGTGGCGCCGAGGTTGGGCAGGTTGTAGACCACCACGTAGCGGGCGCCGGCGCCCTGCAGGCGGGCGATCTGCTGCACGTACGCCGTGGCGGCAGCCGCGGTGTTGGCCTGCGCCGTGGCGGGGGTGCCCAGCGCGGCGAAGATGTCGTTGGCGCCACCCCAGATGCTGAAGAGCGCATTGGGATCGGCACGGCCGCCGTTGGCGGCCAGGTACTGCGAGACCTGGGTCGGGATGGTCGGCACCGGGTTGATGCAGGGAGCGGGCGCAGCGCGCACGCAGGAACCGCCCCAGGCGTAGTTCGGGCCGCCGAGCAGCGACGGACCGCTGGGCAGGCCGAAGGCGCGCGCGATGAGTTCGGCCGCGACCGGGTCGGGGTTGGTGGTGAAGCTATTGCCGGCCGGCAGGCCCTGTGCGCGGGCGATGTTGCCCGAATCACTGAGGCTGTCGCCGAAGACGACGAAACTGCTGAACTGCTGCGCCTGGGCGGCACCGGCACAGCCAAGTGCCAGGGCAACGGCGCCGGCCAAACGATGGAAACGGGGCATGGGGAAACTCCTGTCGGGCGAACAATGGGGTGTGTGACCGCGTGCCCAGGGTCTCCTTCGGCACCGCCGGTCGATTTCGCCGGTGGTGCTCCCTCCCCTTGAGCCGTTGCCAACGCTGCCGGCAAAGCCGTCAACGCCGCATCACCTTAATCCAAAGCCCGATTCCGTACCACTGGGTACAGTCAGGGCCGGACCCGGGCGCCGCGCAGGCGGGGCTTTCCGTCCACCACTTCGGTCCAGGCCAGCCAGGCGGCACCGGCCTGGAGCTGCATGCGCGGGAAGCCCGTGCCCCGGCCGCGGCCGGCCACCGTGGCCACCCGAACCCGGAACAGCTCCTGCGCCAGCAGCGGGTCGAAGCGCGCAAGCCACAGCGACTGCTCGCCGCCGGCTTCCTGCATCCAGCTCATCCACACGCCGGTGCCGTCGGCGGCCAGGTCCACGCGGCCCAGCTGCGCCTCGCCCATGGCCACCTCGCGCATCGGCCCGAAGGTCGCGCCCGCGTCGGCGGACGCCGCCAGCCGCACCGACGGCGCGGGGCCGGCGCCGGTGTACCAGGCCACCCAGGCCTGCTGGCCGCGTGCCGCGATGGCCGGGCCGTTCACCGGGCAGGCGGGCATGAACCAGCGGTCGGCGTGCACCGTGGCCGGCGCGGTCCAGGCCTGGCCGTCGAAGCGGGCAACCTTGATGTCGCGGATCTCGCCGGGCTCGCGGTCGCGGTAGGCCACCAGCACGCCGCGGCCGCTGATGGCGGTGTCGGTCTGGCAGCAGTCGCAGGTCATCGCGTCGATCTCGAGGCTCGTGCGCCGCTTGCCCGCCGCGTCGAACGTCGCCGACCGCAGCGTCATCGCACCGGCCCCGCCGTGGTCGGCATGGTCGTGGCCGCCGGCCGTCTTGCGGCCATCCAGCCACACGATGCCCAGCTGGTCGCGCGACTGCGGCCAGAGGCTGGCGAAACCGTGTTCGGTGGGCGTGCCGTCGTCATGAACGGCGTCGACGGGCTGCCAGTTCAGGCCGCCGTCGCGCGACACCTGCAGCCGCACATCGTAGGCGTACGTAGCCTCGCCGTTCTTGACCAGCGTGTGCGCCCACAGGCTGCCGTCGGGCAGCGCCTGCAGCGCGGGGAAGTCGGCCCAGTTCACGAACCAGTCCTTGCCCTGCGCGATCAGGCGCGGCGCCGACCAGCGCGCGTCCTGGTTCCCCTGGCGCGCGAACACCAGCCGGTGGCCACCGGCGGGGTCCTTCTGGATCCAGCTCAGCAGCAGGTCACCGCCCGGCGCCACCGAGAGGCTGGGCTGTGAAGCGCCCGCAGGCGCGGGTAGCGGCCAGGGTTCGACGGTGGCCGCGGTAGCGACGGCGGGCAGCAGGGCGAGGGTCAGCAGCAGTGTTTTCATCCACGCACGCTAACCGCTTCCACCGCCGGCGTCATCGTCGCCGTGCCGGCCATGGCGATAGTTCATGTGCAGATGCAGCGCGTCGAGCTGGCCGCGGAAGTGCCGCGCCTCCCAGCTCACCAGGCGCCACAGCCCGTCCACCAGCAGCGACAGCCCCAGGCCGGCGAGGATGCCGCCCAGCACCAGCGCGTTGACGTGGCTGCCCCAGCCGGTGGCGCCACCGCCAAAGCCCACCCGTTCAATCACGAACTGGCCCAGCGCGTGCGTGCCGTAGTAGATCGGCCCGAGCGTGAGCGGATTGGTGATCATCTGCAGCCCCACGATCACCGTAAGGTTGCCGCGCACCAGCACCGCCAGCGCCAGGGCGATGGCCACCTGCAGCCCGTAGACCGGCATCATCGCCAGCACCGACCCGGCGTACAGCGACGCCATCACCTGCGGCCGCTTGAACGACCACAGGTAGGGCCGCTTGCGGGCGGCTTCGGCGAACCACTTGATCACCGGATAGCGCGACACGTTCGCGCGCCGCGGCAGCGGCCGCAGCCAGCGGCGCAGCCGCCGCCGGCGCGCCAGCCAGCGCAGGTGCAGGGGGTGGGAGCGGACCGGCATCAGCGCCGCGCGCGGTGCGCGATCACGCCACGCGCCGGCCGCGACGCTTGGCCAGGCACACCAGCAGCAGGGAAATGGCCGCAGGTGTCATGCCCGGGATGCGCTGCGCCTGGCCGATGGTTTCCGGCCGCACCTGGGCCAGCTTGGCCTGCAGCTCGGCCGACAGCCCGGAGATGCCGGCGTAGGTGAACTCGTCCGGGATCCGGCTTTCCTCGTGGCGGCGGCTGCGCTCGATGTCTTCGTGCTGGCGAACCAGGTAGCCCGAATACTTCACGCCGATCTCGACCTGTTCGGCCACCGCGGCATCGTCCACGCCGGGGCCCAGGCTGGGCAGCTGCATCAGCGTGGCGTAGTCGATCTCGGGCCGCTTCATCAGGTCCAGCGCGGTGGCCTCGCGGCTCAGGCTGATGCCGGTGCGCTGCGCCAGTTCGGCGGCGATGGTGCCGCCCGGCGCCGCCCACAGGGCCTGCAGCCGGCCGCACTCGGCCTGCACCGCGTCGGCCTTGCGCGCGAAGGCGTGCCAGCGCGCGTCGCCCACCACGCCCAGCTCCCGGCCGATCGGGGTCAGGCGGGCATCGGCATTGTCCTCGCGCAGCTGCAGCCGGTATTCGGCGCGGCTGGTGAACATGCGGTAGGGCTCGGTGGTGCCGTGCGTCACCAGGTCGTCCACCAGCACGCCCAGGTAGGCCTGGTCGCGCCGCGGCGACCAGGCGTCGCGCTGCTGCACGTGGCGCGCGGCGTTCAGGCCCGCCAGCAGGCCCTGCGCGGCGGCCTCCTCGTAGCCGGTGGTGCCGTTGATCTGGCCGGCGAAGAACAGCCCGGCCACCAGCTTGGTTTCCAGCGACGCCTTCAGCCCGCGCGGGTCGAAGTAGTCGTATTCGATCGCATAGCCCGGGCGCGTGATGTGCGCGTTCTCGAAGCCCTTGATCGAACGCACCAGGTCCACCTGCACCTCGTACGGCAGCGAAGTGGAGATGCCGTTGGGATAGATCTCGTGCGTGTCCAGGCCCTCGGGCTCCACGAACACCTGGTGCGAGGCCTTGCCGGCGAAGCGCACCACCTTGTCTTCGATGCTGGGGCAATAGCGCGGGCCGACGCCCTCGATCACGCCCGAATACATCGGCGAGCGGTCCAACCCGCCGCGGATGATGTCGTGCGTGCGCTCGCTGGTGTGGGTGATCCAGCACGACACCTGGCGCGGATGGTCGGCGGCGCTGCCCAGGAACGAAAACACCGGTACCGGCGTGTCGCCCGCCTGTTCCACCAGGCCCGCGTAATCAATACTGCGGCCGTCGATGCGCGGCGGCGTACCGGTCTTGAGCCGGCCGATGGCGAAGGGGCGTTCGCGCAGGCGCTGCGCCAGCGTGGTGGCGGGCGGGTCGCCGGCGCGGCCGCCGGGATAGTTCACCAGGCCCACGTGGATGCGGCCAGCCAGGAAGGTACCGGCCGTCAGCACCACGGCGCCGGCGCGGAACGTGAGGCCGCTCTGGGTAATGACGCCCGTGACGCGGTCGCCCTCGATCACCAGGTCGTCCACCGCCTGCTGGAACAGGGACAGACCGGGCTGGTTTTCCACCATCGCGCGGATCGCCGACTTGTAGAGCACGCGGTCGGCCTGGGCGCGCGTGGCGCGCACCGCCGGGCCCTTGCTGGCGTTGAGCGTGCGCCACTGGATGCCGGCGCGGTCGGCGGCTTGGGCCATCGCGCCGCCCAGCGCGTCGATCTCGCGCACCAGGTGTCCCTTGCCGATGCCGCCGATGGCCGGGTTGCAGCTCATCTGGCCGATGGTTTCGATGCTGTGGGTAAGCAGCAGCGTGCGCGCACCGGCGCGCGCGGCGGCCAGCGCGGCTTCGGTACCGGCATGGCCACCGCCGATCACGATGACGTCGTAGCTCACCATTCGCTGTTTCCTGCTGTGGCCGCGGTGCGGGCGGATTATCCCGCGCCGCAGGGCTCCTGTGCGTGCGGCCTGAGCTTGGCACGGTTCCTGCTTTGAGCAAACGGCACCTACCGCGGCCGACGCCGGGGGGCGTTGACCAGACTGAACAGGGGCTGGTCAGGCGCGCGGTAGGGACGCCAGGGTCGGGAACTCCCGGGGGGGAGTTCCCGACCCTTTTTTTGTCTTTTTTTCGGGGCCGCGCTGTCGCGGCAGGATTAAAAGTCGGCGCCCGGCGGGTCTTTGGGAACAGGGGGTATCCGGGGGACCTGGTGCCGGGCGCCGAACAAGCAATGCGGGGGCATGCTCAAGCGTCACATAGCGACGCTTTGGGTCAGTCGGCGGTCAAAGAATGGACCGCCTGCGCGGGTGAAGCAACGGTGGGAAGCCTATTCCTCGCGTTCCGCATCTTGGTTCTGTGACGGAGCGCGCACTTCGGGCGGCTCGGGACGCTCGTAGCGCGGTGCTTCCTGCGGTTCGGGGCGCTCGTAACGGGGGGGTTCGCGCGGCTCGGGGCTTTCATAGCGCGGTGTTTCGCGCGGCTCCGGGCGCTCGTAGCGCGGCATCTCGCGCGGCTCCGGCTGCTCGTAGCGCGGCATCTCGCGCGGCTCCGGGCGCTCGAAGCGCGGCGTCTCGCGCGGCTCCGGGCGCTCGAAGCGCGGCGTTTCCCGCGGCTGCGGACGCTCGTAGCGCGGCGGCTGGCGCGACGACTCGCGATAGTCGCGATAGTCCGGGCTCGGACTGCGCACATCGGCGGCGGGCTCGGGCATCGGGTCGTTGCTGGGCGGGGTGAGCGAATCGGTGGGGGGCGCCGTCTTGGGGTCGCGCACCTGCGCACTGGGCAGCGGTCGCACATAGCCTTCGCCCTGGATCCAGCGGCCTGGGTCGGTGCTGTCTTCAATACCCGGGCGCGGACGCTGGCGCGAACCCCAGCCTTCGCCGCCGTTGTCGTCAATCACGCCCGGCTCGCGCATCCCAGGACGCGGACCGCCGTCGTAGTCGCGGCGGGGCGGCAGGCCGGCGCCACCCGGCTCGCCCGGCGTCACCACGCGGGGCGGGTGGTTGTCGTCACGGCACCACGCGGGGCGGGTGGTTGTCGTCACGGCCGGGGTCACGCGGATGACGCGGCTGGCGCGAGTGGCGCCAGTAGTCGTGGTTGTCGTACCACGGCGACCAGTTCCGGCCGTACCAGCCCCAGCTGCCGTAGCTCCACTGGCTGCCGAACGACAGGCTCCAGCCCGAATAGGGACGGCCGTAGTAGCTGTTCCAGTAGGGCGAGCAGCTGTGATAGGGGCCGCAGGCGTAGCGGTCCAGGCTCCAGAACGGCGCGTAGGAATAGTTGTCGTAATAGCGGTAGTCGACTTCCTCGGGACCCTGGTAGTAGTCGCCGTAGCCGTCTTCGGCCGGATAGTAGTAACCGCCGTCGCTGTAGTAGCCCTCGCGGTAGTAACCATCGTTCATGGTCACGCAGCCCGACACGCCAAGCAGCAGCAAAGAAACAAGCAGGACAATTCGGCGCGACATGGACGACCCCCCATTGGACAGGTCAAGTTTCGGGGCGAGGCCGTGAATCCGTGCTTAACCTCGCCGTGATCAGCCTGCGTGCTACTGTTCGCGCCCTCCACATCGCCGCCCCGGGTTCATCCATGTCGCTGCACCAAGCCTCGGGACGCTGGAAGTTGGGCCTGCTGCTGGCCCTGGTCACCGCGGCCTGCTGGGCCACCCTGCCGGTGGCGCTGAAGATCACCCTCGAACAGGTCGACCCGTACACCCTCACCTGGTTCCGCTTCGTGCTGGCCACGGGCGTGATGCTGGCCTGGCTGGCGGCGCGCGGGGGCCTGGGCGGGTTCGCTACGCTGGACCGCAAACGCTGGTGGCTGCTGCTGGCGGCCGCGCTGTGCCTGATCGGCAACTACATCTTCTACCTGTTGGGCGTGCAGCAGACCTCGCCCGCCAACGCCCAGCTGCTGATCCAGCTGGCGCCGCTGCTGATGGCGCTGGGCGGCATCTTCGTGTTCCGCGAGCGCTTCAACGGCTGGCAGTGGGCGGGCCTGGCGGTGATCACCGGCGGGCTGGCGCTGTTCTTCCGCGACCAGCTCGACATCGGCGCCCCGGGCTACCTGGCCGGTTCGGCGCTGGTGATTTTCGCGGCGGTGGTGTGGGCCACCTATGCGCTGCTGCAAAAACAGCTGCTGATGCGGCTGTCGTCACCGGCCATCCTGCTGTTCATCTATGCCGTGGCCAGCGTGGCGCTGCTGCCGCTGGCTTCGCCGTCGTCCCTGCTCAAGCTCGACGGCCTGCATTGGGGCCTGCTGATGTATTGCGCGCTGAACACGCTGGTGGCCTACGGCGCCTTCGCCGAAGCGCTGGCGCACTGGGAGGCCTCGCGCGTGTCGGCCATCCTGGCCATCACGCCGCTGCTTTGCCTGGGCACCGTGGCGGGCGTGCACGCCATCTGGCCCGCCAGCATCGCCTCCGAACAGGTCACTACGCTGGGCTACGTGGGCGCCGGGCTGGTGGTGCTGGGCTCGGCGGTCACCAGCCTGATGGGCAGGCGCTGACCCAATCAGGCTTCCAGCAGCCGCTGCAGCAGATCGCGACAGTCCGGCGAAACCAGCTGCCCGTCCAGTGACGCCAGCGCCGCACGCGCATTCGTGCACTGCGGTTCGGACAGGCGGCGCCAGCTTTCGAACGCGCCCAGCAGGCGCGAAGCCACCTGCGGGTTGATGGCGTCCAACAGGGCGATCTGTTCAGCGACCAGGCGGTAGCCGCGGCCGTCGCGGCGATGCAGGCCCAGCGGGTTGCCGCGCGCGAACACCCCCAGCACCGCACGCACGCGGTTGGGGTTGGTCACGTTCCACCACGGCGAAGACAGCAGCCCGACCACGGCGTCCACCGTGTCCGGATGCGGGCGCGTGGCCACCAGGCTGAGCCATTTGTCGGTAACCAGCGGGTCGTCGGCGAAGCGCGTGCGGAAGGCCTGCAGCGCCGGCTCGGCGCCCGGGGCGTCGAAATGCACCAGGCAGCGCAGCGCGCCCAGACGCTCGGTCATGTCGCGCGCGCCGTCGAACTGCGCCTGCGCCAGCGCGGCCATCGGGTCCAGTCGCGTCAGCCAGGACAGACAGGCATTGCGCAGCGCGCGCGCCGCCATCGCCTCGCCCGACAGGCCGCGACCGGCGGCCTCGGCCAGGGACTCGTAGCGCAGCTGCAGGCGTTCGACCTGGTCTTCGGCCAAGCGATCGAGCAGCGATTCGCGGGCGCCGATCAGCGCGTCCACGTCCACCACCGCCACCGATTCGGCCAGCGTGTCGAAGTCGGGCAGCGCCAGGCATTCGGCCACGAACGCGGGGTCGGCGGCCTCGTCTTCCAGCAGGTCGGCCAAGGCGTCGCTGAGGGCGCCCGCGGCCGCGTCCTCATCGAGCGTGCGCAGCAGCGCGCCGGTGGCCAGCTGCTGCAGCAGGTCCCAGCGCAGGAACGGATCGCGCTCCAGCCCGGCCAGGCGCGCCAGGTCGCTGGCGCTGTAGTTGAAGGCGATCTTCACCGGCGCGGCGAAGCCGTGGTTGAAGGCGGGCAGCGGCTTGGCCGACAGGCCGGTCCAACGCAGCACGTGCCGCGCCGCCACCAGCTCCACCCGGCCCTCGCCTACCGCCGCGTCGCACGCCGGCGCGGCGGTGATGGCCGCACCGTCGGCGTCGTAGAGCGCCAGCCGCAGCGGAATCAGCAGCGGCTGTTTTTCGGGCTGGCCCGGCGTCGGCGGCAGGTGCTGGTCCACGGTGAGCGTGTACTCGCCGCGGGAGGCATCGAAGGCTTCCGCGATGTGCAGCTCGGGCGTGCCGGCCTGTGCGTACCAGCGCGCGAACTGGCCCAGGTCGCGGCCGCTGCCGCCGGCATGCGCGGCCAGGAAATCCTCCAGCGTGGCGGCGCGGCCGTCGTTGTCGGCGAAATAGCGGTCCATGCCGGCGCGGAACACGTCGCTGCCCAGCAGCGTGTGCAGCAGGCGCACCACTTCGGCGCCCTTCTCGTAGATGGTGAGGGTGTAGAAGTTGCTGATCTCGCGATATCGGTCCGGCCGCACCGCGTGCGCCAATGCGCCGCCGTCCTCGGCGAACTGCCGGCCGCGCAGCACCCGCACCGACTCGATGCGCTGGAGTGCGCGCGAATGCAGGTCGGCGCTGAACTCCGAATCACGGAACACCGTCAGGCCTTCCTTGAGCGACAGTTGGAACCAGTCGCGCAGCGTCACCCGGTTGCCCGACCAGTTGTGCAGGTACTCGTGCGCCACCACCGATTCGATGCCCATGAAATCGGCGTCGGTGGCCGTGGCCTCGTCGGCCAGCACGTAGCGGGCGTTGAAGATGTTCAGGCCCTTGTTTTCCATCGCACCCATGGTGAAGTACTGCGCGGCCACCACATTGAACACGTCCAGGTCGTAGGCGCGGCCAAAGCGCTGTTCGTCCCAGCGCAGCGAGCGCTCCACGGCGCCCAGCGCATAATCGCAGCGCGACACGTCGGCCGGGTCGGCCCAGACGTTGAGCTCCACCTGGCGGCCTTCCATCGTGGTGACGGTGCGCGTCACCTTGTCCAAGGCGCCGGCGGCGATCGCAAACAGGTAGGCCGGCGTGGGGTGCGGGTTTTCCCAGGTGGCTTCGTGACGGCCGTCTTCAAGCGCGCGGGCGGACACCGGGTTGCCGTTGGCCAACAGCACCGGGTAGGCGGCGCGCGGCGCACGCAGCACGATGCGCCAGCGCGGCATCACGTCCGGCCGGTCGGTGAAGAAGGTGATGCGGCGGAAGCCTTCGGCTTCGCACTGGGTCAGCAGCAGGTCGCCGCTGGTGTACAGGCCTTCCAGCCGGGTGTTGGTGGCCGGGTGGATGCGCACCACGGTTTCCAGCACGCAGGCGGCGTGCACGCCGTGGATGCGCAGCTCGCGTTCGTCGTGCTGGTAGCGGCCGGCGTCCAGCGCCACGCCGTCCAGCGAAATCGACAGCAGCGCCAGGCCTTCACCGTCCAGCACCAGCGGCGCGCCGGGCTGGGTCGGGTCGGGCTGCAGCTGCAGCCGCGCGGTCACCTGGGTGGCGTCGGGGCCGAGATCAAAAGCCAGGTCGGCATGCACGATGCGCCAGGCGGGCGGAGTGTAGTCGACCAGATGGACGAAGCCATCCGTGCGGGGAGCGCTCATTTGGGGGGAATTCCGTGGGGGTTTGCGTCTTTGTTAGGCTAGCACGCACCCCTGCACGGACCCGACATGACCGACGGCCTCTTGACTCACGCCGATGTGCTGGCCGCCGCCGCGCGGATCGCCCCGCACGCGCACGGCACGCCCGTGCTGCGATCGGCGTCGCTGGACGAGCTGACCGGCGCCGAGCTTTTCTTCAAGTGCGAGAATTTCCAGCGCAGCGGCGCCTTCAAGTTCCGGGGCGCCTGCAATGCGGTCTGGGCGCTGGACGCGGCGGTGGCCGCGCGCGGCGTGGTCACCCATTCGTCCGGCAACCACGGCGCGGCGCTGGCGCTGGCGGCGCGCGGCCGCGGCATTCCTGCCCACGTGGTGGTGCCCGAGGGCGCGGTGGCCAGCAAGCTGGCGGCCATCGAAGCCTACGGAGCCGTGCTGCACCGCTGCGCGCCCACCATGGCCGCGCGCGAGGCCATGGCGGCCCAGGTGCAGCAGCAGACCGGCGCCAGCCTGGTGCATCCGTTCATGGACCCGTACGTGATTGCCGGCCAGGGCACGGCGGCGCTGGAGCTGATGGCCGAGGCCGGTCGACTCGATATCGTGATGACGCCCGTCGGCGGCGGCGGTCTGGTCTGCGGCACGGCGCTGGCGGCGAGTGGCCGCGACACCGGCATCACCGTATTCGGCGCGGAGCCCGAAGGCGCGGCCGACGCCTTCGAGTCGCTGCGCCAACAGCGCCGGGTCACCGACATCGTCCCCAACACGGTCTGCGATGGCCTGCGCGGCACCATCGGCGCCATCAACCTGGCGCTGATGCAGGCCCATCGCGTGCAGGTATTGCTGGTGTCGGACGATGAAACGCTGGCGGCGATGCGGCTGGCCTGGGAGCGCCTGAAGGTGATCATCGAGCCGTCGTGCGCCACCGTGCTGGCTGCCGTGCTGCGCTACCCCGGCCACTTCGCCGGGAAGCGCGTTGGCCTGATACTTTCCGGCGGCAACGTGGACCTGGGCGCCCTGCCCTGGCGAACGCCGTAGCCGGCGATACGGTCTTTGACGACGGCGCGGCGGTTCAAGCCTAGGCCACCCCGAGAGCCAGCATCCACTGTTTGCCCAGGCGACGCATGTCCGACACCGCGTCCAGTCCGTCGTCATCGCCGGATGACCGCGCAGGCTTGCCGAAACTGATCCGGTAGTCGTGCGGCCCGATTTGGATGATGATTCCGCCCGCGAAGTAGTACCAGGGGCTGCTGACGCGGATGGCGTCCAGCGCTTCACTGAGAACGACCCATCGCTCGTCGCTTCCCAGCGCTTGCGCCAAGCCTGGCCGCCCCGTGCTGCGCTCGAGCTTGCGAAGCTGCCACGCCCAAGCGGTTCCCGAGCCATGGGCGGTGAAGGTCAGCACCGACCGGCTGAGCCTGAGTTCGCCGGGAATGGCGCTGATCCCGCGCAGCAGCCACGCGGGGGACGCAAGTGAGCTGATGCCTGCTTTGCCCATGCTGATCCTCAGGCGCCGGCGACGTCACCACCCGGCGGCGACCCGTCTGAACGCCACCCGCTAAGGCAGCGGCCCGATCTTGGAAATCCAGGGCCGCTTGCCCGTGAAGGCGCCCAGGACGGCATTGGCTCCCAATGTGGCAAGCACCGCGCCGGCAAGGTACTTCCAAAAGGCCGGCACCACCCCGAAAAACAGGACGTAGGTTCCAACGCCCAGCAGGAACGCTCCAAACACCCCCACGAAGATCCGTTCACCGGAACCCATCGCACACCTCCGCTGCTTTGGCCACCCAGCGTTTACCTGCGCGGATGACGCTGGAAGAACACCCAAGCAAAGAACACCATGAAAACAAAGTCATTCAGGCCATAGATGCTGTAGAAAATGCCTGCGAACGCATCCTCGGCATAAAGCCGCGCCAGGCTGTTGCTTGACAGCCACGACACCCAGACGACGACATAGACCAGCTTCTCCAGCGCAAACGCGGCGGCCAGCCATTTGATGCTGGCGCTCACGGTCGCGGCGCCCAGGTAGGCCAATCCCCAAACCACGATCATCAGCAGCCCGAAGTTCGACATCACCACGGGGTCTGCGCTGTTGATCGCGGCGTTGGTGAAGCCGCGCGAGAACACCAGCACGCCGCTGATGTTCATGATGCCTGCCGCAACCAGTCCGTTCCTGATCAGGCGTCTACTCATGCGCGTGGCTCCATGGCGGTGGGGTGCGCCGGCGGCATCACCCGACTACTACGCCCTTCCAGAAAGCCACCCGGCCTCGGATTTCCTCAGCGGCCTTCAGCGGCTCCGGGTAATACCAGGCCGCATTCTCGTTTCGCTTGCCGCCAACTTCAATCGAGTAGTAGCTGGCCGTCCCCTTCCAGGGGCAACGCGAGGTGTGCGAGCTTTCCGCGAAATAATCCTTGTTGATGGAATCAATTGGAAAATAGTGATTGTTCTCGACGACGACGGTGTCGTCGGATTCGGCCAAGATGGCTCCGTTCCAGGTTGCTTTCACCCGTGCTCTCCCGATTTGCCGATGTACCGGCTCCAAGATAACCACTCAGGTTCGATGCTGCCCAAACCGGAGTGCCATGCCGTCAATATGGTCCCATGGCGCTTTGGACGCAATCGGGCCCGGTATGCCGTGGGCTCGGCGGGCGCCCAGCCAGGCGGCAACTTGAATGTCATAGGTAACTTCCACGCTGGACTCGCCCACGATCATCAGGCCAGGACCGAACCACGACGTAGCCTTGGCTTGGACGACGCCTCAGCCATCGATGCCGGGTGCGGCAGATGGTTTGAACAGCCTTGTGAGCAGCCCGCCCAAGAGCGCTCCGGCAAAAGCCACGCTGAAACCAACGCCCATCGCGATGATGATTTCCAACGGCCACAAATTGTGCGACGTCGGGTCACGGGACGTCTCAACCGCCACGCGAGCCATTACCATCGCTGGAGCCGCAAGGCCGATCGCGCCCAGTGTCTGGAAGAACGTCGCTTTGGAAAAAAAGCGGAGCGCTACCGCAACCGCGAAGACGAAAGCCAGTCCAGCCCCGTAAAGCGAGTTCGGAAGCGATGCCTTCGAATACGGAATTGGCCAATACTCGATGCCAAGGGCAAGGAACGCCAACACGAAAGCCAGAAATACCTGGGCCAGGAGTTTCGACTTCATGTGACCTCCGTGGAATCGATAGTCCGAACTGCTACGAGGTGCTCAACCGGCCAAAGGCGTACATAACAAGTGCAATCTCCATCCCGAACGGCCGCTCGGAGTCGCTGGACTCGTGCAGGAACTTCCGCTCGAGTCCGAACGCCTGGACAAAGAATCGCAGGGACGACTCAACGTCTGGAACGTAGATGATGGTGTATCCCAGCTTCAAGGATCGCGCCGAAAAGTCGCGTCAGCGCCCTAGTCTTCCCCGTCGATACCGTGGGGAAATACCTTCATGAGCGCGCCGCCAAGCATGAAGAACACGAAGACAACGACCATCAATGCTTGATTGGAGATGCCAAGAATAATCGATGCGAGCAAAGCCGTTACCGCCCCGCCCAAAGCGCCGAAAAACGCAGCACCGGAATTGGAAATCAGGCCCTTGAAGATGCTAAGAATGACATTGTCGGACATGGCGTCTCGCAGAAACTTGATGGCTACGCGTTAAGCTGCAGGGAGGCGGAACGCGGCCATGACCACGGCAGCGCGCAGGTGAATTCGCAGCACGGTACCGGCGCCAACGCCTTGGGTCGGCTGGCGCAAAGGACGTCGGCCTGAAGGACGGACTAGGCGCCCTTGCGGACGAGCGGATCCATCGCAACAATCAACAGCGTTGCCACGGGTCCAAGCAACAGCGACAAAAGCCACCAATTCAGGCCACCTCGACCCTTGGCCTGGGCCAGGCCCGCGTTGATGAGCGACAGCGTGCCCCAGCCGACGAAGAACTCACCGGTAATCATTCCATTGCTGTATTGCATGACGCCCCCTGTGTGATTGCCTGTAGCCTTGCGCTGCACTTCGCCGACTGCGGAAACCCGGACCATTGCCCTCCGCAGGCGTCCGATAATCGCGTTATACGGCATCCAAACTATCGCTCACAACAGTCTCCCATTGATGGCAGAACGGTTGCACGGTTTAGTGCCTCGAATCTGCACGCTACCAAAGCGTTGGCGTGGACGACGGGTTGGACCGCTGGCTCCGCCCTACCCACAGCGGCAAGGCTGCAAAGACGGCCAGTGAAATCACGTAGGCAGCACCCGAAATCGGGTCACGCCCGGCGATGTACCCGCTGATCCCCTGGCCGAGCGCCACGATGAGGCCCAGTTCCGCTGTGACCAAAAGCGCGAGCGAAAGCATACCCAACACGAGCCGTCGTACTGCAGGGAACGGTCCATACCGACGGACACAGAACCGGGCTGCCAGGAGACTTGCCAACAGCATGAACGGCATCTCGAGAAGCTCAGCCCAGCGTACGCCCAGCCGCGGAACAACGAATGGCACGCGAACGGCGCCCAGTGCAAAGCCAACCGCGAAAACCAGCAGGAAGTACACCAAACCAGCCTTGAGCGTGCGCATGGTTCTATACCGGTCGAGGAAGCGATGATGGTGCCGATGGGTCTTCTGACCAGGATGATCCTGATGCTCAAGGACACTTACACAACTGTTCCCAAGAAGAATCACCATCCGTCGCAACGGCGTCCTGGGCCAGACCTGGCGCAGGAAATGCTGCTGGCGCGACAGCTGCGAACTGCAGGTTCAAGCCAAGCTGCTGGTCGTCTAGCAGTTGATTCGGGTGCGGCGCCTGGCGCCTTAGGCCAAGCCACGCCGAACACGTCGGTTTGAATGATGGGTCAGGCTCCGTTCCCGGTCCCGCACTTTGCCGAAAGCGCAGTCTCATAAAAGACCAAGTTCCAACCCGATTCAACTCTCACGTACTTGTAGGTATCCATAGCGCTATTCCGGGAATTGCACTGGGAAAACTCCAGCCCTGCTCCAATGGGCGCTTCGCTCCCGGCATCCGGCTCAATACAGCCCAGAGTCGTACACAGCGATGATGACAACGGGGTGGTTGCGCATCCGGCGGACATCACCGTTAGTACAAACACCAAAAAGAAACGGATCATCAAACTCTCCCAAGGGCCCTGAAGTTTGAATTCAGCGGCTGCCAGCCAGTCCGCAGCCACGAACGGTTAGGCAGCTCTTCCTCTCAAAAGCACAACATCGTCTCGCACTTCAGAACCAGCGCTGCACTGCGTCAACTGTATCAGTCGGTCCGGTGTTGAAGCAAAGCTTGGCTTGGGGAGCGTGCGCGTGCACGACACTCATCGACTTCTCGAACAACAGGAAGTTTCCCGCGATCGTTCGTATGCCCGCCCCGATCACGATGCAGTCAAACCGTTTGCGCTCCAGTTGGCCTCGAACAGCCGCCTCAGCTTTTTTCGCCAAGATCGGCCAAGCACGTTTGCACGTCGTAGCCGCGGTCAGTCAAGCTGTCTTCAGAGGCTGTGAGGCGGGCCAATATCTTCGCCGCGTCCATGCCAGGGTAAGCCGCGTTGCCTGGGTCAGGGAAATCCATGAGTGTTGGTAGCACGCCGATCACCAGGACACTATTCCCGTCTGTCCTACCTCTCTCCGCGGATTCTGTGCTTTACGGAAGACAAGCTCTGCTTCGCCATGTAGTCAGGCCTTGCGCGTCCATCTCTCGCCGCGCTGGAGCGCATAGTTCCTGAACACATAGAGCCATGGAATGGCGATAACGTCCACGATCACTCCGATGAGCATGGCTTGGGCCAGCTCTGTTGACTTGAACGCATCCCACTGCGGTAACGCAATAGCTATCAGCCAGATCACCTTGTAGCCAAACTGGAACAGAAGCAATGGCAACATCTGCATTGGATAGCGGAGCCCCAGTCCGCTCAAAAAGCGACAGCGCGGCCCAAACGCCGTATGCCGCACTTTCCGCAGGACGCCATGTACCCTCGTGGTGAAGAATTGTCGGCCAGATACCAAGGCCGAGCACGACAACATTCAGCAGGTACACGCCTTTCATCACGTATAGGCGAATCATCGTTACTTCGTCGGACATAGCTTGCTCCCGCTCTTACCAGCATGTGATCACGTCAACCAAAGGGCCCAACGCCCGAGCTAGCCCGTCCCGCGAAACTGGTGCGAGTTTCTATACAACCGTGGACACCACCGAGTCGGCTGCATTGTTCGAACTCGACCGATCAACGATATCCCAGCGGCGAATGCAGCCGCTGGTGATAGTAGAAATTGAATCAGCTAGCGGCCGCCTTCCTCAGCGCGTGGCCGAAGTCGTACTTGCGGCGGTGGTAGATGTCCGACTTCATCGACTTGTTCCATGACTCCGTAGGGGCATTGTCGTTCATGCGGCGCGGCCAGTTCGCGGACTGCCCGAGGCCAGCCTCGGCTCGCCCTGCCGGTGCGGCGCCGCGTGCACCCGGGGGCTGCCGTAGGTTTGAAGGCTGTCGTCGTGCACCGCTCGAATCTTCTTGATCAGCTGGGCGTAGCCCAGTGAACACTGGCTGGCGGGCCGCTGCAGCCAGGCGTAGTACCCGGCAGTGCTGACGCCATGAAGGCGGCACATCGTTCTCACGAGACTCGCTTCCTGATGGTGCTCGATGAAGGCGAAGATATCGCTCTTCGAGCAGTTCGGCGGTCACCGCCGGGTCGACATCCACTCCCTCGGTCGCGATCTGGCCCTCGCGCGCTGGCCTGCGCCACCGACACAACTCGTAGGGATGGATATAGAGCGACTCGGCAACGTCGCCCACCGCGACGCCGGGACGTTGGCTCAGGCGCACGGCGGTGGCTTTGAATGACTCGCTGTATCGATACGTCGCGCGGGTACCTGGCTTTGGCATGGGACACTGCTGAATTCAGGTCAGGGTGTGCACTGAACCGGAGGAATCACCGGTTCGGCTTGAATGAATTGTCAGCTGCGGCCTCCCTGAGGCTCAAGCGGTACCCCCACAGACCGCAGGCGAAGATGCCGACATTTCCCACGAAATCCAGGACCATCCAGTCGGTGAACATGCCACGGACAAAGTAGAAGTAGTAGTTGAAACCAAAGAAAGGAACAGACGCGACTATGCCGAAAATGAGGAAAGTGCTGGGCAAGAAGCGCGACGTGTAGATAACTGTTCCCACCAGGATAGCCTGGGCCCCGAAGCAAGCAACAAACAGTTCGCTCGTGCTATTCCCGACGTAGTAGGCGGGCCGCATGACAAATGACTCAACGACGGCCGGAAACAGCAGGCACCAAGCGCCGAGACCAATGAAGATGAGGGCTAGAATGCGTTGTAAATATTTGGCTTTCACGTAATTCTCCTGTTGCAGCTGACGCCTGAATCAGGCCGACATGCGAAACGCGTTCGGTTTGAATGAATCGTTATCCCCTGCTGCGGATGTAGACAAGTGCCGCGGCACCGATGACCAAGCAAACGAGCGCGATCACGTCTGCAATAACAACATTAGCAAGCTGGGCGTTGTAGCCGCCGACTAACCAAGCAAGCCATAGGAATGAAGTGACGCTAACGAAGCCGGCGATGAACGCGACGTTCTGGAGCTGAGGCCGAAACGCGGCAAAGCACAAGAATAGTCCGAGAAGGCCGAATAGAACGGCTCTGTGGCGCATGAGAATGTTGAGATTGGAATCGCCGAAGGACAAACCATAGAGGCTGGCAAGCCGCTCACCTCCCAGCACGCCCGAAAGCGGCAGCAAGTGGATTACGCCTGCAACCAGAAGCATTGCTGATACCAGATGGCGCATAGTTGTCGTGATCCAAAGGGGGCTAGCACCGAAGTCAAGCAGCCACCGGCCGCGGAGGCATAATTCTGAAATGGGCTCGACCTGACGGTCGGCTTGAATACTTCGTTAGGCGTGAACGCTACGATTAGATGCGAAGAACTGCAAGTCCGTAGCGATGAGGTCGGGCCTGCGCCTGCGAAACCCTAGCGGCTGCCTTCGATAGCCCGCCGCCCTGATGCCTGAAAGTGCGCGGCCGATCCGGTGCCCTGGACCGAGCCTGACCCGATGCTCGGTGCGCGGGCGGCAAGAACTTCCGCTCGCAACTCCCGGAGTCCAACAACGGCAACGGCTACTGAAGTGGCCGAACTCATGAAGGCGGATGAACGCCTAACGCGTGAAATAGGCGGCAGCATCATTCGCTAAGCGATGCTTGTATATCGCTCAACTACCAAATTAAGCCGAGCCGCGAAGCGGCTTCGGCTTGAATGACTTGTTAGGCGGCTGCCTTGGCATGCGCATGATTGTCATATTGCCATTTTCATACGAGAGACGGGAGTCTGCACGCCATCCGGAAGGGCCAACTCGAAACGCTCAAGGATTGCGAATCCGGACGCAAGATACAGTGGTTCCCCAGGCATAGTTGAAACCAACTCGAGCGAGCTAAAGCCGGCCTGCTTTGCAGCGGTTACGCAAGCCCTTATGAGTTGGCGGCCCAAGCCACGTCGGGCCATGGAGGGATCCACAAAGAATGCGCGAATGCGCGCTGACTCCGTGCCCGGGTCGAGTAGCGGGTCCGGGCCGCTCTTAGCCTGGTCTCCGCCAAAAAGCGTGCGGCGCTTGCTCCAGCCGCCGCAGGCAACAATTCGATCCTTGTCCTCGATTGCGAAATAGGTCTGATCATCGATCAGTTGTGTGTCTACGCCGAACACGTAGCGAGTAATCGAATCTGCCTGAGGCGGTGAGTAATAGCCAACGCTTAGCTCCCGCCCAGAGCGAGCTATGAGGTCACGAAGCGCCGGAATGTCAGCGCTTTGGGCGAAACGAAGGTTCGGCATGCGTGGATCTCCGTCAGCGGCCTAACACCTGAATTAAGCCGACCCGCGAAGCGGGCTCGGCTTAAATGAATTGTTAGCTGCGTCCCCAGCGATGCTGAACATCACTGCTTCAGGAACGTCGGTGGCGGGAACGTTGCAATCTTGGCTTCCTCAAGGGCCGCACGTTCAATGGTCCAGCCCTTCTGGAGGAACTCGTGAACTGCTGTTATTTCATCATCCGTGAGATGGGAGAGCTGTTCCCGAGCAACGATTCCCATGATGCTTCCCTGCGCGTACATGTCGCGGCCATCACGGGTAGCGCCGGTTTCAAGGAGCTTCTTGAACTCTGGGAGGGAGTAGCTCTGCACGACCATAAGAGGAGGTGCGTTCATTATCTCCTTGGGGGTTTGGTGATGGCAGTTGACGCAGCCGACGATATAAGCGAGGCGCTCTCCCGAAGGGTGTGACGGCGCTGAGATCTTTGCCACCTCAACAGGCGCCTGTTGGCCAGCGTTGTCGGATGAGCAAGCGTTTATAAGCGCTACACCAATGGCCATGAGAATAAACAATCGATACATGATGATCTCCAGTGAGCAGCTAACGCCTGAATTAAGCCGAGCCGCGAAGCGGCTTCGGCTTGAACTAATTGTTAGGTTTCACCCGATTTGTGCCACGAGACTTGCAGCGATACAGCCCATACCAAGCAAGGCCGAGGCCAGAGCAGCCCACTCTAGTGGATGACTGGGTTTGAACGTGGCACTTGTGGGGCTAAGTGGGTCAAAGACTGCTGCAAATACAGCCATGAAAAGCATGCCGACGCCGAACAGCAACGCGGGGTGACTATCGGCGCCACCTGCCATGCGATAGATAAGGGAAGCTATACCGGCAAAGACCACAAAACGTAAGATGCTGAACGTTGGTCCACGGGGTGTTTCTGTTTCGGTCACGACAATCCTCCAGTTAAATCTAACACCTGAATTAAGCCGAACCGCGAAGCGGTTTCGGCTTGAATGAATTGTTAGGCGGCGTCTGCGTTTCCTGGTGGGCGATCCCGTATTCTGGCAGCTCCATTGCATCGCGAAAGTATCGGCCCATTAGGAGCCGGGGGA
The DNA here is from genome assembly GCA_003241895.1 of Lysobacteraceae bacterium. Taxonomy (GTDB): domain Bacteria; phylum Pseudomonadota; class Gammaproteobacteria; order Xanthomonadales; family Xanthomonadaceae; genus Arenimonas. The sequence goes on from QBLY01000014.1 coordinate 114,849, forward strand.
ACATTGGGAGCCGCATCAAGAGGGTTGCAAAGTCCCGGGCTCTTACCCCAAGCGCTGTCTTCGGCACGAACGACGGGACGAGGCTCTCCGCGTACCTCTGTTTGCGTGCGGCGTACGGCTTGATGCGCTTCTCGTACTGCTTGAGTGCTGAGTCGAGATCGGCCCCGTGCGTATGGATCTCTCCGGCCAGCACATAAGCTTCAGCAAGTGCCAAGCCTGCGCCCTCTCCCGCTATAAGTGACGGACATGCAGCCGCATCGCCGATCAGCGCGACCCTGCCTTTCGTCCATCCCTCCATTCGGATCTGACTGATACTGTCGAAGTAGACGCCGTCTACGTGGTCTAAGGCTGACAATATTGCAGGGCATTCCCAACCCATGCTGGAGAATGCGTCCTTTAGTGCCGCTTTGCGCCCCGACTCGCTGGCCGGAAGTGAGTCAGGAAGATATTCATCCCTGAGAAGCATAAAGAAAAGGGTTTTGTCATCGCGTACCGGGAACCGAGCGACGTATCTTCCCGGTGCCGTGTGGGCCACATATAAGTCTTCGTCACGCGGCCGATAGCCGGCCACCTCAAACGAGGCGACATGACAACCCATCGGATGCTCGAACTGTTTCTCCGTGCCGAACGCGATTTGGCGGATCTTCGAGTGCAACCCGTCAGCCCCGATGACAAGGTCGACCTCCCGGTGCGGCCCGTGTTCAAAGCCAATGTGGGCCCGCACTCCATCGTCCTCGATCGTGGCGATGCTGTCCCCGAGGACTGTTTCCACACGACCATCCAACAAGCCGTGGATCGCAGCGGCGATGTCTCCGCGCGCCAAGGTGGCGATGCGCTCGTTCGCCAAGTTCTGTAGGACTCGTGATGGATAACCGCCACGCGTCCGACCATCGCTATCGACCATGCGCAGCTCGTCGGTCTCGTACCTGAGTTCGAGCAGCGCCGGAAGCAGGCCCATCTTTTCCACTGCGTCGTAGCCAACTCCCCATAGGTTGAGGATGTAGCCACCGCTGCGCAGCGCCGGAGCTCGCTCGACGAGCAGTACTTCGTGGCCCATGTTGCTGAGCCAGTACGCCAAGGCTGTGCCTGCGATGCCTGCCCCGTTAATGGCTACCTTCATTTTCCGTGTGCCCCGTTCTGGATTCGCCCCGACAAGGAGGTTGTCTCGGTGAGCCGCCTAACACCTGAATTAGGCCGACCCGCAACCTGCTGATCGGGGAGTTGTATCAACGGAACAACGACACATTTGAGCGCAGCTACGAAGCGGGTTCGGCTTGAATGAATTGTTAGGCCGCACAGTTCCTATCTAGCTTGTAGTGTGAGACGCCTGTGCTGTTGAACTCAATTTTCTCGGAATAGGTGCACTCGGCGTGCATGGCTTGCTTGACACATCTATTCAGAGCCTCGGACTGAGAGGTGCAAACAAAACCGAGTTTCTCTAGTCGTTGGTGCATGCCATCGTAAAAGTTACCTTCCTCTTGCGACTGGTTGAGCGCGGTCCATGTGGCAGAGTTGTCATAGGATTCCGCCGGAGCGGATTTTTGGTTGCAACCAACCGTCGCGAGCGCCGTCAATAGGATAGTTGCAACTGTAGCTCTCATCACGTAACTCCTTGAAGGTCAGGTGTGCGGCCTAACACCTTGAATTAAGCCGCGCCGAAGGCGTCGGCTTGAATGATTGGTTAGGCGCCCTCGCTGGTGCCGCACTCTTCGGAATGAAAAGTCTCGTAGAAACCCAAACTCCAACCAGCTGCAACTTTCACATACTTGTAAGTGTTCAACGCGCTGTTGCGATGAACACACTGAGAGAACTCAAGCTTGGCTCCGATAGGCGCCACAGTCTCGACCTTCGGCTCGACGCAACCTGGGACACTGCACAGAGAAGTCGTCCTAGGGGCAGTCGCGCACCCGGCGAATAGCGCTGCCAGCACCAGAATCAAACAGGAACGGATCATTGAACTTTCTCCACGGGCCTAACGTAAAGTTGAGGGGCGCGCCGCTTTTGGCGCGTCCCTCTCGAACGCCATGTTATGCACTAACTGCTTTCATGAGTTGCTGGAAATATTTCCCGTCACCCGTTTTGAACAGCCCATACCATGCATCGAGGACTTCGTCGCTGTACAAGTCCAGACAGGAAAAAATCTCTTTTGCGAAATCGACTGGCGACATGGCAGATGCTGTAATGAGATCTCCGCCTCGGACAGCAGGCGCGTCAATATAGTGTGCCGCCCCTTTGTAGTTAGTCGCGGCAAGGTATTCTTGAGAATTGCTAGTGTGCTTTGTTTTATCCAGCAGACCTGCTTTGGCCAAGCCAGCGGTTGCTCCGCAAATTGCTGCTACCGGAATTTTGTTGCTTATGAATCTGGCGGCCAATTCCGCCGCCTCACCGTTTTTGCCCTCGTCCCAAGCCGTGCCACCAGGCAGGATGAGCAAAGCGCTGTCGGACAGCGATACATTGTCAATGGCTACGTCAGGGATGATGCGGACACCACCAGTGGTTCTGATTGCCTCGGTGGTCGCGCCCACCGTAACAACCTTGTAGCGGTTCGCATTTTTCTGAAACTGCGGATTATTGATTCCGGCAACGGCGTATCCGTACTCCCAATCAGCGAGGGTCTCAAACACGAACAGATAGACTTTATTTTTTGCATTGGATGATCCTCAATATGTTGGTGCATAACGCCTAAGTTAAGCCGCCGCTGGCCGCGGAAACATGATTTACGAATCGGCTCGACCCAGCGGTCGGTTTGAATGCTTGGTTAGGCCGCCGCGCCGTAGCTACTGCAAACGACATCAAGCGTGCCCCATGAATAGAACTGAAACCGAAGATGCCGCGGTAGGGAGCTGCCGTGCATCGTATCGCCGCTTGGATGCGCCGAGAGAAGCTGCGAGTGCTTGAGCTCGCACGCCCCATTCCAAGGCTCGTCCGCCGAGAGCGGGACATCCCCCTCTTGCCAGGCGAACGCAGCGACACTCAAAAAGTTGAACGAAGCCTCTGCTCCGGTCGAGGTGCGAAACGCCACAGATACCGATCCCGGCGACGCAGCCAAGGTCGGATAGCCGCCGTCAGCAATGGAGAATCCGAGATCGAGTTTTTGCACGGCCTAAC
>QBLY01000015.1 GCA_003241895.1 Lysobacteraceae bacterium
GCCCGACCCACCCGTTCGCGGTGCGCTGGCGCTGGCAGGCGAAGCCAACGGCGTGCGCGAGTTCGCGCTGCTGGTGGACGGCGCCCTCGACTCCGCGCAGCGCGTGGTGCCCGGGACCGATGGTCGCTGGCGGGCGACGCTCGACACCGCACGATGGGTGGATCCAGCCGTGCAGCATCGGGTCGTGGCGTGGTCGCAGGCGACGGGCGCGGCGTCGGAGGGTCGCAGCTTCCGCGTTGATCCGGCCTGGCGACCCGCCGGGGACACGACCGATCCGGCCGGCGACGACACCGGTCGCACGGGCCGCTACACCTACCCGGCCAACGCCGGCTGGCGCGAAAATCGTCCCGGCGACCTGCGCGCCGTGAAGGCCGAAGTGTCGGGCGGCTCACTGCGGTTGACGCTGGCCATGGCCAACGTGGTCGCCGAGTGGAACCCGCCCAACGGCTTCGACCACGTCAACTTCACGATCTTCCTCACCCTGCCCGGCCGCGGCGACGGCGCGCGGGCAATGCCGCTGCAGCAGGCCAGCCTGCCCGGCGGCCACCGATGGCACTACCGCTGGCGCCTGGGCGGATGGACCAGTGCGGGCTTCTCGGCCGACGGCGCCTCGGCCACGCACGAGGGCGCGGGTATGATCCCGGCGCCGCAGGTCGCGGTGGACCGCGCACGCCAAACGATCACCGTGACGCTGCCGGCCGCGTCCATGGCTTTCCCGCCCGACCTCGCCGGCGCCCGCGTGCACGTCACCACCTGGGACTACGACAGCGGCTACCGCCCGCTGCAGCCCGAAGCCGGCGGCCACCAGTTTGGTGGCGGCGCCGCCACCGATCCGAAGATCCTTGACGACGTGACCCTTGTAATCGACCCCGCGCCGTAGCGCTCAGGCCAGGCTGCGCCGGCAGACGAAGAAGCCATTGATCGTAAGCCGGCCGCGGCGCGGGTCGGCCGACAGTTTTTCCGGCGCAGTGATGTCCCCGCTGTGGAAGACATGGCCCGGGTACAGGATCAGGCGATTGAACTGGCCCGGCACGCCCGCCACGCGCTCAAACCATTCGTTGGAGTCGGTCATGTAGCCGCGGCTGATACCCGAGCGCGCCGAAAACTCGTCGGCCGGCAGGGTGGCCGAAGACTTCACCAGCGCCGCGATGTACGCCGCAGGACGCCGCGGCCGGTAGAAACCGGTGCCGCCCAACGCCGCGTCCTTGAACAGGTACAGCACGCTGGCGCCCACCACTTGCCCCGGACCGTCTTCCAGGCGGTCGGTGTGGCAGAACCACTGCCAGGGCGACAGCGCCGCGGGCGCACGCGTCGCCATCGACAAGCGCGCGTAGCGCCTCAGGGTTCGCCGCGCGCCCACCAGGCGCCGCGCGTGCAGCGCGAAGAAGTCGTCCAGCGACGCCAGCGCCGTTTCCGGCAGGTGCAGCTCGGGCCCGGGGAAGCCATTGTTGGGCCGCTCGGAGAACGCATGCGCATGCGCGGCGGCATGCTCAACCCAGGCCTCGGGCTCAAGCAGCGCATCGTCAGCCACCAGGCAGCGATGGCCGTCGCCGATGTCCACCAGGTCCAGCCGCGGCCGCGGGTTCAAGCGCAGCAGCGGTGCCCGGGGGGTCGCCTGCATGGGCCTCAGGCCGCCTTCGGCTTGGCGCAGTGCTTGGCGATGAAGTCATCGTGCGTTGGCATGGCGCGCACGCAGTTGGCGATCACGCCGCGAACGGTGTCGCAGTGCTCGCGCAGCTTGTCGTCGCCCAGGTTGTCCACCAGCGGGTGGTAACCGCGCGGGTGCACGCGCTGGCCGTGCATCACCTGCACCCAGCTGGGTTCGGCGAACATCTCGGTGTGCTCGCGGAACACGCGGCCGTTGCTTCGGAACAGCTCCATCTTGTTCTGGAGCGAATCGGGGATCGACATGGTGCGCACGTAGTCCCAGAACGGCGTGTCGCTGCGTTCGGTGGCGTGGTAGTGCAGGATCAGGAAGTCGCGGATCTTGTCGAATTCGAAATGCGAGTGGGCGTTGAACTCGTCCACGTCCACCTGGTCGAAGCCACCGTGCGGGAAGAACGCCGTGAGCCGGGCAATGCCGGACTGGATCAGGTGGATGCTGGTGGACTCCAGCGGCTCCATGAAGCCACTGGCCAGCCCGATCGCCACCACGTTCTTGTTCCAGAACTTGTTGCGCTTGCCGGTGGTGAAGCGCAGCGGCTTGGGCGTCGCCAGCGGCTCGCCCCCGAGGTTGGCCAGCAGCGTGGACGCGGCCTCGTCGTCGCTGATGAACTGGCTGGAATAGACATAGCCGTTGCCAACCCGGTGCTGCAGCGGGATGCGCCACTGCCAGCCGGCGCTGCGCGCGGTTGAACGGGTGTAGGGCGTCAGCGGGCCGCCGTTGGCGCAGGGCACGGCCATGGCGCGGTCGCAGGGCAGCCAGTGGGTCCAGTCCTGGTAGCCGGTGTGCAGGGCCTGTTCGATCAGCAGCCCGCGGAAGCCCGAGCAGTCCACGAACAGCTGGCCGTCCACGCGCTCACCGCCCTCGAGCACCACCGCTTCCACGAAACCGTCTTCGGCGCGCTGCTTCACCTCGGCCACCTTGCCTTCGGTGCGGCGCACGCCGCGCGCTTCGGCGTAGCCGCGCAGGTAGCGCGCGTACAGGCTGGCATCGAAGTGGTAGGCGTAGGCGATGTCGGCCATCGGCGAGTTCGGGCGGTCGGTCAGCGGCGGCATGAACTTGTTGGCGCGCGCCGCCGCCGTGTTGATCGAATAGTCGTCCAGTGGACCGGCCTGTCCGGCCTGGTGCAGCTTCAGCCAGTGCTGGTAGAACGGGATCACGCCCAGGTCCTGGCCGATCTTGCCGAAGCCGTGGAGGTAGCTGTCGCCCAGCCGGCCCCAGTTGACGAACTCGATGCCGAGCTTGAACGAACCCTTGGTTTCACGGATGAAATCGCTTTCGTCGATTTCCAGCGCCTGGTTGAACAGCTTGATCATCGGGATGGTGGCCTCGCCCACGCCCACGGTGCCGATTTCCTCGGACTCGATCAGGCGGATGCGGTGCTGCGGCCCCAGCACTTTCGACAGCGCCGCCGCCGTCATCCAGCCGGCGGTGCCGCCCCCCACGATCACCACGTCACGAACCTGCCCTTCCATGTCCCGCTCCTGATGGCTGTACGCGGCCCCGGGGCCCGCCTGCCGATGCTTCCACGACCCGCGCCGCGGATCAATCCACCACGAACACCACCGCCGTGCGCGCCGGCACCGTGAAACGACCTTCTTCACGCGCGAACCGCGACTCGCGGGCCCGCGGGTCACCCGCCGTGGCGGCGGCCTGCGCGGGGTGCAGCTTGAAGGCCCGGCCCACGGCCTCCGGCACCGCCACCGTGGCCGCTGCCATGCCGGCGTTGATCACGTACACCAGCGCGCCAAAGCCGGCGCCTTCCAGGCCTTCACCGTCCAGGTGCGCTGCGATCACGGTGCCCGCCTGCCCAGGCCCGGTGTCGGCGAAGCGCAGCCGGCGGGCCACCGCGTCCGCGTCGCGCAGCCGCAGCAGCGACGTGGACGCGCGGATGCGCAGCAGGTCCAGGAACGCATCGCGGGTGAAGCGCATGTCCCCGGTGCCCGGCTTGACCGATGCATCGGCCAGGACGGCGCGCATCACCGGCCAGCTCGACCCGTTGTCACCCTCGGGCGGCAGGCCGATGCCGAAGCCGTTGTCGGCCAGCGTCCAGTCCAGCCGGTTGAAGGCGTCCCCGGAGTTGTAGCTGTTGCGGTCGAGCGACTTGCTGCGCAGGATCTCACCGCCAGCATGGAAATACGCGACGCCCTGGCTCAGCGCGACGGTGGCCAGCGCCACCACCTGTACGCGCGCCCGTTCACTGGACGGCGTGCCTGCGGGCAGCTTGAGCGCGTTGGCATCGAACAGGGTGAGGTTGTCGTGGTTCTCGACGTAGTTCACCACTTCCCCCGGCGTCTGCGCATAGCCCGCCGGCTGGCCTTCGTAGTCGACCTGCGCCAGCCGCCGGTGCTGGCCGTGCCGGTCCACCAGCGGGAATGTGCGCAGTGATCCCGCCAGGCCTACGCGCACCTGGTCGGCGGCGCGCAGCAGGTCGTCCCGGCTGGCATCGGCCAGGGCATTGGGAGCGTAGTGCAGCCCGTTGGCCCAGCCCTGCCTGGCCGCCAAGGCTCCGGCGCTGTCGCAGCAGCCGCCGCCGCGCACGGCGTCGCGCGCCCGGTCCGAAAACGTGCCGATGCCGCTGCCGCCCAGCGACAGCTGCGAGGCCTGCACGAACCGGGCGCCATCGGCCACTTCGCCAAAGTTCCAGCCCTCGCCGATCAGCAGGATGCGGCGCCCCGCCGCGCGATCCACCTCGCCCTGAAGCTGTTCCATCACCGCGCGCGGCTGGTGGCCCATCAGGTCGAAGCGGAACGAGTCGATGCGGTAGTCGCGGGCCCAGGTCACCGCCGAATCGCGCATCAGCTTGGCCATCATGCGGTGTTCGGTGGCGGTGTTCTCGCAGCAGGTGGAGCGCGTGACGCCGCCTTGGCCGTCGAGCCGGTGGTAGTAGCCGGGCACCAGGCGGTCAAGCACCGATCGCGCGTCCTGGCCCGAAGCGAAGGTGTGGTTGTAGACCACGTCCATGCCCACGCGCAGCCCCGCGGCATGCAGCGCCATCACCATGGCCCGGAACTCGCGCACGCGAACGGCGCCGTCGTTGGCGTCGGTGGCATAGCTGCCTTCGGGCGCGGTGTAGTGCAGCGGGTCGTAGCCCCAGTTGAAGCAGTCGCTGTCGCGCACCGCCTGCACCGCTGCCTGCCAGGCTTCCGGGCCGTCTTCGGACCGGGCGGCAGGCGTGACGCAGCCGGTCTCGGGCACGCTGGCCAGGTCGTACACCGGCAGCAGGTGCACGTCGGTCAGGCCGGCGTCGGCCAGCCTGCGCAAGTGGCGCATGCCGTTGGAATCGGAGGCGGTGAAACCCAGGTACTTGCCGCGATGTGCCGGCGGCACCGTGGCGTCGGCGATCGAGAAGTCGCGCACGTGCAGTTCGTACACCACCGCATCGGTGGCCGACGCCAGCTCGCGGCCGCGCGGCGCCTTCGCCCAGCCTTCGGGCATCAGCGCCGGATCATCCAGGCGGCCGACGTAGCTGCGGCGCGAATCGGCCGACAGGCTGATGGCGTAGGGGTCGGTAACGCGATTGCGAACCCAGCCGGTGCCGGGCACGAACACGTCCACCAGGTAGGTGTAGTACTGACCGTCGCGTTCGCCCGACAGCGAAAGCGACCACGCGCCGGTGGCGGCATCGCGCTGCAGGGGCAGCAGGGATTTTGCGTCGCCCTTGGCGTCGGGGTACACGCACAGCGCGGCCGCGCGTGCGGTGGGCGCCCAGACCCGGAAGCGGGTGCGGCCGTCGGTCACCGTCACGCCCAGGTCGGCCAGGCCTTCGGCGGCCGCGTAGCGATCGTCCAGCGCCGCGGCGTGTTGGAGGCGGGTAGCGTCGAGCACGCGGCCCTGGGCATCTTCCTCAACCACCAGCATGTCGCCGCCCAGCCATCCGGCGTATTGGCCGGACGCCTTCGCCGGGACGGTCCACGCCGGGCCTTCGCCGAGCCAGGCGAAGGATTCCTGCTGCGCTTCGGGCAAGGCGCCACTGCGCAAGGCCAAGGCAACGCGCTCGACACCACGCCCGGTCAGCGGCTCGCCTATCCGGTACGAAGGCCAGGCGTCCGCGCTGTGGTAGATCGTCAGCCGGGCATCAGCCGCCTTGCCCGGCCAGCGCAGTTGGCCGGCGTCCAGCCAGGCCGCGCGGGCGTCGACGGGCATGCCTGGGGAAGCTGTGAGCGTTCGCGAACTTTCCGCTGCGTTGCAATCTGCCATGTTTGGAGCCGCCTGCGCGCCAGCGGCCAGCGCCGCCAGCAGCACGAACGGCCAGCCGACGCGGCGCATATCAGCGCGCCGCGACATGGCTGGCGCTGGCAGGGGCCATCAGCCGATCCACGGCCAGGATCACCGCCAGCGTCACCGCCAGCGTGATCGCCATCAGGTGGATGTAGTGCAGCGGCGACCAGACGAAGGTGAAGAAGGCATACAGCAGGGCGCCCACCGCCAGCCCGATGCGCGCCGCCCGGCCCTTCACCCAGGGGAAGGCCACGGCGATGATGAAGATCGCCAGCACCGGCATCGAATACAGGCCGTTCAGGCGCTGCAAGGTATCCACGATGCTGCGCGAATGCTCGTACACCGGCACGATCAGCAGCGATCCGACCGCGAAAACAACGGCCACCCACTGCCCGACCCGCTTCACGTTGGCCTGCGGATTGACGTAGCGAAGGTGCAGGTCGTAGGCATACAGCGCCGAGGCCGAGTTCAGGCACGAGTTGTAGCTCGACAGCACCGCGCCGGCGATCACCGCCGCGAACGCGCCCGACAGCCACGGCGGCAGCACGTCGCCCACCAGCCGGCCGTAGGCACTGTCGCCGACGTCGCCATAAAGCTTGTAGGCGATCAGGCCGGGCAGCACCACGATCAGCGGGATCACCAGCTTGAAGGCCGCCGCGGCATACAGCGCCTTCTGCGCCTCGCGCACCGACCGCGCGGCCAGCGCGCGCTGGGCGATCACCATGTTGGTGCCCCAGTAGAAGACGTGGATGAACACCATGCCGGTCAGCAGGGTGGTCCAGGGGATGTCGGACCCGGGCGAGCCGATCAGCGTGAGGCGCTCGGCCGGAATGCCGGACAGGTCGAAGTCCACCGCCGCCAGTGCCAGCACCGTCACGATGCCGCCCATCACCAGCAGCCCGATGCCGTTGAAGGTGTCGGAGATGGCGATGGCGCGCAGCCCGCCGAACGCCGCATAGGCCAGGCCCACCAGCGCGAACACGATGGCGATCTGGAAGATCGACAAATCGGGATTGAACATGGACTTCATGAACAGCGAGCCCGTGTAAAGCACCACCGGCAGCAGGATGCACAGGTAGCCCAGCAGGAACAGCACCGACACCATCGCCCTCAGGCCAGCGTCGCCAAGGCGCCGCTCGATCAGTTCGGGCGTGGTCGTGCAGCCATGCTTGTAATACAGCGGCACCAGCACGTGCGCCAGGATCAGCAGGCCTCCGATGGCACCGAACTCCCACCACGCCACCAGGGCCACCTGGGCGCCGTTCATGCCCACGATCTGCTCGGCGCTGATGTTGGTGAGCAGCAGCGAACCGGCGATGTAAGGCCAGGCCAGCGTACCGCCGGCAAGGAAGTAGTCCTTGGACGTGCTCGGGTTGTGCACCGCGCCGCGGCAGCGCCACCACGTCAACGCGGCCACCAGGGCCGTCAGCCCGATGAAGATGAGCCACTGGATACTGTTGCCCGACATTCCACGCCTCCCCGCGCAGGTCTGGACGCCACGGTACCGCCCGCCGGCACGGTGCGGCGGCATGAATACGATTGCAATACAGTGGCGAGCCGGCGGCCGCCGCTAAGCTGCACCACACCCCTCGGGCAGACGCGGCCAGCCACGGAGCAGGCGACATGCAGCAAGTGCATTGGTGGCAGGGTGCCGCCATCTACCAGATCTATCCGCGCAGCTTCCTCGACCTCGACGGCAATGGCGTGGGCGACCTCGCCGGCATCGAGTCACGGCTGGACTACGTGGCCAGCCTGGGCGTGGACGCGATCTGGATTTCGCCTTTCTTCCTGTCGCCGATGGCCGACTTCGGCTACGACATCGCCGACTACTGCGCCGTGGATCCCCTGTTCGGCACCCTGGCCGACTTCGACCGTCTGCTGGCCAAGGCCCATGCGCTGGGCCTGAAAGTGATGATCGACCAGGTGCTCAGCCACAGTTCCAACGAGCACGCCTGGTTCAAGGAAAGCCGCGAAAGCCGCGACAACCCCAAGGCCGACTGGTACGTGTGGGCCGACGCCAGGCCCGACGGCTCGCCGCCCAACAACTGGCTGTCGATCTTCGGCGGTGGCGCCTGGCAGTGGGAGCCGCGCCGGGGCCAGTACTACCTGCACAACTTCCTGGTGTCCCAGCCTGACTTGAACTTCCACAACCCCCACGTGCAGCAGGCGGCGCTGGACAACGTGAAGTTCTGGCTCGACCGCGGCGTGGACGGCCTGCGGCTGGACGCGATCAACTTCTGCTTCCATGACCGCCTGCTGCGCGACAACCCCGCCAAGCCGCCGGAAAAGCGCACGGGCCGCGGCTTCTCGCCCGACAACCCGTATGCGTTCCAGTACCACCACTACAACAACACCCAGCCCGAGAACCTGCCCTTCCTCGAGCGCCTGCGCGCGCTGATGGACCAGTACCCGGACGTGGGCGCGCTGGGCGAGATATCCGCCGAGGACCTGCTCGGCACCATGACCGACTACACCCAGCCCGGCCGCCTGCACATGGGCTACAGCTTCGAGCTGCTCACCGACGACGGCTCACCGGGCTTCATCCGCCGCACCGTGGAAGAACTGCAGGCCGCCATGACCCGCGGCTGGCCCTGCTGGTCGGTGTCCAACCACGACGTGCCGCGCGTGGTAACCCGCTGGGGCAAGGGATCGACGAATCCGCACCTGGCCAGCCAGTACAGCGCGCTGGCCTGCTCGCTGCGCGGCTCGATCTGCATCTACCAGGGCGAAGAACTGGGACTGCCCGAGGCGGAAGTACCCTTCGAAGCCATCCAGGATCCCTATGGCAAGGCGTTCTGGCCTAACTTCAAGGGTCGCGATGGTTGCCGCACGCCCATGCCCTGGCAGCCCGGCAACGGCGCCGGCTTCAGCGAGGCGACCCCCTGGCTGCCCGTGCCCGATGCGCACCGCGCGCTCAGCGTCGCCACCCAGCAAGCCGATCCCGACAGCACGCTGCAGCGCTTCCGCGGCTTCCTGGCCTGGCGCCACCGGCAGCCGGCGCTGCTGGCGGGCGACATCCGGTTCCTCGATGCGCCCGATCCGGTGCTGGCCTTCGAACGGCTCCATCCCGAGCAGCGGCTGCTGGCGGTGTTCAATCTTTCCGACCGCGAGCATACGGTCGAACTGCCCGGCTTGGAAAACCTGCGCGCCGACCCGGGCCATGGCCTGCTGGCCGGGCGTGCGGATGAGCGCCAGGTCGTACTGCCGCCCCGCGGCGTGTACTTCGCGGTCACCTGACGCGCGGCGTCGGTCCAGCCGGCTGCGGCGACCTCAGTCGCGACGGTACAGCTGCGCCCCCTGCGCGCGGAACTGCTCGGCCTTCTCGGCCATGCCCTTCTCCAGCGCCTCGGCTTCGTCGGTAACGCCCTGGGTGGCGGCGTACTCGCGCACGTCCTGGGTGATCTTCATCGAGCAGAAGTGCGGGCCGCACATCGAACAGAAATGGGCGACCTTGTGCGCGTCCTTGGGCAGGGTCTCGTCGTGGTACTCACGCGCCCGTTCCGGGTCCAGGCCGAGGTTGAACTGGTCTTCCCAGCGGAACTCGAAGCGGGCCTTGCTCAGCGCGTTGTCGCGCGCCTGGGCGCCGGGATGGCCCTTGGCCAGGTCGGCGGCGTGGGCGGCGATGCGATAGGCCATCAGGCCTTCGCGCACGTCGTTCTTGTCGGGCAGGCCCAGGTGTTCCTTGGGCGTGACGTAGCAGAGCATGGCGGTGCCGAACCAGCCGATCATGGCCGCGCCGATCGCAGACGTGATGTGGTCGTAGCCCGGCGCGATGTCGGTGGTCAGCGGGCCCAGCGTGTAGAACGGCGCCTCGCCGCAAACCGCCAGCTGCTTGTCCATGTTTTCCTTGATCATGTGCATCGGCACATGGCCGGGGCCTTCGATCATGGTCTGCACGTCGTGCTTCCAGGCGATCTTGGTCAGCTCGCCCAGCGTCTCGAGCTCGCCAAACTGCGCGGCGTCGTTGGCGTCGGCGATCGAGCCCGGGCGCAGGCCGTCGCCCAGCGAGAAGCTGACGTCGTAGGCCTTCATGATTTCGCAGATGTCTTCGAAATGCGTGTAGAGGAAGTTTTCCTTGTGGTGCGCCAGGCACCACTTGGCCATGATCGAGCCGCCGCGGCTGACGATGCCGGTGACGCGCTTGGCGGTCAGCGGCACGTAGCGCAGCAGCACGCCGGCGTGGATGGTGAAGTAGTCCACGCCCTGCTCGGCCTGTTCGATCAGCGTGTCGCGGAAGATCTCCCAGTTCAGGTCCTCGGCCTTGCCGTTGACCTTTTCCAGCGCCTGGTAGATCGGCACGGTGCCGATCGGAACCGGCGAATTGCGGATGATCCACTCGCGCGTCTCGTGGATGTTCTTGCCCGTGCTCAGGTCCATCACGGTGTCGCCGCCCCAGCGGATCGACCAAACCAGCTTCTCCACTTCCTCGGCGATGCCGGAACTGACGGCGCTGTTGCCGATGTTCGCGTTGACCTTGGTCAGGAAGTTGCGGCCGATGATCATCGGCTCGAGCTCGGGGTGGTTGATGTTGGCCGGGATGATGGCGCGGCCGCGCGCCACTTCGTCGCGCACGAACTCGGGGGTGATGAACTTCTGGATGTTGGCGCCGAAGCTCTCGCCGGCGTGCTGCTTGAGCAGGTGCGCCTCGGTGATGGCCTCGATGCGCTGGTTCTCGCGGATGGCGATGTATTCCATCTCCGGCGTGATGATGCCGCGGCGCGCGTAGTGCATCTGGCTGACGTTGGCACCGGCGTTGGCGCGGCGCGGCGGGCGCAGCGCCGGGAAGCGCACGCTATCGAGCGAGGCGTCGCCAGCGCGGCCGCGGCCGAAGTCCGAGCTCAGGCCCGGCAGCGGCGAGCTGTCGCCGCGCTCGGCGATCCAGCGCTCGCGCAGCGGCAGGAGGCCGGCGCCCAGGTCGATGTTGGCGTCCGGGTCGCTGTACGGGCCCGAGGTGTCGTACACGACGAAGGGCGCGTTGGGCTCCATGATGCCGAACATGCGCGGCGTTTCGGACAGCGTGATGGCGCGCATGGGCACCTGGATGTCCGGGCGCGAGCCTTCGATATGGATCTTGCGCGAGCCCGGGATCGGGCGGGTGACCGATTCGGAAAGTTCCTGGGTCTGGCGCAGCAGTTCGGTAGGCAGGGCGTTCATCGTTTCGTCCTCTGGGCGCCCGGTTGACGGGCGGGAACGAAGCGGCGGCGCCGGGCGACGGCAAAGCCGTCACCACGAAGCTTCCCTACGCCGGGTTCAGCCGGATCAGGTTCGATGGGTCTGTCTCAGCCCGCATGACGCCTGGGCACCCCCGCTTCAGGCCGCCATTTGACCATGCCCCGGCCCGGGCCACCACCCGGGTGGCTACACGCGGGTGAATGCCGGCGCTTTGCAGCGGCTGCGGTTTCGTGCCGGCGGCGGACTGACTGGGCTTGTCCGAGTCAGTCCGCCGCCGGGCCGCTAGCGCAGCGCGGGTCGCGGCACGCGGAACCATGCGGCATACAGCGCCGGCAGGAACAGCAGCGTCAGCGCCGTGGCCACGATCAGGCCGCCCATGATGGCCACCGCCATCGGCCCGAAGAACACGCTGCGCGACAGCGGGATCATCGCCAGCACCGCCGCCAGCGCGGTCAGCACGATCGGCCGGAAGCGGCGCACCGTTGCGTCCACCACCGCCTGCACGGGCGGATGACCGGCGGCGATGTCCTGTTCGATCTGGTCCACCAGGATCACCGAGTTGCGCATGATCATGCCGCTCAGCGCGATGGTGCCCAGCATGGCCACGAAGCCGAACGGCACCCGGAACACCAGCAGGAACAGCACCACGCCGATCAGGCCCAGCGGCGCCGTCATCAGCACCATGATGGTGCGCGGGAAACTGCGCAGCTGGAGCATCAGCAGCGTCGTCACCACCAGTACGAACAGCGGCACGCCGGCCGCCACCGAGCGCGAGCCCTTGCCGGAGTCCTCGATCGTGCCGCCGGTTTCCAGCAGGTAGCCGCTGGGCAGCGAGGCGCGTATGTCGTCCAACGTAGGCACGATCTCGGCGGTGACGCTGGGCGGGGTCTTTTCGCCATAGATGTCGGCGCGCACGGTGATCGTCGGCAGGCGGTTGCGGTGCCAGATGATGCCGTCCTCGAAGCCGTACTCCAGCGTGGCGATCTGCGACAGCGGCACGCTGCGGCCGTTGCCGGCGGGCACCGACAGGCTGCCCAGCAGGCTCAGCTGCTCGCGCTCCTGCGGCGGGCCGCGCAGCAGGATCTCGATCAACTCGTTGCCGTCGCGATAGGTGCTGACCGAGGTACCCGAGAGCGAGCCGCGCAGGAACGCCGCCACTTCGGCCGAGCTGATGCCCAGCACGCGCGCGCGCTCCTGGTCGATCACCAGGCGCACCACCTTGCTGGGCTCGTCCCAGTCGAGGTTGACGTTGGTCACCGCTTCGTTGGCGCGCACCTTCTCGGCCACCAGGTAAGCCAGGCGCCGCACTTCGTCGGTGTGCTCGCCGGAAATGCGGAACTGGATCGGGAACCCGACCGGCGGGCCGTTCTCGAGCCGCGACACGCGCGCCTGCACGTCGCTGAACTTCTCGTCGAACAGCCCGATCAGGAACGCGCGCGCCGACTCCCGCGACTCGATGTCCTTGGTCAGGATCACGAACTGGGCGAAGCTGGCCTGCGGGAACTTCTGGTCCAGCGGCAGGTAGAAGCGCGGGGTGCCGGTGCCGATGTGGGCGACGAAGCTCTCGATGTCCTCGCGCTTGGCCAGCTCGGCTTCCAGACGCTTGGCGACCGCTTCGGTGGCATACAGCGAAGAACCCTCGGCCAGCTCCAGGTCCACCATCAGCTCAAGGCGCGTGGACGACGGGAAGAACTGCTGCGGCACGAACCGGAACATCAGGATCGCCACCACGAACGCCGCTACCGTCACGGTGATCACGGTCTTGCGGAAATGAACGCACCAGGTCACCCAAGCGCGAACACGCCGGTAGAACTTGGTCGCGTAGGGGTCGTGCGCCGGGCCGTCGCCGTGCGGCTTGGCGTCGGGCAGCAGCTTGTAGCCCAGGTAGGGAATGAACACCACCGCCACGATCCACGACAGGATCAGCGCGATCGTCACCACCTGGAAGATCGACCGGGTGTATTCGCCGGTGCTCGAGGCCGCGGTGGCGATGGGCAGGAACCCCGCCGCGGTCACCAGCGTGCCGGTGAGCATGGGGAACGCGGTGGACTGGTAGGCGAAGGCCGCCGCCTTCATGCGGCTGTAGCCCTGCTCCATCTTCACGGCCATCATCTCCACCGCGATGATGGCGTCGTCCACCATCAGGCCCAGGCCCAGCACCAGTGCGCCCAGCGAGATCTTGTGCAGGCCGATGCCGAAGTAGTACATCGCCGTGAAAGTCATCGCCAGCACCAGCGGGATCGACAGCGCCACCACCAGGCCGGTGCGGAAGCCCAGCGAGAAGAAGCTCACCAGCAGCACGATGATGACCGCCTCGGCCAGAACCTGCACGAACTCGGCCACGCCGGCCCGCACGGCGGCCGGCTGGTCGGAGACTTTCTTGAGGGTCATGCCGACCGGCAGGTTCTGCTGCAGGCGCGCGAACTCGGTGTCCAGCAGGCCGCCCAAGCGAATGATGTCGCCGCCGGCGCGCATGGCCACGGCGATGCCGATGGCGTTCTCGCCCATGAAGCGCATGCGCGGCGCGGCCGGGTCGGCGAAGCCGCGCTTGATGTCCGCCACGTCGCCCAGCCGCAAGCTGCGGTCGCCGATGCGGATCGGGAAGTCGGCGATTTCCTGCACGCTGTCGAAACGGCCCGAGACGCGCAGCTGCACGCGGTCGGTCGGGGTTTCGAAGAAGCTGGCGGGCGCGATGGCGTTCTGGCGATCAATGGCCTGCTGCACCGCCGCCAGCGGCACGCCCAGCGTGGCGAGCTTGGTGTTGGACAGCTCGATCCAGATCTTCTCGTCCTGCAGGCCCACCAGCTCGATCTTGCCGACGTCGGGTACCCGGTGCAGCTCGAGCTCGATGCGCTCGGCGTAGTCCTTGAGCGTGGCGTAATCGAACCCGTCGCCAGAAAGCGCGTAGATGTTGCCGAAGGTGTCACCGAACTCGTCGTTGAAGAACGGGCCCACCACGCCATCGGGCAGGTTCTGGCGGATGTCGCCCACTTTCTTGCGCACGTCGTACCAGAGCTGCGGGAGGTCCCTGGAAACAAGCTTGTCGCTCGATACCAGCAACACCAGCGATTCGCCGGGCCGCGAGTAGGAGCGCACGAATTCGTAGCGCCCGGTTTCCATCACTTCCTTCTCGATGCGGTCGGTGACCTGTTGGGCCACCTCCTGCGCCGTGGCGCCCGGCCAGTAAGTGCGCACCACCATGATCTTGAAGGTGAACGGCGGATCCTCGGACTGGCCCAGCCGCTGGTAGCTGAAGTAGCCGATGACCGCGAGCACCACCATCGCGTACAGCACCAGGGCGCGGTTGCGCAGCGCCCACTCGGAAAGATTGAATTGCGCGGCCATGGGCGTCGCCTCAGCGCGGATCGGCAGGCGTGGCGGAGGCCGCGACCAGCTTCACCGGCCGGTTTTCGCGATCAATCGGCTTGATGCGCTGGCCCTCCAGCAACAGATGCACGCCGGCGGCCACCACCCATTCGCCCGGCTGCAGACCCGCCAGCACCGGGACTTCGGACTCGCCGTAGGCGCCCACGGTTACCGGGCGCAGGCTTACCGTGGACTTGTCCGGATCCACCACCCACAGCGCCGGCTTGCCGTCTTTTTCATACAGCGCCGGCAGCGGTACGGCGAGGCTGCGCTTGCCCTGCTGCAGCGCGAAAACCCGGGCGCTCTGGCCGATTTCGGTGCGCACGTCGCCGGGGTCGAAGCTGACGCGCGCCGCGAACGTGCGCGCCTGCGAGTCCGCCGCCGGCGCGATCTCGCGCAGCTGGGCCGGGAACCGCTTGCCGGGCTGGGACCACAGTTCCACCGCCATCTCGCGGCCCGGGGTGAACAGCGCCGCGCTCTGTTCGGGCACGCTGATGGCCACTTCACGCTGGCCCTGCTCGGCGAGCACGAACACGGTTTGGCCCGCCGCCACGACCTGGCCGGCCTCGGCCAGGCGCTGGGAAATGACGCCGTCGGCCGGCGCCCGCAGCACGGCATAGTCGGCCTGGTTGCCGGACACGCGCGCCTCGGCCTGGGCTTGACGCACGCGCGCCTGCGCCGCATCCCTGGCCGATACCCGGACGTCGTACAGCGATTTGCTGACCAGTTGGCGGTCCAGCAGGCTCTGGTGGCGCTCGAGTTCGGAGGTCGCCAAGGCCAGGTCGGATTCCTCTGACGCCAGCTGCGCGCGGGCCGCTTCAAGCTGAAGGCCGACATCGGAAGCATCCAGCTCGGCCAGCGACTGGCCTTTCGTCACCTGCTCACCGACGTCCACCAGGCGGCGCGAGATCTTGCCGCCAATGCGGAAGGCCAGCGCCGGCTCGAACTGCGCCCGCACCTCACCGGCATAGACGCTCAGGTTGGCCGCGGCGGCGTCGGCCTGGACCACCATCGCGGGCCGGGCCGGGCCTTCGTCGGGCGCCTCTTGGCTGCAGGCGGCCAGGGCAAGCGCGGCGGAAATCAGGGCGACGCGATGGAACGGGGCGATGGCGCTCATGCAGGAGTCATTTATTTACTGGACTGGGGGTATATTATCTTTACCAAACCGACAAGTTCAATAATAATATCGCAATGAGCAACCCCGCCCCCGAATCCGTCGTCCCGGCGCGCACCAATGCTCCCGGGCGGCCCAAGGACCTGGAGAAGCGCGCCGCCATCCTCGATGCGGCCAAGGCGCTGTTCCCGGCCCGCGGCTACGACGGTGTCAGCATGGACGCGATCGCCCAGGCCGCCGGCGTCTCCAAGCTCACGGTCTACAGCCACTTCCAGGACAAGGACACCCTGTTCGTCGAGGCGGTGAAGGCCAAATGCGAAGACCTGCTGCCGTCCGACCTGTTCGTCGCCCGGTTCGAAGGGCCGATCCGCGGCCAGCTGGTGCGCATCGCGCACGCCTTCTTCCGCCTGATCACCAGCGATGAGGCGATCTCGATCCACCGCATCATGTCGCGTCAGCTGCCCGAGGATTCCCACCTACCCAGGATGTTCTGGGAAGCCGGCCCCAAGCGCACGCAGGAGGCGCTGGCCTCGTTCCTGGAGGCCGAGGACGCCGCCGGTGAAATGCGCATCCCGGACTGCACGCTGGCGGCGTCCCAGTTCTTCTGCCTGCTCAAGGGCGAATACCATGCACGCCTGCTTTGCGGCTGCCCGGAGCGCCTTACGGCCGACGAAATCGACGCCCACGTGCTGGCCACGGTGGACCTTTTCCTGCGCGCTTACGGCCCGGGTCGCCGGTGAACAGGCCGTCTTCGCCCACCGTGCACAGTGTCCCGGTGACTAATGGCACTACGGCCACGGCGAGCCCGGGAAGCATGCTGTGGCTGTGCGGGCCTGTCCCCCGGGGGGCGGCAAACCACCGTTCCCGTGGCTCCCGGGCCAGCGCCGCGCCTTCCGCGAGGTGCCGGCTGGGGCATAAAATAACCGGCCCCGCGTTCCCAGGAACCTTTCGTCATGCCCATTGATTTCCAGCAGGCCCGCTTCGCGATGGTCGAACAGCAGGTCCGCCCCTGGGACGTGCTCGATCCGCGTGTGCTCGAGACGCTGATGACCGTGCACCGCGAGGACTTCGTGCCGCCGCGCCACCGCAAGCTGGCGTTCGCCGACCTGCCGCTGCCGCTGGAACACGGCGAAGTGATGATGAAGCCGGTGGTCGAAGGCCGCATGCTGCAGGCCGTGAGCCTTTCCCCGGAAGACGAAGTGCTGGAAATCGGCACCGGCTCGGGCTTCGTCACCGCCTGCCTGGCCGCCTTGGCGCGCGAAGTGGTCAGCATTGATCGCCACACCGATTTCGTCGAGCGCACGCGCACCCGGCTCGCCGCCGAAGGCATCACCAACGTGCGCCTGGAATGCGCCGACGTGTTCGGCTGGCAGCCTGGCCGCCTGTTCGACGCCATCTGCGTCACCGGCGCCGTCGCGGTGGACCCCGAGCAGTTCGGCGCCTGGCTGAAGCCGGGCGGCCGCCTGTTCGTCATCCACGGCCAGTCGCCGGTGCAGGAAGCGCTGCGCATCACCCGCCGCGGCGAAGGCTTCCACCGCGAAAGCCTGTTCGAAACCGACGTCCCCTACCTGCACGGCGCCGCACCCGCGCCGCATTTCGCCTTTTGATTCCAGACACCAGGACTACCCCATGCGCCTGAGCCTCCGCCCCCTTTCCTTCGCCATCGTGCTGGCGGTTTCCGCCGGCAGCGCGGGCGCCGCCGACCTGCTGGAAGCCTACGAGCTGGCACGCCTGAGCGACCCCGTGCTTGCGGCCTCCGAGTCGCGCAGCCTGGCCATCGGCGAAGGCGTGGTGCAGAACCGCGCGCAGCTGCTGCCCCAGATCGACGGCAGCTACAGCTGGGGCCGCACCGAGACCGACAGCAGCGGTTCGCAGGCCTTTGGCACCATCATCCAGCCAGCGTCGGTGTCCAGCAGCCAGAACACCAACTCGGGCTGGTCGATCAACCTGCGCCAAAGCATCTACGACCACAGCACCTACACCCGCCTGAGCGCCGCCAGGGCGCGCTCGGCGCAGTCGCAGGCCGAGTACAAGGCCGCCTCCGACGCCCTGCTGGTGCGCGTGGCCGACGCCTACTTCAACGTGCTGACCGCGATTGAAACGCTGGCCTCCTCGCGCGCCGAGGAGCGCTCGGTGAAGCGCCAGCTCGACCAGGCCGACAAGCGCCTGGAAGTGGGCCTGGCCCCGATCACCGACGTGCACGAAGCCCGCGCGCGCTTCGACACCGCCCGCGCCAACGCCATCGCCGCGGCCAACGCCCTGGACGATTCGCGCGAAGCCCTGGCCGAGATCACCGGCGCCCCGATCGAGAACATCCAGGGCCTGGCCGCGGACTACAAGCCCGCCGACCCGACCGACCTGATCAACCAGGACTGGGTCGCCGTCGCCATGGAGTCCAACCCGACCCTGCTGGCCCGCGAACTCGCGGTGACGGCGGCTGAAAAGGACGTCGCCACCGCCCGCGCCGGCCACCTGCCCTCGCTCGGCCTCACGGCCAGCTACAGCGACGGCGACGGCGATGGCAGCAACGACATCTTCTCGCCGGTGCCGGGCAACAACAGCTTCCGGAACGCCAGCCAGTCCACCCGCGTCGGCGTCACGCTGAACGTTCCCATCTTCGCCGGCGGCGCCACCCAGTCAGGCGTGCGCCAGGCCGTGTACAACCGCGACGCCACCGCCGACGCGCTCGAACAGGAGCGCCGCTCGGTCATCCGCCAGACCCGCAACGCCCAGCGTTCGCTCGGCGCCGGCTCGGCCGAAGTCGAAGCCCGCCGCCTGTCGGTGGTGTCGGCCCAGGCCGCCTACGAAGCCAGCGAAGCGGGCCTGGAAGTCGGCACCCGTACCATCGTCGACGTGTTGATCACCCAGCAGTCGCTGTTCCAGGCCCAGCGCGAATACGCCCGTTCGCGCCACGCGTTCCTGGTCAACCTGCTGCGCCTCAAGCAGGCCGGCGGCACCATCGCCCTGGCCGACCTGCAGGAAGTGAACCGCGTGCTGGTGAACGACGCCGAAGCGTCACTCGACAACACCGGCGCGCTGTAAGCGGCCCCGCCGGCGCGCTCAGGCGCGCCGGTTTTCCAACAGCTGGTCCACCAGCGCCAGGTTCCGGCCCAGCGCGCCCGACAGTTCCGACACCTGCCTGCGCCCGGCCTCGCCCATGCGTTCGCGCGTGGCGGGATCGTCCAGCAGCGCCAGCACCTCGTCCCCCACCGCCACCGCGTCCGGCACCTGCCGCAGGGCATCGGCGTCGCGCAGCCGGCGGGTGACCTCGGCGAAATTGAACGTGCGCGGCCCCACCACGCTGGGAATACCCAGCGCCGCCGGCTCAAGGACGTTGTGACCACCGATGTCACACAGGCTGCCGCCGACGAAGGCGACATCGACCGCGGCGAAGAACCGCAGCAGTTCGCCCAGGGTGTCGATCACGAACACCTGCGTGTCGGGCCCGGGCAGCGTCTCGACGCGGCGGGTGGCGGTGCGCATGCCCAGCGCCGCGGCCGCCTCGGCCACCGCCGCGAACCGCTCGGGATGGCGCGGCGCCCACAGCAGCAGCGCGTCGGGGTGGCGATCAAGCAGCCGGGCATGGATCTCGAGCACGGCGTCTTCTTCCGGCGCATGCGTGCTGGCGGCCATCCACACGGGGCGCCCAGCCCCCCAGGCGTGTCGCCAGCGCCTGGCCTGTTCGTCGACGCCCTCGGGCAGCGCCAGGTCGTACTTGAGGTTGCCGGTGACGACGATGCGCCCCGGCTCCGCGCCGATGCGCTCGAGTCGCGCCGCGTCGGGGTTGGACTGCGCCGCGACCAGGGTCACGGCCTTCATCGCCACCCGCGCCAGCGACTGCACCGGCAGGTACCCGCGCAGCGAACGCTCGGACAGGCGTGCGTTCACCATCATCAGCGGAATGCCGCGGCGTCCGCATTCGACGTACAGGTTGAGCCATATCTCGGTTTCAACGATCACCGCCAGCGCCGGCCGTGCGCGATCCAGGAAACGCCGCACCATGGAGCGCAGGTCGTAGGGCAGGTAGACGTGGTGGACCCGGTCGCCCCACAGCGCACGCACCCGTTCCGAGCCGGTGGGGGTGATGGTGGTGATCAGCAGCGGCCGTTCCGGATGCGCTGCCAGCAGGCCGTCCACCAGCGGACGCGCCGCCAGCACTTCGCCCACCGACACCGCATGCACCCATATCGTGTCGTGCAGGTCGAGCTTGCCGTCGAGCCGGGCGTAGCGCTCCGGCCACCGCTGCAGGTACTCGCGCTGGCGCATTCCGCGCCAGATGAGGTGGTAGAGGGTGACCGGGAAAGCCAGGTGCAGGACCAGCGAATACAGGCCCAACAGTACCCGCTGCCCGAAGGTGAGATGCATGCGCCGAAGAATACCCGACCTGCCCGGCGGCGCGGCACCAGCGGATAGAATGGCCGGGCATGGCCGACCCGCTCCCGCCCCCGCCGCTGTCTCCCCTCCGCTGGCCCGCCTGGGCGCTGATCGCCCTGGGCTGGACCGTGGCCCGGTGGCCGCTTTGGCTGCAGCGCGCGGTCGGGCCCGGCCTGGGCTGGCTGATGTTGCGCCTGCTGCGTTCGCGGCGCCGGGTGGCGGCCACCAACCTGGCGCTGTGTTTCCCCGAGCTCGGCGAGCTCGAACGCAAGCGCCTGCTGCGCGAGAACTTCCGCGCGCTGGGACTGGGCGTCTTCGAATTTCTGCGCGCCTGGTGGGGACGGCTGCCCTCGCCTTCGGAGTGCGAGCTCGACGGGCTGGAACACCTGGAAGCGGCGCGCACGGGCGGCCGCGGCGTCATCCTGGTGTCGGCACACTTCACCACGCTGGAAATCTGCATGCGCCTGCTGTGCCAGCGCATCCCGCTGGCGGGCATGTACCGGCCGCACGAGGAACCCGCCATGGAGTGGGCGGTGAAGCGCGGGCGGCTGCGGCACGCCGTGGCGATGTTTTCGCGCGACGAACTGCGCCCGGCGCTGCGGCACCTCAAGCAGGGTGGGCTGCTGTGGTTCGCGCCCGACCAGGAAACCAGGCGCGGCGACAGCGTGTTCGTACCCTTCTTCGGCCAACCGGCATGGAGCCTCACCTCCACCCACCAGCTGGCGCGCCTGTCGGGCGCGGCGGTGCTGCCGCTGTTCCACGAACGCCTGACGGACGGCCGCTATCGCATCCAGATCCTGCCGGCGCTGGAGCATTTCCCGAGCGCCGACGCCACCGCCGACACCGCGCGGATCATGGCTGCGCTGGAAAGCCTGGTGCGGCGCTGCCCGACGCAGTACCTGTGGCTGCACCAGCGCTTCAAACGCCAGCCCGACGGCAGCAAGCGCCGCTACGACTGATCAGTACACCGGCGGTTCGCCCGGCGGCCGGGTCTTGAAGCGGCGATGCGCCCACAGGTACTGGCCCGGGCTTTCGCGCACCGCGATCTCCAACTCATGCATGTAGCGTGCGGCGTCGGCCACCGCATCGCCGCTGGGCCAGCCGGGCCAGGTAGGCTCGATGCGGATCACGTAGCGGCCGTCGCTGTCGCGCCGGTACCAGAACGGCAGCAGCACCGCGCCGGCGCGCTGCACCAGGCCGGGCGTAGCCGTGAGCGTGGCGGCGGGCACGCCGAAAAAAGGTACGAACGCATTCTGGTAGGTGAAGTTCTGGTCGGCCGAATACACCACCGGCTGGCCGTCGCCCAGGTTGCGCAGCAGGGCGCGCACGTCCTTCTTGCCGATGGTGGGCCCGAACACCGCGGCGCGCGCGGCCTCGAACCAACGCTCCAGGCAGGCGTTGTTGTGCCGGCGAACCACCACCCGCACCGGCCGGCCCAGTGCCTCGCCCAGCAGCCGCACCGCCAATTCGGTGTGGGTGAAGTGGCCACACATCAGCAGCACGCCCTGGCCGCGCGACAGCGCCTGGCGCAGGTGCCCGATCCCTTCGATGCGGGCCAGCCCGGCCAATGCCCGCGGGGGTGCAAACCAGGCGCGCAGCAACTCGAACGCACCCACCACCGTGTTCACCACGCTCTCGCGCACCAGCGCGGCCTGCTGCGTGGCGTCCAGCCCGGGGAAACACAGCGCGACGTTGATGGCCGCGATGCGACGGCGTGAGCGCAGCAGTGGCCAGGCCAGCCACGCCGCGAACCGACCCAAGGCAAGCAGCGCCGGCTGCGGCAGCCTGGCGACGACCTTCGCAGCCCAAGCCAACGGCACGATCAGCAGGCAGCGCATGCCGGTGGCGGTCAGCCCGGATCGTCCGGCGTGTCCGGCCCGCGGCCCGACAGCAGGCTGCCCGCATACAGCGCCGCCAGCAGCAGCGTCAGCCCACCCCAGAACGTCGAATAAAAGGCCAAGTGCGTATTGAACGGGAACACCGTCACCAGCAGCGCCAGCGCCGGTGCGCGTGCGCGCTCGCGCGCCTCGGGCGCAGCGAAACGCCAAGCCCGCCACGCCAGCGCGGCGCCGCCGAGCCACAGCAACAGACCCACCAGCCCCGTTTCACTCAGCACCTCAAGCACGATCTGGTGCGCGTGGTAGCCCGCGCCATGTTCGGCATCCACCAGCCACGGGTCATCCTTGGCGGCGTAGGTGGCGTAGGCATCCCGGAAACCGCGCACGCCCACGCCGTTCACCGGGTTCGCCACCGCCATGTCGAACGCGGTGCGCCAGATCGACAGCCGGCCCGACAGCGCGAAATTCACGCCTTCGCTGCCGCCGTCCAACGCGGCGCCGGTGCGCTCCACGCGATCCTGGAACTTGTCGGAGAACGCCATTGACAGCGCGAACACCGCCAGCCCGCCGGCTGCCATCAGGACCAGGGCGCGCTTGGCACCAAACAGCTGCCATCCGCTGATGGCGAGCACCAGGGCCAGGGTCAACCACGCCGCGCGCGCACCCGCCAACAGCACGATCAGACCCAAGGCCGCCGCCATCACCAGCCAGCCCACCACGCCGAAACGCCTGGCGGCCGCGACCAGTGGGAACGGCGCCAGGCTGGCCAGCACCAGGCCAAGCTTGAGATTGTCGGCCCCGAACACGCCGCTCAGCCGGTCGGCGCTGGCATAGCCGCCCAGGCTCCAGCCGGTCAGCGCCTGCACGCCGCCGTCCACCAGCCACAGCACCACGATGACCGAAATGCCGCCGAACGTGAGCCGCCGACCGCGCTCGGTCGCCACCGCGATCGCCACCAGCCACAGAAACGGCAGGTAGCGCAGGTCCAGCAGCGACTCGCGCAGCGCACGGCCGCCGTTCACTGCATCGGGCGACGACAGCAGCTCGGGCAGCCAGTAGCTTGCGAACAGCACCGTGGTAAGTGCCCAGGAGGCACGGCTCAGCAGCGACATGCCGCCCCGGAACCGATAGACGGCCAGCACGGCCAAGGCTGTCAGCGAGCCCAAGGACAGCACCAGCTCGGCCAGCCCGGTAAGCGGCCACAGCGCGATGAACGCCAGCACCCACCACGGGGCCCAACGCAGGCTGGCTTCAGTCGGCGACGAGGCGGTCATAGAGTTCCAATGTGGCGGACTGCATCGCCGCCAGGGTATGCGGGATGGTAACCGGCATCGGCGGCGGCGCGGCAAGCAGCCGCCGCGCCGCATCGGCCAGTGCGCCGGCGTCACCCAGCGGCACCCGGCCCGCCGGATACAGCTCGCGCAGCAGCTCGCCCACGCCCCCGTGGTCCCAGCCCAGCACGGGCCGGCCTACGGACAGGGCCTCGACCACGGTGCGGCCGAAGGCTTCGGGCTGGCTGGACAGCTGCAGCACCAGGTCGGAAACGGTGTAGGCCTCGCGGATGTCGTGCCGCGGCGGACTGATCGCCAGCGCCCCGGACACGCCGCGGCGCTGGGCCAGGTCACGCAGCTGCGCCAGGTAGGCCTCGCGACCGGGTTCGTCCGCGCCCAGCAGCCACAGGCGGACGTCCTGGCCGGACGCGCGCAAGCTGGCCAGCAGCTCGATCGCCTCGGCGTGGCCCTTCAGGCGCGTGCCGCGGCCGGGCATCAGCAGCAGGCGACCGCCCTGCAGCTCGGGGTGTTCCGCAGCGAAACGCTCGCGCCACTGCGCCGATGGTGCGAAGCCGCGCGGGAACGCCGCCGGATCCACGCCGCGCGGGATCACCACGCGACGCGCGCGATCGCCCTGCGGCCAATGAAGGTCCACGTAGGCAAGCACGCTGTCGGATACGCACACCACGCGCTCGCCGCGAAGCATCACCCCGCTGTAGCGCCCCGGCGAATTCATGCCGTGCACCGTGGTGACGAAACGCGGCCGCGGCGCGGGCAGGACACGCAGTGCGAACCACGCCAGCCAGGCCGGAAGCCGCGAGCGCGCGTGCACCACGTCCGGCTTCAGCCCGGCCAGCGCCGCGCGCAAGCGGCGCATTACGGCAAAGGCGCCGAGCGACTTGCGGCCGATGGGCAAGGTGATGTGTTCGCTGCCGCCCTCGACCAGGGTCGCCACCAGCCGGCCACCGGCGGAAATGACGATGGACCGATGCCCGGCGGCCACCAGGGCCGCGGCGATCTCGAGGGTGGAGCGCTCGACGCCGCCGCTGTGCAGCGCCGGCAGCAGTTGCACGACGGTCAGGCGGCGCAAGGCGATGCCCGCCCCGCCTCAGTCCTTGAGCACGTAGACGGCGCCGCAGTACGGGCAGGTGGCGCTGCCCGTGGCCTCGATGGGCAGGTAGACGCGCGGATGCGAGTTCCACAGGGCCATGGCCGGGCTGGGGCAGGACAGCGGAAGCTCGGCGCGGGTGACTTCGTAGCGGCGCTCGGCGTTGGCCGGTGCGCGGCCGGTGGCGGTGTCGGTACGCGTCATGGCGGGCATTCCCTGGAGGCAGGCGGCGATTTTACACCCGCCGCCGCCTGCGCAGGGTAGCCGGGGGCTATTGGGCCCGGGTGGCTTCGACGGTGATCGAGATCGTGACCTCGTCGCCCACGGCCGGCACGTAGGCACCGACGCCGAAGTCGCTGCGCTTGATCGTGGTGCGGGCATCGAAGCCGGCCGCCGGCAGCTTGCGCATCGGGTGCTCGCCGATGCCGTTGATGGTGACGTCCAGCACCACCGGGCGGGTGACGCCGTGGATGGTCAGGTCGCCGGCCACGGCCAGCTTGCCCTCGCCCGCGGCGGTGACGCCGGTGCTCTTGAAGTTGGCGGTCGGGAACTGGGTGGCATCGAAGAAGTCGGCCGTGAGCAGGTGCTCGTCAAGCTTGCCCACGCCGGTGCTGATGCTGGTGACCGGGATGGTGATGCTGACGCTGGACCGGGTGGGGTCGGCGACGTCGAACTGGAAGTCGCCCTGCACCTGGTCGAAGCGACCGGTGATGTTGGAGAAGCCCAGGTGGCTGTAGGTGAACTGCACCTGGGTGTGCGAGGGGTCGATGTCGTACTTCTCGGCCGCCTGGGCGGAGAAGGAGGCAGCGGCGACCAGCGTGGCGAGGACGAGGCGGCGGGCGGACATGGGCGTGTCTCCTGGGATGGGGTCAAGCGATCCGGCAGGCCTGGTCGAAGTCCAGGCGCGGGCCGCGCGGGGTGAGGGTGTCGCGATTGCCGTAGCCGAGGCTGCAGATGAAGTTGGACTTGACGGGCGTGCCGGCGAAGAACGCCGCGTCCATCTTGTCCTTGTCGAAGCCCGACATCGGGCCGCAGTCCAGACCGAGCGCGCGGGCCGCCAGGATCAGGTAGGCGCCCTGCAGGCTGGCATTGCGAAAGGCTGCATCTTCGATCGCGGCCGGCTTGCCGGCGAACCAGCTGCGGGCGTCGGCGTAGGGGAAGAGCTGGGGCAGGTGCTCGTAGAACTCCATGTCCTGGCCGATGATCGCCGTGACCGGCGCGGCCATCGTCTGGTCGACGTTGCCGGCATCGAGCGCATCGCGCAGCTTTGCGCGGGCCTCGTCCGAGCGCACGAAGACGATGCGGGCGGGCGAGCAGTTCGCGCTGGTGGGAGCCATGCGCATCAATTCGTACAGCTGGCCCAGTTGGGCGTTGCTGACCGGGGTATCCAGCCAGGCTTGGGACGACCCGCGGAAAGTGCGGGCCTGCAGGAACAGCTGGTCGAGGGCGGCGGCGTTCAGGGGCGAATTCATGGCGTCTCCAGGGCAGGCGCTCAGATTGAGGACGGCGCGATGAAGGCAGTGTAGCCACCTCGTGGCTGCAACGCAGCCGGAGCTTCGCCACGTATCGTTGCGACGGCGCCCGGGGCGGCCGGGTTCACCCGCCAAATTCCGTGAAAGTAATCAAGCCCCGCGCATCCCAGCGCCAGGGCCTTCGACGCGCCGTCCGGCGCACGACACCGTCCCTGGAGATCCGCATGATCCGCAGCGCCCTGTTCCTTGCCGTCCTGGCCGCGTCCCTGGCCGCCCCAGCCTCCGCCGATGACAGCTTCCGTTCGCCGCCCGCCGCCGATTCGATGGCCGCCGGCAAGATCGCCGCCGCCCGCGCCGACCGCACCGCCAAGACGGGTGTTGCGACCACCGCCGCCGTCACCGTGGAAGAGGTCGGCGACGCCGACTCCTTCGGCAAAACGGTGAAGTGGCTGGGCCTGTTGTCGGGCAACGTCCTACTGTCCACCGACTGCACTCCGGCCCCGGGCGAACCTGCCAACCCCAACTGCATCACGCTCAATCCGGCGCCGGCACTCACCGTGTTCACGGCGGTGGACGTGGCCAGCATCACCTTGCCCGGCAAAAGCAGCGAAACCCTGCTGTGCCATTGGCAGACGCCGCTGGTGAACTACCGCGCCTTCAACGACACGCTTGCCCCGCAGTTCTTCAATTTCCGCCTTTCCCCCCGCTACCGCATCCAGAGTGAAGTTCTGGACGACCCGGCGCTGATCAACCCGAACACCAGCGCACCGTTCGCTGGCTCGTTCGAGGTGGTGCTGACCTCCATCGCCAAGAACCGCAGCATGGAGCCCGGCGACTCCGAGTCGGAAACCATCTCCGGCACGCGGATGTGCATCGCCGGCATGGTGAACAGGGCGGCGCTGATCGGCCAGTACGGCCTGACGGCGGCCCAGGCGAAGCAGTTCTTCCGCAAGCCCATCACCGTGACCATGAGCATCAACGGCCAGGCGCGCATGTTGAGCGGCGCGAGTATCAACTTCGGCACTCGCATCACGGGCGACTGATGCACCGCGGCGGCACTGCGACCTCGCGGTGCCGCCGCCTTTCCGGCTACCCTCAGGGGCATGCCGAACGGAACTCATTCCTGCTGGGCCCTGCATGACGGCGCCGCCGGCCATCGCCGGCAGGTGCTTGCCCTGGCCCACGCCCTGTCGCAAGACGTGCACGAGTGGACGCTGTCCACGTCGGCGCCCTGGTCGTGGCTGGCGCCGCGCCGGCTGCCGGGCAGCGCGCGCGCGTTCGGCGACGCGTTCCTTCTCTCATTGAACGAGCCGCCCGCGCTGGCGATCGGCTGCGGCCGACGCGCGGCCCTGGCCACGCGACTGCTGGGCGAGCGCGGCGCGCGCACGGTGCAGCTGCTCGACCCCCGCATGGCGCCCACCCGCTGGGACATCGTGGTCGCACCCGAGCACGACGGCCTGCGCGGCGCCAACGTGATCACGCTCTGCGGCAGCCTCCATCCGGTGGACGATGCCTGGCTGCAGGCGGGCCGCGCGGCGTTTGCTTCGCTGGGCGAGCTGCCGTCGCCGCGCACGGTGGTGCTGATCGGCGGCCCCACGAAGGCGGTGCGCTTCGACCGGAGCGCGTTTGAAGTCATGGCGTCGCGACTGGAGCACTGGCTGGCCACGTCCGGCGGCAGCCTGCTGGTGATCGGGTCGCGCCGGACGCCGCCGCAGTTGGCGCAGCTTGCGCGGGCCTACTGGGCCGACACCCCCGGGCTGCGCTGGTTCGATGACAGCGATGGCGCCAACCCCTACGCCGGCGCGCTGGCCTGGGCCGACCACATCGTGGTGTCGCCCGATTCGGTGAACATGGTGTCGGAAGCCTGCGCCACCCACGCGCCGGTGTACGTCGCCGAACCGGGGCGGGCCACCGGGCGCGTCCGCCTTTACCTGGACGACCTGCTGCGACGCGGCCGCATCCGCGCGCTGGGCAAGCACGCCGAGCCCTTCGACGTGCAGCCGCTACGCGAAACCGCGCGCGTGGCCAACGAAGTCCGCCAGCGCCTCGGGCCCTGGCAGGGCAGAGCGTTTTTGCCACGGATTGACGCGGATGAACACGGATGAAGATCTTGGGTTTTATCCGCGTTCATCCGCGTCAATCCGTGGCCGGAAAAATTGCCTTCAGCTGAATTCAAGGCCGGCGCGACGGCAGGCGCTGTGGATGACGGCGCGCGCCGCGCCCAGTGCGTCATCGGGCGGCACCAGCCGCGGGCGCTGGTCCAGGGTGCAGTCCAGCCCCAGCCCCAGCATCAGGCTGTACGCCTCGAGCAGGGCGGCCAGCTCGTCGGGCGCCAACACGCCCGCGTCGCCCAGCGCCACCAGCAGTCCGGGCGTGCCGCGAGGCTCCACCAGCGCGCGATGCAATGCGGCGTGTTCCAGCACCAGGGCCTGCACCAGGAACTCCAGGTCCACCAGCCCGCCCTCGCCCTGCTTGAGGTCGAAGCGCGCGGCGTGGCTGCGGTCGAGTTCGGTGCGCATGCGTCGGCGCATCGCCACCACGTCGGCACGCAGCGTGGCGCGGTCGCGCGGCTGGCACAGCGTCTGGATGCGGATGGCCTCGAACGCGGCCTGCACGCGCGGCGCACCGGCGATCGGGCGCGCGCGCACCAGCGCCTGTCGTTCCCAGGTCCAGGCGCGCAGGCGCTGGTAGTCGGAAAAACTTTCCAGGCTCGACACCAGCATGCCCTTGGCGCCGTCGGGACGCAGGCGCACGTCCACTTCGTAGAGCTTTCCGGCGCCGGTCACCGTACCCAGCAGGCTCACCAGGCGCTGCGCCAGCCGCGCGAAGTAGCGGGCGGCGTCCAGCGGGCGGGCGCCGTCGGAGCTGGCGTCGGCTGGCGCGTCGTGCAGGAACACCAGGTCCAGGTCGGATCCGAAGCCCAGCTCACGGCCACCCAGGCTGCCGTAGCCCAGCACCGCCAGCCCGGCGCCGGGCACCCGGCCGTGGGCGGCGATGATGTCGGATTCGGCCACGTCCAGCGTTGCCAGCAGCAGGTTTTCCGCCAGCGCCGCGAGTCGCTGCGTGGCGTCGCCCGGTGGCAGGCGCTGGCCCAGCGTCGCCAGGCCGACGCGGAAACCAATGGCCTGGCGAACCTCGTTGAGCGCGTTGAGCGCGGCCTCGGTGTCGCCCGTGCGCGGAACGGCGGCGACCAGCGCGGCCACCTGCGCTTCGTCCGGCACGGGGCCGGCGGCACGCGAATCCAGCAGTTCGTCGAGCAGCAGCGGATGCGCGGCCAGCCGCTCCGACAGCAGGGCGCTGCGCGCCGTGACGTCGGCCAGGCGCGCCATCGCGGCCGGCTGCTCTTCCAGCAGCGCCAGGTAGCTGGTGCGCCGGGTGATCGCCTGCAGCAGCGCCAGGCCGCGCGGCAGCGAGGCATCGGCCGCACCGCTGCGGGCGGCGGCGGCGAGCAGTTCAGGCAGCACCGTGTCCAGCCGCTGGCGGCCGCGCCCCGACAGCGCCCGCACCGCCGGGGTGCGGGCGAAGTCACGCAGCGCGGCGTCCTGGCCCTGCGCATCGGCGAAGCCGGCATCGGCCAATGCCTGGGCATCGCCGCCATCGGGCAGCGCGCGCCAGTAGTCCACCAGCGCATTGGCCGGGGCCCGACGCCGGCGGCGCGCCTCGAGCAGGCCGGCGAACTCCTCGGCCACCACGCTGCGGTGGCCGTCGATGTCGGCCAGCATGGCCGCGGTGTCGGCGTGGCCCAGTGCGCGCGCGATGCGCAGGCGCGCCAGCGGATCGTCGGGCAGCGCGTGCACCTGCTGGTCGCCCAGCATCTGCACGCGGTTCTCCAGGCGACGCAGGGCGCGATAGGCGGCGGCCAGCCGGTCGGCGGTGGCAGGCGCGACATGGCCCGCAGCGGCCAGCGCCGCCAGCGTGGGCAGCAGCGAGCGTCCGCGCAGCGCCGGCTCGCGGCCGGCGCGGATCAGCTGCAGCGCCTGCACCAGGAACTCCACCTCGCGGATGCCACCGGGGCCCAGCTTGAGGTCTTCGGCCAGCTCACGCCGCTGCACCTGGTCGGCGATCAGCGCTTTCATTTCGCGCAGGCCGTCTAGCGCGCTGTAGTCGAGGTAGCGGCGGTAGACGAACGGCCGCAGCGATTCGAGCAGCTCTTCGCCCGCCGCCAGGTCGCCCGCCACCGGCCGCGCCTTGATCCAGGCATAGCGCTCCCAGTCGCGGCCTTCGCGCTGGAAGTACTGCTCCATCGCACCAAAGCTCAGCACCAGCCGGCCGCTGGCGCCGAAGGGCCGCAGCCGCAGGTCCACCCGGTGGCAGAAGCCGTCGGCGGTGACGTCGCCCAGCAGTTGCGCCAGGCGCTGGCCCAGGCGCGTGAACCAGGCCTCGGCGTCGAGCGGCCGCGCGCCGTCGCTCTGGCCATGCTCGCGGAAGGCGTAGACCAGGTCCACGTCCGAGCTGAAGTTGAGCTCGCGACCGCCCAGCTTGCCCAGGCCGAAGACCACGAGTGATTGAGCCTGGCCGTTCGCGTCACGCACCACGCCGTGGCGCTCGGCCAGCGACGCTGAAAGCGCAGCCAGGCCCGACCTCAGCGCCGCATCGGCAATGCGGCTGCTGCCTGCCAGCGTGGCGTCCACGTCGTCCATGCCGCGCAGGTCGCGCCACACCAGCCGGGTGGACTGCGCGGCGCGCCAGCGGCGCAGGCGCGCGGGCCAATCCGCCTCTTGGCCGGGCTCCAGCACGGGCGGCGCAGCAAAAGGATCGTCGAGTGAATCGATCAGCTCAGGCTGGCGGCACAGCGTGTCAATCGCGAAATCGCTGCACAGCGCCAGCGCCGAAAGCCCATCACGGCGGGCGGGCGACGACAGCGCAGCCGGCGCGCGCTCGGCCAGCCGGGCCAGGGATCGGTCGACCAGTGCGCTCAGGGCGAATTCGGGATCAAGGGGCGAAGACATGGGTGGATTCTGTCATGCACGCCGGCTGCATAAAAAAAGCCCGCAGCGATGGAACAGCTGCGGGCTTTTCGCTCCCTCCCCCACGTCGGAAGCCGCTGCATCGTGGCCCGGGGCCGGGGGATGTTGCACGTTGCAGTGCAACATTGCGGCGCCCGCTTCGCAATCAGAGCACCAGCCAGGTCACCAGGCCCAGGAAGCTGCCCATGCTGACCACGTCGGTCATGGTGGTCAGGAAAATGCTGGAGGCCGTGGCCGGGTCGGCGCCCAGGCGCTTGAGGATGACCGGGATCAGCGAACCCGAGAGACCGGCCACCATGCAGCTCACGGACATCGCGACCAGGGTGATGAAGCCCAGCAGCAGCGCATCGTCGTCGCCCGCGCGCCACACCACGAAATACATGGCCGCGCCCGCCAGCGCGCCCGTCACCACGCCGTTGAGAAGGCCCAGCAGCGCTTCCTTGGTGACGATCTTCGCCACGCCCAGGCCGCGCAGCTCGCCCAGCGTCATGCCGCGCAGCATCACCGCCAGCGACTGGCAGCCCAGGTTGCCGCTCTGGCCGCCCAGCACCGGCAGGAACATCGCCAGCACCACCACGCGGTTGATGGTGTCCTCGAAATAGCCCACCACCGCGGCCGCTATGAATACCGTCAGCAGGTTCACCAGCAGCCACGGGTTGCGGAAGCGGAAGGCGCGCCACAGCGGCGTGGCCAAGCGCTCTTCCTTCTCGACGCCGACCATGGCGCCGGCCTGCGCGGAGATCTCGAAGGCCTGCTGTTCGAACAGCACCTGGCCGCGCACCTGTCCGACCAGTCGGCCGTCTTCCTCGCACACGGGGTAGACCGGATAGTGGCGCGTCACCACTTCACGCATCGCGTCCACCAGCGACATCCTGGGCTGCAGCGCGAACGGCGAGCGGATCATGATGTCGTCGAGCGTGCCCTCGCGGTCGGCGTACAGCAGGTCGCGGAACGCCACCACGCCCAGCAGGTGCTGCTGCGCGTTCACCACCCACAGGTAGGTCACCAGGCGCTGCTTGATGACTTCACGCAGCGTTTCGATGGCGATCGACACCGGGGTTCCGGTGGCGAACAGCGCCGGCGGATCTTCCAGCAGACGGCCGACGGTGCCTTCGGCGTAGCGCTGGCCGTCGCTCCAGTCGGTTCCGGCCGGCGCGGCGGCCATGATGCGGGCGCGCCAGTCGGGCTCCATCGCCGCCAGCAGGCTGTTGGCGCGGGCCGGAGGCATGGCGGCCAGCATCCTGGCGATCTCGGTGGGATCGATGCTGTCCAGCCGCTTGAGGGCGGTCTGGGTGTCGAGTGAGGCAACGCGATTGGCCAAATTTGGCGGCGTGCGCAGGTCGGGGGTCGCTTCGCTCACTGTTCTCTCCAAAAGACCCGCTTAGTAACGGCCTAAGGGTAGCCCAACGGACATTGGATCGCTCACGCCCAACGTGCCCGGCTTTTGCGACAATTGGCCATTGGCCTACACGTGGACCCTCCATGCGCCGCTCCCATGTCGCTGTAACGCCGGCCCTGCTGCTGGCCCTGGTGCTCACTGCCTGCTCGAAGGACCCGGTGGCCACGGTCGGCCAGCCCAGCCTGACCGTAAGCGTCGCCACGCCGACCCAGCAGGCGCTGCCGCGTCGCATCACCGCCTCGGGCTCGGTGGCGGCCTGGGAGCCGATCTCGCTGGGGGTGGAGCTGTCCGGCCAGCGGGTTGCCGAGGTGTTGGTGGAAGTGGGAGCCGTAGTGACCGCCGGGCAGCCGCTGCTTCGGCTGGACGACCGCAGCCTGGCGATGGAGTTGCGCCAGGCGCAGGCCGCATTGGCACAGGCCGATGCCAGCCTGAGCGTCGCCAGCGCCAACGCCCGGCGCGGCGAGCAGCTCAAGCGCGACCAGCTGATCGCCGACAGCGAGGCCGACCAGCTGATCTCCGGCGAACTGGGCGCCAAGGCCCAGCGCCAGACCGCGCAGGCCCAGCTCGAGAACGCGCGCCTGCGCCTGGGCTTCACCACCCTGCGCTCGCCGCATGCCGGGGTGGTGTCCCTGCGCAGCGTGCAGCCGGGACAAGTGGTGTCGGCCGGCGCCGAACTGCTGAGCCTGATCCGCGACGGCCGCCTGGAGTGGCGCGCCGAACTACCCGAAAGCGAACTGATCCTGGTGGCGCCCGGCGCGAAGGCCCGCCTGCTGGGCCCGGACGGCGCCGCGGTAGACGGCACCGTGCGCGTGGTATCCCCGGCGCTCGACGCCCGCAGCCGCACCGGCACGGTGTACGTCGACCTGCCCGAGCCCGGCGCGCTGCGCGCCGGCATGTACGCCCAGGGCGACCTGGTGCTGGGCGCACAGCCCGCCCGCACCCTGCCCGACCAGGCCGTGGTCGAACGCGACGGCTACCGCTACGTGTTCGTCCTGGGCGAAGGCGACATCGTGGCGCAGCGGCGCGTCACCCTCGGCGCCCGCCAGGACAGCCTGGTACAGATCGTGGACGGCGTGCAGGCCGACGAGCGGGTGGTGGTGGAGGGCGCCGGCTTCCTGTCGGACGGCGACCGCGTGCGCGTCGTCGCCACCGGCGCGGACTGAATCCATGAACTTCTCCGCCTGGTCGATCAATCGGCCGCTGCCGGCCATCCTGCTGTTCATCCTGCTGACGATGGTGGGACTGTTCGGTTTCAGTCAGCTCGCCGTGTCGCGCTTCCCCGACATCGCGTTCCCGGGCATCACCGTCACGGTGGCCCTGCCGGGCGCCACGCCCAACCAGCTCGAAACCGAGGTCACGCGCAAGGTCGAGGATTCGATCGCCAGCATCCCGCGGATCACCAAGCTCACCTCGGTGGTGGTGGAAGGCAGCTCCACGACCTACGTCGAGTTCAAGATCGGCAAGGACATCAACGAGGCGCTGGACGACGTGCGCGACGCGGTGACGCGCGTGCGCATCGACCTGCCCAACGACATCGAGGAACCCCTCGTCGCCAAGATCAACATCGTTGGCGGCACGCTGATGACGTACGCGGTGTCCTCGGCATCGATGGGCGAGGACGAACTGAGCTGGTTCGTGGACAACGACGTCAACAAGGCGCTGTACGCCGTCGCCGGCGTGGGCCAGGTGGCGCGCAGCGGCGGCATCACCCGCGAGGTGCAGGTGGACTTGCGTCCCGGTGTGTTGGCCGCCTACGGCCTCACCGCCGGCGTGGTGTCCCAGCAGCTCGCGGCCAGCCAGCTCGAACGCTCCGGTGGGCGCGCCACCCTGGGCAGCAGCGAACAGGCCATCCGTGCCGTGGGCACCGTGGACAGCGCCCAGATGCTCGAGCAGTTCCCCATCGTGCTGCCCGACGGGCGGCAGCTGCCGCTGTCGGCGCTGGCCAAAATCACCGACGGCCAGGCTGAGCGCCGCCAGCTGGCGATGATAGACGGCAAGCCGGTGGTGAGCTTCGCGGTCAGCCGTACCCGCGGGTCGAGCGAAATCAAAGTGGGCGAAGGCGTGGACGCCGCCATCGCACGCCTGAAGACCGAAAACCCGCGCGTCACCTTCACCCTGGTCAGCACGACCATTGACGAAGTGCGCGGCTCGTTCAATTCCTCCATGGCCATGCTGTGGGAAGGCGCCCTGCTGGCGGTGCTGGTGGTGTGGTGGTTCCTGCGCGACTGGCGCGCGACGTGGATCTCGGCCCTGGCGCTGCCGCTGTCGATCATCCCGACCTTCGGCGTGATGTGGCTGTTCGGCTTCAGCCTCAACCTGATCACCCTGCTGGCGCTGGCGGTGGTGGTGGGCATCCTGGTGGACGACGCCATCGTGGAAGTCGAGAACATCGACCGCCACATGGCGATGGGCAAGCCGCCCAAGCAGGCGGCCACCGAGGCGGCGGACGAGATCGGCCTGGCGGTCGTCGCGACCTCAGCCACGCTGGCGGCGGTGTTCATCCCGGTGGCCTTCATGCCCGGCATCGCCGGCAAGTTCTTCCTGGAATTCGGCTGGACCGCGGCCACGGCGGTGATCTTCTCGCTGATGGTGGCGCGCCTGCTGACGCCGATGATGGCGGCCTACCAGCTCAAGCCCAAGCCGCACGTCGAGAAGCAATCGCGGCTGATGACGCGCTACCTGGGCATGGTCGAATGGGCGCTGGCGCATCGCTTCCTCACCCTGTCCATGGCGCTGGTGATGTTCATCGCCTCGCTGGGCGTGGCAGCGCTGATCCCGACCACCTTCATCCCCGGCTCGGACCTGGGTCGCAGCAACCTGAGCCTGGAGCTGGCGCCCGGCGCCCGCCTGGAGCAGACCGCGGCGATCAGCGAACGCGCCCGCGCGCTGATCGCCGACATGCCCGAGCTCAGGCAGACCTATGCCACCGTCGGCGGCGTGCTGGACCTGGGCGATCCGGCCGTCAGCGGCATCGGCGCCGTGCGCAAGGCGACGATGGTGCTCGACTGGGGCCCCGAAGGCGACCGCGACCGTTCGCAAAAGGAGCTCGAGCGCGAGGTGCGCGAGCGCCTTGAAGCCCTGCCCGGCGTGCGCCAGCGCTTCATCAGCAGCGAGCCCGGCGAGCAGCTGATGATCGTGCTCAGCGGCGACGACCCCAAGCGCCTGTACGCGGCCGCCGCCAGCTTCGAGAAGGACCTGCGCTCGCTGCCGGGCCTGGGCACCATCAGCTCCACCGCCTCGCTGCTGCGGCCCGAGCTGGTGATCGTGCCCGACGCACGCCGCGCGGCGGACCTGGGCGTGTCCACGCTGGCCATCGCCGAAGCGGCGCGCATCGCCACCAGCGGCGACTTCCGCCAGCGCCTGGCCAAGCTCAACCTGCCCGACCGCCAGGTGCCGATCCGCGTGCGCGTGGCCGAGGACTCGCTTTCGGACGAAGCCCTGCTTTCGCTGCTGCGCGTTCCCAGCAGCAACGGCGGCACGGTGCCGCTGTCGGCCGTGGCCGAGATCCGGCGCGGGTCCGGTCCCTCGCAGGTGGACCGGTTCGGCCGCCAGCGCAACATCACCTTCACCGCCGAGCTCAACGGGCGACCGCTGGGCGACGTGATGGCCGAGGTGCAGGAGCTGCCCACGCTGCAGAAGCTGCCGCCGGGCGTGCAGATGCAAAACACCGGCGATTCGGAGGTATTCGTCGAACTGTTCGTCGGCTTCGCGCTGGCGATGGCGGCGGGCCTGTTCTGCGTTTACGCCGTGCTTCTGCTGCTGTTCAACCACGCCAGCCACCCGCTGATCATCCTGATGGCGGTGCCGCTGTCGGCCGGCGGTGCGTTCGGGCTGATGTGGATCACCGGCACGCAGCTGTCGCTGCCGGCGCTGATCGGCCTGCTGATGCTGATCGGCATCGCCACCAAGAACTCCATCCTGCTGGTGGACTATGCCGTAATCGCCGAGGACCAGATGGGCATGAGCATGCACGACGCCCTGGTGGACGCCTGCCGCAAGCGCGCCCGGCCGGTCATCATGACCACCATCGCGATGAC
Source organism: Lysobacteraceae bacterium (assembly GCA_003241895.1). Classification (GTDB taxonomy): domain Bacteria; phylum Pseudomonadota; class Gammaproteobacteria; order Xanthomonadales; family Xanthomonadaceae; genus Arenimonas. The sequence goes on from QBLY01000015.1 coordinate 36,003, forward strand.
GGCCGGCATGCTGCCGATCGCGCTGGGCCTGGGCGCCGACGCCGCCTTCCGCAAGCCGATGGCCATCGCCGTGATCGGCGGCCTGATCACGTCCACCCTGCTGAGCCTGGTGGTGATCCCGGCGGCGTTCGCGGCGATGGAGGACTTTACGCGGCGGTTTACCCGCAAGCCCGTGCAGTCAACCTGAGCAGTTTTGCCGCCCCGCTAGCCGCCGGTGCACAGAGCAAGCGACGCCCCCTGCGGCGACTGGCAGATCCGTCCGGACAGGTCGGCGATCAGGTTGCGCAGGTTGCGTGCTTCGGGCGGCATCTTGTCCACTTGCACCCGGGCTTCCGCCAGGACCTGCTCGGCCTCGACCACCTTGTCGTTGGCGAACAGGGCTTCGGCCAGGAGGTAGTGGGCATAGATCGCCAGCGGTTCGGCCTGGAGCAGCGAGGCTTGGGTGGCCGCGCCGGCCTTTCGTGCCAGTGACAGCGCGTATTCCGGGTCTTCCCGGTCGAGCGCGCGCTGGATCACCATGGCCCACACGCCGATCACCAACGGATGATCGGCGTTGAACGACCGCTCGCGCATGGGCATCGCGCGCTTCAGTAGTTCATAGGCTTGGTCGGGCTGCTCGCGCTCGTCCTTCAGGCTCGACAGGTTGATCAGGGCCGTGGCGAGCTCGGGACTACCCTGGGGATGCAGGGTCTCGAGTTCGGCGATGGCCTCTCGATACCTTGACTCCGCGAGGTCGAGCTCACCACGCGAATGCGCCACCAAGGCCAGGCTGACCTTGAGCACCGCACCATCGCTGGGCGATCGCAATTTCGGATCGTCCACCGGCGGCAGCGCCAACGCCCGTTGGAACAGCGCGTCGGCGGCGTCGATTTCATCGCGCTGCAGGTGCGCCTCGCCCAGACTACTCAGCGCCACAAAGTACGCCGGAATGCCCAGCAAGCCCTGCCCCTCGATCGAAGCGACAACGTCCTGGAGCACCTTCATGGATTCGTCATGGCGGTCTTGTTCCTTGAGCAGGGTCGCTTGGTTCACCCGCACCGACAAGGCACTGATCGATTCAGGTCCATAAGCCTCGGTCGCATCGCGTAATGCCAAGCCCAGCTCGCGCTCGGCCATCTCGAAACGACCGCGGCTGACCATGCTGGCGCCGAGGATGGCGCGCACTGCCGTGGCGATGTCCGGACGGCCACGGAAGTTCGCGCCCACCCTGGCCGAGGCCTCATCCATGGCCTGGCTGAAAGGGATGTCGCTGCCGCTGTTGTAAGGATCGGAAGACTTGAGCATGTCGATCAGGAAATGATTGACCAGAAAGGTGTCGTTGGCGGCGCGGCGAGCCTTTTCAGCCTGCCAGAACGCCACGCCGGTGGCGGTGAGGATTGCCAGCAGCGCCAGCGCTGCAGCGGCCGCGCCAACGCGATGTCGGCCCAGGAACTTGCGCAACCGGTAGCCGGCCGAGTCCGGATGTGCCTGCACCGGCTCACCGGCCAGGTAGCGGCGGATGTCGTCGGCCAGCTCCTGCGCCGAACCATAGCGGCGCGCCGACTCCTTGTGCATCGCCTTGCCGACGATGCGCTCCACGTCGGGGGTGATCTGCGCGCGCCGCAGCTTGCGTTCGCCGTCGGTGATGGCCGCCTTGTCCAACATCTTGCGCATCGGGTCGGGCAGCGTGTCGCAAACGACGTGCTCGGCCTCGGCCGGGCGCAGCCCGCCCAGTTCGTAGGGACGCACGCCGGCGATCATCTGGTACAGCACCACACCAAGCGAATAGACGTCCGAGCTGGTGGTGAGTGCTTCCTGGCGCACTTGCTCGGGGCTGGCATAGGCCGGCGTCATCGCCGACAGCGACGTACCCTTGTCGGTCCCGAGTGGTTCCTGCTCAAGGATCTTGGCGATGCCGAAGTCCAACAGCCGAGGCTCACCGTTTGCGCCCACCAGGACGTTGTCGGGCTTGAGATCGCGGTGGACGATCAGGTGGCGATGCGCTTCCTGCACGCCGTCGCACACTTTGCAGAACAGCGCCAGCCGCGCGGGCACATCAAGCTTCTGGTTGCGGCAGTAGTCGGTCAACGAGACGCCGTCCACGTACTCCATCACCAGGTAGGGAATGCCACCGACGGTGCTGCCGCCATCGAGGATGCGCGCCACGTTGGGGTGGCTCATGCGGGCCAGGATCGACCGCTCGTCCTCGAAGCGTGATATCAACTGGCGCCGGAACGCAGCGGTGGCCAACAGATGCACGGGGCGGACCAATTTGATCGCAACCTGCTGGTCGTAGACATTGTCGGCGCGCCGGCCCAGGTACACCACGCCCATGCCGCCGGCTTCCAGCGGCTTGAGCAGCTCGTAGTTGCCCAGCCGCTCGCCCACCTTCGGGAACTCGGGCGGTACCTCATCGGGAATCACCGCGGTTTCCTCCAGGAAGCCGGTGGCGGCGCGCTCCGCCTCGAGCAGACGCATCACCCGGGCCACCACTTCGTCGGGCTGCCCCTGGCCCGCGAGCCACGTCATGCGAAGGGCGACCGGCTGTGCCAGCGCCTGCTCGAAAAGCTGCAGAACCTGTATTTCGAGCGACGTCTTCATGCTGTCCCCTGGCGGCGCAATGCGGCCTGACACTAGCAGAAGGCGCACGTCGGAGCCTGATAGGCTCATGCCCAACGGACACAGTGTCCACGCTAGACTCGGCCCCATGGCTGGAGACGTCACCTCACTGCTGTCGGCTTGGCGCCAGGGCGACGCCGGCGCGCGCGACCGGCTGGTGGCCATCGTATATCCGGAACTGAGGATGCTTGCCGATCGCCAACTGCGCGGCGAGCGCAGCAACCACACGCTCCAGCCCACGGCCCTCGTCAACGAAGCGTACCTGCGGCTTTCCGGTTTGGACCGCATCGACTGGCAGGACCGCGCCCATTTCATCCGCATGGCGGCGCGCTTGATGCGCGAGATTCTGGTCGACCATGCCCGCCGCCGCGACGCCGCCAAGCGCGACGGCGGCCAACGCGTCACGCTTACCGGACTGGCGTTGCCCGCCGACGAGCCCGGCCTCGACGTGATGGCGCTTGACTCGGCGTTGGCGCGCCTGGAGCAGATCGACCCCGACAAGGCGCGCCTGGTGGAGCTGCGCTACTTCGGCGGCCTCACCATCGAGGAGACCGCCGAGGCCATGGCCTTGTCGCCAGCCACGGTCAAGCGGCACTGGCAGGCCGCGCGGGCCTGGCTGTTCGACGCCGTTGGCGATCCGGGGTGAATGCAATACAAGGCCGATGAGCCGGTTCATTGCCGTTGTACGCCATTGAAAGGCAACACTGGAGACTCCCCATGAACCGCTATCGTTCGCGCGTACTCACCCTGGCGTTGTTCGGCCTGTGCCTGCTGCCCGCCGCCTGCGTTCAATCGCCCGAAGCACAGCCCGCGGCGGGTGCGCAGGGCGACTTCGCCCAGGAAGCCGGCGTGGCTCCCGAACCCGCCAGCGCCGGCAGCGCCGCCACGTCCTGGCCCATGGCCACCGACGCTTCGGTCCCGGCGCCGGCCATGGTCGCCACCGGCGCCGCAGCCGGCGGCGGCATGCAGCGCGTCGCCGTGATCGACCCCAACGGTTTCGGCCAGCCCATGCCGGCCCTGTGGGTGCAGCTGCCCGCTGGCTGGCGCACCACCGGCGGCGTGCTGTGGAACCAGCAGGCCCCCTGCGGCGCCACGCCCAGCTTCCAGTGGCAGGCGCAGTCGCCCGACGGCCGCCAAAGCCTGCAGATGCTCCCGGCCGAGGCCTGGACCTACGACAACCTCAACATGCCGATGCCGGCGGGCAGCTGCCCGCGCTGGCCCATCACCGATGTGCGCACCTACCTGCAGTCGCTGGTGCAGCGTCAGCGACCCAATGCGCGTGTTTTGGACTACCGGACGCGCAACGACCTGATCCAGCGTGCACCGCCACCGTCCGATGCCCAGACGCGCTACTGGAAGGAAGGCGGCGAGCTGCTGATCGCCTACAGCGGCCCCAACGGCGAGGTGCGTGAAAGTTTCTCGGCCGTGGTGCAGTTCATGGAAACGACCATGCAGGGCGTCGTGCCCGGCGAGGTGCGCAAGTTCATCAGCGGCATCGCCGGGTCGCCGCTGATTGCCAGCGCACCCGCGGGGCAGCTGGACCTGGCGATGGTGACCCGCTTCGGCACTTCGGCCGTCCCCGACCCGCAGTGGCAGGCGCGCATGGACAAGCACAACACCGCCATCGCGCGGCAGGGCCTGCAGGGGCAGTCCGAACGCGGCCAGATCATGGCCGACACCCAGCGCGAGATCGCCGACATCAACCAGGCCGGCTGGGAACGCCGGGACGCCAGCGGCGACGCGATGCAGCGCCAGACCGTGGACGGCATCAACAACGTCGAGCGCTACACCGACCCGGTCACCGGCAGCGAAGTGCAGATGGACAACCGCTACGACAACGCCTGGCGCGCCAACGACGGCACGTATTTCCAGAGCAACGACCCCAACCTCAACCCGCAGGTGGACCTGGGCATCGAGGCCGAACAAATGGAGCGCAACGAATGAGCATCCGCACCGCCGTCACCTCCCCACTGGCCCTGGCCCTGCTGCTTTCGGCCTCGGTTCCGTTGGCGCACGCGCAGGACAGTTTCGGCTCGGCGCCGCCCCAGCAGCCACAGCAACAGCAGCCGCAGCCGCAGCCACCCCAGCCCTACCCGCAGCAGGACCCGCGACCGGCCCAGGCGCCGCAGGACTATGGCCAGGCGGCGGCACCGGCCTCGCAGGAAAACATGGACATGGGCGTCGCCCCCATGGCCCAACTCAAGTCCGGCGGCCTGCACGGCCCCACGCCCAATGTCATCCCGGGCGGCCGCCTGGTGACAACGATGGAGCTGGCGCAGCTGCTGCGCGACCCCAATGCGCAGGCGCTGGTGTTCGACGTGCTGGGCGGACCCCAGCATCTGCCCAACGCCATCCCGGCGGTCCCGGCCTCGCAGCCGGGAAATTTCCAGGACCAGACCCAGCGCGAGTTCGGCCAGTTCCTGCAGCAGACCACCCAGGGCCGGAAGGATCGGCCGATGGTGTTCTACTGCCAGAGCACGCAGTGCTGGATGTCGTACAACGCCGCGCTTCGCGCCATCAACCTGGGCTATACCAAGGTGCTGTGGTATCGCGGCGGCATCGAAGCCTGGCAGCAGGCGGGTGGTCCGCTGCAGCCTTCGGGCGGCGCGGCGATGCAGGGCGGATAGCGCCGCGAACGTGCTCAATGCGATCGCCATCCAGCGCCAGTGCCTGGGCCTGACGGGATGCAGGTGTTCCTGGTTGGTGGCGCGGTGATGGAAGGCAGGATGGATCTCGAAGTCACCGCCGTGGGGGATCGCGGCCGGGCATCGCCCGGCCGCCTCATTCCATCCAGGGGTTGCGCAGCGGCTTGAGCCGGGTCACGTCGGTCGTCGAATCAAGCAAGGCCAGGTGGGCTCCAAGCTGCGCGCGCACCAGCGGCTCCACCGGCACTTTTTCCTGCGCCAGCGGGCGGGCGTAGGCAAGGCGCGCGGCCTCGGCGTTGCCCAGCCTCAGGTACAGGTTGCCCAGCTCCACTGCGGCGCCCAGGTGCGCCGGAACCACCTGCACCACTTCCTCCAGCCGCTTGGCGGCCAGCGCATAGTCGGTGCCGCCTTCCTGGTGAAGGTACTCCGTGACGATGTGGTACATGCTGCCTGCGCGGCCCATCGGGTCCGCCAACTTGCCGCGGCGGACGATGACGTAACCCAGGCGCGCCACCACCTCGGTGTCCTTGTAGGTGACCTCCGGATCCCAGCCCCAGTCGGGTTCGGGCAGGGTGTCGGACATGCTCTCGAAAAAATAGCCCTCGTACAGACCGGCCACGTTGTTGTCGTCCATGCCCAGGATGCGGCGCCGGTAGTTCATATGCGCCGCGATCGCCTGCTCCTCGCCGAACCAGTAACCGGAGAACATCTGCGCCTTTTCGGGCTTGATCACCCGGTCGTGGAAGGCGCGCATCTCGGGAAAGCGCTGGCCCAGGTCCAGGCCTTCGTTGCCGAAATAGCGGTAGGCCTGCGCGCTGCCGCCGGCCAGTTCGTTGTGGTACTCCCACAGCCGCGGCTCGCGGATCGTCATGCCCAGCGCAGCCACCAGCAGCGCCGCCACCGCCGCCATGCCCGCCCGCGACTTCGACCGCCACGCCCAGGCCACCGCGGCGCCCGCCACTATCGCCAGGGTGACCACGAGAGGCAGCGCGTGGCGGATGCCGCCATAGGTACCCTGCGAACCCATCAAGGCCAGCAGATGCGCCGCGCTGCCGCCGAACAGGGCCGCGAGCACCCAGCGCGCCGAAGGCGTGAGCTGCAGGCGCGGCAGCAGCGCCAATCCGAGCAGCGACAGCGCCATCAGCGCCAGCGGCAGCTTCGCCGCCATGAAGCTGGGCCAGGTGAACCACGGCGCATGGCCCTTGTACTTGGTGCCCCAAACAAGGTGCTGGTTCGCGCCGCGGCCCTCGACGCCGGCGCGCACGGTGTCGGCCAATCCCCACAGGTAGGCGCGCGGCAGCAAATGATGGCGATCGGCGAAGGCGATTCCCTCGCGCCAGTGCGGAGTGTTGAGGTCGGAAATCTTGTCGGGCATGGCGCGGTTGTAGCCGTCGCTGCCGTCCGGACCGGCGTTGAAGTGGAATCCGTACTGCGCCCACAGCACCACCAGCGACAGCGTCGCCGCCAGCACCAGCTGCGCCGAGCGCTTGGCCACCGTTCGCACGCCGCCGTCCCGGAACCCCATCAGCGCCGCGATCGCCAGGACCATCGCGATGCCCGCCACGCCCGCCAGCGCCGAGTGCTTGCTGCCCAACGCGAGGCCCACCGCCACGCCACACGCCAGAACCCAGCGCCAGCGCCACTGGCTGGCCAGCAGGCCAGCGGTCACCGCGGCCAGCCCGAAGCACAGGGCCAGCGGCAGGTCGGTCATCACCACGGGCAGGTGCGCACCGATGGTGGGCTCGATGGCGAGGAAGGCCAACGTGCCCGCCGCCCACGCCAGCCCGAACGCCTGCCACAGCGCCAGGCCCAGCAGCACCAGCAGCACGCCGTGGAAGGCCCACATGCCCATGCGTGCCGCGGCCTGCGTGCCAGGGCTGTCGTTGTCGAAGTACATGGTTTCCTCGACCAACTCGCGCTCCTGGGATTTCTCCTCCAGGGGCGCCAGCGGCCGCAGCTTGAAGTCGTCGGGAATGGCCAGCGCCACCGCCAGCTTCGACAGCGGCGGGTGTTCGGGATTGAGGCGGAAGTCGCCGGTGCGCAGGTAGGACACGCCGGCGACGATGTGCCAGGGCTCGTCCACCGTGTAGCCGTCCAGCCGGGTGCCGTGCTGCGAGCGCAGCAGCGCCAGGGCGACCAGCAGCAGGATGAGCCCGACGCCCGCAAGGCGCTGCGGGATGCGGTGGTGCATGGCTGGCATGGCGCGCTCCCCCGAGCGGTGTCCGTTTCAGCCAACGGACGAAAGCGGGGGCATCGGCCAAGCGGCCCGGCGGCCGCTGGACGGCCGCGGGCGGGTGGCGCGGGTCAGTGCTTGACGCGGCAGGTGTTGATGCCCAGCAGGGAATACAGCCCGCACATGCCGAACACGCCGGTCAGCAGGGGGATCACCCCGAGGTAGGCCAAGGCCGGGCCGTCGAAGGCGGCGGCCCAGGCGATCAGGCCGGCGCCCACGGCGACACGGATACCGCGGTCGATGCTGCCCACATTGCTTTTCATGGCTTGGCTCCTGAGTGTGTGGACCGAGTGTGCGCCCGAATCAGCCGGGCGGCCTGACATGGATCAAAAAACGCCGCCCGCGCTAGCCGCCCGCGGGCGGGTTGTACTGGTCCAGCCAGCGCTTCACCTCGCCGTACCAGAACACCGAATTCTGCGGCTTGAGCACCCAGTGGTTCTCGTCCGCGAAATACACCAGCCGCGTCGGCACGCCTTTCACCAGCAGCGTCTGGAACAGCTCGACGCCGTGGTTCACCGGCACGCGCAGGTCGCGCTGGCCGTGGATGACCAGGGTGGGCGTCTTGAAGTTGGCGGCGGACAGGTGCGGCGAGTTGCGGTCGATGACCTCGCGGTTGCCCTCTTCCCAGAACCCGCCGAAGCGCGGCACGGTGGTGCCGAAGTCGGCGGCGTACTGCGTGTAGAGGTTGTAGACCTTGGCGTGCGCGACCAGCGCCTTGAACGGATGCTCGCGGCCCAGGATGACCGACGTGAGGTAACCGCCGTAGCTGCCGCCGCCGGCCACCATGCGGTCGGCGTCGGCCCAGGGCTGGGCGGCCGCCCACGTGGCCGACGCGATCACGTCCTCGTAGGGCATCTGCGCCCATTCGGGATTGATGGAGTCGGTGAACTTTTCGCCGAAGCCCGAGCTGCCGTGGAAGTTGGGCTGGATCACCACGTAGCCCCAGCTGGCGAACACCTGCGCGTTCCAGCGGAACTGCGTCGCGTTGACCACGGCGTTGTGCGGGCCGCCGTGGATGACCACGAACACCGGGTACTTCTTCGTGCGGTCGAAGCCGGCCGGGTAGTTCACCCACATCTGGATGGGCTCGCCCTTGGCGCCGGCATACGTCACCGACTCGAAGCTGCCCAGTGCGGTGTCCGCCAGCAGTGCGTCGTTGAGCGTGGACAGCTTGCGCGCCGCGCCGCGGCGCGGGTCCAGGCTCACCAGGGTCGGTGGCTCGGTGAAACTCTGGCGCACGGCCGCGATGGCCCCCGACGCGACCGACAGCCCGCTGAACGAGGACTCGCCGGTGATGGCGCGCGGCTTGCCGGTCAGCGGCAGCTCGTACACCCGCGTGGTGCCGGCGTCGTCAATGGCGCCGTACAGCGTGCGGCTGTCGCGCGACCAGGCCAGGCCCGAGGCGCTGCGGTCCCAGTCGGCGTGCAGTTCGCGGGTGCTGCCGCTGCGCAGGTCGTGCAGAATCGGCCGCGCCTTGGCCGCGTAGAAACCGGGTGTGCGCTGCTGCAGGAACACCAGGTGGCGGCCATCGGGGCTGTAGAGCGGGCTGCCGTCGGTGCCGGGGTTGCCTTGGCTCAGGTTGCGCGCTTCGCCGCCGGCCAGCGGCATCAGGTAGACGTCGACGTCGTCGACGTTGATGGCCGGGTTGCTGTCGGCGGTGAACGCCAGCTCGCGGCCGTCGGGCGAGATGTCGAAGGTGCCCTCGAAACCCTGCGAGAAGCGCGGCAGCTGCAGGCCACGGCCCAGCGTGATCGACGCGACCTCACCGCTGGCAACGTCCACCGAAAACACGTGCCCCTGGCGATCGTCCTGCAGCGTGTCGAACACGCTGACCGGGCCGGCGTCCCACACCTGCGCCTTCATCTTCGACTCTTCGCGATCCTTCAGGCGCTTGGCCTGCTGGTCCAGCGCCAGGTCGGCCCAGACGCGCGACGCGAACACCAGCCGGCCATTGCCCACCCAGCGCGGCACCGATACGCCAGTGGCGAAGGTGGTGAGGCGCCGCGCTTCGCCGCCCGCCAGGGGCAGCAGGTAAAGCTGGGGCGCCTTGTCGTCGTCGCGCTGGGCGATGAAAGCCAGCGTCTGGCCGTCGGGGCTGAAGCGCGGGGTGGCCTCCGAAGCCGGGTCGCCGGTGAGTGGCCGCTGCACGCTGCCGTCGGCGCTCCACAGCCACAGGTCCACCAGCAGCTTGTCGTCGGACATCGCGGTGCGCGACACCGGGGCCACGATGTGGCGCCCGTCGGGCGACACCTCGGGGTTGCCGATGCGCTGGATTTCCCAGCTGCGCGCGGCGGTGAAGGGCTGCGCGGCGTCGGTGACGGCAGGGGTTGCGGCCAAGGAGGCCAGCAGGAGCGGCAAGGCGAGGTGCTTCATCGGGTTCCTTCGTTCGACGGGGCGCCCGGTGGCCCCTCCGGGCAGGATATGTCAGAAATTGGCGCATGCAGAAGGTACTCGCCGGCGATGCCCCGGAGGGACACGCGCGCCACTTCGCGCGTGGGTGCGCCGCACTGGCGTGCAAACTCCGCGCTCATCAACAGGCGTTCGCCGTATGGCTTGCATAGCGCCTCGATGCGCGCGGCGACGTTGACCTCGTTGCCGATCGCGGTGAAGTCCATGCGCTGCAGGCTACCGATGTTGCCGAACTGGAACCGGCCTACGTGCAGGCCCACGCCATGGGCGAAGGCCACGCCCTCCGCGGCCAGGCCTTGCGTTGCCGCCTCCACTGCGGCCAGCGCACGCACGCAGGCGTCGGCCGCGCCATCGGCGTCCTGGCCGGCGGCGGCACCGTCGCCAACGCGGGCGTGCACGTCGCCGTCTTTTTGGGGAAAGATCGCCAGCATGGCGTCGCCGATGAACTTGAGCACCTCGCCGCCCTGGGCGTGGATCGCCTTCACCACGCACTCGTAATAGGCGTTGAGGTTGTCCACGAAGACATCGCTTGGCTGGGCCTGCGAGTGCATCGCGTAGTCGCGGATGTCGGAGAACCAGATGGCACCGGCCAGGTCCAGCATCGCACCCGGGCGGATCCGGCCGCGCCGGATCTCCCGCGCCGGCGAATGGCCCACGTAGCACTCCAGCACCGTCTGCAGCACCAGCTCCTTCAGCGGGCCCTCCAGCAGCAGCGCCAGCACCGGCACCGACGCCGCCACGACCTCGCGCTGCGCCTGGTCGAAGCCACCCGGCTGCCGGGACACCAGGCTCACCTGCGCCTCCAGGCCGGGCAGGCTGAAGGCGAAGTAATGCGTGCAGCCCTGCGCGGCCAGATCGTCGAGGATCGGGAACGGATAGCTGCCGCCCGGCGCCAGCGGGAAGTCCTGCAGCTCAACCTCGCCCTGCATCAGCGCCCAGAACGGGCTGCGCCGCAGCGGCTCGGTGGCCCTGGCGCCGTAGGACATCAGCGCCTCGTCCACGGTGCAGCCGTCAAGGCTGTGGATGCGCCGCACAATCAGGGCCGGCGACGGGAACGGGCCGGGGTCGCGGACGTCGTCGTACCAGACGTAGCGCAGCGACTGGATCTGCGGGTGCAGCGTGTTCAGCGCCAGGGTCATGCGGCATACCGCCGCGCCTGCGTCGCCCAGGTACTGGCACCAGGCGTGCAGCAGGCGCGACAGGTCGTTGCCATGCTCGAGGCGAACGGCCGCCTGCCACTGCAGCAGGCGCGCGTGCATCCCGGATTCCATGGCTTCCCCCACGCGCGGCGCCCTCGCCGTTTTTTGCAAGCTTAGCCGGACCGCTGTCGTCGGGGCGCGAGTTTCGCCGTGCCGCCCGATGTCGCGCCCGCCAAAGAAAAGGCCCCGCCGGAGCGGGGCCTTCCATGGTCGTGACGCTTGGCGCGGGGGCCTTGGAAGCCCATGCCCACCCTGCCAGCGGCGCCCCTATTTGGCCAACGCCGAAACCAGCTCGGCGTTGAACGCGCGACCGGCGCGCAGCATCGCCGCCTCGGCCTTGTCCCAGTCGGGCGTCATCGTGTAGCCCGTGCGGTCACGGGTGCCCAGGCCGCCCACGTAGCGGATCGCGTTTTCGGTAAGGCCGGCCTTGGAGCCGGCGATTTCGGAAAGCGTGCCGACGTCGTTGTCCACCACCAGCCCTTCCGGCTGGACGTTGACGCTGCCCCAGCCTCCCTTGGCGCCCACCAGGTCGGCGCGAGCGGTGAACCACAGGCCCGTGCCAACTTCGGTGCCCACCATGCGCGACTGCGTTTCGCCCGCCGTGCCCGGTGCAAAGGTGTAGGTGACGTTGAAGTTGATGCCCGACTTGCCTTTGAAATAGCGCATGTAGGCCATGCCGTTACCAATGGACTTGGGGTCGGGCGTGCCTGCGCCGGGCAGCGCGATCACCGCCGAATCGAGCTCGTTTTCGCCGCCCTTGAACTTCACCAGCGGAACGCCCAGCTCCTTGTCATCGCGCAGGGTCTTGACGTCGGGCACGTCGGTGCCCAGTTCGGCGCGCGTCCGGGCCTGCCAGCCGGCAGCTTCGAAGCGCGCTTCCAGGTCGGACTCAAGCGCCAGCAGCACACGTTCAAGCACGGCCTTGTCCACCGGCGCGTAGATTTGCTTCTTGGATTGATGCTTGTTCCAGATGCCGCCCTTGGACGTGGCCTGGCTGCGCACGCCCCAATACAGCTGCATCGCGGAAAGAATGGCGATCGGCTCGTCCTTGCCCTTGACCTGGCGAAGCGAGCTTTCGATCTGATTGCCGCTGGTGAACACCGGCTCGGCCGGCGCTACCTCCGCAACGGCCTGTGGTTCAGGCGAAACCGTATCGGCCTCGGCCGTAGCCACATCAGTCATTTCGGCTGCAGTCGAAACCGCATCGGTCACGGCCGGAGCGGCATCGGCGGTTTCGCTCGCCGGTGGATCCTGTGCCCACGCGGATCCCGCCATCACCGCCCCGGAAGCGAGCAGCAGGCCCGCCACTAGTCCAATTCGCATGCGTATCCCCTGTTTCTGATCACGGCTTATCGCCGTCAGTGGATCCTATCGGCCACGCCAGAGCAGGCAAAGGGCACGTAAATGAACCGTCGCAGCGGACATTCTCACCCTTGCCCTGCTTCAAGTCGTTGCCGTACTTGCCTGTCTCCGGACGATACGCGGCGCCGGGGACTACCGGCAGAACTTGGGCTGCGACAGCCGGGCCACCGGCAGGTCCTGGTGCCAGCTGCCCTGCAGTGCACCGCTGAACAGAGCGGCGACCGACATGCCGGTCACATCATTGGGGGCCAGCGTGCGGGTGGCCGTGCCGGCCGCCGTGCCGGTCAGGTTGACGCGCGGCGCCAGCGGCGCAAAACCGGTGAACCATTGCATCGCGAAAATGTCCGCGCCGCCGTCGAAGCCCTTCTGCCCGTAAAGCCAGCGCGGCATGCCCCGGTCGTCGTAGAGGTAGGGGATGAACACTTCCTGCGGGTTGGCGCCGCCGGTGGCCTGGTAGGTGTAGCCAAAGCCCGGCATCGACGGCGAGTACCAGTGCCCGCTGACGTCCAGCACCTGGCCGCCGAAGCTGGGACACGTGCCGCCGCCAACGCGGACCATCGGTTCGGAGCCGCTCTGCCCGTCGATGTTGAAGCTGAAGACCATCGATTCCGCGCCGGTCTCGGTGATGATCACGTCGCCCACGTCCACGGCATGGGTGGCCGCGCCGTCCCAGACCACGCGGAAGAGCTCCGCCTTCCATAGGCCTGGTCGGAACGGCACGCGGCCCTGCGAGTAATACCAAGTCGGCGTGCCGTCCTGCAGGTAGGTGTACCAGACCGTCAGCCATTGGTCGGGAAAGCCTGCCGGGCCCGCGAAGTCGAGGAACAGGCCGTGGCCGTCGCGCGCCGGGTTGACGTACTGCCCCGAACGCAGGCGCGTCGCATGGGGAGAGGGGTATATCTGGGCGCGCAGTTTCAGGTCCACCGTTTCGGTGCCCGGATTGGTGACTACCGCATACCAGCGGCCAGGCGGGAGGTCCACGACACGCACGTTGAGGAAGCCGCCATCACCTGCATTGGCCCGGCGCAGGCCGGGAACGTTGTTCCAGGCGGGGGCGGGCCCGATGGTTGGCGTGGCCGGCCAATCCTGCCGGGCGACGTACAGCTCCACGTCGCCGGTACTCTGGCTGGCGCTGAACTGCACCGTGCCGCCGTGCGCCGGCACGTCGATGTAGAGGCGGTCGTGGCGGGTGCCCGGCGGCAGCGTCACCGGCCTGTCGACGCCGTTGGCCAGGGCGAACGGCTGGAAGCTGGGCTCGCCGGTGCGCGAGAAGTTGACGGGAATCGTGGCGACAACGGTGTCGCCGGTCTTCACCAGGACATAGCCGAAGCGTTCGGTGCCCGGGACCAGCGAGGGGTCGTCATAGATGATGCGCACGTCGAAAGGCGAACCCTCGGGTACACGACCGGGTCCGGTGGCCACCAGGTAGGGCACGGTGTCCGGCCCGGCAAGCGGGAAGAACGTTCGCTCGCGGGAGCTGATCACCACCGAGTCGACCTGCACCTGGGCCACTGCGGCGCCGCGGTTCTGCACCATCAGCCAGTAACGCTGGTCGACCGGCCCGCTCTGCACCGTGAATTCGCAAAACTGCCGGGGTCCCGCAACGGCCGACCGGCAGATCTGCCCTTGCACGCGGGGCGCAGGGCCCACTCCCACGAACAGCTCAATGTCCTGACTCGACGCCAGGGTGGAAACGCGAATCCGGTAATCCGCGGGCTCCTGGCCCAAACCATTGCCAGGAACCACGAAGGTCCGCGACCGGATCACCTCCGGCACGTCATAGGGTGTCCCGGGTGAAGGATGCGGCTCCAGCACTTCCATCGTCCGGGTCGGCGCCGCCAGCACGGTCGTGGCGAACCGGGCGCTGGGCAGCGCCGGCAACCCTGACAGGGCGATATCGACGTAGCCGCGTTCCGCGTCCACCGCCAGCTCCCGCGGCGCGAGCACTTCCGCGCTTGCCGACGCCGCCGTAAGCATTGCCGCCATGGTGAGCAACAGTCCCAGGCCGCGACGGCCGCCCGAAATTCGCGCGTCTAGCGCCGGCATAGCGAGGTATTGCACAGGGTGGGGATCCTTCGCGATTCGCAGGGTTCGTAGAAAGGCTTGCCGGAGGCAGGGATTAGAAGTCCATGCGGCCGCCGCCCATGTCGCCGTGAGCCAAACCGGCGGAATATTACCTCGAGCAACTCACCGGCAATCCTTACGTGCCGAAAGCAGCCCTGCGGGAAGATTCTCGCTCCACGTACCGGACAACGGCGGTGCGAGTGTTGCGTTGAGCGACATGTGGGTCAGCCCGGGCAAATTGTCGGGAGCTGCCGCCGGACCGAGCGTACGCACCAGCGTGCCCACCTGGGTGGTGGTGGTCGGCACCGCCGTGCAAAGCGGACAGAAGCCACTGAGCTGCAGCATGTTCACTGCGCTGATGGCCGGGTTGTAGTTCTTTTGTCCATACAGCCAGCGTGGCTGGCCTTTGGCGTCGTACATGTACGCAATATGGATCTCAGTGCCCGGTTCAAACTGGGCGCTGTAGCCAAACCCGGGTTTGTCCGGTGAGAACCAGTGACCCGTGGCATCGAGGCCATTGCCGTTGTAGGGAACACAGCCTGGGCCGCCAAGGCGCACCATCGTTTCTGAACCCGCCTCGCCATCAAGGATGTAGGAGAACTGGAAGCTGTCATCGCCCTGCACGGTAACCCTTCCAATTCCCACACCGTAGGCGAAGCTTTGGTTTCCATCCCATACCACACGATACAAAGGCGATTGCCAGATGGCATTGCCCACCTCGGCTGTCGGCGCGGGGCCGGCGGCGTAATACCAGGTGGGCGTGCCGTCCTTCATATAGGTGTACCAGACCATGACCCATTGGTCTCCGGCGAAATCCAGAAACGCCCCATGGCCGCTGCGTGACGGATTGAAGTAGTGGCCGGCCTGGAAGTCAGGCGCTGGGCCGAAGGCATTGAACTTGACGGCTGCCGTCATGTCCATCGGCTCACCGGTTTTGGAAACCGGCATTACGTACCAGCGCCCGGGCGTCAGGTCCGGGCCCGTGACAGTGATGTTTTCAGACGAGTAGGCGGAGTCGTCGAAAGTCGTGGCCTGGAATGCAGCCGCGGCCGTCGAAACCTTGACGACCCTGGACTGCGATGGATCTGGCCCCGGACTGGAAGCGGGCACGAGATAAAGATCGATATCGCGCGCTGCGCCCGGGCCTGGCAATTCATCGGAGAAATCACCCCGACGTGCGCGAAAAGTCACCGACGTGGCATTGACGGGAATATCGATGAACGTACCGCCATGGATTCCACGCTGTGAAAAACTGGCCGCAGCTCCGTCGCTCCATTTCTTGTCGACGGGATCATAGGAGCCCAACAAAGGCATCTCCGAGTAGTCGGTGCCGTCCCAGCGGAAGCGCACGGGAATTTCCCTCACCAATTGCCCGGTTGCGGAATAAATCCGCAGAAACGTAGCCAAATAGTAGTTCGGCGGAGTGAGGCGCAGGTTGTGCGTCGCTCTCACGCGAAACTCATCGTTGGCAGCAACCCTGCCTGGACCACTGAATACGCCCGTGGCTTCGCCCGTGGTCAGCACATACGACTCGATCTCAAACTGGCTCGATACGTTGCCCTGGTTGGTCGCCCTGACGTCGAATCTGGTCTGGTAGATCGGGAACTGCGTGCCCTGCGGAAGGATCGTCTCGAAGTCGCAAGTAGCCATCTGGGCCGCAGAACCCGATGCCGAGCACACTGGAGTGCCGCTGGAGTCAAGAACCTCCAGCAGGAATTGCGACGAGCCAGCGCTTTTCACGTTTGCGACGAAACGGCGCTTTTCTTCCGGCCCTGGTCCGGTCGCATATATGGGTACGATTTGGGTTTGTGTGAAGCTGTTGGTGGGAGCCAACAATGCGCCATCCTGCCTGACCCGTTCCGGGGGGTAACTCAGGAATCTTGCGCTGGCCAGCGCTGGCAAGCCTGACAATTCGATCTCAAACCATCCGCGGTCGAAACTCGCGGTGTAACTGACGCCCGCTGCACCGGGCTGCACCACCGTGCCGATCTGATTCTTGATCCGAGGCCCTGTTTCAACCGAGCCGGCGCCCGGGGCCGACGCCGCAATGGAATAGACGCTGCTTGCATGAGCCGTCGCGAGAGAAACGCAGGCGAGAGACAAGATCAGTGAGCGAAGCACGAGGCGTGTCTTCGCCCGTGAAGGGCGCGATGTGGACGGCATGCTCATGAGGCTCCTGGGGTTTATGTTTTTCTGGCGCCGGGGCGCAGGACACCTGCTTGATGCCGAAAAATGCTACCACGGCCATCCCAGTGGACAGCACTCGCGCGGACCGCGCCGCTGCAGCGGATGCAGGTCGCCCCAAACAACGAAGCCCGGCACAAGGCCGGGCTTCGCAGTCAAGCTTGTCGGGGACCTGGACTTAGAAGTCCATGCCGCCCATACCACCCATGCCGCCGCCCATGCCGCCGCCACCGCCGCCGCCGTCGTCCTTCTTCGGGGCCTCGGCCACCATCGCTTCGGTGGTGATCATCAGGCCCGCGATGGACGCGGCGTTCTGCAGCGCGGTGCGGGTGACCTTGGTCGGGTCCAGGATGCCCATGGCCAGCATGTCGCCATACTCGCCGGTCGCGGCGTTGTAGCCGTAGCTGCCGGTGCCTTCCTTGACCTTGTTCAACACCACCGACGGCTCTTCACCGCAGTTGGTGACGATCTCGCGCAGCGGGGCTTCCATGGCGCGCAGGGCGATCACGATGCCGTGGTTCTGGTCTTCGTTGATGCCGCGCAGCGCACCCAGGTTGGCCAGCGCACGGATCAGGGCGACGCCGCCGCCCGGGACCACGCCTTCTTCCACCGCAGCGCGCGTGGCGTGCAGGGCGTCTTCGACGCGGGCCTTCTTTTCCTTCATCTCGATCTCGGTCGAGGCACCGACCTTGATCACCGCCACGCCGCCGGCGAGCTTGGCAACGCGCTCCTGCAGCTTCTCGCGGTCGTAGTCCGAAGAGGTGTCTTCGATCTGCGCCTTGATCTGGGCGATGCGGGACTGGATGGCCTCGCCTTCGCCGGCGCCATCGATGATGGTGGTGTTTTCCTTGGTGACCTGGATCTTCTTGGCGCGGCCCAGGTCCTTGATGGTGGCCTTCTCGAGCTGCAGGCCCACTTCCTCGGAAATCACGGTGCCGCCGGTCAGGATGGCCATGTCTTCGAGCATCGCCTTGCGGCGGTCACCGAAGCCCGGGGCCTTCACGGCGCAAACCTTGACGATGCCGCGGATGGTGTTCACCACCAGCGTGGCCAGGGCCTCGCCTTCCACTTCCTCGGCGACGATCAGCAGCGGCTTGCCGGCCTTGGCGACGCCTTCCAGCACCGGCAGCAGCTCGCGCACGTTGGCGATCTTCTTGTCGTACAGCAGGATGAACGGGTCTTCGAGCTCGGCCGACATCGACTGCTGGTTGTTGACGAAGTACGGGCTGAGGTAGCCGCGGTCGAACTGCATGCCCTCGACCACGTCGAGTTCGTTGTCCAGGCCCGAGCCTTCTTCAACGGTGATCACGCCTTCCTTGCCGACCTTGTCCATGGCCTTGGCAATCAGCTCGCCGATGTTTTCGTCGGAGTTGGCCGAGATCGAACCGACCTGGGCGATTTCCTTGGAGGTCGAGCACGGCTTGGAGATCTTCTTGAGCTCGGAGACGGCCTCGATGACGGCCTTGTCGATGCCGCGCTTGAGGTCCATCGGGTTCATGCCGGCCGCAACGGCCTTCATGCCCTCGCGGATCAGCGCCTGCGCCAGCACGGTGGCGGTGGTGGTGCCGTCGCCGGCGATGTCGGAGGTCTTGGAAGCGACTTCCTTCACCATCTGGGCGCCCATGTTCTCGAACTTGTCGGCCAGCTCGATTTCCTTGGCGACGCTGACGCCGTCCTTGGTGATCGTGGGGGCGCCGAAGCTCTTGTCGAGCACGACATTGCGACCCTTCGGGCCGAGCGTTGCCTTCACGGCATTGGCGAGGATGTTGACACCCTTGACCATGCGGGCGCGGGCGTCTTCACCGAAACGAATTTCCTTGGCAGCCATTTCTATAACTCCAGAAGTTTTAAAGGGGGGTGTGGCGGTGCCGGTCGCGCAGGCGCGGGCCGGCGGAAGATCAGCCCAGGATGGCCAGGATGTCGTCTTCCTTCACCACCAGGATCTCGTTGCCGTCGACCTTCACTTCGGTGCCGGCGTACTTGCCGAACAGCACCTTGTCGCCGACCTTCACGGTCGGGGCGCGGGTGGTGCCGTTGTCCAGCGCCTTGCCGGCGCCGACGGCGATCACTTCGCCCTTGATCGGCTTTTCAGTGGCCGAGTCCGGAATCACGATGCCGCCAGCGGACATCTTTTCTTCTTCCATACGCTTGATGACCACGCGGTCGTAGAGCGGCTTGATGTTCATGCTTAATTCCTCGTTATTCCAATGATTTCAGCAACATGGGCCAAGTGTGTTAGCACTCGACCCCGGTGAGTGCCAATGATACGCGCACGGCATGGGGACAGGAAGCCGCGCGACTCCCTATAACTGGGGCCGCCCCCCCGCCTTTCAAGGCAACCCCAAGAACAGAGCAGCAAGAACGGGTGTCACAAAGGGCTGGCAGACTCAGGCGCCCGGCACGGGTACCGAAGTTCCCTCCAAACCTTGCACTGGAGTTCCCGATGTCGATGACCCACCGCGGCTTGGCCGCCCTGGCGCTTTGCGCTGCGCTTTCCCCGCTTGGCGCCCGCGCCGAAGTGTTCATCAACGAGATCCACTACGACGACCGAACCGCCTCGGGCGACATCGGTGAGCGCATTGAAGTGATGGCCACCGCGGGCGAATCGCTCAGCGGCTACCGGATTTATCTCTACAACGGCACCAGCTCGACCACGGCCGCCACCTTCTACGACAACGACCTGGTGCCGGCCGGCAGCCTGGTGGCCTGCGGCGCCACGGTGCGCGTGGCGACGGTCACCTACCCGGTGAACGGCATCCAGAACGGCAGCAACGACGGCATCGCCCTGGTCAACCCCAGCGGCCAGGTGGTGCAGTTCCTGAGCTACGAAGGCGTCATCCGGGCCTCCAACGGCCCGGCCGCGGGGCGCACCAGCGTCAACCTGCCGGTGTCGGAAACCAACAGCACCCTGGCCGGCACCTCACTGCAGCTGGGCGGGACGGCCACCGGGTCGGCTGGCTTTACCTGGCGTGCGTCGGCCACCCAGCGGTTCAACGCCTGCAACAACAACCAAGTGGTCAGCGCGCCAAACCCGGCGCCCACGGTCACCGGCACCACACCGGCCAATGGCGCCACCGGTTTCCCGGCCGCCGGCGACCTGGCCGTGAGCTTCAGTGAAACCGTCACGCTGGGCACCGGCGCGTTCGCCCTGCAGTGCTCCCTGTCGGGCCACGTGGCGCTGACGTATCCGGCCAGCGGCAGCGGCTTCGGGATCAGCACCAACACGGCGCTGCGCGGCGCCGAGACCTGTACGCTGACGGTTGCGGCCAGCCAGGTCACCGACGCCGGCGGCGCCAAGATGGCGGCCAACCGCACCGTGGGCTTCACCGTGGCCGAAGCGGCGCAGACCGGCTACTACAGCCGCGTCAACACCGCCAGCGCTTCGCAGCTGCGCTGCTCGCTGCACGCCACCCTCCGCGGCCACACCGCGTATCCGTACAGCGGCTCGGGCACCAGCACTTGGACGATCCTGGAAATCGCCGATGAAAACCCCGCCAACACCGGGCAGATTCTCGATGCCTACCGCAACCGCAGCTACCCGAAGGTGAGCGGCCGCGCCGGCACCGGCACCGGCCTGACCTACAACCGCGAACACACCTGGCCCAACTCGCTGGGCTTTGGCAGCGCCAGCGGCAACCTGGGCCTGCCCAACGCGCCCTATACCGACACCCACATGCTTTACCTCACCGACGCCAATTACAACTCCGACCGCGGCAACATGCCCTACGCCAACTGCGCGCTCAGCGCCCAGTGCGGCGAGCGCGTCACCGAAGCCAACAACGGCGCCGGTGGCGGCAGCGGCACGTACCCGGGCAACTCGAACTGGTTCAAGGGTCCGAACGGCAACACCGGCTCTTTCGAAGTGTGGAACAGGCGCAAGGGCGACATGGCGCGCGCGGTGCTTTACATGGCCATCCGATACGAAGGCGGCGTCGACCCGACCTCGGGCCAGACCGAGCCGGACCTGGAGCTGACCGACAACCGCGCGCAGATCGTCATCACCTCGGCATCGCCGGCCTACATGGGCCTGCTGTCCACCCTGCTGGCCTGGCACCAGGCCGACCCGGTGGACGCGGCCGAGCGCGATCGCAACGAGGTGATCTACAGCTTCCAGGGCAACCGCAACCCGTTCATCGACCACCCGGAGTGGGCAACGGCGGGGCTGTTCACCTCGGCCAAGCCGGCCAGCTGCAGCCTCAACTGACCCCAACTTGCGCGGACACCGGACCCTGCCCCTACAATCGGGGCAGGGTTCGGGTTTCCGCCCCCGGCTACGCCGCCTGCGTCACGACAGGCCGGGCCGGGACCAGGGCGGCACTCGTTCAAGGCCCTGCCCCGGCGCGACCGGCGGCAGCGGCCCTGCTGGCCTGACGCGAAGACGCGCAGGCCGACCCGGTCGGGCAATCGATGCCGCACGGTCCTCAGGGGAGGCCGCATGCGGGCCCACATCGGGATCCGGCGATCACGCCGACGTCGATGCAAAGCGACGCGGCGATGCAAGTGCGCTGGTTTTCCGGGGAAACATCGATGACGCTTCTATTCAACCGTATCAGGCAGGCGCGCCGTGGCGCCGAGATGTCACAGGCCGAATTGGCCGTCACCGTGGGCGTGGCCCGCAGCGCCGTGGCGCAGTGGGAACGCAAGGACGGCGCCAAACCCACCACCGACAACATGGGCAAGATCGCCCTGGCCACCGCCGTCAGCTTCGAGTGGCTGGCCACGGGCCGCGGCGGGCGATGGATCGGCGGTGACGAGGAAACGCCGGCGATGATGCTCAACTTCTACGCCCAGTGCGGGCTGGAGGAGCGGCTGCTGATCGCCTTCCGCTCCCTGCGCAGCCCGGAGCAGCAGCCGCTGGTGGACTTCGTGGAGGCCATGACCGACCGGTCCTGAGGCCTCGGCGCCCGGGCATTCTCGCCTTGGCGACGAACTTCCGGGGATACTGGCGGTCTCATAGTGCGGCCGGGGAACCCTGGCCGTGCCCGCCCCTCTCCGAGATCCCCGCATGACCCGTTGGCTGTTGGCCCTGGCGGCCGCGCTGCTGCTTTCCCCGGCCGCCCAGGCCGTGGACGAAGAAGACCTGCTGCCCATCGACGAGGCGTTTGCGCTGACCGCGCAGGCCAGCGACCGCGGCCGCCTGGAGTTCACCTGGCAGATCGCCGACGGCTACTATCTTTACAAGCACCGCATGGGCGCCGAAGCGCAGGCCGGCTTCACCGCCGCCGGACCGCTGGTGCTGCCGGCCGGTGAGGCCTACACCGACGAATTCTTCGGCGACGTGGAAACCTACCGCGGCTCGGTCACCGGCACGCTCGACGGCCGCGCCAGCGCCGACACGGTCCAGGTGAAGGTGAAGTACCAGGGCTGCGCCGACGTGGGCATCTGCTATCCGCCCCACACCAAGCTGCTCACCGTCGCGCTGCCGGCGGGCGCTGCGGCACCGGCCGGCGGCCTGATCACGCTGGACGCGCCGCGCGGCGGCAACCTGCTGGGCAACGACGCCGTTAATGGCGCCAGCGACGGCCTGCCGCTGCCCGAAGCCCAGGCCTTCGGGTTCGAAGCCATCGTGGACACCCCCGACCGCCTGCTGCTGCGCTTCACGCCGGCGCCGGGCTACTACCTCTACCGCGACAACACCACGGTGGCGCTGGACGCCTCCGGTGCGCGCGCCGGGGCCATCGCCTGGCCGCCGTCGAAGTCGCACTACGACGAACACTTCGGCGACGTGCAGGTTTACTTCGACCAGGTGGAAGCACCGCTGCCCGTGCTCCGCACCGACGCCGGGGCGATGCCCGCCACCCTGACCATCACCTTCCAGGGCTGCCAGGAAGAAGGCATCTGCTACCCGCCGATGACCCGCACCGTGGCGCTGCAGCTTCCGGCCGGCGGCACCCTGGCCAGCGCCGACGCCCGCGAAACACCGCCCGCCCGCACCAGCACGCCGCTGTGGCTGGCCCTGCTGCTGGCGCTGGGCGGCGGCCTCATCCTCAACCTGATGCCGTGCGTACTGCCGGTGCTGTCGCTCAAGGCCCTGTCGCTGGCGCAGGGCGGCGGCCAGGCCAAGCGCCAGGCGCTTTGGTACACGGCCGGCGTGCTGGCCAGCTTCGCCGTGGTGGGCGCGATCGCGCTGGCGCTGCGGCAGGCCGGGCTGGCGCTGGGCTGGGGCTTCCAGCTGCAGCAGCCGGGCGTCATTGCGGCGCTGGTGCTGGTGATGGTGGCCATCGGCCTGTCGCTGTCGGGCGTAGTCACGTTCGGGGCTTCGCTGGCCGGCGCCGGCCAGAAGCTGACCGAGAAGTCCGGTCCGGCGGGCGACTTCTTCACTGGGGTGCTGGCGGTGGTGGTGGCCAGCCCGTGCACGGCGCCGTTCATGGGCACGGCGCTGGCGTTCGCGTTTGGCGCGTCGCCGGTCGTCGCCATCCTGGTGTTCGTCTTCCTGGGCCTGGGCCTGGCCCTGCCCTTCCTGCTGATCGGCTTCGTGCCGGCGCTGGCCAACCGCCTGCCGCGGCCCGGCGCCTGGATGGACACCTTCAAGCAGGCGCTGGCGTTCCCGATGTACCTCACCGCGGTGTGGCTGCTGTGGGTGCTGGCCAAGCAGCGCGGCGCCGACGCCATCGGCCTGGTGCTGGTGGCCGCGGTGGTGCTGGCGCTGGGACTGTGGTGGTGGGAAAAGGCCCGCTGGCGCGAACGGCTGCTGCCGCGGCTGCTGGCCGCCGCGCTGGTCGCGGCCTCGCTGTGGGCGGTGGTGGCGGTGCAGCGCATGCCCGCGCCCGAGCGCGCGGCAGCGGCCGAAACGGGCGTGGTGGCCTATTCGGCCGACGCGCTGGCGCAGCTGCGCCGCGACGGCCGCGTGGTGTTCGTGAACATGACCGCCGACTGGTGCGTCACCTGCAAGGCCAACGAAAAAACCGTGCTGGCCCGCGACGGCTTCCGCACTGCGCTGGACGCCGCCGGCGCCGTGTACATGAAGGGCGACTGGACCGACGTGGACCCGGCGATCACCGCCTTCCTCGAGTCCCACGGTGCCGTGGGCGTGCCGCTGTACGTGGTGTACCCGCGCCAGGGCGAACCGGTGGTGCTGCCGGCCGTGCTGACCCAGGCCACGGTGGAACAGGCCCTGGCCGAGGCGGCGCGCTGACATGAAGCACCAAGCCACGCTCACCTGGGCCGCCATCGTGGTGCTGGCCGGCATCAGCGCAGGGCTGGGCTGGTGGCTGGGCCACCGGGTGCTGGTCCCCGCGGAAAAGGCGCCGCCACCGGGCGTCACCGTGGTGCGCGAAGGCCAGGCGCTGCCGCCGCTGGTGCTGCCCGAACTGGTCAGCGGCGAACCCTTCACGGTCTCGGGTCCCGGCCGGCCGCGGCTGATCAACTACTGGGCCAGCTGGTGCGGCCCCTGCCGTGAGGAAATGCCGGTACTGGACGCCTTTTCCGCGCAACAGGGTGACAACGGCGTGCAAGTGCTGGGCATCGCGCTGGACACGCGGGACGAGGCGCTGGCGTTCCAGCAGCAATTCCCGGTGGCGTTCCCGCTGCTGCTCGAGACGGCCGGCCCGGCCGACAGTTCGGTGTGGCTGGGCAACGCGCGCGGCATCCTGCCCTACACCGTGCTGCTGGACGCACAGGGCCGCTTGGTAAAAACCCACTACGGCGCCTTCCCTAACGTCGAATCGGTGCGCCGCTGGGCCACCGACTAGCGCCCGGCGGAATTCAAACGCCCGTTAAAATCCGCGAAGCTGCCGGCATCTTCTGGACACCGCCCCGGGCTTGCCGGCAGACTGTGCCGTCCCTGGGGAGGTCGACGTGGCGAAGATCCTGGTATTGCATGGTCCCAACCTGAACCTGCTCGGCGAACGAGAGCCGGGCATCTATGGCCACGCCACCCTGGCCGACATCGACCAGGCCCTGGCCGCCCGCGCCCAGGCGGCGGGCCACGCCCTGGAAAGCTTCCAGTCCAACGCCGAGCACGTGCTGGTGGACCGGGTGCAGGCCGCACGCCGCGACGGCACCGCCTTCATCGTGATCAACCCGGCCGCCTTCACCCACACCTCGGTGGCCCTGCGCGACGCGCTGGCCGCGGTGGCCCTGCCCTTCATCGAAGTGCACCTGTCCAACCCGCACGCCCGCGAGCCCTTCCGCCAGCACAGCTACTTCTCGAGCCTGGCGCTGGGCGTGGTGAGCGGCTTCGGGGCCGACAGCTATTCCTACGCGCTGGAGGCGGCCATCAAGCGCCTTGCCACCGGCAACACCCCGGCCGGCCGCTGAGCCGCGCCGCCCATCCCTTTCCACAACTCCAAGACGAGGCCGGCATGGACCTTCGCAAGATCAAGAAACTCATCGACCTGCTCGAGGAATCCAACCTCGCTGAAATCGAAATCAAGGAGGGCGAGGAGTCCGTGCGCCTGGCCCGGGTGCCGCGCGGCACCGTGATGGCCGCCCCGGTCGCCTATGCCGAGCCGGCCCGTGTGGCCGCGCCTGCTGCGCCGGCACCGGCGCTGTCGCCCGAAGCGGTCGGCAAGTCCACCCGGGACGTGCCCGACGGCCACACCGTGCGCTCGCCGATGGTGGGCACTTATTACGAGTCGTCCAGCCCCGACAATCCGGCCTTCGTGAAGGTCGGGCAGACGGTGAAAGCCGGCGACACGCTGGGCATCATCGAAGCGATGAAGATGTTCAACCCGATCGAAGCCGATGTCTCGGGCACGGTGCGCGCTGTGCTGGTCAAGAACGGCCAGCCGATCGAGTTCGACGAACCCATGTTCGTCATCAGCTGATGGCCCTGCCCATGCTCGACAAGATCGTCATCGCCAACCGCGGCGAGATCGCGCTGCGCATCCTGCGCGCCTGCCACGCGCTCGGCATCAAGACCGTGGCCGTGCACTCCACCGTGGACCGCAACCTCAAGCACGTGGCCATGGCCGACGAGTCGGTGTGCATCGGCCCGGCGCCGTCGGCCGACAGCTACCTCAACATCCCGGCCATCATCGCCGCGGCCGAGGTCACCGACGCCAAGGGCATCCACCCGGGCTATGGCTTCCTGAGCGAGAACGCCGACTTCGCCGAGCGCGTCGAGAAATCCGGCTTCGTCTTCATCGGCCCCACCCCCAAGGTGATCCGCATGATGGGCGACAAGGTCGAGGCCATCCGCGCCATGAAGGACGCCGGCGTGCCCTGCGTGCCGGGATCGGGCGGCCCGTTGCCCGACGACGACGCCACCTGCCTGCGCCACGGCCGCGAGATCGGCTACCCGGTGATCATCAAGGCCGCCGGCGGCGGCGGCGGCCGCGGCATGCGCGTGGTCCACACGGAAGCCGCGCTGCTCACCGCCATCGCCGCGACCAAGCAGGAGGCCAAGGCCGCCTTCAGCAACGACATGGTGTACATGGAGAAGTTCCTCGAAAACCCGCGCCACGTGGAAATCCAGGTGTTGTCGGACGGCCAGGGCAACGCCATCCACCTGGGCGAGCGCGACTGCTCGATGCAGCGCCGGCACCAGAAGGTGGTCGAGGAAGCACCGGCGCCGGGCATCAGCGAAGAGCAGCGCGCGCAGATCGGCCGCATCTGCACCGAGGCCTGCGTGCGCATCGGCTACCGCGGCGCCGGCACCTTCGAGTTCCTGTTCGAGGACGGCCGCTTCTACTTCATTGAAATGAACACCCGCATCCAGGTCGAACATCCCGTCACCGAAATGGTGACCGGCGTGGACCTGGTGCGCGAACAGCTGCTGATCGCCAGCGGCCACAAGCTCAGCATCCGGCAGTCCGACATCGTGATGCGCGGCCACGCCATCGAATGCCGCATCAATGCCGAAGACCCGGAAACCTTCGTGCCCAGCCCCGGCCTGATCAAGCACTTCCACGCCCCGGGCGGCCCCGGCGTGCGGGTGGATTCGCACATCTACGAAGGCTACAAGGTGCCGCCGAACTACGACTCGATGATCGGCAAGCTGATCGTGCACGGCGCCACCCGGGCCCAGGCCATCGCCCGCATGCGGGTGGCGCTGAGCGAGATGGTGGTGGACGGCATCAAGACCAATGTCCCGCTGCAGAGCCGGATCATGGCCGACATGGGCTTCATCCAGGGCGGCACCAACATCCACTACCTGGAAAAGCGGCTGGCCGAGCGCAAGGAAAAGGCGATCGGGCTGGGTTGACACGTCCGCCGCGTCGCCGGCTATCCTCGGCGTTGGTTCGTCGAGGGGGTCGGCATGGCTGTTCGGAAGCTTTACGCGGGGCTGTTGGTACTGGCGGTGGTTGCGCTCGGCGCGGCGTCGCTGGGCGCGGCCTTCGTGATGCAAAAGCAGGCCGCTGAACAGGTCGGCGTCGGCGACACCCTCGGCGTCGTCACGTTCGAGCCCTCGGCGGCGGATTCGCCCGAGGCGCGTGAAGGCAAGCTTGTCCTGGTGACGAAGCGACGGGGCAGCCCGGGTGAAGGCAACATGGCCCTGATGGACGCCGTCGACGACTATTGCCTGGACGGCCGCAGCGTTTCGATGTGGGATTTCGAGCCGGAGGGTCCTGTCGCTGCCGACGAATGGGACGTCGCCTCGCAGCCGGCCGGCACACGGTTCGCCCAATCCATCCGATGCGACGGCCCGCTCCCCAATGAAATGCCGATCGCCGCAGGAACGACGGAAAAGCAGGCAGAAGCGCAGGTTTTGGCCGCGCTTGAAAAAATCGCCGGGCCGGCCGATGGCGAGTTGATGGTGTCCTTGGTGCCCTACGACGACCTCCAGCCCAAGTACCGCGCCTTCGACCACGCCTTGGGGTCAAGGCTTCGTATTTTCCGAAGCGGTCGCTGCCAGGACGGTCGCACCTTGGTACGAGCCATTGTGGTGGGAAGCTATCCGCCCCCGGACGCAAGCAGCACCAAGGCCGTCAAGCATTCGCTGATGATGCTGGGTACGGGCATGTCATGCTTGGCGCTGGACGATGAAAAGGCCTGATCACGCTGGCGTGAGGGTGGCCGGCTGTTAACACCATCCGAACATGCGCCTAAGGCTGCGTTAATCCGGAAGGCGCAGCATTCACTATCGCCCTTTCCGGGCCACGCTTTGTTGGAAGGTAGGCAATGGTGTTTGGCAGGAAGGTCACCCAGTCGCTGCCGCGCAAGCGCACGGCGCTGTCGGCGAACCAGCTGACGGCGATCGTGTCGGTTCTTTTCGTGCTGTTCTACAGCGCGGGCTTCTGGAAGCAGCTGATGGCGGCGGACCTGCTGCCGGGCGTGCGCGGCGTGCTGTTCCTGGTGGCGGCGGGCGCGCTGGTGGTCGGCGTCAATATCCTGCTGCTGTCGCTGCTGGCGTGGCGCTTCGTGCAGAAGCCGGCGCTGGCGGTGGTGATCGTGCTGGCGGCGTCGGCCTCCTATTTCATCGACAGCTATGGCGTGGTGGTGGACCGGCATGCGCTGCAGAGCGTGCTGGAAACCGATGCCCGCGAAGGGGCGCAGTGGCTGTCGTGGAAGATGCTGGTCTACCTGGGCCTGCTGGGCGTGTTGCCGGTGCTGGCCCTCTGGCGTGTCCCCGTCACCTACCGCGCCTGGCCCCGCGAGCTGCTGTCGCGCGGGCTGATGATGCTTGGCGCGCTGCTTCTGGTGGGCCTGGCCATCCTGCCGTTTTCGCGCGAGATGGCGTCAACCGCCCGCAACCACTCCCAACTGCGCGACCTGGCCACGCCGTCCAACCTGTTCACGGCGGTGCGCGGCTACATCAAGCACAGCTCTCCGGCCGCGCCCGTGGTGATTCGTCCGCTGGGTACCGATTCACACACTGGCACGCGCGCGGCCGGCACCAAGCCTCGCCTGTTGGTGCTGGTGATCGGTGAATCGGCACGCGCCGCCAGCTTCAGCCTGGGCGGCTACGACCGCGACACCAACCGCGAACTGGCCAAGCTCGACGTCACCTATTTCACCAACGTGAGCAGCTGCGGCACCAACACCGCCACCTCGCTTCCCTGCATGTTCTCCAACCTGGGCCGCAAGGACTACAAGGAGTCCGCCGCCAAGTCGTCCGAGAACCTGCTCGACGTGGTCACCCATGCCGGCTTCCAGGTGGAATGGGAGGACAACAACACCGGAAGCAAGCGCATCGCCATGCGCACCTCCGACTCCGAAGAGGACATGGCCACGCTGGGCGCCACCGACCTGTGCGACGAAGAGGGCTGCCTGGACGAGCTGCTGGTGCGGCACCTCACCCAGGAACTGCTGGCCACCGACGCCGACGCCACGGCCGACAAGGTGTACGTGCTGCACATGATCGGCAGCCACGGCCCGGCCTATTTCAGGCGCTATCCGAAGTTGTTCGAACGATTCGCGCCGACCTGCGACAGCGTTGCGCTGCAGGCCTGCAGCCAGGAACAGATCCGCAACAGCTACGACAACACCATCGCCTACACCGACCACATCCTGGCGCGCATGGTGGCACTGCTGCAGGCGCACGCCGATGATCGCGCCTCGGCTTTGCTCTTCCTGTCCGACCACGGCGAGTCCACCGGCGAGAACGGCGTCTACCTGCACGGTGCGCCCTACCTGTTCGCCCCCGACGAGCAGACCAGGGTGCCGATGCTGCTCTGGACCTCGCCGGCCTTCCGGGAATGGCGCGGGCTGGACATGGCCTGTGTACAGGCCAAGCGCACCTTGCCCGTGAGCCATGACAACTTCTTCCATACCGTGTTGGGCCTGCTGGACCTGCAGACCACCGTGTACCGCGCGGAACTCGACGCACTGGCCGGCTGCGCCCCGGCCTGAAGTTACGGCTGGCGGAGCGAAAGGCAAAAGCGATAGGCTTGGGCCAAGTCAAAGACCAAGGTAAAACCATTGAAAATTCAGCGATTTATTCTGGTTTCGCTAACTGCGGTAGTGGGATTGAGCGGCTGCGAAGTGCCGGAACAGGCCAAGCGCACATCGGCGGACCTTGTCATGCAGGACAATTTCACCCGCGGAAGCAAAAAGATGGTCGATTCAGACCCGACCGGCATGAGTTTCGTGCTCAGCGTCGAGTCCACCGGGCAAACCCACTGGTATGACGCCATGGGGGCCATGGCGCTGATCGACGGAAGCAGCTGCCCGGACGGCGGGCCGTTTTCGGTCTCTTTCCACAAGCCCGAGCTCGACCAGACCGGCGAGACGCCCGGCAACTACAACACCTTCCCCGCCGGCACCGTGTTCGAGCAAGGCATGAAATGCCGGGAAGTGTTCAAGGACCAGACGCTCTTGCCCTTTGAGACCACCAGCGAACAGGGCCGGCGGATCCTTTGGGCGGCGCTGGGTATGGAAGGAGAATTCGACAACGACCGCTTCGCTGCAACCGAGGTTAGCTTCAACGACAAGAGCCCCAAGTACGAAGCGATCACCGGGACACTGGGCGGGATGATGGAGTCGGCGTTCGTTGCGTGCGGCGGTTCCGGCGTCCAGGTGAAGCGCAGGCTGATCTATTCCAGGCCTTCGCCGGCACCCGAAGCGAAGGTCTTCCTGAATTCATCCTCGGCTTTCGTCGGCCTGGAGTTCGCCTGCCTGGACGGTCAGCCCGCCGACCGGAGCCTCTGACCCCCGACGGTGCGACAATGGCGGCCCGCTATCGCCGCCGCCCGCCATGCCCTTCCTTGAACTCTCCCTGCGCTGCCGCGCCGACGACGAACACCGCGTCGAGAACGCGCTCAACGACCTGGGCGCGCTGTCGGTCACGCTGATGGACGCCGACGCCGCCACGCCCAACGAACAGGCGGTGCTGGAGCCCGGCGTGGGCGAAACGCCGCTCTGGCCCGAGATCACGATGATCGCCCTGTTCCCCGGCGACACCCTGGCCGAGCTGGTGCTGCATGCGCTGGAATCGTTCGACGACGGCATCGACCTGTCGCAGGCCGAATTCCGCGAAGTGGCCGACCAGGACTGGGAGCGCGCCTGGATGGACCAATACGTGCCGCTGAGCTTCGGCCGCCGCACCTGGATCGTGCCCTGGAACATGGAAACGCCGCCCGAAGCCCGCGACGCCGTGATCGTGCGGCTCGACCCCGGCCTGGCCTTCGGCTCGGGCACCCATCCCACCACCGCGCTTTGCCTGCGCTGGCTCGATTCCCTGGTGCTGCGCGGCAAGACCGTGCTCGATTTCGGCTGCGGCTCGGGCATCCTCGCGCTGGCCGCGCTCAAGCTGGGCGCCGAATCCGCCGTGGGCGTGGACAACGACCCGCAGGCCCTGGCCGCCAGTGCCGACAACGCCGAGCGCAACGGCGTGGGCGACCTGCTGAGCGTTTACGCGCCGGAAGCCGAGCCCAAAGCCATCTATCCCGTCGTGGTCGCCAACATCCTGGCCTCGGCCCTGGACGCGCTGGCGGAAACCTTGGCCGCACGCGTCGCCCCGGGCGGCGTGATCGCGCTGTCCGGAATCCTGCACGGGCAGGAAGGGCCCCTGATGGAACGGTACGCGGCGTGGTTCGAGTCGCTGGAAGCCGTGCAGGACGGTGACTGGATGCGCATCACGGGCAAGCGCAAGCCGGTGTCGGACCAGTAGGCGCTGGCGTCCACCGCCGCGGTTCCCGACTCCCGTCGTCCACACATCGCTATCATTCCCCCATGCCCCCCCG
>QBLY01000016.1 GCA_003241895.1 Lysobacteraceae bacterium
ATCGGGCTTGGCGACCGTGGCGGCCGTGGCGGCCGGCGCGACCGGCGCGACCGGCGCGGGTGCGGGTGCGGGTGCGGGTGTCGCGGGGGCCACGTATTCCACCGCGATTGCAGCGGGCTGCCGTGCGGGCGGCGGGGCCGTGCTGCGGGGCAAGGGCGGCGCCAGCTGATCGGTGGCTAAGCGCGCCGGCGGTTCGGGGGCCAGGGTCGCGGGCAAAGGCGTGGGTGCGCCCGTTTCCAGCACGGTTGTCTGCACCGTTTCCTGTACCGCAAGCTCCGGCTCAGGCACGGGCACGGGGCTGTCGACCACCCACGCCACGGGGGCTGCGGGCACTGCGGGCGGCTCGGCCGGGGCCGCATCCACCGCGGGCGCCGGTGCGTCGGCGGTCCGGATTTCACGCTCGGCTTTTTTCAGCTGCGCGTACCACAGCAGTGCCACCAGGCTGACCGCAACCAGCCCGAGGCCGCCCATCACAAACGCCGGAAGATGGCGGGCGGTGCGCGCCGACACCATGGGCGGTGCCGCCGGAGCTTCGCGGGAAATGCGCGCAAGACGGGCGGCGGCCAGCACGGTGAGTTTTTGCGCCGCGTCGGCACGCTCGCTGCCGCTGGGCGCGGGCAGGCCGGCGTCGGGTACGGCGTCACCCTCGCCCGCCAGCGCACCGCTGCGACGCAGTGACTGCCAGGCGCGGGTAACGCGGTCGCTGTAAACGCTGTCCCAATCGTCCGGGTTGCGGTCCGGGTGCAGCCAGCGGATCAGCCAGCGGAAGTGTTCGCGCAGGCGCACCGCCGGCGCGCCCGGGTTTACGCCCAGCACGCGGTAGTCGTCGGCTTCGGCGCTGAACATCACCTGCTGCACGAAGAACACCGCCGCCTCGACCACGCGCTGCGGCGATTCGCCGCTGGCGTCCGCGCTCTGCGCCGCCTGGGCGTCGTCGCCGGCCGCCAGGCGCAGCAGTTCGATCACGTCGTCGGGCAGCGGACGCAGCGCGGCCTTGGCCAGCAGCGCCGGCGCGCGATAGTAGGCCAGGGCCTGTTCCAGGGCGTGGCTGACGCCTGCGTTCACCGGCGTCCCAGTTTCTTCGTTTCTTCCTGGCCGCCGTACGAATAGTAGTTGTAGGCGCCATAGCCATAGCCGTGGCCCGCGTGCTTGCTGCTGAACTTGGTCAGCAGGCCGCCCACCACGTGCGCGCGCGCGGCCAACAGTCGCTTGAGCGCGTTGCGGCCCACGGTGATGCGGGTCTCGCCCGCCTCCACCACCAGCAGGGTGCCGTTGGCCATGTTGGCCAGGATGGGCGCGTCGGCCAGGCCCATCACGGGCGGGCCGTCGATGATCACCTGGTCGAACTTCTCGCGGGCGATGGTGAGCAGGCTGAGCATCTTCGGGCCCATCAGCAGCTCGGCCGGATTGGGCGGCAGCGGGCCCGACGACATGAACATCAGGCCCGGGGTGTCGGTGGCCCGGATGACTTCGGTGGCCTTGCCCGCGCCGGCCAGGTAGTTGCTCAGGCCCGCGCTGTTGTCCACGCCCAGCAGGCGGTGCAGCGACGGGTTGCGCAGGTCGGCGTCGATCACCAGCACGCGCTTGCCCAGCTGGGCGAAGTTGCGCGCCAGCGTCAGCGCGGTGGTGGACTTGCCCTCGGCCGGCGTGGAGCTGGTGACCAGCAGGCTGCGCGGCACGCCGGTGTCGGTGGCGAACTGCAGCGCGGTGCGAACCGACCGGTACGACTCGGCAAACGCCGACCGTGGATCCTCCACCGCCTTGGCCGGGGTCATGGGCAGCTTGAGCAGCGGGATTACGCCCAGCACCGACAGGCCCAGCTGTTTCTCGACGTCTTCGGGCGACTTCAGCGTGTCGTCCAGGTATTCGAAGACAAATGCCAACAGCACGCCAGCGAACAAGCCCAACAACAGGCCTACGGCCACGTTCAACGCCAGCCTGGGTTTGAATTTGTTGGTAGGTGTCTCGGCCTGGTCCACGACGGAAATATTGTTGGTGCCCACGCCTCCAGCGATGCCGATTTCCTTGTACCGCTGCAGGAGCGCGTCGTATTGCTGACGGTTCGTGTCGACCTCACGCTTGAGGATGTTGTATTGGATCGATCGACTCTGCAGGTCAAGCACTTCGTCGCGCAGCAGGCCCACCTGCGAAGTGAGCAATTCTTCCTGCGCCAGCGCGGCCTGGTACTCCGACCGGATCGAAGACTTGATGTTGCCGACTTCCGAAGCAAGTTGGAGATCGATCTCGTCGATCTGTGCCTTGAGCTGCTGCATTTCGGGGAAGGCCGGCTTGAACACGCTGAGCTTGTCCTGGTACTGAGCCCTGAGGTTGGCGCGCTGTTCCTGCAGCGTCTGAACTATCGGGCTGCCCAGCACGGTGGCCAGCCCCATTCCTGACGCGGTCTCTGCTTGCCGCCAGCGAGCCTCCGCGCGAATGCGCTCGTCCTGGGCCTTGGCCACGGCGGTATTCAGTTCCCCCAGGCTTTGGGTAGAAAGCGACGAGCCATCTTTGGCGTCGACGATCCGCTCCCGCTGTGCAAAAGCCACCAGTTCCTTCTCGGAATCCTCGAGCTTGAGCTTGAGCTGCTCAAGCCTGTCTTCAAGGAAGTTAGTGGCATAGCTGGAGGCGTCGAAACGCCGGTCCAGGTTCGAGGCAATGTAGGCCTCGGCAACCGCATTGACCACGCGCCGGGAAAACTCGGGTTCTTCACTGTCAAAATGAACGCGGACCAAGCGCGAATTGCGTACCGGTTCAATGTTGAGGTTGCCAAGGAACCAGCTGGTCGTGCTGCTCTGGGTCCGCTGCTCTGCGGTGGCCACTTCGGCTGGCGTCAACGTCTCCAGGTCATCCTTGCCGCCCCCACCCAGCAGGACTTTCCAAGGCGACGGCGACGTCATGTCCCGATAGACCGGGTCGTTGGGAATATCGAGCTGAGAGATGACCCGCTGCGCCAAGGACCGGCTCTTCAGCAGTTCGTACTGGGTCTGGTAGAAATCACGGTCGCCAGGCGACTCGGTGGGCGTGAACCCTTCCACTTCCACCACTTTGATCGTGTCGCGCTCAATCTGCACGGTGGTGCTGGCGCGGTAAATCGGCGTCATCAGCAGCGTGCCCACCAGCGTGGTGACGAACACGATGGCCAACACGCCCAACACGGTCCAGCGCCGCTTGGCGATGATCCGCCAGTAATCCAGCAGGTTGATCTCGTCACTCGACTCGGCATTGTCCTGCGCGCGAAGCTCCAGGCTGAGCGCCTGGTTGCGCGCCAGGGCCAGGCCCTTGGCGGCGGAGTCGTTGGAAGTCGCGGGCAGGCTTTCGCCCTGCCCTTCGGGCTCTTGTTGGCTCATGAGGTCGGGTTATTCCTTAATTTGCTCAGAAAGACCGGAAGCCAACGATGCCACGCAAAGCGTCGGTGATGGATTTAATGGCGGTCTTGCTGCCGGACTGGTCGACGACGATGATGTCTTCGCCGTAGATGAGCGGGTCTTCCGAATCACCGGCTCGGATAGCGCGCAGGTCGAACAACGCCGCCATGCGCTTGCCTTTGATGGTACGGAATACCACTACCGATGATGGGTCGGCCAGGGGATCGAGACCTTCAGACATGGCCACGGCCTGCAAAAGCGTGGTGCGCCCGGTAATCGGGAATATGCCGGGCTTGCGCACCGCGCCTTCCACCGTCACCCGCTGGCTGGTGAACTCCTTCACGAACACGCTGACCTGCGGGTTCTGGAGATAGGTTTCGGTGAGCTTGGCCGCGATAAGGGACTCAAGCTCGGAAACGGTCTTGCCGCCAGCCTGAAGTGAGCCCACCAACGGCAGGGAAATCATGCCGCTGGAGTTCACACGAACGTCCCGATCGAGGTCCTCAAGCTGGAAGACGGTGACCTGCAGCATGTCCAGCGCGCCGATCCGATAGTCTGAAACACCAGTGTATGCACCGCTTTCGGCGGTGGTGTCGGGCGCAGGCAGGCTGTCGGTGGAGATAACCGCCTTGGTGGTGCCTGCGCGGACGGAGCCACTGGTGGAGTTGCCGCATGCAGTGATGGCGATAGCAAGCAGCAGCACGGCGAAAGTCCGGAGGATGGAACAGGTCATGGCGACTCCTGGGGGTCCGGGCGGGACATTATGCGTTGCCAAACAGGCGCTGCCATAGGCCGGCGCGGCGCTGGGGCGCACGCGGCCGTTCGGGAAGGGGGGGCAATTGGCAGGGCGACACGTCGTCAATGATGCCCTGCGGGCGGGTCTGCACCAGGTGCGTGGCTTCCTGGGCGCCGACGCGGGTGGCGGCGGCGTCGCGGGCTTCGCCCAGCAGCGGCGGGCGCTTGTCGATGTGGTGGGCGTCGGTGGCCAGGATATGCACCAGGCCTTCGTCGAGCATGCGTTCGGCCCAGTACTTCGGGCGGCGGCCGAAGCGGCCGGTCAGGCTGCCGGCGGTGATCTGCATCCAGGCGCCCTGCTTCACCAGTTCACCGAACACGCTGTAGTGGGTTTCGATCCAGCTCAGGCGCTCGGGGTGGGTGATCACCGGCACGATGCCGGCCGACATCAGGCTGAAGACGGATTGGTCGAAGCGCGGCGGCGCCACGTGGTGCGGCGGCTCCAGCAGCAGGTAGCGGCTGCCGTTGAGGGTGGGCACGCGGCCGGCGCGGATGCTGCCCAGAAGATCGGGCGCCAGGTGGGTGTCGGCGCCGGTGCCCAGCTGCAGCGGGATGCCGGCCTCGGCCAGGGCCAGGCGCAGCGCGTCCACGGCGGCGATGATGCCGGCCTGGTTGTTTTCGTAAAGGCCCGGGTAGATGTGCGGCGTGCAGGCGGTGAACGTGATGCCGTCGGCCACCGCGCAGCGCGCCATGGCCAGCGACACGTCCAGCGTGGCGGGGCCGTCGTCGATGCCCGGCAAGAGGTGGCAGTGCAGGTCGATCATCAGTGGGCTTCGGATTCGGCGGCGTCGGGGCTGGGACCCGAGATGCGGGCGTTGCGCCAGCGTGCCAGCCTCGCGACCGCGCGGTCGTAATCGCAGCTGAACGCGTACCAGCCCGCCAGCAGCACCAGGAAGGCCAGCACCAGCAGCGGCCGGTACACGCCCAGCTTCAGCGCCACCGCGGCGGCCACGCCCAGCATCAGCGAGCTGCCGGCGATGATCACGACCACGGCGCTGGCCCGGAAGCCCGCGTCCAGCAGCATGTGGTGCATGTGGTGGCGGTCGGCCGCGAAGGGCGACCGGCCCTGGCGCCAGCGGCGGATCATCAGCGTAACGCAGTCGATCAGCGGCAGGGCCAGCGCCCACGGGCCCAGCACCGGCGACACCGGGTGGTCGACGCCCTGCGACAGCCGCACCGAGAAATAGGCAATGGTGAAGCCCAGCAGCATGCTGCCACCGTTGCCCAGGAACACCTTGGCCCGCGGCTGCCACGGCAGGCGCGCGTTCCACACCAGGAAGCCCAGCACGGCGGCGGCCACGATCAGGATGCGCTCAACCACCACCAGGTTGCCCGCGTAAAGGGCGAAGCAGGCGTAAAGCACCAGCGCCACCAGCGACAGGCTGCCGGCCAGGCCGTCCACGCCATCGGCCATGTTCAGCGCGTTGATCACGCCCACCACGATGAACACCGTGAACGGTATGGCCAGCCAGCCCATGTTGGCGCCGGTGAATCCGAAGACATCGTGCAGGTTGGTGGCCATCACCCCGGCCACCAGCACCAGCATCAGCGCAGCCACGGCCTGGGCACCGATGCGCCAGGTCCAGCGCAGGTCGAAGTAGTCGTCCAACTGGCCCACCAGCATCAGCAGCCCGGCGCAGGCCATGAAGGTGCCCGTGCGCCTGTCGAAGCCACCCTCGAAAAACCAGAAGGACGCCACGACTACCAGATAGATCACCAGGCCACCGACCACGGGCATGGCGCAGTGATGGTCTTTGCGGCCGCCAGGGTGGTCGACCAGGCCGAAGCGGCGGGCCAGCGGCAGTGCCAAAGGCATCAACGCCGCACACAGCGCGAAGCTGAAGGCGACGCGCTGCCAGGCAGGAGTGCCAAGTTGGCTGAAGAGGTCGAGGTAGTCCATCTCGATGGGAACGCAGTTTTCCGAATATCCGGCCAGCCGGCGCAAAGGGAGGGTGGCTCGGGCGCGGCCTTGACTTGATTGACCGCTGCGTAGGGTATGAACCCGGACGCGACTTTACCCGAGAACATCACCGCGGAGGCCTAAAAGTCTGGTGGGACGCCGTTGACATGGGACCAAGTCGAACAAATCAGCGCCCAACGACGCATTTCCAAATACAGTCCCGCACATCGCCCCGTGCGCCACATCCCGATAGGCCTGTCATGCAAAACGCAATTTTTCCCGCCAGTGCGTGGCTATGGCACGTCGCTGGTGGTGGTGCCGGACGCCGACGCGTGAGGCGGCGCAGCGAGGTCCCGACATGATCAGCCTGCTTGCTTTCGCGTTGGTGTTGCTCGCCGGCCTGTACCTGGCGGGCCTGGGCGTGGCGGTGCTGGCCAAGCCCGCCGCAGCGTCGCGATTTCTGCTGGGCTTCGCGGGCTCCGGGCCGCTGCATTACCTGGAGCTGGTGGTTCGCATCTTGGTGGGCCTGGCCTTCGTGCACCGCGCGCCGGGCATGATGCTGTCCGGCGTATTCACCGCGTTCGGCTGGGTGCTGGTGGTCACTTCGGCGGCCCTGCTGCTGGTGCCCTGGCAGTGGCATCGCCGCTTCGCCGGGCGCGCGGTGCCGCAGGCGCTGCGCTTCCTGCCGCTGGTCGGGATCTGTTCGCTGCTGCTGGGCGGGTTG
Source organism: Lysobacteraceae bacterium (assembly GCA_003241895.1). Classification (GTDB taxonomy): domain Bacteria; phylum Pseudomonadota; class Gammaproteobacteria; order Xanthomonadales; family Xanthomonadaceae; genus Arenimonas. Next base: position 6,785 of record QBLY01000016.1, read on the forward strand.
GTGCTGGTGGCGGCGCTGCGCGGCGGCTAGCCGGCTTCGGGCAAACGGCGCGGGCGGAACGCCGAGGGCGGCTTCGCCTCCCAGCGCTTGAAGGCGCGGCGGAAATTGGACAGGTCGGAATAGCCCAGCGCGTACGCGATTTCCTCCACCGTGAAGCGGCCCTGGCGCAGGTGCGCCAGCGCCAGCGTGTGGCGCACGCCTTCGAGCAGCTGCTTGAACGAGGTGCCCTCTTCTTCCAGCCGCCGGTGCAGCGTGCGCGCGGGCAGGCGCAGTAGGCGCGCGGTGACCCCCAGCGAAGGGAAGCCGGTTTGCTGTTCCAGCATCAGCCGCTGCACGCGCGCGGCCAGGGTGGTGTGGGCGGTGAGCTTGTCGAGCTCGCGCTGGCAGGTGCCGGCGGCTTCGCGGAAGGCCACCGGGTCGGCGGCGCGCAGCGGCTGGTCCAGCAGCGCCAGCGGCAGGCGGAAGCCGGTCCAGGTTTGCGCGTAGCGCACCGGGCAGCGCAGCAGCTCGCGCGCCAGGGCGGCGTAGTCAGGGGCGTCGAATGCGAAGCCGACCGAATCGATGCGGCTGGCGCCGAGCGAAATCGCCTCCACAGCATTCTTCACGCTCAGCAGCACCGCCTCCAGCACGGGCCGCTGGATGTCGCCCAGCGGGCAGGTTTCGGCAACGCACAGGCGCGCCTGCGTGGCGCTGACTTCCAGCGTCACCGCAACGATGGGCAGCCGCAGCGGCACGAAGCGTTCGAACAGGCCGATGGCCTGGCGCAGCGTTGCGCTGCTGAGCACGGCGTCGCCGAGCACGCCGTGGGTGGCCGGCGCCAGCCGCTCGCCCACGAACAGGCCCAGCGCCGGCTCCTTCGACAGCGTCAGGGCGTCGCGCACCAGCTGTTCGAAATGCGCGAACGGCACGGTAAGGACGGGGTCGGCGAGGTCGGCCTCCGACAGTCCGGCCGGCTGAAGCCAGCGTGAGACCGGCACGTCGCGGCGCCGCAGCTGGTCGGCCACGTGGCGCAGGTAGTAGCCGGGAAGCGGGGGCCGCGGGTCGGTCATGCGGGTGGGGGCTGGCGAGAGATGACCTAGTGTTGGCGATAAATGACCTGACTTCCAGTGCCGCAGGCCCTTAGATTCGAATCTGGAACCAGCCCGCCCTTGGAGCGTTGACGATGGCAGTGATCAAAGAAGGCACGGCCGCGCACATCAACGGCCAGCGCATTGACGTGGCGCCCGGCGAGACGCTGCTGCAGGCCGCGCTGCGCCAGGGCATCGCCTTTCCCAACCGCTGCCGCGTGGGCGCCTGCGGCACCTGCAAGTGCCGGCTGGCCGAGGGCCAGGTGCGCGCGCTGACCCCGCCGGGCTACCTGCTGGACGACGACCAGATCAAGCGCGGCTATATCCTGGCCTGCCAGAGCGTGCCGCGCAGCGACATCAGCATTGAAGTGGCGCTGGGCGCACCGGCTGCCACCAGCGCGACGGGCAAGATCGCCGCGCCTGCGCCCGAGGCCCCGCGCGAGCCGGCCGGCTTCTGGGACTACGCAAAGTATTTCGGCTTCCACCTGGTGGGCCTGTCGGCCACGGTGGCGCTGCTGGCCGGCGGCGGTTGGATTACCGCGGGGCTGCTGGCCATCGTGTCGTTCTACATCCTGGGCGACGCGGTGTCGGGCAACGACCTGCGCACGCCGCGCTACGGCCGCCCTGCCCTGCTGACCGGCCACCTGTGGCTGGCGCTGCCGCTGGTGTCGCTGATTTCCTTCGCCGCGGTGTGGGGCGTGAGCGCGGGCGATCCGCTGGGCTTTGGCGCGTGGCTCACGTCGTGGACGGGCTATGACGTGATCGCCGCACGCGAAGCCACCACGCTGGGCCACCATGTTTCGGCCGTGATACTGACGGGGCTGATGATCGGCATGATCGGCACCATCACCGCGCACGAACTGATGCACCGCACCTGGGACAAGGTGTCGCTGCTGATTGGCCGCTGGCTGATGGCCTTCAGCCTGGACACCTCGTTCACCATCGAACACGTGTACGGGCACCACCGCTACGTTTCCACCACGGTGGATCCCGCCACCGCGCCGCGCGGGCGCAGCGTGTATGCGCACATCGCCATTTCCACCGTGAAAAGCAACGCCAGCGCCTGGCACATCGAGTGCGGGCGGCTGCGCCGGCAGGGCCTGCCGGTGTGGTCGGTGCACAACGCGGTGCTGCGCGGCTGGGCGATGAGCGCGGTGGTGCTGGCCCTGGCCTGGGCGGTGGGCGGCGCGGTGGGCCTGGCGTTCTTCGCGGCCTGCGGGCTGATGGGCAAGGCGCTGCTGGAAGTGGTGAACTACATGGAGCACTACGGCATCGTGCGCGACCCGGCGGCGGCGGTGCAGCCGCGCCATTCCTGGAACACCAACCGCCGCATCAGCTCGTGGACGCTGTTCAACCTGAGCCGGCATTCGCACCACCACGCGCAGGGCGACGTGCCCTACCAGGATCTCAAGCCGATGGCCGATGCGCCGATGATGATCGGCGGCTACCTCACGGTGATGGTGCTCACCCTGCTGCCGCCGCTGTGGCATGCGCTGATGACGCCGCGGCTGCTGGCCTGGGACCGCGACTTCGCCGACCCCGGCGAGCGCACGCTGGCGCGCGAAGCGAATGCGGCCAGCGGCATCGCCGCGCTGGTGCGCGCGGCCAATCAGTCCAGCCGCGGCCAGCTCGAGGCGTCCAGCGTCTCGCGGTAAGCGTGCCAGGCCGAATAGGCCAGCCACGGCATGATCACCGCCAGGCCCAGGTAGGCGGTGAGGAAACCCACCGCCGTCAGCACCGCGATCAGCCCCGCCCACAGCACCATCACCGCCTTGTTGCGCAGCACGGCGTTGGCGCTGGACACGCCGGCCGTCACCATGTCTACGTCGCGGTCGGCGATCATCGGCAGCGAAAATGCCGCCGTGGCGAAGGTGAAGATGGCGAACACCGATCCCGCCGCTGAACCGATCAGCAGGAACTCCAGCAGCGTGACCCAGCGCCCGTCCTCGACCGCCACGAAGGCGTTCACCATCATGCCGGCGCGCGACCACAGCATCAGCACCACCAGCTGCACCAGCGCGAACACGCCGGCCTGCCCCGCCATCCGCCGCGCCAGCACGAACGAATCGCGCAGCGTGGGCGTGCGCCCGGCCTCCAGCGCGCGGCTGACGCAGTAAAGCCCCACCGCGATCAGCGGCGCCACGAACACGAAGCCCGACAGCAGCGCCGCCAGCAGCGCGAACCGCCCCAGCGCCCAGGCCAGCGCCGACACCGCCAGGCTCACGCAGACGATTACCGCGCCGAACAGCAGGCTCAACCCGGGCGCGCGCCGGAAATCCGCCCAGCCCAGCCGCAGCCAGCGCCAGGGCGCGCCGGCGTCGAGCGTGGCGCAGGGCACCGCGAAGGGGCGCTCGGGTTCCGGCCCGGGCGCCGGCGACGGTTCGCCCTGCGCCGGAACCACGGCTAGACCTCGATTTCCATGCCCGGCCGGGACAGCGAGACGTCGCTGCCGAAGCGCGACTTCATCGCTTCGGCCAGCGCCTCGCGGGCGTCGTCCTCGCCGTGCACCAGCACCGTGCGCGGGCGGTTCTCTATCTGCGCGTACCAGGCCAGCAGGCCGGGCTGGTCGCTGTGCGCCGACAGGCCGCCCACCGTGTGGCGCTGGGCGTTGACCTGGATGTCTTCACCGAACATCCGCACCCGCGGCGCGCCGTCCACCAGCCGCCGGCCCAGCGTGCCGTGGGCCTGGTAGCCGACGAACAGCACGTGTGCCTGCTTGCGCCCCAGGTTCTGGCGCAGGTGGTGGCGGATGCGGCCGCCGTTGCACATGCCCGAGCCGGCGATGATGATCGCGCCGCGCTCGTGGGCATTGATGCCGCGCGACGCCTCGACGTCGGCGGTGTAGCGCAGGTTGGGCAGGCGGAACGGATGCGGCTTGCCGGCGAAGACTTTCCGGCCCGCGGTGTCGAACAGGTCTTCGTGGCGGTCGTAGACCTCCACCACTTTGGTGGCCATCGGGCTGTCGAGGAATATCTTCCAGCGCGACAGGTTCCATTCGTCCCAATAGCGCGCGAACCAGTACAGCATTTCCTGGGTGCGCCCGACCGCGAACGCGGGAATGAGCACGTTGCCGCCGTCGCTCCAGGCGTGGTCGAGGATCTCGCCGATTTCGGTGACGGTGGCCGCGCGTTCGCGATGGGCACGGCCGCCGTAGGTGGACTCGAGCAGCAGCAGGTCGGCCCGCGGCACGGGCGCGGGGTCGCGCAGGATCGGCGTGCCCTTCATGCCCAGGTCGCCTGAGAACACCAGCGTGCGTTCGGCGCCGTTTTCGCGGGCGCGCAGCTCGACGGTGGCCGAGCCCAGGATGTGGCCGGCATCGCGCAGGACAACCGTCACGCCGGGAAGTATTTCCTGCGGCGCGTCGTAGGCCAGCGGCTTCACCTGCCGCAGCACCGGCCCGACATCGGCGCGGGTGAACAAAGGCTTGTGGTCGGCGTGACCGTCTTCCCGGCGCTTGTTGGCCTGCTCGGCGTCCATCTCGGCGATGAACGCGGAATCTTCCAGCATCACCTTGAGCAGGTCGGCGGTGGCGGCGTGTGTCCAGATGGGCCCGGTGAAGCCACGCTTGACCAGCACCGGCAGCCGACCGCAGTGGTCGATATGGCCGTGGCTGAGCACTAGGGCATCCACCGCCGCGGGATCGAAAAGGAAGGGTTCGAAGTTGCGGCGCTCGTCTTGGGCGCTGCCCTGGATCAGGCCGCAGTCGAGTATCACGCGATGGCCGTTGGCCTCGACTTCATGGCAGGACCCGGTGACTTCACCGGCAGCACCGTGGAAGCGGACGCGCATGGTGTTTCCTTCTACGGTGGCTGCGCCAATGTAGCGCAGAAACGGCGCCGGCCGGGCAAGCCCGCCCGTCGCCTGGTCAGCGCGCAGGGCTTACTTGCGCGCGGCTTCCAGCTCCTTGAGCAGCTCCGGCGCCGGGTAGGCCGACTGCATGATCCACTGCATGTAGCGGTGGTCCACGGCGATCATGCGGGTCATGGTGGGGTCGAACACCCAGTTCGAGCTGACGCTTTCCCAGTTGCCGTCGAAGGCCAGGCCCACCAGCTCACCCTTGCCGTTGAGCACGGGCGAACCGGAGTTGCCGCCGGTGATGTCCAGGTCGGACAGGAAGTTCACCGGCACCTTGGCTTTCTGTTCAGCGCTCATCGCGGCGATGGCGTCGAGCTGGGCCTTGGGGGCGTCGAACGGCTCCACGCCCGTCGCCTTCGCGGCCAGGCCGTCGAGCGAGGTGAACGGGGTGTAGGCCACGCCGTCCTTCGGGCTGTAGCCCATCACGTTGCCGTAGGTGATGCGCAGGCTGAGGTTGGCGTCGGGATACACGCCCTGGCCCTGGCTGCGCTTGTAGTCCTGCACGGCGGCCAGGTAGACCGGGCGATAGCGGCTGCTTTCTCCGGAACGGGCGCGGGCGGTGTCCTCCAGCGCCAGCAGGGTCGGCTGCAGCGCCACGGCCAGCTTCAGCAGCGGGTCGGTGCTGGCTTCGAAGCCGGCGCGGTCGGTGCTCAACAGGGCCAGGCGTGCATCCACCGTACCCAGTTTGGTTGCCGCGTAGGTTTCATCCAGCGCGCGCTGGATGGCGGCGGCATCGCTGCCGCCCAGCCACGCGTCCACGGCGGCGACGCGCTGGTCGGCCGGCAGCTTCACGTACTCGGCCAGCCAATAGGCCAGCAGCTGCTTTTCCATCTTCGGGTCGTAGCGACGGTCGAGCTGGCGCGTGTTGCCCTCGATGGCCGGCAGGTCGCGGTCCTGGTAGCCCGGGGCGCGCTCGGCGTTGGGCTTGGCGCGTTCTATCGCCAGGCGGTACAGGCCGCGCACGTTGCCGAGCAGGCCAACGCCCGACACCTGGTTGATGGCGGTGTCGCGCACGCGGGTTTCGCGCGCTTGCGCGGCCTGCGCCACCAGCTTGGCGTGGGCTTCCAGCGCCGGCTTGCCGGCTTCGCCGCGGGTGCGCAGCCAGGCCAGCACGGCGTCTTCCTCGGCGCGTTTGGTGGCGCTGGCGTCTATGCGGCGGAAACCTTCCAGCTGCCCGTCCCAGTTCTTCATCGTGTTCTGCCAGCCGCGGATGGTGCTGGCGTACTTCACTTCGATCTCGGGGTCGGCCTTGCCGGCGGCGTCGGTGATGGCCACCAGGTTTTTCAGGTGCTGGCCGATGACCGGGTACTGCCAGTCGGCCACGGCCTGGAATTCGTTGAACAGGGCGTAGCGGTTGGTGGTGCCCGGGTAGCCGGCCACCATCACGAAATCACCTTCTTCCAGCGGGTCGGTGGCCATGCGCAGGTGGTGCCTGGCCTTGAACGGGACGTTGTCGGGCGAGAACGCCGCCGGCTTGCCGTCCTTGCCGACGTAGGCGCGGTAGAAGGTGAAGTCGCCGGTGTGGCGCGGCCACATCCAGTTGTCGATTTCGCCGCCGTAGTTGCCGATGGCACCCGGCGGTGCGTACACCAGGCGCACGTCCTTGATTTCGATCTGGCGGAACAGGCGGTAGGTCTGGCCGCTGAAGAAGCTGTACACGGTGCAGCGCATGCCCGGCTCGGACTCGCAGGCGGCGATCAGCGACTTCTGCGCGTCTTCCAGCGCCTTCTGGCGCGCCAGGCCGTCCTGGTCGGGCGACGTGGCGGCCAGCATCTGAAGGGTGACGTCGGTGATCTGGTCCATCACGTACACGCGGGCGTTGGGGCCGGCGGAAATTTCCTGGTCGCGGGTGGCGGCGTTGAAGCCGTCGGTCATCAGGTTGCGCTGCGCGGTGGAGTTGAGCTGGATGGCGCCATAGGCGCAGTGGTGGTTGGTGACCACCAGGCCATCGGGCGACACCAGCGACGCGGTGCAGCCACCCAGTGCCACCACGGCGCCCATCGGGTCGCCGGTGAGGTTGGCAAGCTGGGTGGGGTCAAGCTCCAGGCCCGCCTGCTTGAGCGGACCGGCGATTTCGGGCAACTGCTGCGGAACCCACATGCCTTCCTTGGCCTGGGCGGCGAAGGACAGCGAAAGAGCGGCAGCCAAGACAGCGATACGCATTGCGGCACCTCGGAGGGACAAGAACCCCAAGCGTATCAGCGGTGGTGCTGGCGGGGGCATGGCCGCGGTATAAGCTTTTGGCATACGACAAAGGGGAACGAACTATGCAGGTGGTGCGCCGGACGATGCTGGTTGTGATGATGGCCTGGGGCGGATTGGCCAGCGCCCAGTCGCCCGATGCGGCCTTGGCCAACGGCTGGAACGCCGTTTGCGCGGGCGCCGCGCCGGGCTCCGGGTTGGCCAGCCGCTGCGCGGAGATCTTCGCCGGCGGCGCCAACAGCCGTGAACGCGCGGCGGCCGGCAATTTCCTCGGCGAGATCCCGGGCCAGGGCCGGGTCGCCACCCGCGACGGCGCGCCCGATGACGCGGCGCTGAGTTCGCAACTCGGCGCCGGCTGGTCGGCATTCGCCAGTGCCGACACCGGCCGCCTCAAGCGCCGCGACGGTGTGAACGAAGCGCCGTTCGACGGCGACACCGGCTCACTCAGCGCAGGCCTCGACTGGGCACCCACGGCGAAATGGCGGCTGGGGCTGGTGGCCAACCACGCGCGCGACGACCTGGACTACGTGCTCTCGGACGGCACGCTGCGCACGCGCTTCACCGGGCTGATGGCCCTGGGCGGCTGGAACCTCGGCGACACGGTGTCGCTGGACGGCTACGCCGGCCGGCTGCAGGGCGACTACCGCGTGCGCCGCGCCATCAACTACTCGCTGCCCAGCGGCGTCGCCGTGGCCACCGTTGCCAATGCCTCCACCGACGCCGTCCGCAAGCTGGCCGGCCTGGGCCTCACCTGGTCACTGCCGGCGGGCGCCTGGGAATGGCAGCTGGGCGCCGGCGTGGACTGGCAGCGCACCGAGCTGGACGCCTACACCGAATCAGGCGGCCTGGGCCTGGCCCTGCGGCTGCCCGCGCGCGAAGTGGTCAGCCGCCGTGGTCGGCTGGACGCCGCGCTGGCACGCACGTTCTCGCGCGACTGGGGCGTCTGGCAGCCGATGCTGCGGCTGGGCTGGCGCCACGAGTACGCCAATCCTGCGCGGCCCGTGGGCGTGAGGTTCGTGGAGGACCTCAACGCCACCACCGTGCGCTTCAACACCGACGACGCCGACCGCACCTGGGGCGAGGCGGGCCTGGGCGCAGTGTTCGTGTTCACCGGCGGGCATTCGGCCTTCATCGAACTGCGCCAGCGCCTGGGCCATGACTTCCTGCAGGAACGGCTGCTTTCCGTGGGCTGGCGGATGGAACTGCCCTGAGCCGGACTTACCGACCGGTTCACGCCCGGCGGGTATAATCGCGTCCCTCGGGCCCGACGGGCCTCGCCGGACGCAGACATGGCACAGCAGACGATGAAGGCGCTGGTGAAGCGCCACGCGGAAAAGGGCATCTGGATGGAACAGGTGCCGGTGCCGTCGCCCGGCCCGAACGAAGTGCTGATCAAGCTTGAGAAAACCGCCATCTGCGGCACCGACCTGCACATCTACAAGTGGGACGAGTGGAGCCAGCGCACGATCAAGCCCGGCCTGGTGATCGGCCACGAATTCGTGGGCCGCGTGGTGGAAATGGGGCCCGGTGTCACCGGCTACCAGGTAGGCGACCGGGTGTCGGCCGAGGGCCACATCGTCTGCGGCCACTGCCGCAACTGCCGCGGCGGGCGCCAGCACCTGTGCCCGAACACGGTGGGTATCGGCGTCAACCGCAACGGCGCCTTCGCCGAATACATGGTGATGCCGTCGTCGAACCTGTGGCCGATCCCGGACTCGATTTCCTCCGAGCTGGCGGCGTTCTTCGACCCCTACGGCAACGCCACGCACTGCGCGCTGGAGTTCGACGTGGTGGGCGAAGACGTGCTGATCACCGGCGCCGGCCCGATCGGCATCATCGCCGCGGGCATCTGCAAGCACATCGGCGCGCGCAACGTGGTGGTCACCGACGTCAACGACTACCGCCTCAAGCTGGCCGCCGACATGGGCGCCACGCGCGTTGTGAACGTTTCCAAGCAGTCCCTCAAGGACACGATGGCCGAGCTGCACATGGAAGGCTTCGACGTGGCGCTGGAGATGAGCGGCAACCCGCACGCCTTCAACGACATGCTCGACTCGATGTACCACGGCGGCAAGATCGCCCTGCTGGGCATCCTGCCCAACGGCGCCGGCATCAACTGGGACAAGGTGATCTTCAAGGGCCTGACCATGCACGGCATCTACGGCCGCAAGATGTACGAGACCTGGTACAAGATGACGCAGCTGGTGCAGTCGGGTTTCCCGCTGCAGAAGGTGCTGACGCACCAGATCCAGATAGACGACTTCCAGAAGGGTTTCGATCTGATGGAAAGCGGGCAGTGCGGCAAGGTCGTGTGCAGCTGGACCTGACCCGCCCCGCCGCACGCACGCTCCGCCCCTGGTCGCGCCGCCCACTGCTGGCCGCGGGGCTGCTGGCGCTTGCCTTGGCCAACGGCGCGCGCGCCGAAAGCGAGCCCGTGCTGGACGCCGCCGACCTGGTGGACGCGTCGCTGCTGTCCGGCCCCGGCTGGCAGGTGGAGCCGCGCGTGCAGGTGCGCGGCTACCAGGCGCGCTTCGTGGTGCGCACCGACTGGGGCGTGCTGGAAGCCGACAGCGTGGACCTGCTGGCCCTGCGCGTGGCCGAGATGCCGGCGGTGGAGGCGCTGCACCGCACCGGCGTAACGCAGGTGCTGATGGAATCGGCGGCCGGCAGATTCGGTGAACCCGTGGACGCCGTGACGGCGATCGGCAGCGAACCGATGCGCGCCGGCAAGGGTTTGCCCAACGGCGTGGCCCGCTATTTCGGCGAGCGCTGGGAGCGGCTGCGCAGCGGCACGCGCCGCATCGCCGACCGCAGCCACCGGCTGGTGATGCAGGACGGTTCGCCCTACGACAACCCCACCGGCCCGCTGGGCGACGCCGGCACCGATGACCCCGAGCCAAAGCGCGGCTTCTGGCAGCGCCGGGGCCGCGAGCTGGGTCGGCTGGCCAAGCAGGAAATCGGCGTCAACGCCGCGCGCCAATCCCTGGCCGAGCGCCTGGCGCTGGATCCGCACACGCGCAACCCGCTGATCGTGCCGCGCCTGGACGGCCTGGCCTGGGCCGAAACCACCGGCCGCCTGGCCACCGGCGAAGCGCTGGGCCTGCTGGGCGGCCCGGCCGTCGCCGTGCTGTCGCGCGCCATCCAGGTCAACCGCCTGGTGCTGCAGGAACCCCCCGAGCAGCTGCGCGCGCGCAACCACGACATCCTTTCCAACTATTGCGCCGACGAGATGCTGCTGCGCGGCTTCATCGCCGATGGCGCCTACTCGCCGACGCTGCAGGTGGAGTTCACCGACCTGTACGTGGAGCTGGCGCCGGCCGGCGGCTGCGAGGCGCTGCTGGAAACGGCGCTGATGGCCGGCGACGAGGCGCAGGCGCGCTTCGTGGTGAACGGGCTGCGGCTGATGCTGCATGCGCTGGGCGAGGAGTCGCGCGGCGGTACGTTCGTGCCGCAGGGCGCGCTGTTGGCGTATGAAACCACCGGCGGTGAGTTCGTGCTGCCGCTGGCGGTGGACTGGCTGGCGTGGACGCCGCAGATCCGGCGCTGGTTCGACATGCCCACCGTGGGCAACCGGCCGCAGCGCACGCTGCTGGTGGCCGGCGCCATCAGCCCGCGCGCCGAAAGCGAACTCACCGAACGCGGCTGGAGCCTGGTGCAGCGGCCGCCCTACCCCGGCGCGCCGCCGTACCGGCGCATGCTGAGCTTCGCGCCCGAGGCCGCGGCTGCGGCCGGCGCGGAATAGAAAAGCTTCTACGCCCAAGTGAGGGGAGTGTCGGCTTGGCCGGGTCCACGAAAAGCCGCACAACGTCGGTTCGCGGCAGCTCCGCCCTGCAATGCAGTAGCTCGCCGACCGCCAATCGGAACGACGTCAGCAAGGCCGGCCAATCCCGCAGTTGGGCGAAGAGCCATGAAAAAGGGCGCCCGAAGGCGCCCTTTTTCCTTGCGGGGTGGCTGGATCAGCCGCCGATCGAGAAGCTCAGCACGAAGCGGTTGCCGGCGATGTCGCCGAAATTGTCGTCGCCGCTGGCGTCGGTGCCGTAGAAGCCCAGCGCCGCGTTGACGATGCCGAAGTCGCGGTTCACGGCGACCGACCAGTCGGTGTAGTCGTCGTAGCCGGTGCTGCTCTCGAAGGTGCTGCGGCCCAGGCCGACGTCCAGGCCCACGCCCGAGCCCAGTTCCCAGCTGCCGGCCGCGGCGTAGTAGAAGCCGTTCTCGCCGAGGTTGTAGACGTCGTTGGTGTAGCCGAAGGTGAAGCTGTAGGTTTCGTCGTAGGCCAGGGTGGTGATGAACTCGTTGTAGTCAGCGTCGCCGAAGCCGTCCTGCTCGCCGATGTAGTTGTAGCGGTTGAGCATCAGGTCCAGGTTCCAGACCTCGGTCAGGTCGGTGTTCCAGCCGATGTAGGTGTCGAGCTCGATGTCCGGGCCACCGGCGCCGAAATCGACGTTCGAAGCCCACACGCCGACGTAGAAGCCGCTGTCGAAGTTCAGGTCGGCGCCCAGCTGCACGGAGGCCTCTTCGTCGGTCTGGGAAACGCCGCGGAAGACGTAGTCGCTGGCGATGGCGGCGTTCCAGCTGTAGATGGACGCTTCTTCCTCGGCGGCCGCTTCGTCCTGCGCGAAGGCGGTGAGGGGCAGCGCGAACAGCGCGGTGGCGAGCGCAAGCGAAAGCTTCGTGGTGGTCTTCATCGGGAGTTCCTCGTCGTTGGGCAATGGGGTGTGGCTGTAGTTTTTTTTGACTGCTGGTCTTGGCCGTTTCGCATTCCCGGTCAAGTGTTGAAAATAATAGCCGCTTGGAGCGCCTGCGCGAAGGATAAAGCATGGTGCGCCGCAACATGCCGGACGGCCCCGGGACCTGACCTGACTGGCCCCGAACCCGGATAATGCTGCCCATTCCCCCGCACCGAGCCCGCCCGCCATGTCCGATACCGCCCTCGCCCGCTATGCCGCCGAACTGGAGGCCATCCGCGCCCAGGGCCTGTTCAAGGCCGAACGCATCATCACCGGACCCCAGTCGGCGCAAATCGAGCTGGCCGACGGCCGCACCGTGCTCAACTTCTGCGCCAACAACTACCTGGGCCTGGCCGACCACCCCGACGTGATCCAGGCCGCCAAGGACGCGCTGGACAGCCACGGCTTCGGCATGGCCTCGGTGCGCTTCATCTGCGGCACGCAAGACCTGCACAAGCAGCTGGAGGCCAAAATCGCGGAATTCTTCGGCACCCAGGACAGCATTCTGTATGCCGCCTGCTTCGATGCTAACGGCGGACTGTTCGAGCCTTTACTCGGTGAAGAAGACGCCATTATTTCCGACTCACTCAACCACGCCTCCATCATCGACGGCGTGCGCCTGTGCAAGGCCAAGCGCTACCGCTACGCCAACGCCGACATGGCCGACCTCGAAAAGCAGCTGCAGCAGGCCCAGGCCGACGGCGCGCGCACGATCATGATCACCAGTGACGGCGTGTTCTCGATGGACGGCTCGGTTGCCCCGCTCGATGAACTGACGGCGCTGGCGCGCAAGTACGGCGCCCTGGTGCACATCGACGAATGCCACGCCACCGGTTTCCTGGGCGCCACGGGCCGCGGCAGCGCCGAGGTCAAGGGCGTGATGGACCAGATCGACATCTTCACCGGCACCTTGGGCAAGGCCCTGGGCGGCGCGCTGGGCGGCTTCACCGCCGGCCCGCGCGACGTGATCGAACTGCTGCGCCAGCGCTCGCGCCCTTACCTGTTCTCCAACTCGCTGCCGCCGCACGTGGTGGCCGCGGGCATCAAAGTGTTCGACATGCTGGCCGCCGCCGATGCGCTGCGCGAGCAGCTGGCGACCAACACCCGCTACTTCCGCGAACGCATGACCGCCGCCGGTTTCGACCTCAAGCCCGGCGACCACCCGATCTGCCCGGTGATGCTGTACGACGCGCCGCTGGCGCAGAAGTTCGCAAACCGCTTGCTGGAAGAAGGCATCTACGCGATCGGGTTCTTCTTCCCGGTGGTGGCCAAGGGCCAGGCGCGCATCCGCACCCAGATGTCGGCCGCGCACACCCGCGAACACCTCGACCGCGCCATCGCCGCCTTCACCAAGGTCGGCCTGGAGCTGGGCGTGATCAAGGCCTAGGGACGCAGGCGGGCCAGGCTGAGCGCGTCCACGTAGGCGCCGTCGCGGAAGGCGAAGTCACGGTGGCGGCCTTCCTGGACGAAGCCGTGGCGGGCGTAGAGCGCGATGCCCGGTGCGTTGTCGGCGTAAACCTGCAGCTCGATGCGCCGCAGCTGCAGCCAGCCATCCGCCAGCTCCAGCGCCGCGCGCAGCAGGGTGCCGCCGACGCCGCGCCCCTGCCAGTCGTCGTGCACGCCCATGCCGATGTCGCCCACGTGGCGTCGGCGCGGGTGGGTGGCGGCGTACAGGCCCAGTTGGCCAACCACCACGTCGCCGGCGCAGGCCAGCAGCACGTGCGCGTTGGGGTCGGTCGCCTGCAGCCGCTGGCGCCACAGGTCCAGCGACGGGAAGGGCAACTGCAGGGTGCCCGCCTGGGCGCGCGGCCCGGCGTAGATGGCCTGTACCGCGGCGAAGTCGTCGGGCTCTGCGCGCCTCACGGCGTAGGGCTGGGTCATGGCTTCAATCTTTGGAGGCGGAGGCTAGTATCGATACTTCAGCATCCGTCAGCGCACGCCAAGTGCCCTTGGGCAGCTCGCCCAAGGCGACGGCGCCGACGGCAGTCCGCACCAGCCGCAGCACGCCCAGTCCGTGGGCGGCCAGCAGGCGCCGGATCTGCCGGTTGCGGCCTTCGTCGAGGACGATTTCCAGCCAGGCATTGCGGCTGCCGCTGCGCAGCAGGGTGGCCGACTTGGCGGCCAGGGGCTCGCCGTCGTCCACCACGCCCTGCACCAGCCTGGCCAGCAGCGCCGGGTCGGGGATGGCGTCCACCTGCACGTGGTAGGTCTTGTCGGGGCCGGTGCCGGGGTCGGTGATGGCCGCGGCCCAGGCCGGGTCGTTGCTCATCAGCAGCAGGCCTTCGCTGGCCTGGTCGAGCCGGCCCACCGGCGCCAGCCAGGGCAGCCCGGCGTCGGCGAAGCAGGCGTAGACGGTGTCGCGACCCTTTTCGTCACTGGCCGTGGTGACCAGGCCGCGCGGCTTGTTCAGGGCCAGATAGAGGCGCTGCGCCGCGGCGATGTCGCGGCCGTCCACGGCCACGCGGTCCACCCCGGGCCGAACCGGGTGCTCGGGGTCGCGCACCACGCGATCGTTGACGGCCACCCGCCCCTCCCGCACCCACGCCGCAGCGTGGGTGCGCGAACACAGGCCCGCCTTGGACAGCACGCGGGCGATGCCGTGGCGGGGTCCGTCGGTGGTCGGGGGCTTGGATGAACGCTGCATCCGCGAAGGATGGCGCATGCGTAGTTATCCTCGCTAGTCTGCAGCTTGCAGTGCATGCCTGCATACGCCTGCGAATGTGGACGGTTCACCCACCCATCACCGTTGGAAAACCACCATACGCCCATGCCTGAATCCTCCTCCGACGCCACTACGCCGCCCCTTTGGCGGCGCGCCGTCCGCGCCACGCTGCTCTGGTTCGACACCAGCGCGGTGGCCGCCGACGACGGCGACCTCGACCGCATCGACTGGCTGCGCGTGGTGCCGTTCATCGCGCTGCACGTGGCCTGCCTGGCGGTGTTCTGGGTCGGCTTCTCGTGGTTTGCACTGTGGACGGCGGTGGCGCTGTACGCGGTGCGCATGTTCGCCATCACCGGTTTCTACCACCGCTACTTCGCCCACAAGGCGTTCAAGACCTCGCGTCCGGTGCAGTTCGCCTTCGCGGTGGTGGGCGCCGCTTCGGTGCAGCGCGGGCCGCTGTGGTGGGCCGCGCACCACCGCCACCACCACCGCCATGCCGACACGGCGCAGGACGTGCATTCGCCGCGCCATGGTTTCTTCCGCAGCCACATGGGCTGGTTCCTGACCCGGCGCGGCTTCGGCACCAACTTCGACGGCATCAAGGACATCGCGCGCTTCCCGGAGCTGCGCCTGCTCGACCGCTTCGACATCCTGGTGCCGGCGCTGCTGGCCGTGGGCCTGTACGCCTTGGGCAGCTGGCTGCAAGCCGCACACCCGGGCCTGGGCACCAATGGCCCCCAGCTGCTGGTGTGGGGCTTCTTCGTGTCCACCATCGTGCTGTTCCACGCCACGGTCACCATCAACTCGCTGGCGCACCGCTGGGGCACGCGCCGCTTCGCCACCCGCGACGACAGCCGCAACAACGCCTTCCTGGCCCTGATCACCTTCGGTGAGGGCTGGCACAACAACCACCACCACTTCCCCGGTTCGGCGCGGCAGGGCTTCGCCTGGTACGAACTCGACCTCACCTACCTGGGGCTGCGCACCATGGCCATGCTGGGCCTGGTGCGCGACCTCAAGCCGGTACCCGCGGACATGCGCACGGCACGCCCGGAATCGGCATGAAGGTCGCGGTGGTCGGCAGCGGCATCGCCGGGCTGGGCGCCGCCTGGCAGCTTTCTCGCGAACACGACGTGGTGCTGTTCGAGCGCGAGTCGCGCCTGGGCGGCCATACCCACACCCACAGCGTGGTGCAGGCCGGGCGCCGCTACGCGGTGGACACCGGCTTCATCGTCTTCAACGCCCAGAACTACCCGCTGCTGACGCGGATGTTCGACGAGTTGGGCGTGGCGTCGAAGGAAACCACGATGAGCTTCGGCGTGCACGACGCGCGCAGCGGGCTTGAGTACAACGCCACCGACTTCAACAGCCTGTTCTGCCAGCGCCGCAACCTGGTTTCGCCGCGCTTCTGGGGCATGGTGCGCGACATCCTGCGCTTCTACCGCGAGGCGCCCGCCCTGCTTTCCCTGGCCGGCGACGGGCCATCGCTGGGCGACTACCTGCAGCAAAACCGCTATTCGCAGATGTTCATCGACGACCACCTGGTGCCGATGGCTTCGGCGCTGTGGTCGTCGCCGTCGGAGAGCATCATGGGCTTCCCGGCCAAGTACCTGGCCCGCTTCATGGACAACCACCACATGCTGCAGGTGCAGGGCCGACCGCCCTGGCGCGTGGTGCGCGACGGCTCGTCGAGCTACATCCAGGCGCTGCAGGCGGCGTGGTCGGTGAAGGTGCGGCTGTCGTCGTCGGTGGCACGGGTGCAGCGCGACGCCGACGGCGTCATCGTCACCACCGACACCGGCCCGGAGCGCTTCGACCAGGTGGTGCTGGCCTGCCACAGCGACCAGGCCCTGGCGATGCTGGCCGACCCCAGCGACGCCGAACGCGAGGTGCTGGGCGCGATGCCCTACCAGGCCAATGAAACCGTGCTGCACACCGACGCCAGCCTGCTGCCGCGCAACCGCAAGGCGTGGGCCGCATGGAGCGCCTACGTGCCGGCCGAGCCCGGCGCGCCCTGCACGGTGAGCTACGTGATGAACCTGCTGCAGGGCATCGACTCGCCGGAACCCTTCGTGGTGACGCTCAACCGCAGCAAGCACATCGACCCGGCCAAGGTGCTGGCGCGCATGCGCTACCACCATCCCGTGTACTCGCACGCCAGCGTCGCGGCGCAGTCGCGGCGGGCGCAGATCAACGGCGTCAACCGCACCTGGTACGCCGGCGCCTACTGGGGCTTCGGTTTCCACGAGGACGGCCTGCGCAGCGGCATCGACGTGGCCCGCGGGCTGGGCGTGGCGTGGCCCTGAAATCCGCCATCTACGAAGGCTGGGTCCGGCATCGCCGGGTGTCACCGCGCAGCCACGACTTCAGCTACCGGATCTTCCAGCTGTACCTGGACCTGGCCGAGCTTGACCAGGTGTTCGCCGGCCGCTGGCTGTGGTCGGTGGACCGGCCGAACCTGGCGCAGTTCCGCCGGCGCGACTATTTCGGCGACCCGTCGGTCCCGCTCGACACCGCCGTGCGCGATCGGGTGCAGGCCCACCTGGGCCGTCGCCCCGACGGTCCGATACGGCTGCTCACGCACGGGCGCTATTTCGGCAAGACGATGAATCCGGTGAGCTTCTACTACGGCTTCCTGGCCGACGGCGAAACCCTGGACTGGATCATGGCCGAGATCACCAACACGCCGTGGGACGAGCGCCACGCCTACGTGCTGCCGGTGGACAAGGCCCAGCGCCGCGGCGACGCGCTGCATTGGGACTTCGACAAAGCCTTCCACGTGTCGCCGTTCATGCCGATGCAGCGCCAGTACCACTGGTCCTTCCAGGTGCCCGGCGAAACGCTGCGGCTGCACATGGACGTGCTGGCCGAAGGCAGCCGCGAGTTCGACGCCACGCTGGTTTTGGAGCGTCGCCCGCTGGATGCCCACACGCTGGCTTCATGCCTGCTGCGGTATCCCTTGCAAACCGGGAAAATCGCCCTGGCGATCTATTGGCAGGCCGCCCGGCTCTGGTTCAAGCGCGTACCCTTCCACGACCACCCCGACAGCAAACCCCGGAGTCCCCGATGAGCAGCCCCGCCGACACCCTGAGCACCCGCACCGAGGAAGCCGCCCGCTTCGGCACCCTCGACCGCGCGCTGCGGCAGCGCCTGCTGGCCACGCTGGACGGCCTGCAGGGCGGCGTGGTGACCGTTTGCGACGGCATGGGAACGGTGACCGTGGGCGAGGCCGGCGCCGAGCTGGACGTCACGATGCACATCAACGACCCGGGCTTCTACCGCGCGCTCGCCGCGAACGGCTCGGTGGGCGCGGGCGAGGCCTACATGGACGGCCTGTGGACCTGCGACGACCTGGTGGGCCTGGTGCGGCTGCTGGTGCGCAACCGCGACCGCCTGGACGCGATGGAAACCGGCCTGGCGCGCCTGGGCGGCTGGGCCATGCGCGCGCTGCATGCGTTCAAGCGCAACACGCGCCTGGGCAGCCAGCGCAACATCGCCGCGCACTATGACCTGGGCAACGACCTGTTCAAGGTGTTCCTGGACGAGAACATGATGTACTCGTCGGCCATCTTCGCCAGCCCGGACGAATCGCTGGAGGCGGCGCAGCGCCGCAAGCTCGAGCGCATCTGCCGCAAGCTCGACCTGCAGCCCAGCGACCACCTGGTCGAGATCGGCACCGGCTGGGGCGGCATGGCGCTGTATGCCGCCAGCCACTTCGGCTGCCGCGTCACCACCACCACCATTTCCAGGGAACAGCACGCGCTGGCGGTCGAACGCATCGCCCAGGCCGGCCTGTCCGACAAGATCACCGTGCTGTTGGAAGACTACCGGGACCTGCAGGGCACCTACGACAAGCTGGTGTCCATCGAGATGATCGAGGCCATCGGCCACCAGTACCTCGACACCTACCTGGCCAAGTGCGCGTCGCTGCTCAAGCACGACGGCCTGGCCCTGATCCAGGCGATCACCATCGAGGACAGCCGCTACGAACAGGCGCTGGGATCGGTGGACTTCATCAAGCGCCACATCTTCCCGGGCAGCTTCATTCCCTGCGTGAGCGCCATCACCAACGCCGCGGCCAAGGCCAGCGACCTGCGCCTGGTCAACCTGGAAGACTTCGGCCCCAGCTACGCGCTGACCCTGAACCACTGGCGCCAGCGCTTCCTGGGCCGCCTGGACGAAGTGCGGGCGCAGGGCTACGACGAGCGCTTCATCCGCATGTGGGAGTTCTACCTGTGCTACTGCGAGGGCGGCTTCATCGAGCGCTCGATCGGCGACGTGCACCTGCTGCTGGCGCGCCCGGGCAACCGGCGCCCGCAGTACATCCCGGCACCCGAGGCGGCCTGAGTGAATCCGACCTTGCGGCTTGTGGCAAACGTGGTGGGCTACCAGACGGTCTGGGTGGCCAGCGTCGCCGGAGCGGGACAAGGCCTGGCCTGGACCGGCCCGCTGGCGGCGCTGCTGTTCGTGGCCGCCGTGCTGGCTTTCGGCGGCAAGGCCCGGCACGACCTGCGCATCCTGGGCATCGCCCTGGCCGTCGGCTTCGTGCTCGACAGCGCGTTCGCGGCGTCGGGCTGGCTGCGCTACGCCGAGCCGATTCCCTGGACGTTCGCCGCACCAGTCTGGATCTGGTCGCTCTGGGCCGGCTTCGCGATGACGCTCAACCACTCGATGGACTTCCTGCGCGGGCGTCCGTGGGCCTGCGCCGTGTTCGGCCTGGTGGGTGGCCCGCTGGCCTACCTGGCCGCCGCACGCGCGTTTGACGCGGTCAGCTTCGGCGTCCCGCTGGCCTGGGCCATGGCGGCGCTGGCGCTCGGCTGGGCGGTGGTGATGCCGCTGCTGTACGCCCTGGACCAACGCCTGGCGTCGCCCCGGCCGCGCAAGGCCGCGGCATGAACCTCTGGCTGGCGCTGGCGATCATCTGGCTGGCGTCGGCACTGGGGATGACGGCGCTGTGGGCGTTCTCCATGCGCGTTCGCAACATCGGCTACGTGGACGTCGGCTGGGCCGGCCTGATGGCGCTGGCGGCGCTGTTCGCCGGCGCGGTGGGCGAAGGCTCGCCGCTGGCGCGCAGCCTGGTGGCGATGTTCGGCGCCGTCTGGGGCGCGCGCCTGTGCCTGCACCTGCTGCACCGCGTGCTGAACGAAGAAGAGGACGGCCGCTACCGGGCCCTGCGCGAAAAATGGCAAGGCAGCCCTGTGCGCTTCTTCGCCTTCTTCCAGATGCAGGCGGGCGTGGTGGCGCTGTTCTCGCTGCCCTTCCTGGCGGCGGCCGCCAACCCCGAATACCACGTCAGCGCCTGGGTGCTGCTGGCCGGCTTGGTGTGGCTGGTGTCGATGGCCGGGGAAAGCCTGGCCGACCGCCAGTTGGCCCGGTTCCGCGCCGACCCCGCCAACCGCGGCAAGACCTGCCGCGTCGGGCTGTGGTCATGGTCGCGCCATCCGAACTATTTCTTCGAGTGGCTGCACTGGTTCAGCTACCTGCTGCTGGCGATCGGCAGCCCCTGGTTCTGGCTGAGCCTGCTCGGCCCGGTGGTAATGTTCGCCTTCCTGTACCGGGTCAGCGGCATTCCCTGGACCGAGGCGCAGTCGCTGCGCTCGCGCGGGGAAGACTATGCCCGCTACCAGCGCGAAGTGAGCGCTTTCTTCCCCTGGCCGCCGCGCCGGGATTCCTGATCCACGGAGTCATTCAATGTCACTGATCGATTTGTGCGAACGCGGGCTGCTGCCCGATGCCCTGACCCGCCTCGGCATCCGCCGCCTGAACGCACAGCGCCTGCGCGATGAAGGCGCACTCGACGTGCAGGCCGCCGACCAGCGTTTCCGCACGCTGCTCGACGAGCTGCGGCAGAGCCCCATCGCCATCGAGACCGCCGCCGCGAACGAGCAGCATTACGAGGTGCCGACCCGGTTCTTCGAGCTGTGCCTGGGCAAGCGGCTGAAGTATTCGAGCTGCTTGTATGCCACCGGCAGCGAAGACCTGGACACCGCCGAAGAGGCGATGCTGGCCCTGTACGGCCAGCGCGCCGAACTGGCCGACGGTCAGCGCATCCTCGAGCTTGGCTGCGGCTGGGGCTCGCTGACGCTGTGGATGGCGCAGCAGTTCCCGAACGCGCGCATCACCGGCGTGTCCAACTCGCGCACCCAGCGCGAGCACATCCTGGCCCAGGCGGCCCGTCGCGGCCTGGGCAACGTCGACATCATCACCTGCGACGTGAACCGGCTGGAGCTGCCCGAGGGCGAGTTCGACCGCACCGTGTCCATCGAGATGTTCGAGCACATGCGCAACTACCAGCACCTGTTGGGCAACGTGTCGCGCTGGCTCAAGCCGGGCGGCAAGCTGTTCGTGCACATCTTCTGCCATCGCAGCCTGATGTATCCGTTCCAAACCCAGGGCGAAGACAACTGGATGGGCCGCTACTTCTTCACCGGCGGCCTGATGCCGTCGGCCGACACCCTGCTGCACTTCCAGCGCGACCTGAACATCGAACAGCGCTGGCTGCTGCCCGGCACGCACTACCAGCGCACGGCCGACCACTGGCTCGAGAACCAGGACCGCAACCGCGAGGAAGTGATGTCAGTGCTGGTGCAGGCCTATGGCGCCGCCGACGCGGCCCTCTGGAACCAGCGCTGGCGCATGTTCTGGATGGCCTGCGCCGAGCTGTTCGGCCATGCCGACGGCAACGAGTGGCTGGTGGCGCACTACCGCTTCAGCAAGTAGCGCGCCTGGTCTTACTGCTTGGCCGCCGCCGGTATCGCTTCGGCGACCGGTGCAGCCGGCTGAGCGGTGGGCTTTCCGCTGGCCACGCGGATCCCCTTGGCTTTCATCCACGCTTCGAATTCGTCCGCCGTCATGCGGCGGCCGTTCTGGCTCATGTCGAAGCGCCAGGGGCTGTTGTCGTGCTGGGTCCTGGGCACGTACGCCGTGCCCGAGGCCGGGGCCGCCGTGGCGGCGGGCGCGACGGCAGGCTGGCGCAGGCGCTGGGTGAATGAAAGCAGGCTGACGCAGGTGGCCAGGGCCGGGGCGCTGTGCAGCATCTCGGGCGTTGGCACCGAAGCGGGCATCGGCGCCACCAGCGGCGTACCGCAGGGCGCGGCGGCGACGGCAAGCGCCGGCAGGAAGACGATGGAAGCGATTGCGCTGCGGATCATGGTGCACCGGCGTGGTCTGGGATGGCTTGAAGCTTAGGCCCGCTCACCGCGCCATGCAAATCCAATTTGCCAACGCCACAAAAGCGAAGCCCGGCACAAGGCCGGGCTTCGCGTATTGCCGTGGAGACTGAAGAATCAGTTCTGCACGTTCAGCTCGGTGCGACGGTTGGTCTCGCTCTTGCAGCCCGGGAAGCTTTCACCCATCTGCTCAAGCGGACGGCTTTCGCCGAAGCCGTTCGGACCCGCCATGCGGCCGGAGTCGATGCCGGCGTTGACGAGGTAGTCGTACACCACCGCGGCGCGACGGCCGGAGAGGTCCTGGTTGTAGTTTTCCGAACCGCACTGGTCGGTGTGGCCGGCCACTTCAACGCGCAGCTGCGGGTACTTCTGCAGGATCGACACGGCCTCGCCGAGGATCGCCTGAGCGTCCGGACGCAGGGTGGCCTTGTCGAAGTCGAAGTTCACGCCCTTCAGGTCGATGGTCAGCGGCACCGGGCAACCGTCCGGACCGATCGCCTGGCCGGCAACCGAGTTCGGGCACTTGTCGTTGCAGTTGTTCACGCCGTCGCCGTCGTCGTCGAGGTCGGCGCAGGTGTCCTGCGGCGCCATCGGCTGCGGGGTGACGACCGTGGCCAGGTCGCCGAGCTTCACGAGCACGGTGACGGAGGCAAGCAGGTCGCCGAAGTTGTTGGAGTTCGGGCTGACGACGCTGGTGTCGTCGAACGAGTAGCGGGTACCGATTTCGCCGCGGACGGCGTAGCGGTCGTAGTCAGCCTGCAGGCCGACGCCGAGCTGCGCGGTCAGGTTGGTGTCTTCGCGCTGGCCCGGGGAGTTCGGGTTCGGGAAGGCATCAAACTCTTCTTCCGAGCGCTGCGCGCCGACGCCGGCGCGGATGTACGGCCACCAGGCGCGGCCTTCCTTGATGAAGTGGTAGCGCGCGTCGATGGTCGCACCGTACTGGCTGAACAGGAGTTCCTGTTCATTGAAACGCGGATTCTGGTAGTTCAGCTCGCCGTCGATCGACCAGTTCGGCGTGATCATCTTGCCGAAGCCGAGGGTGGCGAACGGCACGTCCTTGGTGTCGCGGTCGCTGTCCTGGAAGTTCATACCGAGACCGCCGGTCAGGTACCAGCGATCGTCAAAGTCTTGGGCAGTAGCGGATTGCGCCATGGCGGCCGCGGCAAGCAGGGCGCAGCACAGGATGTTCTTCTTCATGACTTAGCTCCAAAGTTTTACAGGGGTACTTTCACACGGATTAGCGCGCCGGTTTGGACCGACTCCGCTGCGTGATGACAACGCTACAGGATCTTGCGTTAACGGGAACATAACAACTCGGCCAGGCGATGGCAAGCATGGCGTTCAAATTATGAACAGATCCATCAGGCGGTGGATCGGGGTGGCTTCGAACCGGGACGTGTCCCGGGTGAGCTCCAGGATCTGCTCGACCCGCTTGGCCGGCAGCTGGCCGCCCACGGCCGCCTCGAACTTGTTCAGGAGCACCGGAATGCCGTCCCCGCGGCGCTCACGGTGGCCCAGCGGGGCGTCGATGGACACTTTGCCGGTGGAGCTGCCGTCCTTGAAGAAGACCTCCACGGCATTGCCGATGAAGCGCTTCTCGGGGTCGAAGTAGTCGCGGGTGAAGTCCGGGTTCTCACGGACCTGCATCTTGGCCCGGAGCGCGTCAATACGGGGGTCGGCCGCCACGGCGTCAGAATAGTCGTCGGCGTTCAGGCGCCCGAAGATCAGGGGCACGGCCACCATGTACTGCAGGCAATGGTCGCGGTCGGCCGGGTTGGACAGCGGGCCGGTCTTGTCGATGATGCGCATCCCGGCTTCCTGGGTTTCGACCACGATGCGGTCCACCTGGTCGAGCTTGCCGGCCACCTTGGGGTGCAGGGCCATGGCGCACTCCACGGCCGACTGGGCGTGGAACTCGGCCGGATGGCTGATCTTGAAGAGCACGTTTTCCATCACGTAGCTGCCGAACGGGCGCTCGAACTCGAACGGCTTGCCTTCGAAAAGCACGTCGTAGAAGCCCCAGGTCTTGGCGGTCAGGGCGCTGGGGTAGCCCTCGCAGCCTTTCACCGCGTTCAGGGCGTGGATGACCGCCCGACGGCAGGCGTCGCCTGCGGCCCAGCCCTTGCGGGGGCCGGCGTTGGGGGCGTGGCGGTAGGTGCGCAGGGCACCCCCGTCCAACCAGCTGTTGCTGACCGCGCTGATGATCTCGTCCTTGCCGCCGCCCAGCATATGGGTGACCACCGCGGTGGACGCCAGGCGCACCAGCAGCACGTGGTCGAGGCCAACGCGGTTGAAGCTGTTCTTGAGGGCGTAGGCGCCCTGGATCTCGTGGGCCTTGATGGCGGCCGTGAGCAGGTCGCGCACGGTGAGCGGCTTGCCGTGCTCGCGCTCGGCCTTCCGGCTCAGGTAGTCGCCCATCGCCAGGATGGCGCCCAGGTTGTCCGACGGATGGCCCCATTCGGCGGCCAGCCAGGTGTCGTTGAAGTCGAGCCAGCGCACCTGCACGCCGATGTTGTAGGCGGCCTGCGCGGGATCGAGTTCGAATGACGTGCCCGGCACGCGGGCGCCGCCAGGCAGGTTGGCGCCGGGCACCAGCGGGCCCAGGTGCTTCACGCACTCGGGGTGGCGCATGGCCAGCATGGAGCAGGCCAGCG
This sequence comes from Lysobacteraceae bacterium, assembly GCA_003241895.1. Classification (GTDB taxonomy): domain Bacteria; phylum Pseudomonadota; class Gammaproteobacteria; order Xanthomonadales; family Xanthomonadaceae; genus Arenimonas. The sequence continues at coordinate 31,121 of QBLY01000016.1, forward strand.
AGTCGAGGAGCATGTAGCGCGCGGTGGTGTAGGCCTCGGACGAACCGATGTAGTAGTCGGTGATGTAGTTCGCGATGTCGACCATGGCCTGGTCGGGATCGGGGCGCCGGGCGGATCGGCTGTCGTGGAGGCTCATGGGCGGGCGGTCCATACGGTCGGTGGGCGTGAAGGTATCGAGTGTGCCAGAACCCGAAGCAAGTAGTCGGCTCCTCTAACAACGCAGGCCAGCCCCGGGCACGGCCGCATCAGCCGCCATACGCTTGTCCGGATTTGGCTTTACGGGCATCGTGCAAGCCTTGTCCGTTAAATGCACAACACCATGACTCCCACGCCCTACCCGCACCTCTTCCAGCCGCTTGACCTGGGCTTTTGCACGCTGCCCAACCGCGTGCTGATGGGCTCGATGCACACCGGCCTGGAAGACCACGCCCGCGACTTCCCCAAGCTGGCGGCCTACTTCCGCGAGCGTGCCGAGGGCGGCGTGGGCCTGATCGTCACCGGCGGCATCGCCCCCAATCTCGTTGGCTGGCTCAAGCCCTTCGCCGGCAAGCTCAGCTGGCCCTGGGAAGTGCACAAGCACCGGATCGTCACCGATGCCGTGCACGGTGCGGGCGGCAAGATCTGCATGCAGATCCTGCACGCCGGGCGCTATGCCGCGCATCCCCTGCTGGTGTCGGCCTCGGGCGTGAAGGCGCCCATCAGTCCCCTCAAGCCCTGGAAGCTCAGCAGCTGGGGCGTGGAGCGACAGATCAAGGCCTTCGTCAACAGCGCCAGGCTGGCGCGCGACGCCGGCTATGACGGCGTCGAGGTGATGGGCTCGGAGGGTTACCTGATCAACCAGTTCCTGTCGGCCCGCACCAACAAGCGCACCGACGACTGGGGCGGCACGCCCGCCAAGCGCATGCGCTTCGCGGTGGAAATCGTGCGCCGCATCCGCGAAGCGGTGGGCAAGGACTTCATCCTCATCTACAGGCTGTCGATGCTCGAGCTGGTGGAAGGCGGCTCGGACTGGGACGAGATCGTGCTGCAGGCCAAGGCCATCGAGGCGGCCGGTGCCACCCTCATCAACACGGGCATCGGCTGGCACGAGGCGCGGGTGCCCACCATCGCCACGTCGGTGCCGCGTGCGGCGTTCGCCGGCGTCACCGCCAAGCTCAAGCCGCTGGTCGGGCTGCCGCTGGTGGCCACCAACCGCATCAACATGCCCGAAGTGGCCGAAAAGATCCTGGCCTCGGGCCAGGCCGACATGGTGTCCATGGCGCGGCCACTGCTGGCCGATTCGCAGTGGGTGAACAAGGCCCGCACCGGGCGCCGGGACGAGATCAACACCTGCATCGCCTGCAACCAGGCCTGCCTGGACCACGTGTTCGAAGGCAAGAAGGCCAGCTGCCTGGTCAACCCGCGCGCCTGCGCCGAAACCGAACTCAACTACACGCCCACCCCATCGCCCAAACGCATCGCCGTGGTCGGCGCCGGGCCGGCGGGCCTGGCCTGCGCCACGGTGGCCGCCGAACGCGGGCACCAGGTGACGCTGATCGACGGCGCCACCCAGATCGGCGGCCAGTTCAACCTGGCCAAGCAGATCCCGGGCAAGGAAGAGTTCCACGAGACCCTGCGCTACTTCGCCACCCGCCTGGCCCTCACCGGCGTCGAGCAGCGGCTGGGCACGCGGGTGGACGCCGAGGCCCTGCTGGCCGGCGGTTACGACGAGATCGTGCTGGCCACCGGCATCAAGCCGCGCAAGGTCGACTTCCCGGGCTGCGACCACGCCAAGGTGGTCAGCTACCTGGACGTATTGACGGGCAAGGTGGTGCCGGGCCGGCGCGTGGCCATCATCGGCGCCGGCGGCATCGGCTTCGACGTGGCCGAATACCTGGCCCACGACGGCCCTTCCTCGACCACCGACACCGGCCGCTGGATGGCCGAGTGGGGCGTGGCGCCCGACTTCACCGGCCCGGGCGGCCTGGCCAAGCCGGCGCCCGAGGCGCCGGCGCGCGAGCTGTGGCTGCTGCAGCGCAGCCCGGGCAAGCCCGGCGCGCGGCTGGGCAAGACCACCGGCTGGATCCACCGCTCGGCGCTCAAGGCCAAGGGCGTGCAGGCCTGGGGTGGCGTGGAGTACCTGGGCGTGGACGACGCCGGCCTGCGCGTGCGCGTGGACGGCCGCGAAATGCTGCTGCCGGTGGACCAGGTGGTGGTGTGCGCCGGGCAGGAGCCGCTGCGCCAGCTGGTGGAGCCGCTGCAGGCCGCGGGCAAGACGCCGCACCTGATCGGCGGCGCGGACGTGGCCACCGAGCTGGACGCCAAGCGCGCGATCGACCAGGGCAGCCGTCTGGCCGCAGCGTTCTGAGTCCTCCAGGCACGGCCTTCGCTGGCCGTGCTTGAGCAATTACTCCAAATAAAATCAATCATTTGGAATCGGCCGTTCAGCTGGCGTTCGGCTGGCGGCCGTACCATGCGCCTCGGAACTGACCCCCGACCCTTCGGGCAGTCCGGTCCAAATACGGCCCCCCCGGCAGATTGCCGGGCAGGGTTTCCGGACGGCGCCCCCACAGTCGACGCCCCGACCGGAATGCGAGCCAAGCTCGTCCATCCCCAAAACGCCAGGCCGCCGGCCCCTCCCCGCCAAGTCGTTTCCTGACAGGCGAGTCCGCACCAGTGCGGACGTGAGACCGCGGCGCAACGGAGCAAGGAGTTCCGCCATGAAGCTGTCTTTCATCCTTTGGCTTGCATCGATCCTGCCGCAGCCCGCCGCCGACCCGCTGTGCCTGGCGACGACGGTTTACCTGGAATCGCGCAACCAGAGCGAGCTGGGCCAGCGCGCCGTGGCCGAAGTGGCCCTGCGCCGCCGCGACAGCGGCCAGTGGGGCGAATCGGTGTGCGACGTGGTGCTGGCGCGCAAGCAGTTCGCCCCGACCATCGTCAATCCCGGCCTGCGCATGCGCAACCTCGAGGCCTGGCAGAAAGCGGTGGACGTGGCCTTCCAGGCGCAGCAGGACTGGACCATGCCGATCGGCGAGCGCAATGAAGTGGTGCCCGGCGCCAGCCATTTCGCCGCCCTGGACCTGGCCAACCCCGCCTGGGCCACGGCGCCGCGCGTGGCCACCATCGGCGACCACACCTTCTTCCGCGTGCAGCGGCTGACGCCGCCCGTGGTTGCGGTCGGGTCCGGTCCGGCGCCGGGCCAGCGACTGGCGCCCTGATCCGGACGTCGGCTCAGCCCACCACCGGCTCGGGAACCAGCAACACATCGCATTTCAATCCGTTCACCGCAAAAAGCGCGGTGCTGCCCAGCAGGTTGGCTTCCCATCGCGCGCGGGCGCGCGCGCCAAGCACCACCAGGTCAATATCCGCCTCGCGCACGAAGGCTTCCAGCACCCGCCCGGGAGCGCCCTCGCGCGGGGCGCGGACGGCGGCACGTGCGACCGGTCCAACCGCCGTAGCGAACGCTTCGATCCGGTCGCCGACTTCCCGCTGGAATTGGCTTCGGTATTCGTCCAGCGTTTCTCTGGACAGGTTCGCGAACGCAAGGCCGCGGTCCAGCGGGATCTCGCTGGCATGCAGCAGGTAATGGCTGGCATCGGGCGCCAGCCACAGGCCCAGCGCCGTCGAATGGGCGGATACCGGTGAGAAATCCGTCGCCAGGGCCACGTGCCGGTAGGCCTTGGTAGGGTCGCCGCGCACCAGCAGCACGGGGACAACCCCCGCGCGGAGCGCGCGGTCGGCGGTCGAGCCCAGCAGCTTGGCTCGGATGCCTCGTTCACCGAGCGCCCCCATCACGAGCAGCCCGATACCGTCATCGTGCACCAGGCTTCCCAGGCACTGATGCAACGGCTGGGCGACGACCTCCGTCGCGATGCCGACGTGCCCCTGGTCTTCCAGCGCGCGGCGGATGCGGGCCAAAGCGGCCACTGCGGCCTTGGTCCACATCTCATGGCTGAAGGCCCCATGGCTGTGGTCGGCCAGCCGCGCCAACCAGTCGCCCTCGCCGGTCGAGTGCACGAGCGTGAGACGTGCCTTGTGCTGGCGCGCAAGCCAAGCGCCCCGCGCCACGGCCCTCGCAGACGCGTCGGAAAAATCGGTGGCGACCAGGATGGTTTCGGGCGATCCGCTCATGCTGTTCCTCCTTGCTGGATCGACAGGCCAATGCGACGTGCGGCGTTGTCCGCGGCGTCCTTGTAAGGCATCAGTATGGCGTCGGCGCCCGCGGCCACCAGGCGATGGCCATTGCCTGGGGTATGTGCCGTCGCCGTGATGACACCGGCGTACCCATGGCGGCGAAGTGCTGAAAGCAGGCCAACATCGGTATCGACGTCCTTGAGCGTGCTGACGACCACCTTCACGCTGGACAGCGGCAGGTGGGCCACGAACTCGTCATCGGCGGCATCGCCGAAAACCACGGGCAGGTCGTCGCCAGCGCGGCGCACCTGCATTTCAGGGTCGAAATCAACGCCCAACACCCTGAATCCGTCGGCGCGCAGCAGTTCGGCGATCCGCCGACCATAGCGCCCCATGCCAAAAACGATAACGTCGCAGGCCGTGGGCGGCGTCTCGAGGGCGCGTTCGCGGAACGGGTCCTTGCGCTCGAACGATCCCAGCCATGGCTCGCACCAGGCATACAGCCGATGCGAGTACAGGATCATGTACGTGCTGGTGGTGATGGTCACCAGCCCGACCAGCGTCACCAGACCCAACGCCGAGGCGTCAACTTGCCCCAACGCGACGCCCATCGCGACGAAGATGATCGAGAACTCGCTGATCTGGGCCACGGTAAGCCCAGCCATGAAGCCCGTGCGCTTGCGATATCCCATGTACCCCATGATGGCCATCACGATCAGCGGGTTGCCGACCAGGACGAACAGCGAGAGCACGAGCGCCGAGGGCAATTCGGCGCCAAGACTGCCCAGGTCCATCTGGGTGCCCAGGTGGATGAAGAAGAACAGAAGCAGGAAATCGCGAAGGCTGGCCAACCTGGCGCTGATCGCTTCGCGGAAAGGCAGCGAGGCCAGCGACAGCCCGGCCACGAAGGCGCCCACCTCCATGCTGAAACCCAGCCATTCGCCACCGGCGGCCAGCGACGCCCCCCAGCCCACGGCGAATACCAGCAGCAACTCCTGCGAGGCCGCCACCGCACGCAGCACGCCGGGGAGCACGAACCGCATCAGCACGAAGACCAGCGCGCCCATGCCGAGCATCTTGCCGACGATGGCGGCCAGCTTCCCGAGCAGGGCCGGTTCGTCTCCGCCCATGGCAGCGCCCTGCGAACCGATGACCATCATCGCCAGCACCACGGCGATGTCCTGCACAATCAGGAAACCCATCGCGATCCGGCCGTGGAGCGAGTCGATCTCGCGCTTGTCCGAAAGCAACTTGACGATGATGATCGTGCTGGAGAAGGTCAGCGCCACCGCGACATAGGTCGCGCGAACCCAGTCCATTCCCAGCCCGACGCAGATCAGGAAACCGAACACGATGGTGAACAGCAATTGCCCCAGCCCGGTGGCCAACGCCACGAGACCGAGCTGCCGCACCAGCTTGATGTCCAGTTTCAGGCCGACCACGAACAGCAGGATGGTGACACCGATCTCGGCCAGCAGTTCCATGGGTTCGTGCGCGCTCACCCAGTCGAGCACCGAGGGCCCGGCGACGATCCCGACGATGATGTAGGCGACGATCACCGGCTGCCGGAGCCGGAGCGCCGCCAGGCCGATCAGGGCCGTGGCGAAAAGCAACCACGCGATCTGGTTGTAGGGTGAGTCCATGGCTTGAGCGCTGCCGGAAGGTTCCGCAGGGAATACATTAGCACCGGGAACCCGGCGAACTGGCCGCCGTTGGCGACTACACGGCAGGGAAAGGGCCGTATACGCCACCGGCCAGACCCGTCAGCAATGGGCCGGGACCACCACCGGCGCGCCACCCCTCCAATCAGCGCCGCCAGAAGCGTTCCATCTCCAGGAACAGGAAGGAGGCCGACCAGGTGATCATCACGAAACCGGTCAGGGCACAGGTTCCCGCGAGTAACCGGATGGCACCCACCGGAACCACATCGCCGAAGCCGACGGTGGTGTAGGACATCGTCGCCATGTAAACGGCGTCCAGCAGCCCCAGCGGATCGGCGCCCACCACATGGCCCGTGCCGGCCACCCGGCCCAGCCCCCAGAACGTGGCGCCGAACAACCACAGTTCGGCCACGTGGAGCATCAGTACGCCCAAGACGCCGAGCAGGACCTTGCGGCGCGGGTTCGCTTCATGGCGGCGCAAAAGCGAACGAGACATCCACACGAGGCCTTCGTAATGAAGCAGTACGCACGCGACCACAGCTCCCACGGTCGCCAGCACCACCGCAACATTGGCGAGCCAGTCGCCGTACATCTCAGCGCTTGTCGATCGCCACGAAGGCGCGGTCGTCGGGGCCCGTGTAGTTGGCGCTGGGGCGGATGATCTTGCCGTCGATGCGCTGCTCGATCACGTGCGCCGACCAGCCGCTGGTGCGGGCGATCACGAATAGCGGCGTGAACATCGCGGTCGGCACGCCCATCATGTGGTACGCCGACGCGCTGTACCAATCCAGGTTCGGGAACATCTTCTTGAGGTCCATCATCAGGTTCTCGATGCGCTCGCTGACGTCGAACAGCACCTGGTTGCCGCCGTCCTTGCAAAGCTTGCGGCTGATTTCCTTGATGATCGGGTTGCGCGGATCGCTGACGGTGTACACCGGGTGGCCGAAGCCGATGACGATTTCCTTGCGCTCCACGCGCGCGCGGATGTCGGCCTCGGCCTCGTCGGCGCTGCCGTAGCGGGCGATGATTTCCATCGCCACTTCGTTGGCACCGCCGTGCTTGGGGCCGCGCAGCGCGCCGATGCCGCCGGTGATGCAGCTGAAGATGTCCGAACCGGTGCCGGCGATCACGCGCGAAGCGAACGTGGACGCGTTGAACTCATGCTCGGCGTACAGCACCAGGGACTGGTCCATGGCGCGCGCGTGCGAGGCGCTGGGCGGCTCGCCGTGCAGCAGGTGCAGGAAGTGCCCGGCGATGGTGTCGTCGTCGGTTTCGACGTCGATGCGGCGGCCGTTGCGGGTGAAGTGCCACCAGTACAGCAGCATCGAGCCGAAGCTGGCCATCAGCTTGTCGGCGATGTCGCGGGTTTCGTTCACCGGGTGGCCGTCGCGCTCGGGCAGCACCACGCCCAGCATCGAACAGCCGGTGCGCATCACGTCCATCGGGTGGGCATTGGCGGGCACCAGCTCCAGCGCGTCGGCGACGATGGCGGGCAGGCCGCGCAGGCGCTTGAGCTTGGTCTTGTAGGCGGCCAGCTGGCTGGCGGTGGGCAGCGCGCCGTGCACCAGCAGGTGCGCCACCTCCTCGAAGCCGGCCTTCGTGGCCAGGTCGTGGATGTCGTAGCCGCGGTAGTGCAGGTCGTTGCCGCTGCGGCCAACGGTGCACAGCGCGGTGTTGCCCGCGGGCGTGCCGCTGAGGGCGACGGACTTCTTGGCTTTCGGCAGGGTGGACTCGGTCATGGCGCTCTCCCTTATTTCTTTTTGGCGAACAGGGCGTCGAGGCGCTGTTCGTAGTCGTGATAATTGATGCGGTCGTAGAGTTCGTCGCGGGTCTGCATCGCCTCGACCACCGCCTTCTGGTGGCCGTCGCGGCGGATCGCGGTGTAAACCGCCTCGGCGGCCTTGTTCATCGCGCGGAACGCCGACAGCGGGAAAAGCTGGATCGCCACGCCCACCGAGGCGAGCTCGTCGCGGGTGAACAGCGGCGTCTGCCCGAACTCGGTGATGTTGGCCAGCACGGGCACCTTCACCGCATCCACGAAGCGCTTGTAGGTGGGCAGGTCGTAGGCGGCCTCGGCGAAGATGCCGTCGGCGCCGGCCTCGACGCAGCGCACCGCGCGCTCGATGGCGGCGTCCACGCCGTCCACGGCGATGGCGTCGGTGCGGGCGATGATGAAGAACTGGTCGTCGGTGCGCGCATCCACGGCAGCCTTCATGCGATCGACGAACTCGTCCACCGGCACGATTTCCTTGCCGGGACGATGGCCGCAGCGCTTGGCCCCGACCTGGTCCTCCAGGTGGCAGGCGGCGGCGCCGGCCTTGACCAGCGACTTCACCGTGCGCGCCATGTTGAACGCGCTCGGGCCGAAGCCCGTGTCGATGTCCACCAGCAGCGGCAGGTCGCAGACGTCGGTGATGCGACGTGTGTCGATGAGCACGTCTTCCAGACCGGTGATGCCCAGGTCCGGGATGCCCAGCGAGCCGGCGGCCACGCCGCCGCCCGACAGGTAGATGGCGCGGTAGCCCGCGCGCTTGGCCAACAGCGCATGGTTGGCGTTGATGGCGCCGATGACCTGCAGCGGGGATTCGGCGGCGAGCGCGGCGCGGAAACGTGCGCCGGCGGAGGTGGATTGCGTCATGGGGCTTCCTTCATGCGCGAAGGCGACGCACAGGGATGTGCGAGTACCGCCGCAGGCAGGACGCCGTTGGCGGCCGGCCCTGGGGCCGCCTTCGTTGCAACATCACAGCAGGTGGGCGACGCCCGCACGCTCTTCCTCGAGCTCGGCCAGGGTCTTGTCCATCATGGTGCGCGAGTAGTCGTCGACCGCCAGCCCCTGCACGATCTCGTACTTGCCGTCCTTGCAGGTGACCGGGAATCCGTACATCACGTCCTTGGGAATGCCGTAGCTGCCGTCCGACGGGATGCCCATGGTGGCCCACTTGCCGTTCGTCCCCAGCACCCAGTCGTGGATGTGGTCGATGGCGGCATTGGCGGCCGAGGCGGCCGAGCTCAGGCCGCGCGCTTCGATGATGGCGGCGCCGCGCTTGCCGACCTTGGGGATGAAGGTCTCGCGGTTCCAGGCCTCGTCGCCGATCTTGTCCTTGAGCGACCCGCCGGCCACGGTGGCGAAACGGTAATCCGGGTACATGGTCGGGCTGTGGTTGCCCCACACCACCAGGCTGTCGATGGCGGCCACCGGCACGCCGGCCTTGATGGCCAGCTGCGACAGCGCGCGGTTGTGGTCCAGGCGCAGCATGGCGGTGAAGTTGTTGGGGTGGATGTCCGGCGCCGACTTCATGGCGATGTAGGCGTTGGTGTTGGCCGGGTTGCCGACCACCAGCACCTTGATGTCGCGCGAGGCGACGGCGTTGATCGCCTTGCCCTGCACGGTGAAGATCTCGGCGTTCTTGAGCAGCAGGTCCTTGCGCTCCATGCCCGGGCCGCGCGGCATGGCGCCGACCAGCAGGGCCACGTCGGCGTCCTTGAACGCCACCATCGGGTCGTCGGTGCCGACCACGCCGGCCAGCAGCGGGAAGGCGCAGTCTTCGAGCTCCATGATCACGCCCTTGAGCGCGGCCTGGGCCTTCTCCATCGGCAGTTCAAGCAGCTGCAGGATGACCGGCTGGTCCTTGCCCAGCATTTCGCCCGAGGCGATGCGGAACAGCAGGGAGTAACCGATCTGGCCGGCAGCTCCGGTGATGGCGACACGGACGGGGGTTTTCATGACATCTCCTCGGGGGAGGCGGGCCTGAAGGCCCGCCGGCAAAAAGACGGCGCCCGGGCGGGCGCCGCGCAATGGCTTACGCGAGTTCGGCGAAGAACTCCTCGATGCGCTTCAGGCCCACCGGCAGCTGGGCCGTGGGGCAGGTGTAGCTGATGCGAAGCGCGTTGGGCGCACCGAACGCCGAGCCCGGCACGCAGGCCACGCCCTTGGCTTCCAGCAGCACGCTGCAGAAATCCACGTCGTTCCTGATGGCGACGCCGTTGTGCGACTTGCCGAAAGCGCAGCTGATGTCCGGGAACACGTAGAACGCGCCCTGCGGCTTGGGACAGATCACGCCCGGGATGGCGTTCATGGTGGCCACCACCAGGTCGCGCTTGGCCTGGAATTCGGCGCACTTGGCCACCGGCACGTCCTGCGGGCCGGTGAGCGCCGCAACGGCCGCGGCGGTCACCACTTCGGGCAGGTTGGTGATGTGGGTGGAGTTGAGCACCGTGATCGCCTTGGCCACCACTTCAGGGCCGGCCATGAAGCCCACGCGCCAGCCGGGCATGCCGTAGGTCTTGGACAGCGAATCCACGAACACCAGGCGGTCGCGCAGCTCCGGACGGGCCTGCACGAAGTTGTGGTAGCCCAGGCCGTCGAACACCATCATGTTGTAGATGTCGTCGGTGATGATCCAGGTGTCGGGGTACTTCACCAGCACGTCGGCCAGCGCGGCGATTTCCTCGCGCGTGTAGACCATGCCGGTGGGATTGTTCGGGTTGTTGAACAGGAACACCTTGGGCTTGGTCGCCAGCGCCACCTCGAGCTGGGCCGGGGAAAGCTTGTAGTCCTGGCTGGCCGGGCACGGCAGCTCGAGGATCCTGGCGTCCAGGACCTCGGCGATGTCGGCGTAGGTGGTCCAGTAGGGGGTGGCGTAGGCGATGGTGTCGCCTTCGTCCAGCAGGGCCTCGGCCAGGTTGTAGAGGATGTGCTTGGCGCCGACGCCGGTGGCGCAGTGCATGCGCGTGTAGCCGGTCAGGCCCAGCGCCTCGATGTGCTGCAGGAAGGCGTCGAGCAGGGCGTCCGAGCCGCGGTTGCTGCCGTACTGGCCGCTGTCCTTGGCCAGGGCGTCGCGGGCGGCGGCGTAGACGTGGTCACCGGGCAGGAAGTTGGGTACGCCGATCGAAAAGCTGACGATGTCGCGACCTTCGGACTTTAGCTTCTTGGCCTTGTCGGCAACGGCCATGATGGCGCTGGGCTTGGCACGGCCCATGCGCTTGGCGAGCTGTGGCATCGCATTCCTCGCGGGAGTTGTGGCGGGGCTGAAAAACCCCGCAAGGATACCACGCCGCATCCCGCCGAGCCCTGCCCCGGGGCTTGCCTGGCGCAGGCGTTCGGGCATGCTGGGGGGCAGGAGGACCCCATGGCCCAGCGCTCCCGTTCCGCTCCCCGCTTCGCTGCGCTGCTTGTCTTGCTGCTGCCGCTGCAGGCACTCGCCTACAACCAGGACCGGGTCGCCACCGACGACGCCGGCCGTCCGCTGCGCATCGCCGGCAGCGTGGTCGTGGTCGAGCCCGACATCGAACTGACCGAAGTGACCGCCGGTGGGCTCAACGAGCCCAGGCGGGAATGGTCGGACGCCGCGCGCCGTCTGTTCCCCGAGGCGATGGGCCGTGTGTTGGCTCAGGGCGGCCAGGACCGCAAGCCCGATTTCGAGGTCCGGGACGACCTGCCACCGCGCTCGCGCCTGGGCCAGGTGATCCGCCTCAACGAGGCCGTGGCCATGAGCATCGCCGTCTACACCCGGCGCGGCAGCCACCTGGCCACCAAGGACCGCCGCCTGGACTGGACCCTGGGTCCGGGCGTGGGCGAACTGCGTGACGCCACCGGCGCCGACTACGCACTGTTCACCTACGTGCGCGACAGCTACGCCAGCGAGGGCCGGGCGGCGATGCGGGTGCTGGGCTTCCTGGCCGGGGCCGCCATGGGCGGCGTGGTGGACATCGGTGGCGGCCAGCAAATGGGCGTTGCCACGCTGGTGGACCTGCGCACCGGGCAGGTGGTGTGGTTCAACCTGATGTCCAACCAGACGGGCGACCTCAGGGACCCCGAAGGCGCGGCGAAATCCGCCCGCCAGATGCTGACCGGGCTTCCGCTGTGAAAGCCGCCACCTGGCTGATTGCCGCCTGCCTGGCCAGCGCCGCCGCCTGGGCCGCCGACCCGGTGGCCACCGCCCTGCCCGGCCAACGGCCGCCGCCGGGCAGCGACGAGGACGAGCTGTGGTACGCGATGGAACGCGCCGAGCGCGACCTGCTGCAGCATCCGCAGCTGGTGCGCGACCCGGAGCTGAACGCGTACGTGCGCGACGTTGCGTGCCGGGTCGCCGGCGACCACTGCCCGGACCTGCGGGTTTATATCGTTGAACAGCCCTGGTTCAACGCATCCATGGCGCCCAACGGCATGTTGGTGGTCTGGACCGGCGCCCTGCTTCGGTTCCAGGACGAGGCCGAACTGGCGCTGGTGCTCGGGCACGAGTTGGCCCATTTCCGCGAACGCCACGCCATCAGGCAGTGGCGCAAGGCCAAGAACACGTCGGCCGTAATCGGCTCCATCAGCCTGCTGGCCTTCGGTGGCGGCGCCGGCGCAGCCGGCTACCTGGCCAACTTCCTGGGCGTCGCCGGGATGTCGCAGTTTTCCCGCGACGCCGAGCGCCAATCCGACGACCTGGGTTTCGCGGCGGCTGTTGGCCAAGGCTATGAGCCCGCCGCCGGGGCCCGGCTTTGGCAGCGCATGAAGGCCGAGGAAGACGCCCGTGGATACGGCAAGCCCATCCCCGTGTTCGCCAGCCACCCACGCACCGCCGAGCGCCTGGCCGACATACAGGCGGCCGCCAAGCGCTATGACGGTGGCGGCCTGTCGGGTCGCGATGCCTACCAGGCCGCCGTGCGGCCCTTCCTGGTTCAGTGGCTGGAGGGCGAGCTGTCCCGTCGCATGTACGACACCTCGGTCCAGGTGATCGGCGACCTGCGGGCGCTGGCCGACCCGGGGCTCGAGGCGACCTATGCGTACTTCCTTGCCGAGGCATTGCGTCGCCGCGGCAAGGACGGCGACGCCGCCCGGGCGCAGGCCCTGTACGAAGAGGCCGTCGCCCTGCCCGACCCGCCCGCCGGGGCCTTGCGCGAACACGGCATGGCCCTGCGCGCGCAGGGCGACCGCGAAGGCGCCGGCGCGGCCTTCCGGCGCTACCTGGCGATGGCGCCGGAGGCCGGCGATGCCGCCTTCGTGCGCCAGTACCTGGCCCAAATGCAGGCCACGCCGTGACCCGGTGCCTGGTTCGCATCGTCGCGTTGGCGGCCACGCTGGTGCTGCTGGTGGCCTGCGGCGGCAATCGCCTGCAAAAGGCCGGCAATGCGTCGGTGTTCGACCTGCAGCTGACCACGGACCTGGACTGGGCCCGCATCAGCGCGCCGCGCCAGGAGCAATGGACCGTGGACGGCGCCGCGCTGAACCAGCTGATGATCCTGTCGCGCATCAAGCCGCGCGAACACGTGTTCCTGCGCGCCAAGGAGCGGTCCTGGCGACCCGACGGCCCCTGGTTCCGCGCCGGCGTGCGGCCCGACGAAGTGCGCGACATCGTGCTCGACGGGCTGCGCGGCGCCGGCTGGGCCAACGTGGAGGCCCGCCAGCTGCGGCCGGTGCGCTGGGGTGGCACGGCCGGACTGCGCTTCGACCTGGACCTGGACAACCCCAACGGCCTGGTTTACCGCGGCATGGTCACCGCCGCCGAGCGCGAGGGCCGGCTGACGCTGCTGGTGTGGATCGCGCCGGCCGAGCACTACTACGGCCGGGACGCCGAAGCGGTGGGCCGGATGTTCGACAGCCTGCGCTTCGTGGAGTGAGGCGACCCGGGGCGGCCATGCGCCCCGGGCCGCGGCTTGGCATCAGGCGGCGTCGAGCGCCTTGTTCCACTCGCTGACGCGGTCGGCCTGCGCCGCCAGCAGGGCGGTGGTGTCGCCCTCCAGGGTGACGCTTTCGATCTTGTCGCCGCCGCGCACCGCGTCCACGACCTGCTGGTCGCCGGCGCCGATGATTTCGCCGAACACGGTGTGCTTGCCGTCCAGCCACGGGGTGGCCACGTGGGTGATGAAGAACTGGCTGCCGTTGGTGCCCGGGCCGGCGTTGGCCATGGACAGCACGCCGGGCTTGTCGTGGCGCAGGTCGGCGCGGCACTCGTCCTCGAAGCGGTAGCCCGGGCCGCCGGTGCCGCTGCCCTTGGGGCAGCCGCCCTGGACCATGAAATCGGGGATTACGCGGTGGAAGCTCAGGCCGTTGTAGAAGCCGCGCTGGACCAGGTTGACGAAGTTGGCGACCGTCAGCGGCGCCTTGTCGGCGTGCAGCTTGATGCGGATCGGGCCGCGCGAGGTGGTGAAAGTGGCGATGAGGGACATTGGGGGCTCCGTGGGGTACGGGCCGGCACGTCGCCGGCAGGGCGCCTAGGATGCCACACGGGCCGGCCCATGACCTCCGTTCAGGCCGTTCGTTCACGGAATCAGGCTATAATTCCCGGCTTACTTACCCACCTGAGACAGCGCGCCGTCCGGCGCCCATCCGCATGTCCATCGAAAAGCTCCGCAACATCGCCATCGTCGCCCACGTTGACCACGGCAAGACCACCCTCGTCGACTGCCTGCTCAAGCAGTCGGGCACCTTCGCCGAGCGCACGGTGACCACCGAGCGGATGATGGACAGCAACGACATCGAGAAGGAGCGTGGCATCACGATCCTGTCGAAGAACACCGCGATCCGCTGGAAGGCGCCCGACGGCGAGGAATACCGCATCAACATCGTCGACACCCCGGGCCATGCCGACTTCGGCGGCGAAGTGGAGCGCGTGCTGTCGATGGTGGATTCGGTGCTCATCCTGGTGGACGCGATGGACGGCCCGATGCCGCAGACGCGCTTCGTCACCCAGAAGGCCTTCGCGATGGGCTTCAAGCCGATCGTCGTGGTGAACAAGGTCGACCGCCCGGGTGCCCGCCCGAACTGGGTGCTGGACCAGACCTTCGACCTGTTCGACCGCCTGGGCGCCACCGACGAGCAGCTCGACTTCACCACCGTCTACGCCTCGGCGCTGCACGGCTACGCCGGCATGGAGCAGGAAGTGCGCTCGGGCGACATGACCCCGCTGTTCCAGACCATCATCGACCACGTGTCGCCGCCGCCGGTAGACCTGGACGGCCCGTTCCAGATGCGCATCACCTCGCTGGACTACAACAACTACGTCGGCATCATCGGCGTTGGCCGCATCCAGCGCGGCAAGGTCCGCACCAACATGCAGGTCACGGTGATCGACCGCAACGGCAAGCCGCGCAACGCCAAGGTGCTGCAGGTGCTCGGCTTCCACGGCCTCGAGCGCCATGAAGTGAAAGAGGCCCAGGCCGGCGACATCGTCGCCATCTCGGGCATCGAGGGCCTGAGCATTTCCGAGACCGTCTGCGATCCCTCGCAGGTCGAGCAGCTTGAAGTGCTCACGGTCGACGAGCCGACCATCAGCATGACCTTCCAGGTGAACAACTCGCCGTTCGCCGGCACCAAGGACCGCAGCGGCGGCAAGTTCCTCACGTCGCGCCAGCTGCGCGACCGCCTGATGCGCGAGACCCAGCACAACGTCGCGCTGAAGGTGGAAGACACCGACGACGCCGACAAGTTCAAGGTCAGCGGCCGCGGCGAACTGCACCTGTCGATCCTGATCGAGACCATGCGCCGCGAAGGCTACGAAATGGCCGTGTCGCGCCCGGAAGTGATCATCAAGATGATCGACGGCGTGAAGTCCGAGCCGATCGAAGCGCTGGTGGTGGACCTGGAGGAACAGTTCCAGGGCGGCGTGATGCAGCGCCTTGGCGAGCGCAAGGCGATCCTCCAGAACATGGAGCCGGACGGCAAGGGTCGCGTGCGCATGGACTTCATGATCCCGGCGCGTGGCCTGATCGGCTTCCAGACCGAGTTCCGCACCATCACGGCCGGCACCGGCCTGCTGTTCCATGTGTTCGACCATTACGGCCCGCGTGCCGACGGTGAGATCGGCCAGCGCCAGAACGGCGTGCTGATCTCCAACGGCACCGGCCCGTCGCCGGCCTATGCGCAGATCGCCATGCAGGAGCGCGGCCGCCTGCTGGTCGAGCCGGGCGAGGAAATCTACGAAGGCCAGATCGTTGGCATCCACGCCAAGGACAACGACCTGACGGTCAACGCCCTGCGCGGCAAGCAGCTGACCAACTTCCGCGCCTCGGGCACCGACAAGGACGAAGGCCTGATCCCGGCCATCAAGATGTCGCTCGAGCAGGCGCTGGAGTTCATCGACGACGACGAACTGGTGGAAGTGACGCCGGTGGCGATCCGCCTGCGCAAGAAAGAGCGCACCGAGAACGACCGCAAGAAAGCCAACCGCGGCTGACCTGACACCCGGGTGTCCCGGCCATGTCCTGGGAGCTTTGGCTGCTCACCGGGCTGGCTGGCTTCGCCGCCGGCCTGCTCGACAGCATCGTCGGCGGCGGCGGCCTGATCCTGACGCCCGCGATGCTGAACCTGCATCCGGGCCTGGGCATCCTGCAGACCATTGCCACCCAGCGCACCAGTTCGCTGCTGGGCACCAGCGTGGCGGCCTGGAACTACTTCCGCCACGTCAGCGTGGAGCGCCGCATCGTGGTGCCCGCGCTGTTCTCCGCCCTCGCCTTCTCGGCCATCGGCGTGCAGTTCGCCAAACGCATCGACCCCGACACCCTGAAGATGGCGGTGCTGGTGGTGTGCGTGCTGTTGGCCGTCTACACCGTGCTGCGCAAGGACCTGGGCACGCGCGAGGAACGCCGTTTCAATCCGCGCGCCGAGGCGTGGGCGGCGGCCGTGGTGGGCGGTGCCTGCGGCTTCTACAACGGCCTGATCGGACCCGGCACCGGCACCCTGATGGTGTTCGCCTTCGTCAGCGTGATCGGGCTGGACTTCCTCAAGTCGTCGGCGGTCTCCAAATCAACCAATGTCGCCGCGGACCTCAGCTCCTGGACGGTGCTGGCCGTGGGCGGCTTCGTGCAGTGGACGCTGGCGGTGCCGCTGATCGTGGGCAACGTGGTGGGCAGCTACGTCGGCAGCCGGCTGGCCATCCGCAAGGGCGACCGCTTCATCCGCATGATCTTCCTGGCGGTGGTGCTTGCGCTGGTGGCGCGCGTGGGCTGGGGCCTGCTGCAGTAGCTTGATTGCGGCCTCACGGTGCCGGCGCAATACTCCGGCTTGCTGGTCAGCCAACCCGAGGAAACCCGATGCGCCTGATTTTCATCCCGGCCTGCGCCCTGCTGCTGGCCGCGTGCGGCCGCGAGCCGGCACCCGACGCCGTCGCCCCGGCACCGGTGCAGGAGCGCGCGGTGGGTCCGCTGGTGGCCGAGATGACGCTGGCCGAAGCCAGCGCGCAGCTTGCCGCGGGGAGCCTCAGCGCCGAAGCGCTGACCCAGGCCTACCTCGAGCGCATCGAGCAGATCGACCGCAGCGGGCCGGCGTTGAATTCGGTGATTGAACTCAACCCCGAGGCGCTGGCCGACGCCCGCACGCTCGATGCCGAGCGCCGCGCCGGCAACGTCCGCGGGCCGCTGCACGGTATCCCGGTGCTGCTCAAGGACAACATCGACGCCGTCGGCATGGCCACCTCGGCAGGCTCGCTGGCGCTGGCGGGCAACCGCCCGACGCGCGACGCCTTCATCGTGGCGCGCCTGCGCGCCGCCGGCGCCGTGATCCTGGGCAAGACCAACCTGAGCGAATGGGCCAACTTCCGATCCACCCGCTCCAGCTCCGGCTGGAGCTCGCGCGGTGGCCAGACCCGCAATGCCTACGTGCTCGACCGCAACCCCTGCGGCTCCAGCGCGGGTACCGGCACGGCCGTCGCAGCCAGCCTGGCCATGGTCGGCGTAGGCACCGAAACCGACGGCAGCATCATCTGCCCCTCGGCGGTGAACGGGCTGGTGGGCCTCAAGCCCACGGTGGGCCTGGTCAGCCGCGGCGGCATCATCCCGATCTCCGTTTCGCAGGACACAGCGGGCCCGATGGGCCGCAGCGTCGCGGACGTGGCGGCGCTGCTGAACGTGCTGGCGGCGGTTGACCCGGCCGATCCGGCGTCGCCGGCGGCGGACGGCAGGCCCGCCGTCGACTACACCGCCGGGCTGGACGCCGATGCCGTGCGTGGCAAACGTTTCGGCGTGCTTCGCCAAGCCATGGGCTTCAACCCCGACGTGGACGCCGCCGTGGAGCGCGCCGTCGCCAGCCTGCAGGCCGCCGGCGCCGAAGTCATCGACGTCGAGGTCACGACGTGGCGGCAGTGGGGCGAGGACGAGTTCAACGTGCTGCTGTACGAGTTCAAGGACGGCCTGGATGCCTACCTCGCCGCCGCGGGCGGCGAGCACGGTTCGCTTGAGTCGCTGATCGCCTGGAACACCGCGCATGCCGCCCAGGCCATGCCGCACTTCGGGCAGGAAATCTTCGAACAGGCCCAGGCCAAGGGACCGCTGAGTGAACCGGCCTACCTGCAGGCCCGTGATGCCGCCCGCCGCCTGGCCGGCGAACAGGGCCTGCTGGCTACGATGGACAAGAACCAGCTTGATGCGGTGATCGGCCCCAGCACGTCGCCGGCCTGGCCCACCGACCACGTCAACGGCGACCACTTCTCGGGCGCCGGCTATGGCATCGCGGCGGTTGCGCGAACGCCCAGCATCACCGTGCCGTCGGGCGACGTGCGCGGGCTTCCGATCGGCGTGGTGTTCATGGGCCGGGCCTACAGCGAGGCGCAGCTGCTGGGCTATGCCTATACCTTCGAGCAGGCGACAAGGGCGCGCAAGCCGCCGACGTTCATGCCGACCCTGGCGGATTGACCAGGGGCCGGGCGAAGTCGCCCGGCCCTTTCCGCCGCCGCCTCAGGCCTTTACCGGCCGGGCAAGCTGGCCCTGCTTGCGCACGATCAGCATGGCGATCTCCAGCGACTGCTCGTAGTTCAGCCGCGGATCCACGGTGGACCGGTAGGCGCGCTCGAGGTCGATGTCGGTCAGGTCACGGGCGCCGCCCGTGCACTCGGTGACGTTTTCACCGGTGAGCTCCAGGTGCACGCCACCCAGCCGGGTGCCTGCGGCGGCATGCAGTTCGAAGCTGGACTCCACTTCGCCACGGATCTTGTCGAAACGGCGGGTCTTGAAGCCGTTGCTGGTGCTTTCGGTATTGCCGTGCATGGGGTCGCAGATCCACAGCACGCGGCGACCTTCGCGGCGGATGGCGTCGAGCAGCGGCGGCAGCTTCTCGGCCACCTTGGCGTTGCCCATGCGGTGGATGTAGCTCAGGCGGCCCGGCTCGTTCTCCGGGTTCAGGGCGTCGGTGAGGCGCAGCAGTTGGTCGGGCGTGACCGACGGCCCGATTTTCACGGCCACCGGATTGCGCAGGCCGCGGAAGTATTCAACGTGGGCACCGTCCAGGTCCGCGGTACGCATGCCGATCCACGGGAAGTGCGTGGACAGGTTGAACCAGCCCCATTGGCGCGGCACCTGGCGGGTCAGCGCTTCTTCGTAAGGCAGCAGCAGCGCTTCGTGCGAGGTGTAGAAATCGGCGCGGTTGAGGTTGTTCATGGCCGTGCCGGAGATGGTCTCCATGAAGCGCACGGCGTCGCCAACGGCCGCCACCATGCTGCGGTACTCGTCCGACAGCGGCGAATGACCCACCCAGTCCAGGTCCCAGTATTCCGGGTGGTGCAGGTCGGCGAAGCCACCGTCGACCAGTGCACGCACGAAGTTCATCGTCATCGCCGAACGGGCGTGGCCCTTCACCATGCGCCGCGGGTCGGGCGTGCGCTCGCCCGGGGTGAAGCCGGGCTGGTTGATGAAGTCACCGCGGTAGCTGGGCAGCGAAACGCCGTCCTTCTCTTCCATGTCGGCAGAGCGCGGCTTGGCGTACTGTCCGGCGAAGCGCCCGACCCGAACCACGGGCAGGCGCAGGCCGTGGACCAACACCAGGCTCATCTGCAGCAGCACCTTCAAGCGGTTGGAGATGAGCGCGGATTCGCAGTCGGCGAAACTCTCGGCGCAGTCACCGCCCTGCAGCAGGAAGCGCTTGCCCTCCTGGGCTTCGGCGAGCTGCTTCTTCAGGGCGAGGATTTCCCAAGACGTCACCAGCGGCGGCAGCTGGCCCAGCTCCTGCTGCACTTGGGCCAGGGCGGTGGCATCGGGATAGGTGGGCTGCTGGGCGGCGACGCGGCTGCGCCAACCCGCCGGCGTCCAATCGCCGGAAAGGGGAACAGGCTGCAGGTTGCGGTCGCTGGCGCTCGTCATCGTGGATCCAGAATCGTGGAAGTGGAGGGAAATCATGCCACAGCGCCGCCGCATGGCGACGGGAAGCTTCGTTCAGAACATCACGCGCAGCTCAGCGCTTGCGCAGCCCGGCCCAGAGGGCGCCCAGGCCCAGGCCGATAAACCAGACAAGCGTCCAGGCGGGCATGGACACGCCCAGGAACGCCCAATCAACCTTCGCACATTCACCCGAACCCGTGAGCACCTTCGACAGCGCATTCATCGGACCCATGGCCTGGACCATGTAGTCCAGGCCCATGCCCGAGCACAGCGGCACTTCGCTGGGCGGCAGTGACTGCAGCCAGACATGGCGGCCGGCCACGCCTGCGCCAGCGGCGGCGGGAATGAGCACCAGCAGGCCGTACACCGCGCGCCCCACCCGCCCCTTGGGCGAATGCAGGCCACCCAGCAGGAAGGCGATGCCCATGGCCGCGAAGGCGATGCGCTGGAGGATGCACAGCGGGCACGGCAGCATCAGCATGTTGAACTGCACGTAGAGGGCAAACGCAAGCAGCGCCGCGCAAAGCGCGAAGCCGGCGAGGTACTGGCCGCGGAACGACCAGGCGAAAGGATTGGCAGACATGGGCGGCTTCCGGTGCAGTGGGGGCTAGGTTACACAGACCACCCCGGGCCGGTGAAGTTTCCGGGCCCGAAAACAAAGACCCCGGCCGAGGCCGGGGTCCAGTGGATACCTTGCTCGCCGGGATTACTCGGCGGCTTCGGCAACCTCGCGCGGGCGATCAACCAGCTCGACATAGGCCATCGGGGCGTTGTCGCCCGGACGGAAGCCGCACTTGAGGATGCGCAGGTAGCCGCCGGGACGGGCCTGGTAGCGCGGGCCCAGCTCGACGAACAGCTTGCCGACCGCTTCCTTGTCGCGAAGGCGGGACATGGCCAGGCGACGATTCGCAACGCCATCGATCTTGCCGATGGTGATCAGCGGTTCGGCGACGCGGCGCAGTTCCTTGGCCTTGGGCAAGGTGGTGCGGATAAGTTCGTGCTTGATCAGGGACGCCGCCATGTTGCTGAACATCGCGTCGCGATGGGCACTGGTACGGCTGAGTTGGCGTCCGGAATTCCGATGGCGCATGGTCGTGGTTCCTTAGTGAATTACCGGGCTCAGCCCAGCATGCCCTGCTGGAGGCCGGCCGGCGGCCAGTTTTCCAGCTTCATGCCGAGGGACAGGCCGCGCTGTGCAAGCACTTCCTTGATCTCGGTGAGCGACTTCTTGCCCAGGTTCGGGGTCTTGAGCAGCTCGACCTCGGTACGCTGGATCAGGTCGCCGATGTAGTAGATGTTCTCGGCCTTGAGGCAGTTGGCCGAACGCACCGTCAGTTCGAGGTCGTCGATCGGGCGCAGCAGCACCGGATCGATGCCCGCGGCGGACGGCTTGGCGGCGCTGCGGTCACGCTGCGTGAAGTCACCGAACACCGACAGCTGGTCGGTGAGGATGTCGGCAGCCGTGCGGATCGCGTCCTCGGCGTCGATCGTGCCGTTGGTCTCGATCTCCAGGACCAGCTTGTCCAGGTCGGTACGCTGTTCGACGCGGGCCGACTCGACGGCGTACGCAACGCGGCGGACCGGCGAGAACGTGGCATCAAGCACCAGGCGACCGATCGCACGGGATTCTTCGTCCGGGCGGCGGCGATCGGCGGCCGGCTGGTAGCCGAAACCGCGCTCGATCTTCAGCCGCATGTTCAGCGACGTGTCCTTGGTGAGGTGGCAGATCACGTGGTCGGGATTGAGGATCTCGACGTTGTGGTCAACCTTGATGTCGGCCGCCGTCACCAGGCCCGGGCCCTTCTTCTGCAGCGTCAGCGTGGTGTGGTCCACGTTGTGCATGCGGATGGCGACGTCCTTGAGGTTGAGCAGGACTTCAAGTACGTCCTCCTGCAGGCCTTCGACGGTGGTGTATTCGTGCAGCACGCCGTCGATCTCGACTTCCGTGATGGCGAAGCCGGGGATGGACGACAGCAGGACGCGACGCAGGGCGTTGCCCAGCGTGTGTCCGTAGCCGCGCTCAAGCGGCTCAATCACGACCTTCGCGCGGTTGGCACCGAGGCGTTCAATGTGGGGGCCGCGCGGACGCAGCACCGAAGTAGCGGTAACCGTCATGGTCAAGGTGTCTCCTGAGAGGATTACTTCGAGTACAACTCGACGATCAGCGCTTCATTGATATCCGAGGGCAGGTCGGCGCGATCCGGGACGGCTTTGAAAACGCCGGCGAACTTCTTCGCGTCGACTTCGCACCAGCTCGGAACCAGGTCCATCTGCTGGGAGAGGTTGAGTGCTTCCTGCACGTTGAGGTGCTTCTGCGCCTTCTCGGTCAGTTCGACGCTGTCGCCAGCCTTGATCTGGTAGGACGGCAGGTTGACGGACTTGCCGTTGACCAGCACGCCCTTGTGCGAAACCAGCTGGCGGGCCTGGGGACGGGTGACGGCGAAGCCCATGCGGTACACGACGTTGTCGAGGCGCTGTTCGAGCATCTGCAGCAAGGTTTCGCCGGTGTTGCCCTTCTTGCGCGAAGCCTTGGTGTAGTACGAACGGAACTGACGCTCGAGCAAGCCGTAGATGCGCTTGACCTTCTGCTTCTCGCGAAGCTGGGTTGCGTAGTCGGACAGCTTGCCCTTGCGGGCGACCGCGCCGTGCTGGCCGGGCTTCTGCTCGAGCTTGCACTTGGAGTCGATGGCGCGAGCCGGCGACTTCAGACTGAGGTCGGCGCCTTCGCGGCGGGCGAGCTTGCAGGTGGGACCAATGTAACGAGCCATGATTTAGTCTCCAGTTCCCGTTAGACGCGGCGCTTTTTCGGCGGCCGGCACCCGTTGTGCGGGATCGGGGTGACGTCGATGATGTTGGTGATCTTGTAACCGACCGCGTTCAGGGAACGCACTGCCGATTCACGGCCCGGGCCGGGGCCCTTGATCCGCACTTCCAGCGTTTTCACACCGTAGTCGAGAGCGGCCTTGCCGGCCTTCTCGGCGGCCACCTGGGCAGCGAACGGCGTGGACTTGCGGGAGCCGCGGAAACCCGCGCCGCCCGAAGTGGCCCACGACAGCGCATTGCCCTGGCGATCGGTGATGGTAACGATGGTGTTGTTGAAAGAAGCCTGGACGTGGGCGATACCGTCGGTGACGATCCGCTTGATCTTCTTCTTGGTCTTGACTGCCGGCTTATTCATTTGGCCAGGTCCTTACTTCTTGATGGCTTTACGCGGACCCTTGCGGGTACGAGCGTTGGTCCGGGTGCGCTGACCGCGCATCGGCAGGCCGCGACGATGACGCAGGCCGCGGTAGCAGCCCAGGTCCATCAGACGCTTGATCGACATGCCGACCTCGCGTCGGAGGTCACCCTCGACGGTGTACTTGGCCACTTCGGCGCGGATACGCTCGATTTCAGGCTCGGACAAATCACGGATCTTCGTGGCTGACGCCACTCCGGCCGCTACACAAACAAGCTTTGACCGGGTACGGCCAATGCCAAAGATACTCTGCAGGCCCACCCAGACGTGTTTCTGGACAGGCAGGTTGATACCCGCGATGCGCGCCATCAGGCGTTCTCCAACTTAAATTTGAGCGCAGTGAATCAGGAAGTATATCAGGGCTTGGGGTTTATTTGTAGCCCCCCGGATCCGAAGATCCGGGGAACCCGGCATGGGGAGTGTGCCCATGCTCCGGCGACAAGCTGGAAACTGCCCTCCCCCATCCTGGGTTCAGGCGCCCCGCGCTACTCCAGCGCAGGAACAGGTTCCGGCTTATCCGCGCGCCAAGCCGCCGCGCGGACCGCCCATCGTTGGTGTCAGCTGCGGCTCAGGCCGCGTCCGCCACCTTTCAGATTCGACTTCTTCATCAGGCTCTCGTACTGATGTGACATCAGGTGAGCCTGGATTTGGGCGGTGAAATCCATCACCACCACGACCACGATCAGCAGCGACGTGCCGCCGAAATAGAACGGAACCGACCAGAAGACACGAATGAATTCAGGCAGCAGGCAGACCAGCACCAGGTACAGCGAGCCGATCAGCGTCAGGCGGGTCAGTACCCCGTCGATGTAGTCACCCGTCGCCTTGCCGGGGCGGATGCCCGGGACCAGCGCACCGGACTTCTTGAGGTTGTCGGCGGTTTCCTGGGAATTGAAGACCAGGGCCGTGTAGAAGAACGCGAAGCCCATGATGAGGCCGCCGTACAGCAGCATGTGCAGCGGCTGGCTGGGCGCCAGGGCCTGGCTGAGGTTCTGCAGGTAGTAGCCCATCTGCCCGCGCCAGCCTTCGCCGGTCGGCGTGGCCGCCTGGCCGAACCACTGGGCCATGGTGGCCGGGAACATGATCAGGCTGGAAGCGAAGATCGCCGGGATCACGCCCGCCATGTTGAGCTTGAGCGGCAGGTGCGAGCTCTGGTTCATGTACGCCTGGCGGCCACCCTGCCGGCGGGCGTAGTTCACGGTGATGCGGCGCTGGCCGCGCTCCATGAAGACCACGAAGTAGGTAACGCCGAGCACCAGGGCGATGATGACCAGGATGGCGAACGGGCTGATTTCGTCGTTGGCGACCTGCTGCAGCGTGCCGATGACGGCCGACGGCAGGCTGGCCACGATGCCGGCGAAGATGATCAGCGAAATACCGTTGCCGATGCCACGCTCGGTGATCTGCTCACCCAGCCACATCAGGAAGATGGTGCCGGCGGTGAGTGCGACGATTGCGGTGAGGATGAAGCCCGGGCCCGGGGCGTAGACCACCGGAATGCCGGCACCCGCGCTCTGGCCCTGCAGCGCTGCCGCGATGCTGCCAGCCTGCACGACGGCCAGCAGCACTGCGCCGATGCGCGAGTACTGGGTCAGCTTGCGCCGACCGCTCTCGCCTTCCTTCTTCATCGCCTTCCAGGGCTCATAGATCTGGCCCATGAGCTGCACGATGATGGAGGAGGAAATGTAGGGGATGACGTTCAAGGCGAACAGGCTGAAACGGTTGAGCGCGCCACCGGAGAACATGTTGAACATGTCCACGATGGTGCCTTCCTGCTGCTCCATCAGCCGCAGCATGGCCGCCGGATCGATACCGGGCACCGGGATGAAGCTGCCGATGCGGTAAACGACCAGGGCCAGGACCACGAAGATCAGGCGCTGGCGGAGTTCGGTGAACTTACCGAGCCCACCCAGGGCGCTTGCTGCGGATGATGACTGCGTCAAAGTATTACTCCGTCACGCTGCCGCCGGCGGCTTCGATCGCGGCCTTGGCACCCGCCGTCGCAAGCACGCCCTTGAGGACGAACTTCTTGGTCAACTCGCCCTTCTTGACGAGCTTGGCCTGCTTGGCGGTGGCCGGCACGAGCTTGGCGGCGCGCAGGGCGGCGAAATCGATCTCGCCGGCCTCGAGCTTGTCGAGCTGGTACAGCAGCACTTCAGCGGTGTCGTTCTTGAGCTTCGAGCGGAAGCCGACCTTCGGCAAACGCTTGTGCATGGGCATCTGGCCGCCTTCGAAACCGGCCTTGATCTTGCCCTTGCCGGAACGGGCGAACGAGCCCTTGTGTCCGCGACCAGCGGTCTTGCCGAGGCCGGAGCCGATGCCGCGACCAACGCGGACGCGGTCCTTGCGGGCGCCGTCGGCGGGCTTGAGGGTATTGAGCTTCATATGGTTTCTCCTAGGTCCGCTCAGGCTTCGACGCGAACCAGGTAATGCACCTGGTTGATCAGGCCGCGCACGGACGGCGAGTCCTTGAGTTCGCGGACATCGTTGATCTTGTTCAGGCCCAGGGCCTTAACGGAGAGGCGGTGGCGGGCCTGGCAGCCACGAAGGCCCTTGACCAGGCGAACCTTGACGGTCTTATCAGTCATTGAGGATCTCCTCGAGCTTCTTGCCACGCTTGGCGGCGATGCGGGCCGGCGAGGTGGTTTCGGTGAGGCCCTTGACGGTGGCGCGAACCAGGTTGATCGGGTTGCGCGAACCGACGGCCTTGGCCAGCACGTTCTTCACGCCGACGGCCTCGAGGACGGCGCGCATGGCGCCACCGGCGATCACGCCGGTACCCTCGGAAGCAGGCTGCATGTAAACGCGGGCGGCGCCGTGGCCGGACTTGACCGCGTGCCACAGGGTGCCGTCGTTGAGGTCGACCTGGACCATCGCCTTGCGGGCGTATTCCATCGACTTCTGGATGGCGACCGGCACTTCACGCGCCTTGCCGTACCCGAAACCAACCTTGCCAGCACCGTCGCCGACGACAGTCAGCGCGGTGAAGGTGAACTGACGACCGCCCTTGACGGTCTTGGAGACGCGGTTGACGGCGACCAGCTTCTCAATGAAGCCGTCGTCGCTTTCCCCGCGATTGCGATCGCGCTCGTTGCTGCTCATGTGGATTCCTGGGTTTGCTTACGGCCTATGGCCGCTTATGGTTGTGGTTGGATCGTGGAATTGAAGCCCGAAGGCCCGACAGGCCCGAAGGCTTAGAACTGCAGGCCACCTTCGCGGGCGGCATCAGCCAAGGCCTTGATACGGCCATGATAACGGTAACCGGAACGATCGAAGGCAACCTTCTCGATACCGGCAGCCAGCGCCTTCTCGGCGATGGTGCGGCCGACCTTGGCGGCGGCTTCCATGTTCTTGCAGCCCTTCAGGCCGTCCTTGACGTCGGCCTGCACGGTGGAGGCCGAAGCCAGCACGGTGGAGCCGTCGGAGGTGAAGAGCTGGGCGTAGATGTGCTGGCCCGAACGCAGCACCGAAAGGCGGGCGACGCCGAGCTTGCGGATGTGCGAACGCGTGGTCTTGGCGCGGCGCAGGCGAGCGATGTTCTTGTCCATGATATTTACCTCGAGGAAGCGGAAGCGCCCAATCAGGCCTTCTTGGCTTCCTTCATGATGATCTTCTCGCCGGAGTAACGGATGCCCTTGCCCTTGTAGGGCTCGGGCTTACGGTACGCACGGATCTTGGCCGCAACTTCACCCACCTGCTGCTTGTCCGCGCCGCTGACCAGGATCTCGGTCTGCGTCGGGGTGGTCAGCGTGATGCCCTCGGGGGTGATGTACACCGTGGGGTGCGAGAAACCCAGGCTAAGGGCCAGGTCCTTGCCCTGCATCGCGGCACGGTAACCCACGCCGACCAGTTCGAGCTTGCGGGTGAAACCCTCGGCGACGCCCTGGATCATGTTGGCGAGGATGGCGCGGGCGGTACCGGCCATCGGGATGTTGTCGGAGTCGGCGGCAGACAGCTGCAGCAGGCCATTGTCGAGGTTGAACTCGACGCCGGTCGGCTTGGCCAGCGTCAGGGTGCCCTTCGGGCCCTTCACGGTGACGTGGCTCGACGAGACGTTGAAATCGACGCCCTTGGGCATCTGGATCGGCTTCTTGGCAACGCGGGACATGGGTGCGTTCTCCTTAGGCCACGAGGCAGATGACTTCGCCGCCCACGCCCGCAGCGCGGGCCTGGCGATCGGTCATCAGACCCTGGGAAGTGGAGATGATGGCGACACCGAGGCCAGCCAGGATCTTCGGAAGGTCGTCCTTGCCCTTGTACTGGCGCAGGCCCGAACGGGAGACGCGCTCGAGGCGCTCGATCACCGGCTTGCCTTCGTAGTACTTCAGGGAGACTTCCAACTTGGCCTTGGCGCCTTCGCCGGCAACGCGGAACTCGCCGATGTAACCCTCGGACTTGAGCACGTTGGCGATGGCCAGCTTCATCTTGGAGGCAGGCATGGAAACCTGCGGCTTACCGACGGCGAGCGCGTTCTTGATGCGCACCAGCATGTCGGCGATAGGATCAGTCATGCTCATTGATTCTTACCCTTGTAGGTGTCAGGAGCACCGATATCCGCTGGTCCCCCAGGGGGGACCGGCGATTACCAGCTGGCCTTGCGGAGGCCGGGAACGTCGCCACGCATGGTGGCTTCGCGCAGCTTGTTGCGGCCGAGGCCGAACTTGGCGTACACGCCGCGCGAGCGGCCCGTCAGTGCGCAGCGGTTGGTGACGCGGCTCGGGCTCGAGTCGCGCGGCAACTTCTGCAGCTTGTCCACGGCAGCCATCTTCTCCTCGTAGGAGGCGGTGACGCTCGTGATGATCGTCTTGAGGTCCGTGCGCCTGGCGGCGAATTTCTTCACCAGCTTCTTGCGCTTGATGTCACGGTTAACCATCGACGTCTTGGCCATGATCTATATCCTCGAATCAGTTACGGAACGGGAAGTTGAAGGCCTGCAGCAGCGCCTTGGCTTCTTCGTTGGTCTTCGCCGTGGTGGTGATAGCGATATCCATGCCGCGCATGGCGTCAACGGTATCGAAATCGATCTCGGGGAAGATGATCTGTTCCTTGATGCCCATGTTGTAGTTGCCGCGACCATCGAACGAACGACCCGACACACCGCGGAAGTCACGCACGCGGGGCAGCGAGATGTTGATCAGGCGGTCGAGGAACTCGAACATCTTGGCGCGGCGCAAGGTGACCTTGCAGCCGATCGGCCAGCCGTCGCGGATCTTGAAGCTGGCGACGGAGACGCGGGCGTTGGTGGTGATCGGCTTCTGGCCGGCGATCTTGGTCATGTCGGCGACGGCATTTTCCAGGATCTTCTTGTTGCCCACGGCCTCGCCCACGCCCATGTTCAGCGTGATCTTCGAGACGCGGGGCACCTGCATGATGTTGTCGTAACCGAACTGTTCCATCAGCGCAGGAACAACGGTTTCTTTGTAGATCGTTTCGAGACGGGTGGTCATTGCATCATTCCTTAGGCGTCGATCGCCTCACCGCTCGAGCGGAACACACGCACTTTGCGTCCATTCTCGAGCACCTTGAAACCAATGCGTTCACCCTTGCCGTTGGCCTGGTTGAACAGCATGACATTGGAAATATGGATCGGCGCTTCCCGCTCGATGATGCCGCCGGCGACGTTCGCCTGCGGATTCGGCTTGGTGTGGCGCTTGATGATGTTCACGTTCTGCACGATGACCTTGTCACCGGCAACACGCACAACCTCACCCTTCTTGCCCTTGTCGGCACCGGCGATGATGATCACCTGGTCGCCCTTGCGGATACGATTCATTTTCTGATTCCTTCGCTCAGATCACTTCGGGAGCGAGCGAGACGATCTTCATGAACTTCTCGGTACGAAGCTCACGGGTCACGGGCCCGAAAATGCGGGTGCCGATCGGCTCCTGCTTGTTGTTCAGCAGCACGGCTGCGTTGCCGTCGAAACGGATCAGCGAACCGTCGGCCCGGCGCACGCCGGAACGGGTACGGACGACGACGGCGTCGTAGACCTCACCCTTCTTGACCTTGCCGCGCGGAATGGCGTCCTTGACGGTCACCTTGATGATGTCACCAATGCGCGCGTAACGACGCTTGGAGCCGCCGAGCACCTTGATGCACATCATTTCCTTGGCGCCGGAATTGTCGGCGGCCTCGAGGTAGCTCTGTACCTGGATCATTGAATGGCCTCCTTACTTCGCGGCACGCGTGACGATTTCGACCACGCGCCAGTTCTTGGTCTTCGACAGCGGACGGCACTCGCTCACGCGGACGACGTCGCCCTCGTTGCAGGTGTTTTCCTCGTCGTGCGCGTGCAGCTTGGTCGAGCGCCGGATGTACTTGCCGTACAGGGGGTGCTTGACCAGGCGCTCGACGAGGATCGTCACGGACTTGTTCATCTTGTTGCTGACAACGCGGCCTTCGACCGTGCGCAGCTGGTTGGCATTATCGCTCATAGCTCGCCCTTACTTCTTATCGGTCAGCATGGTCATCGTCTGCGCAATCTCGCGACGGACCAGCTTGATTCGGTGGGGGGCGTTGAGCTGACCGGTTGCCTTCTGCATGCGGAGCGCGAACTGCTCCTTGTGCAGGTCCAGCAGGTGGTTCTTCAGCTCGGTCGCCGACTTTTGACGCAGTTCCTTGAGTTCCATATCAGCGCACCGTCCGGGTCACGAAAGTGGTCTGCACCGAGAGCTTCGCGGCCGCGAGGCGGAAAGCCTCGCGAGCGGTGGCTTCGTCGACGCCCTCGATCTCGTAGATCACTCGACCGGGGGCGATCTGCGCCACCCAGTACTCGACGTTGCCTTTACCGGCGCCCATTCGGACTTCGATCGGCTTCTTGGTGATCGGCTTGTCGGGGAACACGCGGATCCACATCTTGCCACCGCGCTTGACGTAGCGGCTGATGGAACGGCGCGCGGCCTCGATCTGGCGAGCGGTCAGCTGGCCGTGCGAGGTGGCCTTGAGGCCGTACTCGCCGAAGCTGACGGACGCGCCGGCCCAGCTAAGGCCGTCGTTGCGGGACTTGAAGACCTTGCGGTACTTGGTTCGCTTGGGTTGCAGCATGGCGGCTTACCTCATTTCCTTCGCCGGGCGGGACGGGCGCTCAGAGCGCTCTTCCACTTTCTCCTGGCCAACCTGGCTGAAATCGAAAATCTCGCCCTTGTAGACCCACACCTTCACGCCAATGATGCCGTAGGTGGTGAGGGCTTCGGCGAAGCCGTAGTCGATATCGGCGCGGAGGGTGTGCAGGGGCACGCGGCCCTCGCGGTACCACTCCGAACGCGCGATCTCGGCGCCGTTGAGGCGGCCGGCAACGTTGACCTTGATACCCAGGGCACCGAGGCGCATCGCGTTGCCGACGGCGCGCTTCATCGCGCGGCGGAACATGATGCGACGCTCGAGCTGCTGCGCGATCGATTCGGCCACCAGCTGCGCGTCGAGCTCGGGCTTGCGCACTTCGGACACGTTGATGTGCGCCGGGACGCCCATGATGTCCGAGACTTCCTTGCGCAGCTTCTCGATGTCCTCACCACGCTTGCCGATCACCACGCCCGGGCGGGCGGAGTGGATCGTGACGCGGGCGGACTTCGACGGGCGCTCGATCAGGATCTTCGAGATGCCAGCCTGGGCAAGCTTCTTGCGCAGCATCGCACGGACCTTGAGGTCGGACGTGAGGTACTGGGCGTAGTCGCGCTTGTTGGCAAACCACTTGGAATTCCAATCCTTGGAGATGCCCAAGCGGATTCCGGTCGGATGAACTTTGTGACCCATATTCTTCGTCCCTGCCTTACTTGCCGGAGCCCACAACCACAAAAATGTGGCTGGTGCGCTTGAGGATGCGGGTGCCGCGGCCCTTGGCGCGGGCCATGAAACGCTTCAGCACCGGGCCCTCGTCGACCATGATGCTGGTGATCTTGAGCTCGTCGATGTCAGCGCCGAGGTTGTTCTCGGCATTGGAGATCGCCGACCACAGGACCTTGCGGATCAGCGCGGCGCCCTTCTTGTCCGAGAACTGCAGCAGGTCGGCGGCGCGGGCCACCGGCAGGCCACGCACCTGGTCAGCGACCAGGCGGGCTTTCTGCGGCGAGATCCGGGCCGAGCGGAGAATGGCTTTGGCTTCCATCGTCATATCTCCTTATTTGCCGGCTTTCTTGTCGCCGCCATGACCCTTGAAGGTCCTGGTGAGGGCGAACTCGCCGAGCTTGTGACCAACCATGTTCTCGTTCACCAGAACCGGGATATGCACCTTGCCATTGTGGATGGCGATGGTGAGCCCGACCATTTCCGGCAGGATCATGGAACGACGCGACCAAGTCTTGATCGGCTTCTTGCTGTTGCCCTGAGCGGCCTCCACCTTCTTGACGAGGTGGTGGTCGATGAAGGGACCTTTCTTAAGAGAACGTGCCATGGCCTATCAACCCCTGCGATCGCGCACGATGAACTTCTGGGTGCGCTTGTTCTTGCGCGTCTTGTAACCCTTCGCCGGCGTGCCCCACGGGGACACCGGGTGCGGATTACCCTGGCCAGCCTTGGCCTCACCACCGCCGTGCGGATGGTCAACCGGGTTCATGGCGGCGCCGCGGACGGTCGGCTTGACGCCGCGCCACCGCTTCGCACCAGCCTTGCCCAGCTTCTCGAGGTTGTGCTCGACGTTGCCGACTTCACCGATCGTGGCGCGGCAGTCCGACGGCACCTTGCGCATTTCGCCGGAGCGAAGGCGCAGGGTGGCGTAGGCGCCGTCGCGGGAGATCAGCTGAGCACCGGCGCCAGCGGCGCGAGCCAGCTGGGCGCCCGCACCGGGCTTCATCTCGACGCAATGCACGGTCGAACCCACCGGCATGTTGCGCAGCGGCAGGCTGTTGCCGGTCTTGATCGGCGCATCCTTGCCCGCAATCACCTGGTCGCCATTGGCCAAGCCCTTGGGAGCGATGATGTAGCGGCGCTCTCCGTCGGCGTAGCACAGCAGCGCGATGTGCGCGGTGCGGTTCGGGTCATATTCGATCCGCTCGACACGGGCCGGGATGCCCTCCTTGTCGCGCTTGAAATCGATGATGCGGTAATGCTGTTTGTGGCCACCGCCGATGTGGCGGGTGGTGATGCGACCGTTGTTGTTACGGCCGCCGCTCTTGCTCTGCTTTTCGACCAGCGATTCCAGCGGGCCACCCTTGTGGAGGCCAGCGGTGGAGACGCGCACCATGGCGCGGCGGCCAGGCGAGGTCGGCTTGAATGTCATAAGTGCCATGGGTATGCCTCAGGCCTTGGCCATCACGTCGATCGTCTGGCCTTCGGCCAGCCGAACGTATGCTTTGCGCCAGTCGCCGCGACGGCCTGCGCGCGAACGGAAGGTCTTGGTCTTGCCCTTCACGTTCAACACGTTGACCGCTTCGACCTTGACGTTGAACAGCGACTCAACGGCGGACTTGACGTCGGCCTTGGTCGCAGTCGTCGCCACTTCGAAGACGTACTGGTTGCTCTGCTCCTGGATGCGCGCAGTCTTTTCAGACACGCGCGGCGCGCGGATAATGCCGAAGTTCTTGATGTTGCTCATGCCAGCCACTCCTCGACCTTCGTGACCGCTTCAGCGGTCATGATCACGTACTCGGCGCCAACCAGGGCGACCGGATCCAGGCCCTGGACGTCGCGGACCTGCACGTACGGCAGGTTGCGGGCGGCCAGGAACAGGGCTTCGGTGCCGTTCTCGGTGACGATCAGCGGATGGGCGACGCCCATCTCTTTCAACTTGGCGACCATTGACTTGGTCTTCGGCTCGGCGATGTCAAACGCATCGACGATCTTCAGGCGACCTTGGCGGTTGAGCTCGGACATGATCGCGCAGATGGCGGCGCGATACATCTTGCGATTGACCTTCTGGGCGAAGTTGCGCGGCTTGGCGGCGAACGTAACACCACCACCGATGAAGATCGGGGCGCGGTAGTCGCCGTGGCGGGCACCGCCGCCCTTCTGCTTCTTGAACTTCTTGGTCGTGCCACGGACTTCCGAGCGCGTCAGCTGGGCCTTGGTGCCAGCCCGGCCGGCGTTGCGGAAAGCAACGACCACCTGGTGCACGAGATCCTCGCTAAATTCGCGACCGAAGATCGCGTCGGATACCGACAGCGTCTTGGCGCTTCCAATAACGGCGAGTTCCATTATCTAACTCCTCAACCTTTGCTCGTGGGGCGGACGATCACGTCGCCGCCCGGCGCACCGGGAACCGAACCCTTGATCGCGATCAGGCCACGCTCGGCGTCGACCTTGATCACTTCCAGGTTCTGCATGGTCTGCTGGATCGCACCCATGTGACCGGCCATCTTCTTGCCCGGGAAAACACGGCCCGGGGTCTGGCGCTGGCCGATGGAACCCGGCGAGCGATGCGACAGCGAGTTACCGTGCGTGGCATCGCCCATCTTGAAGTGATACTTCTTGATGGTGCCCTGGAAGCCCTTGCCCTTCGTGATGCCGGCGACGTCGACCAGCTGGCCGACAGTGAAGATGTCCGCCTTGATCTCGTTGCCGACTTCGAAGTTGCCCGCATCCTTGTCCTCGATGCGGAACTCCCACAGGCCGCGACCGGCTTCCACTTTCGCCTTGGCGTAGTGGCCCGAAAGCGGCTTGTTCACCAGCGCGGCGCGCTTGGTGCCGGTGGTAACCTGCACGGCCGTGTAGCCGTCGGTCTCGTTGGTCTTGATCTGGGTGATGCGATTCGGGCTGGCCTCGATCACGGTCACCGGGATGGACTGGCCGTCCTCGGTGAAGATGCGGCTCATGCCCGCCTTGCGGCCCACGATTCCAATGTTTTTGGTCGTCATGGTCGTTGCCTCAGGTCAGCTTGATCTGGACGTCGACGCCAGCCGCGAGTTCGAGCTTCATCAGCGCGTCCACGGTCTTGTCGTTCGGGTCGATGATGTCCAGCACACGCTTGTGGGTGCGGGTCTCGTACTGGTCACGCGCGTCCTTGTCGACGTGCGGCGACACCAGCACGGTGTAGCGCTCGATCTTGGTCGGCAGCGGGATCGGGCCGCGCACTTGCGCGCCGGTCCGCTTGGCCGTCTCCACGATCTCGGAAGCCGAACGATCAATCAGGCGATGATCATAGGCCTTGAGCCGAATCCGGATCTTCTGGTCCGCCATGGCGATATCCTTGTTGCGGTAAAGAGCGTCGGAACCAGGGGCGTTGCGCCCTGGTTCCCGTGGAAAACAAACTCGGCGGACCATGTCTGGTCCACCGAGCAAGAAAGTATAGCTTGTGTGAAACGTCCCTGTAAAGGGCTGTTTTACACAGCTTCGACCGTCCTGGCCGCGAACACGAGGGGCATCCTGCCCCTCATTTCGTATGTGGGCCGCCCTGAGGGGCGACCGAGCCGCGCATTATACGCTTACTTGATGACCTTGGCAACCACGCCGGCGCCGACGGTGCGGCCACCTTCGCGGATCGCGAAGCGCAGGCCGTCATCCATCGCGATCGGCGCGATCAGGGTGACCACCATCTTCACGTTGTCGCCCGGCATCACCATCTCCACGCCTTCCGGCAGCTGGCAGGCGCCCGTCACGTCGGTCGTGCGGAAGTAGAACTGCGGGCGGTAGCCCTTGAAGAACGGGGTATGGCGACCACCCTCGTCCTTCGACAGCACGTACACCTCGGCCTCGAACTCGGTGTGCGGCGTGATCGAACCGGGCTTGGCCAACACCTGGCCACGCTCCACGTCGTCACGCTTGGTGCCGCGCAGCAGCAGGCCGGCGTTGTCGCCCGCCTGGCCCTGGTCGAGCAGCTTGCGGAACATCTCAACGCCGGTCACGGTCGTCTTGACGGTCGGGCGAATGCCGACGATCTCGATTTCCTCGCCCACCTTGACGATGCCGCGCTCGATGCGGCCGGTCACCACGGTGCCGCGGCCCGAGATCGAGAACACGTCCTCGACCGGCATCAGGAACG
>QBLY01000017.1:0-2038 GCA_003241895.1 Lysobacteraceae bacterium
GGGGATGGGACGGCCCGGGGGCTGCGCGGTGCGGTGTCGGCCTGGCGCAGCAACGGCCGCAGTTCCAGCCCGCATGGCGGGCCCAGGGCGAATCCGTTGCTCGCGTCGCCTGCCATCCAGTGTCCTGCCCGAGGGGGTCCGTCGGCAACAGGGCCGATCGCTCGTAACTTCATGTTTTATCAGGGCGCGCCGGAAGGCGTCGGTTCGGGGGCGCACATTGCGCCGGCTCAAGCGGGGCCGGGTATCCGCGACGACGCCAGCACAGCCAGCAGCTCCTGGGCCACGGACGCGCCCGCCAGCGCGGTGATCTCGCTGAGGTCGTAGGGCGGGCTGACCTCCACCACGTCCATGCCGACGATGTTCAAGCCGGCCAGGCCGCGCACCAGTTCCAGCGCCTGGTGCGTGCTGAAACCGCCCACCACGGGCGTGCCGGTTCCGGGGGCGAAGGACGGGTCCAGGAAATCAATGTCGAAGGTGACATAGCACTTCATGCCGCCCACGCGCTCGTGGATCGCGGCGATGGCGGCGTCCACGCCGCGCGCATGCAGTTCGCGGGCGTCCACCACGCGGAAGCCGTGCGTTTCGGCGTTGTGGGTTCGCATGCCCAGTTGGATCGAGTGCGACGGGTCGACGTAGCCCAGCCGCGCGGCGTGGAAGAACATGGTGCCGTGGTCGATGCGGCCGTCGGCGTCGCGCCAGGTGTCGCTGTGGGCGTCGAAGTGCACCAGCGCCATCGGCCCGTGCACGGCGTGCAGCGCGCGCAGCACCGGGAAGCTGACGAAGTGGTCGCCGCCCAGGGTCAGCGGCACCACGCCGTGGGCGAGGATGCCGGCATAGGCCGCCGTGATGGCGTCGGGCGCCTCGTGCGGGCGCCCGGAGTCGAAGTACACATCGCCCCAGTCCACCACGTTCAGGCGCTCGAGCGGATCGAAGTCCCAGGCGTAGGGCGGGCACCAGGCCAGCGACGCCGAGGCGGCGCGGATCGCGCGCGGCCCCAGCCGCGTGCCCGGGCGGTTGGTGGTGGCCAGGTCGAACGGCACGCCCACCACGGCCACGTCCACGCCCTGCAGGTCCTTGGTGTAGCGGCGGCGCAGGAAGCTGAGGGCGCCAGAATAGGTCGGCTCGGCCTGGCTGCCGTAGGGCGTGGTGCGGGTGAACGCGAGGTCGGTGGTGACGGGCATGGCGGGATGGTCGGGGTTCGACATGGAATGCTCCCTCTGGAGGTCAGTCCACTCGTCGTTCCTGCCGCGAGGCATCGCCGGGACGAGGGTCACCGGTCCGTCGTGGTGCCAGCGGTTATTTCATCGTGGGCATGGTGAATTCGGCCTGCGCGCGCACGCCGGTGGGCCAGCGTGCGGTAACCGTCTTGAGGCGCGTGTAGAAGCGCACGCCGTCGGGGCCGTGCATGTGCAGCGGACCAAACAGCGACCGCTTCCAGCCGCCGAAGCTGTGGAAGGCCATCGGCACCGGGATGGGCACGTTGATACCCACCATGCCCACCTGCACCTGGTGCGCGAACTGCCGCGCGGCGTCGCCGTCGCGGGTGAATATCGCGGTGCCGTTGCCGTACTCGTGGCCGTTGACCAGGGTCAGCGCCGCGTCGAAGTCGGGCGCCCGGACCACGCACACCACCGGACCGAAGATTTCCTCGCGATAGATCTTCATGGTGGCCGTGACGTGGTCGAACAGGCAGCCGCCCAGGAAGAATCCTTTTTCCGCGCCGGCGACTTCCAGCCCGCGGCCGTCCACCACCAGCGTGGCGCCTTCGGCCACGCCTTCGTCCACGTAGCCGCGCACCTTGTCGCGGTGCGCGCCGGTCACCAGCGGACCCATGTCGGGATCGCCCTGGCAGCCCGGGCCGATGCGCAGCGCCTGCACCATCGGCTTGAGCTGCGCCACCAGCGCGTCGGCGGTGGCGTCGCCCACGCACACGGCCACCGAGATCGCCATGCAGCGCTCGCCGGCCGAGCCGTAGCCGGCGCCCAGCAGCGCATCGACCGCCTGGTCCATGTCGGCGTCGGGCATGATGATCATGTGG
>QBLY01000017.1:2048-57286 GCA_003241895.1 Lysobacteraceae bacterium
CTGCTGGGCGCCGGCCGAGCCGTAGCCGGCGCCCAGCAGCGCGTTGGCGGCGCCTTCGATGTCGGCGTCGGGCAGCACCACCATGTGGTTCTTGGCCCCGCCCAGCGCCTGCACGCGCTTGCCGTTGGCGCTGCCGCGGGCGTAGATGTATTCGGCGATGGGCGTGGAGCCCACGAAGCTCAGCGCCTGCACGCGCGGGTCGTCCAGCAGCGCGTCCACGGCTTGCTTGTCGCCATGCACCACGTTGAAGACGCCGTCGGGCAGCCCGGCTTGCTTGAGCAGGCGCGCCAGGATCATCGCCGTGCCGGGGTCGCGTTCGGACGGCTTGAGGATGAAGGTGTTGCCGCAGGCCAGCGCCACCGGGAACATCCACATCGGCACCATGCACGGGAAGTTGAACGGCGTGATGCCGGCCACCACGCCCAGCGGCGCATATTCGGTCCACGAATCGACGTCGCGGCCGACGTTCATCGAATGCTCGCCCTTGAGCAGGTGCGGGGCACCGCAGGCGAACTCCACCACTTCCAGCCCGCGCGTCAGCTCGCCGCGCGCGTCGGCCAGCACCTTGCCGTGCTCGGAGGTGATGCAGGCGGCGATTTCCTCCGCGTGCGCCTCCAGCAGCGCCTTGTACTTGAACAGCACCCGCGCGCGATGGAGCGGGGTGGTGGCGGCCCAGGCCGGGAAGGCAGCCTGCGCCGAAGACACCGCGGCTTCGACGTCGGCCTTGGAGGCCAGCGCCACGCAGGCCTGCACCTGGCCGGTGGCCGGGTCGAACACGTCGGAGTAGCGACCGCTGCCGCCGTCGCGGGCCTGGCCCTGGATGAAGTGCAGGATGCGGGGCGTCTGGGCAGCTTGGGTCATGGGGATCCCTGGTAAAAGAAACCCCGGCGCTCGCGCGCCGGGGCCGGGAAAACAAACTCAGCCGGCGAGGGCCTCGGCGGCGGGCACGTACTCGTAGCCCAGGTCCTTGGCGACCGCTTCGTAGGTGATCTTTCCGGCGTGCACGTTCAGGCCGTTGAGCAGGTGCTGGTCGTCCATCATTGCCTGGGCGCCCTTGTTGGCCAGCTGCACCGCGAAGGGCAGGGTGGCGTTGGTGAGCGCGAAGGTGGAGGTGCGGGCGACGCCGCCGGGCATGTTGGCCACGCAGTAGTGGACGATGCCGTCCACTTCGTAGGTCGGGTTCTGGTGCGTGGTGGCGCGCGAGGTCTCGAAGCAGCCGCCCTGGTCGATGGCGACGTCCACCAGCACCGAGCCCGGCTGCAGCAGCGCCAGCTGCGCACGCGACACCAGCTTGGGCGCCGCGGCGCCCGGGATCAGCACCGCGCCGATCACCAGGTCGGTGCGCGGCAGCAGCTGCTCGATGGCGTCGCGGGTGGAATAGATGGTGTTGAGCTGGTGGCCGTAGAGCTCGTCGAGGTACTTGAGCCGGTCCAGCGAGCGGTCAAGGATGGTCACGTTGGCATTCATGCCCATGGCCATGCGCGCGGCGTTGATGCCGACCACGCCGCCGCCGATCACCAGCACTTCGGCCGGCTCCACGCCCGGCACGCCGCCCAGCAGCACGCCCGATCCGCCCTGGGCCTTTTCCAGCGCGTGCGCGCCGGCCTGGATGGACATGCGGCCGGCCACTTCCGACATCGGCGCCAGCAGCGGCAGGCCGCCCTTGCGGTCGGTGACGGTTTCATAGGCGATGCAGGTGGCGCCGGACTTCACCAGGGCCTTGGTCTGGTCGGGATCGGGCGCCAGGTGCAGGTAGGTGTAGAGGATCTGGCCGGGGCGCAGCATCGCGCATTCCACCGGCTGGGGTTCCTTCACCTTGATGATCATGTCGGCCCTGGCGAAGATCACCGCGGCGCTGTCGACGATGGTGGCGCCGGCCTTCTCGTACATCTCGTTGGTCAGGCCGATGGACAGGCCGCCGTCACGCTGCACCATTACCTGGTGGCCGTGCGCGGTGAGCTCGCGGGCGCCGGCCGGGGTCAGGCCGATGCGGTACTCGTGGTTCTTGATCTCTTTGGGGACGCCGATAAGCATGGAGCTGCCCTCCCGGGGCGGAACTGTTCTTGTTGGGGTCGGCCGCCCGGTCAGGCGGTGGCGCGTATGGTAGCGGCCAGTCGGTCGAAAATCAGGTCGATATGGTCTTTTTGCAGGATCAGCGGCGGCGAAAGGGCCAGCACGTCACCGGTGCAGCGCACCATCAGGTTCTGTTCGTGGAACGCATGGTTGAAGGCGTCGTAACCGCGCGCACCGGGCGCGCCCTCGCGCGGCGCCAGCTCCACCGCACCGATCAGGCCGAAGTTGCGGATGTCGATGACGTTGGGCAGCCCCTTCAGGGCGTGGATGGCGTCTTCCCAGTACTGGCCCAGCTCGATCGCCTTCTCGAACAGGTTTTCATCCCGGTAGGTGTCCAGCGTGGCCAGGGCGGCCGCACAGGCCAGCGGATGGCCCGAGTAGGTGTAGCCGTGGAACAGTTCGATCGCGCCGGCGGGGCCGTGCATGAAGGTGTCGTGGATCTTGCCCGTGGCGAACACCGCGCCCATCGGCACGGTACCGCTGGTGAGCCCCTTGGCGACGGTGATCAGGTCGGGCGTGACGCCGAAGCGCTGCGCGGCGAAGGCCTTGCCGACGCGGCCGAAGCCGGTGATCACTTCGTCGAAGATGAGCAGGATGCCGTGCTTGTCGCAGATCTCGCGCAGGCGCTTGAGGTAGCCGTCGGGCGGAATCACCACGCCGGCGCTGCCGGAGATGGGCTCGACGATCACCGCGGCGATGGTGCTGGCGTCGTGCAGCGCCACCAGGCGCTCGAGGTCTTCGGCCAGCTCCACGCCGTGCTGCGGCAGGCCGCGGTTGTAGCTGTTGCGGCCGATGTCCAGCGTGTGCCGCAGGTGGTCAACGCCGGCCAGCATGGGCCCGAAGAACTTGCGGTTGTTGACCATGCCGCCCACTGAAATGCCGCCGAAGCCGACGCCGTGGTAGCCCTTCTCGCGGCCGATCAGGCGGGTGCGCTGGCCTTCGCCGCGGGCGCGGTGGTAGGCCAGGGCGATCTTGAGCGCGGTGTCCACCGACTCGGAGCCCGAATTGGTGAAGAACACGTGGTCCAGGCCCTCGGGCGCGATCTCCACCAGCCGCTCGGCCAGCACGAAGGGCAGGGGATGGCCCATCTGGAAGGTCGGCGCGAAGTCGAGCGTGGCGGCCTGGTCCTGGATGGCCTTGACGATGCGGGGACGGCCGTGGCCGGCGTTGCAGCACCACAGCCCGCCGGTGCCGTCGAGGATTTCGCGGCCGTCGGTGCTGCGGTAGTACATGCCCTCGGCGCTGGCCAGCAGGCGCGGCGTCTTCTTGAACTGCCGGTTGGCGGTGAACGGCATCCAGAACGCGTCGGTGTGGTCCGGCGCAACGGTGGCTGGGCTGGCGGAAGCGTCGTCGGACGGGCTCATGGCGGGGCTCGGGGCGGGGATGAAAGCAAGCTTACCGCGTTGAATAAAATTTACAATCATCGGCAAAACCCGGGTTTCATTGACCGGACCCGGGCCGGGTGTTAAATATTCAGCATCATTTGGGAGGCATGCGCTTTGGATATCGGTGTTCGGCTGCAGGCGGTGCGCAAGGGCAAGGGGCTGAGCCAGCGCGAGCTGGCCAAGCGCGTGGGCGTCACCAACTCCACCATCTCGCTGATCGAGCAGAACAAGGTCAGCCCGTCCATCAGCTCGCTCAAGAAGGTGCTCGACGGCATTCCCATCTCGCTGGCCGACTTCTTCACCATGGACCTGGCCGATGGCGGCGACAGCCCGTTCTACGCCGCCGCCGACCTGCCCGACGTGGGCAACAACGAGATCCACTACTTCCTGGTGGGCCAGCACCGCGCCAACCGCCAGATGTGCATCCTGCGCGAGGTGATGCCGGCGGGCAGCGACACCGGCGAAACCATGCTCAGCCACGACGGCGAAGAGGGCGGGGTGATCGTCCAGGGCCAGGTCGAGCTCACCGTGGGCGACCAGGTGCGCGTGCTGGGCCCGGGCGAGGCCTACTACTTCGAAAGCCGCCAGCCGCACCGCTTCCGCAACGTCGGCCGCGACGAGGCCATCCTCGTCAGCGCCAATACGCCCCCTTCGTTCTGAGAGACCACCCATGACCACGCCCAAGACCCGCGAAGACTGGCAGCAACTCGCCGCCGGCCTGTCCTTGCGCCGCCAGGCCTTCATTGACGGCCGCTACGTGGACGCCGCCAGCGGCAAGACCTTCGACTGCATCAGCCCCATCGACGGCCGCGTGCTGGCGGCGGTGGCCGAGTGCGGCGCGCAGGACATCGACCTGGCCGTGGGCGCCGCGCGCCGCGCCTTCGACGGCGGGCAGTGGTCGGACGCTTCCCCGCGCCATCGCAAGAAGGTGATCCTGAAGTTTGCCCAGCTGCTCGAGGCACACGCCGACGAACTGGCGCTGCTGGAATCACTCGACATGGGCAAACCGGTCAACGATGCGCTGCACGTGGACGTCGCGGCGTCGGTGCGCTGCATGGCGTGGACCGGCGAAGCCATCGACAAGGTGTACGGCGAGGTGGCGTCCACCGGCCGCGACGAACTGGGCCTGGTGACGCGTGAACCGCTGGGTGTGGTGGGCGCGATCGTGCCCTGGAACTTCCCCCTGCTGATGGCCTCCTGGAAGATTGCCCCGGCTTTGGCCATGGGCAACTCGGTGGTGCTCAAGCCGTCGGAGAAGTCGCCGCTCAGCGCGCTGCGCATCGCCGAGCTGGCGATGGAGGCGGGCATTCCGGCCGGCGTGTTCAACGTCGTGCCCGGTTTCGGCAAGGAAGCGGGCGAACCGCTGGCCCTGCACATGGACGTGGACGGGCTGGTGTTCACCGGTTCCACCGCCGTGGGCAAGCACCTGCTGACCTGCGCAGGCCGCTCCAACCTCAAGCGCGCCTACATGGAGTGCGGCGGCAAGAGCCCGAACCTGGTGTTCGCCGACGCCCCCAACCTCGACCGCGCCGCCAAGGCTGCGGCCAGCGGCATCTTCTACAACCAGGGCGAGGTGTGCACGGCAGCGTCGCGCCTGTTCGTCGAGCGCTCCATCAAGGACGCGTTCGTGGCCAAGGTGGCCGAATACGGCCAGCGCATGCAGCCGCGGCATCCGCTGGACCCGGGTGCACCGATGGGCGCGATGGTGGACGAGGGGCAGACCCGGCGCGTGCTGGACTACATCGCCAAGGGTCGGGAAGAAGGTGGCCAGGTGG
Organism: Lysobacteraceae bacterium; assembly: GCA_003241895.1. Lineage (GTDB taxonomy): Bacteria > Pseudomonadota > Gammaproteobacteria > Xanthomonadales > Xanthomonadaceae > Arenimonas. The sequence goes on from QBLY01000017.1 coordinate 7,282, forward strand.
TCATCGGCGGCGAACGCCTGCAGACCGTGGACGGCGGCTGCTACATCGGGCCGACCATCTTCGACGGCGTCGAGCACGGCCACACCATTGCCCGCGAGGAGATCTTCGGGCCGGTGCTGAGCGTGATCGCCTTCGACAGCGAGGCAGACGCCCTGCGCATGGCCAACGACAGCGACTACGGCCTGGCGGCCGGCGTGTTCACCAGCGACCTGAGCCGCGCCCACCGCGTGGCCCGCAAGCTGCGCGCGGGCAGCGTCTGGGTGAACTACTGGGACGGCGGCGACATGACCGCGCCCTTCGGCGGCTACAAGCAGAGCGGCAACGGCCGCGACAAATCCCTGCACGCCTTCGAGAAGTACACCGAGGTCAAGGCCACCTGGATCAACCTCGAGCCCTGAGGCCGCGGTGGCCCCGGCAGCCGTCCGCTTGCCGCTTACGGCCCAACGGGTAGTCGCTGGTCGCGGGTGATCGAGTTGGCGTGGCTGCGATGGTAGATGTAGGAACGCCGCGCCAGGTAGCCACGCTGGCCGCCGTGGGCCAGCAGGCGCTGCATCAGCGCCGATTCCTCGGCATAGGGCAGGTCGGGGAAGCCGCCGACGGCCAGCATCAGCTCGCGGCGCAGCACCAGCATGCCCACGCCGATGCAATCGTCGAGGTGGATCTGCTGGCCGGGGTTTTTCGCGCAGGGAACCATCGAGCTGCCCATCACCTGCATCGGCGAGACCCAGATGTCGACGGCCGGCTCGGCCTCGATGGCCTCGCGGTGGCGGGCCAGGTGGTCGGGCTCGATCTCGTCGTCGCTGTCCAGGAAGGCGATCCACGGCGCCCTTGCCTCCAGCAGCAGGCGATTGCGAGACGCGGCCTGGCCGCGGTTGGCGTGATGCCAGGTGCGGATGCGGGTGTCACGCCCGCGGCAGGCGGCCAGCACTTGCTCGGTGCCGTCGCTGGACCCGTCATCGGCGACCAGCAGCTCCCAGGCGGCTTCGTGTTGGGCCAGCACCGACGCCACCGCGCGCGGAAGCAGCCCGCTGCGGTTGTAGGTGGGGAGCAGGAGCGAGAAGTGGGGAAGCGCGCAGGTCATGGCGTATTGCACGCCAGCGCATGTCGCCAAGCCGTGTAGACGGCCCAGGCCAGGCGCCCGGTCCTGCGCCCAGGGTCCGTTTGAAACCTCGGCTGGCGAGGATGCACCTAGCGCAGCAGCAGCACCGGAATCGGGCAGCTGCGCAGCACCTGGGTGGTGGTGCTGCCCAGGATCATCGTGCGGATGCGCGAGTGGCCGTAGGCGCCCATCACCAGCAGGTCAATGCCGCGGGCACCGACCTCGCGGGCAATAACCGCCTCGGCATGACCGGGCTCGATGCCCGCCGTTGCCTTGAACCCCGCGGAGTCCAGCTGGGCCACGGCCCAGGCGAGCTGCTCATGCAGGGCCGTCTGGCCCGGCTCGCCCACCATCAGCAGGTCGCAGGCCAGGCCCTTCAAAAGCGGGCTGGCGCACACCATCTCGACGCAGCGTCGGGTGGTGGCGCCGCCATCGAACGCGATCAGGAAGCGCTGCGGCGGCTTGAACGCGCGTGACGCCACCAGCACCGGCCGATGCACCGCGCGCAGCACGTGCTCGAGTTGGCCGCCCAGGCGCCCGGTGTCGAAGTTGGCGTGCTCGCCGCGCTTGCCCACCACGAACACGCGCACGTCGGGCTCAAGCGCCAGCAGGCTGTCGGCCAGGTCGCCGTGCCGCTGGCGTACCTGCGCCTCGACGCCGAAGGCCTGCGCCAGGTGGGCGCGGGACTGCTCAAGCAGCACGCGGCCCTGTTCCTGCGCCAGCCTGGCGCGCTGTTCGTCCAGGTCGGCCAGCTGGGCCAGCAGGTCTTCCTGGCCGCCCAGCGACAGGTTGCCGCTCAGGTCGGCGGTGGGCGGCTTGGCGCCGCGTTCAATCGCGTGCAGCAGCTCAAGCGGCGCGGCAAGCCGCAGCGCGGCCCAGGCGGCCAGTTCGGCAACGCTGCGGGCGTAGACCGAGGCATCGATCGCGGCCAGCACGCGGCCGTCGGCATGGATCAGTGGCGTGTTCATGCGGTGCTCCTCAGTGGCCGCCCATCAGGCGTTCGGCGTCGGGTTTGTCGTGCACGCCGAGGCGGTCGACGAGGGTGGCGCTGGCTGCGTTCAATCCGATCACCTCCACCGCCGTGCCTTCGCGGCGGAACTTCAGCACCACCTTGTCCAGGGCGCCGACGGCGCTGAGATCCCAGAAGTGGGCATGGGATACGTCGATCACCACCCGCGCCATGACCTCCTTGAAGTCGAAGCCGGCCACGAACGCGTCCGCCGAAGCGAAGAAGACCTGGCCGGTGACGGTGTAGGCGCGCGCCTGGCCGCCATCGACCGGGTCCGACTGGATATGCAGCACGCGGCCGACCTTGCGCGCGAAGAACAGCGCCGACAGCAGCACGCCGGTCAGCACGCCCTTGGCCAGGTCGTGGGTGAACACGGTGACGACCACCGTGGCCACCATGACGATGCTGGACGTTCGCGGATGCGTGGCCAGGTCGCGCACCGAGCTCCAGCTGAAGGTGCCGATCGACACCATGATCATCACCGCCACCAGCGCCGCCATCGGGATCTGGCGCACCCATTGGCTGCCGAACACCACCAGCAGCAGTAGCACCGTGCCGGCCACCAGGGCCGACAGGCGGCCGCGGCCGCCGGACTTCACGTTGATCACCGACTGACCGATCATCGCGCAGCCCGCCATGCCGCCCAGCAGGCCCGAGGCGATGTTGGCGACGCCCTGGCCGGCGCATTCGCGATTCTTGTTGCTGGGCGTGTCGGTAAGGTCGTCGACGATCTGCGCGGTCAGCAGCGACTCCAGCAGGCCGACCACGGCAAGGGTCGCCGACACCGGCAGGATGATCCACAGCGTGGCCAGCGTCAGCGGGATATCCGGGAACAGGAAGACCGGCAGGCTGTCGGGCAGCTCGCCCATGTCGCCTACGGTCCGGATATCGAGCTTGAGCCAGATGGCCACGACAGTGAGCAGCACGATGGCGACCAGCGGCGAAGGAATGGCGCGGGTGAGGTAGGGGAAACCGTAAATGATGGCCAGGCCCGCCGCGCACATCGCGTACACCGTCCAGGGCACGCCGATCAGTTCCGGCAGCTGGGCCATGAAGATGAGGATGGCCAGCGCGTTGACGAAGCCGGTGATGACCGAACGCGAAATGAAGCGCATCAGCACGCCCAGCTTCAAAGCGCCGGCGATGATCTGGAACACGCCGGTGAGCAGCGTGGCGGCCAGCAGGTACTGCAGGCCGTGGTCCTTCACCAGGTCGACCATCAGCAGCGCCATCGCGCCGGTGGCGGCCGAGATCATGCCGGGCCGGCCGCCGGTGAAGGCGATCACCACCGCGATGCAGAACGAGGCGTACAGGCCTACCTTCGGGTCGACGCCAGCGATGATCGAGAAGGCGATGGCTTCCGGGATAAGGGCCAGTGCCACCACGAGGCCGGCGAGCACGTCCCCGCGGACATTGCCGAACCATTCCTGGCCCAGTCGGGAAAAAGTATTCAAGAAGGGGTTTCCATGACGCGGGTCTGGCAGTTTACCAAAGCGCGTCGCGCAGCTTGAACCACGCCATCGCAGCCACCAGCATTGGCGTGCGCAGCGCACGGCCACCGGGGAAGTTGTGGTGCGGGATGTTGGCGAAGGCGTCCAGCCGCCCGGCTTGGCCGCGGATGGCTTCAGCCAGGATCCTTCCGGCCAATCCAGTCGCCGCCACACCGTGGCCCGAGAAGCCCTGGGCGAAATAGACGTTGTCGCCCAAGCGGCCCCAGTGCGGTGCCCGGTTGAGGCTGATGTCGATCAGCCCGCCCCAGACCGTTTCAAACTTCACGCCGTGCAGCTGCGGGAACACGCGGGCCATGCGCCGGGCCATGTTGGCGGCCAGGCGCGGCGGGGGCAGGGTGGAGTAGCTGGCGCGGCCACCGAACAGCAGGCGGTGGTCGGCGCTGAGCCGGAAATAGTCCAAGGCCCAGTTGATGTCCGCCACCGCCATGTCGTTGCGGATCAGGCTGCGGGCGCGATCTTCGCCAAGCGGTTCGGTGGCCCCGATGTAGGTGCCGACGGGCATGATCTTGTCGTCGAGCTCGGGCGCGATGCCGTGCACCAGGGCATTGCCGGCCAGCACGCAGAAGTCACCCTCCACTTCGCCCGACGCCGTGAGCAGGCGCGGACGGGCCCCGCGCGCAAGCGACAGCACGGGCGAATGTTCGAAGATGCGCACGCCCGCGGCCACCGCCGCACGCGCCAGGCCCAGGGTGTAGTTGAGCGGATGCAGGTGGCCCGAGCGCGGGTCGTACAGCCCGCCCAGGTAACGCGGGCTGGGCAACTGCGCCTGGAGCTGGTCACGGTCCCACCACTGGACCGGGTAGGCGTAGTTTTCGACCAGGTCGCGCTGCCAGGCCTTGAGCTCATGCACGTGCCGCGGCCTGATCGCCACATGCGCGTGGCCGTTGCGCCAGTGGGCGTCGATGTCGTGGCGTGCAATGCGCTCGCGCACCAGGTCCACGCCTTCCACCGACCAGTCGAACATCTGGCGCGAGACGTCCAGACCGACCAGTGACGCGATTTTCGACTGATCGCAGCCGTAGCCGAAGATCACCTGGCCGCCGTTGCGTCCCGAGGCGCCCCAGCCCACGCGGTTCGCCTCCACCACCACCACGTCCAGCCCGGCCTGCGCCAGCTCCAGCGCCGCCGAAAGGCCGGTGAGGCCCGCGCCCAGCACGACCACGTCGGCGGTCAGGCGGCCTTCAAGCCGGGGATGCGCCGGCGCCGGCGTGGCGCTGCGCGAATACCACGAGTCCACGTGCGCGGACGGGTTGCGCACGGTCATCTCAGACCGTCCGCAGGTACCAGTCGTATTCGAGCGTCGTCACCTCGCGGCTGAAGCTGCGCAGCTCCTTGAGCTTCTGCTGGCCGAAGATGTGCCGGAACGATCCGCCGAAATGGGTGGCCACGAAGTCGCTGGCCATGAAGTCGTTGATGGTGTCGCGCCAATAAAGCTCGCGGTGCTCGGTTTGTTCGTAGGCGTTGCCCACCACCGGTGCACCCGGGTCGCCCTTGTCGTCCAGCCCCTGCAGGATGCCGGCCAGCACGGCGGCCGTGACCAGGTAGGGGTTGGCGTCGGCGCCGGCGATGCGGTGTTCGATGCGGATGTTGGCCGGGTCGCTGTGCGGGATGCGCATTGCCACGGTGCGGTTGTTGAAGCCCCAGGCGTCGTTGAGCGGCACGAAGGCGTTGAGCACGAAGCGGCGGTAGCTGTTGGCGTGCGGCGCGAAGATGAGCATGCAGTCGCGGCTGGCCTTCTGCAGGCCGGCCACGCCGTGGCGCAGCGTGTCGGACGGCTGCTCTGGCGTGCAGGCGAAGATGTTCTTGCCCGCGGCGTCCAGCACGCTCACGTGGATGTGGGTGCCGCTGCCGGCCTGGTCCACGAAGGGCTTGGCCATGAAGCTGCCGATCATGCCCTGTTCCTCGGCGGTGGCCTTCACCACGCGGCGCAGCAGCAGCGCGTCGTCGCAGGCGGCCACGGCGTCGGCGCGATGCTTGAGGTTGATCTCGAACTGGCCCGGCGCGTATTCGGCCACGGCCGTGTCGGCCGGGATGCGCTGCGAGGCGCAGGCGTCGGCCACCGCGTCGGTGAACGACTGGTAGTCGTTGAGGTCCTGCATATAATAGACCTGCGTGGTCTGGTTTCGCTCGCCGGTAGCCGGGTTCACCGACGTTTGCGGGCGGCCGTCGTGGGTCAGTTCGGCGTCCAGCAGGTAGAACTCCAGCTCCACCGCCACCACCGGCGTCAGTCCGCGATCGGCGTAGCGCTGCACCACGCGCTTGAGCACTTCGCGCGGGTTGGCGGCGAACAGCCCGCCCTGGCCGTCCTCCATTTCCAGCAGCAGTTGGGCCATCGGGCGGTTCTGCCACGGGATCGGGCGCAGGCTGCCCGGCACCGGGCGGCAGATGCGGTCTTCGTCGCCGATGTCGTAGCCCAGGCCGGTTTCTTCCACGGTGTTGCCGGTGATGTCGGTGGCTACCAGCGACATCGGCAGGCAGACGCCGTTCTGGTAGACCTTCTCCAGCGCCTCGCGGGTGATGCGCTTGCCGCGCAGCAGGCCGTTCATGTCGGGCAGCAGCAGGTCGATCTGCTCGCAGCCGTCGATCTGCGCAAGGGTGGCCGCGTCGGCGGCGGGGAGGGCTTGTGAGGTCATGGTTTCGCGCATCCGCTGGGGTCGCCGGATACTAGCATTGGGCCCGAGAGGCTGTAAAAAATCCTCATCATCACGAGCGGCCCCCTTGGCCGGGCTCGTGCCGGGCCCCAGCCGCACAGGCCGTCAAAGCGACCTGTTGCGGCGCAGCACGGCGCAGGCCGCGTTGCGATATGGCGCAAACCGCGTTGATAAAATCAAACGGCCGGGGTAAGGTCGGGCATCAATTCGCGAGGCGCCCATGCGTCGAATCCCGCTGGTAGGACTGCCCTCGGACCGCAGGCAGATCGGGCTGCACCCCTTCCAGGCGGTGGGCGAGAAGTACCTGCGCGCGGTGATGGACGGTACCGGGTGCCTGCCGCTGGTGATCCCCTCGCTGTCGCCGCCGCTGGACCTGCGCGAAATCCTCGGCCATCTCGACGGCCTGCTGCTCACCGGCGCCCACAGCAACATCGAGCCGCATCACTATTCCGACGAGCCCAGCTTCCCGGGCAATGACCACGATCCGGCCCGGGATGCCACCACCCTGGGCATCGTGACGCTGGCGATCGGGATGGGCGTGCCGGTGCTGGCCCTGTGCCGCGGCTTGCAGGAAGTGAACGTGGCCCTGGGCGGCACCTTGCACCAGAAGGTGCACGAGGTGCCCGGGTACGACGACCACCGCGAGAACCCGGACGACCCGCTGGGCGTGCAGTACGCGCCGTCGCACCCGGTGGCCCTGGCTGAAGGCGGCCTGCTGGCCGGCATCGCCGGCGCCCGCGAGGCGATGGTCAATTCGCTGCACGGGCAGGGGCTGCGCACCCTTGGCCGGGGGCTGGTGGTGGAGGCCACGGCCCGCGACGGCCTGGTGGAAGCGGTCCGGCTGGACGATCCTGGGCCTTTCCTGCTTGCCGTGCAGTGGCACCCGGAGTGGAGGGTCACCGAGAATCCTTTCTACCTGGGCATCTTCCAAGCCTTCGCGGCGGCCTGCCGCGAACGCGCCAGCCAAAGACCCTAGCCCCATGAGCAAGAAGAAAGATCCCAAGCAAACCCCGGCCGAGCAGCAGGAAAGCACGCTCAAACGCTGGCTCAAGGAACGCCGCATCACCGAAGTGGAGTGCCTGGTGCCCGACATCACCGGCAACGCCCGCGGCAAGATCATCCCGGCGGCCAAGTTCTCGCACGACTACGGCACGCGCCTGCCCGAGGGCATCTTCGCCACCACCGTCACCGGCGAATACCCCGACAACTACGACGACCTGGTGTCGCCGTCGGACTCGGACATGCTGCTGCGCCCCGACGCCGACACCGTGCGCATGGTGCCCTGGGCCACCGACCCCACCGCGCAGGTGATCCACGACTGCTTCACCAAGGACGGCGCGCGCCACGAGCTGGCGCCGCGCAACGTACTGCATCGCGTGCTGGAGCTGTACGCCGCCATGGGCCTGAGCCCGATCATCGCGCCCGAGCTGGAGTTCTTCCTGGTCCAGCGCAACACCGACCCGGATTTCCCGCTGCAGCCGCCCGCCGGCCGCAACGGCCGCCCGGAGACGGCGCGCCAGTCCTATTCCATCGACGCGGTGAACGAGTTCGACCCGATCCTGGACCTGATGTACGACTACTGCGAGGCCATGGAGCTGGACGTGGACACGCTGATCCACGAGTCGGGCGCGGCGCAGCTTGAGGTGAACTTCGAACACGCCGACCCGATGTCGCGCGCCGACCAGGTGTTCCTGTTCAAGCGCACCATGCGCGAGGCGGCGATGCGGCACGGCATCTACGCCACCTTCCTGGCCAAGCCGATGGAGAACGAGCCGGGCAGTTCGATGCACATCCACCAGAGCCTGCTGGACGCCGAGACCGGCAGGAACGTGTTCGCCGGCGGCAAGAAGGGCCAGCTCAGCGAGGTGTTCATGCATTACCTGGCCGGCCTGCAGAAATACACGCCGGCGGCGATGGCGATCCTGGGTCCGAACGTCAATTCCTACCGCCGGCTCGCCTTCGGCGAGGTGTCGCCCAAGAACGTTCAGTGGGGCTACGACAATCGCACCTGCGGCCTGCGCGTGCCGATGGACTCACCGGAGAATACCCGCGTGGAAAGCCGCTTTGCGGGCTCGGACGTCAATCCCTACCTGGCGCTGGCGGCCACGCTGGCCTGCGGCTACCTGGGCATCAAGGAAAAGCTGCAGCCCACCGAGCCGATGGCCGGCAGCGCGCACTCGAAGGGTTACGACCTGCCGCGTTCGCTGGAAGAGGCCATCGTGCTGCTGCGCAAGTCCAAGCCGCTGCGTGGCCTGCTGGGCGAGCGCTTCGTGAAGGCCTACACGTCGGTGAAAGAAAAGGAACACCAGACCTATTTCCGCGTCATCAGCTCGTGGGAGCGCGAATTCCTTCTGCTCAACGTCTGACGCCAGACCGCCCTCCCGACATCCCACGCTTACCCCGGAACCGCCCATGGAAAACACCCAAAGCACGCTGCAGCAGCTCGACGCGGCACACCACATGCATCCCTTCAACGACAACGCGGCGCTGGCCAAGAAGGGCACCCGCATCCTGACCCGGGGCGAGGGCTGCTACGTCTGGGATTCGGAGGGCAACAAACTGCTCGACGCCTTCGCCGGCCTGTGGTGCGTGAACATCGGCTACGGCCGCCGGGAGCTGGGCGAGGTGGCGTCGAAGCAGATGACGCAGCTGGCCTACTACAACAGCTTCTTCGGCTGCACCACCGAACCCACGGTGCACCTGGCCGCCAAGCTGGCCGAGCTGTGCCCGGGTGACCTCAACCATGCGTTCTTCTCGAACTCGGGCTCCGAGGCCAACGACACCATCCTGCGCATGGTCCGGCATTTCTGGGCCGTGCAGGACCAGCCCGGGAAGAACATCATCATCGGCCGCCACAACGGCTACCACGGCTCCACCGTGGCCGGCGCCAGCCTGGGCGGCATGAAGGGCATGCACAAGCAGGGCGGCCTGCCCATTCCCGACATCCACCATATCGACGCGCCGTTCTGGTTCGCCGACGGCGGCGACATGGACGAGGAGACCTACGGCCGCCACTGCGCGCAGCGTCTCGAGGACAAGATCCTCGAGCTGGGCGCGGACCGCGTGGCGGCCTTCATCGGCGAGCCGATCATGGGCGCCATCGGCGTTTACATCCCGCCCAGCAACTACTGGAAGGAAATCGAGCGCATCTGCCGCAAGCATGACGTGCTGCTGATCGCCGACGAGGTCATCTGCGGCTTCGGCCGCACCGGCGAGTGGTTCGCGGCCGACTACTACGGCTTCCAGCCCGACATCATGACCCTGGCCAAGGGCATCACCAGCGGCTACATCCCGCTGGGCGCGGCCATGTTCAACGACCGCGTGGCCGGCGTGCTCAACGCCAAGGGCGGCGAGCTGGCGCACGGCTACACCTACTCGGGGCACCCGGTGTGCGCAGCGGTGGCGCTGGAGAACATCCGCATCCTGCAGGAAGAGAAGATCGTCGACACCTGCCGCACCGACACCGCCCCGTACCTGGCCGAAAAGTGGAAGGCGCTGGGCGAGCATCCGCTGGTGGGCGAGGCCCGCATCGTCGGCATGGTGGGCGCGCTGGAGCTGGTGCCCGACAAATCGCGCCGGGAGTTCTTCCCCGACCGCGGCCGGGTGGGGCAGCTGTGCCGCGACATGGCGCTCAAGAACGGCCTGATCCTGCGGGCAACCTATGATTCGATGCTGCTCTCGCCCCCGCTGGTGATCAGCCGGGCGCAGGTGGACGAACTGGCCGAGAAGGCCTGGAAATCGCTCGACCAGACGGCCAGGGAACTGGGCATGGCTACCGGCTGACGCGGGCTGGCCCGCGTCGGGCCGCTGTGTATGATTGGGCCAGCCCCGGGGCGCTGGTTCAAGCGGTTCACTCACTGAAAAGGGGATATGTGATGAAGCTCAAGATGACCGTACTGGTGGCTGCACTGCTTGCCGCCGCCTGCAGCAAAGAACCCGCGCCGGATGCCGGAGCGGACGCGGCACCGGCGCCCGCGCCGTCCAAGGTCCTGAACATCTACAACTGGTCGGACTACATCGCCGAGGACACCATCGCCAACTTCGAAAAGGAGACCGGCATCAAGGTCACCTACGACGTGTTCGACTCCAACGAGGTGCTGGAGGCCAAGCTCCTGGCCGGCAACACCGGCTATGACATCGTGGTGCCGTCGCTGACCTTCCTTTCGCGCCAGATCCAGGCCGGGGTGTTCCAGCCGCTCGACAAGTCGCGCTTCACCCAATACGGCAACCTCGACCCCGAGATGATGGCCATGCTGGCCAAGAACGACACCGACAACGCCCACAGCGTTCCCTACCTGTGGGGCACCACCGGCATCGGCTACAACGTGGCGAAGGTGAAGGCCGCGCTGGGCGATGATTTCCCGCTCGACAGCTGGGCGATGGTGTTCGAACCCGAGAACCTGGCCAAGCTCAAGGGCTGTGGCGTGGCGATCCTGGACACCCCGTCGGAAATCATCCCGCCGATGTTGGGCTACCTGGGCGAAGAGCCCAACAGCTTCGACCCGGCCGTCATCCAGAAGGCCGTTGACCGCCTCACCCTGCTGCGCCCGTCCATCACCTACTTCCACTCGTCCCAGTACATCAACGACCTGGCCAACGGCGACATCTGCGTGGCCATCGGCTGGTCGGGGGACATCATCCAGGCCCAGGCGCGCGCCGCCGAAGCCGACAAGGGCGTGGAGGTGAGCTACATCATCCCCAAGCAAGGCGCGCCGATGTGGTTCGACATGCTGGCCATCCCCAAGGGGGCCAAGAATATCGACAACGCCTATCTGTTCATTGACTACCTGATGCGCCCGGACGTGATGGCTGGCGTGCAGAACTACGTGGCCTACGCCAGCGCCAACCAGGCGGCGCTGCCGATGGTGGACAAGGCCATCCTGGACGACCCGGGCATCTACCCGACGCCCGAGGCCAGGAAGGGCCTGTATACGCTGGCGGTGCTGCCGCCCGAAGTGGACCGCCTGTTCACGCGCCACTGGACCACGCTCAAGACCGGCAAGTAACCGCAGGGGGCGGGCCGAAGGGCCCGCCCCGCGCTTTTGCATCACCGCCGGGTCACGGCCCAGGCAAATACGAGACGGGGCTTGATGATGGTAGCAGTACCCAACGGCGCGCCGGCTGGCGCCCCCAAGAACGAAATGCTCGGCGCCGACGGCTACCTGCGCATCGAATCGGTGCGCAAGGAGTTCGACGGCTTCGTGGCGGTGGACGATGTCAGCCTGTCCATCCGCAAGGGCGAGATCTTCGCCCTGCTGGGCGCTTCGGGCTGCGGAAAGTCCACGCTGCTGCGCTGCCTGGGCGGGTTCGAGAAGCCCACCAAGGGCCGGGTGATCCTGGACGGCCAGGACATCACCGACCTGCCGCCCTACGAGCGGCCGATCAACATGATGTTCCAGTCCTATGCGCTGTTCCCGCATATGAGCGTCGAGCAGAACATCGCCTTTGGCCTCAAGCAGGACGGCATGCCCAAGGCCGACATCACCCGCCGGGTGGCCGAGATGCTTTCGCTGGTGCAGATGGAGAAATTCGCCCGGCGCCGGCCGCACCAGCTTTCCGGCGGCCAGCAGCAGCGCGTGGCGCTGGCGCGATCACTCGCCAAGAGCCCCAAGCTGCTGCTGCTGGACGAACCCATGGGCGCGCTGGACAAGAAACTGCGCTCGCAGATGCAGCTTGAGCTGGGCAACATCGTCGAGCGCCTGGGCGTTACCTGCGTCATGGTCACCCACGACCAGGAAGAGGCCATGACCATGGCCCACCGCATCGCCATCATGGACGCGGGCTGGATCCGCCAGCTGGGTACGCCTGACGAGATCTACGAACAGCCCAGCTGCCGGTTCTCGGCCGAGTTCATCGGCTCGGTGAACCTGATCGAAGGCAAGATCAAGGACGACGAAAAGGACTTCATCACCATCGCCAGCCCGGCGCTGGACTGCCTGGCCTACGTCGGTCACGGCGTTACCGGCTTCGAGGGCCAGGAGGTGGCGCTGGCGCTGCGCCCCGAGAAGGTGGCCGTCAGCAAGGACGAGCCGGCCCAACCGCACAACAAGGTCCAGGGCATCATCGAGGACATCGCCTATTTCGGCAGCCATTCGGTCTTCCACGTGCGCCTGGCCAACGGCAGCAAGATCCTGGCCAACATGATCAACAGCCAGCGCTGGGCCAGCGAAAAGTTCACCTGGAACGATGCGGTCTGGCTCAGCTGGGACGACCAGGCCGGCGTGGTGCTGACCTCATGAAGCGGCTGGGCGCCTCGATACGCAAGCGCCTGCCCGGGCCGCGCTGGCTGGTCATCGCCGTGCCCTACCTGTGGATGCTGCTGTTCTTCGCCGTGCCGTTCGCGATCGCGCTCAAGATCAGCTTCGCCAGTGCGGCCATCGCCATGCCGCCGTACACGCCGCTGGTGGAGTGGGTGGGCGACAGCGTGAGGCTGAGCCTGAACGGCGCGAACTACCTGTACCTGGTGCGCGACAGCCTGTACGTCAGCGCCTACCTGAGCTCGCTCAAGATCGCGGTCATCGCCACGTTCCTGTGCCTGCTGCTGGGCTATCCCATCGCCTATTCCATCGCGCGCATGTCGCCGGCCAACCGCAACATCGCGCTGATGCTGGTCATCCTGCCGTCGTGGACGTCGTTCCTGATCCGCATCTACGCCTGGGTGGGCATCCTCAAGAACAACGGCCTGCTCAACAATTTCCTGATGAACCTCGGGCTGATCGACGAGCCGCTGCAGATCCTGCATACGCCTACGGCCGTCTACATCGGCATTGTCTACGCCTACCTGCCGTTCATGGTGCTGCCGCTGTACGCCAACCTGGTCAAGCACGACCACCGCCTGATCGAAGCCGCCAACGACCTGGGTGCGCCGCCGTGGAAGGCGTTCTTCAGCATCACCCTGCCGCTGTCCAAGGCCGGCATCATCGCCGGCGCCATGCTGGTGATGATCCCGGTGGTGGGTGAGTTCGTGATCCCGGAGATGCTGGGCGGCGCCGATACGCTGATGATCGGCCGGGTGCTGTGGCAGGAGTTCTTCAACAACCGCGACTGGCCCGTGGCCTCGGCGGTGGCCATCGTGATGCTGGCGCTGTTGATCATTCCCATCATGATCTTCCATCGCTACCAGTCCAGGGAAATGGAGGCGAGGCTGTCATGAGCCAGCAGCGCAACTCCAAGTTCACCCTGACCATGCTGGTGCTGGGCTTCGTGTTCCTCTACGCGCCCATCCTCAGCCTGATCGTTTACTCGTTCAACGAGTCGCGGCTGGTGACGGTGTGGTCGGGCTTCTCGGTGAAGTGGTACGGCGAGCTGTTCCGCGACCAGCAGATGATGTCGGCGGCCTGGGTGAGCGTGCAGGTGGCTTTCTGGACCGCCTGCGCCTCGGTGGTGCTGGGCACGATGTCGGCCATGGTGATGACGCGCTTCCGCGACTTCCGCGGCAAGACGCTGTTCGGCGCGCTGATCACGGCGCCGCTGGTGATGCCCGAGGTGATCACCGGGCTGTCCATCCTGCTGCTGTTCGTGTCCATCGGGCCGATCATCGGCATCGGCGAGCAGCGCGGCATGCTCACCATCTGGATCGCCCACGTCACCTTCTGCATGGCCTTCGTCACGGTGGTGATCTCGTCGCGGCTGGGTGAGCTGGACCGGTCGCTGGAAGAGGCCGCGATGGACCTGGGCGCGAACCGGGTGAAGGTGTTCTTCGTGATCACCCTGCCCATCATCGCCCCGGCCCTGGTGTCGGGCTGGCTGCTGGCGTTCACGCTGTCGCTGGACGACCTGGTGATCGCCAGCTTCGTGTCCGGCCCTTCGTCCACCACGCTGCCGATGAAGGTGTTCTCGTCGGTGCGGCTGGGCCTGAGCCCGAAGATCAATGCGCTGGCCACCCTGATGATCCTGGCGGTGTCCATCGCCGCGGTGATCGGCTGGTGGCTGATGACCCGTGACGAAAAGAAGCGCCAGCGCGACATGCAGATGGCGCTGCAGGAAGGTTGAGACATGAGCATCGAGAACCGCGACCCCTTCACCGGCGAAGTGCGCCTGCACGAGAACATAGGCAAGGCTGAAATCGAAACGGCGTTGGCTGCAGCCGACCGTGCGTTTACCGCTTGGTCGGCGCTGCCCCTGGCCGACCGCGGCGCCTGCCTGCGCAACGTGGCGGCCGTGCTGAGGGTGCGGCGCGACGCCATCGCCGCGCTGATGACCGGCGACATGGGCAAGCTGCGCCGCGAGGCCCTGACGGAAATCGAGAAGTCCGCCGCCGGCTGCGAGTACTACGCCGACAACGCCGGTCGCTATCTCGCCGACCAGGCCATCAGCACCGACGCCGCGCGCAGCTACGTCAGCTACCAGCCCATCGGCTGCGTGCTGGCGATCATGCCGTGGAATTTCCCACTCTGGCAGGTGTTTCGTTTCCTGGCGCCGTCGCTGATGGCCGGCAACGTGGCCGTGCTCAAGCACGCCACCAACGTGCCTCGCTGCGCCGACGCCATTGCCGACGTGCTGACCGCCGCAGGCGTCCCGGCCGGCGTGTTCACCGTCCTGCACATCGACAGTGAGCAGACCGCCGAGGTGATCGGCGACCCCCGTATCAAGGCCGTCACGCTCACCGGAAGCGAGCGGGCCGGCCGCTCGGTCGCGGCTACGGCCGGCAAGCACCTCAAGAAATGCGTGCTTGAACTCGGCGGCAGCGACCCGTTCGTGGTGCTGGACGACGCCGACCTCGACCAGGCCGTGCCCATGGCGGTGGCGTCGCGCTTTGGCAACGCCGGGCAGACCTGCATCGCGGCCAAGCGCTTCATCGTGGTGGATGCCGTAGCCAATGAGTTCGTGCGCCGCTTCGTCGAGGCCAGCGCGAAGCTCGTCCCCGGCGACCCGTCGTCAGACGACACCGACCTGGCGCCCATGGCCCGCGCCGACCTGCGCGACGAACTGCACAAGCAGGTGCAGGCCAGCATCGCCCAAGGCGCGATGCCGCTGCTGGGCTGCAAGCCGGGCGAGGGCGACACGCTGTACCCGGCGTCCATCCTCGACTTCGTGGTGCCGGGCATGCCGGCCTATGACGAAGAGCTGTTCGGGCCCGTGGCCAGCATCATCCGCGCCCGGGATGAAGCCGATGCGCTGCGCATCGCCAACGACACCGCCTTCGGCCTGGGCGCCAGCGTCTGGACCCGCGACGCCGCACGCGGCGAGGCGGCCGTGCGCCTGATTACGGCCGGCGCCTGCTTCGTCAACTCCATCGTGCGCAGCGACGTGCGGTTGCCTTTCGGCGGCACCAAAACTTCGGGCTATGGCCGTGAATTGGCCGAGCACGGCATCCACGAGTTCATGAACATCAAGACGGTGTACGTGGCCTGAGCCGGCGCAGCGGTTGATTGTCGCCGCCGGCGACGCCATATCGTGCCCGTCCCCCCGCACCGGAGTCCCGCATGCACACCTGGAAGCTTGCCCTTGAACGCGCCGCCAAGGGCAACCCAGCCCCCGACCACCGCGTGGAGAAAACCCCGGAGCAGTGGCTCGATCTGCTGGGCGCCGACGCGTTCCGGGTGATGCGCCAGGCCGGCACCGAGCGGGCCTTCAGCTCCGAAATGTGCGGCCTGCATGAGCCCGGCATCTACGAATGCGCCGGCTGCGGCACGCCGCTGTTCGACGCCACTTCCAAGTTCGAGTCGCACAGCGGCTGGCCTTCCTTCACCCAGCCGCTGAAGGACAACGTGGTGAGCTACATCGGCGACGACAGCCACGGCATGCAGCGCATCGAGAACACCTGCAGCACCTGCGACGGACACCTGGGGCACGTGTTCCCCGACGGCCCCGCGCCCACCGGCCTGCGCTACTGCATCAATGCGCTGTCGCTGAAGAAGTCGGCCTGAGGCTCAGCTCAGCGCTTCGGCCTTGGACGACGGGCATGAGGCGAGGTCGGAGGGGTCCGTCGGGTAGTGGCGGGCCAGGTCGCGCAGCGCCGTGCGCAGGCCCTCTTCAATCACGGGGTGATAGAAGGGCAGGCGCAGCAGGTCCTGCACGCCCAGCCCCTGGTCGATGGCCAGCGCCAGCAGGTGCACCATGTGTTCGGCGGCGGGCGCGCACATCTCGGCGCCCAGCAGCTTGCCGCCGTCGCGCGCGGCATAGATCCGCAGCAGGCCGACATTGCGCTGCGCAACGCGCGAGCGGCCCTGGTGGCTGAAATCCACTTCACCCTCGAAGGCCGTGCCCGGCGCGATGTCGGCGTGGCGCTGGCCTACGGTGGCGATGCCCGGCTCGGCGAACACGATGCCGATGGGGGTGCGGCGGGTGAAGCAGGTGGGTTCGTCGGCCCCGGCGTTGAAGCCGGCGATATAACCTTCGTCGGCCGCTTCGTGCAGCAGCGCGGCGTGGTCGTTGGCGTCGCCGGCCAGGAACACGTCCAGGTCGCCGATGCGCGTGGTGGTCGGGTCCCAGGGCGGCATGCCGCGCGCGTCCAGTTCGACGCCCAGCGACTCCAGCCCGATGCCCTGCAGGTTGGGCCGGCGGCCAATGGCTACCAGCACCTTGTCCACCACCACCCGGGTGTTGCCCGCGCTCACGGCGATGCCGCCGTCGGCTTCGCTCAGCTCCGCGTCGCCGTCGGTGCACAGCGTGAGCTCCTGGTCGAGCACGGCGCGCATCGCGGCATTCACTTTGTCGTCGGTCAGGCCGGCCAGCCGGGTGCCGCGGCCGAACGCCGTCACTTCGATGCCCAGCTGCGCCAACGCCTGCGCGAACTCGATGCCCAGAGCGCCCAGGCCGATCACGGCCATGCGCGGGGGCAGGGTGTCGAGTTCGAAAATGCTGTCGCTGGTCTGTACCCGGTCACCGAACGCGCGCCACGGCTCGGGCACGATCGGGTGCGAGCCGGGGGCCAGGATGATGTGCCTGGCCCGGAACTCACGCTCGCCCACGGCCAGGTGGCCGGGACCCAGCAGGCGCGCCCGGCCGGCGATGCTGCGCTCGTCCAGCGCGTCGGTGGCCTTGACCACGCCGGCGACGAAAAAGTCGCGCAACGCACGCACGCGCGCCATCACCGCTGGCAGGTCCACCGACAGCGCTTCGCCGCCGCGGATGCCGAAGGTGTCCAGCCGCTTGCGGGCATGGAAGGCGTGCGCCGCCTCGATCAGCGCCTTGGACGGCATGCAGCCCACCCGCGCGCAGGTGGTGCCGTAGGCTCCGTCGTTGATGATGACGAAGCTTTCCGTGCGCTTGCGCACCTGGCGCAAGGCCGCCAGCCCAGCGGATCCAGCCCCGACGATGGCGATGTCAACCGTTTCGATGTTCTTCATGCCTTCCTTTTTGCCCCATCCGGGGTGATGCAGGCAAGGGTTGGCGAGGCAGGGCGGGCAGGCGCTAGACTCGGGGCTGAAGACGACAGCACCCGGAGCCTGCGTGAACATGACCTCACTTCGCTACCCTGCACCCTGGCTGCTTGCCATCGCGCTGTGCGCCGCCGCAACCCCGGCTTTGGCCCAGGAAGGCACGCCCGGGCAGCGCGCCCAGGTCCAGGCCCGGCTCGAGACCGCCGTATCGGCCGTGCAGGCCGCTCGCGCCTCGTTGGACAGTGCGCAGGCCAAGCTGGCGACCGCCCGCAGCCACCTGGACCTGGCCGACCAGGGCCGGATGGACGCCGAAAAGCAGCTTGCCGGCACCGAAGCCCAGGCGGCCCGGGGCAAGGTCACGCGTGAACAGGTGGACGCTGACCGCGCCGCGGCCGATGCGGCCACGGCGGCCGTGACCGCCGTGCGCGCCGAGATCAACGCCGCCCAGGCTGGCCTGACCGCCAGCCAGGCCAAGTTGATGTCCGCCAAGACCGCGGTGGATGCCGCCGCCGCCAGCGCGTCAGCCTTCCTGGGCGACGCGCCTGCGGGCTGATTCGAAGCGCTGCCGGAACTTGCGGACGCTTTCGCGCTCGCGGGTCATGGCGTCAACGCGACCTTGAGCACACCGTCGCGCTGGTGGCTGAAAAGGTCATAGGCCGCCTCGATGTCGTCGAGCTTGTAGCGGTGCGTCACCATGGCGCTGAAGTCCACCCGCCCAGCTTCGATCACCGACATCAGCCGGCGCATGCGCTCCTTGCCGCCGGGGCACAGCGAAGTGACGATGCGGTGGTCGCCAAGGCCGGCGGCGAACGCGCCGAGCGGAATCGTCAGGTCGGTGGAGTACACGCCCAGGCTGGACAAGGTGCCGCCCGGGCGCAGCACGCGAAGCGCAGCCTCGAACGTGGCCTGCGTGCCAAGGGCTTCGATGGCGACATCCACGCCGCGCCCGCCGGTCAGGCGGAGAATCTCTTCGACCGGGTCGACCTTGCTGCTGTCCACCACGTGGTCGGCGCCCATCCTGCCCGACATCGCCAGCCGGTCAGGCAGCCGGTCCACGCCGATGACCACGCTGGCGCCGCTGAGCTTGGCGCCCGCCGTGGCGCACAGCCCGATCGGGCCCTGCGCGAACACGGCCACCACGTCACCGATGCGGATGCCCGCCCGCTCGGCGCCACCGAAACCGGTGGACATGATGTCCGGGCACATCAACACCTGTTCATCGCTCAAGCCATCGGGCACCGGCGCCAGGTTGACCATGGCATCGGGCACCAGCACGTACTCGGCCTGGCAGCCGTCGATGGTGTTGCCAAACTTCCAGCCGCCCATGGCCTTGAAGCCGTGCGCGGTGCCGGCGCCATCCTGCGAGGCTTGGCCGCACAGGCAGGCGTTGCTCCAGCCGCTGGGCGTAATGGCGCCGGCTATGACGCGCTGTCCTTCGCGGTAGCCGGTCACCGCGGAGCCCAGCTTCTCGATCACGCCCACCGGCTCGTGGCCGATGGTCAGGCCCTTGGCCACCGGGTACTCGCCTTTGCGGATATGCACATCGGTGCCGCAGATGGTGGTGGTGGTTACGCGCATCAGCGCATCCAGCGGTCCGACCTCGGGAATGGGCTTGTCGTCGATCACGATGCGCCCGGGTTCAACGAATATGGCGGCTCTCATCTTGGTCATGGCGTTCTCCGGAGGTTCTGCCGGCTGGCGGCAAGGTTTATTCGCGGGCCAACTTAATGACCAACTTGCCGAAGTTTTTACCCTCCAGCAGTCCAATGAACGCCTCGGGTGCGTTCTCAAGGCCGAACACGATGTCTTCGCGCACTTTGACCTTGCGTGCTTTCACCCATTCGCCCACGGTCTCCGGTGGGTGACTCAGCGGTCATCAACGAAGACAAACGGCTGCGTCGACGCTAGGCGGCCGGCATTTCGAAGTCGGTGCGGTAGAGAACACTCCGGTCCGGATTGCAGGGCAATGGATGATGACGGACGCCAGCGTGGGGCCACGATCTTCCCGCCCCCTGGTCGCCCGCGGTGCGCCAGCGAACAGACCGGCGGGCGCCCGGCGTACAGGCTGTCGGAAGAAGCGCCCCCTGACCTTGCTGGCTGCCTATCGGCATGGCCACCTGTGGCGCCGCCCCCGCCAAGGAACCCAACCGAATGCTCTTCGACGAGTTTTCCGCCCGCTCGCTGCACCTTGCCAATCGGATGGTGATGGCGCCGCTGACGCGCAGCCGCGCCACGCCGGCGCATACGCCCAACGAGCTGATGGCCACCTACTACGGCCAGCGCGCTTCTGCCGGCTTGATCATCTCGGAGGGCACGTCGCCCAGCCCCAACGGACTGGGCTACCCGCGCATCCCCGGGCTCTATGACCAGGCCCAGGTGGACGCCTGGAAGGCCACCACTGGCGCGGTCCACGCACCCCGCGGCGACCAGTCCGGCGGCAAGATCTTCGTGCAGTTCATGCACTGTGGCCGGGTGGCGCATGTCGACAACCTGCCGCCCGGCGCTGAAGTGATCGGGCCTGGCGCCGCCGTGTGCCCCGGCGAGATGTATACCGATACGCTTGGCATGCAGCCCCACAGCGTGCCGCGCGAAATGTCCGCGGCCGACATCGCCCATGCCGTGGAAGAACACGCGGCATCCGCCAAGCTCGCGATGGACGCCGGTTTCGACGGAGTGGAAATACACGGCGCCAACGGCTACCTGATCGAGCAGTTCCTCAGCCCGCTGATCAACCTGCGCACCGACGCTTACGGCGGCAGCATCGAAGGCCGCAACCGGTTTGCGCTTGAAGTTGCGCGCGCCACGGTCGCCGCCATCGGTCGCGACCGGGTCGGCATCCGGCTGTCGCCCTTTGGCGTGTTCAACGGCACCGGCGAGTTTCCGGAGGTGCGGGCGCAGTACCTGGCGCTGGCACGGTCGCTTTCCCAGCTGGGCCTGCTCTACATCCACCTGGTGGATCACTCGGCGATGGGCGCGCCGCCCGTGCCCGTCGATTTCAAGCTGGCGCTGCGTGCCGGCTTCGACGGCCTGTTCATCCTGTCGGGTGGCTTCGACCACGCCAGCGCCGAACAGGCCTTGGTAGACCAGCGCGGTGACCTGATTGCCTTCGGCCGCCCCTTCCTGGCCAACCCGGACCTGGTGGCGCGGCTGCGCGAGGACGCCCCGCTGAACCCGCCTGACAAGGACACTTTTTATACGCCAGGTGCCAAGGGTTACACCGACTATCCCACCCTGGCGGATTCGCCCAGCCACGCCGCCACTACCTGAGGACGACATCCCCAGTGTCTTACCAAAGCATCAACCCCAATGACGGCAACGTGCTCAAGAGCTTCGAGCACATCAGCAATGCCCAGCTTGATGACGCGCTGGCGGCCGCCCAGGCCTGCTTCCAGAGTTGGAAGCAGATGAGCTACGCCGATCGGGCAGTCATCCTCAACAGGGCGGCCGCCCTGATGCACGCCCATGTCGATGACTTCGCCCGGCTCGAAACGCTGGAAATGGGCAAGCGCATCGGCGAGGCGCGCGGCGAGGTGAAGTTCAGCGCGGACATTTTGGCGTACTACGCCGAGCATGCCGAGGCATTCCTCGCACCGACCACGCTGCATCCCGCGGCCGGCGAGGCGCACATGGAAAGCTCGCCGCTGGGCGTGCTGTTCTGCGTGGAACCCTGGAACTTCCCTTACTACCAGCTGGCCCGCGTGGCCGGCCCGCAGCTGATGGCCGGCAATGTGCTGGTGGTCAAGCACGCCGGCTGCGTTCCGCAGTGCGCCATCGCCTTCGAGAAGCTGCTGCTCGATGCCGGCGCGCCGGTCGGTGCCTACACGAACCTGGTGATTTCCTACGAACAGTCCGACCGCGTGATCGACGACCCGCGCGTCAAGGGCGTGGCGCTGACGGGAAGCCTGGGCGCCGGGCGCAGCGTCGCCGCCCGCGCCGGACAGAACCTGAAGAAATCCACCATGGAGCTGGGCGGCAGCGACGCCTTCATCGTGCTCGAAGACGCCGACATGGACCAGGTGATCCCGTGGGCCGTCTGGGGCCGCATGTACAACTGTGGCCAGACCTGCTGCGCGGCCAAGCGCTTCATCGTGCTCGAAGAGGTCGCCGACGCGTTCCTGGCGGAGTTCACCTCGGCGCTGGAAGCGCTGCAGCCCGGTGACCCGATGTTGGAAACCACCACGCACGGCCCGCTGTCCACGGAGGCCGCGCTGCTGCAGCTGCTGGCACAGGTGGACGCCGCCGTGAAGGGAGGGGCCAAGCTGCTGCTGGGCGGCAAGCGCATTGACCGTCCCGGCTGGTTCATGCAGCCCACGATCCTGACCGACATCCAGCCGGGCAACCCCGCGTTCCGCGATGAGTTCTTCGGCCCGGTGGTGTCCTTCTATCGCGTGAAGACCGAGGACGAGGCGATCGCACTGGCCAACGATTCCGACTTTGGCCTCGCGGGCTCGGTCTGGACGCGGGACGAAGCGCGCGGCAAGCGCGTGGCAAGCCGGGTCGACACCGGGATGATGTTCGTCAACAACATCAACTGGACTGATGCCGATTTACCTTTCGGCGGCATCAAGCACTCAGGTTACGGGCGAGAACTGGGCAACATGGGCATCCAGGAATTCGTCAACAAGAAGCTCGTGCGCACCGGGCATTTCCCGGCTCCGGTTTAAACGACAAGGACATTGAATGAACACTTCCCCCAGCAAGACACCCGTCACCGAGCCGCCGGTCTGGCTCATCACCGGCTGCTCCACGGGCTTCGGCCTGGAGTTGGCCAAGCAGTGCATCGAGCGCGGATACCGTACCGTCGTCACCGCGCGCGACCCGTCGAAATTGCAAGACCTTGGCGCCACCGACCAGGTGCTGGTGCTCGAGCTCGACGTGACCCGGCCTGACCAGGCCGAGGCGGCGATCCAGGCCACGCTGGCCCGCTTCGGCCGCATCGACGTGCTGGTCAACAACGCCGGCATTGGTTACTTCGCCGCGGTGGAGGAAAGCGAAGAGCCCGAGGTGCGCAAGATGTTCGACGTCAACGTGTTCGGCACCGGCCGCATGATCTGGGCCGTGCTGCCCGGGATGCGCAAGCAGCGGTCCGGCTGCATCGTCAATCTTTCCTCGCTGGCGGGGCTGCGTGGCTTCCCGGCGCTGGGCTACTACAACGCGACCAAGTTCGCCGTTGAGGGCCTTTCGGCGGCATTGCGCCACGAAGTCGAGCCGCTGGGCATCCAGGTGATGGTGGTGGAGCCCAGCGGCTTCCGCACCGACTGGGCGGGCCGTTCAGCCAACGAGAGCGCGATCCAGATCGACGACTACAGCGCCACGGCCGGCAAGGTTCGAGCCGCGCTGCGCAAATCAACCGGCGACGAGCCGGGCGACCCCGTGCGCGGCGCCAAGGCGATCGTCGAGGCGGTGGCATCAGGCCACCCGCCGCACCACCTGCTGCTCGGCAACGACGCTTTCGAGGGCGCGATGGCCAAGCTTGAGCATTTGCGCCAGGACTTCGCGGCAGGCGAGGCCGTGGCCCGCGCCGCGGACTTCCCGAAGTAGAGAGCAGCGGGCGCGGATTTGAGTGTGATGCTGGACTGATGAGACCATGATCCGATGAAAACCAGCCCGCCCCGACTGCCTCGCCACCCCGCCGCCGCGTTCGGCGCCGCCGCCCTCTTGATCCTCGCCTTGAGCACCGTCTCCATGTCCAGCCACGCCACGGAAGAGCCCGAGTATCAGGTCGTTCGCGAGCTCGCGGACATCGAGGTGCGCCAATACGCCGCCTACGCGGTGGCCGAGGTGGTGGTGCCCGGCCCGGCGGGCAAAGCGGGCGGGCAGGCGTTCCCTATCCTGGCGGGCTATATCTTCGGCAAGAACAAGGGCGAGCGGAAATTCGCGATGACCGCGCCGGTCACGCAGACGGCCGCGCCGGTGAAGCTGGAGATGACCGCCCCCGTCACGCAAACCGTCGCGCCCGGCGGCTTCCTGGTGCAGTTCGTGCTGCCCCGGGGCGTCACCGTGGCCAGTGCGCCCGAGCCCCTGGACGCTCGCGTGCAGCTGCGCGATGTGGTTCCGGCGCGGGTGGCCGTCATCCGCTATTCGGGCTTCTGGTCGGCGAAGAACGACGCCCAACACCTGGCCAAGCTGAAGGCGGCCATGCGCGCTGCCGACCTGGCCTGGACGGGCGAGCCGGTGTACTCGCGCTACAACGCCCCGTTCATGCCGTGGTTCATGCGTCGCAACGAGATCTGGCTGCCCATGGCGCCGGCGAACAAACGCTAGGAGGTCCGCATGAAAGGCTACGTGGAAGACATCGAGAGCATCGCCACGCGCAACGAGGATTTCCGTCAGGTGCTTTATACGGCCCAGCATTGCCAGCTGGTGGTGATGGCGCTCAAGCCCCGGGAGGAAATCGGCGCCGAGGTGCACAAGCTCGACCAGTTCTTCCGGGTCGAACAGGGCACTGGCGAGGTCGTGCTGGACGGGGTTCGTACGGCGATCAAAGCCGGCTACGCCGTGCTGGTTCCCGCGGGACCCAGGCACAACATCATCAATACCGGAATCGGGCCGCTCAAGCTTTACACGATTTACTCACCGCCCAACCATCGCGATGGCGTGGCGCACCACACGCGCGCCGACGCCGAAGCCGACACCGAGCACTTCGACGGCAAGACCTCGGAGTAGCGGTCGCTGAAGACGGCCATGCCCCGGGCATCGCGACCAGGGCATGGCTAGCCAAATCAGGACAATCAGCGCGGCATGTTTTCTTCGCGCGCTTTTTTCTTTGCAGCTTCTTCTTCTTGACGCTGCCTTAATTGTTCTTGACGTTCCTTCTTCTTGGCGGCATCCGCTTCTTGCCGCTGGCGTAGCTGTTCCTGGCGTTCTTTTTTCTTGGCCTCTTCTAGTTCGCGACGCTGTCGTTGCTGCTCTTCGCGCGCTTTTTTCTTTTCGTCATCACTTGCGCCGCTTCCGCGTTGTTGTCCACCAGTGCGGTTCCGTGCTTTTTCCGCCTTATCTTTGGCGGCATTTTCGCGGATCATGAGTGAACGATTTTTCAGGCATTCGTGATATGCTTTGCCTTTCGCGGCTGATTCGCTGGGCGTGACGCCTTTATAGTCAGGTATTTCGCACGGCGGCGGAATGTCACCTGCTTTTTTGTCATCCTTGGCCAAGCAGGCGCTACTGTAGAAACCACATATTAGAAGTAGTGCGATGACTCGATACTTCATTTGCATGTCTCCGATTGGCGAAGCTGCATTGACCTGAGACGAAACGTGTAGCCATTCGGATAGTGAGTTCTCTACCCTTAACAGGCAAGGCGAGCTCCATGAAGAAGCGATTTACCGATGAGCAGATCATTTCGATGCGGCTCTACCCTAGAACGGCCTGGCGCGACCAAAACGGCCACAAACGACAACGCCACCCGAAGGTGGCGTTGTCGTGTTTGGTGGAGGTTGGGGGAGTTGAACCCCCGTCCGAGAGCACTCCATCTCCGGTACTACATGCTTAGCTAGTTGTTAGTTCTCGTCTACCGGCAACACAACGTGCGAGGCACACCGGCATCCATACCCGCTAAGTTCACTCCTGGTTGGCGGGTCGCCGCCGGCAGCTGTTCCGTGATAATGACCCTGCCGTCGGACCGGCTGCCGCCCGACGTCTTGAAGCTGGGCTTCGTCAGCCTGCCGACCGATCTCAGTTCCGAGATGATCTTCCCGGTGTTCGCGGTCTTCTTCACCAGCGTGGCAGGCGCCTCCAACGCCCTGCTGGGGGCCACGTCATCCGCGCTGGTGTTTTCGCTGGCCGCCGGGCTGTCGGCGGTTGCCATTGCCCTGTTCGTTGGACTGAAGCCGGCGGGCACGCGGGCCTGAATCGATCGGTTTCCAGTTGACCCCTGGCCGCCAGGACCAGCGGCAACGAAGCGGGCGTCAGTAGGCGCCACGAGGCCAAGTTACCTGCCGAGCCGTGTTGATTTACCGGGAAGTCATTCGGGCGAGGAGTCCGGGGCAGCCGGGTGCGGCTGCCGCCGCCCCGCGGCGAACTCGGCGAAGGCTTCGGCTTCCAGCGGCCTGCTGTAGAAGTAGCCCTGGATCTCGTTGCAGCCCTTGGCCTTGAGCAGGGCGAGCTGTTCGGCCGTTTCCACGCCTTCGGCGATCGTGCTCATGCCCAGGCTGTGCGCCAACTGCACGATGGCGCTGATGATGGCCACGTCGCGCCCGCCCGCCGCGAGTTCGCGCACGAAAGACTGGTCTATCTTGAGCTTGTCCACAGGGAAGCGCTTGAGGTAGCTCATGGACGAGTAGCCGGTGCCGAAGTCGTCGATGGACAGCTTGAAGCCTGCGTGGTGCAGGGCCTCCATGGTGAGGCGTGCGCCTTCGGGGTCGCGCAGGGCCACCGCCTCGGTCAGCTCCAGGTCCAGCCAGCGTGTCTCGACCCCAGCTTGGGCGGCTATGCCGCGGACGGTGTCGAGCAGGTTGGGCTGGGCGAACTGGGCGGCCGCCAGGTTGATCGCCACCGTCAGCCCGTCAAGTCCGGCGTTCTGCCATTCCCGGAGCTGCCTGGCCGCAGTGCGCATCACCCATTCGCCGATGCCCACGATCAGGCCGTTGGCCTCGGCCAGCGGCACGAATTCGCCGGGCGACACGTCGCCCCACTGCGGGCTGCGCCAGCGCAGAAGCGCCTCCGCACCGAGCAGTTCGCCGGTGACCAGAGAGTACTGGGGCTGGTAGGCCAGCCGCAGCTCGTTGCGGGCAATGGCGTACTTGAGCGCCGTGGTCAGCGCCAGCGTGCGCGCCGTGTACTCCTGCATGGCGGGCGCGAAGAAGCGGAAGGAGTTGCGGCCCTCCTTCTTCACCCGGTACATGGCTGCCTCCGCGCAGGCCCCCAGCGCGGCCACGTTGGCGCCGTCACTGGGATACATCGCAATGCCGATAGAGCCGCTCATGATCAGCTCATCCTTGCCCAGCTGGACCGGTGCCTGCAGCGCCTCCAGCACGCGTGCGGCCATCGCTGCGGCCTCGGCCTGAGCGGCGCCGGGCATCAGGACGGTGAAGTCGTCCCCCGACTGGCGCGAGGCCAGGTCGTGTTCGCCCAATTGGATGCGCAATCGGTTGGCCATTTCGCGCAGCAGCAGGTCGCCGACGTCATGGCCCAGCGAGTCGTTCACCGCCTTGAAGTTGTCAAGGTCCAGCCAAAGCAGGGCGGCGGTGCCGTGTGACTTGGCCGCGGCTTCCAGGATCTCTTGGAAGCGCTCCTCGAACTGGGTGCGGTTGGGCAGGCCGGTCAGCTGGTCGTAGTGGGAGAGCTGCTGGATGCGCTCGGCCGCGGCACGCCGGGCCGTGATGTCCTCCTTGTGCGCCAGGTAGGCCACGACCGTACCGCTGACATCGCGGACCGGGGAAATGTGCGCCAGCTCGAAGTATTCTTGCCCGTCCTTGCGCCGGTTCACGAGTTCACCCTGCCAGGCGAGGCCCCGGCGCAAGTGGCCCCACATTTCGGCATAGGTGGCGTCCGGTGTGCGGCCGGAGCGCAGGAAACGCGGGTTTTTACCCAGCACTTCCTCGGGCTGGTAGCCGCTGATGTGGGTGAAGGCCGGGTTGACGTATTCGATGCGCGCCTTTGCGTCGGTCATGATGATCGCTGCCGGACTCTGCGACACCGCCGACGACAGCCGCTGGATGGTGGCCTCCTGCTGCCGGCGCTCGGTCACGTCGCGGGCCGTCAGGTACCGCCGCTGGCCGCGGGAGCGGGCACGCCACTCCATGTGGCGGTAGGTGCCGTCCTTCGACAGGTAGCGGTTGCCGAATTCGACGCGGTCCTCGCGGCCATCCAACGACGCCAGCGCGGCGGCGGTGGTGTCGCGATCGTCCGGGTGCACGAAATCAAGCAGGCGGCGACCGGCGAGGCGTTCGGAGGGATAGCCCAGCAGGTTTTCCCAGGCATGGTTCACGCGCAGGAACATGCCCTTGGCGTCCACCAGGCTGAACAAGTCAAGGTCGGATTGGAAGAAGTGGTCCATCTCCTCCTGCTTTTCATGCAGCAGCCGGCCGTTGTGGATGCGGGTGGTGATCTGCCAGAGCGCGTCACCCACCATCTGCAGTGCCTCGATATCGCGCGAAGTGTAGGCTGCGGCTTGGTCGCCCACGCCCAGCAGTAGCCGGACGGTTGTTCCGTCGAGCACCGGTATCACCAGCAGCCGCTTTGGCGACGGCCAGGCTTCGGGGAGGCCTTGCGTATCGTTGGCCAGCCCTGCCTGGTCCAGCTGCACGGGCCGTTGCTGCCGCGCGGCGTCTGCCCAGCGGCCGGCCCGCGCCAACGGCAGGTGGGTGGCGAGTCCTTCCGGCCGGGCGCCGGCGATGCCCTCATGCGACCAGGCCAGCATCTCGAGCGTGTCGCGGCTTTCGTCCACGGCGGAAACGAAGGCCATGCTGCTGTCGCTCAGCCGCTCGATGAGCCCGACGGCATGCTGGAGCAAACCGGCTTCTCCCAGCGCCTCCGCCTTCACCGGCAACGCAAGCAGGACCTGGTTGAGGCGCGCATCTTGCTCGATCGCGGCCTGCTTCTCGACCATCCCGGTGACGTCGCGCGAGAGCACAAGATAGTGCAGCTCACCTGCCTTTCCGACAGGTTTGCGTGTGACCGACAGTTCATAGTGTCGCCGCCCGGCGGGCACCTCCAGCTCGATGCGCGTTCCGGTGCTGCGGCCGTGGCGGCGCGCCTCGATGATCGCGGCCAGGCACGCCTGGGCCGCCGCCTCGGGCATGACGTCGCGCAGGTTTCGACCCACCAGCTGTTGCGCGGGTGCCAGCAGGTCCTCTTCCCCGTTGGCGTGGATAACGAGGTAGTTGCCCTCGACGTCCATCTCGAACAGCAGGTCGGGCAGGGTGTGGAGCGTAGCCGCGAGGTTGGCCTGCGAGGCCCCGAGTTCGGCATAGGGGGTACGCACGGCCTCGAGGAAAAGCGCGCGATAGAGGAACAGGTAGGCCACGACCTTGAAGACATGCCCGGCCAGTGCGTAGGCGTCGTTGATGCTGCCGTAGCTGGCGAAGAAATAGCCGCTCATGGCGCTGGCGCCGGCGGCGCCGAGCAGGGCGCCGGTGTGCCGGACGCGCGGTTTGCGCAGCTCCAGCAGCAGCAACACCAGCGCGGCCAGCGCAGCCAGCACCAGCACCAGCTCAACCGCCAGCTTGGTCGAGGTCAGCCCCTGGCCAGTGACGAAAAGCGGCGGCAGCAGATCCATCCGCCCCATCACCAGTGCATGCCCCAGCGCGATGACGGACAGCGCGATCGCCAGGGAGCCGACGCGCGGCGTCGCCGGTGCGCTTTCGTTGGGCATCAGCACGGCCACCAGGACCGCCATCGCCGCCAGGCTGCGTGCGAACAGCCAGAAGTAGAGCGTCTTGTCGTGGGTGTTGGGGCCCAGGAAGGCCGGCATGCCGGTCAGCGACAGCGTGTGGGACAGGTCGAACACCGCCACGCCCAGGAACAGGCAGCCGGTCCAGAGCGTGCGCCGCGAGGGCCGCAGCAACTGGGCGCTCCAGCCCAGCGCGAATATCATCGCCGACACGGCGACCGCAAACATCTCCAGCGCGCTGTGAGCCGGCAGGTAGAAGGACAGGGGAACGCCGGGTGTGAAGAAGGGCAGCAAGATCACGGCCAACAGCGCCAGCAACATCACGGACAGCGTCACGAAGCTTGCGCTGGCTTCCTTGCGATGGCTGGGGTGGATGAACACGAGGCTAGGCGCCGCCCGCCGCCGGGTTGATCGCGGTGTCCTCGATCAGCCCCAGCACCGGGGCATGTTCGCCTTCGCTGGCCAGGGTGGCATTGATGCCGATGGCGACGCGGCTTCCGTCCGGCCGCTCCGCGCTGATCACTTTGTTGATCGCCCGGGCCCGGCCATGGGTCAGGTCGTCCAGCGCCTGACCAATCACTTCGCGATGGCTGGGTTCGGCCAGCTCATCCAATCGGCGCCCGATCAGCGCATCGGGGCCCGGTACGCCGAGTAGTTCACCGGCGCGCGGGTTGGCATAGCGGATCACGCCGTCCTGCACGATGAACGCACCGATGCGCGAGGCATCCACCAGGATGCGGAAGCGCTCCTGGCTATCTTGCTGCAGCTTCCGGAACGCCTGGGCGTCGGATCTGATGCCCAGCCTGTCCAGTGCGAAGTTGACGTTTGAAACGATCTGCTCCACCAACTGGCGGGTGTCCGCGTTGCCCAAGCCCGGTTGGGTTGAGAACAGGGTCAGCACCGCAAACGGCTTGCGGTCGCGCAGCAGCGGCAGGAAGGCGGCGGTACGCCACCCAAAGTGGCTGCCGATGGCCTGCCAGTCGGCCAACCTGTCGTCGCCGCCGAATTCGTCGATCCAGACCGGGCGCAATTCGCGCGCCGTGATGCCGATCGGGCCGCGTCCCGCCATCTCGCCCGGATCCACCGACACCGCCACCTCACCCACGGTGCCGGCGCCTTCGCCGCGCGCGCAGGCCGGATGCACCTGGCCGCTGGCCGGATCAATCCGGCCGACCCACGCGGTATGGAAGCCAGCGTGGCGCACCAGCACGTCGCAGACGCGCTCCAGCAGTTCATCCTGGTTCGCGCAGTGCACGATCGCCCAGTTGCACTCGCTCAACGCCGTATAAAGCCGGTTCGATTGCTCCAGCCGCAAAGCCGCCTGTTTGCGTTCGGTGATGTCGGCGACGACGCCATGGATCCCGGTGACGCTGCCATCGGCGGCGCGCATCCGTTCGCCGCGCGCTTGCATCCAGCCGTGGCGGCCGTCGGCGCTTATGAATTCCAGCTCGAGCTCGTTGGCGGTCCCGCCCGCCAGCATTTGTTCCACGGAGGCACTCAATGCCTGGAAGCTGTCCTGGGTGAAATAGCGGTGGTGGGTTTCGAACGAAGGCGCCTGGCCGCTGGGGTCCACCGGCAGGCCCAGCATCTCGAACACCTCGGGTGTCCAGGCGACCTGCCTGCTGGCCTTGTCCAGGGTCCAGCTGCCGAAGCGGGCAATGCGCTGCGCGTCCTCCAGTTCGGCCCGGCTTCGCCGAAGCGAAGCCTCCAGCGCCTTGTCCTGACTAATGTCGGCAAGGGTGCCGATCATCCGGCGCGGCGCACCCGTTTGGCTGCGGTCAACGACGATGCCGCGGTCGAGCACCCAGAGGTAGTGGCCGTCCTTGTGGCGCAGGCGGTGCTCGCAGGCATAGGTCGGGCTGCGGCCCTCCAGATAATCGTTGACGGCGGCGAACTTGCGCACGCGGTCGTCGGGATGGATGCGATCGGACCACGCGTCCAGCCGATGCTCGAGTTCGCCGGGGCCGAAGCCGAGCAACTGCTCGAAACGATGCGAGAACCAGACCGTGCCGTGGTCCAGGTTCCAGTCCCAGAGGCCGTCGCCCGAGCCTTCCAGCGCGAAGCGCCAGCGGAACTCACTTTCCTCGAGATCTTTCTCCCTGCGCCGTATCGTCTCGGTCATTGTATGGGCGAGCTGCAGGCCGCCCTCGCGGGTCCGTGCCAGCGACATCAGCAGCCCGAACAGCAGCCCGCTCAGCGCCGCGCCGCCGGCCAATGTCACCCATGCGGGCAGGTAGCTCGGAGCAGGTGCCCTGCTGCTGCGGTGGAAACCAAGCCACCAGGCGTGGCCGTGGAAATCCAGGGTCCGGTGCGTGGCGGGGCCACCGTCGCCCAGTCCGCCGCCATTGGCGTTGGCGCTGTCGAACAGCAGCCGATCGGGGTCCGGTGCGCTGCCATCGTAGATGCGAAGCTGCAGGAAGCTTCCTTCCTTGGTCTGCCAGTTCTTCAGCAGGCCCGACATCAGGTCATTCATCCGGTAAGGGCTGTAGGCCCAGCCCATCAAAGCCTCGCGGCGCTGCTCGATGGAATCGGTCGGTCTGCCGTTGCGATAGACGGGCACATACATCAGCGTGCCGGCCTGCACATCGGTGTCCTGCTCCAGCAACAGCACGACCTTGCCCGACAGCGCCGCGTGGCCGGTGTCGCGGGCCCGTGACATGGCATCGCGCCGGACCGGTTCGGAATACATGTCATAGCCAAAGGCCCGCAGGTTTCGGCCCTCGAAAGGCTCAAGGAAAACGACGGCGCTGTAATGTTCGCGCGGCCCCTCGGGCTTTACGCGGTAGTCCGGGAAACCCTCTGCGCGGACGGCCGACTCATGCAAAGCGAGCTGCTCAGGCGAAATCGCCACTGCAAACCCGATGCCCGCGGTGCCTGGCACCAGTTCGTCGGCATGAAGCTCTTCGACGAAGCGCCGCCATTCTTCGCGACTCACGGCGTCGCTGCCCAAGTGCAGTCCGGCTGCTCCACGCAGGATTAGTTCGTAAGCGCGCAGCCTCGCGCCGATCTTTTGCGTCACCTGGTCTGCCGCGAATCCGAACTGGTGCGCGGCGTCGCGCCGGATGTCCTGGTAAACCAGCCAGGCACCCAGGGCGCTGGCAGCCAGGCCGACGCCCAAGGCCGCGCGGGCTAGCAGGACGGCTGGGCGCGGTGCCTCGGGCATGGGGGTCTCAC
Source organism: Lysobacteraceae bacterium (assembly GCA_003241895.1). GTDB lineage: Bacteria > Pseudomonadota > Gammaproteobacteria > Xanthomonadales > Xanthomonadaceae > Arenimonas. The sequence goes on from QBLY01000017.1 coordinate 39,382, forward strand.
GGCCGGTGGGATTGAGAAAAAGTAACAGAACCAAGGGGACGCAGGAACCACCGCTTGCCTAGGATTGCCCTTTATTCTTTCCCGCATGCCAGGCCACCGACAGCAGGGCAGAAAATCCGACCAAGGCCACCCCGAACGCCCCGTTCTCGTTGAACGACCCGACGAACTCGGTCAAGGGCTGCAGGCCGCCGTACTTGCGCATGAGCGCATTGATGGCTTCGTTGATGAAAAACACCAGGCCCACCAACAGCCACGGCCAGCCATGGCGCCGGTTCCTGAGAAAGAAGGCGGTCCCGAGCACGGCGATGACAAGCCCGGCGGCCGCCGCGGCGGTGCCGAATCGATAGAAGGTCTCAGGCCCCTCGATCCTGAACTGCGGAACGAAGCTCAGCAGGGAAAAGAACAGTGCGATTCCCAAGAACATCAGGGAAGAGCTCATCAGGAACGCGCCGTGCAGGTTCCGGTTCTTGCGCAGGGCGAACGCCAACGCGATGACCAGGCCCAACTCGAAGGTCATCATGACGTTCTGGACAATCAGGCGGTCGGCCTGCGCTTCAACCAGGGCCCTGGCGGCCGAATGCACCGAAAGCATGGCCAGGGTCGCCACGATCAAGGGACCCATCACGAAAATGGCCAGCCCGATATCCCGATGCCGGGAAAACCTTTTCCGCTCGATATTGACGAGTTGGACCAACAGCAAAGCCAGCCAGAGCAGACTTGTCACCAGGTGCAGGTAGTGCACGCCGCCTGGATCTGCCTCCGGCCCCATGAACAGCTTCCAGAATCCCCCGATGCTCACGAGGATCACCAGCACCAACAGGGCTATCTCTGGCTTGTGGCTTTTCATGGCGTGGTCCCAGTCAACGCTTTCGTAGCAGTTCCACCTCGGAACGGCCTGGCGCTGGAAGAAAGGCCACAAACGACAACGCCACCCGAGGGTGGCGTTGTCGTGTTTGGTGGAGGTGGGGGCCACTGAACAGACGCTCCGGAGCCGCCAACTGCGCGATTCTCACCGCGGGCAGCGTGGGGCGTGCCCCCAAATATACCCCCGCTAGTCGAGGATCCCGGTCAACAGTGGTAGCGCCTTCTGCCAGTTCGAAAGCCCGGCGTCCATCAGCTTCAATGCAAGGTGCTTGGTCATTTCGGCGGGTAGCTTCCGGAGCGTCTGAACGTAGCGCTCCTTCTCTGCAGGCGGCAGGTCTGAGTCCCGAATCTTGACCGCAACCAGTTCCTTCAACGTGTCCTCGTGCAGCCTCACTGTGACCACTCCAAGGATCGCGCCGAGCCCGCCATCTTCAGCGAGAAAATCGATGCCCTTTGCGGTAATCGTTACGCCCTTGGGAGGACCCCGGCGGCCATGTGGCTGGGGGTGAAAAGCCTCTAGCAAGCCATGTTCATCCAGGTAGGCAACGTTGACCCTTAGCTCCCGATCCCCGATTCCGAGATCTTCAACCGGAAACGCTGCGGGATAGGTATTGAATGCGCTTTCGAGCAACTTCCTTTGCAGACCGCGATCAAGTAATTCTCCCATGGGGTAGCTCCAGTGCGCCGAATCGGTAGGGGTGTTGGACAAACAACGGAGCCGGACGGCGTACTCGGTCATTTGACCCGGATAGTTGGAGCCCCCTGGGCTGCCCACGCAATCTTGCAGGCATGGCCTCCACCGCTTCGAAACCAAGAGCCCGGCCAGAAGCTGCCTCAGGCCGCCCATCGGGGTCCTGTCGGCGCGGGCAGCATCTACCAGCGCATGCCGCCAAGTAGTTCCGCGATGGTTGCAAAGGGGCTGGCAGTATCCGGTGTGCACTGTGTAGCGGCCGAAGTACAGGCAGAGGCGCCAGTTTTGGTTAGTCCGGTCGGCTTGGGCCAGTTGACTCTTCTGGGCGAAAGAACTCCATTTTGAACTCGCTCAAACTCGGACGTGATATGAATATCGCCGGGGCAGGGTCGTAGTTCCTCAGCATCGCAGCTACCAAGTTGGCATTCTCGTTCGTTACGCGGGGACCGAGGTAAACGCCAGTTAAGCTTGCTGCCTCGAACCCGAACTTGGTTCCAGCTGTCTGGTGAATAACCCGCCACTCACGCTCATACGCCCAGTCTTTCGATTTCGTAAAATATAGATCTAATGCGCGCCCATAATCCTTCTTGACGAGCAATTCATCAGCAACGATTGACGGGAAGCAATCCCCATAATCGACCCGTCGAGCCTTAGCGAACAGAATGTCTGCTGTGTCAAACTCTAGACAGATGCCTCGGCCGCAATCCGCGTAGTGTGACCACATCAAGAGGTTATCGTTAGTCTCGGAAAAACAACTGACTCCGCGCAACTCCAAGAACTCATGGGACAACTCCTTCAGCGTTGCACGCGCCCGTTCAGTCAACAGCGTCCGGATTGAAGGCTGAAATCGCGCAAGGTTCGTTGCATTGGCTTCAGATAGGATGGTTTTTACGCCTTCTTGGGAAAGCTCTTGCACAACTGCACTAATCGCACAGTCGAACGGGTCATTGAAGTGCTTAGGTGAGCCGAAATAGACAACTCTGGCCAGCAAGTTGACCAGCGAGTTCAAGTTGATACTTTCGTACTTGTAAAGTCTCGGGGGCAGTGTAGTAGCCATGGTCCCTCGCGGTTGCTATGCGCATCGCCGCGCCAATATGAGTGAAGTGCTTTCAGGCGTTCACGGCGCCGCGTGTTTAGACGTGCGCCTATCCGCGTCAAATTCGACCTTTTCGAACTGGCATTGTTGTCCTTCGATCAAAGCAGGCCGGGTCCGCTTGAAACGCGCGAATCAGCGCGCGGCGCACTTCAGGATGCTGTTCGAATGCTTCCATCCAAATGCTGAAGTAGCCCATCAGGGCGGCATTCGTGGCAACGAAATCCACGTTGTCTGGGGTGGGTTCCCGCTCGTACCTCGTTCGAAACCCAACTATTTGCCCCCACTGCTGTTTGCGTTTACTCAAGCCGTCATACACCAAGCCAAGCTTCTGATAGGAAGCGGCGTTGGCAGAGCTGAGTACAAGTCCGGCCATGTCTAGAGTTCGCTTCGCGGCATCCAAAGTCTCCCCGGTCACGCCTGTACGAACGTCTACACTTCCGTCCGGATGGTACTTGTATGCGCGGAACGTATTCTCGAGGTGTGGCCACAAGTAGCGAACGAACAGATTTTTGCACTTGCCGTTGCCGAGATGTATGCCCTTGTAGCTGTTGCAGGTATTGCACGAGATCAAGAAGTTTGACCACAGTAGTGCTCGGGCTGGGTGCGGCTTCTTTGGGTATATGTGCTCAACTGCCAAGTTCTGCGGATCCGCAGACGCCTCACAATACGAGCAGTGCATGCCCAGTCTAGCGATCAAGTCCGGCTTAGCATCGCCATAGGCTGAATAAACTTTCGGCGACGGGCCTCTTTCTACGGGCTTCATGGCGCTTCCCTGGGTCCGAGCGTTAGGTCGGCGTGTAGATTCAAGAAGGCTTGGTATGCGGGGTTGTCAGCGTAAGGTTGTGACAAAGCATCTAGCGTCTCCCGCAGCTCACCCAACTTCGCACGACTTTGCCGGGACTCACCGGGTCGCAGTTCCTCTACTGATTCAAGTAGAGCGAAGTACTCGCGAGCCACTTCCAGCATTTCAAGATACCGAACACTAACTTCGGGATCTTCGATTCCCATAACTTTGACCGCAATCTCTTCAATGCCGCGGTCTGTGAACTCCCCAAGGATCTCTCTGTCGAGATGCTGCACATTGCGCTCAGTCACCGATTGAACAACAAAGGGTGAATGTGTTGTTGCAATGAATTGGCAATTCGGAAAGAGCTTCTCGAGGGCAGGAACGATCATCCGTTGCCATTTCGGATGAAGGTGGACATCAATTTCATCAATTAGGACTACCGCCGCGTGCCGCTCGTCACGAAGTGTGTTTCCGTACTTAACAGAAAGTTTTCGCGCAATATCCACGAACAGTGAGAATAATCTTTGTTCTCCGTCAGAGAGCTGAGAAAGCAAAAACTCTCTACCATCCGTAGTTAATACCCGAATGCGTGGTGTGAGCCGAACTCGAACAGTGCAGTTCGAGAAATTCCCCGTCTCTTTTGACGGCTCCTGATACCTGCGAAGAAGCTCGCTGAATTCAGGCAGGACTTTTCTTGGTCGGCCGACACCTAGCGCGATGCCGTTTGAGTTTATGGTAACTGCTTCCTTATCGAGGAACCGGAGCGGTCCTTTGCGCGACTCGCGCAGGTATCGCATGACGGCCGCTTCGAGTAGCTTGTCTCGAGATGAAGGTCGGTCAAGCTTTCCTCTGGGTTCCTCCACCCATTGAACCGAACAAGCAAAGGGTTCGAAGCTCCAAGAGAAATCCCTGAATCGAGGCGAAAATCTCTCCAAGACACTGACTACGAATTCGCGTACATCTCTGCTCGACCCGAAGGTCGGTTCACCGTCAGCGAAGTTGCCCGGACGTTCGCGTTGGTCGTACAGCCATTGCTCCGTGTCATCGCCAATAGCCTGCCGGTTGATGCGCGGCTGTGATGTGCGTCGGGTTACGAAGCTACTGCACGTGGCCTCGTTAGACCGATACCAGAGTATCAGCGGCAAGGTTCTCGGAATGGAACGCGTGGCGCGAGTTCCGAAAGCGCGCCTATACATGGCGACTGATCCCGTTCTTGATGAAAGATCGTCGGCGAGACATGTTGACACTTCAAGGTGTGAATGGAAAAAACCGATATCAGTGTCTTGGAGGGCGGTGCGCCAGCGCACCTGCTCACGTGTCGCGAGAGTCGCAAAGATGGACCGCAGCACAGTCGTCTTACCTGCCCCGTTCTCGCCTACGATTAAATTGAATCCGGGGCGGAATGAGAAATCCCTCGACTCAAAACTCCGGACGTTGGCCAGGTTGATCTTGCTTACGTACATTTTACTTCGAAGGTGGCTGAGCCTTACGCTCCAATCGGAGTGTGGTCATTGCCGCGTGCCGGAGCAAGCTTGTCGAAATGCCTGACGCCGGGCCGAAGGCGCCGACCTGCCGCCGCTTGTGCGTCCTGCAAGCGCTTGTGAGCTCGCTATTTGATGGACTTTTCGCCGGGCACCTTGGATCGAATGGCTAGATCAGTGAGGGGCATGCTGGGGGTATCTCGGGGCAGCGAAGGAGTCGTACCCCCACACTTACCCCCAGAACAGATGATCTTGCAAGATGCCGCATGAGTCCCGATGAGACACAAAAAAGGCCGGAAGGCCTATTTATAAGCGCTTTCCGGCCTTTTCTGATCCCGCGTGATTCGTGCTGAATCACTCTTTTGGTGGAGGTGGGGGGAGTTGAACCCCCGTCCGAGAGCACTCTATCTCCGGTACTACATGCTTAGCTCGTTGTTAGTTCTCGTCTACCGGCAACACAACGTGCGAGGCACACCGGCATCCATACCCGCTAAGTTCACTGCTGGTTGGCGGGTCGCCGCCGGCAGCTGTTCCGTGATAATGACCCTACATCCACGAGCACGGGCACAAGTGGGTTCGGGGCTTACGCCTTAAGCGGCGAGAGCGTAGTTGTCGTCGTTGGCAACTAAATTTTGCAGCTGGATTAACGAGGAAAGCTACCCCCTCGGCATGCACCAGTCGACTTTGCGACCCCCGTCGAAGCCAGGACACCCCCGGAAACGTTGGGAACACATCGATGAACTGATGCTCGAAGTATGGGGCCGGGGCGGGGCGGCCACAAGTCGCCCAGCGGGATCCGTTCAGGCGTCTCTATTGTGCTTTCGCATCACGCGCTGCTTGTCGCGCTGCCAGTCCTTGTCCTTGCTGGCCTGGCGCTTGTCGTGGTCCTGCTTGCCCTTGGCCAGAGCCAGCTCGAGCTTCACCTTGTTGCCTTTCCAGTACACGGCCGTGGGGATGAGGGTGTAGCCCTCGCGCTCGACGTAGCCCACCAGCTTGTCGATCTCGTGCCGGTGCATCAGCAGCTTGCGGGTGCGGCGGTCGTCGGCCACTACGTGGGTGGACGCCTGGCTGAGCGGGGTGATCTGGGAGCCGAACAGGAAGATCTCGCCGCGCTTCACCAGCGCGTAAGCGTCGCCCATGTTCATGCGGCCGGCGCGGATGGACTTGAGCTCCCAGCCCTGCAGGGCGATGCCCGCCTCGTAGCGGTCCTCGAGGTGGAAATCATGGCGCGCGCTGCGGTTCAGGGCGATCGTCTTCTGCGGCGATCCCTTGTCCTTGCCCGTTCCGGTATTCTTGGCTGCGTTGTTCTTGGACATGTTCCTTCCTTGGCGGTCATTGTCGCCCATCGCGGGCCGGCTGGGGGAGGGCGCATTCACAGAGGCCCGATGACGAGCATCCACCGCCACGCGCTGGTCAGGCATTCCGCCCTGCGCATGTACACCCTGGTCAATGACGTGGCCGGCTATCCGGCCCGTTTCGGCTGGTGCGACGATTCGGAAGTACTCGAGCAGTCCGACGCCCACATGCTGGCCCGGCTGGACCTGCGCATCGCCGGCCTGCGCACCAGCTTCACCACCCGCAACGTGCTGGAAAAACCCACGCGCATCGAGCTGGCGCTGGTGCAAGGGCCTTTCCGCCAACTCACCGGCCGCTGGGACTTCCACACCCTGGCCGAGGACGCCTGCAAGGTCAGCCTGACCCTGGACTTCGACGTGGCCGGCAAGCTGATGGGCTCGGCCTTTGCCATCGGCTTCCAGGGCCTGGCCGACCGCATGGTGGACGATTTCTGCCGCGAGGCGGACAAGCCCTGACCATGGCCGGGCGCGAACTGCGGGTGCAGGTGGTGTACGCGCTGCCCCAGCGCAGCTGGACCGTCGAGATGGTGCTTGCGGAAGGCGCGCTGGTGGCCGATGCGCTGGCCCGGGCCGAGCTGGCGGCGGTGCTGCCGGAAGGCGCGGTGGATCCGGCGCGGCTGGCTGTATTCGGCCGCACGGCGACCCTGGAAACCCGGCTGCACGACGGCGACCGGGTGGAAATCCTGCGGCCCCTGCTGGCCGACCCGAAACAGGCGCGCCGGCAGCGCGCCCGGGAAGCGGCGAAGCGTTAGCCGCCGCTGGGACGCGGCTGGCGCTGCTTCTTCTTGTCGCGGGCCAGGTTGCCAAACCGGCGCATTTCCTGCGACAGGGCTTTGTCGGCCTCGGGGAAGTACTCGCCGTCCCAGCGCGCCAGGCTGTCGCCTTCGAACCACAGGGTGAGGTTCTTCACCTCGGTGTCGCCGGTGCGGCGACGTTCGGTGGCCACGTAGTCCCAGCGCGACTGGTGGAACGGATCGGCCACCGGCGGCGAGCCCAGCAGGCTGAAGACCTGCTGGCGGGTCAGGCCGGTCTTGAGCTGTTCTACGTTCTTGGATTCAAGCAGGTTGCCTTGGAAAACAGGCTGGCGGTAAATGATTCCGCAGCCGGCCACCAGGACGGTAGCGAGGAGGAGCGTCAGGGCCTTGCGCATTGCGTGCTGATCCGGAACGAAGACCGGCCAATGATACACTACGGCCCGCAACCGCCAGCCGGCTGCAGTGCCCCGACAGAGCCACCTTATTCAGGAGACAGCATGGAATCGCCGGACCTGCGCAAGGCGGGACTCAAGGTCACCCACCCCCGGATCCGAATCCTCGACGTGCTGGAATCGTCCAGCCCCCGGCATCTGACGGCCGAGGATATCTACCGCCAGTTGCTGGACAACGGCGACGACATCGGCCTGGCCACGGTCTACCGCGTGCTCACCCAGTTCGAGTCGGCCGGCCTGGTGCTCAAGCACAACTTCGAGGGCGGCCAGGCGGTCTATGAACTCGACCGCGGTCAGCACCACGACCACATGGTGGACATCGAGACGGGCAAGGTGATCGAGTTCACCAGCCCCGAGATCGAGCGCCTGCAGAACGAAATCGCCGCCAAGCACGGCTACGTGATCGAAGAGCACTCCCTCGTGCTCTACGTCCGGGCGAAAAAGAAGAAATAGCTTGCCTACGAGGCTTGGGCGCGGCTCAGCATCTGGCGGGCGTTGGCGCGCACTTCCTTGGTGATTTCGACGCCGCCCAGCATGCGGGCCAGTTCCTCGATGCGGGCCTTGTCGTCCAGCGGCAGCACGGCGCTGTGGGTGCTGTCGCCGGCCACGGCCTTGCTGACCTGGAAATGATGGTGGCCCTGCGCGGCCACCTGGGGCAGGTGGGTGACGCACAGCACCTGGCGCTCGGCGCCCAGGGCGCGCAGCTTCTGGCCCACCACTTCGGCCACGGCGCCGCCGATGCCGGTGTCCACTTCGTCGAACACCATGGTGGGTACGGCGTCCAGGCCCAGTGCGGCCACTTCGATGGCCAGGCTGATGCGGGCCAGTTCGCCGCCCGAGGCCACCTTGCGCAGCGCCCGCGGCGGCTGGCCGGGGTTGGCCGACACCAGGAACTCGCAGCGCTCGGCGCCTTGCGCCGCAGGGCGCGCCGAGTCCATCGGGTCCAGCTGCACGCTGAAGATGCCGCCGCCCATGCCCAGCTCGGCCATCAGGCTGGCCACGGCCTGGCCCAGCGCGGTGGCGGCGGCCGTGCGGGCGCGGCTGAGGTTGGCGGCGGCCTGGCGCCACAGCGTGTCGGCTTCGGCCAGTTCGCGGGCCAGGCGTTCGGAGCGGTCGGTGGCGCCGCTGAGGGTTTCCAGTTCGGCCTGCTGTTCGTCCAGGCGCGCGGCCAGGCCTTCCAGCGGCACGCGGTGCTTGCGGGCCAGTTCGTGCAGGCGCGTCAGGCGGTCGTCGAGCTGCTGCAGCCGGTCGGGGTCGAGGTCGAAGTCGTCGCGGATGCGTTCGAGGCCGGTGCCGGCCTCGGCCAGCTGGATGTCAGCCGATTCGAGCAACGCCACCACCTCGGCCAAACGCGGTTCGTCGGCGCTCAGGCGCGCCAGTTCGGCGCTTACCTGGTGCAGGGCGCGGCCCAGCGACAGGCCTTCGTCGCCGGCCAGGCGGGCCAGGGCGGATTCGCAACCTTGCAGCAGGCCGGCGGCATTGGCTTGGCGGCGGTGCGCCGACAGCAGGTCGTCGATGGCGCTGGCCTGCAGGTCTTCGCGGCTGAGTTCGTCGACCTGGTGCTGCAGCCAGGACACGCGCTCGCCGACGTCGCCGGCGCGGGCGATGTCCGCCAGTTCGCGGTCGATCGCGGCCCAGCGCTGGGCGAGGTCGCGGACGCGGTCCAGCAGCGGGTCGTGGCGGCCGAAGGCGTCCAGCAGGGCCAACTGCTGGCCGCGGTCCAGCAGGGCCTGGTGTTCGTGCTGGCCGTGGATTTCCACCAGGCGGCCGCCCAGTTCGGACAACTGGCCCAGGGTGGCGGGCCGGCCGTTGATCCAGGCTCGCGAACCGCCGTCGGCGCGGATGACGCGGCGCAGCTGGCAGCCATCCTCGTCGTCTAGTTCGTTCTCACGCAGCCAGGCCAGGGCGGCCGGGGCGTCGTGCAGGCGGAATTCCGCCGCCAGTTCCGCGCGGTCGGCTCCGTGGCGGACGATGCCGGCGTCGGCGCGCGCGCCGGTCAGCCACATCAGGGCGTCCACCAGCAGCGACTTTCCGGCGCCGGTTTCGCCGGAAACCACGGTCATGCCCGGTCCGAACGCAAGTTCGGCGGCACTGACGACGGCAAAATCCTTGAGGGTGAGGTGGGTAATCATGGGCCGGGCGATTTTGCCTGAATCACCCATGGTTTAGGTGTGCCTGCCGCGATGGCAGCCGAGACCCCCGTCCGGGGCGGTAGGAAAACCACGCCTTGCGCCTACCGGCCGCCGGCCTTATCTATGGAGGATGGAACTGAGCCTCGACCCCCGTGCCCGCCGCCTGCTGCGCACCCTGATTTCCCAGCACATCCGCGACGGCGAGCCGGTGGGCTCGCGCACGCTGGCGCGCAGCTCGGGCCTGGACGTCAGCCCGGCCACCATCCGCAACATCATGGCCGACCTCGAGGAGATCGGCCTGGTGGCCGCCCCGCACGCCTCGGCCGGCCGCATTCCCACGGCGCAGGGCTACCGCGTCTTCGTCGACAGCCTGCTGCAGATCAAGCCGGTGCAGGAAGCCGAGGTGTCGCGCATGCGCGCCAACCTGGCGGCCGGCGCCGGCACCCAGGCCCTGCTGTCGAACACCAGCGAGCTGCTTTCGGCGATGAGCCAGTTCGTGGGCGTGGTCACCGTGCCCCAGCGCGGCCAGTTCGCCTTCCGCCACATCGACTTCGTCCCGCTGGACGCGCAGCGCGTGCTGGTGATCCTGGTTTTCACCGACAACGAAGTGCAGAACCGCATCATTACGCCGCGCCGGGCCTACACGCCGTCCGAGCTCGAACAGACCGCCAACTTCCTCAACAGCCACTTCGCCGGCCGCCCGCTTCAGGAAATACGCGCCGCGCTGCTGCGCGACCTGCGCGATACCCGCAGCGAGATGGAGCAGCTGCTTTCCGCGGCGGTGGACCTGTCCGAACAGGCGCTGGGCGACGGCACGGCCCCCAACGACGACATGCTGCTGGCGGGGCAGACCCGCCTGATGGGCGTGCAGGAGCTGTCCGACCTGGACCGCCTGCGCGACCTGTTCGAAGCCTTTTCCCGCAAGCGCGAGATCCTGCAGCTGCTCGAGCGCACCATCCACGCCCAGGGCGTGCGGGTGTTCATCGGCGAAGAAACCGGCCTGGCGCCGCTGGACGGCTGCACCGTGGTCACCGCCCCGTACGGGGCCAACGGCCGGGTGCTGGGCGTGCTGGGCGTCATCGGCCCGACCCGCATGGCTTACGATCGCGTCATCCCCATGGTGCAGGCCACTGCCGACCTGCTCGGGGCCGCCTTGAATCCCGAGGCGCCGGCCCCATAACGCTGGCTCAGCCCGCGGGGAGCGCCGGGGGCGGCCACACTGGAATCCCATGACCAACCAAGAAAGCACCCCGGACGCACCGACGCCTGAAGGCGACTACGGCCTGGACGGCGAACTCGAACAGCTTCGTACCGCCATGGCCAGCCTGCGCGAAGAAGCCCTGCGCGAGCGCGCCGAGCTCGACAACCAGCGCAAGCGCCTGGCGCGGGACGTGGACCAGGCCCGACGCTTCGCCAACGAGAAGCTGCTCTCGCAGCTGCTGCCGGTGCTCGACAGCCTGGACGCCGGCCTGCTGGCCGCCAGCGCCGAGACCGGCCCGCTCAAGGACGGCCTGAACATGACCCTGCGCCAGTTGCTCAAGGTGGGCGCCGACAACGGCATGACCCAGCTCGACCCGATCGGCGTGGCCTTCGACCCCGAGTGGCACCAGGCTATCAGCCAGGTGCCGGCCGCCGGCACCGAGCCCGGCACGGTGGTGCAGGTGTTCCAGAAGGGCTATTCGCTGAACGATCGCCTGCTGCGCCCCGCCCTTGTGGTGGTGGCAGCCGGTTAGCGCGTGACGGGGGCTTGAAGACGCCGGCCCCAGCCCCACTTTAATTACCATCCGCGGCCCACGCCGCACGACACAGCATTCAGACGGAGAACTTTCATGGGCAAGATCATCGGCATCGACCTGGGCACCACCAACAGCTGCGTGGCGGTCATGGAAGGCGGCGTCGCCAAGGTCATCGAGAACTCCGAGGGCGACCGCACCACGCCCTCCATCGTCGCCTTCACCAAGGACGGCGAAGTCATCGTTGGCGCCTCGGCCAAGCGCCAGGCGGTCACCAACCCCAAGAACACCTTCTACGCGGTGAAGCGCCTGATCGGCCGCAAGTTCACCGACGACGAAGTGAAAAAGGACCTCGACCTGGTGCCCTACGGCATCATGGCCCACGACAATGGTGACGCCTGGGTCAAGACCAGCGACGGCAAGGCGATGTCGCCGCAGGAAATCTCCGCGCGCATCCTCGAGAAGATGAAGAAGACCGCCGAGGCCTACCTGGGCGAGACGGTCACCGAAGCGGTGATCACCGTGCCGGCCTACTTCAACGACAGCCAGCGCCAGGCCACCAAGGACGCCGGCCGCATCGCCGGCCTGGACGTGAAGCGCATCATCAACGAGCCCACCGCGGCCGCGTTGGCCTACGGCATGGACAAGAAGGGCGGCGACCGCAAGCTGGCCGTGTACGACCTGGGCGGCGGCACGTTCGACGTGTCCATCATCGAGATCGCCGAGATCGACGGCGAGAAGCAGTTCGAGGTGCTGGCCACCAACGGCGACACGTTCCTGGGCGGCGAAGACTTCGACAAGCGCGTCATTGATTACCTCGTCGAGGAATTCAACAAGGAGCAGGGCATCGACCTGCGCAAGGACCCCCTGGCCCTGCAGCGCCTGAAGGACGCCGCCGAGCGCGCCAAGATAGAGCTGTCCACCAACCAGCAGACCGAAGTGAACCTGCCGTACGTGACGGCCGACGCCTCGGGCCCCAAGCACCTCAACATCAAGCTCACCCGCGCCAAGCTCGAGGCGCTGGTGGAAGACCTGATCAAGAAGACCATCGAACCGTGCCGCATCGCCCTCAATGACGCCGGCCTGCGCGCCAGCGACATCGGCGACGTGATCCTGGTCGGCGGCCAGACCCGCATGCCCAAGGTGCAGGCGGCGGTGGCCGAGTTCTTCGGCAAGGACCCGCGCAAGGACGTCAACCCGGACGAGGCCGTCGCCGTGGGCGCCGCCATCCAGGGCGGCGTGCTGGCCGGCACGGTCAAGGACGTGCTGCTGCTCGACGTCACCCCGCTGAGCCTGGGCATCGAGACCCTGGGCGGCGTGATGACCAAGATCATCGAGAAGAACACCACCATCCCCACCAAGGCTGCGCAGACCTTCTCCACCGCCGAGGACAACCAGTCCGCGGTGACGGTGCACGTGCTGCAGGGCGAGCGCGAGCAGGCCCGCTTCAACAAGTCGCTGGCGAAGTTCGACCTCAGCGGCATCGATGCGTCGCCGCGCGGCATGCCGCAGGTGGAGGTGTCGTTCGACATCGACGCCAACGGCATCCTGCACGTGAGCGCCAAGGACAAGAAGACCGGCAAGGAACAGAAGGTCGAGATCAAGGCCGGTTCGGGCCTGAGCGAGGAAGAGATCGCGCAGATGGTCCGCGACGCCGAGACGCACCGCGAGGAAGACAAGAAGTTCCATGAGCTGGTCACCGTGCGCAACGCCGCCGACGGCCTGATCCACACCACCCGCAGTGCGGTCACCGAACACGGTTCCAAGGTGCCGGGCGAAACCTTGGCCGGCATCGAGTCGGCGCTGTCCGAGCTCGAGACCGCGATGAAGGGCGAGGACAAGGGCCCGATCGAGGCCAAGACCGCTTCCCTGCAGCAGGCGGCGCAGTCGCTTTACGCGGCGGCGGCCGGCGGCAACCAGGGTCCGCAGGACGGCGGCGAGCCGGGTCCTTCGGCGCAGGCCGAGGACGTGGTGGACGCCGAGTTCACCGAGGTCAAGGACGACGAGAAGAAGTAAGCCGGTCCGGCCCGCGCGCCTGGGCGCGCGGGTGGGCTGCCCGCGTCGTGCCGGTATACCCGGTGGCGCGGGCATTTTGTTTTCAGGGGACGATCGGGATTCGCAATGAGCAAGCGTGACTACTACGAAGTGCTGGCCGTGTCGCGCACCGCGACCGAAGACGAGCTGAAAAAAGCCTACCGTCGCGCTGCCCAGAAGCACCACCCGGACCGCAACCCGGACGACAAGGCCGCCGAGGCGAACTTCAAGGAGGCCAAGGAGGCCTACGAAGTGTTGTCCGACGGCGGCAAGCGCCGCATGTACGACCAGCACGGCCACAAGGCTTTCGAACACGGCATGGGCGGCGGCAACAGCAACGCCGGCGCCGGCTTCGGCGACGTCAACGACATCTTCGGCGACATTTTCGGCGACATTTTCGGGGGTGGCCGCCAGCGCGCTCCGCGCCGCGGCGCCGACCTGCGCTTCGTGATCGAGCTCGACCTGGAAGAGGCCGTGTTCGGCGTGGACAAGCGCATCGAAGTGCCCAGCCTGGTGGCCTGCAAGCCCTGCGACGGCACCGGCGCCGAGGACCGCAAGGTCGAGACCTGCAAGACCTGCCAGGGCCACGGCCAGGTGCGCATGCAGCGCGGCATCTTCGCCGTGCAGCAGAACTGCCCCACCTGCGGCGGCCGCGGCAAGTCCATCCCCAACCCCTGCAAGACCTGCCACGGCAACGGCCGCGTTCAGGAAGACAAGGTGCTGCAGGTGAAGATCCCCGCGGGCGTGGACAACGGCGACCGCATCCGCCTGTCGGGCGAAGGCGAGGCGGGCCCGCCGGGCGCGCCGGCCGGCGACCTGTACGTGGAAGTGAACGTGAACGACCACCCGATCTTCCAGCGTGACGGCAACGACCTTTACTGCGAAGTGCCCGTCCGGTTCTCGCAGGCGGCGCTGGGCGCCGACATCGTGGTGCCCACGCTCGACGGCGAGGCCCTGATCAAGGTGCCGCTGGAAACCCAGACCGGCAAGCAGTTCCGCCTGCGCGGCAAGGGCGTGAAGTCGGTGCGCAGCCACGGCCACGGCGACCTGCTGTGCCGGGTGGTGGTGGAAACCCCGGTGAACCTCACCAGCCGCCAGCGCGAACTGCTCAAGGACTTCGAGCAGACCTTCGAGGGCGAGGGCGCAAGGCACTCGCCGCGTTCAAGCGGCTTCCTGGACGGGGTGAAGGCGTTCTGGGACCGCATGACGTCCTGATCCCGGGGCGGATGCAGAAGCAAAAAAAAGCCCGGCCGAAGCCGGGCTTTTTCATTGGCGGAGAAGTTACTTCTTCGGCCGGTACAGTCGCCCCGGCGCTGTCTGGGCGGCGTAAGGATCGAGCTTCTCGCCCACCACGGCCCCGAGGCGTTCGATGCGGCTTGACGGCGTGGGGTGGGTGGAGAACAGCAGCGCCACCGATTTGTCCGAAGGGTTGGCGGAGTCGAGCGTCTGCAGCACGCCGGCCAGCGCGAACGGGTTGTAGCCCGCGCGCGCCGCCAGCACCATGCCGCGCTGGTCGGCGTCGTACTCGTCGTTCTTGTCCAGGCCGCGGGCGTACATTTCAGTGCCGGCGCGGAAGGCCTTGTCGCCGAAGCGGCGGACCAGTTCGTTGTCGCTGCGGCCGGCCACTTCGCCGGCGATCTCGGTGGCGAAGTCGCGGCCCATCGCGACCTGGATGGCCTTCACATGGTGCTTCTGCACCACGTGCGAGATCTCGTGGCCCAGCACGCTGGCCAGCTCGGCCTCGTCGCGCAGGCGATCGTACAGGCCGGCCGTGACCAGGATGGTGCCGCCGGGCAGGGCAAAGGCGTTCACATCGGAGCTGTCGATCACGCCGAAGCGCCAGGGCAGGCTGGGGCGCTCGCTTTGCATGGCCACCCACAGGCCCACGCGGTTCACGTAGCGCTGCAGCTCCGCGTCGGGCACCAGCGGCGCGGCGCCCAGCACGTTGGCGGCGATGCCGCGGCCCAGCTCCACTTCGTCCTGTTCAGTGATGGGCTGGCTGGCCTTGGCAGCGCGCTGGCCCAGGTTGAGCAGGTCCTCGGCGTTGCCCAGGCGGCCGAAGGCGCCGGCCGGGGCGGACAGGGCCAGGGCGAGCATGGCGACGAGACAGCGGGACGGGCTCATCGGTTTCTCCTTCGGCTGCCGCGTTCTTCGGCGAGGTAGTTCACGCGCTGTGCCGACAGCGGCGCCTGCGCGGCGAATGACGAGGCGTCCCCGGTGCTGACCGCGAAGCCGTCGAGAAGCGCCACCTGGCGGGAGTCGGGCGATGCGCCGATCAGCTGTTCAGCCGACAGGCCCTTGACGCCCGTACTGACCGATCGACCGCTGGATCCGGTGGCGAACACCGAAGCCAACTGCAGGCCGGCGGCGGTGGCCGCCGCGGCCGAGGCGGTGCGCAGGTTGAGGATGCGAGCCCAGCCCTCGGCGCCGGCGGACGTCTTGACGCCGGCCCAGGCGCCCTGGCGGGCGGTGATCTCGACGGTTTCGCGGGCCTTGAGTTGCGCCACTTCGCTGGCGGAGCCCAGCGGTTCGCTGCGCAGCGGCGTGTCCTTGAGGACGGCGCCGGATTCGGCCAGGACAGCGCCGCCGGCAAGGGTTGCCGCCATCGCCAGGGCAAGTGCCCGGCGTCGGGGCAGACCGGGAAGTCTGGATTGGGTCATGGGGCTGGCTCCGCTGGTGATGGCTCGGGGTGGAGCAGGGGTTCGTACAGTTCCACCGGCTGTTCACGTCCTTTGACGTGGAATTGTCCCCGGTGTACGAAATGGAAACGGGATTCAGGGCCGCATGCGGACCTGGTGGCTCCCGACACCAGCACCCTGGCTACGCCCTTGGTGGCGCCTTCGATGCGGCTGCCCAGGTTCACGGTGTCTCCTATGGCGGTGTACTCCATTCGCGTGTCGCTGCCAAGGAAGCCGACCACGGCCGGTCCGGTATGCAGGCCGATGCCCACGTCGAAGTCGCCCAGACCCTCGTTGCCGGCCTGCAGCTCGCGCTTGAAATCGTCCAGCGCCTGGGTCATCTCGATCGCCGCCGCCACGGCCTTCTCGGCGTGGCCTTCCGACGGCGTGGGCGCGTTCCAGAAGGCCATCACCGCATCGCCGATGAATTTGTCCAGCGTTCCTCCGTGCCGGAAGATCACCTCCACCTGCCGGGTGAAATAGCGGTTGAGCAGGTCCACCACCTGTTCAGGCGTGCGGGTTTCCGACAGGGTGGTGAAGCCGCGGATGTCGGAGAACAGGATGGTGATCTCGCGCGCCTCGGGCTTGCTGTCGCGCGAGAGTTCGCCGGCGTCCACGAGGGTCTGCACAACGCGCGGGTCCAGGAAGCGGCCGAAGATACCCACGGTGACCTCGCGCTCCCGGCGTTCCAGCCACTGGGCCTGCACGGTGAACAGGCCGAAGGCGATCCACGCCAGCATCAGCGCCGCGCCCACCGGCAAGTACTGATCCAGCCGCAGCGCGAAATAGGATCCGGCCAGTATCGCCACGCTGGCCGCGCCCAGCGCCATGCCGATGTAGAAGGGGCTGTGCCGTCGGCGGAAGGCAAACGCAATCAGGCCCGACAGCGCCAGCGCCAGCGGCCAGCGCGTCGGGACGTCACGCAACCAGTCACCGGCGCGCAGGTTCGCCAGCGCCGTGGTGATCACCAGCACGCCATCGGTTTGCACTCCCAGCGGGGTGGGGCGCATGTCGTTGAGTCCCGGCGCGGTGACGCCCACCACCACGAACCTTCCTTCCAGCGTCGGGGCGATGACGGGCGTCTTCTGGTTGACGTCGTGCCACAGGTCGCTGAAGGCGATGGTGCGCGGCGCCTCGCGGAACCAGTTCAGGCGGAATCGGTCGCGGTCGGGAAGCGGTGTGCCGGCGAAGCGCGCCATGCTGGCGGCCATGCTGGGCATGCGCCAGCCGCCCAGGTCGGTCCAGATGCGGTGGTGGCGGCCGGTGCCGTCGCCATCGGTTTCGAAGGTGATCAGGCCGCCCTGCCAGTTCACCTTGTCCAGCACGTGGGGCAGCAGCAGGGTGGGGGGCACCATGTCGGTGGTGGTGGCAGTGCGCTCCAGGCCCATGGACGGCGGCAGCTGATCGATCGGCGTGGCGTTCCCGTCCGCCAACCGCGTGGAGGCGAAGAACAGGTTGGCCTGGGTCCTGGCGATATCCTTGAGCGCCTGGTCGCTGTCGGGTTGGACCGTGTCGGCCTCGTTGAACATGATGTCGAAGGCGACCGCGCGCGGCTTGAACGGCGCCAGTTTGTCCACCAATTCGCCGTGGATGACGCGCGGCCAGGGCCAGGCGCCGGCTTCCTCGTTGAGGCCCTCCAGGCTTTTCTGGTCGATCGCCACCAGCACGATGTCGTCCGGCGGCGAGCGCGTGTGCGAGTGCTGCAGCACCAGTTGGTCGCCGAGCGCGCGGTCGGCGCGGTCCAGGCCGCCGGCCAGCCAAAGCAGGGCGGCGGCGGCGGCGAGCGCCAGCAGGGGCAGGCGGAGCGGGGCGCGCTTGGCGGAGCTCATGCTTCCTCGGGGTCGGGC
>QBLY01000018.1 GCA_003241895.1 Lysobacteraceae bacterium
GCGTTAGCTGGCGGCCCCGACCCGGCCACCCCGCATGCCCGCCTCCAGCGAAATCGCCCTGCACCGCCACGCCACCGGCCTGCTGCCGGTGCCCGAGAAAACCTCTCAGGCCCTCACCGCGCGGCTCGGGAAGAAATACGCCGACCGCATCACCGGCATCATCCACCTCCCCGGGCGCGAGGGCGCTTACGCGCCCTTCCCCGGCGACCTGCCCGCAGCGCTCGCAGCCGCGCTGCGGGCGCGCGGCATCACCCGGCTCTACAGCCACCAGGCCGAGGCCTGGGCCGCCACCCAGCGCGGCGAGCACACGGTCATCGTCACGCCCACCGCCTCAGGCAAGACGCTTTGCTACACGCTGCCGGTGGTGGCGGCGGCCATGCACAAGAAAGCCAAGGCGCTGTACCTGTTCCCCACCAAGGCGCTGGCGCAGGACCAGGTGGCCGAGCTGCTGGAGTTGAACAAGGCCGGCAACCTCGGCGTGCGCGCCAACACCTTCGACGGCGACACGCCCGGCGACGCCCGCCAGGCCATCCGCCTGCATGGCGACATCGTGGTGTCCAACCCCGACATGCTGCACCAGGGCATCCTGCCCCACCACACCAAGTGGGCGCAGTTCTTCGAGAACCTGCAGTACGTGGTCATCGATGAAATCCACACCTACCGCGGCGTGTTCGGCTCGCACCTGGCCAACGTGCTGCGGCGGCTCAAGCGGGTGTGCGCGTTCTACGGCGCCAACCCGCAGTTCATCCTGTGCTCGGCCACCATCGGCAACCCGCAGGCGCACGCCGAGGCGCTGATCGAAGCGCCGGTGACGGCCGTCACCCAAAGCGGCGCGCCCACCGGCGACAAGACCGTGCTGCTGTGGAACCCGCCGGTGGTGAACCCCGACCTGGGGCTGCGCGCGTCGGCACGTTCGCAAAGCAACCGCATCGCCCGCCTGGCGATAAAGTCGGGGCTCAAGACCCTGGTGTTCGCGCAGTCGCGCACCATGGTCGAGGTGCTCACCAAGTACCTCAAGGACGTGTTCGACCACGACCCCCGCAAGCCGCCGCGTATCCGCGCCTACCGCGGCGGCTATCTCCCGACCGAACGCCGCGCTGCAGAGCGCGACATGCGCGCCGGCCGCATCGACGGCATCGTCAGCACCAGCGCGCTGGAGCTGGGCGTGGACATCGGTTCGCTGGACGTGGTGGTGCTCAACGGCTACCCCGGCTCGATCGCCGGTACCTGGCAGCGGCTGGGCCGCGCGGGACGTCGCCAGCAGGCCTCGCTCGGCGTGCTTGTGGCCAGCTCCGACCCGCTGGACCAGTACCTGGTGCGCCACCCGGAATTCTTCGAAGGCGCGCCGCCCGAACACGCGCGCCTGCACGCCGACCAGCCGCTGATCCTGCTCGACCACATCCGCTGCGCCGCGTTCGAACTGCCCTTCCTGCGCGGCGAAACCTTCGGCCCCGTGGACGCCACGCCCTACCTGGAGCTGCTGGCCGAAACCGACGTGCTGCACTACGAAGGCGAGCGCTGGGAGTGGATCGCCGACAGCTACCCGGCCAACGCGGTGGGCCTGCGTTCGGTGGCCGACGGCAATTTCGTGGTGGTGGACCGCAGCGAGGGCAAGCAGGTGATCATCGCCGAGGTGGACTACAGCGCCGCCGCGCTCACGCTGTACGAAGGCGCCATCCACATGGTGCAGTCGGTGCCCTATCAGGTGGAGAAGCTCGACTGGGACGGCCGCAAGGCCTTCGTCACCCGCACCCATGTTGACTACTACACCGACGCCATCGACTACACCAAGCTCAAGGTGCTCGAACGCTTCGACGGCGCCATCGCCGGCCAGGGCAGCAGCCACCACGGCGAGGTGCACGTGGTGCGGCGCGTGTCGGGCTACAAGAAGATCCGCTACTACACCCACGAGAACATCGGCTACGGCCCGGTTACCCTGCCCGACCAGGAGCTGCACACCACGGCCATCTGGTGGCAGCTGCCCTCGGCGGTGCTGGATGCGGAATTCACCTCGCGCCAGGACGCGCTGGACGGCTTCCTGGGCGCGGCCTACGCCCTGCACATCGTCGCCACGGTGTCGGTGATGGCCGAAGCGCGCGACCTGCACAAGGCCGTGGGCAGTGGCGACGGCGCCTGGTTCGCTTCCTCCGACGGCCGTGGCCGCGGCCAGCTGCGCGGCGGCGACGGCAAGCCGATGGACCCGGCCGCCCCCGAGCACTTCATCCCCACCGTGTACCTGTACGACGCCTACCCCGGCGGCATCGGCCTGAGCGAACCGCTGTACCTGCGCCGCACCGACCTGCTGCAGCGCGCACGCGACCTGCTGGCCGCCTGCGACTGCCCCGCCGGCTGCCCCGCCTGCGTCGGCCCGGTGCTGGCCACCGACGAAACCTCCGTCGCGCCCCCCAAACACCTCGCCGCCCTTATCCTCGCCCTGCTGGCAGGAACGGGGTCAAGTTCACTTTCCGGGGACCAGGCGCATGGCTGACGTGATCGAGAAACTGCGCGGCCTGCAGCGGCAGGCGGGCCTGGCCGTGCGCGTGCCGGTGCTGCCAATGCAGCCCGTGCAGCCCATGGTGCCTGCGGTCGGCCGCCGGCCCGAAGTGCCCGAACACATCCGGCGCCTGCTCGGCATCCGCGCCAAGGCCCTGGCGCCGCGCATCGCCGCGCCGCGCCCGATGGCCACCGACCGCCACGTGCCGGGCGAAGAAATCGCGCCCGGCCTGCACTACACCGAGGAACACATCGGCTGGCACGACACGCCCGCGGTGCTTGACGCCAGCTTCGCGAAGCTCGGACCGATCCAGCGCGAACGCCTGCTGTTTTTCGACACCGAAACCACGGGCCTTGCCGGCGGTACCGGCACCCGCGCCTTCATGATCGGCGCCGGCGACTGGCGCGACGGCGGCCTGCGTCTGCGCCAGCTCACCATCACCACCCTGGCCGCCGAAGCGGACATGCTGCGCACCTTCGCCGGCTGGTTGGCGCCGGGCACGGCGCTGGTGAGCTACAACGGCAAGTGCTACGACGCGCCGCTGCTCAACACCCGCTACCGGCTGGCGCGCCAGCCCAGCCCGCTCACCGGCCTGCTGCACCTGGACCTGCTGCACCCGGCACGCCGCCGCTGGAAAGGCCGCTGGGAAAACTGTCGCTTGGGCACGCTGGAACGGCGCGTGCTGGACATCGTGCGCGACGACGACCTGCCGGGTTCAGAAGCGCCGCGCGCCTGGCTGGACTACCTGCGCGGCGGCTCGGCGCGCGACCTGCGCCGCGTGGCCGAACACAACGCCCAGGACCTGCGCAGCCTGGCCGCGCTGTGCCTGCACCTGTCCGAACTGGCGCTCGATGGCAGCGCCGAGCCCGCGGGCGCAGCGGTGCCAGACCCGGGGTCATAGCCGGGGCGTCGTCGCCAGACGGAGCGTGCGGTAAGCGGGCTATTCCTTGGCGGGGGCGGGGGCGGGCGCCGCGGCCTCGACCATCGCCTTCTCGATCTCGGCCTGGAGCTTGGGCATCATTTCCATCGCCATGCTCTGGCCCACCTTCATGCTGCGCTCCATCAACACCGGCTGCTTGGCCTGCATCGAGGCGCCGGCCGGTGAACGGTAGTAGGCCAGCGCGCCATCAATTTCAGCGTCGGTCAGCACTTCCTGGTAGATGGCGCTGTAGCGCGGCCCCAGCGTTTCCCAGGCCATCATCTGCGCGAACGCCTTACTCATCGCATCATTCATGGCCTGGGTGCGGGACATCTGCGCGGCCGTCAGGCCTTCCTGCTGGGCACGTGCTCGGAAGGAGTCGTCAACCATCTTTGCCATGAGTCCCTGCATCTGCACGACGTTGCCCTTGACGTCCAGCACGTCCATCAGCTCCTCGACCTTCTCGGCGCTGGCGGCGTGGGCGGCGGTGAACGGCAGGCACAAGGCCAGGGCGAGGGCAAGGGTGGAGCGGGTCCGGTCAATGCGCATTTGGAATCCTTCTTCGGTTCAATTCTGACGTGCGGCTTATTCCGCTCCATGCCCAGGGCGGGGCATGGAAAGACTACCGCAGGCTCCACTTCCGGGTGGGGCCGCCCCAGGGCAGCCCCTTCATTCCTGCCGCGCGGTGCATCAGCTGCGAAGCTTGGCTTCCAGCGTTATCTCGGAAACCGAGGCCAGGGCCTTGGACAGCGGGCAGTTCTTCTTCGCGCCCTCGGCGATTTCCTGGAACTTGGCCTGGTCGATGCCGGGCACGCTGGCCTCGAGCACCAGCCGGATGCGATCAATCCTGAAGCCCTCGCCTTCCTTGGCCAGGCGAACATGCGCCCGGGTGTCGACCATCGTCGTCGCAAAGCCCGCTTCGTCGCAGGCGAAGGAAAAAGCCATGGTGAAACAGGCCGCATGGGCGGCGGCGAGGATTTCCTCGGGATTGGTGCCCGAACGGTCGTCGCCGAAACGACTGCCGAAACCGTAAGGATAGGAACGCAGGGCCTCGGTGTCGGTGCTGATCTTGCCGACGCCTTCCTTGCCACGGCCTTCCCAATGCACGCTTGCGTTTTTCTCGCTCATCATCGCTCTCCTCTGGGTGGGAACGACCTTTATGCCTGCCCCCGCCTGAATCGCGCCCGCAGGCCCGGGTTCACGGCGCGGGCGCGCCGTGCCGCCAACTCAAGGCCGCCAGTAGCGGAAGAACGTCTCAAGCGAATGCGCAAGGTTGTCGTTGGCGGTCTTGAGCGCGCTGATATCCATCATCACCAAGCGTAGGCAGGGCCCCGCCTCGCCCCCGTCGAACAGGCGCGCCTGCGCCCTTACGTGTACCGGCGCGGCGCCCTCGGGCTGCACCTCCAGGGTTTCTTCCACCTGCCCGTCGCCAAGCAGGGCGCGATCGGCGAAGGCCGCGAACGCCTCGCGCGAGTCTTCGTGCACGAACTGCGCCAGGCGATCGCCGACCAGCGCCTCGCGCTCGCCGCCAAGCAGGCGCGCGGCGGCCTGGTTGAGTTCAACCAACAGTCCACCCGCGCCCATGGTGAAGTAAGCCACCGGCGCGAAGTCATACAGGTCGCAGTAGCGGTCGCGCAGCGCGGTGAGTTCGGCGCAGGTGTGCACCAGCTGCTCGTTCTGCAGCTCGAGTTCGATCTGGTGGACCTGCAGTTCGTGCAGCAGGCGGTCGCCTTCGAGCGACGGCGGCGGCTCGGCGCGCTGCTGCGCCAGCGACTCGGCGAGACGGCGCAGTTCCAGCGGGATTCGGTCAGTCATGCAGCGCCTCCAGCGGCATTGGCAACAAACGGTCGTACGCGCGTCGCACCTCGGCGTAGCACTCGCAGGTGTGCGCCTCCAGGCCGGCACGATCCACCAGGTGCACCAGGCCGCGCGTGTAGCTGATCAGGCCCTGCGCCTGCAGCTTGCCCGCCGCCTCGGTGACGCCTTCGCGACGTACGCCCAGCAGCTGCGCCATCTGCTCCTGGGTCAGCCGCAGGTCCTGGTCGTTGCAGCGGTCGAGCGCCAGCAGCAGCCAGCGGCTGAGCTGCTGGGGCACGCTGTGGTGGCGGTTGCAGACCGCGGTCTGCGCCATCTGCGTGGTCAGGGCCTGGATGTAGTGCAGTGCCCCGGTCTGCAGCACGCTGCCCGGCCACAGCTGGGCGTGCAGGTCATCGGCGTTCAGGCGCCAGGCCTCTCCCGCGCTCACCACTTCGGCGCGGACCAGGGTTCGCGCACCGCTCAGGAACAGGCTGATGCCAACGAAGCCCTCTTTCCCGACCAGGGCAACCGCGCTGGTGGCGCCGCTTTGGGTGACGTAGTTGAGTGCGATCAGGCCCGATATGGGGAACAGGGCGTAATGCTGTGGACGGTCGGTTTCGCACAGCACTTCGCCGGCAACCAGCGGCACGCGGTGCAGCAGTGGCCGCAGCCGCGCAAGATCGGCGTCAGGCAGCGCCCGCAGCAGTCGGTTTCCGACGGGAGGGGCGTTGATCATTTTGGCGGCACCAGGTCGGGCCGCTGGTTGGCGGTCACTTCGGCGAAGGTCACCACCACCCCATCGATGGTGTGGTCGGAGATGCGGTAGGGAATGATGCGCACCCAGAAGGTGCTTCCATCACGGGTACGGGCCTCGCTTTCGGACACCAGCAGCGTGCGCAGCACGTTTTCGGCGTCGGCGACCAGGTCGACGGCCACCAGGTCGGTGACGATGTCCGACAGCAGCCTGCCGACGTCGCCGGGGATGAGCTTGAAGAAGCGGGTGGCGTGGGTGGTGAAGCGGCGCACCTTGAATTCACCGGTCAGGAAGATGGCCGCCAGCCCGGTGCCGTTGAGCAGGTTGACCATGTCGTTGCTGGCCCAGGACAGTTCGTCGAGGCGGGCATTGAGCTCGTGGTTCACCATCTGCAGCTCTTCGTTGGTGGACTGCAGCTCTTCCTTGGACGTGGTCATCTCTTCGTTGGTGGACTGCAGTTCCTCGTTGGTGGACTGCAGCTCTTCGTTGCTGGACTTGAGCTCCTCCTGCGCGGTCTGCATTTCCTCGCGGTGCGACCGGTTCTCCTCGTTCGCCTGCAGCAGCAGCGACTCGAGTTTTTCAGCCCGCGGGCTGCGCGGGCCCGGGCGACGGGACGCCGGCGCCGGCTCGGGCAGCTCGCTGAAAACGATCATCAACATGCTGCGCATCGACTCGGGCTGGTCGAGGTAATGCACCACCACGCGCGCCAGGTGGCCGCCGGCATCGTCGTCGATCCGCAGCGGGCCGATCGCCACGTCGGCCTTGTCGCGCGTCGCCTTTTGCAGGGCGGCGGCCAGCTCGTTGCGCAGGCTGGGACGGGCCATGGCGTGCACGTTCCAGTTGGCCTTGCCGGCGGCCGGCTCCAGGTAGCGGCCGGTGCGGCCGTTGATATAGACGATGTCGCCCAGGTGACCCACCAGCACCGCCGCCGGCGCGAACCGTTCCAGCAGCACCTGGTTGGCCATCGCCGCCAGGGTATTGCGCGGCGCATCCGGCGTCGGCCCTTCGGGCAGGCTGGGCAAGCGCGGCTCCGGTCGTGGCGGGAACGCCGCAAGACTGGCCCTCTCGACGCCTCCCATGCGGCGGAACAACCGCACCTTGCGATCGAAAGCCTCGAACTTCCCGCCAGCCGTACCGGCCGTCTCGGCGCTTCCCAGGAACAGCACGCCGCCGGGATTGAGACTGAAGTGGAACAGCGCCATCAGCCGCTTCTGCAGCTCGGGTTCGAAATAGATCAGCAGGTTGCGGCAGGTCAGCAGGTCGAGCTTGGTGAAGGGCGGGTCCAGGATCACGTCCTGCGGCGCGAACGTCACCATCTGCCGTATTTCCTTGCCCACCCGGTAGCCGCTGTCGGTTTCGGTGAAGTAGCGCGCAAGCCTATCCAGCGGTATGTCGGCGGCGATGTTGGGCGGGAACAGGCCGGTGCGGGCCTTGGCGATGGCGTCGTCGTGCAGGTCGGTGGCGAAGATATGCAGGCTGAAACGGCCCTTGGGCTTGACCCGCTCCAGCGTCTCGCGGAAGGCGATCGCCAGCGAATAGGCCTCCTCACCGGTTGAACAGCCCACCACCCAGGCGCGCAGCGCGGCGCCTCCCGGGTTCGCGGCGATCAGGCCTGGCAGCGCCTGCCGTTCAAGCAGGCCCCACGCGGCCGGATCGCGGAAGAAACTGGTGACGCCGATCAGCAGCTCCTTGAACAGCAGATCGATTTCCTGCGGGTTTGCCCGCAGGTAGTCCACGTAGGCGTCGATGCGCGGCAGCTGGTGGATGGCCATGCGCCGCTCGATCCGGCGGTAGGCCGTGCTTTTCTTGTAGGCCGAGAAATCATGGCCCGTATGGTCGCGCAGCAGGGCTACGGCATGCTCGAGTGCGGAATCCGCGCTGCCATCCGGCTCCCCCACGCCGCCGGTGGCGGCGCCGGTGGCGGCGCCGCTGAAGTGCAGGATCGAAAGCAGCTGCTCGGCCAGTTCGGCCGGCGCCGCCACCACGTCCGCCGTGGCGCTTTCCAGCGCACTGCGCGGCATCGAATCGTATTTCGCGCTGGCCGGATCCTGCACCAGGGTCAGTCCGCCGGCTTCGCGGATCGCGCACAGGCCCAGGCTGCCGTCCGAGCCCATGCCCGAAAGCACGATGCCCACGCTCTTGGCGCCCCGTTCGGCGGCCAGCGACCGGAAGAAAGTGTCGATCGGAAGGCGCAGGCCCCGCGGCGCCTCCGGCTCGGAAAGCTGCAGGCGGCCCGCCGATACGCCCAAGTCGGCGTTGGGCGGGATCACGTACACCTGGTTGGGGGCCAGTTCCATGCCATGCACGACCTCCGTCACCGGCATGTCGGTGACGCGGCCGATCAGCTCGGGCAGCATGGTGGTGTGGGTGGGGTCGAGATGCTGCACCACCACGTAGGCGTTGCCGGTGTCCGGCGGCAGCTTGCGGAAGAACTCTTCTATCGCCTCCAGCCCGCCGGCGGAGGCGCCGATGCCGACCACGGCAAACGCCTCGCCCTTGCCAACCGGCGAATGGCCGGCGGCGGGCGCGGTCTCGGCGGCAACAGGCCCCGACCGGCGCTTGCGCGGCTTGGGGGCGCTCGGAAGCTTCATCGGCAATCCCCGGACATGGAGTTGGAGCATACGCAATATCCGGGGCGTTGGTTTACCAACGCACCGCCAGCAAGCCGCAGCGCTGCTGGCCGGAACCTGATCGCGCTCAGCGCTTGCGCGGGGCGCCGGCCTTTGCCGGCGCCTGGGGAGCGGCCTTGCCCGCGGGCCGGGCCTTGATGGGGGGTGCCTTGGCCACCGCGCGCGTTGCCGGCGCCGCGGTCACCATCGAAAGCAGGCTGCCGATGCGGCAGTGGGCCTCCAGGGGATGCCGCAGCGGCACGCTGGCATCAATGCGGTAGGTGTTGCGACGCCCGTCCCGGGTCCGCTCCAGCACGCCCGCCAGCTCCAGGTCGGACACGATGCGCTGCACCGCGCGCTCGGTCACGCCGACCCGGGCGGCGACCTCGCGCAGGGTCAGATCCCCGTCGGCCGCCAGGCACACCAGCACGTGGCTGTGGTTGCTGAGGAAGGTCCAGCCGGGGGTCTGCTCGGTCGCCATCCACGCTCCTGTTGACACGATTGATAATTCGGGACTTATAATACGCGACACAAATGTCGCCTATTGGAGATCCCATGTCTGTCGCCACCGCTCGCCTCGCCGCACCCGTCGCCGTCCCGGCCCCCGGTCCCCGCACCATCGCCGTGGCTGCGGGCGACGGCATCGGCCCCGAAATCATGGACGCGGTGCTGGCGGTGCTGGCCAGCGCCGACCCGGGGCTGGGCTTCCAGCCGGTCACCGTTGGGCTGGAAGCCTACCGCAACGGCGCCCTGTCCGGCTTCGGTCCCGAGGTGATGGACGCCATTGCCGAGCACGGCGTGATCCTCAAGGGGCCCATCACCACGCCCCAGGGCGGCGGCTACAAGAGCGTGAACGTCAGCCTGCGCAAGTCGCTGGGGCTGTACGCCAACCTGCGGCCCTGCGTGGCCTACCACCCCTTCATCGCCACCCGTCACCCGGCGATGGACGTGGTGATCGTGCGCGAGAACGAAGAGGACACCTACGCCGGCATCGAACACCGCCAGAGCGAAGAGGTCTACCAGTGCCTGAAGCTGATCACCCGCCCGGGCTGCGAGCGCATTGTGCGCTACGCCTTCGAGTACGCGCGCAGCCACGGCCGCCGCAAGGTCACCTGCATGACCAAGGACAACATCATGAAGCTCACCGACGGCCTGTTCCACAAGGTCTTCGACGAGATCGCCGCCGAATACCCCGAGATCGCCAACGAGCACATGATCATCGACATCGGCACCGCCAAGATGGCGGTCGACCCCGAGCGCTTCGACGTGGTGGTGGCGCCCAACCTCTACGGCGACATCCTGTCGGACGTGGCGGCGGAAGTGGCCGGCTCGATCGGCATCGCGCCGTCCTCCAACATCGGCCGCGACTGCGCCATGTTCGAGGCCGTGCACGGCTCGGCGCCCGACATCGCCGGGCGCGACATCGCCAACCCCTCGGGCCTGCTGCTGTCGGCCGTGATGATGCTGGTGCACCTGGGCCGCAACGAGGCCGCCACCCGCATCCACAACGCCTGGCTGCGCACCGTCGAGGACGGCCTGCTGACCGCCGACATGGCCCCGGCCGACGGCCGCGCGCCGGTGGGCACGCGAGCTTTCTCGCAGGCGGTCATTGATCGGCTGGGCCAGCTGCCGCGGACGCTGGCGGCGGTGGACTATCCGCCCGCCGAGGCCGCACCGGCGCCCACCCTCACGGCCACGCCTGTGCTGCGGACGATCTCGCGCAAGGTCCTGGTGGGCGTGGACGTATTCGTGAACTGGGACGAGGCGAACCGCAACCCCGACGTGCTGGGCGAGCGACTGCAGGGCCAGGCGGCGCCCCACTGGCGGCTGTCGCTGGTCACCAACCGCGGCGTGAAAGTTTTCCCGAAAGGCTTCAAGCAGACCCTGTGCACCGACCACTGGCGCTGCCGCTTCCTGGCGTCGGCCGACGGCCGCGCAACGCCCATCGCCATCGCCGAGCTGCTGCTGCGGCTGGACGCCGCGGGGCTGGATGCGGTGAAGACCGAGAACCTGTACACCTTCGACGGCGTGCCGGGCTACTCGCAGGCGCAGGGCGAATAGCCTGGGCGTCAGGCTTTGTCGTACAGCGACCGCACCAGGGCGGGCCCGTGCGCGCGCTCGAGCCGGCGCACGATGAAATGGCCCTGCGCCATGCGCTGGAAGTGGCTGATGAACACCAGGTTGAGCGCCGCGCCGCTGACGGCGCCGATCACCGGCGCGGCCTGGGCCAGGGCTTTCTGGGTCACCGGTACCGAGAATCGGCTGGCGATGGCGTTGATGGCGCGCACCACCGTGGGCGCGGCGCCGTTGCCCAAGCTGCTGGCCACGTAGCGCGAAGCTGCGGTGACCTGCTGGGCCAGCGCGGCGCGGCTGGCGAAATAGCCGGCTTCGGCGGCATCGTCGTCGCTGCGGGTGCCGCCCAGGGCCAGCACCTCGATGCAGGCCAGGCGCGTGCCGTCGTGCGCGGGCGACTCGCCTTCGCTTCGGGCGATGTCGGCGATCGAACGCAGCATGGTGGCGGTGGTGATCGGCAGTTCCACCAGCAGCCCCGCCAGCCCGAAGAAGCCGCCGATCGCGCCGGTGCCCGCCACGGCCAACTTGTGCAGGCGGTTGCTGGCGCGGGCGCCCACCACGTCCTGGCGCAGCGTGCCGGCGGCGGCGCGGTAGCCGGCCTCGACGGCGCGGCGTGCCGCGCGGTTCACCAGCGCGCTGGCGCCGCCGGGCAGTTTTTTAGCCAGCAGGTATTCCATCGGCGCGCCGACGTAGTTCGACAGCTGGATCGCCAGGCCCGGCGACTCCAACAGGGCCTTGGCGCGGCCCAGGTCGGCCAGTTCGGCCGCGCCGATGCTGCGCACCAGCGACTTCATCGGCTCAGTACTCGCGGCCGCGCAGCGTTGGGCGCGACACGCCGACGCGCTCGATCGCCATGGGCACGACCAGCTTGCCTTCGACGGCCCTGCCGGCGAGCTTCTGCGGCTTGAAGCGCCACTCCGCCACGGTACGCTTGGCGACCTCGCGAAGATCATGCGGCACGTCAGCGTTTCCCGACACGATGTGGACGGCGCTGCAGCGACCCTTCACCGTCACATTGCAGCTGGCCATCACCCGGCCCTCCCAGGTGTACGCCACGCCGGCCATGTCCTCGGTGAAACGCACGCTGGTCATTCGCAGCACCAGGGGCGAATCGCTGATGTCGTCCACGGTCACCGATCCGGTTTCCGGGGTGACGGTGAGCGCCACGCGCACGCCGGTTTCCCACGTGGCCGGCACGTCACCGGCAAGCTTGGGGCTGGCCGGCCGCGCGGCGATGCGTGCGCGCAGGTTCTCCAGCAGCGCCGGCGCGTATTCCTGGGCCTGTGGAAACTCCAGCGCGGCCAGGGCACCGGTCGCGTCGTACTTGGCGTCGGCCCAGACGATGACTTCGTAAGGCGCATCGGCGGCGAACGCCGGCGCGACGGCGGACAAGGACAGGGTGATGACGGCAGGGAAGATAAACGGGAGCAATCGCATGGGGGAAATTCTGATTGATATCGGCCAATCATGCCACGGCCCCCTGAATGCCCGCTGCGCCGGCCCGCCGTCACTGCCCAACCGGCCCCGCACTTTCGGAACGCCCGCGCCAGCCGAGGCGTCTGCACACTGCGCTGGCGGCGTGGATCGACCAGGACGGGGACCCGAATGACGAGCGATAAGAACATCGGCCGCTGGTTTGGCGGCCTGCTGCTCAGCGCGATGGTGCTGGGCATCTGGAACAACTTCGGCCTCACGGGTCCGATCTTCCCGGCCCAGGGCTACCTCAAGACCGCGGCCGGCATGGCGCCGCCATTGGGCAGCAGCGTGCTGCTGTACCGGGGGCAACGGGTGCCGCGGATCATCGCCGCGTTGGGCGTGCCGGCGGCTAGGGCGGATCCAGCTCATCGGGCAGTCCGGGCTCGTGGTCGGCGTTGACCACGATGTCCCGGGCCATGGCGGCGTCCTCGTCCGCCACCCACACCTTCACCAGTCCGTGCACGGGCAGTTCGCCCATGGCGCCGGAAAGGTATTGGCCGCTGACCTCGGCATGCACGCCTTCGTACTCAAGCAGCGCCACCACGCGCTGCGCGTCGATGATGTCCCGGGCGTCGTAGATGTTCTTCATGGGGCGGGCTTGATCCTGGCCCGCACCAGGCCACGGGGCAGCGCGGGTGCGTCGGTCTGCCAACGCGCGCTGAAAGCCGCTGCGTCGAACTTCGAACGGTCCCGGTCGACGATGAAGATCACCGGAACATTGACCTCGAAGGCCAGCGGTTGGCCGTCGATGCGCTCGAACAGGCTGCAGCAGCCGTTGACGCTCGCCAGCGCGGCGCGGGTAAAGGCCTCGCGCTGGAGCTTGCCGACCGCTTGCCCCAGGTAGTCCGCGCCCAGCACGATGGCCGTGACGCGCTCCGGACCGGTTCTGGCGGCGACGGTCACGCGCAGCATGATTGCGGCGCCCAGGCCCTGCTCAAGCGCTGCGCCGGGATAACGCGCCTGCTGCGTCACCACCGGCGCTGCGGCGATGTGGTCGGCCTCGAAGCGCCACCGGCCTTCCACATTCAACACCTTCAGCCTCACCGCCAGGGAGAGATCGCTGGGCACCGGGCGCCCATCGTGGGTGGCGGGTTCGAACTCGAGCCCGGCAATGCGCGCGGTCAGCAGCTGCCGCGCCTCCGGCGCCAATTCGCCCGAGAAGCTCGGCGTGCCGCCCTGCCCTGCCGCGTCCACGGGTACCAGGGCCTGCACCGTGAAGGTGCGCGTTGCCGGCGGCGTGGTCTCGGCCATCGCGGCGGTGGCAAACAGGGTGGCGGCGAACAGCGTAAGTGCCGCACGCGACCACGCCGCAAGGGCGGGCAAGGGGATGCCGTCGGATTCGACAAGCGTGACCTGCTGCTGCGCTTGGACGATGTCTTGGGGGGCACGGCTGTCGTTCATGCCCTGATCGTAAGCCATCGCGGGCAAGCCGCGGCCCGTGCCCCGACGATCTCCCGGCGAGCTTGAGTCTGGTTGATCGGACGATGCCGCCGCGGCGGCATCGCTCTGGCGATCAGTCCGTGCCCACCGGCTGCGTGCGCACCCATCCGGCATTCACCCAGCCCGCGGCACACGGGGCGGCGTAGGGCCGCGCCTTCTTGATCGGCTGGTCCACGCCGCAGTCCTGGCCGTCGCGGGTGGGATAGACGATGCCCAGCCAGGCTTGGTCGGCGGAACCGTCGCAGACGAAGACGCTGCGGCCGTTGGCCAGGCGATCCCGCCGCGCATGCCCTGTCCCCGGGCCGGCGCGCACCGTCAGGCTGCTGCCGGCCTTCAGGCCGACGATGTTGCCCGACACCGGGCAGGCGGCGGTCTTGCGGTCGCCGCCCACCATCACCGCCATCCCGCCGTCGGCTCCGACCTTGGGCGCGCTTGCCTGCGCGGCAGGCAGCGCCTTGGCCCTGCCGCCGCGCACGCGGCAGTCGGCCGCCGTGGTGGTGACGATGCGCCCGGCGGCAAGGTAGGTAGCGTTATTGCCCAGCCGGCGGATCTGCGGCGGCAGCTGGCAGGCGACGGCATCGGACCCGGCGGCGGCGCTGTCCTGCGCGTTGGCGGGCAAGGCGGCGGCAAACACCAGCGTCGCGCCGGCGAAGGCGACATCGTCAAGTTCGGCGCTTCCGCTGCTTCTTCTTACAGTGCTGCCCTTCGTTTGGGCGGTCCTGGCGGACACCAAGCCCAATATCATCATCGGACTCGTCGCCTGACTGAATTTCTCCGGGGCGGTGGGCGAAATGCTCCCTGGCTTCAGGTGACGATCGAGGCGAACTCAAGAACCCGGCCGTAACCCACGGTCGTCAGGTAACGCTTGTCCGTGTGGCAAATCAACGACCAAGCCGACCCGTCGGCCCGGATGTTGATTGGCCCTGAGTTCGTGGGCACCCCATGACTACACCCATCATCCTGCAGTCCGAGGCCAGCGAATGTGGCCTGGCCTGCGTGGCCATGGTGGCCGGCCACCATCGGCAGCATTACAGCCTGCCGGAACTGCGGCAGCGCTTCGCGCTGTCGCTCAAGGGTGCCAGCCTGGCTCGCCTGGTTGGCGTCGCCGGCCAGCTCGGGTTCCAGACCCGGCCGCTGCGCCTGGACCTGCAAGACCTGGGCAAGCTCAAGACCCCGTGCATCCTTCACTGGGACTTGAACCATTTCGTGGTGCTGGCCAAGGTCGGCAGGCACAAGGTCACCCTGCTTGATCCGGCCATCGGCAAGCGCACGCTCAGCTACGCCGAGGTCTCCGGGCACTTCACGGGCGTGGCTCTGGAGATGACCCCTGCGGCCGACTTCAAGCCCAGGAAGGCCGCCCCCTGGGTTTCCATCAGCCAGCTGACCGGCCGCGTGACCGGCCTGTGGCGCGCCCTTGGCCTGATCCTGGCCTTGTCGCTGGCGCTACAGGTGTTCGTGGTGATTGGCCCGTTCTTTCTGCAGTGGATCGTGGACCAGGTGCTGGTATCGGCCGACCGCGACCTGCTGGCGGTGCTCGCCCTGGGCTTCGGCCTCGCGCTTTTGCTGCAGGTCGGGATCGGCCTGCTGCGCGGCTGGGCCGTGGTGTACCTGTCCACGCGGCTGGGGCTGCAGTGGATGGGCAATGTGTTCGCCCATCTGCTCAAGCTTCCGATGGATTTCTTCGAGAAGCGCCATCTGGGCGACGTGGTGTCGCGCATGGGCAGCGTGCAGACCATACAGCGCACCTTGACCACCAGCTTCGTCGAGGCGCTGATCGATGGGCTGATGGCGCTGGTCACTTTCGGCATGATGCTGGTCTACAGCTGGAAGCTGGCGCTGGTGACGCTGCTGGCCGTGGGCCTGTACCTGGCATTGCGCGCGATCGCCTTCCGCCCGGTGCGCGAGGGCACCGAGCAGCAGCTGGTGGCCGGCGCCAAGCAGCAGAGCCACCTGCTGGAATCCATCCGCGGCATGCAGTCGGTGAAGGTCGCCGGCAACGAGCGGTTCCGGCAGTCGGGCTACGCCAACCTGATGAACGACACCGTCAACCGCGACGTATGGCTGGCCAGACTGGGGCTGGGCTTCCAGGGCTCCAGCCAGCTGATCTTTGGCATCGAGCGGGTCGCGGTGATCTGGATCGGTGCGCTGCTGGCGCTGCAGAGCGTGTTCTCGGTAGGCATGCTGATCGCGTACCTGGCCTACAAGGACCAGTTCGCCCAGCGCGTGGGTGGATTGATCGACAAGTGGATCGAGTTCCGCATGCTGCGCCTGCACGGTGAACGGCTTGCCGATATCGTGCTGACCCCGCCGGAAGAGGATGACTCCCGGGCTTTCGATGCCTTGCCGCCGTCCAGCACCCGCATCGAGGTCAAGCACCTGTGGTTCCGCTACGCCGAAGGCGAGCCGTGGGTCCTGCAGGACTGCAGTTTCACCGTCGAGCAGGGCGAGGCCGTCGCCATCGCCGGGGCCTCCGGCTGCGGCAAGACCACGCTGGTGAAGTTGCTGCTGGGCCTGCTCAAGCCGACCCAGGGCAGCCTCCAGGTCGGCGGGCAGGATATTGCCAGACTCGGTGCGCACAGCTACCGCAACCTGGTCGGCGCGGTCATGCAGGAGGACCAGATGTTCGCCGGCAGCGTGTCCGACAACATCGCATTCGGTGACGACACGTTCGACCCGGAGCGGGTCGAGGCAGCGGCGCGGCTGGCGTCGGTGCATGACGAAATTGCGGCGATGCCGATGGGATACCACAGCCTGATCGGCGACATGGGCACCACGCTGTCGGGCGGCCAGAAGCAGCGGGTGATCCTGGCCCGGGCGCTGTACCGCAATCCGCGCATCCTGTTCCTGGACGAGGCCACCAGCCATCTCGACGTCGAGCGCGAGCGCATCGTCAACGAAGCCGTACGAGCCCTGGCGTTGACCAAGGTGATCATTGCCCATCGGCCCGAAACCATCGCCAGCGCTGACCGGGTCCTGGTGATGCAAGGCGGGAGGATCGTGCAGGAGATCCGGACACAGGCGACACCGGTGGCGCCCGACGAACTTTCCGAAACGCTCGAAGCCTGAGGGCCCACCGATGACCGAGCCCTTGTTCCGGCCCGAAGTAATGGCCGCCAGGCGCCGCAGCTGGCTGGGCGGTGTTTCGCTGGCGCAGCCCCTGTCGCTGTGGCTCTTGACGGCTTGCGCCATGGCCGCGGCGGCCGCGGTGGTGCTGTTCCTGGCGTTTGGGGAGTACAGCCGGCGGTCCCGCGTAACCGGACAGCTGGTGCCGGATCTCGGGCTGGCGACCGTCGTTGCGCCGGTCTCCGGCGTGATCACCCGGTCGATGCCCGGCGAGGGCGAGCATGTGCTGCGCGACGGCTCGCTGCTGGTGATTTCCGTGCCCCGGGCCAGCCCGGTGGGGGGCGACATGACCACCGGCCTGCGCGCCGGCCTGCAGCAGCAGCACGACGGCATCGAGCAAAGCTACCGGTCCGGAAGCGAGCTGCTGCAGGCGCAGATGCTGGGGCACCGGGAGCAGCTGGCGATAGCGCGGCGCGAATGGGGCCAACTCAACGCCGCCATCGTGACCCAGCGCGAGCAGGTCGCAATCGCCGACGCCACCCTGGCCCGCTTCCGCACCCTGGCCGCGCAGCGCTACGTCAGCGATGTGCAGCTCAAGCAGCAGGAACAGGCCCGCCTGGAAACCGTGGCCGGGCTGCAGGCCCTGCAGCGTCAGGCCACCGCCGGGCTGCGCAATATCCAGCAGATCGAGCAGGCGCTGCGCGAATTGCCTGCACAGCGTTCGGCGCGGTCGGCCACCAGGATGCGCGAGTTGGCGCAGTGGACCGAGCAGCGCCTGCAGGTCGAGGCCAGCGGCGAAATCCTGGTGAAGTCGCCGGTGTCCGGGCTGGTGGCGAGCCGGCTGATGGAAACGGGCCAATCGGTGCAGGCGGGGCAGCCGCTGCTGACGCTGCTGCCGGCAGGCTCGCAGCTGCAGGCGCAGCTGCTGGTACCCAGCCGCGCCATTGGCTTCATCGCGCCAGGCGACGAGGTGGTGTTGCGTTACCAGGCCTTCCCGCACCAGAAGTTTGGCCACCACCGCGGCAAGGTACTGCGGATCTCGCGCAGCGCCCTGAGCCCGGGCGGCGTGCGCGCCCTGCTGGGCGCCGATGGTTCGCAGGCCGGTGAACCCTACTACCGGGTGCTGGTTGAACTGTCCCAGCAGTCGGTGGTGGCCTATGGACAGGCTGAACCCCTGCGCCCGGGCATGCTGCTGGAGGCCGACATCCTCGGCGAGCGACGCAAGCTGTACGAATGGGTGTTGGAGCCGCTGTATTCCCTGACGGGCAGGCTCTAGCCGGGCCGGGCAGGCAGGCGATCAGCCGCCCTGCAGGCACATCAACACGGGCGTGTCTTTGGTCTCGCCCTCCAGGCGGACCTTGCCATTGGCTTCCAGGATTTCCTGGCAGCGCTTGAAGCGGTCGGCGTCTTCGCAAATGAAATGGCCCGCAGGCTCGCCCGGCATCGGCTCACAGGTGAGGTCGGCGTCGAGCGAACCGCCGAGGATGGGGGTCGGGGCGTCGGTCTGCATTGGCTTGCTGGCGAAGGCGGCGGCGCTGCAGGCCAGCAGCGCGATGGCGAACGGGATACGGATCGACATGGGGTGTCCCTTGATGAAGGGCGCGACGGGATGCCGGCACATTTGCAGCCTATCGGGCTAGTGGGCGCGGAGCGGAGAACGCCGCCGCAGGCCATGGCCCAAGGGATGGGGTCAGTAGCACGCGCGCTGGATAGCGTCGCCATGCTGGCGCAAGCCGTCATGCGTGACGTAGCGCAGCGGCTGGCGTCGGTGAGCGGCGTCTGCGGCCCGCGCCGATTGGCAGGCAGAAGCCCGCCTCCTACGCCAAACGGATGGCCGAGATCGGCTACCCTAACCCTGAACTCCAAATGGCCCCGTTACTGAAAGCGGGGGGACGTCGCCGCTTCGAAACCTTGCAGCACGCCAGTCGAATCGTGGCGACTGGATCCAGTTCTATAACCATTGGAGCCCTCACCAGGCGCTGGGCATAAAGACCCCCGCTGAGGCTTATGCTTTAGCGACCTGACCTGAGCAGAAAGTGCTAGGTCATTAAACTACCGCCTCAATGACGCTAGTCGTGTGAGGCATGCATCTAGAATGGACGATCGTCGTCAAGAGCATCTAACTCGTTCAATATTGAGTCGAGCGCTTGGTCGACTCCCATTGCTTGCCGCCTTGCGGTCTCGAAAATTTCTTTCATCTCTTGATAAAGCCCCGCCTTTACGTCGGGATTCTCGCCATCTTCGTCACCTATCTCTTCAACAACATCTCCTACCGCATTTAAAATGCTTAAGAAATACTCAGGCATCCCTTGACTTGATCTACTTTCGCCCTTCCTTACACGAATAGAGTACTCGGTGAAGGAAAGCTGAAACACTTCATCCGCTTCGGTTTCTCTCCATAGGCGCATTCCTGTTTTAGTAACCGCAGAGACACGTTGAACCAATGTGTACAACTTTGGATAGCTCATATCGTCGCCCCAACCTGATGTCTAACACGCTCTTTTATCGAGATCACAACGTCCGTACAGATTGAGAGTGAACCGTTAGCACGTGCGAGCTGCGTTGCCTTTTCAAGGTAACGTTTGTCCAGATCCAACGCGCGCTCCAGCGCTGAAACGCGAGTAATCACATCTTGGATAGACGTTTGATCGCGATCAGAGCACAACAAATCACACTCCCGAATTGCAATCAGTTTTGCCCTAAGTCCCGAATATCTGTCGGGAATAACTTCAATCGCATTCGATCTGTGCAAGCGCTTAAGCTCATCAATAAGCTGAAGTGCTCCGGCAATTTCGGAAATTATTTCAATCTTTAGCATTTTTCCAACCGCAGCTTCCGCCGACGCTTTCGCCGCCTCAGCGGCATTCTTGGCCTTGAACGCAGCGTATATCGTGATCAGAAACCCGACTATCGTCAGCGCAATGCCTGATAGTGACAAGTACTCTTCTAAGTATTTTGTGCTGAGAAGACTTTCCCACATGGCGTCAAGTCGCGCTTCTTAACCGCACTTCGAATAGCCGCAATTCAGGCAAGTAGCACACCCGTCCATGATCACCGTCGCCTTGGTGTTGCACTTGAAGCACATGGTGGCGCTGGGCGGGAAAGAGGCGCCGTCGCCGGTGACCTGCACCGCCTCGTCAGCGCGGGCGCTGTCGGTGCCGGTTCCGGCGACGTCGCCGCTCAGGGGGGTGGATTCAGACTTTTTTTTTGCGCGGTTCTCGTAGGCCGCGCGCTTCTCGGCGATCAGCTGGCGCTGGGCGTCGCTGAGCTCCGGGTCGATGATCATGCCGATCGACTTGAGGTGCTCTTCCACCACCGAGCCGATTTCGGCAACGATGGACGGCATGTACACGCCACCGGCCTTGAAGTAGCCGCCGCGCGGGTCGAACACCGCCTTCATCTCGTCCACCAGGAAGGTGACGTCGCCGCCCTTGCGGAACACCGCGCTCATGATGCGGGTCAGGGCCACGATCCACTGGAAGTGGTCCATGTTCTTGGAGTTGATGAACACTTCGAACGGACGGCGCAGTTCGTGTTCGGTGCCCGGATTCAACACGATGTCGTTGATGGTGACGTACATCGCGTGCTCGACCAGCGGCGACTTGATCTTGTAGGTGTTGCCGATCAGCACTTCGGGCCGCTCGACCTTTTCGTGCATCTGGATGATGTCGGCGCCGGGGAAGTCGACGACGGCGGCCAGGGGCGCGGCGACGGGCGCGGCGGCTTCCCTGGCTTTGTCCTCGGGCTTCTGGACGCTGTAGGACTTGATTTTCTTGCTGATCTTGATGGTCATGCGTTTTTCTTTTTTGCTTGTTGGATTCGGTGGGGACTTGCCCGGAGCCCCCCGCCGCACAGCGGCGGGGGGACGGGGTGTGGCATCGGGACAGCCTCAGGCTTTAGCGCTTCCTGGCAACCTTTCGGGCGGTCGTCTTGCGGGCCGCCGGCTTCTTGGCGACCTTCTTTGCTGCCTTGCGGGCCGGAGCCTTCTTGGCGGCAACCTTGCGCACGGCCTTCTTGGCCGCAACCTTCTTCGCTGCGACCTTGCGGGTCACCTTCTTCTTGGCCTTGGTGACGGCGCCCTTCTTGGCGGCGACCTTGCGGACCGCCTTCTTCTTGGCCTTGGTGACAGCGCCCTTCTTGGCGGCGATCTTGCGGACCGCCTTCTTCTTGGCCTTCGTGACCTCGGCCTTGGCGGTCGCGACGGAACGCTTCGCCGACTTGACCGCCTTCTCGACCTTGCGCTCGGTCTTGGCGATCGATTTCTTCACGGCCTTGATGGCCGACTTGGCCGCCTTGGTGTTGGCGCCCTTCTTGGCCGCCGCGCTCCGGGTGGCCTTGGTCGGCGCCTTCTTGGCGGCCGCCTTCTTGCCGGCGGGCTTCTTCTTGGTCAGCCCGACCGCCTGGGCCGCCGCCGCCACCGTCTTGCTGGCGCTTGCCGCCGCCTTGGAAACGGCCTTGCCGGCGCTGGTGTTGCTGGCGCGCTTTACCTGCTCCTTGGCCGCCGTCATCGCCATGTTGGCGCCGCCCGCGATCACGCTGCCAAGCTCGGAGGCTTTTTCCCCGACTGTTTCGGCGGCACTGGAAATGGCCGCTGTGACACCGTTGCCGTTACTCATTACCGCTCTCCTCGTCGATGAAACCGCGGCTGATGCCGCGGGCCTTG
This sequence comes from Lysobacteraceae bacterium, assembly GCA_003241895.1. GTDB lineage: Bacteria > Pseudomonadota > Gammaproteobacteria > Xanthomonadales > Xanthomonadaceae > Arenimonas. The sequence continues at coordinate 21,289 of QBLY01000018.1, forward strand.
CCAACTTAGCGCGAACCGGAACCGAATGCGCACACCTGCGCGAGCGCGTTCAGGTTTCAGAACTTGCCGTAGTAGCCTTCCTTCAATGCGTCGAACAGGTTGGCGGCGCTGTGCAGCTCGCCGTCATATTCGATTTCGTCGTTGCCCTTGGCCTCCACCATCGACCCGTCCTCGAGCTCGAAGCGGTAGGTGGTGTTCTCCAGGTCGGACTCCTTCACCAGCACGCCCTGGAAGGCGGCCGGGTTGAAGCGGAACGTGGTGCAACCCTTCAGGCCCTGCTTGTGGGCGTACATGTAGATGTCCTTGAAGTCCTCGTACGGGTAATCCGTCGGGACGTTGGCGGTCTTGGAAATGGACGAGTCGATCCACTTCTGGCTGGCCGCCTGGATGTCCACGTGCGCCTTGGGCGTGATGTCGTCGGCCGAGATGAAGTAGTCGGGCAGGCGGGTGGCGTCGTCGCTGCTGTAGGGCATGGCTTCGGCGTTGACCAGGGTGCGGTAGGCCAGCAGCTCGAAGCTGAACACCTCGACCTTTTCCTTGGACTTCTTGCCTTCGCGGATCACGTTGCGGCTGTAGTGGTGCGCGAACGACGGCTCGATGCCGTTGCTGGCGTTGTTGGCCAGGCTCAGCGAGATGGTGCCGGTGGGTGCGATGGAGCTGTGGTGGGTGAAGCGCGCGCCGGACTCCGCCAGCTCGGCCACCAGTTCAGGGGCCACTTCAGCCACCCGCTGCATGTAGCGCGAGTACTTGGCGTGCAGCTGGCGGCCCTTGATCACCTGGCCGACCTTCCAGCCGTCGGTCTGCATCTCGGGGCGCTTGCGCAGCATCTCGGCGGTGACGGTGAAGTCCTCGTCCATGATCGGGGCCGGGCCCTTTTCCTTGCCCAGGGCCAGCGCCACTTCCCAGCCGGCCACGGCCATTTCGCGGCTCACCTGTTCGGTGAACGCGACCGAAGCGGCCTCGCCGTACTTCATGCGCATCATGGTGACCGTGCTGCCCAGGCCCAGGAAGCCCATGCCGTGGCGGCGCTTGCGCATGATCTCGTTGCGCTGCTGCTCCAGCGGCAGGCCGTTGATCTCCACCACGTTGTCGAGCATGCGGGTAAACACCCGCACCACTTCCCGGTATTCCTCCCAGTCGAAGCTCGCCTTGTCGGTGAACGGGTCGCGCACGAAGGTGGTGAGGTTGATCGAGCCCAGCAGGCAGGCGCCATACGGCGGCAGCGGCTGTTCGCCACAGGGGTTCGTGGCGCGGATGTTCTCGCACCACCAGTTGTTGTTCATCTCGTTGACCCGGTCGATGAGGATGAAGCCCGGCTCGGCGAAGTCATACGTGGACGCCATGATGCGGTTCCACAGCATCTGCGCGCGGATGTGGCCGTAGATCTTGCAGGCCACCATGCCGTCTTCGCGGGTGACGTAGTTGTTGCTGTGCGGCCAGTCGCGCCAGATGACCTGGGTGGGGTCGTCGACGTCGATTTCGTTGCGTTCCTTGATGTTCACCGGGAACACCAGCGGCCAGTCGGTGTCCTTCTCGACCGCCTGCATGAACTCGTCGGTGACCAGCAGCGAGAGGTTGAACTGGCGCAGGCGGCCGTCCTCGCGCTTGGCGCCGATGAATTCCTTCACGTCCGGGTGGCTGACGTCGAAGGTGCCCATCTGGGCGCCGCGGCGGCCGCCGGCCGAGCTGACGGTGAAGCACATCTTGTCGTAGATATCCATGAACGACAGCGGGCCCGAGGTGTAGGCGCCGGCGCCGGACACGTAGGCGCCGCGCGGGCGCAGCGTCGAGAACTCATAGCCGATGCCGCAGCCGGCCTTGAGCGTCAGCCCGGCCTCGTGGACCTTGCCCAGGATGTCGTCCATCGAGTCGGTGATGATCCCCGACACGGTGCAGTTGATGGTGCTGGTGGCCGGCTTGTGCTCGAGCGCGCCGGCGTTGGACGTGATGCGGCCGGCGGGGATCGCCCCGCGGCGCAGCGCCCAGACGAAGCGCTCGTACCAGTACTTCTGCTTCTCGCTGGTCGGCTCGGCCTCGGCCAGGGCCTTGGCCACACGTTGGTAGGTGTGGTCGATGGACGTATCCACCGGATCGCCCTTCTTGGTCTTGAGGCGATACTTCTTGTCCCAGATGTCCTGGGATGCCGGCTGCATCTCGATGACCTGCGCCGTGCTGTTCTTGACCGCCTCCAGGCGAACCGTGCTCATAAGTCCTTTCTTCCTCCCGGGTCACCCCTCGGTGGGGGCGCCTTGTTGTGAATTCTTATTGGGTCGTGCCGGCCAGCAAGCCGAGGAACAAGGGGCCCGTCCGCGGTGTGTGACCCCGAGGCCTGGACTCTGTCCGTTCCGCTCCCTGCATGCCGTATCGCCATCGCGTCGTGCATTTTGCAACGACCCCAAGCCTTGGGGCCGCCCCCCGCCGCACAACACAAGATGTAGTGGCGGCGGGAGCCAAAACTACCCCTCCCTCGGGGGTCTGTCAACGTCTTGCAACATGGGAAAAATCAGCCGCTTCAAGATGTTCCACGGCTCTCCAAGACTTCGCCTGAAACCACGGGAACGGCGTTTTAACGTAAGAAACCCAGACCGGGCGGCCCGTGGAACCATGCCGGAACGTGATCGGGTCCGCGATTCCGGCCCCACCGTTCGTCGGCCCGCCGTCTGATCCGGAGCCGCCGGCCGGCCCGCGCACGGGCCCGGCTCGACCCCTTGTCCAGCCGCCGTTGGGTTCCCATCTGCTATTTGATTCACTTGCGGCCCGATCCCTGGGCCAGAAATTTCCGGAGCCACCCAATGCGTTTCCTGACCGCCGCCACCTGCCTGCTGATCGCCGCCGCCGCTGGCGCCGGCGCCAGCCACTGGCTGTTCCAGCCGGCCGAGCCGGCCCCCGCCGCCGCGCCCACCCGGGCCGCCGCCGCGCTGGACCGGGCCGCCACCCTCGCCCTGCCGCGCGCCGCGCAAGCCGCCCTGCCCGCCGGCGACGGCGCCGTCGTCATGCCGTCGCTGGCGCCGATGCTGGAAAACGTGACCCCGGCCGTGGTGAACATCTACACCCGCCAAGTGGTCCGGGTGCGCAACCCGCTGCAGGAACTGTTCGGCATGCCGGGCATGCCCCAGCAGCGCGTGCAGCAGTCGCTGGGTTCGGGTGTGATCGTGGACGCCGAGCGCGGGCTGGTGCTGACCAACAACCACGTCATCGAAAACGCCGACGGCGTGTCGGTGACCCTGGCCGACGGCCGCACGCTCGAGGCCGAGCTGGTGGGCGCCGACCCCGACACCGACGTGGCGGTGGTCCGCATCCCGGCCGAAGGCCTCACCGCCCTGAACCTGGCCGACTCGACCGAACTGCGCGTGGGTGATTTCGTGGTGGCCGTGGGCAATCCCTTCGGCCTGGGCCAGACGGTCACCAGCGGCATCGTCTCGGCCGTGGGCCGCAGCGGCCTGCAGGGCCTGGGCTACCAGAACTTCATCCAGACCGACGCGTCCATCAACCCGGGCAACTCCGGCGGCGCGCTGGTGAACCTGCGCGGCGAACTGGTGGGCATCAACACCGCCAGCTTCAACCCGCGCGGCAGTGCGGCCGGCAACATCGGCCTGGGCTTCGCCATTCCCGCCAACCTGGCGCGCGAAGTCATGCGCCAGCTGATGGCCTACGGCGAGGTGCGCCGCGGCTCGCTGGGCCTGGACGGCGGGGACATCAACGAATTCAACGCCAAGCAGCTCGGCCTGTCGCCCAACGTGCGCGGCGCGCTGGTGGAGCGCGTGTACCGCGGCTCGCCGGCGGAGGCCGCAGGCGTGCGGCCGGGCGACGTGATCACGGCCGCCAACGGCGAGCGGGTGGACGGCGCCCAGTCGCTGCGCAACGTCGAGGGCCTGCTGCCGGTGGACCAGCGCGTCACGCTGGAGTTGCAGCGCGGCGACCAGAAGCTGAGCGTACAGGCGGTGTTGAAGGCCCAGGCCAAGGAAATCGACGGCGGCGACATTGATCCGCGCCTGGCCGGCGCCACGCTGACCGAACTGCCGGAGCGATTCCGCCAGCAGGGCCTGATCGGCGTGGTGGCCAGCAAGGTCACGCCCGGCAGCCGCGCCGCCACCAGCGGCCTGCGTGCCGGCGACCGCATCGGCCAGGTCAACCGCGCCAACGTGGGTGACCTGGCCGCGTTCCGCAGCGCCCTGGCCTCGCCGCCGCGCGAGCTGGTGCTGAGCGTGGCGCGCGGTGGCCGCTTCGGCTACCTGGTAATGCAGTGAGTGCGTCGCCGCACCGGCCCCGGTCGCGGCGACGGTGTAATGTGATCCCTTGACGCACGCAGGAGAGTGGCCATGAACCGACCCAACACCGACAACGCCTTCCAGCCCGACGCCAATCCGTCCCACCTGGATGCCGCCAAGGAAAACCTCGGCGACGCCCGCGATGCGCTCAAGGACGGCGTCACCGATGCGATGGACGCCACGGCGGCCGCCGCCAGCGAAGCCAAGGCCGAGATCGAAGAAAAGCTCCAGGGCCTGCTCGACCAGGGCAAGGGCATGCTGACCCAGGCCGAAGACCTGATCCGCAGCAAGCCGCTGGCCTCGTTCGGCGTCGCCTTCGCGGCCGGCTACCTGGTCGCAGCGCTGACCCGCCGCAAGTAAGCGGCCCAGATGAGCGAGCCCAACGCGGCGCCCGACCCGGCCCCGCCCGCCAGCGGGCCACCTTCGGCGGCACCGGGCGCGGCCGGAACCGTCAGCGCCGATACCCAGGCGGTGATCGATGCGGCCAAGGCCGCGGCCGGGTCGTACGTCGGCGGCTTCACCGTGCTCAGGCGGCTGTTTGCCTCTGAAGTAAGCCTGGCGCGCGACGCGCTGGTGCGCGCACTTATCCACCTGTTGGTGACCACCGTGATGCTGGGCACCGCCTACCTGCTGCTGACCGCCCTGCTGGTGGCCGGGCTGCGTGCATCGGGTGTGCCCTGGTCGCTGGCGCTGGGCGTGCCGCTGCTGGTGAGCCTGGCTGTCGCGGTGTCTGGCATCCTGCGCGCGCGCAAGCTGCTGCGCTACGCCGACTTCGATGCCACCCGGCGCCAGATCAAGCACGTCTTCAAGGTCAGTTCGCAAGAGGACACGCCGCTGTGAAAGGCCTGGACGAGAAGATCGCCGCCGTGCAGCAGGCCGAGGCAGAATGCGCGCGCCAGCGTTCGGACGCGCATGAGGCCTGGCAGCACCTGCGCGATGAAGTGCAGCGCACGGCCACCCCGGTGCGCATCGTCGTCTCTGGCGTGGCGCTGGGCTTCGCCAGCGGCCTGGCCACGTCGGGCGCAGCCGCGGCGGCGAACGGCAAGCTCGTCAGCGGACCGCTCTTCTCCATGCTGATGGATACCGTGGTGCCCGGCCTGCTGGCGGGCATCACGGCGGCGGCCACGGCGTCGAGCGAAGTCGAGGACGCCGCCGACGAGGCCGTGGACGAAGCCATCGCGGAGGTGCAGGCCGAGCCAGTCGAGGCAGCGCCGCCGGCCAAGCGCAAGCGCAAGCCCAGGGGTCCCCGCCGTGACCGCACCGACGCCTGACGCCGCCCTGCCGCCCCCACCCGTGCCGGCGCGCGCCGAGACGCCGGCCCAGGTCGCCAGCTCGCACGCCGCGCGCCTGGCCGCGCTGCGCAACAACTCGCGGCTGCTGTGGACCCTGGTGATCATCGTGGGGCTGTACACCTGCTATTTCGCCAGCAGCCTGCTCTTGCCGCTGGTGATGGCGGCCTTCTTCGCCATGCTGCTCAGCCCGCTGATCAACCGCGCGCCGCTGCGCTGGCTGCCGCGCAGCCTGGCGGCGCTTTTCCTGGTGGCCGCGCTGGTGGGCAGCCTGGGCGCCGTGACGGTGTTCGTGGCGCCGTCGGCCGGGGAATGGGCGCGCAACGTGCCGTTCCTGCTGCGCGAGGCGGCGCCCAAGCTCAAGACCATGATCGAGCCGCTGGAGGACGCGCGCCGGGCCAGCGAATCGTTCGACGAACTCACCGGTGGCAATGCCGACGACAGCGAGCGCGTGGTGATACGACCCCCCACCACCGACCTGCTGTCGACCACGCCCAAGGTGCTGGGCTCGGTGCTGGCGGTGCTGCTGCTCACCTTCACCTTCCTGGTGTACGGCGACGACCTGCTCAACAAGCTGCTGCGCCTGCGCCGCACCCGCGCGCAGAAGCGGCTCACGGCCGACATCGTCCAGCAGATCCAGAGCGACCTGTCGCGCTACGTGCTCACCATCAGCGCCACCAGCGCGGTGCTGGGCGGCGTCACGGCGGGGTACCTGTGGTACCTGGGCGCCGACGACCCGCTGCTGTGGGGCGTGCTGGCGGCGGCGCTCAACCTCACGCCCATCGCCGGGCCGCTGGTAATGGCGTCGCTGTTGGCGCTGGTCGGGCTGTCGCAGTTCGACACGGTGGGCGCGGCGCTGCTGCCGGCCGCCGGCTACGTGATGTTCAATGCGCTGGAGAGCAACCTGCTCACGCCGATGCTGCTGGGTCGCACGATGCGCATCAACCCGCTGGCGATCATCCTGTGGCTGCTGCTGTGGGGCTGGGTGTGGGGCGTGGTGGGCCTGCTGGTGGCGGTGCCGATGCTGGTATGCCTGAAGATCGTCGCCAGCCGGGTCGAGGCCTGGCAGGGCTGGGCCAAGCTTCTGGAATAGCGTTCACCCTGGGCGAACCGGCCGCCGCGTTATCCTTGGCGGGTGAAGAACCCTCCGCTTGCCCTCAGCCTCGACCTCGACGACACCCTTTGGCCGATCTGGCCCTCGATTGAACGCGCCGAGCGCGCGCTGGACGCCTTCCTGCACCAGCACTGCCCGCGCACGGCGCAGCGCTACCCGATCCAGCGGATGCGCGAGCTGCGCGCAGTGATGGCCGAGCGCCACCCGCAGTTCCTGCACGACTACAGCCACCAGCGCGTGCTGTCGCTGCGCCACGCGCTGGAGGATTCGGGCGACGATCTAAGCCACGCCGAGCCCGCCTACGAGGCCTTCATCGTCAGCCGCAACCAGGTGGACTTCTACCCCGACGCGCTGGCCGCGCTGGGGCGGCTGTCGGCGCGGCTGCCGTTGGCGGCGCTCACCAACGGCAACGCCGACCTGGAGCGCATCGGCATCCAGGCGCATTTCCGGGTCTTCGTCAGCGCCCGCGAGCACGGCCACGCCAAGCCCGATACGCCGATCTTCCACGCCACCTGCGAGCGCCTGGGCCAGGCCCCGGCCGACGTGCTGCACATCGGCGACGACCCGATGATGGACGTGGTGGGCGCGCGCCGGGCCGGCATGCCCAGCTGCTGGATCAACCGCCGCAAGGAGCGCTGGCCGGCCGACCTGCCGCGCCCGGACCTTGAATTCGCTACGCTGGCCGGGCTGGCCGACTGGCTCGACCACGCCCACCCCCTTCCGGAGCCACGATGAGCTTGCCGCCCTGCTTCGCCACGCCCGACCAGGCCGACGGCGCGCTGCCGCTGGTGCTGGTGGATCCCGCCAGCCTGCCCACGTGGCGCGGCGGGCAGACGGCGGCGGTACAGGCCTGGCTGGACGCACAGGGCTTCACGGCGCAGCCGGGCGCGCCGCTGTTGATCCCGGGCAGCGACGGCCGGCCGGCGTTTTTCCTGGCCGGCATCGCCGACGCCGGCGACCCGCTGGCGCTGGCGCACCTGCCCATGGCGCTGCCGGTGGGCCTCTACCGCCTGTCGCCCGACTCCCCGGTGCAGATCGATCCGGCCCAGGCCCTGCTGGGCTGGGGCCTGGGCGCCTACCGGTTCGACCGCTACCTCACGCCCACCCGCGCGCCCGCGCGCCTGGTGCTGAACCAGGCCAGCGCCGACGAAACCGAAGCCTTCGCGATGCTCAAGGCCAGCACCCTGGTGCGCGACCTGATCAACACGCCCACCGAACACATGGGCCCGGCCGAGATCGAGGGCGTGGCCGCCCGCCTGGCCCAGGCTTACGGCGGTGACCTGACCGTGATCGAAGGCGAATCGCTGCTCAAGCACAATTTCCCGGCCATCCACGCCGTGGGCCGCGCCAGCCACCGCGCGCCGCGCCTGATCGAAATCCACTGGGGCGACCCGGCGCACCCGGCGCTGGCCATCATCGGCAAGGGCGTGTGCTTCGACACCGGCGGGCTGAACATCAAGAGCGGCGACGGCATGCGCAACATGAAGAAGGACATGGGCGGCGCCGCGCACGCCCTGGGCCTGGCCCAGCTGGTGATGGGCCTGAACCTTCCGGTGCGCCTGCACCTGCTGGTGCCCGCGGTGGAAAACGCCATCGGCCCCGACGCCTTCCGGCCGGGCGAAGTGCTGGCCACGCGCCAGGGCCTGAGCGTGGAGGTGGACAACACCGACGCCGAGGGCCGCCTGGTGCTGTGCGACGCCCTCACCTATGCCGCCGAGGCCAAGCCGGTCCTGATCATGGATTTCGCCACGCTCACCGGCGCCGCGCGCGTCGCGCTGGGCCCGGACCTGCCGGCGCTGTTCTGCAGCGACGACGCCCTGGCCGCCGACTACCTGGCCGCCGGCCAACTCGCACGCGACCCGCTGTGGCGCATGCCGCTGTGGCGCCCGTACCTGAGCTACCTGAAGTCCAACATCGCCGACGTGGCCAATTCGGGCTCGTCGCGCATGGCCGGCTGCGTCACCGCCGCGCTGTACCTGGAGCGCTTCGTACCCGAGGGCCAGGCCTGGACGCACGTGGACGTGTATTCCTGGAACGACACCGACCGGCCGGGCAAGCCCGCCGGCGGCGAGGCGCAGGGTCTGCGCGCGGCGTGGCGGCTGCTCAAGGCCCGCTTCGCGACAAAGTGACAACCGGCAGTACCCGGCGGCAGGCCCCGCGGCTCACAATGCCCTGACCCCGACCCGCGCAGACTGCGCCGGCCTTGTCTTGGAGCGCCCCATGGATTCGTCGCAGGACCTGCTCAAACAGCTGCACATCGACCGCCGCCCCGCCGCCAGGAAGCGGCGCCCGCGCTGGCTGGTGCCGCTGGCGGTGGTCGTGGTCATCGTGGGCGTCGGTGTCGTCTTTTCGTCGACGCGCCCCGTGGCGGTGGAAACCGCGAAGGCCCGCGCCGCCGCCGAACTGGGCACCGCCTCGGTGCTGGACGCCTCGGGCTATATCACCGCGCGGCGCATCGCCACGGTGTCGTCCAAGATCACCGGCAAGGTCCGCGAGGTGCTGATCGAAGAAGGCCAGCGCGTGGCCGAAGGCGAAGTGCTGGCCTACCTGGACCCGGCCGACGCCGAGGCCCAGCGCGACCTGGCCGGCGCCCAGCTTGCCTCGTCGCGCTCGCAGCTGGCCGAGGCGCAGGCCCAGCTCACGCTGGCCAACCAGACGCTCAAGCGCCAGAAGGAACTCGCTGCGCGCCAGCTGGTGGCCGCCTCGTCGCTGGACGCCGCCGTGGCCGACCGCGATTCGCGCGCCGCCCGGCTGGTCAGCCTGCAGCGCGCCGTGCAGGTCGCCCAGGACCAGCTGGCCATCACCGCGCTGAGCGTGGACAACACCATCATCCGCGCGCCGTTTGCCGGCGTCATCGTCGCCAAGGCCGCGCAGCCGGGCGAGATGATCTCGCCCATCAGCGCCGGCGGCGGCTCCATCCGCACCGGCATCGGCACCCTGGTGGATATGGATTCGCTGGAGGTGCAGGTGGACGTCAACGAGGCCTACATCGGCCGCGTGACGCCCAAGATGCCGGTCGAAGCGGTGCTCAACGCGTACCCCGACTGGAAGATCCCGGCCGAGGTGATCGCCATCGTGCCCACCGCCGACCGCAGCAAGGCCACGGTGAAGGTGCGCATCGCGCTCACCTCCAAGGACACCCGCATCGTGCCCGACATGGGCGTGCGCGTGAGCTTCCTGGACGAGGCCAAGCCCGACGCCCCGCCGCCGGCCGGCGCCTTCGTGCCCGAGCGCGCGGTGGTGACGGTTGACGGCGCCTCGCACGTGTTCACCGTGGTCGAGGGCCGCGCCTCGCGCGTCGCCGTCACCCTGGGCGAGAAGCGCGACACCGACCAGCAGGTGCTTACCGGCCTGGCGGGTGGCGAGACCGTGGTGCTGTCGCCGTCGGAAAAACTCGGCGACGGCGACAAGGTCGCGGTCAAGTAAGCCATGGCCAGCACCCTCGTCGAGATCCGCGGCCTCACCAAGGCCTACGTGCGCGGCAAGCAGCGCGTGGAAGTGCTGCACGGCATCAACCTGGACATCCCCGAGGGCGACTTCGTGGCGCTCATGGGCCCGTCGGGCTCGGGCAAGACCACCCTGCTCAACCTGATCGGCGGGCTGGATTCGCCCAGCGGCGGGCTGCTGACGGTGGACGGCCAGCGCATTGACGATCTGGGCAGCGACCAGCTCGCCGCGTGGCGCGCCAACACCGTGGGCTTCATCTTCCAGAGCTACAACCTGATGCCGGTGCTGACCGCGCAGAAGAACGTCGAACTGCCGCTGCTGCTGACCGAGATGTCGGCCAGCGAACGCACGCGCCGGGCTAGCGTGGCGCTCAAGCTGGTGGGCCTGGACGATCGCGCCAGGCACAAGCCCAACGAGCTTTCCGGCGGCCAGCAGCAGCGCGTGGCGATCGCCCGCGCGCTGGTGTCCGACCCGCGCATCCTGATCTGCGACGAGCCCACGGGCGACCTGGACCGCAAGACCGCCGACGAGGTGCTGGTGCTGCTGCAGCAGCTCAACCGCGAGTTCGGCAAGACCATCGTCATGGTCACCCACGATCCCAAGGCCGCCGAGTACGCCAGCCGCACCGTGCACCTGGACAAGGGCACGCTGGTTGACGAAGCGCCGGCGCACTGAGCCATGAAATACCTCGGGCTGATCTGGGCGGGACTGTTCCGGAAGAAACTCCGGACCACGCTGACGCTGTTCTCACTGGTCTGCGCCTTCGTACTGCTGGGCCTGCTGCAGGCGGTGAACTCGCTGTTCAACGGCGGCGCCGATTTCCTGGGCGCCAACCGCTTGATCACCCAGGCCCGCACCAGCTTCACCCAGCCGCTGCCCATGCGCCTGCTGCCGCAGATCGAGGCGGTGCCGGGCGTGGCGCGGGTGTCGCACTCGCAGTTCTTCGGCGGCGTGTACCAGGACCCGCGCAACTTCTTCCCGCAGTTCGCGGTGAACCCCCAGCGCCTGCGCGACACCTATCCCGAATGGGTGATGGACGAGGACAGCTGGCGCCGCTTCATCACCACCCGCAACAGCACCATCGTCGGCCGTAACCTGGCCGACAAGTTCGGCTGGAAGGTGGGCGACGTGATCCCGCTCAACTCCTTCATCTGGACCAAGACCGACGGCACCCGCCTGTGGGAGTGGGAAGTGGCCGGCATCTTCGACGGCCGCGACGAAGAGTGGCAGAAGCGCGCGGGGCTGATGTACCTCAACTACGGCCAGTTCGACGAGGGCCGCGCCGGCGGCAAGGGCCTGGCGGGCGTGTTCGTGGTGATGGTGGACGACCCGGACGCGTCCGAGCGCGTGGCGGCCTTGATCGACGAGAAGTTCGAGAATTCGCCGGATGAAACCAAGAGCCAGAGCGAGCAGGAGTTCCAGCTTGGCTTCGCCCGCCAGCTGGGCGACATCGGCCTGATCGTGAACCTGATCACCAGCGCGGTGTTCTTCTCCATCCTCTTCCTCACCGGCGTGAGCATGTCCCAGGGGGTGCGCGAGCGCGTGCCCGAGCTGGCCGTGCTCAAGGTGCTGGGCTTCACCGACCGCTCGGTGATGGGCCTGGTGCTGGCCGAAGCCTTCCTGCTGTGCTTCCTGGGCGCGCTGGCGGGCATGCTGCTGGCCAGCTTCTCCACCCGGTTCCTGCCGGCCGAATTCCCGATCGAAACCGACCTGCGGGTGTGGGCCATCGCCGGCGTCAGCGTGGTGGTGCTGACGATCCTGGTGGGCGTGCCGCCGGCGCTGCACGCGCTGCGCATCAAGATCGTCGACGCACTGGCGGGCCGCTGATGAGCACCTACACGCAAGTGCGCGAGATCGTGATGATGAACCTGCGCAGCGTGCCCCAGCGCCTGGGCGCGTCGCTGGTGATCGTGGTCGGCATCGCCGGCGTGGTGGGCGTGATGGTGGCGCTGCTGTCGATGTCGGCGGGCCTGAAGAAAACCCTCGGCGGCACCGGCCAGGACGACCGCGTGGTGGTGACGCGCGGTGGCTCCAACGGCGAACTGGCCAGCTTCCTCGACCGCGCCTCGGGCACGCTGGTGAAGCAGGACCCGGCCATCGCCCGCGGCGCCGACGGCCTGCCGCTGGCTTCGGGCGAGATCATCATCATCACCGAGGTGCCGCGCATGGGCCAGAAGACCGGCGCCAACGTGACGCTGCGCGGGGTCGAGCCGGTGGGCTTCACCATCCGGCCGGAGCTGCGCATCGTCGAAGGCCGCAAGTTCCGCCCGGGCCTGCGCGAGATCATCGTCGGCGAAGCGGCCAGCAACCAGTTCGCGGGCCTGGACGTCGGCACGCCGCTGCGCTTCCGCGGTTCCACCTGGACCGTGGTGGGCGTGTTCTCCACCGGCGGCGACGCCCACGAATCCGAACTGTGGACCGACACCGAGACGGCGCAGTCGGCCTTCAACCGCAGCGGCTACTCGTCCATCCTGGCCAAGCTGGCCAGCACCGATGGCTTCGAGCCGATGAAGGAGCGCCTGACCAGCAACCCGCAGCTCAACGTGGACGCCAAGACCGAGCGCGACTTCTTCAGCGGCCAGTCGGGCACCCTGACCACGGTGATCGGCGTGCTGGCTGGCTTCGTGGCGCTGGTGATGGCGATTGGCGCCACCTTTGGCGCCCTCAACACGATGTATTCGGCGGTGTCGGCGCGCACCGCGGAGATCGGCACGCTGCGCGCGCTGGGCTTCGGCGCCCTTCCGGTGATCGCCTCGGTGATGGCCGAGGCGCTGGCCTTGGCCATTTCCGGCGGCGTGCTGGGCGCGCTGTTCGCCTATGTGCTCTTCAACGGCTACTCGGTCAGCACCCTGGGCAGCGGCTTCACCCAGGTGGCCTTCAAGTTCGCGGTGACGCCGGGGCTGGTGCTGCAGGGGCTGGCGCTGTCGCTGTTCATCGGCTTCGTCGGCGGGCTGCTGCCGGCCATCCGGGCCGCACGCATGCAGGTTACCTCGGCCCTGCGCGGCTGAGCCGCGTGAACGCAGCTTCCACCACCATCGACCGCAAGGGCCTCTCCGCGGCCATTGCTTCCTACGTGCTGTGGGGCGTGTTCCCGCTGTACTGGTACCTGCTCAAGCACGTGCCGGCGATGCAGATCATTTCCCACCGCATCGTCTGGTGCGCGCTGTTCGTGGTCGGGTTCCTGGTGATCCGCGAAGGCTGGGGCTGGCTGCGCACGGCGCTGTCGCGGCCGCGCGTGGCCTGGATGCTGATGGCAAGCAGCGTTTTCATCAGCATCAACTGGGGCATCTACATCTGGGCGGTCACCCACGGCCGCGTAATCGAGGCCAGCCTGGGCTATTTCATCAACCCGCTGGTGAACGTGCTGATCGGCGTGCTGGTGCTGCACGAGCGCTTGAACCGCGCGCAGTGGCTGGCCGTTGCCGTCGCCGGGCTCGGCGTGCTGTGGCTGGCGCTGCTGCACGGCGACCCGCCGTGGATCGCGCTGGTGCTGGCCTTCAGCTTCGCTTTCTACGGCCTGATCCGGAAGCTGGCCAACGTGGACGCGGTGCCCGGCCTGGCGATTGAAAGCCTGTTTCTGCTGGTGCCGGCGCTGGCGTGGCTGGGCTTCGCGCACAGCCAGGGCGTGGCGGCGTTTGGCGACGGCAACCTGGGCAGCGACGCCCTGCTTGTTTTCGGCGGCGCGCTGACGGCGCTGCCGCTGATCGGCTTCGCCTACGGCGCGCGCCGCATCCCGTATTCGCTGGTGGGCATCCTGCAGTACATCGCTCCGACGCTGCAGCTGATCGGCGGCGTGTGGCTGCTGGGCGAAGCCTTCACTGGCACGCAGGCGATCGGCTTTGGCGCCATCTGGGTCGCGCTGGGCATCTACGGGTTCGACGGCTGGCGGCGTTCGCGCCGGCAGCCCGCGCTGGCCGCGCAGGAACACTGCGCCGAACAGGTGCCTGCCTGCGACGGCGCCGCGCCACCGCATGAGTCCGGGCGCAAGCCGTAAGCCCGGCTTGTCGGTGGGCGGCAGGCATGCGCTAATCGTGGCCGATGGATTCCACCGATGCCTTCGCTGCGCTGTATCGCGACGCCGTGCTCGACCACGGCCGCGCGCCGCGTCACGTGGGCGCACTGCCGCCGCCGGCGCGCTCGGCCAGCGCCAGCAACGCGCTGTGCGGCGACCGCGTGGCGGTGGACGTGCTGCTCGATGACGCCGGCGCCGTGGCGCAGCTGCGGCACCGCACCGAAGGCTGCCTGATCTGCACCGCGTCGGCGTCGCTGATGGCTAGCGAAGCCATCGGCCGCGATGCCGACGGCGTGGCGCGGCGCCAGGCGGCGCTGCGGCGGGGCATCGAAACCGGCAGCGGCGATGCGCTGGGCGAGCTGGCGCCGCTGACCGGCGTGGCCGCTCACGCCACCCGGCACCGCTGCGCCCTGCTGCCCTGGGAAGCGCTGCAGGCGGCGATGGCCGCGCGGGCGCCGGCATGAGCCCGATCGGCGGCAACCGAGGCGTGCTGGCGCGCGCGCTCGCACTGCGGGAACAGGGCCGGCCGTTCGCGCTCGCCCTGGTCACCGACACCGAAGGCTCGACCTATCGCAAGCCCGGCGCACTGGCGCTGGTGGCCGACGACGGCGAGCGCTTCGGCGCGATTTCCGGCGGCTGCCCGGAGCCGGCGCTGGACGCCCTGGCGCGCGAGGTGCTGGCCAGCGACCGCATCGGCGTAGCGGTGTTCGACACGCGCGGCGAAGACGACCTGGTGTTCGGCTCGGGCTCGGGCTGCCGCGGGCGCATGCGGGTGCTGGCTTGGCCGATCACGTCGGCGCCGCGGCCGCTGTTCGACGCCCTGGTGGCGGCGCATGCGGCCGGCGTTGCGCTGGAGCTGGCGCTGGTGGTGGACGCGGGCGATGCCGGCCGCGGCTTGGCCTGGCGCGCCGACGACGATCACTTCGGCGGCGAAGACGCCCTGGCCGAGTCGCTGCGCACGGCGCCCGACGGCCTGCACACCTGGGAAGACACCACCTTCGCCCGGCTGCGCATCGCGCCCTCGCCCCGGCTGCTGCTGCTGGGCGCCGGCCCGGAAGCGCCGATGCTGCTGCAGCTGGCGCGCACGCTGGGCTGGTTCACCGACGTGGCCGACCATCGCCCCGCCCTGCTCGATCCGCTGCGCCTTGGCGATGCCGACAGCCGCCATGAATCCCGCCCGGCGGCCTTCCTGTCCACGCTGGCGCAGGCCCCGGATGCGGCGCTGGTGATGACGCATTTGGCCAGCACCGATCTCGAGGCGCTGGGCGCACTGGCGCAGGCCGCCGTGCCCTACGTCGGCCTGCTCGGCCCGCCCGGTCGCCGCGATGAATTGCTGGCCCAGCTTCCGCCAAGGCAGCGCGACGCCCTGCGCCCGCGGCTGCATGCCCCGGTCGGCCTGCCGCTGGGCGGTGAAGGCCCGGAGGCCATCGCCCTGGCCATCGCCGCCGACCTGCAGCGCCACTTCAACACGCGCCGATGATCGCCCCCCGCCACGGCGTGGTGCTGCTCGCCGCCGGCGGCTCGAAGCGACTTGGGCAGGCCAAGCAGTTGCTCGAACTCGGAGGCGAGAGCCTGGTACACCGGGCCGCGCGACTGGCGCTGGACACCGCGCCGCAAGACGCCGTGCTGGTGCTGGGCGCGCACGCCGACGCGGTGCTGGCGGGCGTGGCCACGCTGGCCCTGCGGCCGGTGCAGTGCGCCGACTGGGAGCGCGGCATGGGCACGTCGCTGCGTACCGGCCTGGCGGCGCTGTCGCCCGACTGCGCCGGCGCGCTGGTGCTGCTGTGCGACCAGCCCGACCTCGACGCCGCCCACCTGCAGGCCCTGGTGCATGCCTGGCGCCGTGAACCCGAACGCGCCGCCGCCAGCGCCTACGCCGGCGTGCTGGGCGTGCCGGCCCTGCTGCCGCGCGCCTGGTTCGCCGATTTGGCGGCACTGGACGGCGACCGCGGCGCCCGCGACCTGCTGCGCCAGCGCGCGGCCCGGGTACAGGCCGTGGCGTGCGCCCCGCTGTCGCGCGACATCGACGTGCCCGCCGACCTCCACGGCGGCGCGGCCTCACTTGGTCCGGGCAAGCGGCAGGAGTAGGCTTCGCAGGGCACCCAGCCGCCGCGAGGGCTACGAATGAAACTTTCAGTGAACGGTGTCGACCACGACGTCGATGCCAGCAACGACATGCCGCTGCTGTGGGTCCTGCGCGACCTGATCGGACTCACCGGCACCAAGTACGGCTGCGGCATCGCCCAGTGCGGCGCCTGCACGGTGCACGTGGACGGCGTGCCGATGAAGTCGTGCATCACGCCGGCCTCGTCGATGTCGGGCCGCAGGATCACCACCATCGAAGGCCTGTCGGCCGACGCCAGCCACCCGGTGCAGAAAGCCTGGGCCGAACTGGACGTGGTGCAGTGCGGCTACTGCCAGTCGGGCCAGATCATGGCCGCCGCGGCGCTGCTGCAGGTGGTCAACAATCCCGACGACGCGCAGATCGACGCCGCCATGGCCGGCAACCTCTGCCGCTGCGGCACCTACCCACGCATCCGCGCCGCGATCCACCGCGCCGCCGACATCCGCAAGGCCTGAGCCGCAACTCCCGCGCGCCTTCGCCGGCGCCCATCCAGTTCGACGGAGAACGCCCGTGAACGCTGACAACACCCTTTCCCGCCGCACCTTCCTCAAGGCCAGCGCCCTCGTCGGCGGCGGCCTGGTGGTGGCCTTCGTGGTGCCGGGCGGCAAGCGCCTGGCCTTCGCCCAGGAGGCGCCGGCCGCTGCGGCCGCGCTCACGCCCAACGCCTTCCTGCGCATCGGCAGCGATGACAGCGTCAGCGTGCTGCTGGCGCATTCGGAAATGGGCCAGGGCATCTGGACCACGCTGCCGATGCTGATCGCCGAAGAGCTCGACGCCGACTGGGCGAACTTCAAGGTGGAACACGCGCCGGCCGCCGCGGTGTATGCCAACAGCGTGTTCGGCATGCAGGGCACCGGCGGCTCCACCACCACCTGGTCGGAGTTCGACCGCTACCGGCAGGTCGGCGCCACGGCGCGGGCCATGCTGGTGCAGGCCGCCGCCGCGCGCTTCGGCGTGGCGACCTCGGCCTGCCGCACCCAGAACGGCGTGGTGATCGCCGGCGACCAGCGCGCGCGCTACGGCGAACTCGCCGATGACGCCGGCAAGCTGGCCGTGCCCACCAACGTCGCGCTGAAGGCCCCGGCGGACTGGAAGGTCATCGGCAAGCCCACGCGCCGGCTCGACACGCCCGAGAAGATCAACGGCAGCGCCGTGTTCGGCATGGACATCCAGTTCGAAGGCCTCAAGACCGCCGTGGTAGCGCGCCCCCCGGTGTTCGGCGCCACCGTGAAGTCGTTCGACCCGGCGCCGGCCCTGGCCGTGCCGGGCGTGCGCAAGGTGGTGCAGGTGCCGTCGGGCGTGGCGGTGGTGGCCGATCATTTCTGGGCCGCGAAGAAGGGCCGTGACGCCCTGTCCGTGGACTGGGACCTGGGCCCGAATGCCGGCCTGGATTCGGGGAAGCTGCTGGCGCAGTTCCGCGAGCTGGCCAAGACCGACGGCGCCAACGCCGCACGCAAGGGCGACGCCCGCGCCAAGATCGCCGCGGCCGGCAAGGTCGTCGAAGCCGAGTACCACGTGCCCTACCTCGCGCACGCGGCGATGGAGCCGCTCAACTGCACCGTACGCATCAGCGCCGACCAGTGCGAGCTGTGGGTGGGCACGCAGTTCCAGACCATCGAGCAGGGCACTGCCGCCGCCATCACCGGCCTCAAGCCCGACCAGGTGAAGGTGCACACGCCCTTCCTGGGCGGCGCGTTCGGCCGCCGCGCCACGCCGGGCGCCGACGTGGTCAGCGAAGCGGTGCACGTGGCCAAGGCCGCCGGCATGCCGGTGAAAACGGTCTGGACCCGCGAAGACGATACCCAGGGCGGCTACTACCGCCCGATGGTCCTCGAGCGCGCGCGCATCGCCCTGGGCGACGACGGCATGCCGGTGGCGTGGGAACACGTCCTTGTGGGCCAGTCGATCATGGCCGGCACGCCCTTCGCGGGCCTGGTCAAGGATGGCGTGGACGGCTCGTCGGTAGAGGGCGTGAACAACTCTCCCTACCTCACCGGGCTGGCCGACCACCGCGTGGACCTGCACTCGCCCACCAGCGGCGTGCCGGTGCTGTGGTGGCGCTCGGTGGGCCACAGCCAGAACGCCTTCGTAATGGAAAGCCTGGTGGACGAACTGGCGCACGCCGCCGGGAAGGACCCGCTGGACTACCGCCGCGCCCTGCTCAAGGACCACCCGCGCCATCTGGGCGTGCTCAACCTGGCGGCTGGAAAGGCCGGCTGGGGATCGCCGCTGCCGGCCGGCCGCGCGCGCGGCATCGCCGTGCATGAGTCCTTCGGCAGCTACGTCGCCCAAGTAGCGGAGGTGTCGGTGGAAGACGGCGCCGTGCGCGTGCACAGGGTCAGCTGCGCGATCGACTGCGGCGTGGCGGTGAACCCGCTGATGATCGCCGCGCAGATGGAGTCGGGCATCGCCTTCGGGCTCAGCGCCGCGCTGTACGGCGCGATCACCCTCAAGGACGGCCGCGTGCAGCAGTCCAATTACCACGACTACCCGGTGCTGCGCCTGCCCGGGATGCCGGCGGTGGACACGCACATCGTGGCCAGCAGTGAGAAACCCGGCGGCGTTGGTGAGCCCGGCCTGCCGCCGATCGCGCCAGCGGTGGCCAACGCGGTGTTCGCGCTCACCGGACAGCGCCTGCGCACGCTGCCGCTGGCCCTCGCCAAGGCCTAGGCGCTCATGCCGCCCGCGCCTTGGCGCGGGCGATGATCAGCACGCCGCCCAGGATCACCGCCATCGCTCCGATGGCGTGGACGCTGAAGCGCTCGCCCAACAGCAGCGCGCCCAGCAGCACCGCGATCGGCGGGTTCACGTAGGCGTAGCTGGTGGCCAGCGCCGGCCGCACGTGGTGCAGCAGCCAGACGTAGGCGCTGAAGGCGACGATTGAACCGAACGCAGCCAGGTAGCCCACCGCCAGCGTCGCCCTGAGCGGCGGCACCGCGCTGATGCGCTCGCCCAGCGCCAGGCCCAGCACCCCCATCGCCACGCCGCCGCAGAGCATCTGCGCGGCGGTGCTCATGAAGGGCGCGGGCAGGTCGCGGCCCCGGCTCCAGACCGAACCCCAGGCCCAGGCAACGGGCGCCATCAGCAGCGCCACCATGCCGGCCGGGGTGGCGCGCATCGCGCTGCCCACGTTGAGCCAGACCACGCCGATGAAGCCGATGGCCAGGCCCAGCCATTCGCCGCGGCTGGGATGCTGGCGCTTGAGCACGCCAAACAGCGCCGCCCACAGCGGCATGGACGCCACCGCGATCGCGGCCAGCCCCGACGACACCGTCTGTTCGGCGAAGTTCACCAGGCCGTTGCCCATCAGCATCATGAAAAAACCCAGGACCGCGGCGTTCTTCCACTGCGCGCGCGTCGGGGGCGCGTTGCCGAGCCAGCGCAGCACGGCGTAGAACACCAGGCTGGCGGCGAGGAAGCGCAGGCTGCCCATCAGGAACGGCGGATAGCCTTCCAGCCCGACGCGGATCGCCAGGTAGGTCGAACCCCACACCAGGTACACCGACGCCAGCGCAAGACCGACCGCAAGCGCGGACGGGGCGGCGGATTTTTGCAAACTCATGCGCGGTTCTTCTGGTGGGGCCGGGGCGAGGGGGATTCCGACTGCAGCAGCGCCTGCTTGCGCGGCAAGCCCCAGCGGTAGCCGCCGAGGCTGCCGTCGCCGCGGATCACGCGGTGGCAGGGCACCAGCACGGCCACGCGATTGCTGGCGCAGGCGCTGGCCACCGCGCGCGCGGCCTTGGGCGCATCCAGGCTGGCCGCGAGTTCGGCATAGCTGCGGGTTTCGCCGGCCGGAATACGCATC
The DNA here is from genome assembly GCA_003241895.1 of Lysobacteraceae bacterium. Taxonomy (GTDB): domain Bacteria; phylum Pseudomonadota; class Gammaproteobacteria; order Xanthomonadales; family Xanthomonadaceae; genus Arenimonas. Next base: position 41,349 of record QBLY01000018.1, read on the forward strand.
AGCGCCTGCCACACGCGCAGCTGGAAGGCCGTGCCCACCAGCTCCACCGGCACCGAGCCGGGCCGGCTGGCCAGCGCATCGGCCACGGCGCGCAGGCGCGGGGCGAGGAAACCTTCGCGGCCGCTGTCCACCCGCTGCAGCGTGGCGTTCGGGAATTCATCGCGCAGCTCGCGCTCCAGCGCCTGCGGATCGTCGCCCAGCGCCACCGCGCAGATGCCGCGCTCGGTGGCGGCCACCAGCGCCTGGCCCAGCACGGTGTCCACCAGCGACCAGCGGATGTCCAGGCCCGCTCCGCCGCGGCCGTAAGCCAGCGGCGGCATGCCCAGGCGCGCAGCGCCGTCCTGGTAGACGCGGCTGGGCGAACCGTAGCCGGCGTCGTAAAGCGCGTGGGTGACGTTCTGGCCGTCGCGCAGGCCGCGCTTGAGCGCGGCCAGCCGGCGCTGCGCGCGGTATTCGGCTGGCGTGAGCCCGAACTGGTCGCGGAAGCGACGCTGCAGGTGCGTCGCGCTCAGGCCGACGGCGGCACCGAGCGCTTCCAGGCCCAGGTCGTTGTCATCAAGCAGGCGGCGAGCCTGGTCGAGGCGGGGATCAGCGGCGGCGGTGCGGGTAGGCATGCACTCAGGCTAGCCGGCGCGCGGGGCGCCGGCTATCCGGATCTTGCTGTGCTTATTCGGCCCAGATGGTCGGCTGGCGCGTCACCGGCAGCACCCTGGCGGTCAGGGCGCGGTCGCCGGAAAGCAGGTCGAGCGCGTCGGCCAGGATCGCCGCCGACTCGCGCAGCAGCGGGTCGGGGCGGTTCTTGGCGGCCTCTTCGGCCGCTGCCTGGTCGGCGACGCTGCGCTCGCTGGCGCTGAGGCCGTCGTCGGCGCGCGCCAGCGCGTCGGTGTCCAGGCCGGCGGCCTTGCGCTCGGCTTCGCGCTGCTTGCGCTGGCCCGCGAGGCGATCGCGCTCGGCGCGCCGCACCGTTTCATTGAGCGAAATGGTCTTCTTCTCGCGGTCCGCGCGGAACGTGCTCACGTCCTGCGCCCACCAGCCGAACTCGACGTCCTTGGCCACGCGCGCCTTGTGCCGGGCCTTCAGCTGCGGGCCCAGCGTGGTGAAGTTGCCCACGTTCATGTGCGGCGCCTGGGCGATGCGGGTGGCCGGCAGCGCGTTGTCGAAGCTGCTCTCGCCGTATTCGCTGGCGTCCAGCGTCACCGGGAACTGCAGGTCGGGCACCACGCCGGCGTGCTGGGTGGTGCCGCCGTCGACGCGGTAGAACTGCGCCACAGTGAGCTTCACCTGGCCGAACCTGACGTCGTCCTTGCGCGGGAAACGGTCCAGGTCGATGAGGCTTTGCACCGTGCCCTTGCCGAAGGTGGGCTCGCCGATGATCAGGCCGCGGCCGTAGTCCTGGATGGCGGCGGCGAAGATTTCCGAGGCCGACGCCGAGCTGCGGTTCACCAGCACGGCCAGCGGGCCGTCCCAGGCCACGCCGCCCATGTCGTCGGACTCGATGCTGACGCGGCCGCCGGTTTCGCGCACCTGCACCACCGGGCCGGTGTCGATGAACAGGCCGGTGAGTTCGACGGCTTCGACCAGCGAACCGCCGCCGTTGTCGCGCAGGTCCACCACCACGCCGTCCACCTTCTCCGCGCGCAGTTCGCGCAGCAGCCTGGCCACGTCAACGGTCGCCGAACGCGCGTCCTTGTCGCCGCGGCGCTTGGCTTCGAAGTCGAGGTAGAACGTGGGTAGTTCGATCACGCCGATGCGGCGGCCGTCCACGTCGATCACGCGCTTCTGGGCGGCCTGTTCCTCAAGCTTCACCTTGTCGCGGACGATGGCGATGGCGGTGGGCTTGGCGTCGGTGCCCGCCTCGGCGGGCAGCACGTCCAGGCGCACCTGCGTGCCCTTCTTGCCGCGGATCAGCGCCACCACGTCGTCGATGCGCCAGCCCACCACGTCGGTCATCGGGCCGCTGCCGCCCTGGCCCACGGCGACCACGCGGTCGCCGACCTTGAGCTTGCCGCCGGTGCCGGCCGGACCGCCCGGGACGATGGTGCGGATCACCACGAACTCTTCCTGGCGCTGCAGCACCGCGCCGATGCCCTCCAGCGACAGGCGCATCTGCATGTTGAAGTTCTCGGCGCTGCGCGGCGACATGTAGCTGGTGTGCGGGTCGATGGACGTGGCGTAGGCGTTCATGAACGTCTCGAACACGTCGTCGGCGCGCAGCTCGTGCACGCGCTCGGAGATGCCGGCATAGCGCTTGCCCAGCGTCTTGCGGATCTCTTCCTGGCTGCGGCCGGCCAGCTTGAGGCGCAGCGCGTCGTTCTTCACGTACTTCAGCCACGCCGCGTCCAGCTCGGTGCCGTTGGCCGCCCAGGCCGCGTCTTCGCGGTCGTAGGCCCAGGTGGCGTTGCTGCTGAAGTCGAAGGGCTTGGCGAGCAGGCGGTCGGCGTAGGCCACGCGCTCGTCCACCCGCTTCACGTAGGTGGTGAAGATGTCGTAGGCGGCGCCCAGCTGCTGGTTCTTGATGGCGTCGTCGTGGCGCGTGCGGTAGGCGTCGAAGCGGGTGATGTCGGCCTGGGTGAAAAACAGCTTCTGGGAGTCGAGCGAATCAAGGTAGCGGCGATGGATTTCCATCGACAGCGCATCGTCCAGCGGCTTGGCGCGGTAGACGTAGCGGCTGTCGGACAGGATGCCGTAGACCAGGCGGGCCGCAGCGGCCTGTTCGTCGCTGGGCCGGTAGCTGGCGGCGGCCGGGGCGCCCGGCGCAGGCGCAGGCGCGGCCGCCATGGCCATGGCCAGCGGCAGCGCGACGGAAAGGGCAATCAGCTTGTGCTTGAGCATGGGGGGCTTCCGTTGATCCAAGGGTGCAGCATGCGCCCAGCATAGCCGTCGGGCGTGTGCCTTAAGTGATGTGGGATACGCACGCCGGGGATTCGTTCAGCCCGATGTTAAAGCCGCGTTCGCTCAGGCCGTGAGGGCGACGTAGCCGGCGTCGGCCGCCATGCGGTCGGCATGGTAGGACGAGCGCACCATCGGGCCCGAGGCAACCAGGCTGAAGCCCATCGCCAGGCCTTCGGTTTCCAGCGCCTTGAACTCTTCCGGGGTCCAGTAGCGGATCACCGGGTGGTGATGCGGCGTGGGCTGCAGGTACTGGCCGATGGTGATCATGTCCACGTCGTGCGCGCGCAGGTCGCGCAGCGCACCCAGCACCTGGTCCCACTGCTCGCCCAGGCCCAGCATGATGCCCGACTTGGTGGGCACGTCCGGATGCTGGGCCTTGAAGCGCTGCAGCAGCTGCAGCGACCAGTCGTAGTCGGCGCCCGGGCGCACGTTGGCGTACAGCTCGCGCACGGTTTCAAGGTTGTGGTTGAACACGTCCGGCGGGTCGGTGGCCAGGATTTCCAGCGCGCGGTCCATGCGGCCCTTGCCGCGGAAGTCGGGCGTGAGGATCTCGATCTTGAGTTCGGGCGACAGCGCACGCGCCTCGCGGATGCAGTCCACGAAGTGCTGGGCGCCGCCGTCACGCAGGTCGTCGCGGTCCACCGAAGTGATGACCACGTAGCGCAGGCCCATGTCGGCCACGGTGCGGGCCAGGTTGGCCGGCTCGCTGGCGTCGGGCGGCTTGGGCCGGCCGTGGGCCACGTCGCAGAAGCTGCAGCGGCGCGTGCAGACCTCGCCCAGGATCATGAAGGTGGCGGTGCCGTGGCTGAAGCATTCGTGGATGTTGGGGCAGCTGGCCTCTTCGCAGACCGTGACCAGGCGGTTCTCGCGCAGCTTCGCCTTGAGCTTGGCCACGGCGTTGCCGGCAGGGATGCGCACGCGGATCCAGCTGGGCTTGCGCAATACCGGCGCCGACTCGTCGAACGTGACAGGGCTCCTGCCGATCTTGTCGCCGCCCAATTGCTTGGCGCCCTCCACCAGCGGCGAACCCAGCACCTGCAGCGGAATGGTCTTGGCGTTGTCGGACATGGTCGGGGGCGGCTCAGGCGGAGGGGGTGAGGTCGGGCGCGTCGGGCGAAAAATCGGCGGCCAGCCCCAGGGTTCGGGACAGGGCCTGCACCAGGGCCGGCTTGATCGCGGCCGGATCGCCGGGACCGCCCAAGTCTAGCACCGAGGTCACTTCCAGCCCTTGGAAACCGCAGGGGTTGATCCGCTGGAACGGCTCCAGGTCCATGGCCACGTTGAAGGCCAGGCCGTGGAAGCTGCAGCCGCGGCGCACACGCAGGCCCAGGGCCATCACCTTGGCGCCGCGCACGTAGATACCGGGCGCGCCGTCGCGGCGGGCGGCGGCGATACCGTAGCCGGCCAGCACGTCGATCACGGCCTGTTCAATCCGGCACACCAGCTCGCGCACGCCCAGGCCCAGCCGGCGCAGGTCCACCAGCGGGTAGGCCACGATCTGGCCGGGGCCGTGGTAGGTCACCTGGCCGCCCCGGTCGACGCTGATCACCGGGATATCGCCCGGCGCCAGCACGTGCTCGGGCTTGCCGGCCTGGCCCAGGGTGAACACCGGGTCGTGCTCCACCAGCCACAGTTCGTCGGGCGTGTCGGGGCCGCGGGCGTCGGTGAAGCGCTGCATGGCGCGCCACACCGGTTCATAGGGCTGGCGGCCCAGGTCGCGGACGGTCCACGGGCGGGCAACCACCGCCGCGCCGGAGGCCGGGCAGGACGCGGCTACAGCGTCCACTTCACCGCCGGGTGCTCGCGCAGCGCGCCGTGGGCGGCGTCGTAGTCCTCGCGCGAATGGGCCTCGAACACCAGCACCACCGAGACATAGTTGCCGTTGGACGACGGCTTGATGCGGATGCGGTCGGGGTACACGGTCAGGCCCAGCGCCTCGAGCACCATCGGCATCACCAGGTGCAGGTCGGCCTCGGCCGAACCCATGGCGCTGATCTCGAAAATACCGGGGAACTGGAAGCCGTGCTCGGGATTGCCGGACTGGATGCTCATGAACTTCATTATGGGGCCGGAACCGCCCGGCCCCAAGCCGTCAGCCGCCGGCGATACAGACGCGGTCGCGGCCTTCGGCTTTTGCCAGGTACAGGGCGCGGTCGGCTTCGCGGAACAGGTCGGCGCCCTCCTTGGTGGCAGGGTCAAGACCGGCGACGCCGATGCTGACGGTGATCTGCAGGCGCCCTTCGGCAAGCACGATCACATCCTGCGCCAGGCTTTCGCGCAGCTTCTGCGCGCGCGCGGCGGCCTGCTGCGGGGAGGTTCCCGGCAACAGCACGGCAAACTCCTCGCCGCCCAGCCGCGCAAGGTGCGCGCCAGGTTCGTCCAGGCATTCGTTCATTCGCGCGGCAAACCGCGCAAGGCAGGCGTCGCCAGCCTCGTGGCCATACTGGTCGTTGACGCGCTTGAAGTGATCCAGGTCCAGCACCAGCAGCGACAGCGCCTCGCCGGTGCGGCGCGACTGGGCCACGAGGTCGTCCAGACGCGCGCGGAAATGCCGGCGGTTGGACAGGCCGGTCAGCGCATCGGTGCGGCTGAGCTGCTCGTACTGGTCGCGCTGCTGCCAAAGCTGGTCGTCCACGTCGAGGCGACGCTGGTACTCGCGATGGGTGCGCATCAAGGTCAGCAGCACGTAGAAGAAATACACCCCCAGGGTGACCGCCACGGCACGGTCATCGGGTGAACGCGCCAGCAGCAGCGGTGCCGGCAGGTAGAGCAAGGCGATGCTGGCAAAGGAGCGGGCGGGGCGGGTGGTGAAGTTGTGTGCGTAGGCGGTGGCGAAAGCGATCGAGCACAGCAGCGCGGGTGTGCGTGCGGGTTCGAAGGCGGGGTCGAGCAGGGTCCATCCCAGCACCACGCCCCACAGCCCCGCGGTCGAAAACATCACCGCCCACTGCAGGTCCAGCCAGCGCTGCTGGCGCTCCGGCGGCTGGTCCACGCGCGGCGCCCTGAGCAGCACGCGCAGGGCCGCCAGCAGCAGGAACCCCAGTGAAATGCCGACGCCGGCCAGCGCATGGCGCGGATACACCGGCGCCACGCTGCTCACCACGGCCCAGCCCGCGAGGTAGAACAGCCCACCCAGCGCCAGGCGCTGGCGGGTGTCGGCTACTTCGCGCGTCAGGCGCAGCCTGAGCGGGTCCAGCGTCTGGTTCATCGATCAACCCCCTGCCCTCCGGCGTCAAACGCCGGGAATGAATTGTTTCCAGGCCGGGGGCGCCTGTCAGTCGAAGGTTACTCGCTTTCCCACCACAGCCAGAAGTCGTCGTTCATGCGCGTGAAGAAACCGCCCTCGGCGACGTCGGCCAGCGCCACCAGCGGGCGCTCGGCCACCACCTTGCCGTCCAGCGACAGGCGCACGGTGCCGATCTGCTGGCCCTTGGTGATCGGTGCCACCAGCTGCTTGGGCACGTCCATGCTGGGCTTGAGGTCGGCATAGCGGCCGCGCGGCAGCGTCACCAGCAGCGGCTGGGCGACGCCCAGCGCCACCGTCTCGGCTTCGCCACGCCACAGCTTCTGGTCGGCAACCTGCTTGCCGGCTTCATACACGCTGTGGGTTTCGAAGAAGCGGAAGCCCCAGTTGAGCAGGGCCAGGTTGCCTTCTTCGCGGGCCTTGAAGCCTTCGGACTTGCTCTTGGTCTGTATGCCCAGCACCACCGAGATCAGGCGCTGGTCGCCGCGCTTGGCCGACGCGGCCAGGCAGTAGCCGGCGGCGTCGGTGTGGCCGGTCTTGAGGCCGTCCACGCTGGCGTCCTTCCACAGCAGGCCGTTGCGGTTCCACTGCTGGATGCCGCCGTAGGTGAATTCCTTGATCTTGTAGAGCGCGTAGTGGTCGGGGAACTGGCTGATCATCGCGCGCCCGAGGATGGCGATATCGCGCGCGCTCATCAGGTGGCCTTCGGCGGTGAGGCCGTGGGCGTTGGCGAAGTGCGAGCGGGTCATGCCCAGCTTGGCGGCGTAGCCATTCATCAGGTCGACGAAGGCCGCCTCGCTGCCGGCGACGTGTTCGGCCAGGGCGATGGCGGCGTCGTTGCCCGACTGGATGACCAGGCCGTGCAGCACGTCGTCCAGCGGCACTTGGGAATTGATGGCCAGCGCGCTGTAGCTGCCGTCGGTGCCGGCGCCGCCCGAGCGCCAGGCGTTCTCGCTGATGCGCACCATGTCGGTGGGCTTGATCTTGCCGTTGGCCATTTCCGCGGCCACCACGTAGGACGTCATCACCTTGGTGATGCTGGCCGGGTTCAGCGCCTCGTCAAAGTTTTCACCCGCCAGCACCTGGCCGCTGATGTGGTCCATCAGTATCCAGGCCTTGCCCTGCGGCACCGGCGCGGCGGGCATGGGCGCGGCGGGAGCTGCCGGCGCAGGCTGGGGTGCGGGCACCGGCTGGGGCGCCGGCGTCTGGGCCGACACGGCGGTGGCCAACAGGCCGGCCAACAGGGCGATAGCGAAACGGGAAACGGACATCCGGGGGTGACTCCAAATCATGGGCTGGCGCGGGCCGGCCATTGTAAGTGGGGTAATGCTAGACCTTATTCGCTGAACACCCGCGGGCTGGGCAGCCCCAGCGCGCGAATGCTGCCGAGCACGGTTTCAAGCGCAGGCGCGGAAACCGGGGCGATGCGCACGCGCCAGACCTTGCCGTCGCGCAGGCGCACCGGTTCAACCTGGATGCCGCGGATTCCGGCGGCCTGCAGGCGCTCGGCGATGCGGCGCGCGTTGCCTTCGTCGCGGTAGGCGCCCACCTGCACTATCTGCGGGCCCAGGCCTCCGGCGGTGGCCGCGAACGGGGCGCGCGAGGCGGCTTCGGGCGCGAAGGCCGTGCGCGTTGCACCGCCGCCGGTGATCGCCTGCACTTCCACGCGCGCGGTGCCGGTGCGGTCCACGCCCAGCTTCACCGCCGCGGCGTAGCTCAGGTCGATGATGCGCCCGGGATGGAACGGCCCGCGGTCGTTGACCCGCACGATGGCGCTGCGGCCGTTGTCGAGGTTGGTGACGCGCACGTAGCTGGGCAGCGGCAGCGTCTTGTGCGCGGCGCTGAAGCTGCACATGTCGTAGATCTCGCGGCTGGAGGTGTGCCGGCCGTGGAATTTCTGCCCGTACCAGGACGCCAGGCCGCGCTCGACGTAACCGTCGGCCCGGTCAAGCACCTGGTAGTGCTTGCCCAGCACCGTGTAGGGCGAACGGTTGCCGTAGGTGGACGTGGGCTCGGCGCGCGGCACCGGCTCGGGGATGTTGCTGATGTCGAGCGCGTGCCCGGGCGCGCTGTCGCGCACGCCCGGCGCGTAAAGGCCGCCCGGCGTGTAGTCCTCGTCGCGGTGCTCGCGCACCTGCAGGCAGGCCGGCGGCACGTCCTGGGCGGCCATCGCGGCGGCGGGCGTGCCGGTGGCGATGGTCACCGCCCGCGGCGCGGCGGCGGCCTGCGGCGCGGGCTTCACCGGCTTGCCGGCGCAGCCCGCAAGCAGCGCCAACGCCAGCAGGCCAGGCAGCGCCCTCATGGAGCGGCGGCAGTGGCCGGAACCGTGGCGATTTCGCGCGACAGCTGGTAGACCGCCATCGCGTACATCGGCGAGCGGTTGTAGCGGGTGATGGTGTAGAAATTCCGGAAGCCGAGCCAGTGCTCGATGCCGTCGTTGCCGTCGAAGGTCAGAAGGGTGGCGCTGAGGTCGTGGCCCTGCGCGGTGGCCGGGCGGTAGCCCTTCGCACCCAGCTCGGCCAGGCTGTACTTGGCCTCCAGCGTGTCGGGCTTGAACGGCTCGGCGCCGGGCGCCTGGGTGGCCAGCGCAACCACCGGCTCGCCCTTCTGCCAGCCGTGCGCGACGAAATAATTGGCGACCGAAGCGAACACGTCGGGCAGCGACCCGAACAGGTCGCGGCGGCCGTTGCCGTCGCCGTCGCGGGCGTAGGCGCGGTAGCTCGAGGGCATGAACTGGCCGTAACCCATCGCGCCGGCATAGCTGCCTTTGAGCGCCGCCAGGTCGAGGTTTTCTTCCTTGGCCAGCACCATCACCTGCGCCAGTTCGCCCTGGAAGAACTTCGTGCGCATCGCCTCGCGCTCGACCTGGTCGGGCTTGCCGCTGATGGGATAGAAGAACGCCAGCGTGTACAGCGCGTCGAGCACCGGGTAGCTGCCGGTGTTGCCGCCGTAGCTGGTCTCGACGCCGATGATGGCGACGATGATCTCGGCCGGCACGCCGGTATCGGCCTCCACCTTGGCCAACTGGTCGCGGTGGCGCGCCAGGAAAGCGCGGCCCTGCGTGATGCGGCGATCGACGATGAAGATCGGCCGGTACTGCTTCCAGGTCTTGACCGACTCGGCCGGGCGCGACATGGCGTCGACGATGCCCTGCCGGTAGTTGGAGCGGTCCAGCCAGGCGTTGATTTCAGCCGGCTCGAGCCCGTATTGCCCGGCCGTTTCGGCGACGAAGGCGGCGCGCTGCGCGGGGTCGGCCTGGCGTGCACCGGCAGGCTGGGCGAGGGCGGCGGCGCTGGCCAGCAGCAGCAGCGGGGCGAACAGGCGGAGTGCGATTCGGGGCATGGGTCTGGTCGTGTCCGGGATGCCGCAATTTAACACGACCCGGCTGCACCACAGCCCTGCCCAGTCAGTTTCAAGTCATGAATTTTCGGTGCGCGTGCACCGACATCACCATGCCAAAGCCCACCAGCAGCGACACTGCCGAGGTGCCGCCGTAGCTGAGCAGGGGCATGGGCACGCCCACTACCGGCAGCAGCCCGGCGACCATGCCGCCGTTCACGATCACGTAGACCGAGAACGTCATCGCCAGCGCGCCGGCCAGGATGCGCGAATAGCCGTCCCGGGCCCCCGCCGCCAGCCAGATGCAGCGGCCGACGATGAACAGGTACAGCGCCAGCAGCGTCACCACGCCCAGCCAGCCCCATTCCTCCGACAGCACCGAGAAAATGAAGTCGGTGGTGTGCTCGGGCAGGAAATCCAGGTGCGACTGGCTGCCCTGCCCCCAGCCCTTGCCGCTGAAGCCACCCGAGCCGATGGCGATCTTGGACTGGATGATGTTCCAGCCCGTGCCCAGCGGGTCGGACTCGGGGTCCAGGAAGGTCAGCACGCGCTCGCGCTGGTGCGGCAGCAGGAACGGCCACACCGCCGGCAGCGAGGCCAGGCCCAGGCCGGCGAACAGGCCGATGCGCCACCAGGCGATGCCCGCCAGGTAGATCGCGAACGCCCCCGAGGCGGCCACCAGCATGCCGGTGCCCAGGTCGGGCTGCTTGATGATCATGGCCACGGGCACGCCGATGATGACGGCGGCCACGGCCAGCGACCCCCACCGGGGCGGCAGCACCACGCCGTGCAGGTACCAGGCCAGCATCATCGGCACCGACAGCTTCAGCAGCTCGCCCGGCTGCAGGTAGAACACGCCCAGGTCCAGCCACAGGTTGGCGCTTCGCCCCGATCCGAACACGAACACCAGCGCCAGCAGCACCAGGCTGAGCGCGTAGGCCGCCGGCGTCCACAGCCTGAGCTTGGCCGGCGTGACCCGCGACACCAGCACCATCGCGCCCAGGCCCAGCCCGAACCGCGCCGCCTGCGAAACGAACAGCCGCGTGTTGTCGCCGCCGGCGCTGGCCAGCACCACCAGGCTGATCGCCATCACGCACAGCAGCGCCAGCAGCAGCGGCAGGTCTACCTTTTCGAACAGCCGGGCCAGGATCTCGCGCAGCCAGCGCACCAGGCCGATCATCGCGTGGTGTCCTCGGGCGGCGGCACCAGCCAGGCGTCGAGGATCTTGCGCGCCACCGGCGCCGCGGCGCCGGACCCCGAGCCGCCGTGTTCCACCAGCACCGCGATGGCGATGGTCGGCTCGGCCGCCGGCGCATAGGCGATGAACCACGCCTGGTGGCGCAGGTGGTAGGGCAGGTCGGCGGGTTTGATGCTGGCCAGGCCGCGGCGACTGGTGCGCTGCGCGGTGCCGGACTTGCCGGCCATGCGGTACGCGGCGCCGCTGGCGGCGGCGCGGCCCGAGCCGGTGGGGCCGTGCATCACGGCCTCCAGGCCGTCACGCACGGCGGCGAGATTGGCGTCGTCGGCCGCCACGCGCACGCCGGGCGGCTGCACTTCGACCACGCGCGACTGGTCGAACCCGGCCTGGGTTTCGCGCACCAGGTGCGGGCGGTGGCGCACCCCGCCGTTGGCGATCATGGCGGTGCCCTGCGCCAGCTGCAGCGGCGAGGTGACCCAGAAGCCTTGGCCGATGCCGGCGTTGACGGTGTCGCCGGGATACCACTGGGTGTTGAGCTGGCGGCGCTTCCAGCTGCGCGAGGGGCGCACGCCGGAAATCTCGCCGCTCAAGTCGATTCCCGTCGGCTCGCCGAATCCCAGCCGCTTGAAGAAGGTGTCCAGCCGGTCCACGCCCAGGTCCAGGGCCAGCTTGAAGTAGTACGTGTTCACCGACTGCGCCAGCGATTCGCGCAGGTCCACCGATCCGTGGCCCCCCGGCCGCCAGTCGCGGTAGCCGCGCGCCTGCCCGGGCAGGAAGAACTCACCGGTCGAAAGCGTGCGGTCCTGGGGCGTGCGCAGGCCATATTCCAGGCCCGCCAGCGCCATGAACGGCTTGATGGTGGAGCCCGGTGGGAAGCCACCCAGCACGTTGCGATTGAACAGCGGCCGCGACGGACCCTGCAGCGCTTCCCAGTCCTTGTGGCTGATGCCGTTGATGAAAAGGTTGGGGTCGTAGCCCGGCAGGCTGACCATGGCCAGCACCTCCCCGGTGGCTGGATCCAGGGCCACGGCCGCACCGTCCTTGCCCTCGAAGGCGTCCACCATGGCCTGCTGCAGCCGGGCGTCCACGCTCAGGTACAGATCGGCGCCGGGCCGCGCATCGTGCCGGCGCAGCACGCCCAGCGCGCGGCCCTCGACGTTGGTTTCGATTTCCTCGTAGCCGATTTCGCCGCGCAGCCGGTCTTCGTAATAGCGCTCGATGCCGGCCTTGCCGATGTGCGTCAGGGCGGCATTGCGGCTGTCGCCCATGGCTTCCAGGTCGGCCACGTCCACCCGCCCGACGTAGCCGATGATGTGCGAGAACAGCGGTCCGTACGGGTAGCGCCGCGTAAGGTAGGGCACCACTTCCACGCCGGGGAAGCGGTGCCGGTTGACGGCCAGGCGCGCCAGCTCGGCCTCGTCCAGGCGCAGCTTCAGCGGGATCGCCCGGAAGCCGCGGGTGGCGCGCCGCGCCTGCCCGAAGCGCTGGACTTCATCCGGATCCAGCTGCACCAGCTCGCCCAGGCCGGCCAGGGTCTGGTCGAGGTCGCGCACCTGTTCGGGCACGATTTCCAGGCGGTAGGCGGGCACGTTGTCGGCCAGCAGCCGGCCGTTGCGGTCGTAGATCAGGCCTCGCGCCGGCACGATCGGGCGCGGCTTGATGCGGTTGGCCTCCGAGCGCGTCTGGTACTCCTCGTGCTGCAGCACCTGCAGCCGGAAGTAGCCGCCGGCCAGCCCCAGCATCGCCACCGTGATGCCCAGCAATCCCAGCAGCGCGCGCCGCCGGAACTGCTCGGCTTCGGCGTTCACGTTCTTGAGCTTGGGCCGGGGCGGGGCTCGCATGGCCACGCTCAGGCGCCGCGCTCGCGCTCACGCAGGCGCAGGCGCAGCTCGTCAAGCATCAGGAACAGCCAGGGCCACAGGGCCAAACCCACCAGGGGCGAAATCCACGTCCCCCACGGCGCCAGCCCGTCGCCGCTGGCCAGCCGGATGGCCTGTGCGATCAGGCGGTCGTTGAGCAGCAGCACGAACACCGCGAGCGCCTGCTGCCACAGCGGGAAGAAGCGCAGGCGGGCGCGGAAACGCTGCACCAGGAAGGCCAGCACCACCAGCCGCAGCGCCTGCTCGCCCAACAGCGTGCCCGAGACGAGGTCGGCGGCCAGGCCCGCGATGAAGGCGACGCCCAGGCCCACCCGGTCGGGCGCTTCGAGCATCCAGTAGCACAGCAGCATCGCCAGCAGGTAGGGCCGCGCCACGTTGACGCCCGCAGGCAGCGGCACCACCAGCACCAGCAGGCTGGCGAGAAGGCTGCCGTAAACCAGCCACGAGGACGGCGTGCGGGTCATGGTCGCGGTGCTCCGGCGGGCGCCGCGGTGGCGGCGTCCACGGGTTCGCCGGGCCCGGCGGCGGGCTCGGCCACTTCCGGGG
>QBLY01000019.1 GCA_003241895.1 Lysobacteraceae bacterium
CCCGGCGCCGGTGGCCCCACCTGCCCCCCGCGGGGAGCCCGGCCTGGTGCACGTGCACCCGGTTCGCTCCGGCCAGCAGGTTTACGCCCAGGACCGCGACCTCACCGTCTGCGCCACGGTCGGCGCCGGCGCCGAAGTCATCGCCGACGGCTCCATCCACGTCTACGGCGCCCTGCGCGGGCGCGCCCTGGCCGGCGCCGGCGGGCTGGCCTCGGCCCGCATCTTCTGCCGTGAGTTCCATGCGGAGCTGGTGGCCGTGGCTGGACACTACAAAGTGCTGGAAGAAATCCCCAAGGAACTGCTCGGCAAAGCCGTGCAGATCTGGCTTGAGAATGACAAGCTGCGCATTGAACAGCTCGACTGAACCCACAATAGACGCGCTTTCCAAGCGCCTCGTCCCGGAGAAGACCATTGGCTGAAATCATCGTTGTGACCTCGGGCAAGGGCGGCGTCGGCAAGACCACCACCAGCGCCAGCATCGCCTGCGGCCTGGCCAAGGCCGGCAAGAAGACCGTGGTGATCGACTTCGACGTCGGCCTGCGCAACCTCGACCTGATCATGGGCTGCGAGCGCCGGGTCGTTTACGACTTCGTGAACGTGGTCAACGACGAAGCCAACCTCAAGCAGGCCCTGATCAAGGACAAGCGCTTCGACAACCTGTTCGTGCTGGCGGCCTCGCAGACCCGCGACAAGGATTCGCTGACCAAGGAAGGCGTCGAAAAGGTGCTCAAGGGCCTGGCCGACGAGGGCTTCGACTTCATCCTGTGCGACTCGCCGGCCGGCATCGAGAAGGGCGCTTTCCTTGCGATGTACTTCGCCGACCGCGCCGTGGTGGTGGTGAACCCGGAAGTGAGTTCGGTGCGCGACTCCGACCGCATCCTGGGGCTGCTCGCCAGCAAGACCCGCAGGGCCGAAAACGGCGAGCGCGTGAAGGAACACCTGCTGCTCACCCGCTACAGCCCCAAGCGCGTCGAGGCCGGCGACATGCTGTCGATCGCCGACGTGCAGGAAATCCTCGGCCTGGACGTGGTTGGCGTCATTCCCGAGTCGCCCGAGGTGCTGCAGAGTTCCAACGCCGGCGTACCGGTGATCCTGGACGAGAACTCGCCCGCCGGGCAGGCCTACACCGACGCCGTCGCGCGCATCCTGGGCGAAGACCGCCCGATGCGATTCACCACCGTCGAGAAGAAAGGTTTCTTCTCCAAGATGTTCGGGGGCTGAGCCATGGGTATCTTCGACTTCCTCACCCAGAGCAAGAAAAACTCCGCCAACGTCGCCAAGAACCGCCTGCAGATCCTGATCCAGCAGGAACGTTCGATGCGCGGCGCGCCCGACTACCTGCCGCTGCTGCAGCGCGAGTTGCTGGAAGTGATCCGCAAGTACATCAACGTCGACTCTGACGCGGTGAAGGTGGGCCTGCACAAGGACGGCGACAACGACCTGCTCGACATCTCGGTGGCCCTGCCCGACAAGGCCGCCTCCACGGGCAACTGAGCCATGCTGACCTTGGCCGACATCGGGGTGGATGCGGCCGGGGCCCTGCTGTCCGCCTACGGCCTGGCGCTTGAACGCGTGCCCGACGGCCAGGACATCCCCGGCAGCTACTGGGGCGAAGTGGAGGCCGGCCTGATCGGCTGCACCGTCTACGCCCGCGCCGATACCCCGGTGCATTCGCTGCTGCATGAAGCCTGCCACCTGATCGTGATGCCCCCGGAGCGGCGCGCCGCGGTGCACACCGACGCCACCGATTCCGTGCCCGAGGAAGACGCCGCCTGCTACCTGCAGATCCTGCTGGCCGACGCGCTGCCGGGCGTGGGCCGCGACCGCCTGATGGCCGACATGGACGCCTGGGGCTACAGCTTCCGGCTGGGTTCGGCGCGCGACTGGTTCGAACGCGACGCCGAAGATGCGCGGGCCTTCCTGTCCACCCGCGGCCTGGTCCCGGCCGCATGACCTGCGGCAAAAATGGCCGGAAACGCGGCCTGCTTTCCGTTCTGCTCGGGGAGCGCCCCGAATCGCCCGCCCACTTCCGGAGTTTCCCCATGCCGACCCGCCGCCCGACCCCCTGGATTCACAGCCTGTTCGCCACCCTGCTGATGGCCGGCGCCGCGCTGGCGCAGACCGCGCTGCCGCCCGATGTCGCCGGCGGCAAGGACAACCCGCTGGTGGGCCGCTACGAAGGCTCGCGCCTGAGCGCCTACGAGCACCAGGACTTCGCCAGCAAATCCATGCTCAGCAGCACGCTCACCCGCGCCGCCAACTACAAGCTGGCGCCGTCCAACACCACCACGCACGAGGGTCGCTACACGCATATCGCCTACCAGGCGCCGTTCGGCCGCTCGTCGCTGGAAGTGTTCCGCAACCAGGTCAGCCGCCTCACCGACCAGGGCTTCCGCACGGTATTCAGCTGCGAAGAAGCCGCCTGCGTGGACGACCCCAAGCAGGCGCGCTACATGTCGCTGAGCTGGAGCGACACCGGTGAACACAAGATCGGCGCCGACCGCAAGATCCGCTACGCCCTGCTCGAGCGCGACCAGGCCGGCGCGGTCACCACGGTCGCCATCCGCACCGCCGAACACGGCGCACCCAACGTCGGCCCGCGCAGCGTCATTTCGGTGGTCGAGTCAAAGGCCATGGAAACCGGCAAGATCGTCTTCGTGGACGCCTCGGCCATGCAGGCCTCCATCGACACCAGCGGCCGCGTGGCGCTGTACGGCATCCTGTTCGACACCGACAAGGCCGACATCAAGCCCGAGTCCAAGGCCACGCTGGAGGAAATCGCCAAGTTCCTGCGCGCCAATCCAAAGCTCAACCTAGTGGTGGCCGGGCACACCGACGCCCAGGGCGCCTTCGACTACAACGTCACCCTGTCCAAGCGCCGCGCCGCCGCCGTGGTTTCGGCCCTGGTGGGGCAGCACGGCATAGCCGCCGCCCGCCTGACGGCATTCGGCGCCGGCATGGCCGCGCCCGTGGCCAGCAATGACGACGAAGCCGGCCGCAGCAAGAACCGTCGCGTCGAGCTGGTCAAGCGCTGAACCGGCACGGTCGGGGGGCGTCCGCCCCCCGACTTGCACCCAAGCCCCACGGAGGAATAGCCTTCCGGCACCCTGCGCCCGCAGCTGATCCTGGAGACGTTCCCGTGAATTCCCAACGCGCCCTGCTGGCGCTCGCCATCACTGCCGGCCTGCTTGTCCTGGGCGGCTGCAAGTCCGAAGAAAAATCCGCCGCCGGCCAGCCGGCCGCCGCATCCGCCCCCGCCGCGGCCGCCCCTGACGCCGCGGCCGGCGAAACCGCCGACGAGTTCGTGGCCCGGGTCAACAAGACCGTGAAGGACATGACCCCCGAGATCACTTCGGCGGCATGGCTGGGCGCGACCTACATCAACGCCGACAGCCAGCGCGTCGAATCGGCGGCCAACGAGCGCTACCTCACGCTCAACAACGCCTTCGTCGAACAGGCCAAGACCTACGACACCGCAGGCCTCAAGCCCGAGACGGCGCGCGTGCTGCACCTGCTCAAGGTCAGCGCCTCCCTGCCCGCCCCGCGCGACCCGGCCAAGCTCAAGGAGCTCACCGAGATCGTCAGCCGCATGGGCGGTGACTACGGCAAGGGCAAGTGGTGCGTGGACGGCAAGGACTGCAAGGACATCGGCCAGGTGTCGGAGATCCTCGCCAGCCCGGCCAGCAGCTACGACGAGCTCAAGGCGGCCTGGGAGGGCTGGCACACCATCGCCGTGCCGATGCGCAAGGACTACCAGCGCTTCGTGGAGCTGACCAACGAAGGCGCCACGGAAATGGGCTTCGCCAACACCGGCGACGTCTGGCGCTCGGGCTACGACATGCCGGCGGTCGACTTCCAGGCCGAGGCCGACCGCCTCTGGGGCCAGGTGCAGCCGCTGTACGAACAGCTGCAGTGCTACACCCGCGAGAAGCTGGTGGCCAAGTACGGCGACCAGGGCTCGGTGGACGGCATGATCCCGGCCCACCTCACCGGCAACCTGTGGCAGCAGGACTGGGGCAACCTCTGGCCGATCCTGGAGCCCTACCAGGGCGTGGGCAGCCTGGACGTGGGCGGTGCGCTGAAGAAGCAGCGTGACGCCATCCTGGCCGAAATGGTGGCTGCCGCCGGCGGCATGGGCAAGCTCACGGCAGCCGAACAGGTCGAGATCGAGCGCAAGGCCGACCTGGAAATGGCCACCCGCATGACCAAGCTGGCCGAGAGCTTCTACACCGGCCTGGGCATGCCGGCCCTGCCGGAAAGCTTCTACACCGACTCGATGCTGGTGCAGCCGCGCGACCGCGACGTGGTCTGCCACGCCAGCGCCTGGCCGATGAACACCGAGGGCGAAGTGCGCATCAAGATGTGCATCAAGCCGACCGAGGAAGAGCTCACCACCATCTACCACGAGCTGGGCCACATCTATTACTACCTGGCCTACAAGGACAAGCCGCCGATGTTCCAGAACGGCGCGCACGACGGCTTCCACGAAGCCATCGGCGACACCATCGAGCTGTCCATGACCCCCGACTACCTGGCCTCGATCGGCCTGGTGGACAAGCCGGCGCTGAGCACCGAAGCGGTGATCAACTCGCAGATGCGCATGGCGTTGGCGAAGGTCGCCTTCATGCCCTTCGGCCTGATGATCGACCGCTGGCGCTGGGGCGTCTTCGACGGCTCGATCGCGCCGGCGGACTACAACAAGGCGTGGTGGGAGCTCAAGGCCAAGTACCAGGGCGTGGCGCCGGTGGACGCGCGCGGCGAGGAGTTCTTCGACCCGGGCGCGAAGTACCACGTGCCGGGCAATACGCCCTACACGCGCTACTTCCTGTCGCACATCCTGCAGTTCCAGTTCTACAAGTCGCTGTGCGATGCGGCCGGCCACACGGGCCCGCTTTACAGCTGCAACTTCGCCAACAACCCCGAGGCGGGCAAGCGCTACTGGGCCATGCTCGAGCGTGGCGCCAGCCAGCCCTGGCAGGCGACGCTGAAGGAGCTGACCGGCGGCGAGCAGATGGACGGCTCGGCGGTGCTGGAGTACTTTGCGCCGCTGCAGACCTGGCTGATCGAGCAGAACAAGGGCAAGACCTGCGGCTGGTCGGGCGAGTCCCAGCCCGCCGCGCCGGCACCGGCACCGGCACCGGCCGCATAAGCCAAGCGCGAAAGCGGCATCGGGCGGCCGGCGAAGCGATTCGCCGGCCGCTTTGTTTTTGGTGCTAGCGTTGGCCCATGGCTCCCTTGGACATAGCCCGCGCCGGCACCGACGACCTGGCCGAATGGATGCCCCTGTTCGCCGGCTACCTGCGCTTTTACGGCAAGCCCGTGGACGAGGCGCGCATCGCCGCCTTCCTCCGGGAGCGCCTGGCGCGCGGCGACTCGGCGGTGTTCCTGGCCCGGCATGGCGCCGCGGCGGTCGGCTTCGTGCAGCTTTACCCCTGCTTTGCCAGTCTGTCGCTGGCGCGCAGCTGGATCCTCAACGACCTGTTCGTACAGCCCCAGGCCCGTGGCGTGGGCGCGGGTCGCGCGCTGATGCTGGCCGCGCACACGCTGGCCCGCGACACCGGGGCGGCCGAGCTGTTCCTGCAGACCGCGGGCGACAACACGACGGCGCGCAAGCTCTATGAGGGCCTGGGCTGGAAGCGGGACGACGCGTTCCTGGTCTATACCCTGGATCCGTGAGGCGCGATACTCGCCCTATCCCAACGCCGGCCTCGCCCATGAATCCCCACCTCCCCGACCCGCTGGCCCCGCAGACGCTGGACCACGCGCTGGCGCTGCACCCCGACTTCTACCGCGGCGAAGCGATGCTCGAGCGCGACCGCCGCGACGTGTTCGCCTGCAGCTGGCAGCTGGTGGGACACGAATCGGCGCTGGCCAACGCCGGCGACCACGTGGTGACCGACATCGCCGGGCTGCCGGTGATCGTGATCCGCGACACCGCCGGCCAGCTGCGCGCCTACCACAACGTCTGCCGCCATCGCGCCGGCCCGCTGGCCACCTGCGACGGCAAGGCCGCCAAGGTGCTGCGCTGCAAGTACCACGGCTGGACCTACACGCTGGAAGGCGTGCTGCGCAGCGCGCCGGAAATGCAGACCGCCGAGGACTTCGAGCCCAGCGACGTGCGCCTGCCGGAACTGCGCGTGGACAGCTGGCAGGGCCTGGTGTTCGTGGCGGGCGACGGCGCGCCTTCGTTTGCTCAGTTCAGCGCCGGCTTCGACGCACCGCTGCGCGGCCTGTCGCCCAAGGACTTCGTCTTCCACAAGCGCTTGAGCTACGAAGTGGCCTGCAACTGGAAGGTGTACTGCGACAACTACCTCGAGGGCTACCACGTGCCGCACATCCACCCGGGCCTCAACAGCCTGCTGGACTACCGGCAGTACGTCACCGAAACGCTGGACTGGTTCTCTTACCAATACAGCCCGCTGCAGAGCGACCAGGGCCTGTATGGCGACGGCGACGCGGTGTACTACTTCATCTATCCCAACACCATGCTCAACCTGCTGCCCGGCCGCCTGCAGACCAACCGCGTGCTGCCGCTGGGCGCCGACCGCTGCGTCGTCGAGTTCGATTATTACTACGCCGCGTCCGACAGCGCCGACGCCGAGGCGCGCAAGCAGGCCGACCACGATTTCGCCCACCAGGTACAGGACGAGGACATCGAGATCTGCGAACACGTCCAGCGTGGCCTGGCTTCGGGTTCCTACGTCCCCGGCCGCCTGAACCCGCTGCGCGAGAACGCCGTGTTCCACTACCACGAGCTGCTGCGCCAGGCCTACCGCCAGGCGATCTGACGCAGGCTGCACCGGACCGCTGTCCAACCCGTCACAGCTCGGCGGTCGGTTCGTGCCTGGCGATGTTGGGATCGGGATCCGGGATCGGGTCGGGGTAGCGGTTGCTGTGCGAGACGTACCAGCGCCACAGGGCGAAGGCACCCACCGTGAAGGCGGCAGCAGTGAGCGCCAGGTGCAGCCCGCTGCCGCTGACCAGCGGTGACAGCACGCCGGCGATCAGGGCGTTCGACATCAGGCTGACGAAGGCCTGCATGGACGAGGCGCTGCCGCGCTGGCGCGGGTACATGTCCAGGATCGCCAGCGTCACGATCGGGAAAACCAGGGCGATGCCGAAGGCACCCAGCGCCGTGGGCAGCACGGCCCAGGGCAGCGTGGGGGCATCGGTCAAGGCGTTGTAGCCGATGTTGTAGGCCGCGGCGACGCCGCAGCAGGCGAAGCCCCACTCCACCAGCCGCCGCCCGCTCATGCGTCCGGCCGCGCGGCCGCTGAAAAACGCGCCCAGCATCATGCCGCCGATGGTGGGCGCGAAGAACCACACGAAGTCCTGCTCGCCCAGCCCCAGCAGGTCCATCACGAACGCCGGCGCCGAGGCGATGTACAGGAACAGCGCGCCGAAGTTGAGCGTGCCCACCAGCGTCAGCAGCCGGAACCGCCGGTTGGCCAGCATGCGGCCGTAGTCACGCGCCAGGGTGACCGCGTGCAGCGGCACACGATTGCCGGGCGGATGCGTCTCGGGCAGGCCCCAGGCCGTCAGCACGAACAGCACCAGCCCGAACAGCGCCAGGAACCAGAAGATGCCGTGCCAGTCGGTCCAGCCCAGGATCAGGCCGCCGATCACCGGCGCGATGGCCGGGGCGATGCCGAAGATCATGGAAATCTGGCTCATCAGGCGCTGCGCATCGTCGCCGTCGCGGCAGTCGCGCACCACCGCACGCCCCACGATCAGCCCCACGCCCGCCGACAGGCCCTGCAGCGCGCGGTACACCAGCATCGTGGTCATGTCGGTGGCCAGCGCCGCGCCGATGGACGCCAGCGTGAACAGCACGATGCCCGCCAGCAGCACCTTCCGTCGCCCGATGGCGTCCGAGATGGGCCCGTGGAACAGCGACATGGCCGCATACCCGAACAGGTACACGCTGATCGTCTGCTGCATGGCGACCTTGCCCACGCCCAGGTCGCCGGCCATCACCACGAAGGCCGGGAACACCGTGTCGATCGAGAACGGCCCGAACATGGCCAAGCCGCCGAGGATGAAGGCCAACCGGGCACGTGAGATTTGCTGTGGGGAGGTCATCGGCGTGGGCAGCGGGAAACCGTGCCAGCATAACAAGCCCCACCCTGCCCCGGCTTGCAAGCCGCATCGTAAGCCCCGGACAATCCAGCATGACCGAGCCTGCCGCTACCACCCCCGACGCACCGCCGGTCGCCGAACGCAGCCTCTCGGGCATCCTGCGCGAGCTTGTTCCGTTCCTGAAACCCTACCTGGGGCGGATCGCGCTCGCGCTGGCCTGCCTGGTCGCGGCCAAGCTGGCCAACCTGGGCGTGCCGCTGATCCTCAAGGGGCTGGTGGATGGCCTGGACGTGGAGCCGTCGCTGCTGGTGCTGCCGGTGGGGCTGCTGCTGGCCTACGGCGCCTCGCGCCTGTCGGTGACGCTGTTCACCGAGATGCGCGGCATCGTCTTCGCCCGCGTGATGGCGCGCAGCTCGCGCACCGTCATGCTGCGCGTGTTCCGCCACCTGCACGCCCTGAGCCTGCGCTTCCACCTCAACCGCCGCACCGGCGGCGTGGCGCGCGACGTCGAGCGCGGCGGCAGCGCCATCTCCGACCTGCTCGACTGGACCATCTACACGATCATCCCGACCATCCTCGAGATCGGCCTGGTGACGGCCGTGCTGGTGTGGAAGTACGACTGGGGCTTCGCCGCCATCACGCTGGGCACCATCGCCGCCTACGTGGCGTGGACCTTCCGCGTCACCGAATGGCGCACCCGCTACTACCGCGCCGCGGTCGAGGCCGACACCCGCGCCAGCGCGCGCGCCGTGGACTCGCTGCTCAACTTCGAGACGGTGAAGTACTTCAACAACGAGGAACACGAGGCCCGCCGCTACGACGAGAACCTGCGGCAGATGGAGGACGCGACGGTCAAGAGCCTCAAATCGCTCGCAGTGCTCAACCTGGGGCAGAGCGCCATCGTCGCCGTCGGCATCACGGCCCTGATGTGGCGCGCCGCCGCCGGCGTGGCCGCGGGCGAGATGACCATCGGCGACCTGGTGCTGGTGAATGCCTACCTGCTCCAACTTTCCGCGCCGCTCAATTTCCTGGGCATGGTGTACCGCGAAGTGAAACAGGCGATCACGAATATCGAACGCCTGTTCGGCCTGCTGGACGAGAGCCAGGACGTGCGCGACCGCCCGGACGCCAAGGCGCTGGTGGCGACCCGCCCGGAGGTGTCGTTCACCGACGTGCACTTCGGCTACGACGAGCGCCGCGAGATCCTGCACGGCGTCAGCTTCACCATCCCGCCCGGCGGCACGCTGGCGGTGGTGGGGCATTCGGGCAGCGGCAAGTCCACGCTGTCGCGGCTGCTTTACCGGTTCTATGAAATCAACGGTGGCAGCATCGCCATCGACGGCCAGGACCTGCGCACGCTGACGCAGGATTCGGTGCGCGCGGCCATCGGCATCGTCCCGCAGGACACCGTGCTGTTCAACGACTCCATCCGCTACAACATCCGCTACGGCCGGCCCGAAGCCAGCGACGATGAGGTGGAGGCCGCTGCACGCTCGGCCCACATCCACGACTTCATCCTCACCCTGCCCGACGGCTACGACAGCGAAGTGGGCGAACGCGGCCTGAAGCTGTCCGGCGGCGAGAAGCAGCGCGTGGCCATCGCCCGCGCGCTGCTCAAGAACCCGGCCATCCTGATCTTCGACGAGGCGACGTCGGCGCTCGATTCCGCCAGCGAACAGGCCATCCAGGACGAACTCGACCGCATCGCCATCGGCCGCACCACCCTGGTGATCGCCCACCGCCTGTCCACGGTGATGGACGCCGACGAGATCCTGGTGCTGGACGGCGGCAACGTGGTGGAGCGCGGCAGCCACGCCGCCCTCCTCGCCCGCAACGCCCGCTACGCCACCATGTGGCGCCTGCAGCAGCAAGAAGCCCCAACCCCCGCCTGACCCCGTTTCTCTACGCGCCGCCCAGGAGGGGGGCCAGCAGCAGCCAGGCGCCCACCAGGGCCACGCCGATCATCAGCAGGCGGATGAAGAAGAAGGTGACCTTCCAGGCCACCAGCAGGCCCAAGGCCAGCAACACGAATCCCAGCACGCTCATGACTTTGATTCCTCGAAGTTTCCCGGCAGCCTGCGGGCCTGCGCCTGAACGCCCCGGAAACCACACCGATCGCGGCCCATGAGACGGCGCGGCGGATAGAATGGCGGCTCCATACGTTCCGAGCACGACCCCGCATGACCGAGCCCGCCCGCCCCACCTTCCACGGCTTCGAACAGATCCCGCTGCGCGAATACGCCGAGCGCGCCTACCTGGACTATTCGATGTACGTGGTGCTGGACCGCGCCCTGCCCTTCCTGGGCGACGGCCTCAAGCCGGTGCAGCGCCGCATCATCTACGCCATGAGCGAACTGGGCCTGGGCGCCGGCGCCAAGCCCAAGAAGTCCGCCCGCACCGTCGGCGACGTCATCGGCAAGTTCCACCCGCACGGCGACAGCGCCTGCTACGAAGCCCTGGTGCTGATGGCCCAGCCGTTCTCGTATCGCTACCCGCTGATCGAAGGCCAGGGCAACTTCGGCTCCACCGACGACCCCAAGTCGTTCGCGGCCATGCGCTACACCGAATCCAAGCTCACCCCGATTGCCGAAGTGCTGCTGGGCGAACTGGGCCAGGGCACCGTGGACTGGGTTCCCAACTTCGACGGCACCCTGCAGGAGCCCAGCTGGGTTCCGGCGCGCCTGCCGCACCTGCTGCTCAACGGCACCATGGGCATCGCCGTGGGCATGTCCACCGACATCCCGCCGCACAACCTCAACGAAGTGGTGAGCGCGGCCATCCGCCTGCTCGACGACCCCGACGCCAGCGTGCGCGACCTGTGCGAACACGTGCGCGGCCCCGACTACCCCACCGGCGCCGAGATCATCACGCCCGCCGCCGACCTGATCAACATCTACGAAACCGGCGGCGGCAGCGTGCGCGCCCGCGCCACGTGGACCCGCGAAAACCTCAACATCGTCATCACCAACCTGCCCTACCAGGTCTCGCCTTCGAAGATCATGGAGCAGGTGGCGCAGCAGATGCGCGCCAAGAAGCTGCCCTGGCTGGAGGACCTGCGCGACGAGTCCGACCACGAGAACCCCGTGCGCCTGGTGCTGGTGCCGCGCAGCAACCGCGTTGATTTCGACGGCCTGATGGGCCATTTGTTCGCCACCACGGACCTCGAGAAGAGCTTCCGGGTGAACTTCAACATCATCGGCCTCGACGGCCGCCCGCAGGTGAAAAACCTCAAGACCTTCCTCACCGAATGGCTGGAGTTCCGCAACACCACGGTGGCACGCCGCCTGCGCCACCGCCTGGATCGCGTCGAGCGCCGCCTGCACATGCTGCAGGGCCTGCTGGTGGCCTTCCTCAACCTCGATGAAGTCATCCGCATCATCCGTACCGAAGACGAGCCCAAGGCCGTGCTGATGGAGCGCTTCGGCCTGGACGACGACCAGGCCGAGTACATCCTGGAAACCAAGCTCAAGCAGCTGGCCCGCCTGGAGGAAATGAAGATCCGCGGCGAGCAGGACGAACTGGCCAAGGAGCGCGACAAGATCCAGTCCATCCTCGAATCCAAGGCCAAGCTCAAGAAGCAGGTGAAGGACGAACTGCTGGCCGACGCCAGGAAGTTCGGCGACGCCCGCCGCTCGCCGCTGGTGCAGCGCGACGCGGCCCAGGCCATCAGCGAGAACGAGCTGGTGCCCAGCGAGCCGGTGACGGTGGTGCTGTCGAAGAAAGGCTGGATCCGCAGCGCCAAGGGCCACGACGTGGAAGCCGGTGCGTTGAGCTACCGCGACGGCGACGGCCTGCTGCAGGCGGTGAAGGGACGCAGCACGCAGCAGGTGGCCTTCCTGGATTCCACCGGCCGCAGCTACTCCGCGCTGGCGCATACCCTGCCCAGCGCACGCGGCAACGGCGATCCGCTGAGCGGGCGCTTCTCGCCGCCGGCGGGCGCGTCGTTCGTGGGCGTGGCGGTGGCGGAAAACGAAGCGCGCTACGTGCTGGCCTCCAGCTATGGCTATGGCTTCGTCACGAAATTCGAAAACTTCACCGGCCGCAACAAGGCCGGCAAGGTCCTGCTCAACCCCGGCGACGGCGACGTGCTGCCGCCGGCACCGGTCACCGACGCCAAGACCGACTGGGTGGTGTCGATCACCAGCGCCGGCCACCTGCTGGCGTTCCCGCTTACCCAACTGCCGGAGCTGGACAAGGGCAAGGGCAACAAGCTCATCCAGATCCCGCCGGCGAAGCTCAAGAGCGGCGACGAGAAAGTCATCGCCCTGGCCAGCGTGCGCAACGGCGGTGAGCTCACGGTGTACTCGGGCAAGCAGAAGCTGGTGCTGAGCTGGCGCGACCTGCAGGCCTACGAAGGCACGCGCGCAAGCCGCGGCAACCTGCTGCCGCGCGGGTTCACCAAGGTGGATCGGGTCGAAGGCACTTGAGCGCCCCGGCTACGCGCTCATAGCGCGAACGTGGGGGCGCACGTCCAGCGCGCGCCATCAAGTCCGTGAAAAACCTGGGAGGCAGGCATGAAGAGTTGGATTTTCCTGGGGATCGCCATACTCGGCGAGGTGGTGGCCACGTCGGCACTCAAGGACATCCCGGTCGGCATCGCCTATGCGGTTTGGGCCGGCCTGGGCATCGTGCTGGTGGCCGGCATCGCATGGGCCCTCTACGGCCAGAAGCTGGACGCCTGGGCCCTGGTGGGCATCGGGATGATCCTGGGCGGGGTGCTGGTGTTGAACCTGCTTTCCAAGAGCAGCGCGCACTGAGAACGGGGCCCGGCCGAAGGTCGTATGACCGCTATTCGATGACGGCGCGCCAACCCGGGTTCCCGGCCCGCCACTCGGCCAGACGCTGTGCGTGGCGCTCAAGCTCCTCGGCGTAGATCTCGAAGACGCAGCGTTGGCAACCGCTGTCGCAGCAGTCCGACGGGAGCGGTTTTTCGGGCGGCTGCGGTGGGTCGCGAGCGGGGTCACGCATGGTGCCATGGTATCCGACCCGGGATTCAAGGCTGGTTTGAACCCGGTTCGCGCCCGTGGGCCGCGCGGTTTCCGCGGCATCGCAGGCTTACCCGGCATCCAAACCGCGAGGGGGTCAGCCGCTACCGCAAGTTAGCGCCGCATGCCGGCCTGGGTTAAGTTCAACGGATAACAACGCCGATCCGGAGCCCCGAATGCCGCACGCCACCCCGCTGCTCGCCCTGTTGCTGCTTGCCAGCACCCCGGCCCTGGCCCAGAACGGCCCGCCGCCGCTCACGCCCGAACAGAGCCAAGCCGCGTCGGCCCGCTACCAGCAGTACTGCGCGCTGTGCCACAGCCCGGACCGGTCGGGTTATGCCAACGACCACGCGCCGTCGCTGAAGTCGCCGCAGCTGTTTGCGGCGGGGTATCCGTACATCATCGGTGAGGCCATTGCCTACGGGCGGCCGGGCACGCCGATGGGCGCCTACCACGAGGAAGTAGGCGGGCCGCTGAAGCGGGCCGAAATCCGGGAGCTGACGATGTGGCTGCGTGACCAGGCCGGCGCCGAGCCCGTCGAGTTGCCCGACGGCGCCGTGCTGGGCGACGTGGCGCTGGGCGCACAGGTCTACGCCGACACCTGCGCCACTTGCCACGGCGCGCAGGGCGAAGGCGGCACCGGCACCGCGCTGGGCAATGCCACCATGCTGGCGCTCACGCCCGACGCCTTCATCCGCCACACCATCGAGAACGGCCGCGACGGCACGCCCATGCTCGCCTTCCGCGACACCCTCAGCGACGCCCAGATCGACGGCGTCACGGCTTTCATCCGCAGCCGCAGTTCGGGCTGGACGGTGCCCGAGCCGCAGCGCCACGTGCCCCCCGCGCTGGATGCATACATCATGAATCCGGAGGCGCCGGCGCCCGAGTTCGCGCTCACCGATGGCCTTTACGTCAGCTCCGCCGAGCTCGACCGTGAGCTCAAGGCCGGCAAGCGCCTGGTGCTGCTCGACACCCGCGTCACCTCCATGTGGGAGCGCGGGCACATCGAGGGCTCGGTGCCAGGGCCCTACTACGCCAGCCGCGAAGAAGTGATGGCGAACCTGCCGACCGACGGCACCTGGATCGTGGCCTATTGCGAGTGCCCGCGCGCCGCCGCCGAATCGGTGGTGCGCAAGCTGCGCGAAGGTGGCCTCACCCATACCGCCGTGCTCTGGGAAGGTTTCCAGGGCTGGGTGAGCCTGGGCTACCCGGTGGTGGGCGGCAACGCGGCGCCCAAGCCCGAATGAAAGGAGCCAACGCATGAGCGTTGAGACCACGCCCGGGGACATCCTGCGATTCTGGTTCCAGGAAACAACCGAAGCGTCATGGTGGAAAGTGGACCCCGCCTTCGACGCAGTACTGCGGCAGCGCTTCCAGCCGCTGCTGCTGCAGGCCGCCGCCGGCGAGCTGCACGCCTGGCGCGACAGCGCGCAGGGCCGCCTGGCCGAGGTGATGGTGCTCGACCAGTTCCCGCGCAACATCCACCGCGGCACGCCGCAGGCGTTCGCGCAGGACCCGATGGCCCTGGTGCTGTCGCAGGAAGCCGTGCGCAGCGGTGCGCTGGCGGAGCTGCCGCCGGTGCAGCGCGGTTTCCTGCTGATGCCGTACATGCACAGCGAATCGGCCGCCATCCACGCGCTGGCCGACCCGCTCTACCGCGACCACGCGCCGGGCGGGAACTACGAGTTCGAACTCAAGCACAAAGCCATCATCGACCGCTTCGGTCGCTACCCGCACCGCAACGCCATCCTCGGGCGCGAGCCCACGCCCGAGGAAACCGCATTCCTGCAGCAGCCGGGTTCAAGCTTCTAGCGGCCCCGATGCCGGGCACGCGCGGCCACGGCCACGGCCCGGGTGGGCCATAATGGCCGCCCCCGGCCGCTGGCCGGCATCGCCAGCCCCTGGAAAGCCATGATCAACAACGACGTCCTGCGCAGCATCCGCTTCATGCTCGACCTGGGCGACAACAAGATCGTCGAGATCGCCCAGCTGGCCAACGCCGGTTTCGAGCTGGACAAGTCCGAAGTGCAGGCCTACCTGAAGAAGGAAGGCGAAGCGGGTTTCAGCGAATGCCCCGACCTGGTGCTGTCGCATTTCCTGGACGGGCTGGTGATCCACTACCGCGGCCCCGGCAGCGAAGCCGACAAGCGCCCGGTGGAAAAACGCGTCAGCAACAACCTGGTGCTCAAGAAGCTGCGCGTGGCCTTCGAGTTCAAGGACGCCGACATGCACCAGATCTTCCAGGATGCCGGCTTCCCGGTGTCCAAGCCCGAACTGTCGGCGCTGTTCCGCGCACCCAAACACAAGAACTTCCGGCTTTGCGGCGACCAGATGCTGCGCAACTTCCTCAAGGGCCTGACGCTGCGCTTCCGCGGCGAGTGAAAGCCGCCGCGCGCCTACCCGCCGAGCGCTGGCGGGTCCAAGCGCAGCCGATCACCCTGCGGCAGTCGCGGCCAGGTGCACCCCCGCCACCGCGCGCCCGGACGGATCGGCCGCGGCGGCGAACGCCGGGTCCCAGGCAATCGCCGCCGGGGATGAGCAGGCGATCGACTTGCCGCCGGGAATGGTGCGCGCGCAGGCGTCACCCGGGAACTCGCGCTCGAACAGTTCGCGGTACCAGTACGCTTCCTTGGTCTGCGGCGGGTTCACCGGGAAGCGCAGCTGGGCTTGCGCCAGCATCGAGTCACTGACGTGGCTTTCCGCGTGCGCCTTGAGGCCATCGATCCAGCCATAGCCCACGCCGTCGCTGAACTGTTCCTTCTGGCGCCACAGGATTTCATCGGGCAGCACGCCGGTGAAGGCTTCGCGCAGCACGGCTTTCTCGATGCGGCCCTTGCCGGCCATCTTGTGGGCGGCGTCCATGGACATCGCCAGGTCCATGAACTCAAGGTCCAGGAAGGGCACGCGTGCCTCCACGCCCCAGGCCATCATCGCCTTGTTGGCGCGCAGGCAGTCGTAGAGGTGCAGCGCGTCGAGCTTGCGCACGGTTTCTTCGTGGAAAGCCCGGGCGTCGGGCGCCTTGTGGAAGTAAAGGTAGCCACCGAAAATCTCGTCGGCGCCCTCGCCCGACAGCACCATCTTCACGCCCATGGCCTTGATGCGCCGCGCCAGCAGGTACATCGGCGTGGACGCACGCACGGTGGTGACGTCGTAGCTTTCGATATGGCGGATCACGTCGGGCAGCGCATCCAGGCCTTCCTCGAAGCGGTAGGTGTAGCCGTGGTGCACCGTGCCCAGCGCCTTCGCCGCCACTTCGGCGGCCGCCAGGTCGGGGGAACCGTCCAGCCCGATCGCGAACGAGTGCAGGCGCGGCCACCAGGCTTCGCCGCGATCGTCGTCCTCCACGCGCTGGCGGGCGAAGCGCGCCGCGCAGGCCGTCACCAGCGACGAATCCAGCCCGCCCGACAGCAGCACGCCGTAGGGCACGTCGGTCATCAGCTGGCGATGCACGGCCTGCTCGAAGCCCGCGCGCAGCGCTTCGGGCGACACCGACACGCCCTGCGTGGCCGCGTAGTCGCGCCAGGGCCTTTCATGGAAGGCCACCAGCGTGCCCGTGGCGCTGTCGAACACGTGGCCGGGCGGGAACGGCGCCACGTCGGCGCAGTGGCGGGCCAGCGCCTTCATTTCCGACGCCACCCACAGGCGGCCGTCGGCGTCATGGCCCCAGTACAGCGGGCACACGCCCATCGGGTCGCGGGCGATGAGGTAGCGGCCCTGCGCCGCGTCCCACAGCGCGAAGGCGTAGATGCCGTTGAGCCGGGCAATGCCTTCGGCGCCTGATTGGCGATAAAGCGCGTTGATCACTTCGCAGTCCGAACCGGTCTGGAAGTCGTACGGCTGGGTGAGCGCGCGCTCAAGCTCGCGGTGGTTGTAGATTTCGCCGTTCACCGCCAGCGCCAGCTCGCCGTCGGCCGAACGCAGCGGCTGGGCGCCGCCGGCCGGGTCCACGATGGCCAGTCGCTCGTGCACCAGCACGCAGCGTGCGTGCGTGTACACGCCCGACCAGTCGGGACCGCGATGGCGCTGGCGTGCCGACAGCGACAGGGCCAGCGGCCGCAGCGGCGCCAGGTCGGCGCCGGGGCGCAGGTCGAAGATTCCGAGGATCGAACACATGGGCTTACTCCGGTGGGTCGTTTCAAGGGCACAAAAGGAAACGGCCCGCACTGTTCAGTGCGGGCCGTCGGAGACTGGGGCGTTGGGGTGGAGCGCGCCTAGTCGTCGACCCGCAAGCGGGGACGATTATTGTTATTGGCGTTGTTGAGCGCGCAAGCACCGGAACCGGCGGGGTTCGAGGAGGCTTGGCTGGCAATGGCGGCGCGCTTGGACATGGGCCATCCTAGGCACAGTCCCCTCCCTCCCGCAAGCGACCCCTCCATGCGCAAGGCTCTACGCGTCACCGGCTGGCTGTTGATGTCCCTGTTGGTCGTGGTCCTGGTCGCGTTGATGGTGGCGCTGTGGTTCGTGCGCGGCAGCCTGCCGCAGCTCGACGGCGACCGGGTACTGCCGGGCCTCTCGACCCAGGTGCAGGTACAGCGCGACGCGCTGGGCGTCGCCACGGTGGACGCCGCCAACGAGGCCGACGCGGCCAGGGCGCTGGGCTTCCTGCACGCGCAGGAACGTTACTTCGAAATGGACCTGCTGCGCCGCTCGGCGGCGGGTGAGCTGTCGGCGCTGTTCGGGCCGATCGCGATCGAACGCGACAAGGTGGTGCGCGTGCATCGCCTGCGTGCGCGCGCCGACGACAGCCTGGCCGCCATCGCCGGCGACCGCCTGCCGGTGCTGGAGGCCTACCGCGACGGCGTCAACGCCGGCATGGCCGCACTTCACCGCAAGCCCTGGCCCTACCTGCTGCTGCAGGCCGAGCCCGAGCCGTGGACGGTAACCGACACCGCGCTGGCCGGCTATGCGATGTTCTTCGACCTGCAGGATGAAACCAATTCGCGCGAACTGGCGCTGTGGCGCATCCGCGACGCCGTGCCGCCGGCGCTGTACGCGCTGGTGGCGATGGACGGCAGCCAGTGGGATGCGCCGCTGGTGGGCCCGGCGCGCGGCAACGTCGCCCTGCCCGGCCCCGGACTGCTGGACCTGCGCACGCTGCCAACGCCCGGGGCCGAGGCCGACTACGAAGTGTCCGAGCCGGCGGCGCCGGGCAGCAACAACTTCGCCGTGTCCGGCCAGCGCACCGCCGACGGCCGCGCCATCGTCGCCGACGACATGCACCTGGGCCTGCGTGCGCCCAACATCTGGTTCCGCGCGCGCCTGCGCTATGCCGACGCGCGCGCGCCGGGTGGAAAGGTGGACGTCAGCGGCTTCACCCTGCCCGGCATCCCGGCGGTCATCGTCGGCAGCAACGGCCACGTGGCCTGGGGCTTCACCAACAGCTACGGCGACTGGCTGGACTTCTACCGCGTGGACTGGGCCGACAAGGACCGCACGCGCTATCGCGTGGCCGATGGCCAGCAGGCGCTGCGGGTCACCAGTGAATGGATCCGGGTGAAGGGCGGCGCGCCGGTGGAGCTCAAGGTGCGCGAGACGCGCTGGGGCCCGATCACCGCCGAGCTCGACGACCGCACGTCGCTGGCGCTGCGCTGGACGGCGCAGCTGCCGGGTTCGCTGAACTTCGGGCTGGCCGACCTGGCCTTCGCCGGCAACCTCGATGAAGGCCTCGCCGCCGCCGACCTGGCCGGCATCCCCGCCCAGAACCTGGTGATCGGCGACAGCACCGGCCGCATCGGCTGGCGCCTGACCGCGCAGTTGCCCGAACGCGCCGGCCAATGTGACCCCACCGCCCCGTTGGCCGTGGCCGACGGCTGCCGCTGGAACGGATGGCTGCCGGCCACCGAAAACCCCAGCCTGGTGGACCCGGCCGACGGCGTGCTGTGGACGGCCAACAACCGCACGCTGGACGGCGACGCGCTGCGCCTGGTCGGCGACGCCGGCTACGCCAACGGCGCCCGCGCCCGCCAGATCCGCGACGCCCTGCTGGCCAAGGACAAGCTCACCGAGGCCGACCTGCTGGCGATCCAGCTCGACGACCGCGCCCTGTTCCTGGCGCGCTGGCACCAGGCCCTGCTGGACGAGGCCACGCGCAGCCCCAGCGCCGACCTCACCGCGCTGGCGGACGCCGCGCGCACCTGGGACGGCCGCGCCAGCGTCGATTCGGTCAGCTACCGCATCGTGCGCGGCTGGCGCTGGGAGGTAGTGGAAAGAATCCAGAACGGTCTGCTGGCGCCGGCCCAGGTGGCGCTGGGCGATCGCTTCGTCATGCCCGACCTGCCGCAGATGGAATCGGTGGCCTGGCCACTGCTGCAGCAGCGGCCGGCGCACCTGCTGCCGCGCAAGTTCGAAAGCTGGGACGCCCTGCTGGCCGACGCCGCGCGCGCCGTGCACGAGTCGATGGCGGCGCAGGGTCCGCTGGCGCAGCGCACCTGGGGTGAACGCAACACAGCATCCATCTGCCACCCCCTGGCCGGGGCACTGCCGGCGTTGGCCCGCGGCTGGCTGTGCATGCCGTCCGACCCACTGCCCGGCGACGGCAACATGCCGCGCGTGCAGGGCCCTGGTTTCGGCGCCAGCCAGCGCATGGTGGTGTCGCCGGGCCACGAAGCCGAAGGTTTCATCCACATGCCCGGCGGGCAAAGTGGCCACCTGCTGTCGCCGTTCTGGGGCGCCGGCCACGCGGCCTGGGTCAACGGCGACGCCACGCCCTTCCTGCCGGGCCAGGCCGAATACCGCCTGCAGCTCAGCCCGTAAATGTGAACTGATTCACTGTTTGGGGAATAACAGCTGACAGGCGTGACGTTTTAGGCCATAAACGGCGTATTGCATCGGCTGCTCCGCCGGTGCAGGACGGGTGGATCGCCGTCAGGGGGAGCGGTCTGCCGAACCTAGTGCTGTAAAGGTGAGGTGGGTCAGATGGACATGTTGATTACGGTGTTGACGCACTGGCGTCGAATGATGCTCTCCCGACAGGCCGGCGCCGTTCGCCAGGCCGTGGTCGCGCTCAATGCCGAGCAGCGCAAGGCCACCGCAGACCACACGCTGGCGGAAATCCAGCACGCCGCGACGCTGCCGCAGCCGCACCTGCACGGGGTGACGGAAAGTTCTATCTACCGCCCCTGGTCCCAGGTCGCCAGCACCGCGGCCGGCCGCGTGCGCGACCGCTCCATCCAACTGCGCCAGCGCAGCATCGCGATGTGGCTGGCGGTGGTGTACCACGAGACCCGCGGCGCCACCGATGAGGGACTGCAGGCCGTGCACCGCGACGTGCTGGGCATCCTGCGCGAGCTCAAGGACAACAAGGCCGCCGCGTCGGCCGAGAAAGCCTGGTTCAACAAGGCGGCTTGAGGCGGGCGGAAGAACAAAGCGGGAGGTCAGGCAAGCAGCAGGCGTTCGGCAATGGCTCGGTAAAGCGCGGGGAGGCGCTCGAGTTCGTCCAGCGCGATGCGTTCGTTGACCTTGTGGATGCTGGCATTCACCGGCCCCAGCTCCACCACCTCGGCGCCCAGGGGCGCGATGAAGCGCGCATCCGAGGTGCCGCCGCCGGTGTTTTCCTCAGGCGCCGCGCCGAAATGTTCCTGCAGTACCGCGCGCACGGCCGCGCGCAGGCGCCCGTCGGCTGTGAGGAAAGGTTCGCCGCCGCGGTGCCAGCGCAGGTCGTATTCCAGGCCGTGGCGATCCAGCACGGCGTGCACCTCGCGCTCCAGGGCCTCGGCGCGCCAACCGGGGTTGTAGCGGAAGTTGAACGCCACCTCGCAGTGGCCCGGGATGACGTTGTTGGCGCCGGTGCCGGCGTGGATGTTGGACACCTGCAGGCTCGACGCCGGGAACTCCGGGTAACCCTCGTCCCAGGTGCGCGCCGTCAGTTCGGCCAAGGCCGGCAAGGCCTGGTGGATGGGGTTGCGGGCCTTCTCCGGGTAGGCCACGTGGCCCTGGATGCCGCGCACGGTGAGCTTGCCCGACAGCGTGCCGCGGCGGCCCACGCGCAGCAGGTCGCCCAGGAGTTCCTTCGACGAAGGCTCGCCGGTGACGCAGAAATCGATGCGCTGGCCGGTGGCGCGGAAGTGCTCGGCCACCCGGCGCACGCCGTCGATGGCGTCACCCTCTTCGTCCGAAGTCAGCAGCAGGGCCAGCGTACCCGGGTGGTCGGGATGCGCGGCCACGAACTGCTCGAGCGCCAGCACGAAGGCCGCCACGCTGCTTTTCATGTCGGCGGCGCCGCGGCCGTACAGGAACCCGTCGCGCACCGTGGGCTCGAACGGGTCGCTGTGCCAGGCCTCGCGCGGCCCCGGCGGCACCACGTCGGTGTGGCCCAGGAAACACAGCACGTCCCCGCCCTGGCCGTGCGTGGCCCAGAGGTTCTTCACCTCGCCGAAATCAATCTGACGGCACTGGAAACCGGCGCGCGCCAGGCGGTCCGAGAGCAAGGCCTGGCAGCCGGCGTCGTCGGGAGTCACCGATGCCCGGGCAATCAGGTCACGCGTCAACGCCAGCACTTCGCTCATTTCTTCATCCCCAATCGCAGCTTGAAGCCATTGTCCGTGAATCCGACGCTCACCGTGCCGTCTTCGGTTACCAGCACCGGGCGCTTCACCAGCGCCGGGTGCTCCTTGAGCAGCAGCGTCCACTCGGGATCCGTGGCCGGCGACTTGCGCGCCTCGGGCAGCTGCCGCCAGGTGGTGGAAGCGCGGTTGATCAGCTTGTCCCAGCCGCCCAGCTGCGCCGCCCAGTCCTTGAGGGTTTCCGGCGGCACGCGCTGGGCGCGGTAGTCCACGAACGCGTGCTCGACGCCGAAACGTCCCAGCCAGTTGCGCGCCTTCCTGCACGTATCGCAGTTGTCCAGGCCGTAGACGTTGGCGATCACTCCAGCGCGCCCCGCAGCAGCTCGTTCACCGACGTCTTCGCGCGCGTCTTGGCGTCCACCTGCTTGACGATCACCGCGCAGTACAGCGAGTACCTGCCGTCGGCCGAAGGCAGCGAACCCGACACCACCACGCTGCCCGCCGGCACGCGGCCATGCGATATCTCGCCGGTGGCGCGGTTGTAGATGCGCGTGCTCTGGCCGATGAACACGCCCATGCCGATCACGCTGCCCTTCTCCACCACCACGCCTTCCACCACCTCGGCGCGGGCGCCGATGAAGCAGTCGTCCTCGATGATGGTCGGGCTGGCCTGCAGCGGTTCAAGCACGCCGCCGATGCCGGCGCCGCCCGACAGGTGGCAGTTCTTGCCGATCTGCGCGCAGCTGCCCACCGTGGCCCAGGTGTCCACCATGGTGCCGGCGCCGACGAAGGCGCCAATGTTGACGAAGCTGGGCATCAGCACCACGTCCTTGCCGATGTGGGCGCCGGCGCGAACGATCGCGCCGGGCACCACGCGGGCGCCGACCGCGCGGAAATCCGCCTCGTCGAAACCCTGGAAGCGCTGCGGCACCTTGTCCCAGAACGGCGCCGGGTAGCTTTCCACCAGCTGCATGTCGTTGACGCGGAAATAGAGCAGCACTGCCTTCTTGAGCCATGGATTGACCTGCCAGCCGCCCTTCACCGGTTCGGCGACGCGGACCTTGCCCGATTCAAGCAGCGCGACGACGTCCTCGACCGCCGGCCGGGTGGACCCGTCTATCTCGGCGGCGCTGAGCGTGGCGCGGCGTTCGAACGCATCCTCGATGATCGCCTGCAGCTGCTCAGTGGCGGGCTTCTTTCTTGCCATGGTTCGTGTCTCCGTCAACGCAGGCCATCACGGCCTGGCTCAGCTTGTCCAACAGGGCCTGGTCGTCGATGGCGCAGTTGCGCTCGTCGGTGAGCAGGAAAAAGTCCTCGACCCGCTCGCCGAAGGTGGCGATGCGGGCGTCATGCACGCGCAGGCGCTGCTGGCGCAGCACCTGCGCCACGCCGGCCAGCAGGCCGGGATGGTCGGTGCACACCAGGCTCATCCGCGTGCGGCGGCCGTCGGCCGCGACGTCGAAGCCCACCCGCGCCGGCACCCGGAAGTGGCGCAGCTGGCGCGGCGCCGCTCGGCGCACCGGCTTCACCTTCAATGGGTCGCGCAGGGCGGCCTTGAGCGCCGACACCACCGCTTCGGGCTCGGGGGCGCGGCCGTGCGGCGCGATGAGCTGGAAATTGTCCAGCGCGTAGCCGTCGGTGGAGCTGAGCACGCGGGCGTCGAGCACGTTCAGGCCCAGGCGGTCGAGCGTTGCCACCAGGGCCGCGAACAGGCCGTCGCGGTCGGGCGTGCGCACGAACACCTCCAGGCCGCCCGCCTGCACGTGCGGCCGCACCAGCACCAGGCTTTCGGCGCCACCCGCCTCGGCGATGCCGCGGGTCTGCCAGGCGATCTGCTCGGGCCGGTAGCGCAGGAAGCCCACGTCGGGATAGTCGGCCCAGATGCGCTCCACCACCGACTGCTCGAGGCCGTCGCCCAGCAGCCGCTCCAGCGCGGCCGCGCGGGACTCGGCCACGATCTCGTTGGCGTGCACCGGGTTTTCCAGCCCGCGGCGCAGCGCGAAGCGGGTGGCGGAATACAGGTCGGCCAGCAGCCGGTCCTTCCAGCCGTTCCAAAGCTTCGGGCTGGTGCCGGCGATGTCGGCGCAGGTCAGCAGGTACAGGTAGTCGAGGTGCTCGCGGTCGGCCACCTTGGTGGCGAAGCGGGCCACCACCGCAGGGTCGGAAATGTCCTGGCGCTGCGCGGTCGTCGACATCAGCAGGTGCTGCTCGACCAGCCAGGCCAGCAGGTCGCCGTCGGCCGCAGGCATCGCGTGCGCCTGCGCGAATTCCCGGGCATCGGCCGCGCCCAGTTCGGAATGATCGCCGCCGCGGCCCTTGGCGATGTCATGGAACAGCCCGGCCAGCAGCAGCAGGTGCGGCTTGCGCAGCCGCGGCAGCACTTCGTGTGCGATCGCGAAGCGCTCGTCCACGCGGCGCGCGAACCCGTCCATGTGCGCCAGCACCGTAAGCGTGTGCTGGTCCACGGTGTAGACATGGAACAGGTCGTACTGCATGCGCCCCGACACCTTGCCGAAGGCCGGCAGGTAGCGCGCCAGCACGCCCAGGCGGGCCATGCGCGTGAGCGTGGCGACGGCGCGGCGCGAATCAAGCAGGGCCATGAAACGCGCGCGCACCTCCGGCGGCTGCTGCGTGCACGGCGCGATGGCACCGAGTGATTCGCCCAGCGCGCGCGCGGTTTCCGAATGCAGGCCGCGCGCGTCGGGCAGCGCGTCCCAGGCCGCGAACAGATCCAGCACCGGCGCCAGGCCTTCACCCAGGCGCTCGGGCTCGACCATGGCCAGGTAGCCGTGGCGCAGCTCGTATCCCGCGCCCACCGGCACGGCCGGCTCCTCGCCCGACAGCTGCTCCTCGAAGCGCTGCAGCAGCCGGTCGTTGATCCGCATCACGGTGGCGGCGCTGCGGAAGAAGCCCTGCATCATCTGTTCCACCGCCAGGTTGTCGCGGTGCTCGTCGGTCAGGCCGAGCATGGCGGCCAGCGTCTTCTGGTAGTCGAAGCCCAGGCGCTCCTCGCGCCGGCTGGCCAGCAGGTGCAGGCCGAAACGCAGGCGCGCCAGCTGCCGCCACTCGCGCTCCAGGCTGGCGCACTCGTCCTCGCCCAGCAGCCCCAGGGGCACCAGCGCACGCAGGCCGGGCACGCCGTACAGGCGCATGCCCATCCAGGTGACCGTCTGCAGGTCGCGCAGGCCGCCGGGGCCTTCCTTGATGTTGGGCTCGAGGTTGTGGGCGGTGTCGTGGAAGCGGGCGTGGCGCTGGGTCTGTTCGGCGCGCTTGGCGTCGAAGTAGGCGGCTGGCGGCCATATCCCGGGCGGCGCCAGCGCGGCGGCGAGCCGGCCGGCGGCGCCCGGCTCACCCGCCAGCATGCGGCATTCCATCAGCGAGCTCAGCACGGTGATGTCGTCGCTGGCCACTTCAACGCACTGGGTGATCGACCGCACCGCCTGCCCCGGGGCCAGGCCGGCGTCCCAGAGCAGCGAGAAGAAGCGGCCAATGGAGGCCGCGCACGCCTGCTGGTCGGCAGGCTCGCCCAGCACCAGCAGGTCGATGTCGGAGTGCGGGTACAGTTCGGCGCGGCCGTAGCCGCCGGTGGCGATCAGCTGCAGCGGCGCGTCGGCCGGCAGGCTTCTCGACCAGGCCGAGCAGACCACCTGGTCGCTGGCCTCGCAGCACAGGGACACCAGCCGGTCGATGGCCTCGCCGGCCTCGAAACGGCGGCGCAGTCCGGCCCGGCGCTCGGCCAGGCCGGCCTTGGCGGCGTCAATCCAGCCGGCGTCATCGGGGGCTTGCGCAAGGGCGGCCGCCAACGGCAGCCCGGGGGACGAGGGCACGGCGCTCACGGGCCGGCCCCGGTCACAGGTCGTTGTCGTCGCCGGGCAGGCGGGTGAGGATCTCGACGCCGTCGTCGGTGACCGCCACGGTGTGCTCCCACTGCGCGGACAGGGACTTGTCGCGCGTCACCACGGTCCAGCCGTCGTTGAGCAGCTTGGAGTGGCGGGTGCCTTCGTTGATCATCGGCTCGATGGTGAACACCATGCCCTTTTGCAGCACCACGCCCGACATCGGCTGGCCGTAGTGCAGCACCTGCGGCTCCTCGTGGTAAATGCGGCCGATGCCGTGGCCGCAGTATTCGCGCACCACGGTGAAGCGCTCGCCCTCGGCGTATTTCTGGATGGCGTGGCCGATGTCGCCCAGCGTGGCGCCCGGCTTCACCGCGCGGATGCCGCGGAACATGGCCTCGCGCGTCACCTCCACCAGGCGCTTGGCCTTGATGCTGGGCTCGCCCACCAGGTACATGCGGCTGGTGTCGCCATGCCAGCCGTCCTTGATCACGGTGACGTCGATGTTGAGGATGTCGCCGTCCTTGAGGACCTTGGACTCGCTGGGCATGCCGTGGCAGATGACGTTGTTGACCGAGGCGCAGATGGTGGCCGGGAACGGGATGCGGCCCGGTCCCCCGCCATACCCGACGTTGGCCGGGATGGTGCCCTGCACGTTGACGATGTGGTCGTGGCAGATGCGGTCCAGCTCGGCCGTGGTTACGCCGGGCTTCACGTGCGGGGCCACGACCTGCAGCACCTCGGCGGCCAGGCGGCCGGCGACGCGCATGCGCTCGATGTCCTGGGATGACTTGATGGTGATCATGGCCCGGATTATCCCTCAGTTGCGGCCGATTGGGCCAGCGGGCTATAATCCCGCGGCTTGATCCGGACTTTCCCGAACCCTGGGGCGCCCGGACCATCCCGCCCACGCCGGGCGTCACCGGCGAATACACACACCTGGCCATACCCCGCCCCGGGGTGCCCGTGGTCCATTGGACCGCAGGTTCGAGGCGGCGGCCAGGTGGAGGCCCAACCCCGGAGCTCCGAAGCCGCCAGTGTGCGGCCGGCTCCCTTTTCAAGGAATACCCAGATGACCCAGGTCACCATGCGCCAGATGCTGGAAGCCGGCGTTCACTTCGGCCACCAGACCCGCTACTGGAACCCCAAGATGGGCCCGTACATCTTCGGCGCCCGCGGCAAGATCCACATCATCAACCTCGAGAAGACGCTCCCGCTCTTCACCGACGCGATGAACTTCATCTCGGCGATCGCGCAGAAGCGCGGCACCATCCTGTTCGTCGGCACCAAGCGTTCGGCCCGTGATTCGGTCAAGGAAGAAGCCACCCGCTGCGGCCAGCCGTACATGAGCATGCGCTGGCTGGGCGGCACGCTGACCAACTTCGCCACCGTGAAGAAGTCGGTCGCCCGCCTCAAGGAACTCGAGTCCGCTGAAACCGACGGCACCTTCGAGAAGCTGGTCAAGCACGAAGTGCTGGGCCTGCGCCGCGAGCGCGACAAGCTGTCCGCGTCGCTGGGCGGCATCAAGGAAATGAACCGCCTGCCCGACGCCCTGTTCGTGATCGACATCGGCCACGAGAACATCGCCGTGCAGGAAGCCAAGAAGCTCGGCATCCCGGTGATCGCCGTGGTCGACACCAACTACGACCCCAACCTGGTGGACTACGCCATCCCGGGCAACGACGACGCCATCCGCGCCGTGCAGCTGTACGTGCATGCCGCCGCCGACGCCGTGCTGGAAGGCAAGGCCGCTTCGCCGCAGGCCCACGTGGCTGCCGACGACATGGTCGAGCTGGACGCCGAAGGCAACCCGGTCGCCAAGGCCGACACCAAGCCGGCCCCGCGCCGCGCCCCGCCGCGCGACGACAAGCGCCCGGCCCGCCGTGGCCCGGGTGGCCCCGGCGGCGACAAGCGCGACGCCCGCTGAGTCATCGCGGCGTCATGCCGCGGCGCCAAGCTGCGCCGCTCTTTGCGCTGTTGGAGCCCCCCTTGAGTCAAGGGGGGCGGCCGATGACGGCCCCATCGTCATCGGCCAGGGGATCTGGAAGCCGTACGAAGTCGCGAAGATCTTCGACGAGCCGCCGCCGCAATCCATCCCGACGGCCATCATCATTCAAGTTAATGAGGAACAACCATGACCACTGAAATCACCGCAGGCCTCGTCAAAGAGCTTCGCGAGCGCACCGGCGCCGGCATGATGGAATGCAAGAAGGCGCTGGTCGAGAACGCCGGCAACATCGACAACGCCGCCGAGTGGCTGCGCAAGTCGGGCCTGGCCAAGGCCGACAAGAAGTCCGACCGCGTCGCCGCCGAAGGCCGCATCGTGGCCGCCAGCGAGGGCGGCAAGGCCGTGCTGGTCGAGATCAACTCCGAGACCGACTTCGTGGCCAAGGACGACAACTTCCTGGCCTTCACCAACGCCGTCGCCCAGGCCGCCCTGGCCTCCGGCGCCGCCGACGCGCAGGCACTGAAGTCCGCCAAGCTCGCCTCGGGCGAGACGGTGGACGAAGCACGCGCCGCGGTCGTGGCCAAGGTCGGCGAGAAGCTGGAAGTGCGTCGCCTGGCCAAGATCGACAGCGCCCACAACGTCGCTGCCTACATCCACGGCGGCCGCATCGGCGTGCTGGTGGAGCTCAAGGGCGGCGACGTCGAGCTGGCGCGCGGCATCGCCATGCACGTGGCGGCCATGAACCCGCCCTACAACAAGGCGGCCGACGTGCCGGCCGACTTCCTGGCCAAGGAAAAGGAAATCGAGCTGGCCAAGATGTCGGAAAAGGACAAGGCCAAGCCGGCCGAGATCCTCGAGAAGATCATCGGCGGCAAGGTGGCCAAGATCGTCAACGAAGTGACCCTGTACGGCCAGCCCTACGTGCTCAACACCGACCTGTCGGTGGAAGCCACGCTCAAGGCCGCCGGCGCCGAAGTGATCGGCTTCCAGCGCCTGGCCGTTGGCGAGGGCATCGAGAAGGTGGTCGAGGACTACGCGGCCGAAGTCGCCAAGGCCATGGCGGTCTGATCCAACGACCATCGCCGTGAACGAAGGCCGCGGGGCGACCCGCGGCCTTTTTCATTGCGCAGCCGCCGTGCTCAGAACTCCCAGCGGAAGCCCAGCGACAGGGTCTGCTGGTCGATGCCGGACCTGGCAACCAGCCGCTCGTAGGTGATGAAGCCCGACCGTCCGTGGGTGAGCACCATCGACATGCCCAGGCCGATCCGGAAGTAATCGTTGTCGAGGTCATCGCCCAGCACCAGGATAGGCGTCTGGGTCGGGTCGTCGACGAAGAAGCCGCGGAAGGCCTCGGTGTCGCTGCCGTACTCACGCACCCATTCCACCTCCAGCTGCGGCACCAGGATGCCCCACGAAGCGCTGTGCGCGTAGGCGGCCTTGCCGCCCAAGGTCGAGGACAAGCCCGTCACCGTGCGCGATTCCACCCGCAGCGCCAGGCCACTGCCGTTGAGGGAGGCATCGAGCTCCTCCTGGAACTCGTCGAAGCCCAACCGGCTGTAAGCAGCCCGGCCATAGGCGCCGAACGTCCACGCCGCCCGCGAGAAGTCGCGGCCGAAGGTCAGCGTCGCACTCACGTCGGTGCCGTCCGAGTCCGCCTTTGCGACCTGGTTCACCACTTCGCCCGGCAGGATGTACTGGATGCGGCGCTCGTGGTCGTAGCGGTTGTCGCCCAACGTCACCACGCTGTCGAGGTACCAGTCGCGGCCGTGGTACCAGGTGGAATAACCCGACAGGCTCAAGCCCTGCATGCCCACCGATCCCTGCCCGCCCGCGAGGG
The DNA here is from genome assembly GCA_003241895.1 of Lysobacteraceae bacterium. Classification (GTDB taxonomy): domain Bacteria; phylum Pseudomonadota; class Gammaproteobacteria; order Xanthomonadales; family Xanthomonadaceae; genus Arenimonas. Next base: position 29,190 of record QBLY01000019.1, read on the forward strand.
CCGTGTCCTGGCGGGTGTAGCCCAGGGCCACGCCCAGCACCATCGTGTCGCTCCAGCGGTAGTCGACGCCGGCCGTGATGCCTTCGACGTCGAAGTCGTAGCGCGGCGTCAGGTTGGTGGGGTCGGACTCGCCGCGGCCGATGTTGCCCGACAGGAAGAAACCCCACTTCTGAAGCTCGAAATCCTCCACCGGCGCGGCTTCGGCCGCACCCAGCAGCGACATCCCCATCGTGCCCAGCGGCACGCGGCCGCCGGCCATCGCCAGCGTTAGGTCGGCAAACGAAAGCTGCGCCACCGGCGCGCCGCTGCGCAGGCCGACCATGCGGGTGTTGAGGTTGTTGAACTGCGCGCCGACCGCCGCCTTCCCGGCGTCGGCCTGGGTCTGCGCCACGTCGGGCAACATTGCGGTCAATGCCTCGCTGACGGCACCCGGGTCGCTCGTGGATGCGGCAATCAAAGCATTGCACTGGTCGACCAGGTCCTGCTGGTCGGGCGTGAGCGCTCCACTGCCCCCGAGCGAGAGGCATGCGGCATCCAGGGCTTCGGCCACCGACGCCTCGTTGATCGACAGCGCCGGCAGCGCCGCCAGCGTGGAGTTGTGGGTGAAGCTGACGCTGGAGCCCACGAACTCGTTGAACGTCGGCACGCTCGCCGTGACCACGGTGGTGCCCGCACCGGTCACCGTGACGCGGTTGCTGGTCTTGCCGGTGGCATCGGTGGTGGTGGTGGCGCTGTCGAGCGTGCCGCCGGAGGTGGACCAGCTCACGCTCTGGCCCACCAGCGGCACGCCGTTGCCGATGAGCACGAGCTCCATCGGCGCCGACGGGGTGCCGGGTGTCAGCGTCTGGCCGCCGCCGGTGGACGAGCCCACGCTGGTGACGACCAGCGTGCCGCTGACCGTGGCGTTGAACTGGGTCACCACTCCGCCCGGCGCGGTGGCCTGCACGACCACCGGGCCCGGGGTGCGGCCCAGCGTGAGCTGCGTGCCGGCCTGGCCGCTGGCGTCGGTGAGAGCGTTGGCCGGTGCCAGCGTGGCGCTGCCTGAAATCACGACGAAGCTGATCGGAATGCCGGATAGGTCCGGCGCCGGATCGACGATCTGCACCACCAGCAGCTGCGGCAGCACGTCGCCGGGATTGCCGGTCTGGCCATCGCCACTGGCCGCGGCGATGCCGCCGGGCGGCAGGGCCGTGGCGGTCGCAGTGGCGGTGGCGCCACCGCTGAACACGGACGCGCCGATCACGATCGGGCCGGGAACGTTCCCGTAGCGGACCGTGACGCTGGCGAGGCCGTCGGAATCGGTGATGGCAAACGGCGCGTCGAGACTTGCCGAGCCCGACTTCACGGTCCAGCTCACGGTCTGGCCCGCCATTGCGTCGCCATTGCCGTCCTTCAACTGCACCTCCACCGGCGCGGCCGCCCGCGCGCTGGCCAGGCCGCTCTGAGCATCGCCCGAAAAGACCGTGAGCGAAGGCGGCAGCACGTTGAAGCTGAAGGTCACCGACAGGGCGGGCTGGTCGGCGCGCCGTGCGGTCACCGTAAAGGGATCAAGCCCCAGGCCCGTGTCGGTGACGGTGATGGTGCTTTCGCCGGCACCGTCGGTGACGGTGCTGTTGGTGCTGAGCTGAACGCCCGGCGACGAATTCCAGAGGATGTTCACGCCGGGATCCGCCAGCGCGCTGTCGGTGGCACGGACCACCAGCGGGCTGGGCAGGGCGTTGCCCTGTGCCTGCGTCTGGTTGTTGCCGCTGACGATGGCCAGGTCGCGCAACTCGACGGCGTTGACGGTAAAGGTCTGCTGCAGCAGCGGGGAATCGGCGCGGCTGGCTCGCACGGTGATGGTGCCCGGCAGCGAGCCGGCATTGACGAAGGCCTGCGCCAGTCCGTTGGCATCGCTGAGCGCACTCACGCCGCTGAGGCTGCCGTTGCCACTGACCACCTGCCAGCTCACGGTGACACCGGCCTGCGGCGCCCCGTTGAGGCGGGTGCGCACGACCAGCGGCAGGGCGGTGGTGGTGTCAACGGGCGCGGTCTGGCCGTCGCCCGAAACCTTGTCGAGCGCGGCGATGTTGATGGTGAGGGTGAAGGTGGCGCTGGCGCCGTTGTCGGCGCGGGTGGCGGTGACCGTGATCGGGCCGGGCCCCGGGCCGAGGCTGGTGACATTGACGCGCGCGCGACTGTCGGCGCCGGTGCTGGTGCTGGCCGCCGAGAGCGTCGCACCGCCGGTGACGGCCCACTGGATGGCAATACCCGAGGCCGCGGCGCCGCCGTTCAGTGCCACCACTTCCAGCGCGACCGGCAGAGCCCGGTTGGCCAGGCCGCTCTGTCCGTTGCCGGCAAAGATGGCCAGGGTGCCCGAGCGCGTGCTGTCGCCGCCGCCGTCGGAGCCGATGCTGGAAGCCGCACCGATCAGGGCCAGTCCGGCGGCGCCACCTGCGACCCAGCGCAGGTCGCGCGGCGGGTCGGATTCGGACGCGGTGGCGCCAGCGGCCTGCGCCAGCACCACCAGCCGGTGCGCGACCCGGGCGCAATCGCTGGCAACGCAGCCGGCCTCGCGCGGCATCTGCACGGTGATGCCGTGGCGGCCTGGCGACGCGGCGGTGAACAGCGCCCGGCCGGATCCGGCCTCGACGCCCTCGCCCGCCGCCCTCGACGTGGCATCCAGCGCGGCGAGTTCCCCGGACTCAGGGGTTTCCAAGGACCAGGACAGTGGGTCGCCGACGCTCGCAACGCCGTCGCGGTCGGCCATGATGAGCAACTCGACCGGTTCACCGACGCGTGCCTGCACTTCCTGCGCTTGTCCGCCAGCGGGACCGAGCCGGGCGACGTTGGCGTCCTGCGCCCCTGCACCCGCCGAGGCCAGGCCCAGCCAGAAGAAAACCACCCACGACGCAGCGGTGGTGGCGCGCGGTAAGATCCGGCCAGACTGCTTCATGCATGCCCCTGCGCCCCGCCCACCCCCATCGCGAATGGCGGGTTCCAGGCTTGGGCTGGCATCAAGGCAAAACGACTTTGTGACGCAAGTGAGGACATTTCGTCCTTGTCAGCGGCCCCCCGGGGCGTACGGAGACCGTGATGGCGGCCATGCCGGGCCACGCGCATGGCCCCGATCGGCTAGAATTCCGGCGTTTGCCCGCCTTTGGAGAGTTTCATGCACACGCCCCCGCTGAAGTACCGCCGAATCGTGCTCAAGCTGTCCGGCGAAGCGCTGATGGGGAACGTGGACTACGGCATCGACCCCGAGGTGATCAAGGCTCTGGCGGCCGAGATCGTGGCCGTGCAGCGGGCCGGCGCCGAGATCGGCCTGGTGCTGGGCGGCGGCAATATTTTCCGCGGCGCCGGCCTGGCCGCCAAGGGCATGGACCGCGTCACCGGCGACCACATGGGCATGCTGGCCACTGTCATCAACGCCCTGGCCATGGCCGACGCCATCGAGAAGCAGGGCGGCTTCGCCCGGGTCATGAGCGCGATCAAGATCAACGAGGTGTGCGAGGACTACATCCGCCGGCGCGCCATCCGCCACATGGAAAAGGGCCGCATCGCCCTGTTCGCGGCCGGCACCGGCAACCCCTTCTTCACCACCGATTCGGCGGCCGCGCTGCGCGCCAGCGAGGTTGGCGCCGACCTGCTGCTCAAGGCCACCAAGGTGGACGGCATCTACGACTCGGACCCGAAGAGGAACCCCGGCGCCAAGCGCTTCACCCGCCTGAGCTACGACGACGTGATCAGCCGCAACCTGCAGGTGATGGACACCGCCGCGTTCGCACTGTGCCGCGACAACCAGGTGCCGCTGCGCATCTACGACATGATGCAGCCCGGCGCCCTGATGCGCATCGTCCAGGGCGAAGACCTGGGCACCCTGGTCGCCGCCTGAGCGGCACCTGCCGCCAGCGCCTATAATCACCGATTGCCTGGATTCACTGCGGAGCCCGCGATGCTTACCGATATCAAGAAAGACGCCACCACCCGGATGACCAAGACCGTGGACGGTTTCCGACAGGACCTGACCAAGCTGCGCACTGGCCGCGCCAGCACCGCGCTGGTGGACCACCTGAAGGTGAACTACTACGGCTCGGACATGCCGCTGTCGCAGGTGGCCACGGTGTCGGTGGCCGACGCCCGCTCGCTGCTGATCACGCCCTGGGAAAAAGGCATGGTCTCGGCCATCGAGAAAGCCATCCTGTCCTCGGACCTGGGCCTGAACCCCAACACCGCCGGCACCGCCATCCGCATCAACCTGCCGCCGCTCACCGAAGAGCGCCGCAAGGAGCTGTCCAAGCACGTGCACGGCGAAGGCGAGACGTCCAAGGTTTCCATCCGCAACGTCCGCCGCGACGCCATCCAGCAGGTGAAGGAACTCCTGAAGGAAAAACAGGTCACCGAGGACGAGGCGCACCGCTGCGAAGACGACATCCAGAAGCTCACCGACAAGCACGTCAAGGACGTGGACGAAGTGGTGCGCGCCAAGGAACAGGAACTGATGTCGGTTTGAGCCAAGCCGCCGGCATGTCGTCGCCCTCGCCCGCCCCCAGGAAACCCAGGCACATCGCCGTCATCATGGACGGCAATGGCCGCTGGGCCGAACGTCGCCAGCGCCCGCGCACGCTGGGCCACCGCGCCGGCGTGAAGGCGGTGCAGGTCTGCATTGAGTACTGCCTGGCCCACGGCATCCAGGCGCTGACCCTGTTCGCGTTCTCCAGCGAGAACTGGAACCGCCCCAAGGAAGAAGTGGGCGCGCTGATGAAGCTGTTCCTGCGCATGCTCGACTCCGAAGTGGACGAGCTGCAGCGGCGCGGCGTGCGCGTGGCCTTCATCGGCGACCGTGCCGGTTTCCCCGAAGCGCTGCGCCTGAGGATGGCCTCGGCCGAACGGCTCACGCACGGCAATTCCCGGCTGGTGCTGACCATCGCGGCCAGCTACGGCGGCCGCTGGGACATTGCCCAGGCCTGCCGCCAGCTGGCCGTCGAGGCAGCGGCCGGCACGATCAACCCGGCGATGATCGACGAAGCCATGCTGCACTCGCGGCTCGGCCTGGCCGACCTGCCCGAACCCGACCTTTTCATCCGCACCGGCGGCGACCTTCGCATCAGCAATTTCCTGCTGTGGCAGATGGCGTACACCGAGCTTTGGTTCACTGAAACCCTTTGGCCTGACCTGGATGCGTCGGTACTCGATGCGGCCCTGGCCGACTTCGCCGACCGAGAGCGTCGCTTCGGCCTGACCAGTGCCCAAGTGGCCGGGAGCCCCGCATGAGCCGCAAGCAACGCGTCACCACCGCCCTGCTGCTGGCGCCGGTTCCGATCCTGGCGGTGCTGTTCCTGCCTACGCCCTGGCTGGCCGCGGCCGTGGCGGCGCTGATGCTGGCCGGCCTCTGGGAATGGACCACGTTCGCCGGGCTAGAGGAAAAACCCGCGCGCCTGTTGTTCCTCACGGCCAACGCGCTGCTGATGGCCGCGCTGGTCTGGGGCGGCGGCCCGGGCCTGTTCACGCTCAAGGTCGCCAGCCTGGTCGGCGTGGCCTGGTGGGGCCTGGTGCTGCTGTGGCTGGCGCGCCCGCGGCTGGGCTCAAGCGACAACCATGCCGCGCGCAGCTTCAAGCTGCTGGCCGGCAGCCTGTGCGTCGTGCCGGCGTGGTGTGCGCTGGGCTGGCTGCATTCGGAAGACCCGCTGGGTCCGCGCTGGACGCTGTTCGCGCTCATGCTGGTGTGGGCCGCCGACAGCGGCGCGTATTTCACCGGCTCGAAGTTCGGCAAGCGCAAGCTGGCGCCCAGCATCAGCCCGGGCAAGACCTGGGAAGGCGTCTTTGGCGGCCTGGCAGCCAGCGTGCTGCTGGCCGCGCTGGTGCTGCCGCTGCTGGGCCTGGCCTGGTCGTCGCTGCCGGCGCTGGCGCTGCTGACCCTGGTCACCGCCGCCATCTCGGTGGCCGGTGACCTGTTCGAAAGCCTGATGAAGCGCCAGTCGGGCATGAAGGATTCGGGCAAGATCCTGCCCGGCCACGGCGGCCTGATGGACCGGATGGACAGCCTGATGGCCGCACTGCCGGTGTTCGTCGTCGGCAAGGCTTGGCTGGGCCTTTGAAAACCATCGCGCTGCTGGGAGCCACGGGTTCGATCGGCGGTTCGGCGCTGGACGTCGTGGCGCGACACCCCGACCGGTTCCGCATCGGCGCGCTCACCGCCCATGCCAAGGTGGACGAACTGCTGACGCTGTGCGCGCGGTTCCGTCCCGATTCAGCCGTGGTCGCGGACATGGCCGCCCTGGGCGCCCTGCGCGACGGGCTGCGCGCGCTGGGCCTGCCCACGCGCGCGCTGGCCGGGCCGCAGGCGCTGGTCGACGTGGCCACCGACCCGGCCAACGACACAGTCATCGCCGCCATCGTCGGTGCGGCCGGGGTCGCGTCCACGCTGGCCGCCGCGCGCGCCGGCAAGCGCCTGCTGTTGGCCAACAAGGAATCGGTGGTGCTGGCCGGCGACCTGCTGGTGCAGGCCGTGGCCGAAGGCGGCGCCACCCTGCTGCCGATCGACAGCGAACACAACGCCATCTTCCAGTGCCTGCCCGCCGACGGCGGCCGCGGCGGCGTGCGCCGGCTGCTGCTCACCGCCTCGGGCGGCCCGTTCCGCGGCCGCCCGCGCGCCGAGCTGGCGCAGGTCACGCCCGACCAGGCCTGCGCCCATCCCAACTGGGTGATGGGCCGCAAGATCTCGGTCGACTCGGCCACGCTGATGAACAAGGGCCTGGAGGTGATCGAGGCGCACTACCTGTTCGGCGTGCCGGCGTCCCGGATCGAAGTGGTGGTGCACCCGCAGAGCGTCATCCATTCGCTGGTGGACTACGTGGACGGCTCGGTGCTGGCCCAGTTGGGCAACCCGGACATGCGCACGGCGCTGGCCTACGGCCTGGCCTGGCCCGAGCGGGTGGAATCGGGCGTGGCGCCGCTGGACCTGGCGGCGCTGGGCCGCTTCGATTTCGAGGCGCCCGACCTGGCCGCCTTCCCCTGCCTGAGCCTGGCGTTCCGGGCCTTGGAGGCCGGCGGCCGCGCCCCCGCCATCCTTAACGCGGCCAATGAAATCGCGGTTTCAGCGTTTCTTCAGGGCAGACTGGGTTTCCTAGGCATCCCGGACCTGATCCAGGCCTGCCTGGACGCCCTTCCGGGCGGCCCGGCCGGGGACCTGGCCCAACTGATGGACACCGACGCCGAGGCCCGGCGCATGGCCCAAACACTGATCCCGAGGATGACTACATGACGGAGTTTTTCGGGTCGGTATGGTGGCTGCTGGTCAGCCTGGGCATCCTGGTGACGTTCCACGAATTCGGCCACTACTGGGTCGCGCGCCGCTGCGGCGTACGCGTGCTGCGCTTCTCGGTGGGGTTCGGCAAGCCGCTGTGGACACGCGTGGGCAAGGACGGCACTGAATACGTATTGGCCATGCTGCCGCTGGGCGGCTACGTGAAGATGCTGGACGACCGCGAAACCGAGGTCGCGCCCCAGGACCGCCACCAGAGCTTCAACGCCAAGCCGGTGGGCCAGCGCATCGCCATCGTGGCCGCCGGCCCGATCGCCAACCTGCTGCTGTGCATCGCCCTGCTGTGGCTGATGTTCGTGATCGGCAAGCCCGACTACGCCCCCGTGATGGGCCCGGTGGACGGCATCGCCGCCAGCGCGGGCTTCCAGCCCGGCGACCGCCTGCTGGCCGTGGGCGAGCGCGAAACCCGCACGCTCACGGAGGCCGGCATCGCCCTGTCCAACGCCGCCATGGACCGCCGGTCCACCCTGGTCCGGGTGCGCACCGCCGCCGGCGACGAGGTGATGCGGGTGCTGCCGCTGGACCGGCCGGAGGTCGTGGTGAGCGAACAGAACCCGTTCCGCGACCTGGGCCTGACCCTGGCCGACCCGGCCGTGGTCGGCACCGTTCAGCCGGGCAGCGCCGCCGAGGGCCGCCTGCAGCCGGGCGACCGCATCGTCGCGGTCGGCAGCCAGCCGATCGTCACCTATATCGAGCTTGGCGACGCCGTCCAGGTGGCCGCCCGCAACGGCGAGCCGCTGGCGCTGAAGATCGAGCGCGACGGCCAGGCCGCCGTGGTCGAGGTGGACCCCCGGCTGGCCGACGTCCAGGGCCAGCCGCGCTGGCTCCTGGGCATCACCGGTGCGGCCCGTCCGCAGGACGCCGTACTGCGCTTCGGCCCGCTGCAGGCCATCCCCGAGGCCCTGTCCCAGACCCGCCAGATGGCCTCGGACGTGCTGCGCATGCTGGGCCGCATGGTCACCGGGCAAGCCTCGCTGCAGAACATTTCCGGCCCGATCACCATCGCCCGGGTCGCCAACGGCAGCGCCAGCCTGGGCCCGGCCTGGTTCCTGAACTTCCTGGCGATCCTGTCGCTGAGCCTGTGCATCATGAACCTGCTGCCCATCCCGGTCTTGGATGGGGGGCACCTGCTGTATTACCTTATCGAGCTGGCCAAAGGCAGCCCGGTCGGTGAACGAACGCTCATGGCGGGTCAGTATGTCGGTCTGGTGTTCCTGGCTGGCCTGATGGGCCTGGCCTTCTATAATGACCTCTTCCGACCCAGTTTCTGACCCCACCCTTTCGCGGGCGCCCCCGGCGTCCGTCACCAACGGATTGATGATGACGCGACCCACTGTTCGCCGCTGCCTCCTGAGCCTCGCGCTTGCCGCCGCAATCGCCGGCCCCGTCCAGGCCCAGAACTTCGACGCCTTCACCGTGGCGGACATCCGCGTCGAGGGACTCCAGCGGATTTCCGCAGGTACCGTGTTCACGTACCTGCCGGTTGAAAAGGGCGACACGCTCGACCGCAGCCGATCGTCGGAAGCCATCCGGGCGCTGTTCAAGACCGGGTTCTTCAGCGACGTCCGGCTCGAGCGCCAGGGCGGCATCCTGGTGGTGGTGGTCATCGAGCGTCCGGCCATCAACGCCATCACGCTGTCGGGCAACAAGGACATCAAGTCCGACGACCTGCTGGGCGGCCTGCGCAACATCGGCCTGACCGAGGGCGAGACCTTCAACCCGCTCAACCTCGACCGGGTGACGCAGGAACTGATCCGCCAGTACAACAACCGCGGCAAGTACAACGTCTCCATCACCCCGACCATCACCAACCTCGACCGCAACCGCGTCGACATCAACATCGTGATCGCCGAGGGCAAGGCCGCGCGCATCCGCGACATCAACATCGTCGGCAACCCGACCTATCCCGACCTGCAGATCCGCGAAGGCTGGGAGTCGGGCACCAGCAACTGGCTGTCGTGGTACCGCCGGGACGACCAGTATTCGCGCGAGAAGCTCTCGGGCGACCTGGAAAAGCTGTCCAATTATTACCTCGATCGCGGCTACGTCGACTTCAACGTCGAGTCCACCCAGGTCGCCATCACCCCCGACAAGCGCGACATCTTCGTCACGGCCAACGTCGCCGAGGGCGAGGTGTACACGGTTTCCTCGGTGAAGGTCACCGGCGACACCATCCTGCCGATGGAAGACATCGAGAAGCTGGTGGCGCTGCAGGAAGGCAACACCTTCTCGCGCGCCCTGGTCGAACTGACCAGCGACAGCATCATCGCCACCCTGGGCAACATCGGCTACGCCTTCGCCCAGGTGAACCCGGTGCCGGAGATCGACCGCGAAGGCCGCAAGATCGCCATCAACTTCTTCGTCGAGCCGGGCCCGCGCGTGCAGGTCCGCCGCATCGTCTTCACCGGCAACCCCACCACCGCCGACGAAGTGATGCGCCGCGAAATGCGCCAGTTCGAAGGCGCCTGGTTCTCGCAGGCCGCGTTGGATCGCTCCAAGATCCGCCTGCAGCGCCTGGGCTTCTTCGACACCGTGGACATCGAGACCCCCGAAGTGGCCGGCCAGCCCGACCAGGTGGACGTGGTGATCAACGTCAAGGAGCGCAACTCGGGCCAGTTCACCTTCGGCCTTGGCTACCAGCAGGCCTACGGCCTGATCACCAGCGCGCAGCTCACCCAGACCAACTTCCTGGGCACGGGCAACCGCTTCAGCCTGGCGGTCCAGAACAACAGCTTCTCCAAGCAGTTCTCGCTGGGCATCACCGACCCGTACTTCACCGACGACGGCGTCAGCCTGGGCTTCAACCTCAACTACAGCGACTACAGCTACAGCCGCAGCGACTCCGAGAACCTGGCGCAGTTCGACAACGCGGTGGCCTCTGGCGAATTCCAGATCGGCATCCCGCTGACCGAAACCGACAGCATCTCGATGTCGCTGGGCATCGACCGCAACCAGCTCACCACCGACGACAACAGCACGCCGCCGCTGCTGATCGACTACCTCGTGAACTCGCTGGGCGACCGTGCGCGCTTCCCGCAGTTCCACATCGACGACGACCTCAACGCCACTACGCCGCCCGAGAACGACGACGGCGACCCCACCACCACCGACCCGCTGCAGAACGGCCCCTTCCGCAAGTGGAACGTCAACGCCTGGCGCGTGCAGCTGGGCTGGCAGCGTGACTCGCGCAACGACTTCCTGATGCCCACCCGCGGCACCTACAACCGAGTGGGCGCGGAAATCGTGCTTCCGGGCAGCGACCTCGAGTACTACCGCCTGAGCTACAACTTCGAACACTACCTGCCCATCACCAACTGGATGGGCCTGAAGATCGGCGCGGAGCTGGGCTACGGCGACAGCTACGGCGTCACCAAGGAGCAGACCTGCAACGTCTACGACGACTTCGGCGCGATCATCCCGGGCCAGACCACCAACTGCGGCCTGCCGTTCTTCCGCAACTACTACGCCGGCGGCCCGCAGTCGGTGCGCGGGTTCGAAACCAACACCATCGGTCCGTTCTATGCGTTCGCGGCCGACTTCCGCCAGCCGATCGGCGGCTCGTTCAAGACCGCGGGCAACTTCGAGCTGTACTTCCCGACGCTGTTCGACAACCGCGGCACGCGCCTGTCGGCCTTCATCGACTACGGCAACGTCTACCGCTCGGTGGACTCGTGGGAAGCCAAGACCCTGCGCATCTCGGCGGGCCTGTCGCTGCAGTGGCAGTCGCCGGTGGGCCCGATCGCGATCAGCTACGCCGCGCCGTTCCAGCGCGAGCGCAGCGACAAGCTCGAGCGCCTGCAGTTCACCTTCGGCGGCCGCTTCTAAGGCGGCCTGCTTGGCCACGCCCGCCCGGTCCCACACGCTGTCCGAACTGGCGGAGAGGTTCGGGCTGGAACTGCGTGGCGCCGGCAGCACCGTCATCCAGGGTGTAGGCACGCTGGCAGGCGCCGGCGCCTGGCAGCTGGGTTTCCTGGCCAACCCGCGCTACCGCAAGGAACTGGCCGCCACCGCGGCCAGCGCCGTGGTGCTGTCGGCCGACGACGCCGACGCCTGCCCGGTCCCCTGCCTGGTGGCGAAGTCACCCTACGTGGCGTTTGCGAAAATCGCCGCCCTGTTCGAAGCCGAACCGGCGCTTGAGCCTGGCATCCATCCCAGCGCCGTGATCGCCGCCGACGCCCTGGTCGACCCGGGCGCGCAGATCGGCCCCTTCACCGTCATCGGTGCCCGCAGCCGCGTGGCCGCCGGCGCCGTGGTCGGCCCCGGCTGCGTGGTGGGCGAAGACTGCAGCATCGGCGCCGGCAGCCTGTTGGTGGCGCGCGTGACCCTGGTGGCACGGGTGCGCCTGGGCGCTCGCGTGCGCATCCACCCGGGCGCCGTGCTGGGCGCCGACGGCTTTGGCCTGGCGATGGACGCGGGACGCTGGATCAAGGTGCCGCAGCTGGGCGGCGTGGTGATCGGCGACGACTGCGAGATCGGCGCCAACACCACCATCGACCGCGGCGCGATCGAAGACACCGTGCTGGAAGAAGACGTGCGCCTGGACAACCAGATCCAGGTCGGCCACAACGTGCGCATCGGCGCCCATACCGCCATGGCCGGCTGCGCAGCGGTGGCCGGGTCGGCGAAGATCGGCAGGTACTGCCTGATTGGCGGCGGCGTGGGCGTCACCGGGCACCTGGAAATCTGCGACCGGGTCACGGTGACGGCCATGAGCCTGGTCACCCGGTCCATCACCGAGCCGGGCGAGTATTCGTCGGGCATGCCGGTGCAGGACAGCCGATCCTGGCGCCGCAACGGCGCCCGTTTCAGGCAATTGGATGCGCTGGCGCGTAAGATAGGCGCCCTCGACAAGGATTGAAGCAGGGAAACGCCGGATGAGCGACGACACCATCAAGATGCCCATCGACGTCTCGTGCATCCTGCACCTGCTGCCGCACCGGTATCCGTTCCTGCTGGTGGACCGGGTGATCGAGCTCGAAGCGCACAAGCGCATCCGCGCCATCAAGAACGTCACCTTCAACGAACCCTTCTTCCAGGGCCATTTCCCGGGCCGCCCGGTGATGCCCGGCGTGCTGGTGATCGAGGCGATGGCCCAGGCCGGAGGCCTGCTCACCCAGCTGTCGCAGGCCAAGGACGCCAAGCCCGAAGGCAAGCTGTTCTACCTGGTGAAGGTGGACAACGCCCGCTTCAGCCGCATGGTGGTGCCTGGAGACCAGATCGACATCGAAGTGGTGCTCAAGCGCACCATCCGCAACATGGCGCTGTATGCCTGCGTCGCCCGTGTCGACGGCAAGGAAGTCGCGAGCGCCGAGATACTCTGCGCCGAGGGCAAGGCCGACGCATGATCCACCCGAGCGCGCAGATCGATCCGGGGGCGCGCCTTGGCGCGAACGTCACCGTTGGCGCGTTCGCGGTCATCGGCGCCGACGTGGAAATCGGCGACGGCACCCGGATAGACGCGCACTGCGTGGTCACCGGCCCGACACGCATCGGCCGCGACAACCACTTCCATCCGCACGCCGCCGTCGGCGGCGACCCGCAGGACAAGAAGTACGCCGGCGAGCGCACCGAGCTGGTCGTCGGCGACCGCAACTGCGTGCGCGAGTTCACCACCATCAACCGCGGCACCGGCGATGGCGGCGGCGTCACCCGCATCGGCAGCGACAACTGGATCCTGGCGTATGCGCACATCGCCCACGACTGCCAGGTCGGCAACCACTGCGTGTTCTCCAACAACGCCACGCTGGCCGGCCACGTCGAGGTCGGTGACTACGTCATCCTCAGCGGCTTCGCCGGCATCCACCAGTTCTGCCGCATCGGCGCCCATGCCTTCATCGGCATGGGCGCCCTGGTGAACGGCGACGTGCCGCCGTATTTGATGGTCGCCTCGGAAGGCTACAGCCGCCCGCGCGGCATCAACGCCGAAGGCCTCAAGCGCCGTGGCTTCGACGCCACCCGCATCGCCGCGATCAAGCGCGCCTACCGCGCGCTGTACATGTCCGGCGCGCCGATGGCCGCCGCGCGCGAGCAGCTGGCGCCGGTGGCGGCGGAATCCGAAGACGTGCGGCTGATGCTCGAGTTCATCGAGCGCAGCGAGCGCGGCCTGCTGCGCTGACGGGCGCCGGCATGGCCTTGCCCGGGACCGCCGTGCCCACGCCGCCCCGCCCGCTGCGCATCGCGCTGGTTGCCGGAGAGGCCTCGGGTGACCTGCTGGGCGCCGGCCTGGTCAATGCACTGAAGCTTCGCTTCCCGGACGCGGAATTCGCCGGCGTCGGCGGCCCCAGGCTGCGCGCGGCCGGCATGGCCACCTGGCACGACTGCAGCGAGCTGGCGGTGATGGGCCTGGTGGAAGTGCTGCGGCACCTGCCGCGCCTGCTGCGGCTGCGCCGATCGCTGCGCAAACGCCTGCTGGCGTGGCGGCCGGACGTGTTCATCGGCATTGACGCACCCGACTTCAACCTGGGCCTTGAACGACAGCTCAAGCAGGCCGGCATCCGCACCGTGCACTACGTCAGCCCGTCGGTCTGGGCGTGGCGCGAAGGCCGTGCGGCCAAGCTGGGCCGCAGCGCCGACCGCGTGCTGTGCCTGTTCCCGATGGAGCCACCGATCTACGAGCGCCATGGCGTGGATGCGCGCTTCGTCGGGCATCCGCTGGCAGAGAGCTTCGCGATGGAGCCCGATCGCCACGGCGCGCGCGCCCACTTCGGGCTCGACGACGCCACGCCCGTGCTGGCGCTGCTGCCAGGCAGTCGCCTGGGCGAGATCCAGCGGCTGCTGCCGGTGTTCCTGGAGGCCACGCGCCGGGTGCACGGCAAGCTGCCCGCGCTGCAGGTGCTGTTGCCCGCCGCCAACGCCGCCTGCCGCGAAGCGATCGATGCCTGCCTGGCGAACGCGCCTGCGGCCAACGTGCGCGTGGTGGACGGCCAGTCGCACGAAGCCATGATCGCCAGCGACGTGGTGCTGCTGGCCTCGGGCACCGCCGCGCTGGAGGCGATGCTGGCCAAGCGGCCGATGGTGGTGGGCTACCGCATCTCGGCCCTCACCTATCGCCTGGTGATGCTGCTGGGCCTGATGAAGGTCAACCGCTACAGCCTGCCCAACGTGCTGGCGAACGAACCCATCGTGCCCGAACTGATGCAGGGCGACTGCACGCCCGACAGGCTCGCCGCGGCGGTGCTGCACTGGTTCGACCATCCCGAGGCGCGCGCCACGCTGCTGCCGCGCTACCAGTACATCCACGCCAAGCTGCGCGGCGACCCCTCGGCCGGCGCCGCCGACGCCGTGGCCGAGCTGCTGGCCGGCAAGTGAGCGCACTGCGCGTGTGCGGCGTGGACGAAGCGGGCCGCGGCCCGCTGGCGGGCCCGGTGGCCGTGGCCGCGGTGATCCTCGACCCGCGCCGGCCCATCGAAGGCCTGGGTGATTCCAAGAAGCTCAGCCAGGCGCGCCGCGAGGCGCTGGCGCCGCTGATCCGCGAACGCGCGCTGGCCTGGCACCTGGAATTCGTCAGCGCCGCCGACATCGACCGGCTCAACATCCTGCGCGCCACCCTGGAAGGCATGGCGCGCGCAGTGCGTGCGCTGCAGCCGCAGGCCGACCACGCGCTGGTGGACGGCAACCGCCTGCCGCTTGGCCTGCCCTGCCCTGCGCAGGCGCTGGTGAAAGGCGACGCGCGCGAGCCGGCCATCATGGCCGCGTCCATCCTGGCCAAGGTCGGCCGCGACCAGCTGATGGTCGCCATGGAAAGCCGCTACCCCGGCTACGGCTTCGCGGTGCACAAGGGCTACCCCACGCCGATGCACCTGGAAGCCCTGCGCCGGCTCGGCCCGTGCGCCGAGCACCGCCGCAGTTTCGCGCCCGTGCGGGCCTGCCTGGTACCGGCTGCCTAGCGCTGAGCGGTGCCCCTGGAACGGGGGGACGGCGCTGGCAGCCAACCCGGGCAGTCAAGCCTTGTCCGCCCCCTGTCGGGGTAAACTGCCGGTCGGCCACGCGGTCCCCGGCATGACCCCTCGCTTCGTCCACCTGCATCTGCACAGCGAGTATTCGCTCACCGACTCCACCATCCGCATCCCGGAGCTGGTGGGTCGCTGCGCTGCGCTCGGGCTGCCGGCGGTGGCAATCACCGACACCAGCAACCTGTTCGCGCTGGTGAAGTTCTACAAGGCCGCCGAACCCGCCGGGCTCAAGCCCATCGCCGGCGCCGACCTGTGGCTGTCGGCCGAGGGCGGGCCGCCGTCGCGGCTCACCCTGCTGTGCCAGGACCGCGACGGCTACCTGGCGCTGTCGCGGCTGATCTCGCGCGCGTTCCTGGAAGGACACGCCGGCGACTACGTGGCGATCGAACCCGAATGGCTCTATCGCGACTGCCGTGGCCTGATCGCCCTGGCCGGGCGCGACAGCCTGCTCGGCCAGTCGCTGGCCGCCGGCCGCCAGGACCAGGCCGAGCGCGTGCTGCGCGACTGGCAGGCCGCTTTCCCCGACCGCCTGTACCTGGAGCTCACCCGCACCGGCCGCGACGGCGAGGACGCCTTCAACGCCGCCGCCATCGCCCTGGCCGGCGCGCACGACCTGCCGCTGCTGGCCAGCAACGACGTGCGCTTCCTGTCCAAGGACGACTTCGAGGCGCACGAAGCCCGCGTCTGCATTTCCACCGGCCGCGTGCTCGAAGACCCCAAGCGGCCGCGCGAATACTCGTCCGAGCAGTACCTGAAGTCGCCAGAGGAAATGGCCGAGCTGTTCGCCGACCTGCCCGAGGCGCTGGAAAACACCGTCGAGCTGGCCAAGCGCTGCAACTTCGAACTGAGCCTGGGCAAGTACTTCCTGCCCGATTTCCCGGTGCCCGACGGCCACACGCTCGACAGCTGGATCCGCGAGGAATCGCACCGGGGCCTCAGCGACCGCCTGGCCAGGTTCGAGATGGCGATCGGCCACGACGAGCCGGCCTACCGCGCGCGCCTGGACATCGAGCTGGGCGTGATCGCGTCAATGGGCTTCCCCGGCTACTTCCTGATCGTGGCCGACTTCATCAACTGGTCCAAGCGCAACGACATCCCGGTGGGGCCGGGCCGCGGTTCGGGCGCCGGCTCGCTGGTGGCCTGGTCGCTGGGCATCACCGACCTCGACCCGATCCGCTACGACCTGCTGTTCGAGCGCTTCCTGAATCCCGAACGCGTGTCGATGCCCGACTTCGACATCGACTTCTGCATGGACCGCCGCGATGAAGTGATCGACTACGTCGGCCGCAAGTACGGCCGCGACAAGGTCAGCCAGATCATCACCTACGGCACCATGGCAGCGAAGGCCGCCGTGCGCGACTGCGGCCGCGTACTGGGCTATCCGTACGGCTTCGTCGATTCGGTGGCCAAGCTCATCCCGTTGACCTTGGGCGTCACGCTGGAAGATGCGCTGGGCCTGAGCGAAGCGGCCAGGAAGAACACCGACCTCGCGTCGGCCGAGCTGATCCAGCGCTACCGCGACGAAGACGACGTGCGCGACCTGATCGACCTCGCGCGCAGCCTGGAAGACCTCACCCGCAATGCCGGCAAGCACGCCGGCGGCGTGGTGATCGCGCCCACGCCGCTCACCGACTTCAGCCCGCTGTTCGCCGAACACGTGGCCAAGGGCGAAACCGCCAAATCGGTGGTAACCCAGTTCGACAAGGACGACGTGGAAGCGGTGGGCCTGGTGAAGTTCGACTTCCTGGGCCTGCGCACGCTGACCATCATTGATTGGGCGGTGAAGGCCATCAACGCAAGGCGCCTGGCCGCCGACGTGCCGGCGCTGGAAATCCTGGCGCTGCCGCTGGACGACCCGGACACCTACGCGCTGCTTTCAAAGGGCCAGACCACCGCGGTGTTCCAGTTCGAATCGCGCGGCATGAAGGAATACATCCGCAAGCTGCAGCCGCAGGTGTTCGAAGACCTGATCGCGCTGGCCGCGCTTTACCGGCCCGGCCCGCTGGGCGCGGGCATGGTGGACGACTTCATCGACCGCCGGCACGGCCGCGCCGAAGTCAGCTACCCGCACGCACTGCTCGAGCCGATCCTCAAGCCCACCTACGGCGTGATCGTCTACCAGGAACAGGTGATGCAGATCGCCCAGGTGCTGGCCGGCTATTCGCTGGGCGGCGCCGACCTGCTGCGCCGCGCGATGGGCAAGAAAAAGCCCGAGGAGATGGCCAAGGAGCGCGTGAAGTTCGAGGCCGGCGCCGCGGCCCAGGCCATCCAGGCCGACGTGGCCAGCCCGATCTTCGACCTGATGGAGAAGTTCGCCGACTACGGCTTCAACAAGTCGCACTCGGCGGCTTACGCGCTGGTGGCCTACCAGACGGCGTGGCTCAAGGCACACCACCCGGCCGAGTTCATGGCCGCCACGATGTCCTCGGACATGGACAACACCGACAAGGTGGTGACGTTCCTGGAGGAGTCGCGCGAGATCGGCCTGACGGTGCTGCCGCCGGACGTGAACGCGTCCGGTTACATGTTCGTCGCCAACGACCGCAAGATCGTGCGCTACGGCCTGGGCGCGGTGAAGGGCGTGGGCCGCGGCGCCTGCGAATCGATCGTCGAGGCGCGCGTATCCGGCGGCCCGTTCCGCGACCTGCTCGACTTCTGCCGGCGGGTGGACTCGTCCAAGCTCAACCGCCGCGTGCTCGAGGCCATGGTGCACGCCGGCGCGCTGGACGCGCTGGGCAGCAACCGCGCCTCGCTGATGCTGCAGCTGCCCGAAGTGGTCAAGGCCACCGACCAGCTGGCGCGCGAACGCGCCGCCGGCCAGGTGTCGCTGTTCGGCGGCGCGGGCGACGTGCCGGAAATCCACCTCGAACTGCCCGAGGCACCCGACTGGCCGCTGGAAACCAAGCTGCTGGGAGAACGCGAAACCCTGGGCCACTACCTCAGCGGCCATCCGCTCGACCCTTGGCGCGGCGAACTGCAGTCGCTGGTCGGCGTCACGCTGGCCGACCTCGACAGCCTGTGGAGCGCCAAGAAGGACCGCCGCGGCGAAGCGGCCGTGGTGCTGGCCGGCATCGTCACCGGCGTGCGCCGGCGCGGCGACAGCATGGCCTTCGCGCGCATCGAGGACGGCCGTGGCCAGCTGGAAGTGGCCTTCTTCCGCGAGGCCTTCGCCGAGTGCGGGCACCTGCTGTCTCGCGACCGCATCCTGCTGGTGGAAGGCAACCTGGCCGAAGACCAGTTTTCGGGCGGCTTCGTGCTGCGCGCGCGCCAGTGCTGGGACTTCCGGGCGCTGTGCGCCCAGCACGCCCGGCGCCTTGGCCTGACCGTGGACCTGCGCGCCCTGGGCACCTGGGACCGGCTGCAGACGATACTGGCGGCCTTCCGCCCGGGCGCCACGCCGCTGCGGCTGGACCTGTTGACCCCGGCCAAGGCCCGCGGCGTACTGGAGGTGAACGGCACGCAGGGCGTGCGCACCGACCCCGAGCTGATCAGCCAGCTGCGCGCGCTGCCCGGCGTAAGCCAGGTCAACCTGCAGCTGCACCGCCCCTGGCAGCAGGGCGGCTGAGGTTTGGCCCCGGGGCGGCAACCCCGCTAGAATCGCCGGCTTAGAACCTTTGCTCTAGATGCCCGGCCGCAGGCTCGGGCGTCTTCACCGAGTAACCGCATGAACCCGAACTTCCTTGATTTCGAACAGCCCATCGCCGAACTGGACGCAAAGATCCAGGAACTGCGCAAGGCCAGCGCCGGCCCGGCCGTCAACATCGAGACCGAGGTCAACGGCCTGCAGGAGAAGCTGCGGGCCCGCACCGCCGAGATCTTCAAGGCGCTCACCCCCTGGCAGATCTCGCAGCTGGCCCGGCACCCGCAGCGGCCCTACACCAACGACTACCTGGGCCTGGTGTTCGACGAATTCCACGAACTGGCCGGCGACCGCGCCTACGCCGACGACGCCGCCATCGTCGGCGGCCTGGCCCGGCTGGACGGCCGCGCCGTGATGGTGATCGGCCAGCAGAAGGGCCGCGACACCAAGGCCAAGATCAAGCGCAACTTCGGCATGCCGCGCCCCGAGGGCTACCGCAAGGCGCTGCGCCTGATGAAGATGGCCGAGCGCTTCGCGCTGCCGCTGTTCACCTTCATCGACACCCCCGGCGCCTACCCGGGCGTGGGCGCGGAAGAACGCGGCCAGTCCGAAGCCATCGCCCGCAACCTGCTGGAAATGGCCGAACTCAAGGTGCCCGTCATCTGCACCGTGATCGGCGAAGGCGGCTCGGGCGGCGCGCTGGCCATCGGCGTCGGCGACCGCACGCTGATGCTTGAATACAGCACTTATTCGGTGATTTCGCCCGAAGGCTGCGCCTCGATCCTGTGGAAGTCGGCCGACAAGGCCCGCGACGCCGCCGAAAACCTCGGCCTCACCGCCAAGCGCCTGTTCGAACACAAACTCATCGACCGCATCGTGCCCGAGCCGCTGGGCGGCGCGCACCGCGACCCCAACACCATGGCCGGCACGCTCAAGGCGACGCTGCTCGAAGAGCTCGCCCTGCTCGACCAGGTGGACACACCCACCCTGCTCGAGAACCGGTACCGCCGCCTGCGCAGCTACGGCGCGTACGAAGCCGCTTGATCCGTTGCGCCCGCGGCCACCTGGCCACGGGCATTCGAAGGGGACATCGATATGGTCATCACCAAAATTGGCGTGCTGTCGCTCGGCAAGCTGTTGGGCCTGATATACGCCGCCATCGGCGCGCTGTTCGGGCTGCTCTATGCGCTGTTCGCGGTCGTGGGCGGCGGCGCCATGCTGGCCATGGGCAGCGGCGACAGCGCGATGGGCGGCGGCATGATGATGGGCCTGGGCGTCGCGGCGGTTTTCGTCCTGCCGATCTTCTACGGGATACTCGGGTTCATCGGCGGGCTGCTGACCGCGCTGTTCTTCAATATCGCGGCGAAATACACCGGCGGGCTGGACATCGAAACCCGCTGATCCCCAGAGGCCCCGGCGCCACCGCCCGGGCGGAGGCGCCATGGCCCTGACATTGCCCGCAGCCCCCGGTAACGGTCCGGTCACGATCGCCTTCAGCGGCGGGCTGGACTCGACCGTGCTGCTGCATCTTGCGACGCAGGATCCACGGCTGCGCGACCGTGGCCTGCGTGCGCTGCACGTCGATCACGGCCTGCATCCCGATTCAGCGCACTGGGCGCAGGCCTGCGGCGACACCTGCGCTGCGCTGGGCATCGGCTTCCAATCGCAGCGCGTGCTCGTACAAGACCGCGCAGACGGCCTGGAAGCCGCGGCACGCGCCGCGCGCCACGCCGCGTTCCTGGCCTGCCAGCGCGACGGCGAGCTGATCGCACTGGCCCACCACCGCGACGACCAGGCCGAAACCCTGCTGCTGCGGCTGCTGCGCGGCTCCGGCGACGGCCTGGGTGCGATGCGCGCGCTGCGGGCGTTCGGCCGCGGCTGGCTGTGGCGTCCCCTGCTGGCGCAGCCGCGCGCACAGCTGCATGCCTACGCGCTGGAACACGGCCTGCGCTGGATCGACGACCCGTCCAACGCCAGCGAACAGCACGACCGGAACTTCCTGCGGCACCGCGTGCTGCCGGTGCTGCGGGAGCGCTGGCCACAGGTCGACGCCGGCTTCGCGCGCAGCGCCGGCCTGTTGGCCACCCAGCAGGACCTGCTGGCGTCCGAGGATGCGAAACGGCTGGCGCAGGTGCAGGCCATGGATCCGGCCAGCCTGTCCGTACCGGCGCTGCTGGCACAGCCGCCGGGCTGGCAGCACCGGCTGCTGCGCCGCTGGACCGCGCAGCTGGGCCTGCCGATGCTGTCGGCGCAGGCGCTGGACACGATCAGCGCCGAGCTGCTGCCGGCCCGTCCCGATGCGCGCGCGCAGTTCGCCTGGTCGGGCGCGGTGATCCACCGCTGGCGCGACCTGCTGCACGCAGGCCAGGCCCTGGCGCCGCTACCCGACGACTGGCGCGCCGCCTGGGACGGCGCGCAGGCGCTGACCCTGCCCGGCGGCGACCGGCTGCAGCTTTCCCCGGCGCGGACGTTCGATGCACCGCTGCAGGTGCGGGCGCGCCAGGGCGGCGAGCGGCTGGTGCTGCCCGGCCGCCGCCATTCGAGCGAACTCAAGCGCGTGCTGCAGGACCTGGGCGTACCGCCCTGGCAGCGGGCCCGCCTGCCGCTGCTGTTCGCCCCGGACGGCACCCTGCTGGCCGCCGGCGACGTCGCTCTGTCGGGCCGCCTGCGCGACTGGCTGGCCGACCAGGGCACGCGGCTCGAGCTGTGCCCCGCCGACCGCTGATGCCGCCATGCATTGACCGTGCCCCAAGCGTCCGCGCAAACTTCCCCCATGGCCGCCAAGACCCCCGCACCGCCGCCGTCGCCCGTCGCCCAGTTCGAGACCTCGCTCGATGAACTCGAGCAGCTGGTCCAGAAGATGGAGAAAGGCGACCAGACCTTGGACGATTCGCTGGCCGCGTACGAGCGCGGCGTGAATCTCTACCGCCAGTGCCAGGGCGCGCTGGAACAGGCCGAGCTGCGCGTTCGCCTGCTCAGCGACCCCGCCGATCCCGACGGCGGCCAGCCCTTCCAGCCCGATGCTTCCTGAAGCGGAGCGCGCGCGCTGGCTGCAGCGCGTGGAAGCCCAGCTTGAAGCCGCCCTGCCCCGCACCACGCTGGAACCCACTCGCCTGCACGCGGCGATGCGCCACGCGGTGCTCGGCGGCGGCAAGCGCCTGCGTCCGCTGCTGGTGTACGCGGCCGGCGCCGCCACGGGCGCCGATGAATCACGGCTCGACGCACCCGCTGCGGCGGTTGAACTGATCCACGCCTTTTCGCTGGTGCACGACGACCTGCCGGCGATGGACGACGACGACCTGCGCCGCGGCCAGCCCACGGTGCACGTGGCCTTCGACGAAGCCACCGCCATCCTGGCCGGCGACGCGCTGCAGTCGCTGGCGTTCGAACTGCTTGCCGCCGCGCACGCGGACGCTTCTCTGCGCGTGGCCTGGCTGGCAACGCTGGCGCAGGCCACCGGCGCCGCCGGCATGTGCGGCGGCCAGGCGCTGGACATGGCAGCCACCGGCCAACGCCTCGAACCCGCGGCGCTGCAGCAGGTGCACGCGCTCAAGACCGGCGCGCTGATTCGCGCCAGCGTGCGCATGGGCGCGCTGGCGGGCCACGCCGATGCCGCCACGCTCGCCCGGCTCGACGACTACGCCGCCGCCCTGGGCCTGGCCTTCCAGATCCGCGACGACCTGCTGGACATCGAGGGCGACAGCGCGCAGTTGGGCAAGTCCACCGGCAAGGACCAGGCGCAGGAAAAATCCACGTATCCGTCGCTGCTGGGCATGGACGGCGCCCGCACCGAACTGGCGCGCCAGTCCCAGCGCATCACCGACGCCCTGGCCAACCTGCCCGGCGCCGACGCCCTGCGCACCCTGGGCCACTTCGCCGCCCAACGCTCGCACTGACCCATCGCCACAAAAAAAAGGTTCTTCTCCCAAGTAAGGGAACTGGCGCCGGCCCCACCGCGAAGGCGAGGGTCACTGCCTGCTCAGTGAGGCCTT
>QBLY01000001.1 GCA_003241895.1 Lysobacteraceae bacterium
ACCTCGACCTTGGCACGCTGCGCCGCGACCCGAATTCAAGGCGCAGGTGTCGCCCGATTTCAAGCCGGTGGTCGAACCGATGCGCGAACCGCTGCCCAACGTCGCGCCGCAGCGTGCCAAGGTCGAGGTGGCGACGCTGGACCCGATCAAGGCCAAGAAGCTCAAGTTCAAGCCCGTGCTGGCCCCGATGCCTGATCCCGCGCCGGAAACGGCGCCCGACGATCCCCTGGGCGCGCCGCCGCCCACCACCACCGCTCAGGTGGACCTGGCCGCACCCGCACCCGCCGCGCCGCCGGGCGCGATGCAGGCCGTCGAACTGCCGCCGTCGGGTGGTCCGCCGGGCGCGCCGTTGAAGCTGTTCAACGCGGACGGCTCGCTGGACCTGCCCGACGACGTGGTGGCCAACCTGGGCGCGTCGAGTCGCGGCGACCGGGAGTTCGGCTACCAGATGCCGGGCCTGGAAGAGTCGGGGCGCTTCATGAAGCGCCAGCCGGTGCTGGTGTACGAAGCCACCCAGTTCGACCAGTACTGGATTCCCGAGAAAGACATGCTGACCACGCTGCTCGAGAAGGCGGTGCAGGCCAGCACCGGCATCGTGGAAATTCCGATCCCCGGAAGCCCGGGCTCGAAGCTGGTGTGCGGCGTTTCCGTGCTTGCGATGGGCGGCGGCTGCGGCATCCGCAACAACAACGACGGTTACGTGGTGGTGCTCAACGACCCCAAGACCCTCAATGCCGAGGAAGCCAGGCAGTGCGAGGCCTGGTGGGACCGCATTGTCGGCGCCGGAACCCAGGCCGTCTGGCGCGAGACGCGCGCACTCTACGAATTCAACTGCCTCAAGCCATTGGAGAACAAGCGCGCGGAGCCGGCTCCCAAGGGCTGAGAATGAAAAAGCCCGGCGGGCGCCGGGCTTTTCGAGGCGATTCGCGGGGCGCTGATCAGCGCTCTTTGATGTTGCTCAGGTCGTGCAGGTCGCCCTTCTGGCTGGCGAAGAAAGCCGACAGGTCGTTGATGTCTTCGTCGCTCAGGCCGCTGGCGAAGCCGGCCATGATGGCGTTGGGTCGCGCGCCCGACTTGTAGTCGTGCAGGGCCTTGGCCAGGTATTCCGGATGCTGGCCGGCCAGCTTGGGATAGGTGTCGTCCAGGCTTTCGTTGCCGGTGGGGCCGTGGCAGGACGCGCAGGTCTTGGCCTTCTCGGCGCCGGCGGTGGCGTTGCCCTTGACGCCCACGGCGAAGGCCGGCACGGCGAAGGCGAACAGGACGAGGGCGGTGGTGGTGCGCAGGATCATCGGGGAGGCCCTCACTTGGCCGTCTTCAGGCTGGACAGGTAGGCGGCCAGGTCGGCGATGTCCTGGTCGGTGAGACCTTCGCCCTGGGCGCGCATGGTCGGGTGCGGGCGTTCGCCCTTCTTGTAGCTGGTGAGCGCACCGATCAGGTACTGCTCGTTCTGGCCGCCCACTTTGGGCACGCGGTAGCTGGGGTAAACGTTCTTGTAGTCGGCGATACCATGGCAGCCGGTGCAGGTATAGAACAGCGACTTGCCCTTTTCGGCGTCGCCCTTGGCGGCGACGGGCAGGGCGGCAAGGGCCAGCGAGAGGCAGGCGGCGGACAACAGGATTCGCTTCATCATGATTTTTTCCGGCTCGAAGGGTCGGTCGGGCAGCACTAAACCAAAATTATAGCCTGCGCATCACAAGCCAGACAGGGGGCGGTTCATCATCACGGGCCTGTCCGGCTCCTGAAGGCATACAGACTTCCGGCATATGCGCATCTTCACATGCGTAATGTACTGTTCTATTCAACTACAACACCCGGCGAAACCCCCTGCACATGAAGATCTCCAGCGCCTCTCCCCTGGTCCGCCGCGCCGCGCTGCTGGCCCTCGCGGTTTCGCTAGCCCTGTCCGGCTGCGGCGGCGACAAGTCGGGGCAAGGCGCCGACCCAGCCAAGCAGGCCGCCGTGGACAAGGACGGCAAGCCGGTCGCCGACAAGGCGGCGCCCGTGCCGGTGGAAGTGGCGCGGGTCGGCAAGGGTCCGATCTCGGCCAGCTATGCCGGCACCGCCAACCTCGAGGCGCCGGGCGAGGCGCAGGTGGTGGCCAAGTCGTCTGGCGTGGTGCTGCAGATCCTGGTGGAAGAGGGTGACCAGGTGAAGACCGGCCAAGTGTTGGCCCGCATCGACCCCGACCGCCCGCGCCTGGAGATGGAGCGCGCGCGCGCCAACATGCGCAAGCTGGAGAACAACTACCGGCGCTCGCGCGAACTGCTGGCGTCCAAGCTGGTCAGCGCCGAAGCCAGCGAACAGATCCGCTTCGACCTGGAGTCGGCCAAGGCCGGCTTCGAGCTTGCCCAGCTCGAACTTTCCAACACCAACATCGTCGCGCCGATCAGCGGCGTGATCGCCCAGCGCATGATCAAGCCCGGCAACCTGATGGCGCTCAACGCGCCGGCGTTCCGCATCGTCGACGTGTCCCAGCTCGAGGCCGTGCTCAACGTGCCCGAGCGCGAGCTGGCCACGCTGCGCGCCGGCATGCCGCTGCGCATGGCGGTGGACGCGATCCCCGGGAAAACGTTCACCGGCCGGGTGGACCGCATCAGCCCGGTGGTGGATTCGGGCAGCGGCACGTTCCGCGTGGTGTGCGCGTTCGAAGGCGGCGGCACGCTGCGGCCGGGCATGTTCGGCCGTATCGAAATCGTCTATGACCAGCGCAGGGACGCGCTGACCATGCCCCGGGTGGCGCTGCTGGACGACGAAGGCGAGCCGGCGGTGTTCGTCGTTCGCGACAAGAAGGCCGTGCGCACGCCGGTGGTGCTGGGCTACATCAACGGTGAGCTGGCCGAAGTGCGCGGCGGCCTGAAGGAAGGCGACGACGTGGTGACAGCCGGCAAGGTGGCGATCCGCGACGGCTCCGAGGTCGAGGTGATCAACGCGGTGGCGGCGTCGCCTGCGGAAGAAGCGGCGGTGGCGCAGGCGGCCGCGAAGTGAGCTTGGTCGAATTCTCCACCCGGCGGCGGGTCACCGTCGCCATGGTCACGGTCACGTTCGTGCTGTTCGGCCTGATCGCGCTGTTCGACCTCAAGGTCAACCTGCTGCCTGACCTGAGCTACCCGACGCTGACCGTGCGCACGGAATACACCGGCGCGGCGCCGATGGAAATCGAGACCCTGATCAGCGAGCCGGTGGAAGAGGCCGTGGGCGTGGTCAAGAACCTGCGCAAGCTGCGCTCGGTGTCGCGCACCGGCCAGAGCGACGTGGTGCTTGAGTTCACCTGGGGCACCGACATGGACCAGGCCAGCCTGGAGGTCCGCGACAAGCTGGAAATCCTCCAACTGCCGCTGGAAGCCAAGCAGCCCGTGCTGCTGCGCTTCAATCCCTCCACCGAGCCGGTGATGCGCCTGGTGCTGGCGGCGAAGGACACCGCGACGGGCAGCGCGGAAGCCGAACTGATGCGGCTGCGCCGCTATGCCGAGGACGAACTCAAGAAGCGCCTCGAGCCGGTGGGCGGCGTGGCCGCGGTGAAGGTGGCCGGCGGCCTGGAAGACGAGGTCCAGGTACTGATAGACCAGAACCGCCTGGCCCAGCTCAACCTCTCGGTGAGCGCGGTGATCGATCGCCTGCGCCTGGAAAACGTCAACATCTCCGGCGGCCGCATCGAAGAAGGCTCGCAGCGCTACCTGGTGCGCACGGTGAACCAGTTCACCGGCCTGGACCAGATGCGCGAGCTGCTGGTGGCCAACGTCGACGGCGTGCCGGTGCGCCTGCGCGACGTGGCCACGGTAAGCCAGGGCTACAAGGAGCGCGAGGCGATCATCCGCCTGGGCGGCGGCGAAGCGGTGGAGCTGGCCATTTACAAGGAAGGCGACGCCAACACCGTCGCCGTGGCCGAAGCGCTCAAGGCCGCCATCGAAAAGCTCAAGCAGGACCTGCCCGATGGCGCCACGCTCACCACCATCGAGGACCAGTCGATCTTCATCAAGGCGGCGCTGGACGAGGTGAAGAAGGAAGCCCTGCTGGGCGGCCTGTTTGCCATCCTGCTGATCTTCTTCTTCCTGCGCGACGGCTGGAGCACGTTCGTGATCGGGCTGTCGTTGCCGGTGTCGATCATCGCGACGTTCTTCTTCATGAGCCAGTTCGGGCTCAACCTCAACGTGATGTCGCTGGCCGGACTGGCGCTGGCGACGGGCATGGTGGTGGACGACTCGATCGTGGTGCTTGAATCGATCGCCAAGGCCCGCGAGCGCGGGTTGGGCGTACTGGCCGCCGCGGTGAAGGGCACCCAGGAAGTCAGCATGGCGGTGGTGGCGTCCACGCTCACCACGGTGGCCGTGTTCTTCCCGCTGGTGTTCGTGCAGGGCGTTGCGGGCCAGCTGTTCAAGGACCAGGCGCTGACGGTGTCGATCGCGCTGGTGATCTCGCTGGTGGTGTCGCTGACGCTTATCCCCATGCTTTCCGCGCTAAAGGCGCGTTCGCCGGAAGCGGGTGGCGCGCCCGCCCCCGACGCACCGGGTCCGGCGCGGGTCGAGCGCACCTGGCGTTCGATCTGGCAGCAGCTGCGCGAGCTGGCGGTGATGCCGTTTGGCGTCATTGCCGCCGGCTTCCAGCGCAGCGCGCTGCGCGGCGTCGGGATGGTGCTGCTGTTCGTGCTGCTTTCGGCGGTCTGGCTGCTGTGCCTGGCGCTGCTGCTGGTGGCGATACCGGTGGTGATGGCCGCGCCGTTCGTGGTGTTCGCCGCAGCCTGGCTGGTGACCGTGGTGGGCCGCGCGCTGGGCTACCTGGGAACGAACGTGCTGGGCTGGATCGGCGGCAAGGTGCTCAAGCCCTATGACTGGGCCGAGGCCGGCTACCACCGCCTGCTGCCGAGCGCGCTGAAGAACCCGCTGCCGGTGTTGGCCAGCGCGGCGGCCGCTTTCATGGTGGCGCTGGTGGTGGCGTCCACCCTGGGCACCGACCTGATCCCGCAGTTCGCGCAGGACCGCTTCGAAATGACCGCCAAGTTGCCGCCCGGCACCCAACTGCGCGACACCGATGCCCTGGTGCGCCAGATACAGCTCCAGCACGGCAGCGACGAAGATGTGCAGGCGCTTTATGGCGTCAGCGGCAGCGGCACCCGGCTCGACGCCAATCCCACCGAGTCGGGCGAGAACATCGCCAAGCTCACGGTGGTGATGGGGCAGGGCTTCGGCCGTGAATCCGAGGCGCGCCAGACCGAACGCATGCGCGCCACGATGGCTGCATACCCGGATGTGCAGGTGAAATTCGGGCGTCCCCAGCTCTTCAGTTTCTCCACGCCGCTCGAGATCGAGCTGCGCGGCCAGGACATCGACGCGGTCGAGCGCGCTGGTCGCAAGCTGACCGGCCTGCTGGAGGGCTCGGACAGCTTCGCCGACGTGAAATCCACGGTGGAGCAGGGCTTCCCCGAGATCCAGATCCGCTTCGACCAGGAGCGTGCGGCCGCGCTGGGCCTGACCAGCCGGCAGATCGCCGACCAGGTAGTGCGCAAGGTGCGCGGCGAAGTCGCCACCCGCTACAGCTTCCGCGACCGCAAGATCGACGTGCTGGTACGTGCGCAGGAAACCGACCGGGCGTCGATCGACGCGATCAGGAAGATCATCGTCAACCCCGAGAGCGACCGCCCGGTGACGCTGGACGCGGTGGCCGAAGTGCTGGCCACGGTCGGCCCGAGCGAGATCAACCGCGTGGACCAGGTGCGCGTGGCCATCGTTTCGGCCAACCTGCGCGACATCGACCTGGGCACCGCGGTGCAGGAAGTGCGGGCGCTGGTGGCGGCCGATCCGCTGGGTGCCGACGTGCGCATGCATATCGGCGGGCAGGGCGAGGAGCTGGACGCCTCGATCAGCTCGCTGCTGTTCGCCTTCGGCTTGGCCATTTTCCTGGTTTACCTGGTGATGGCGTCGCAGTTCGAATCGCTGCTGCATCCGTTCGTGATCATGTTCACCATCCCGCTGGCGATGGTGGGTGCGGTGCTGGCGCTGTGGCTGAGCGGCTCGCCGGTGTCGGTGGTGGTGTTCATCGGCCTGATCCTGCTGGTGGGCATCGTGGTGAAGAACGCCATCATCCTGATCGACAAGGTCAACCAGCTGCGCGAGGAAGGCCTGGCCAAGGACGAGGCGATCATGCAGGGCGCGTTCTCCCGCCTGCGGCCGATCATCATGACCACCGCCACCACCCTGATCGGCTTCGCCCCGCTGGCCTTCTTCGGCGGCGAAGGCGCTGAGGTGCGTGCACCCATGGCCATCACCGTGATCGGCGGCCTGGCCGTATCCACGCTGCTGACCCTGGTGGTGATCCCGGTGATGTACAAGTTGATGGACCGCAAGACCGATGCAGCCTATCGCGAACGCGGGCTTCGGGCCGCAGCGCTGTCGCGCATCGCTGCCGGTGCCGTGGCCGGAGACGCGGCATGAGCCTGGCGGAACTTAGCCTGCGTCGGCCGGTAACGGCCGTGATGTTCTATGTCTCGCTGGTGGTGATCGGCCTGATCGCCGCCGTCCGGCTGCCGCTGGAACAGTTCCCCGACGTCAACGTTCCCTTCATCCTGGTGGACCTGCCTTACCCGGGGTCCACGCCCGAGGAGGTCGAGCGCACCATCACGCGTCCCGCCGAGGAAGCGCTGGCCACGCTGACGGGCATCCAGAGGATGAATTCCAACAGCCGCCCGGACGGCGCCAACATCTTCATCCAGTTCTCGGACTGGGACCGCGACATCGAGATCACCGCCAGCGAAGCGCGCGACCGGCTGGACGCGATCCGCAGCGAACTGCCGGACGACCTGCAGCGCTATTTCGTGCTCAAGTTCTCGCCCAGCGACGAACCGGTGCTGCGCGTGCGTTTTGCCGGTGACCGCGACTTCACGGGTGAGTACGCCCTGATCCAGGCCCAGTTCCAGCGCCGCATCGAGCGGCTGCCGGGCGTGGCGCGGGTGGACATCTCGGGCGCACCGCCGCCGGAGATCGAGATCGCCATCTCTTCGGACCGCCTCACCGCCCACGGCCTGGGCTTGAACGAACTGGCCGCGCAGCTGCGCGCGATCAACTTCTCGGTGTCCGCCGGCGAGATCGACCAAGGCCGCCAGCGGTTCAGGGTGCAGCCCATCGGCGAAACGTCCAGCCTGGAGGAACTGCGCAACCTGGTGCTCAACGACAAGGGCCTCAAGCTGTCCGATGTGGCGCTGGTGCATGCCCGGCCACAGGCCACCGATTACGGCCGGCGCCTGGACGGCCGGCCGGCGGTGGGCCTGGACATCTTCCGCGAGCGCAACGCCAACCTGGTGGAGGTGTCGCGCGGCATCCTGGCCGAGCTGCAGGATATCCATGCCGAGCCCGAGTTCCGCGACATCCAGCTCAACATCATCAGCGACCAGGCCAAGGGCGTCACCAGTTCGATCAACGGGCTGGTCGAGGCCGGGGTGATCGGCTCGCTGCTGTCGCTGCTGATCCTGTTCTACTTCCTGCGCCATTGGCCTTCGACGCTGATGGTGACGCTGGCGATCCCGATATGCATCGTGATGGCGCTGGGCGCGATGTACTTCATGGGCATCAGCCTGAACATCCTGTCCATGATGGGCCTGCTGATCGGCGTGGGCATGCTGGTGGACAACGCGGTGGTGGTGGTGGAGAGCATCTACCAATACCGCGAAAAGTACCCCAACGACCCCATGCGCTGCGCCATCGAGGGCACGCGCAGCGTGCAGGTGGCCATCAGTGCCGGCACGCTGACCAGCATCATCGTGTTCCTGCCCAACCTGTTCGGTGCGCGCAATTTCATCTCGATCTACCTGGGGCAGGTGGCGATCACCATCACCATCTCGCTGTTGGCGTCCTGGATCGTGGCGGTCAGCCTGATCCCGATGATCTCGGCGCGGCTCAAGACGCCGCCGGCGATCACGGCCGAGCACGGCGTGGTGCCCAAGCTCACCCGCGGCTACGCCCGCTTCCTGCGCTGGACGCTGGAGAACCGCGCCAAGGCGGTACTGGGAATGATGCTGCTGGTACTGGTGAGCATGGTGCCGGTCTCGATGACCAAGATGGATTTCTTCAAGAACGACGTTGGCCGCCGCATCGAGATGTATTTCGACTGGCAGGGAGCCTACAGCCTCGAGCAGATATCAGACGAGGTGCTGCGGGTCGAACAGCACCTCGACGCCAACCGTGAGAAATACCAGATCAAGCAGCTGTACTCGTATTTCAGCGAACGTGGCTGGGCCGGCATGCAGATCACGCTGGTCGATCCGGCGCCCAGCCTGTGGGACAAGATGCTGCTGCGTCGGCAGCAGCCGGGACTGATGTCGGCCGAGGAAGTGCAGGAGATGATCCGCAAGGACCTGCCCAAGTCCGCTCGCGCCGAGATCGGGTTCGAGGGCGGTGGCGGACCGGGCGGCGGTGGTGGCGAGGACGACGGCATACGGGTGTTCCTCAACGGCGACTCAAGCCAGACGCTGGCCGAGGTGGCCGACAACCTGATCCCGATGCTGGCCCGCCGCAAGGAGTTCCGCGACGTGCGCGTGGACACCGGCGACGAGAACAGCGAGGTCAGGGTGAGCGTGAACCGGGAGCGTGCCGCCAGCCTGGGCTTCAGCGCCCAGGAAGTGGCCAGCTACATCGGCATCGCCCTGCGCGGCACCCCGCTGCGCGAGTTCCGACAGGGCGGTTCGGAACTGCCGGTGTGGGCGCGTTTCGCCGGTTCGGAGGACTTCCGCGTCCAGGACATGTCGGCGCTTACGCTGCGGCGCGCCGACGGCACCAGCGTGCCGCTGCTGTCGGTGGTGGACGTGAGCGTGCGGAAGGGCGCTTCGCAGATCGGCCGGCAGAACCGCCAGACCGCGCTGGCGCTTCAGGCCAACCTTGCCAAGGACGTGACGGTGCCCGATGCGCGCAAGGTGATGGAGGAGGTGCTGGCGTCGGCGGAATTCCCGGCAGGCTACAGCTACAGCTTCGGCGGCTCGTTCCAGCAGGACGACGAGGCAGGAAAACAGATGGTGTTCAACCTGATGCTGGCGCTGGTGATGGTGTACTTCGTGATGGCGGCGGTGTTCGAGTCGCTGCTGTTCCCCGCGGCGATCATCAGCAGTATCGTGTTCTCGGCGCTGGGTGTGTTCTGGCTGTTCGCGTTCACCGGCACCACCTTCACCATCATGGCCTTCATCGGCTGCCTGGTGCTGATGGGCGTGGTGGTGAACAACGGCATCGTGCTGTTTGAACACATCAACAGCCGGCGCCGCGAGGGCCAGGCGCGCACGGAAGCGCTGGTGAACGGCTGCCGGGAGCGGCTGCGCCCGATCCTGATGACCACCTGCACCACGGTGCTGGCGATGCTGCCCCTGTGCATGGGCGGCACGCAGCTGGGCGGTGACGGCCCGGCCTACTACCCGATGGCCCGGGCGATCGCCGGTGGGCTGGTGTTCTCCACCATCGTCAGCCTGCTGTTCCTGCCGACCATCTACGCCATCCTGGACGACATGCGGCAGTGGACCGGCGCCACGCTGGCGCGGGCGCGCGCCAAGGCTCCGTTCGGGTCGTCGGCCAGGGCGACTACGCTGGAGTGATCGCCGCGCCCTGGGCGCGGCGCTCTCAGCCCAGCTTGCCGATGATGTAGATGCCCGCGGTCCACACGCCGATCGCGGTACCCAGGCTGGTGAGGAAGAAGTTCACCAGCACCCGGGCCACGCGGTTGCGCCACCAGCCCTTGAGCGTGCCGGTGTCGTCGCGCAGGCGCAGGAAGTCGGCATAGGTGGGTTTGCGGATCCACGCTTCCACCACCGCGCTCACGTTGCCCGACGCCAAGGCCGGATGCAGCGGCGTGAGGGGCGAGGCGAGGAAGGCGGCCAGGATGCTCAGCGGATGTCCGCCGGCCACCGCGCAGCCGACGGCGCCACCGATGCCGGTCACCAGGGCCCACTTGAGCAGCAGGTCGCCGCCCAGTTCAATGCCGCCCTGCTGGTAGCCCCAGGCGAATCCGCCCAGCAGGAACACGGTGACGATGATCGTGAACCACGGGATGCTGCTGGCCTTGGGCAGCGCGTTGAGTTCGTCCAGCACCGGCGCCGGGTCGTCCTGGTCCTGGCGCAGGTGTTCGGCCAGGCCCTTGAGGTGGCCGGCGCCAACAACCGCCAGCACGTCGCGCGCGCCCTGCGCGCCCACCTGGCGCAGGCGCGCGGCCATGAATCGGTCGCGCTCGGCGATCACGGCGCGATAAAGCGGCGGGCTGCTGGCCGCGAATTCGCCGAAGCTCGATTCCAGGAAGTCACCCTGCTTGAGCTTCTCGATCTCATCCGCACCGACTTCTTCGTCGGCGAACAGGCTGGCCGCCAGGCCCGCCATCAGTTTCGAGCGACCCCAGAAGCCCAGGCCGCGGAAGGCGCGTTTGAGCGTGATGCCCACGTCGCGGTCGATCAGCGACAGCCGCAGCCCACGCTCGTTCGCGCCCAGGGCCGCGGCCTTGAGTTCGGCGCCCGGTTCGACGCCCAGCTGCTCGGCCAGGCGACGCTGGTAGGCCGACAGCGCCAGGTTCGCGGCCACCAGGCCGGTCTTGCCTTCGCGCAGGATCTGGAACAGGTCGAGCTTGGAAAGGGCGTCGGGGTCGGTCAGTGCGCGGTGGCGCTGTTCGTCCAGCTCCACCGCGATGGTGTCGTAGCTGCCGTGCCACATCGCGGCTTTCACGGCGTCCACGCTGGCCTGCGACACGTGGGCGGTGCCCAGCAGGGTGTAGCGCACGCCGTCGCGCTCGACGATGGCGTGGGGCTGGTCATGCAGGCCGTCGTAGCCGGCCTCGGGAGTGGTGTTCAATCGCGATATCGCCTCAGCAGGTCCTGGTAGGCATCGATGCGGCGGTCGCGCAGGAAGGGCCAGATGCGGCGCACCTGTTCACTGCGCGCCAGGTCCACGGTGGCCATCAGGATTTCGGGATGTTCGGTGTTGGCTTCGGCCAGGAACTCGCCCTGCGGGCCCAGCACGTGGCTGCTGCCCCAGAACGCGATGCCGGACGCGCCGGTCGGGGAGGGTTCGTGGCCCACGCGGTTGCAGCTGAGCACCGGCAGGCCGTTGGCCACGGCGTGGCCGCGGTGGCTCAGGATCCAGGCGTCGCGCTGGCGGTTCTTTTCGTCCTGGGCGTCGTCCGGGTCCCAGCCGATGGCGGTGGGGTAGAGCAGCAGGTCCGCTCCGGCCAGCGCCATCAGGCGCGCGGCCTCGGGGTACCACTGGTCCCAGCACACCAACACGCCCAGGCGGCCGACGCTGGTGTCGATGGGTTCGAAGCCCAGGTCGCCCGGCGTGAAGTAGAACTTCTCGTGGAAACCCGGGTCGTCGGGGATGTGCATCTTGCGGTACTTGCCCACCATCCGGCCGTCGGTTTCGAAGACCACGGCGGTGTTGTGGTACAGGCCGGCGGCGCGGCGCTCGAACAGCGATCCGACCAGCACCACGCCGTGCTTGTTCGCCAGCGCGCCCAGGCGCTCGGTGCTCGGGCCCGGGATGGCTTCGGCGCGGTCGAACTCGGCCGTGCTTTCGTGCTGGCAGAAGTAGGCGCCGTTGTGCAGTTCCTGCAGCAGCACCAGCTTGGCGCCCTGCGCGGCCGCTTGCGCCACGCGGGCCTCGATATTGGCCAGGTTGGCTTCGGTGCTGCCGTGGTCGCGGTCCTGGACCAGGGCGACGGCGAGTGTTTTTTGGCTCATGCCAGCAGGCCTTCGGGAAGTTGCATGGTGACGCAGTGCAGGCTGCCGTTCTGCCAGATCAGCGGGCGGCAGTCGATCTGCACGATCTCGCGGCCCGGGAAGGCGCGTGCCAGCACCGCAGCGGCCGCGGCGTCGGCGACATCGCCATAGGCCGGCATCAGCACGGCGCCGTTGATGATCAGGAAGTTGGCGTAGGACGCCGCCAGGCGCCGGCCTTCGTCAAGCACGGGCTGGGCCCAGGGCAGCGGGAACAGGCGGTAGGGCTGGCCGTCGGCGGTGCGCAGGGCGGCTATTTCGGCGGCCATGGCCTGCAGCTCGGCGTAGTGGCCGTCGGCGGGGTCGTCGCAGGCCTGGTAGACGATGGCGTCTGGCGCCGCGAAGCGGGCCAGGGTGTCGATATGGGCGTCGGTGTCGTCGCCCTCCAGGTAGCCGTGATCAAGCCACAGCGTGCGCGACTGCACCAGCGCGCCTTCCAGCGTGGCGGTGACCTGGCCCCGCTCAAGGCCGGGATGGCGCTCGTGCAGGCAGCGCCAGGTGCTCAGCAGCGTGCCGGCCCCGTCGGTCTCGATGCCGCCGCCTTCCAGCGCGAAGTCGATGCGCTGGTGGGTGGCGGTTGCCAGCAGGCCCGAGGCGTGCAGCTTGGCCACGACCTGGTCGTCCAGCCCGGCCTCGAACTTGCCGCCCCATGCGGTGAAGTGGAAGTCGAGCAGGCGGAACCCGTCGCCTTCGCGCAGTGTGATCGGGCCCGAGTCGCGCAGCCAGGTGTCGTCGTAATCGACTTCGAAGAAGCGCACGCGCTCCATGGTTGCGCCGGCGGCGGTCAGCAGGCCGACGGCCCGTTCGCGCAGCGCGGTGCCGGCCACGCAGACCAGGGCCGATTGGAACCGGGTGATGGCCGTGACCAGCGCCACATAGGTGCGCTCGACGCCGGCCAGTCGGTCGGCCCAGTCGGTACCTTCATGCGGCCAAGCGAGCAGGACGGCGGATTGGGATTCCCATTCCGCCGGGAAGCGCAGGAGGTTGGGCATGGCTTACTGGACGGGCTTGGGGCCGATCTCGCTCGGGCTGGACTTGTTGGCCACCGCGTCCACGACGTGGTTGTACTCGAAGTAGACCGTGTAGCCGGCGTAGTCCCAGCGGGTGATAGGCGGGTTGGCGCGGCGGTTGTTCGGGCCGGAGATGGCGGCGTGCTTGACCTGCGGGGCGCCGAACTTCGATTCCACCTGGGACATGCTCTGGCCACGGCCGGGCATGGCCTGGGTTTCGGACTGCACGCGGTCAACCAGCAGGGTCTCGGCCTGGGCCGGGGCCTGCAGCAGCAGGCCGGCAGTCAATGCCAGTGACAGGATAAGGGCCTTCATGGTGCACCTCCGCTTGGGTCGTCGGGATGACGGTTGAACTTGGAATCATCGCAAAACCGGCCCGGGTTGGCCATGTCGGCGCGCCGCAACGGAAAACGCCGGCTTTCGCCGGCGTCTTCGCTTCAACCCTGGCAGCCTGCGCTCAGCGCTGGCGGGCCTTGAAACGCGGGTTGGACTTGCAGATAACGAAGACCTTGCCGCGGCGGCGCACGACCTTGCAGTCGCGATGGCGGGTCTTCGCCGACTTCAGGGACGAGAGCACTTTCATGGCAATTCCTTGGGTAATTGGGGCGATAAAGAAGCGGAAGTATAGACCAGCCAAAATCCGCTTGCAATACAAGCCCTTGTCCAGCCACCCGGGGGCCAACCCCAGCCCTAGGGCAGGTAGGCCTGGGTGAGGTTGTTCAGGTGCACCCGCTCGGCGTCGCGCAGCAGGGGCGAGAGCAGCATCATCACCTGGACGATGCCGCCGCGGATGGCCTCGTTCTCGTCCTTGTCGCCGCGCGCGCTGGCGTAGTTCATCCAGAACGTGGCAATGACCAGGATATTGGTGGCCGTGGCCTCGACTTCGGCGGCCGAGGCACGCATCACGCCGGCCTGGACCAGGCCCTTCATGCCCGACGAGGCACCCTCGGCGGCCCGCTTGAGGATGCGGGCAAAGCGCAGGCGCAGGCGCCGGTTGCGGCTCAGGATGTCCACCAGGTCCCGGTACAGGAACCGGTATTCCCAGATGCACTCGAACACCAGGTGCAGCTGCAGCCAGATGTCCTCCAGGTCCCGCAGCCGGCCCTCGGGCGACACCAGGGCCGTGTCCATGCGCTCCTCGTAGCGCGCGAACAACTGCTCGATGATGTCGTCCTTGTTGCGGAAGTGGTAGTACAGGTTGCCCGGGCTGATCTCCAGCTCGTCGGCGATGTGGTTGGTGGTGACGTTGGGCTCGCCCTGCAGGTTGAACATGCTCAGGGAGGTGTCGAGGATCCGCTGGCGGGTCTGGCGGGCCATGGGGCGGCGTCAGCCGCGCAGCTTCTTCACGAGGTCCACGTACTTCTTCATCGCGTCCTCGGGCGTTGTGCCGGCAAGCTTTTCCCAGGCCTCGTACTTGGCCGTGCCGACGAAATCGAAGAAACCGGGTTTGGGCCCGCTGGCATCACCCTCCGAACCCTGCTTGTAAAGGCCGTAGAGGCGCAACATGGTGTCGTTGTCGGGACGGTCCGCCAGGCTCATCACTTCCTGGGCTGCTTTCTGGAACTGTGCTTTCAAATCGGCCATCGATCGATCCCCCGGGTGGAGCGAGGGTGATATCACGCGGTTCGGGGACGGTCAACGCGGCGTTTGTCAGGGCGCCGTGGCTCTGGCAAGTTAGCGAGGTGTGACCGGCCATCGCGGCCCGGTCTGTTACTAAGGGCAGGGGAGAGCTCATGAGCTATTTTGTCACCGGTGCAACGGGTTTCATCGGGCGGTATCTGGTCAGCAACCTGCTCAAGCGCAAAGGCACGGTCCACGTGCTTGTGCGCAAGGGCTCGGAAAAGAAACTCGAGGCCATTGCCGCCAGCATGGGCTGGGACCGCAAGCGCA
Source organism: Lysobacteraceae bacterium (assembly GCA_003241895.1). Taxonomy (GTDB): domain Bacteria; phylum Pseudomonadota; class Gammaproteobacteria; order Xanthomonadales; family Xanthomonadaceae; genus Arenimonas. The sequence goes on from QBLY01000001.1 coordinate 14,623, forward strand.
TCGTTCCGGTCACCGGTGATTTGTCCAAGCCCAAGCTGGGCCTGACCGCGGCGCAGGTGAAGGCGCTGGCGGGCAAGATCCAGCACGTCTTCCACCTGGCCGCCATCTACGACATGTCGGCGGATGCCGCCTCCCAGCAGGTCGCCAACATCGACGGCACGCGCAACGCCATCGAACTGGCGGCGGCCATCAAGGCCGGCTGCTTCCACCACACCAGCTCCATCGCCGCGGCGGGCCTGTACCCGGGCATCTTCCGCGAGGACATGTTCGAGGAGGCCGAGGGCCTAAAGGACCCGTACCTGCGCACCAAGCACGAGTCCGAGGGCATCGTGCGCAAGGAGTGCAAGGTGCCGTTCCGCATCTACCGCCCGTCCATGGTCATCGGCCATTCCAGGACCGGCGAGATGGACAAGATCGACGGCCCGTACTACCTGTTCGGCCTGATCAAGAAGATCCGCTCCACGCTGCCGCAGTGGGTCCCGACGCTGGGCATCGAGGGCGGTCGCCTGAACGTGGTGCCGGTGGACTTCGTGGCCGACGCCATGGACCACATCGCCCACAAGAAGGGCCTGGACGGGCAGTGCTTCCATCTGGTCGATCCCAAGCCGATGCGCTTTGGCGAACTGATGAACACCTTCTGCCGCGCCGCCCACGCCCCCGAGATGACCATGCGGCTCGACGCCCGCATGCTGGCCGTGGTGCCCGGTGCAGTGCGCGGCGCGGTCTTGAACCTGCCGCCGGTGAAGCGCTTCACCTCAATGGTGCTGCGCGACCTGAAGATCCCGCCGTCCACCCTGGCCTTCATCACCTATCCCACCCGTTTCGACACGCGGGTGGTCGAACGCGCGCTCAAGGGCAGCAAGATCGCCGTGCCCCAGCTGGAAAGCTACGCCTGGCGGATCTGGGACTACTGGGAGCGCCACCTCGACCCGGACCTGTTCGTGGACCGGTCGCTGCGCGGCAAGGTCGAGAACAAGGTCGTGCTGATCACGGGTGGCTCGTCGGGCATCGGCAAGGCGTCGGCGATCAAGATCGCCGAAGCCGGCGCCAAGGTCATCATCGTCGCCCGCGGCGAGAAGGAACTGTTCGAGACCCGCGACGGGATCATCGCCGCCGGCGGCAAGTGCTGGGCCTACACCTGCGACCTGACCGAGCTGGCGAGCTGCGACGAACTGGTCAAGACCGTGCTCGCCGAGCACAAGCACGTGGACGTGCTGGTGAACAACGCCGGCCGGTCGATCCGCCGCTCGGTGGAGGCCAGCTACGACCGCTTCCACGACTACGAACGCACCATGCAGCTCAACTACTTCGGCTGCCTGCGCCTGATCATGGGCTTCCTGCCGGCCATGACCCAGCGCCGCCGTGGCCACATCGTCAACATCAGCTCCATCGGCGTGCTTGCCAGTTCGCCGCGGTTCTCGGCCTACGTGGCTTCCAAGGCGGCGCTGGATGCGTTCAGTCGCTGCGCCCAGGCCGAGTTCAGCGGCAAGAACATCGCCTTCACCACGGTCAACATGCCGCTGGTGAAGACCCCGATGATCGCGCCCACCAAGATGTACGACTCGGTGCCCACGCTTACGCCGGAAGAAGCCGCCGACCTGGTGGTGAAGGCGATCATCGAGCGCCCGAGCCGCGTCGCCACCCGCATGGGCATCTTCGCCGCCACCCTCAACGCCCTGGTGCCCAAGGCCTACGAGGTGATCATGAACACGGCCTTCGAAATGTTCCCCGACTCGCCCGCCGCGAGGGGCGACCGCAAGGCGATCAAGGAAGAAGGGGCAACCAACGAACAGGTGGCCTTCGCGGCGCTCATGCGCGGCGTGCACTGGTAACCGTCAAAACCGGCACGGCCTGCGCGAAGCAGGCCGTGGGCTGGAACCACGCAAGCTGGAAGCAAACGCCCCCGGACCCAGGTCCGGGTTTTTTATGGCGCTACTGGCACTGGCGCCAGCGGACGGGCACGCCCGATCCGGACGGCGGTTCGAGCTGCAGGCGCGAGTAGCGCAGCTCTTCGTATTCCAGCAGCACCGCGCAGGCGTCGTTGACCACGCCGCTGTCGATGCCGTCACCGCTGGCCAGGCTGATCACCAGCGTGGAGTTGGTGGACCAGATGGCGTTGTTGGCCTGGGCCAGATCGGCCACGCGCGCGGCCGCCACCCGCCGGCGCTGCGCGCGCTGTTCGTCGGTCAGTTTGGCGACCGCTTCCAAGGCTTTCATGGCCTTGCCGGCGGCTACCGAGGCAGGGTCCTGGAAAACGCTGGTCGCGGGCCCGGCCGGCGCTGTAGCGGTGGCCGCGTCGGTAGTCGACGCGGGTGCAGCCTCGGTTTCCGCCGGCTGGATGAGCGACGCCAATGCAAACACCGCCGTGCCCAGCACCAGGCTGCCGACGATGCCCATGTGCTGGCCGCGCCTGATCTCGGCGGCCGCCTTGTCGCGGATGCCTTCCACCAGCGTGGGGGAAGCGAACGGCTCCACCTGCGGCCACAGCGTGCGGCCGTCTATCAGTTCGACGCCGTAGCGGCGGGCAAGGTCACGTGCAAACGCTTCGGCGGTGCCCAGGGTCACGAGGATGCCGGTGGTCGCACCCTGCAGCTGCACCGCGTTGGCGAAGTCGCGCACGTTGGCCTCGCCCAGGCGGTAGGCAGTGCCGTGCTTGTAACCCAGCAGGCATCGCTCGTCGCCCTTCATCAGCAGGAACTCGGTGCCACCGTCGCCGGGCTGGCGGCTGGACGGCATTTCAACGAAGCCCTTTTCACCCAGGGCCTGCAGCACCAGGCCGGCGCATTCGCGCCACTTCATGCCCGCCAACGCGCTGATGCCGGCGGCGGTCTCGGCCTTGCGGCGGCGGTGCACGCCAAACCACCAGGAGCTGGCGAGGAATGCGGCGAGGGACACCAGCAGGGCGGTGATCAGGGGGGAAAGGCCAAACATCCAGCGGGCTCCGGGGGGCGGTCGTTACGATATGAGGATAACGCGTTATGCCGGCTGCTCCGGCCCATCAAAGCAAAAGGCCCGGCTCTGGGAGCCGGGCCTTGCCTGGACAAGATGTCCGCCAGCCGGAAGCCGTAAGGGGAGGGAGCGAACGGACTTCGTTACTGGCTGGCGGACATAAACGGGTTCAGTCGGCCTGCGGCGCGACCGGCTTGGGAGCCTTGGGCAGCGCGGGCTTGCGGGCAGCCTTGGCCTTCTTGGCGACCGGCTTCCTGGCAGCGGCCGGCTTGCGGGCCGGGGCCTTGGCGGCCTTGGCCTTCTTGGCCGGCTTGGCCTTCTTGGCCGGCTTGGCCTTCTTGGCCGCGGCCGGCTTGCGAGCGGCCTTGGCCGGAGCGCCCTTGGTCAGCTTGCGGAGTTCGGCATTGAGCTCATTGACGCGCTTGGTCAGCTCGGCGAGGTCTTCGCGCGCCGGGACGCCAAGGCGGTTCAGGGCACGCTGCACGCGGGTCTCGAACACCGTCTCGAGGCGGTCCCAGGTGTCGACGGCGCGCTCGCGCACGACGCCCACGCGGTCCTCTACGGCGTCACGCACGGCGTCAACCTTGCCAGTGGCGAGCTTGCGGGTGGTCTGCTCGATGGTCATGCCTTCCTTCACCAGCGCCTCGAAAAGCTTGGAGCCTTCGCCCTGCGCGCGGGTGAACGCGCCCACGCCGGCCATCCAGATCTGCTGTGCCGATTCGACCAGCGAACGCGACATGTGCTCGGCCTTGGCCTGCAGGTCGCTGTTGGACTTGGAGGTGCGCGGCTTGCTGGCACCCGATTTCGCGCGGACGCTCTTCTTGAGTTTGGCCATGGAACGTTACTCCGGTAATTAGGGGTGGGCGGCATGCCCGAGTGGCGCCAATCTGCCCCGCTTGTCTAGAGTTTTCACACCAGAGCCCGGGCTTGCGCGGGGATTATTTCCGCTTCGCGCTCGAAGTGCGGCGAGCGCTGGTGCGGCGCTTCTTGAGCAGCGCATCCACGTCGTCCAGCGCCACGCGCAGGCGCGCCGTGGTGTCGGTGGGTTTGGGCGCGAGGCCCAGGCCGTCCATGATCGAAGCCCGCGGGTCGTCCAGGACTTCCGATCGCAGGCGCAGGCCGTGCCTGGCCAGCACCGGCGCCAGCTGCTCGCGCTTCCTGCGCAGGTCGGCCAGGGTGGAATTGAAGGCGTGCTCGCACACCCGCTGGCGCGAGGAATAGCTGAAGACGTTGGTGAAGAACATCTCACCATCGTCCTCGTTGGGCTCGAACACCACCTGGTCGGTGTCGGGATACTGCTGGGCGTATTTGGCCAGGCCCACCTGCATGCGCGACTGCAGGATGGTGCGGAAGGTCTGCGAAAGCACCATCGGCAGGCCGCCGTGGGCCAGTTTAGCCAGGCCGTCGGGCGGGCGCCCGCCAAGGCTGGCGTTGAATGGCACGAACGGGTTGATGCCCAGCATCAGGTCGATGCCGTGGTCGAGCACCACCGAGGCGTGCATGGTGCGGCGCAGCGCGCCGTCGACGAAGTGGTGGCCGCGGATGTCCACGGGCGAGTACAGGCCGGGGAGGGCGGAGCTGGCCTGCACGGCGCGCGAGATCGGCACGTCGTCCCAACCCTCGCCGCCGAAGCGCACGGCATGGCCGCTGTCCAGGTCCACCGCCACCACGTAAAGCTTGGCGGCCAGTTCACGGAAATCGTTGCTGCGGCCGCGGATGGTGAATACGTGGCGCAGGAAGCGCTCGATCCCGCGGTTGTCGAAAAGGCCGGTGGGGATGGCCCCGCCGAAGCGGTTGATGAGTTCGCTCAGGTGCGAGCCGGACGGGTCGGTGATCACGCCTTTCCACCAGTCGAAGGCCAGGCGCGGCAGGCTTGCGGCCCGCTTGAAGTACTCGAAGAAGGCCGGGCGCAGGAAAACCTCCGGGCGGAAGCGCACATGGTCGCTGTCCCCGGTGATGAAGATCCGGCACATCTCGGCGGTATCGAGCCGGTTGGCCAGCCCGGCGGCGAGGAAAGCGCCCGAGCTGACGCCGACGTAAACCTCCAGCCGGGTCAGGTCCAGGCCCTCGATAGCCACGTCCAGCGCCCGCAGGGCGCCCAGTTCATACATGCCGCCGATGGGCCCGCCGCCGGCGATGGCCAGGCCTATGCGGCCCTGGCTGGGCTTGCGGCGCTTCCGGGCGGGCTGCAGAACTAGCATGCTATGGGTCGACTCCCTGACTAGGCGCGGCGATTGTAGCCCGCGGACGACCCCGGACAAGCGTGACCCATCACGAAACCAAGCACCGATGCATCTTCCCTCCGGGCACGCCATGAGCCGCCAGCGACTGGCCAAGCGCCTGGCCTGGCAGCAGGCCGTGCACGACCCCAAGCGCCAGCCGCTCAACCGGCTGCCAACCCTGCCTTTGCTGCGCGCTTGGCAGACCCGGCGTCTGGCGGAAGCGTTCCAGGACTTCCTGGACAACCCGCGCATGCGCCCGGCCGCCGAGTTCTTCCTGAGCGATCTTTACGGCGACCGGGACTTCTCGGCTCGCGATCGCGACGTGGCGCGCATCATGCCGATCATGTCGCGGCTGCTGCCCGAGTCGCTGATCGTGGCGGCCACCGACGCCATCGAACTGGCGGTGCTGAGCCACGCCTTCGACCTGCGCATGGCGCGCGCCCTGGCCAGCCGGCCCGAGCCGATGGCGCCGATCACGCTGAAGGATTACACCGACGCCTACCGCCAGACGGGCTGCCCGCGGCTGCGCCGGCACCAGATCGAACTGGTGCTGGGCGTGGGCTGGACGCTGGACGCCTCGGTGCGCAAGCACGGTGTGTTCAAGCTCTTGCGCGCCTCGCGCTTTCCGGCCCGGGCGGCCGGGCTGTCCGAGCTGCAGGGGTTCCTGGAGCGAGGTTTTGCCGCCTTCGACGAGCTGGGCGGCGCCGGCGAGTTCCTGGGGGCCATCGGCCAACGCGAGCGCCTGGCATCGAGCCGCCTGTTCGCCGGCGACCCGGATCCGTTCGGCGACGGCGTCAGCCGAACTCCTCGTCGAGGTAGCGCTGGATCTCGCGCTCGATCGGACCCTTGATGGCGCCCAGCAGGAAGCCCAGCGTGGCCGTGACGTGGACTTCCTTGGAGGAAACGGCGATGTGCCCGTCCACGCCGCCGCGCGAGAATTCCATGCTGTTGCCGCGCCAGCCGTACTCGACGTCGAACTTCTCGGCGATGTGTTCGGCCACGCGCTCGATGGCGGCGCGTGCCTCCTTGAGCGGTCGGGAATGTTTGCGGCGGATATCGATATGGGACATGGGGGCCTCCTCGGCGGCCTATTCTGCGTTGATTCGACGTAACCACCAAGGGCGTGCCCGGATTGGGCCGTGCTAGATTGCCCCGCGGAGGAACCCGGATGCAGCTGACTTTTCCCAACGGCGAACACGCCAGCGTCACCCTGCAGGGCGAGGTGACCGTGGGTAGTCGCGCCGGCAGCCGGGTCTGCCTGCCCGAGTTGGGGCTGGCGCCCCAGCACGCCAGTTTCCAGCAGGACCGGCGCGGGCTTTGGCTGCGCGTTCCGGCGGGTGCGCACGGGGTGCACCTGAACGCGCGTCCTGTCCGCCGGCTGGCCCAGCTTCGTGCCGGCGACCTGGTCTGCCTGGACAAGCTCCGGCTGGTTATCCGGGCCGACGACCTGCCTGAGATCGACCGCCACATCCCCGCCTCCCCACCCGCCGCCATGAGCGAGTCGCAGCGCGTTCCGGCGTCCCGGGTGGTCCTGCGCGGTTTGTCCGGCCAGCACTTCGGACGCACCTATACCCTGACCGAACCGCGCCTGATCGGGCGATCGGCATCGGCAGACATCCGCCTGGACGATGTGGCCGTGGCCGAGCGGCATGCCGTGGTCGAGGTGCACGCCGACCGGGTGGTACTGCGCGCCATGGGCAACGACACCAGCCAGGTCAACGGTTTCCCGGTGCGTGATGCCGTACTGGCGCCGGGCGACCAGATCGCGGTGGACCAGCACCGCTTCCTGCTGGAGGCGCCCGGGCTGCCGCAGCGCGGCCAGACGGGGGGGCACAAGCCCGTCGTCACCACCCACACCCAGACCATGAACGCCGTGCGCGTTCCGGTGGCCAACGACCCGGCGCCCGTCCTGGACGAACTTGGCTCCCCTTCGCCCAAGCGTGACCCCGTGGCGCTTTGGTGGCTTATTGCGGCAGCCACCGTGCTGGCGGCGGCCATGACCGCGCTGCTGGTTTATGCGCCGCGCATGGGGGCCTGAGCCAGCGGCTTGCGAAGCTTCCACCACAACCGAAGCCCCAGCAGCAGCGCCAGTACGCCCGCGTAGAGCAGCGGTTCGCGCAGGTCCGATTTCACCAGCCAAATGAAGTGCAGCACGCCCAGCACGCCGACGGCGTAGACCAGCTTGTGCAGTTGCCCCCAGCGCCTGCCGAGCCGGCGGATCCAGCCCTTGGTGGAGGTCACCGCCAACGGCACCAGCAGCAGCCAGGCGGCGAAGCCCACGGTGATGTAGGGCCGCTTCACGATGTCTTCGAGGATCTGCTGCCAGTACTGGCCCAGGTCCAGCACCACGTAGGTGGCGAGGTGCAGGGTGGCGTAGAGGAAGGCGTACAGGCCCACCATCCGCCGGAAGCGTATCGGCCAAGGTTTGCCCAGCAGCCGCCTGAGCGGCGTCATCGCCAGCCCCAGCAGCACCAGTCGCAGCGCCCAGTTGCCGGTTTCGTGGGTGATGGCCGCCACCGGGTCGGCGCCCAGCGTGTCGCCAACCACGCCTTGCACCAGCAGCGCCAGCGGCAGGAGTGCCAGCCCGTGGGCGACCGCCTTGATGCCGATCCATCGCCAGTCCGGCGACCGCCGGCTCAGAACCATCGGCGCAGGTCCATGCCCTGGTACATCGATGCCACCTGGGCGCCGTAGCCGTTGAAGGGCAGGGTGGGGATGCGGTCGGCGAACACCTTGCTTGCGGTGCCGGCGATGCGTCGTTCGCTGCCCTGGCTCCAGCGCGGATGGTCCACGTCGGGGTTCACGTTGGAGTAGAAGCCGTATTCCCCGGGCTGTGACTGATTCCAACTGGTCACCGGCATCTGCTCGGTGAAATCAATGCGCACGATCGACTTGATGCTCTTGAACCCGTACTTCCAGGGAACCACCAGCCGCAGCGGCGCGCCGTTCTGGTTGGGCAGCGGCTTGCCGTACATTCCCGTGGCCAGCAGGCTCAGCGGGTTCATGGCCTCGTCCATCCGCAGGCCCTCGCGATAGGGCCAGTCGAGCGCCGGGAAGCGGATGCCCGGCATCTGGTCGCGGTCGGCCAGGGTGGTGAACGCCACGTACTTGGCGCGCGAGTTGGGCCTGAAGCGCGCAAGCACGTCGCCCAGCGCCACGCCCTGCCAAGGGATGACCATCGACCAGCCCTCCACGCAGCGCAGGCGGTAGACGCGATCCTGCACGGCTTGCGGCTTGAGGAAGTCCTCGATCGCGAACGTGCCGGTGACGTCGGCCTCGCCGCCAACCACGATCGACCATGGCGAAGGCTTGAGGCTGCCGGCGTTGCGCGCCGGGTCGCCCTTGCCGGTGCCGAACTCATAGAAATTGTTGTAGCTGCTGGCGTCCTGCAGGGTGGTCAGTTCGTCGCCGGCCAGGAAGCCGTCCTTGGAATCGGATTTCCGGAGGATGACGGCAGGTGCCGGTGCGTCCTCGGCGCCGGTGCAGCCCGCCAGCGCCAGCAGCGGGCTGGCCAGGCCCAGTCCCATCAGCTGCCGTCGCGACCTGTAGACGGCCTCGGGCGTGATCTGTGATGCGGGGATGTCGCTGGGAAGGTGATCGTTCACGGTCTGGCTCCAGGTTTCGCCCCTTTCGGGACGGTTGGGATCGCTATACTCCTGCAAGAGAGGGGGCCACCGGGGAAAACGATGCGCCTGGTTGACGCGTTTGAAGCGTCCGAAAGCATTGTTGCTGTGCTCAGCGCCAGTGACGGCCTTTTCGTGGGCGTGAACACGGCATTCGAGCGTAGCACCGGCTATCGTCGCGACCAGGTGATTGGCCGCCTTCCGGTTGAAGTGGGCCTGTGGCCGGATCCCGAATTTCGCGCGCGCATCTGGAGCCTGCTTCGGACCGACCAGCGCGTGGTGCAGATGCCGTTGCGCCTGGTCTGCGCCGAAGGGCGGCTGCTCGCGGGGCACATCAGCGTTGAGCTGGCGGTCGAGGAAGGCCAGTCGCTTCTGTTCTGCGTCGTCAACTTGCTGCCCAAGGGGCAGGACGTGGTGGAGCCGACCACCGGAGACGTGCGTTATCGCTCGCTTTACCTGGCCGCATCGGAGGGTATTTACCGCTGCCTGCCCAGCGGCGGTTTCCTGGACGTGAACCCGGCAATGGCCCGCATCCTGGGCTATGACTCGCCGCAGCAGCTGCTGGTGCAGCTGGGCAGATGCGCGGCCGATCTTTACGCGGACCCGGACTACGTCACGCGCGCGCATTCCATCCTGCGCACCGGCGGGCGGCTCGAGCGCAAGCGCGCCAGGGTGTTTCGGCGCGACGGCCGGGTGATATGGGTCAGCGAAAATGCGCGCGCCATCCTCGATGCCCACGGCCAGGCGCTGGTGTTCGAAGGGTCGCTGGTGGATATCACCGCCCAGGTGGAAGCCGAGCAGGCGCTGCGCGAATCCAAGGCGCTCTACGAGGTGCTGGTGGAGAACAGCCGCGACGGCGTGTTCCTGATCCAGCGCGGCGTGATCATCTTCGCCAACGAAGCCATGGCACGGATACTGGGCTACGGGTCCGGCGAAGTGGCCGGCACGCAGTACATGGCGCTGGTGGCTGACAGCGATCGCAGCGCACAGGCCGTGCGCCGCGAGCAGCGCGAAGCGGGTTCGCGCGCGCTGCAGATCTACGAGGTCCACCTTCGACGCAAGGACGGTTCGATTATCCTGTGCGAGGTGCGCGCCGATGCCGTGGAATACCAGGGCGACATCGCCTCCACCGGCACCCTGCGTGACGTCACCGAGGACCGCCGTCGCCAGAATGAAGTGGCCCAGGCCGAGCGGCGCTACCGGGATTTGTTCGAGAACTCACCCGCCGGCCTGTTCCGCTCCTCGCTCGACGGCCGGCTGATGGAAGCCAACCGGATGATGGCCGGGATCCTGGGCTACGAAAGCGCCGAGGAGTTCAAGTCGACGGTCACCCGGATGGACCAGGTCTACGCCAACCCGGCCGAGCGCGTGCATCTGGTCGAGCTGGCGCTCAAGGACGGTTCGTTCAACCATATCGAAACCCAGGTGCTCACGCGCGACGGGCGCCTGAAGTGGGTCAGCGCCAGCGTGCTGCTGATCCGCGACGACAGCGGCGAACCGCTGCACTTCACCGGGTCGGTGCTCGACATCGACCAGCGCCATGAGATGCAGCAGGCGCTGCTGCGCTCGGAAAGCAAGTACCGGACGCTGGTGGAGCACAGCCAGGTCGGTGTCTTCATCATGCAGGGTGACCAGTACACCTACGCCAACCATGCGTTCACGGCCATGCTCGGGCGGGAAGATGTCGGGCTGGCGGGCGTCAGCTTCAAGGAAATCATGACGCCCGCGTCGGTGCTGGCGTCCGAGCGCCGCGACCGCGACCGGCTGGCCGGGCTGACCGTGTCGCCGGACTTCGAAACCTGTTTGCTGCACCTGCAGGGGCGGCACATCCACGTGCGGGTGAGCATCGGCCCGGTGATGCTGGACGGCGTGGAGCACTTGACCGGCACGGTGCTCGACATCACGCGCCAGCGTGAAGCGGAAGAGCGCCTTCGCCACCACGCCACGCACGATCCGCTGACGGGCCTGCCCAACCGGATGCTGTTCAACCAACGCCTGGCCGAGGCGATGCTCAAGTCGTCCCAAGAGCCCGACCGCCGCCGCCGTCCCTATGCGGTGCTGTTCCTGGACCTGGATGGGTTCAAGTGGGTTAACGACAGCCTGGGCCACGGCGCGGGTGATCGGCTGCTGGTGGAGATTGCCCGCCGGCTCGAGGACAGCCTGCTCGAGCAAGTGCTGATTGCCCGCTATGGCGGCGACGAATTCACCCTGCTGCCCGACGGCGACTGCGGCCATGACCGGGCGGTGGAGATCGCCCGGCGGGTGCTCAAGCTGTTCGAGCGGCCCTTCGAGATCGCCGGCCAGCAGGTATTCTCCGCGGCCAGCCTGGGCATCGTGATCGGCAGCATCGACTACGAATCGCCCGACCAGGTGCTGCGCGACGCCGACACCGCGATGTACCGCGCCAAGGCGGCGGGCAAGGCCGGCTACGTGATCTTCGACGAAGCCATGCACCAGCAGGCGCTGAGCCGCCTGCAGCTCGAAACCGACTTCCGCTTGGCCTTGGAGCGCTCGGAGTTCCGGCTGCACTACCAGCCGATCATCGAACTGGCCACCGGCCAACTGGTGGGAGTCGAGGCGCTGGTGCGCTGGCGGCACCCCCTGCGCGGGCTGCTGCCGCCGTCGGACTTCCTGGCCGTGGCCGAGGAAACCGGGCTCATCGTCGACATGGACGCCTGGGCCCTGCGCGAGGCCTGCCGCCAGTTGGCGCACTGGCGAGCCGGCTACCCCGAACACAGGGCGCTGACGATGAACGTCAACGTGGACGAGCGCCAGATGCTTTCCCCCGAGATCGTCGAGGAAGTCTTCAGCCTGCTGCAGGCGCACGGGCTGCCGCCGGCCAGCCTGCGCCTGGAAGTCACCGAGACCGCGTTCCGCGCCGGGCGCGGCCAAGCCGAGCAGCGCCTGCTGTCGCTCAAGGCGCTGGGCGTGGGCCTGGTGGTGGACGACTTCGGCACCGGCTATTCGTCGCTGGAATCGTTCGCGGCCTCACCCTTCGATGCCCTCAAGATCGACCAGGTGTTCATCCGCGACATCGAGTCCAACCCGCGCCACCGCGCCATCGTGCGCACCATCACCGCCTTTGCCGACGAACTGGGCCTGGCGCTGACCGCCGAGGGCATTGAAACCCCGGGCCAACAGGCGATGCTCAACGCGCTGGGCTGCCGCTATGGCCAGGGCTATCTGTTCTCACAGGCGCTGCCGCCGGACGACTTCGAGCAAATGCTCCTCGGTACTGCGCGCATCTTGGGTTGAGGCAACTTACGGGCCGCGGCGCCGCCGTGCTAGCCTGCCATTGCAGTAAATCCCCGAGGTTTTCAGATGTCGCGCGCCTTCAATTTCAGCGCCGGTCCGGCAACGTTGCCCGAGCCGGTCCTTCGCCAGGTCCAGGCCGAACTGCTTGAGTGGAAGGGCGAGCGCGCTTCGGTCATGGAGCTCAGCCACCGAGGCCAGGCCTTCATCGACTGCGCCGCCGCCGCCGAGCGCGACCTGCGCGAACTGATGGCCATTCCCGACGACTACCACGCGCTGTTCCTGCAGGGCGGCGCCACCACGTTGGCGGCCCTGCTGCCGCTCAACCTGGCCGGCCCCGACCAGGTCGCCGACTACGTGATCACCGGCCACTGGGGTGAGAAGGCCATCGAGAACGCCCGGCCGTCGATCCGGACCCACGTCGCCGCCAGTGCCAGGGACAGCGGCTATGCCTCGATCCCGCCGCGCGACCAATGGCGCCTGACGCCCGGCGCCGCCTTCGTGCACTACACGCCCAACGAGACCATCCACGGCGTCGAGTTCCAGGACATCCCGGACGTGGGCGATGTGCCGCTGGTGGCGGACGTTTCGTCCAATATCCTGTCGTGCCCTATCGACGTTAGTCGCTTCGGGGTGCTTTACGGCGGGGCCCAGAAGAACCTCGGGCCGGCCGGCCTCACCCTGGCCATCGTGCGCAAGGACCTGCTGGGCAAGCATGGCCGCGACCTGCCGCCGATCTTCGACCTGGCCAACCAGGCCAGCAACGACTCGATGTTCAACACGCCGCCCACGTTCGCCTGGTACATGCTGGGCCTGGTGCTGCAGTGGCTGAAGGCCCAGGGCGGCGCTGCCGCCATCGGCCAGCGCAACGCCCGCAAGGCGGCGAAGCTGTATTCGGCCATCGACGGTTCGGGTGGCTACTACCGCAACCCGGTCGCCACCAACGCCCGGTCCAGGATGAACGTGCCGTTCTTCCTGGCCGATGCCGCACTCGACAGGCCTTTCCTGCACGAGGCGTCGGCGGCGGGCCTGCTGGGGCTCAAGGGCCATCGCGCCCTGGGCGGCATGCGCGCTTCGATCTACAACGCGATGCCCGAGGCCGGCGTGCAGGCGCTGGTGGACTTCATGGCCGACTTCTTACGCAGGAACGGTTGAATCATGGCCAACAAGAAACCATCGCCGGCCAAGCCGGGCATCCAACCCGCCGCCGCCAGGCCCCAGCCCGCAAAGGCCGCCAAGCGCGCCGCCGGGAAGGCGCCGCAGCTTTCGGACGTGCGTGGCCACATCGACGGCATCGACCTGCAGATCCAGGCCCTGATCGCCGAGCGGGCGCGCTGGGCCCAGCAGGTCGGCAAGGCCAAGGGGCCGCTCAAGGCGGCCGTGGACTACTACCGGCCCGAGCGCGAATCGCAGGTGCTGCGCCAGGTGCTTGACCGCAACGACGGCCCTCTGAGCGACGAAGTGCTGCTGCGGCTGTTCCGCGAAATCATGTCCGCCTGCCTGGCCCAGCAGGAGCCGCTGAAAGTCGGCTTCCTGGGTCCCGAGGGCACGTTCTCGCAGCAGGCGCTGCACAAGCACTTCGGCCATTCGGCCAAGGGCCTGCCGCTGGCCAGCATCGAGGAAGTGTTCCAGGAAGTGGAGGCGGGCAATGCCGATTTCGGCGTGGTGCCGGTCGAGAACTCGGGGCAGGGCACCATCCAGTCCACGCTGGACATGTTCCTGACCTCGCCGCTGAAGATATGCGGCGAAGTGGAGCTTTCGGTGCACCAGCACCTGATGTCGCGCACCGGCCGGCTGGAGGACATCGAACGGGTGTACTCGCACCCGATGTCGCTGGCCCAGTGCAAGGCCTGGCTGCGCCAGAACCTGCCCAAGGCCGAGAAGATCCCGGTCGCCAGCAACGCCGAGGCCGCCCGCCGCGCCCGGACCGCCGACGACGCCGCGGCCATCGCCGGTGAAAGCGCCGGGCACGTGTACGGCCTCAAGGTGGTGGCCGGTCCGATCCAGGACCGCCAGGACAACACCACCCGGTTCCTGGTGCTGGGCCGCGAGCTGTTCTCGGCCAGCGGGCACGACCGCACCTCGCTGCTGGTCTACGTGCGCGACCAGCCCGGTGCGCTTTACAACGTGCTCAGTCCCTTCGCCCGCCACGGCGTCAGCATGAACCGCATCGAGTCGCGGCCCTCGCACACCGGGCGCTGGCAGTACGCGTTCTTCATCGACGTCAGTGGCCACGTTGCCGACGACTCGGTGGGCCGCGCGCTGTCGGAACTGGGCGACTATGCCGCCGACGTGAAAGTGCTCGGCTCCTACCCGGTGGCCCTGCTCTGACCATGGAAACACCGGACTTCGTCGCGCTTGCCCAACCGGGCGTCCGCGCGCTGCGCGCCTACGACCCCGGGCTGGACCTGGTGGCCCTGCGTCGCGCCGCCGGCGCCGGCGGGCTGGTGGAGTTGGGCTCGAACGAGAACAGCCACGGGCCCAGCCCGGCCGCGCGCGAAGCGATGCTGGGTGCACTCGTCTCCCTGCATCGATACCCCGATCCGCTCGGCGGCGACCTCAAGCGTGCGCTTGCCGCGCACCACGGCGTGGACGTCGCGCAGATCGCACTGGGCAACGGTTCGCACGAGCTGCTGATGATGCTGGCGCAGGTGTTCGCCGGTACGGGGCAGGAGGTGGTGGCTTCGCGCTACGGCTTCGCCGTGTACGCCCTGGCCGCGCAGGCCGCGGGCGCCACGCTGCGGCTGGCCGAGCCGCTGCCCGCCGGACACGCGATGGCCCGCGGCCACGACCTGCACGCGCTGCTTGCGGCCGTGGGACCGGCAACGCGCCTGGTCTACCTGGCCAACCCCAACAACCCCACCGGCACCTGGTTCCCCACCTTGGAACTGGAGGCATTCCTCACCCAACTGCCCGGCGAGGTGATCGTGGTGGTGGACGAGGCCTACCTTGAATACGCCACCGACCCGGCGCTGGCCTCGGCCACCGGGCTGCTGGGCGCGTACCCCAACCTCGTGGTCACCCGCACCTTCTCCAAGGGCTATGCGCTGGCGGCGCTGCGGGTGGGCTACCTGTTGGCGAACCCCGCGCTGGTGGCGGTGCTGGAGCGGGTACGGGAGTCCTTCAACGTCAACGGTCCCGGGCTGGCCGCCTGTGAGGCCGCGCTGGCCGACGCGGCTTACCTGGACCAGGTGCGTCGCCGCAATGCCGCCGAGCGCGAAGCGCTGCACGACGCGCTCCGGGCACGCGCGCTGGCGGTCGCGGCATCGCAGACCAATTTCCTGCTGGTGGACTTCGGCCGGGACGCCGTATCGGTTGAAGCCGGGCTGGTCGCCCGCGGGGTGGTGCCCCGGCCCATGGCCGGTTACGGACTGCCCACCTGCCTGCGCATCACCGTGGGCACGCGCGACGAGAACCGGCGCTTCCTGCAGGCCCTGGACGAGGTGCTGGCATGAACATGGACCGATTGGACTGGCTGGTCGGGCAGGGCACGCCGCTGCAGGGTGAACTCGACATCCCGGGCGACAAGTCGGTGTCGCACCGGGCCGTGATGCTGGCGGCCATCGCCGACGGCACGTCGCGGGTCCAGGGTTTCCTGGAAGGCGAGGACACGCGGTCCACCGCCGCCATCTTCGGCCAGCTTGGCGTGCGCATCGAGGCGCCCAGCGCCAGCGTCCGCGTGGTGCATGGCGTCGGGTTGGAAGGGCTGCGCGCCGCGCCGGACGACCTGGACTGCGGCAACGCCGGCACCGGCATGCGCCTGTTGGCCGGCCTGCTGGCCGGCCAGCGATTCGACAGCGTGCTGGTGGGCGACGCGTCGCTGTCGCGCCGGCCGATGGCGCGGGTCATTGATCCGCTTCGGCGCATGGGCGCCCGCATCGATGCCCGCGAGGGCGGGCTGCCGCCACTTAGAATCATTGGTAACAATGTGTTGCAAGGCATTGATTTTAAACTACCTGTTGCCAGTGCGCAGGTCAAATCTGCGGTGCTGTTGGCTGGCCTGTACGCCACGGGCGAAACCCGCGTCCTGGAGCCCCATCCCACCCGCGACTACACCGAACGCATGCTTTCGGCCTTTGGCTGGCCGATCCGGTTTTCGCCCGGCGTGGCCCAACTATCGGGCGGCCATCGCCTGCGCGGCACCGACGTGGACGTGCCGGCCGATTTTTCCTCGGCGGCGTTTTTCCTGGTGGCCGCTTCGCTGGTGCCGGGGTCGGACCTGCTGCTGCGCCGGGTCGGCATGAATCCGCGGCGCACCGGCCTGCTCGAGGCACTGCGGCTGATGGGCGCCGACATCCAGGCGCTGTCGCCGGGCGAGCAGGGCGGTGAGCCGGTGGCCGACCTTCGCGTGCGGCACGCGCGGCTGCGGGGCATCGAGGTGCCCGAGCACCTGGTCCCGGACATGATTGACGAGTTCCCGGCGCTGTTTGTCGCCGCCGCGCTGGCCGAAGGCCGCACGGTGGTGCGCGGCGCGGCCGAGCTGCGGGTGAAGGAGTCCGACCGCATCGCCGTCACGGCCGCCGCGCTGCAGGCGCTGGGTGCCCGCGTGCTGGAGACCCCGGATGGCGCCGTGATCGACGGCGGCCCCCTGCATGGCGGCACCGTGGACAGCCACGGCGACCACCGCGTCGCCATGAGCCTGGCCATCGCTGCCCAGCTTGCCGGGGGGGAAGTCCGCATTGGCGACTGCGCCAACGTGGCTACGTCGTTCCCTGGTTTCGACTCGCTGGCCCGGTCGGCGGGCTTTGGCCTGCGCACCCCCGAGGCCAACGGCTAGGACGCTTCGACTAAACTCCCCCCATGCCCAGCATCCCGATCCTCACCATCGACGGCCCCTCCGGTTCAGGAAAGGGCACCATCAGCCGCGCCGTGGCCGAGCGCCTTGGCTGGCGCTACCTGGATTCCGGCGCGCTTTACCGCGCGGTCGGGCTGGCCGCCGCCTGGGAAGGCGTGGACCTGAGCGACGCCGAGGCCGTGGCCCTGTGCGCCCGCCGGACCGAGATCCGGTTCGAGACCCAGGGGGCGGGCGAACCCCACGTCATCGTCAACGGCAAGGACGCCACCCGCCAGTTGCGCACCGAAACGGCCGGCGCCGCCGCCTCGGCTATCGCCGCCCAGCCGCCGGTCCGGGCGGCCCTGGTGGAGCTTCAGCACGGCTTCGCGCGCCTTCCCGGCCTGGTGGCCGACGGCCGGGACATGGGCACCGTGATCTTCCCGGATGCCCCCTACAAGGTCTTTCTGACCGCCAGCGCCGCCGAGCGGGCCCAAAGGCGCTATAAGCAGTTGAAGGACAAAGGGGTTTCAGTTAATCTTGACAGTCTGCTGCACGAGATCGCCGCTCGCGACGAGCGCGATGCCGGACGTGCCGTGGCGCCCCTGAAACCCGCGCAAGACGCGGTAATCGTGGACTCCACCGGTACGGCCATCACCGAGGTGATAGAGCGCGTGCTGGCGGTGCTTCCGGAAAACCTCCGAAGCCCCCGCCAGGCGTAATCCATCCCCGGCGCATCGCGTTCCCGTGGATCGCGATCCCGCAAGGTAGAAACCAGGTCCCGCGCCATCCGGCGCGGAGTCTCCATCCACGCGCTCAGGCGCTAACAAGTGGGTTCGCGGTGCTGCCGCGACCCGTATGTCCAACCGGGTATCCAACAATGACTGAATCATTCGCTGAACTGTTCGAACAGAGCCAGACCGCGCTCAACAAGCTCAAGCCGGGCGCCATCGTCTCGGGCATCGTGGTCGAGATCCGCTCCGACGTGGTCGTGATCAACGCCGGCCTGAAGTCGGAAGGCATCATCCCGATCGAACAGTTCCGTAACGAAGCCGGCGAACTCGAAGTCGCCGTCGGTGACAGCGTCAAGGTCGCCCTGGAATACCTCGAGAATGGCTTCGGTGAAACCGTGCTGTCGCGCGAGAAAGCCAAGCGCGCCATGGTCTGGGACGAACTCGAAGCTTCCATGGAAGCCGGCGAAATCGTCACCGGTCGCATCAGCGGCAAGGTCAAGGGCGGCTTCACCGTCGACATCCGCGACGTCCGCGCGTTCCTGCCGGGCTCCCTGGTGGACGTGCGTCCGGTCCGTGACCCGGGTTACCTGGAAGGCAAGGAACTCGAGTTCAAGATCATCAAGCTCGACCGCAAGCGCAACAACGTCGTGGTCTCCCGCCGTGCGGTGGTCGAGTCCGAGTCGAGCGTCGAGCGCGAGCAGCTGATGGAGCGCCTGCAGGAAGGTGCCGTCATCAAGGGTGTCGTCAAGAACCTCACCGATTACGGCGCGTTCGTGGACCTGGGCGGCATCGACGGCCTGCTGCACATCACCGACATGGCATGGAAGCGCGTGCGCCATCCGTCCGAAGTGGTGAACGTGGGCGAAGAGCTCGACGTGCGCGTGCTGAAGTTCGACCGCGAGCGCAACCGCGTCTCGCTCGGCCTCAAGCAGCTGGGCGACGATCCGTGGGACAACATCGCCCGCCGTTACCCGACCTCCTCACGCCTGTTCGGCAAGGTCTCCAACGTCACCGATTACGGCGCGTTCGTCGAGATTGAGCCGGGCGTGGAAGGCCTGGTGCACGTGTCTGAGATGGATTGGACCAACAAGAACGTCAACCCGTCCAAGGTCGTCCAGCTGGGCGACGAACTCGAGGTGATGGTGCTGGACGTGGACGGCGAGCGTCGCCGCATCTCGCTGGGCATCAAGCAGTGCACCCCGAACCCGTGGGAAGCGTTCTCGGCCCTGTTCAAGAAGGGCGACAAGGTTTCCGGCCAGATCAAGTCCATCACCGACTTCGGCATCTTCATCGGCCTGGACGGCGGTATCGACGGCCTGGTGCACCTGTCCGACATCTCGTGGAACACCACGGGCGAAGACGTGGTGCGCAACTACAAGAAGGGCGACAACCTCGAAGCCGTGGTGCTGGCCGTGGATCCCGAGCGTGAGCGCATCTCGCTGGGCGTGAAGCAGCTCGAGCAGGACCCGGTCGGCCAGTACATGGCCACCACCACCAAGGGCAGCATCGTCACCGGCGTGGTCAAGGAAGTCGACACCAAGGGCGCGACCATCGAGCTCGACGGCGGCATCGAGGGCTACGTGCGCGCCAACGACATCGCCAAGGAGCGTGTCGACGACGCCACCCAGTACCTCAAGGTCGGCGACGCGGTGGAAGCCAAGTTCATCGGCATGGACCGCAAGGGCCGCGTGATGCAGCTCTCGATCCGCGCCAAGGACGAGGCCGACCTGGTTGAGAACATGGCCGAAGTGAACAAGTCGTTCGACGCGGCCAGCGGCACCACCAAGCTCGGTGCCCTGCTGCGCGAACAGCTGAACAAGGGCGAGTAAGCCCGCAGTCCGGTCCGCGGCCCGGGGCATTGCCCCGGGCCGCGTCACCTTTACCCTGACACGAGCCCGAGGGCCCGCCACGACATGACGAAGTCCGAACTGATCGAGGTGTTGTCGCGTCGCCAGGCCCACCTGAAGGCCGACGACGTTGATCTTGCCGTCAAGACCCTGCTCGAGATGATGAGTGGCGCCTTGACCCAGGGCGAGCGCATCGAAATCCGTGGTTTCGGCAGTTTTTCCCTGCATTTTCGCCCGCCGCGCCTGGGTCGCAACCCCAAGACCGGCGATTCCGTGGCCCTGCCCGGAAAGTATGTTCCCCATTTCAAGCCCGGCAAGGAGTTGCGCGATCGCGTCAACGCCAGCCCGGTATCGCCTTCATCCTGAGTTTCCGCCCCGGCTGGGCTAAGCTTGCCGCCACCGGCTACTGGAAGTTCCGCGGATGCGCCTGATCAAAGCCATCGTCGCCCTGTTGTTCGTCGTCGTCGGCGTGCTTTTTGGCGCGCTTAATCGCACGCCTGTCCGCATCGACCTGGGCTTCGCCACCATCGAATACGCCAACCTTGGCACCAGCCTGCTGGCGGCCGTACTTTTGGGCGCCATTGTCGCCGGTGGCGTGCTGACGGCCGCCGTGGTGTGGCCGCTGCGGCGCCAGCTGCGCCGGGCCCCAACGGCCGTCGAACCGACGCCCCCCGAACACCATGAGTGAGCTGGCGTGGCTGTTCCTGCTGCTGCCCATCGCCGCCGGTTCCGGTTGGATCGCCGGTAGGCGCGGCGGTGAGCGCCGCGGCGGCGCACGCATTTCCCGCCTGTCCAACACCTATTTCCGCGGCCTGAACTATCTGCTCAACGAGCAGCAGGACAAGGCCATCGAGGTGTTCCTGCAGATCGCCGCCGTTGACAAGGACACCGTCGAGACGCAGTTCGCGCTGGGCCATCTGTTCCGTCGCCGCGGCGAGGTCGACCGTGCCATCCGCCTGCACCAGAGCCTGGTTGGCCGCGCCGGCCTGAGCGACGGACAAAAGACCCGCGCCGTGCTGGCCCTGGGCGAGGACTACATGCGCGCCGGGCTGCTTGATCGCGCCGAGACCCTCTTCACCGACCTGGTACGCGAGGGGGTCATGGCACCGCAGGCGCTGCGCCACCTGATATCGGTTTACCAAGCCGAGCGCGACTGGGGCAAGGCGATCGACCACGCGCGCCAGTTCGAGGCCGCCAGCGGCGAACCGATGGGCAAGCTGGTGGCGCAGTACCACTGCGAGCTGGCCGAGAAGGCCCGCCTTTCGGGCGACCTTGCCGGTGCCCGGCACCACGTGGCCGAGGCCAGCGCCGCCGACAGCCACTGCGTGCGCGCGGGCCTGGCCGAGGGGCAACTGGAGCTGGCGGACAACAACGACGCCGCCGCGATCCGCGCCTTCGAGCGCGTGGCGCGCCACGACATCGAGTTCCTGCCCGATATCCTCGAGCCGCTGCTGGGCTGCTACGAGCGGCTTGGCGACAGCGCCCGCGCGCGCGGCTTCCTGATGCAGATGATCGAGCACTACCCGGGCGTTTCGCCGGTGCTGGCGCTGACCCGCCTGATCGAACGCGAGGAGGGGCATGCGGCCGCGCTCGGTTTCCTGTCGCGACAGCTGCACCAACGACCGTCGGTGCGGGGCGAGGCCGCCTACATCGACCTGAGCCTCAAGGACTTGAGCAGCGACCCTTCCGAAACCCTCAAGACGCTCAAGCAGATCACCGACCAGCTGGTGGTGCGCACGCCGGGATATCGCTGCCAGCGCTGTGGCTTCAGCGCCCGTGCGCACCATTGGCAGTGCCCGGGCTGCAAGTCCTGGGGCAGCATCAAGCCCGCCCACGGCGCGGTGAGCGAGTGATTCCCGGCTGGAGCGTGTCGCCCTGGCTGTTTGCGACGCTGGGCTTTTTAGCCGCGCTGGTCGTGGCGGGGACGTGGCGCGCACAGGCTATCCGGCGGCAATGGCTGGACCTGCCGGGCGAACGGCGGCTGCATGACGTGCCGATACCGCGCGGTGGCGGCGTGGCCATCGCCGCCGTGCTGCTGGCGGCGACGCCCGGGCTGGGCGAGGACGCGGCGCTGGTTGCCCTGGGGCTGCTGGTGACGACCGGAGTCGGCCTGATCGATGACCTGCGCCCCTTGCCCGCCTTGCCCAAGCTGGGTCTGCAGGCTGTCGGCGCCTTGCCGCTGGCGCTGGCGTGGCCGCTGGCCCCCGAGGCGCTCGGTACGGTTGCCGCGATTGCCGCGGCATGGGCAATGGTGCTGGTGCTGGTCAATTTCTGGAACTTCATCGACGGCAGCAACGGCATGGCCGCCGGCCAGGCCCTGCTGGTGGGCGCGGCGACCGTGATCATCACCGGCGCGTCCACTCCGGCCGGCTGGCTCGGCCTGGCGATGGCGGCAGGTTGCCTGGGCTTCCTGCCGTTCAATGTTCCGGTGGCCCGGCTTTTCCTCGGTGACGCCGGCAGTTTCGCGCTGGGTTACGGCGTGGCCGCGCTGCTGTTGATGGCGCAGGCCCAGGGCGAGGCCCCGGCCTGGTATCTGCTGCTGCTGCCGTCGGCCGTAATCGCGGACGCAGGACTGACCCTCCTGGGTCGCCTGCTTCGGCGCGAGAAGGTCTGGCTGGCGCACCGCCAGCATCTTTACCAGCGCGCGGTGCTGCACGGCTGGAGCCATCTGCGCATCGGCCTGTGCTACGCCGCCTGGACCGTGCTTGCGGCCGTAGCCGCGTGGGCCACTGGCCGCGCCGGTGCCTCGACGATGATCCAATGCACCGTGCTGGCGTTGGTGGGCCTGGCGGCGGTGCTGGTGTATGCCTGGGGTGGGCGGCACTTTTCGCCGCCGCAGGATTTGAGCCTGGACAGGGAGTCTGCTCGATGAAGTTTTTCCCCAGCCTTTCGGCCATGCTGCCGCGGCTGCTGATCGTGCTGCACGACCTGGCCATGGTGGCCCTGGTCTGGGTGGCGCTGCGTTGGTTGGCCAGCGCGGCCGGCGCGCCGCCGGCGCCTTCGCTGGCGCTCGAACTGGCGATCGTGTTGAGCGTGCAGGGCCTGGTGCTGCAGATGGTGGGCCTGTACCGCGGCCTGTGGCGCTTCGCCAGCCTGCCCGACCTGGGCAACCTGGTGCGCGCGGCGCTGCTGGGCGTGCTGGTGATCGTGGTGGTGCTGTTCCTGCTGGACCAGGTTGAGCTGGTGCCGCGACGCGTGCTGGTTCCGTACCCCGTGGCCGTGGTGGTGATGCTGGGCGTGCCGCGCCTGCTTTACCGGCTGTGGAAGGACCATCGCCAGTCCGGCCATTCCGCCGATTCCCAGCGCGTGCTGGTGCTGGGTGCCGGCCGTACCGCCGAGACGCTGCTGCGCGAATTGCGCAGCGACGGCCGCTACCAGCCGGTGGGCCTGCTGGACGACCAGGTCGCACTGCGGGGCGCCAAGGTGCAGGGCGTGCCGGTGCTGGGCACCATTGATGAACTGCCTTATATCGCGCAGGAAACCGCGCCCCGGCTGATCGTTATCGCGATGCCGTCGGCCAGCGCGGCCGAGATGCAGCGCGTGGTCTCGCTGTGCGACGAAACCGGCCTGCCGTTCCGCACGGTGCCCAGGCTGTCGGACGTGCTCGCCGGCAAGCCGCAGCGGCTGGAGCTGAGCGAAGTCCGCATCGAGGACCTGCTGGGCCGCGAGCCCATCGAGTTCGGCGCCGCGCGCACCGCCGTGGCCGGCAAGCGGGTAATGGTTACCGGCGCCGGAGGTTCGATCGGTTCCGAACTGGCGCGCCAGTGCGCCGCTGCGGGCGCCGCCGAACTGGTGCTGTTCGAACGTGCCGAGTTGCCATTGCACGATATTTCAGCCGAGATCCTCCGCGATTTCCCCCACCTGCTGCTGCGGCTGCATCTGGCTGACTGCGGCGACCCGACCGCCTGCCGGATCGCGCTTGCCGACGGCATGGACTTCGTCTTCCACGCTGCCGCCTGCAAGCAGGTGCCGCTGCTGGAGGACCATGTGCGCGAGGCGCTGCGCAACAACGTCGGCGCCACCAGCACGCTCGCCCGCGCCTGCGTCCAGGCGGGCGTAGGGCAGTTGGTCTTCATTTCCACCGACAAGGCCATTTGCCCGATCAACGTGCTTGGCGCCAGCAAGCGCTTCGCCGAATTGACCTGCCAGACCGAACTCGACGGCAGCCCGATGGCGCTGTCGATCGTACGGTTCGGCAACGTGCTTGATTCGGCCGGCAGCGTGGTGCCGCTGTTCCGCAGGCAGATCGCCGCCGGCGGCCCGGTCACCGTGACGCACCCGGAAGTGACGCGTTATTTCATGACCATCCCCGAGGCCTGCCAGCTGATCCTGAGCTCGCTGAGCCTGGGCAGGGAGCCTTGTTCGGTGTTCGCGCTGGACATGGGCCGGCCGGTGGCCATCCGCGAGCTGGCCGAACAGATGATCCGCCTGAGCGGCAAGCGGCCCGGCGTGGACATCATGGTCAGCTACACCGGGCTGCGGCCCGGTGAGAAGCTGCACGAAATCCTGTTCCATCCGGCCGAACGCTACCAGCGCACGCAGCACCCGCGCATCCTCCAGGCCATGCCGCGCGAGTTCGACCTTGCCGCCATGCGCGACAACCTGCAAAGGCTCCAGCTGCTGCTGTCGGATCCTGCCGCGCAGGCTGCGCTGGAGTCGCTGCTGCGTGACGCCGTGCCGGAGTACAATCCAGGCGGTAACGGCGGTGACGATCCTTACCCGCCTGAACTTTCTCCTTTCTGAAGAGTGCAACTGCATGAGCTTCCGAATCAGGAAAGCGGTATTCCCGGTCGCCGGCCTCGGCACGCGATTCCTGCCGGCCACCAAGACGGTGCCCAAGGAAATGCTGCCGGTGGTGGACAAGCCGCTGATCCAATACGCGGTGGACGAGGCCATCGAGGCCGGCTGCGATACGCTGGTGTTCGTCACCAATCGCTACAAGCACTCGGTGGCCGACTATTTCGACAAGGCCTACGAGCTGGAACAAAAGCTCGAGAAGGCCGGCAAGTCCGAGCTGCTGGCCCTGATCCGGGACGTGCTTCCCAGGAACGTGCGGGCCGTCTTCGTCACCCAGGCCGAGGCGCTTGGCCTGGGCCACGCGGTGCTCTGCGCGCGGCCAGTGATCGGCGACGAACCGTTCGCGGTGCTGCTGCCCGACGACCTGATCTGGAACACCGGCCACGGCGCCCTGCGCCAGATGGTCGACCTGGCCGAGCGCGAGTCCGCCAGCGTGATCGCCGTGCAGGACGTGCCGCGCGAACAGACCGCCAGCTACGGCATCGTCGCCACCCGTGATTTCTCGGGCCGGCATGGCGAAATCAGTGCCATCGTCGAGAAGCCCAAGCCCGAGGTCGCCCCGAGCAACCTGGCGGTGGTCGGACGCTATGTGCTCAGCGGCAGCATCTTTGATCTGTTGGCCAAGACCCGGCCGGGCGCCGGTGGCGAAATCCAGCTCACCGACGGCATCGCTGCGCTGATGGAGCGCGAGCGCGTGCTGGCCTATCGTTTCGAAGGCCGTCGCTTCGACTGCGGCAGCCGCATCGGCCTGATCGAGGCCACCATGCAGTTCGCCCTGGATCACGAGGACCTGGCCGAGCCGACCCGCGAGTTCATGCGGGCCGCGCTGGCGCGCTGAGTCCCGGAAGCCGGCGATGGGCCTTGCGAGCTACTACCGCGCCAGCGCGGCGGCCGCGCCCACGCATCCCCTGCTGTCGGGCACGCGCGAAGCCGCGGTGTGCATCGTTGGCGCCGGGTTCGCCGGGCTGAACACGGCACTGGGCTTGGCCGAACGCGGCCAGCGTGACGTGGTGCTGCTCGAGGCCGACACGGTTGCCCACGGGGCGTCCGGCCGCAATGGCGGCTTCGTGTTCGGTGGCTTTTCGCGCGGTGAAGATGCGCTGCTGGCTGAGCTCGGCCCGGTGGCGGCGCGGCGCCTGTACCAGGGCACGCAGGACGCGGTGGACCTGATCCGCACGCGCATCGCACGGCACCAGATCGATTGCCAGGCCACCGACGCCGGCGTGCTCTGGGCCAACTGGTTCCGCGACCCGGCGCCGCTGCGCGCGCGCCAGGCGCTGCTGGCCGAACACTTCGGCACCTCGTGGGACTGGGTGTCGCGTGAGCAGCTGGCGGAGCAGGTGACGACCCGGCGCTACAGCGAGGCCCTGTTCGAGCGCAATGCCCTTCACTTCAATCCGCTGGACTACGCCCACGGCCTGGCCCGCGTCGCCGGCGGCCTGGGCGTGGCCCTGCACGAAGGCTCCCCGGCGATCGCGCTGGATCGGGCAGGGCAGGGCTGGCGTGTGCGCACGCCGCAGGGTGAAGTGCTGGCCAAGCAGGTGGTGCTGGCCTGCGGTGGCTACCTGGCCGGCCTGCGCCGCGAAGTGGACGCCGGGGTGCTGCCGATCGCCACTTATGTGATGGTCACCGAGCCGCTGGGCGCGCGCCTGGACGAGGTCATCCGTACCCGCGCGGCCATTTACGACACGCGCTTCGCCTTCGACTACTACCGGCCGCTGCCCGACAGCCGCATCCTCTGGGGCGGCCGCATCTCGGTGCTCGACCGTTCGCCCGAAGCCGTCAAGCGCCTGCTGCTGCGCGACCTGCTCAAGGTCTATCCGCAGCTTGAGGGCATTGGCATCGACTTCGCCTGGTCGGGCCTGATGAGCTACGCCCGGCACCAGATGCCGCAGGTGGGCCGCGTCGACGAGGGCCTGTGGCTGGCCCAGGCCTTCGGCGGGCACGGCGTCGCGCCGACCACGTTCGCAGGTGAAGTGCTGGCCGCGGCCATTGCCGAAGACGATCCGCGCTGGCGCGAGTTCGGCCGCTATGGCCTGGTGTCCGCGCTCAAGCCCGCCGGTTTCCTCGGCGCCCAGCTCAGCTACTGGTGGTACCAGGCGCGCGACGCGTGGAAGGACCGGCGGGAGGGCAGGGCGGCATGAGTTCGGACGACATGGCAACGATCAGCTGGGCCGACTTCGAGAAGGTCCATCTGTGCGCCGGTACGGTGCTGCGGGTGGAGGAATTCCCCGAGGCTCGCAAGCCGGCCTGGAAACTCTGGGTCGACTTCGGACCACACGGCGTTCGCAAGACCAGCGCGCAGGTGAAAGCGCTTTACGCCGCACAGGACCTGGTCGGCCGCCAGGTCGTTGGCGTGGTCAACTTCCCGCCAAAGCAGGTCGGCCCGTTCCTGTCCGAATTCCTGCTCACCGGTTTCCCGACCGAAGAGGGCGTGGTTCTCACCACCCTCGAACGCCCCGTCCCCAACGGCACCCGCCTGGCCTGAAAGCGGCCGCGCCCTGGAAAGTTCTTCTGCCGCCTAAGGGATTTGCCAGCCTTGCCTCTGGCGCCGTCACCACCGCGGCAGCGAGGGTCTCTTTCCGCATCGCTTTGGGGCGGAGGATAGGCAATTCAAACGCTCTTTTCGAGCAGTCTGGCGAGTAGGCGGTGGTCGCGCAAGCGCCGGTTTGGGCGCGGGTCGGAGCGCAAGCGCCGGTTTGGGCGCGGATCGGGTGTTCGCGGGTGGGATTTCGGCATCGCGGGGCCGCGCCGCCGCGCCGTCCGTGGCCCTTTCTCGCTGATTTCCGGCAGCGGGCCGAGCACGGCCCTGCGGGTTCGTGGCCGCATCGGATTGGCTTGCGGTTCTCGCCTCAGCGTCGTGGCTGATCCGGCGATCACGCGACCACAGCGGGCGGTGCGCGCGGGGCGGGTCGGTAGTGCGCCTTCTCCAGCGCGCCGTGCTTTGCGAAGTAGCCGAGGATGGCGCGGATGGCTGTGGGTTCTTCGATGCTGGCCACGATCCGCAGCGTGCCGCCACAGTGGCCGCAGGTATTCACGTCGATGGCGAACACGCGCCGGGGCGGCTGGCGAACAGGAAGCGTAATGGATACGGAAAACTCAGCACCCATTGCCGCACCGGCCGCGGGCCGAACACCTCCTGCACCAGGTGACGTGCGGACTCGGCCATGCGCCGCGCGCCGCAGCTCGGGCAAAAGCCGCGCTTCTTGCAGGAAAACGCCAGCAGCCGTTCCGCATGGCACTGCTCACACACCACGCGCAGGAAGCCGTGGGCGAGCACGCCGCAGCGCACGAACGCCTCGAACTCCTCGCGCACGTACTTGGGCAGCGATCGGTCTTGCGCATCAAGACGCGCAATCAAATCCGGGTAGTGCGATTGCACCAGCGCGTACAGCAGCGTGCGCTCGGACCCATGGCGCGCATAGGTCGGCGCGGCCGCCTGCGCGGTCGGTGCGGCGCTGGCAGCGACGGCTTCCTCGATGCGCGCGAACTCGCCGCCCCGCCGCTTTAAGGAGCGGGGCGGGCCGGCGCGTTGCGCGCGGCGCCCTGCAGTGCCAGCCAGCACAATGCCACCGTCGTGGCATCGCCCAGGGCGCTGTGCCGCGCCAACGCCGGGACACCCAGGGTGTCGGCGATATGGCGAAAATCGAGGTTGGGCGGGACGTCGGGCCGCGCCCGGCGCGCCCGCGCAGCGAACGCATCGGCAAGTTCGATCCGGGGATTGGGAAGGGCGAAGCCGGTGAGGGCCGTCACGTGCGGGGCCAGCATCGCCAGGTCGAACGCCAGGTGATAGCCCAGCAGCCGGCGCGGACCCAGCCACAGAAGGAATTCGCGTACCGCGGGGGTCACCGACAGGCCGCCGGCTGCCTCGCCGGGGGTGATGCGGTGGTGGCGGATCGATTCGATGTCGAAGCCACGATCCGGTCGGATGCGCCGCTCGAACCGTTCCGACAGCACGACCCCTCCAGCGCGAACGGGCACCGCCGCAAGACTGAGGATGTGGTCGTGCCGCGGGTCCAGTCCGGTGGTCTCCACGTCCAGGCTGACCCACTCGTGCGCCGGCGCCGGCTGCAGCAGCGCCGCCCACTCCCCTTCGCCATGTTGGCTACGCAACCACCATCGGCGCAGGGCATGCATAGCGGCCTCAGTCCACCAGGTGGAAGGCGCGGCGCATGTGCTCGCGGAACTCCTTCACCACGTGCAGCGCGTCGCGCAACAGTTCCCGGTCCAGCCGGCGCAGGGCCCGGGTATCGACGTGGTTGTCGGGAACGCGCCCGGCCTCGAGCGCGGCCACCTGTGCCTCCAGCCGCATGCGCTGGAATATGTTGAGGGCCTGCGGCAGGTCGCGACCGAACTCGCGCGTCAGCACGTCAAGCGAAGTAAGCGCCTCGCAGCGCTCGATGCTGCCGGTGGCGCCGATGCCATGGCGCAGCGCCAGGCAGCGCAGGCCGTGCACGACCGGGAAGATCGCGCCCTTCTTGAGGTCGGTTCCGCGCTCGTCGCCACGCACACGACCGAAGAACGTCAAAGGCGTGTTGAAGTTGAGCGTGGCCGACGCCAGGTGGTGCATCAGGATCTGGTCCTGTCCCAGCGCCATGAGGCTGGACTTGACCGGAGCGAACAACGCCGGGTTGCCGGCGATGGGCCGTGCATCGAGCGCGATCGACAGGTCCAGTGCCGCCTCGCCACCGTGGTGCTCTTGCCAGTGGCCGATGCGCGCCTGCCACTGCGTGGCGGTCATGCGCCAGTGCGGGTTGTCCACCATGACCTTGCCGGGGCACGGCGGGTAACCGACATCGGCCAGCGCGGCACTGAAGCGCGCCATGGCCTCGGCCAGGCCGGGCCAGTCCAGGTCGTCGGCGACCACCAGCGCATTGTCCTGGTCGGTCTTGAACAACTGCTCGCGGCGACCTTCGCTGCCCATCACCAGCAGGCAGATGCGATCACGGCGTTCGGCCGGAACCAGCAGGTCGAAGATCTGGGCCATCACCCGACCGTTGAGTGCGCTGACCAGCCCCATCAGATAGGGCATGCGCGCGCCGTGGGCGGCGAGGCTGCGGACCAGTTCGGTCATCCCCGCAGCGGCGCTGGCGATGTCCTCCAGGGTGTGGGCGCGGGCCAGCCGCAGGCTGATGAGGTGGGAGTGGCTGGCGAAATGCGAAAGCACCTCCGCGATCCCGAGCGTGCCGGCGATCGTGCCGGCGCTCGTGCCGTGATCGCGAACCACGACCCGCTCGATCCGGTGCTCGGTCATGCCGATCAGCGCCTGGAACAGCACATCCTCGGACCCGACGCAGACCAGCGGCCGGCTGGCCAGCGGCCCGACCGGTGCCTCCAGCGGCAGCCGCTGCAGCGCGACGGCATCGAGCAGGTCGGTACGGGTCAGGATGCCGGGTTCCTCAAAGCTGGCATCGTCCACCAGCAGGCAATCCACGCGTCGCTCGCGCAACCGTGCGCTGGCTTCGGCGATGGAGGTCGCGGCGGTGACGCGCTCGGCCGGCGCCAGCTGCGCCTCGCCGACGCGGGCGACCATCAGTTCGGCCGCTTCGCGGCGATCGGCTCCCGAGACCGACAATCGCCCCTTGGTCGCGAGTCCCTCGTTGAAATAGGCGGCGAAGCGCGGGTTGTCCTCGATCAATCGCCGGAATACCTCGGCGGGAATCAGGAAGCTGAGGCACTCCCCGTCGGCGCGGTAGCTCAGGCGGGCGCGGCCCGCCATCACTGCCCACGCGCCGAACACATCGCCCGGACCGTAGTCGGCGAACCGCTGCCCACCGCCGGGTCCGTCGGCCTGGTAGGCATGCACGAGCCCCTTCAGGATCACGTGCACGTGCGGCGAGGGTGTGCCGGCTTCGATCAGCGTGCTTCCGGCGGCATGGAAACCAAGATCCACGGTGGCTTGCAGGCGCCCGCGTCCGGCATCGTCGAGCAGGTCGAACGGGGGCTGGGTCAGGTCGAAGCCGGGGACGGCGTCCATGCAACTAGTGTCCCGCGCTGCCGCGCAACATGCGTTCCAGCCCTGGCGGCAGCGGTTCAGCCCGCCAGCGCTGTGCGCGGGGCCCTGCAAGCGGCGATGGACGATGGCCGATCACCGCGCGCACGCGGCACGCAGCAGGCTGTCATCGTGCGGCAGAGCGATCCAGCGTGCGTTGCGGGGCGCACCGTCCTGGTCGAACACCACCTCGTCGACCAGATCGGCGCGGCGCCGGCCGCCGCAGTCGAACACCACGCCGAACTGGCGGGTCGGCTCCCAGCGAGCTACCAGCAGGACCTGGGTCAACACCTGGTCGGGCATCGCCGCATTGCGCCGGTCGAAGCGGTGGTCGATCGCGATCAGTCGGCTGGTCTGCGGCACCACGTAGGTCCACGGGCGATACCAGGCCCGCAGTTCGTTGGTGGACGCCACTTCGACCTGGTCGGGGAAGGTCGCGGTGACGCGGTCCAGCCAGGAATACTCGAGCCAGATCGCCATCGACAGCATGCCGGCGCCGGCCGCTGCGGGAACGGTCCAGCCGGGCAGGCGTTTGCGAACCAGCAGATTCAACGCGAGGGTCAAGCCGGCCAGGCCGAACCCTGCCACGACGATTGCTACCAACTCCAACAGCATGTCGACTCCTCGCGAGGGCGCGTCCGTTTCCGGGCGCACCGGTCAATGGTGGCCAATCCCTGCGGCACTCTACCGCGGCGGCGGATCCGCCCTGCGGCCGTCCTGCGCACATGAAACGACCCGCCCCCGCAGGGCGGGGGCGGGACCGGTGGGCGGCAGACTCAGTGCTGCGCGATGTGGGCCGCGCTACCCGCACCCCGCGGCACGCGGATGCTCTCCACCAGCTCCTGGATCCGCTCCGGCGCCGGCTTGGTGACAGCCAGCACCAGGTACGCCGCGGCGAAGTTGAGCACCGCACCGATTGTGCCGAACGAGAGCGGCGAAATGCCGAACCACCAGTTCTCGGGCGTGTTCTCCAGCATGTTGGTGCCGGGAACGAAGAACCAGCCCAAGTAGGTAAAGATGTAGATGCACGTGGACAGCAAGCCGACCAGCATGCCCACGATCGCGCCGGTGGCGTTCATCTTCTTGGAGAAGATGCCCATCATGATCGCCGGGAACAGCGACGAGGCGGCCAGTCCGAACGCCAGTGCCACGGTCTGCGCGGCGAATCCTGGTGGATTCAGGCCCAGCCAGGTGGCCAGGGCGATCGCCGCAGCCATCGAGAAGCGTGCGGCCAGCAGTTCCCCCTTCTCCGTTATGTCGGGCTTGAAAGTCGACTTTATCAGGTCATGGCTGACCGCCGATGAAATGGCAAGCAGCAGGCCCGCCGCCGTCGACAGCGCAGCGGCAAGGCCACCAGCGGCGATCAGGCCGAGGACCCAGCCTGGCAGCTGCGCGATCTCCGGATTCGCCAGCACCAGGATGTCCTGGTTGAAGGTGACGACCTCATTGCCGGCCCAGCCGCGCTCGGCGGCGGTGGCGGCGAATTCCTCGTTGGCGGCGTTGTAGTACTGGATACGCCCGTCACCGTTGAGATCCTCGAACGCCAGCAGCCCGGTCTGTTCCCAGTTGCGCATCCAGTCGGGACGCTCGGCGTACTCGATCGGCTCGGCGGCCGTGCCGGCAGGGTAGATGGTGCTGATGATGTTCAGGCGGGCCATCGAGCCGACCGCAGGGGCCACGGTGTACAGCAGGGCGATGAATACCAGCGCCCAGCCCGCGGACTTGCGTGCATCGGACACCTTGGGGACGGTGAAGAAGCGGATGATCACGTGCGGCAGGCCCGCGGTGCCCACCATCAGGGACAAGGTGAACAGCACCATGTTGAGGGTCGAGCCGTGGTGGCCGGTGTAGTCCTGGAAGCCGAGCTCCAGCAGCACCTGGTCGAGCTTGGCCAGCAGCGGCAGGCCAGACTCCGTGTGGGTGGAGAACAGGCCCAGTTGCGGCAGGACATTGCCGGTGAGTTGCATGGAAATGAATACCGCGGGGATCGTGTAGGCGATGATCAGCACCACGTACTGCGCCACCTGGGTGTAGGTGATGCCTTTCATGCCGCCGAGCACCGCATACACGAACACCACGGTCGAAGCGATCAGCAGTCCGGTCGTCGCGTCCACTTCGAGGAAGCGGGAGAACGCAACGCCCGCCCCGGTCATCTGCCCGACGACGTAGGTGAGTGAGATGATCAGCAGTGCCGCGACCGCGACCAGCCGCGCGCTGCGGCTGTAGAAGCGCTCGCCGATGAAGTCAGGCACCGTGAAGCGCCCGAACTTGCGCAAGTACGGCGCCAGCAGCAGCGCCAGCAGCACATAGCCGCCGGTCCAGCCCATCAGGTAGCTGGAGTTGCCGTAACCGACGAAGGCGATCAGGCCTGCCATCGAGATGAAGGACGCGGCCGACATCCAGTCTGCCGCTGTGGCCATGCCGTTGAGCACCGGGTGCACGCCGCGGCCGGCCGCATAGAACTCTGCGGTGGTACGGGCGCGGGCCCAGATGGCGATGGCGATGTAGAGCAGGAACGAGCCGCCAACGAAGATGAGGTTGATCGCGAATTGATCCATGTGCGTGGCCTTATTGTTCGTCCACGTCGTACTCGCGATCGAGCCGGTTCATGTACCAGGTGTAGTAGAAGATCAGGGCGACGAAAACGAGAATCGAACCCTGCTGCGCGAACCAGAAACCAAGGTCGGTGCCGCCGAAGCGGATGCCCGAGAGCAGCGGGCGCAGGACGATGCCGAATCCAATCGACACCAGCGCCCAGATCGACATGCAGATCCATATGATGCGCAGGTTGGCTTTCCAGTACTTGGCCGCGGACTTGTCTAGCGTCATGTGGCGTCTCCTTTCGGGTCGGATGGGCGGGATCAGAAGGTGTAGCGGGCCATCGTGTGGATGCGCATCAGCTCGCCATTGGTGCCGGACTCCAGCGTGCGCTCGCCCCAGATGGCCTCCACGCCCAGGTCCAGCCTGGGATACGGCGACCAGATCAGGTTGGCGTGCACCGACTGGACCTCGCTGGTCACGCCGAAGCCGCTGGTGAGCACGTTGTTGTCGAACTCGGAGCGTGCGTAGAACAGGTTGCCGCGCACCTTCGGGTTGAACGCATGGCGCAGGCCCACGTAACCGCCCCACGCGCTGACCGCGTCGAGGTTGCCGGAGGTGTCCAGCTCGCTGTCGGGGCCGATGGTGGCCAGGCCCAGGTAGCGGCCGATGCCGTCGCCACCGCTGAGCTGGTAGCGCAGGTCTGTGGAAGCACCCAGGTTGAACTTGCCGCTGACCGTGGCACCGAAGCCGGCCTCGCTGCTGGAATTGCCTGCGGTGGGCTCGTAGTTCAGCTGGCGGGCCATGCCGGCGACGCTGAAGTGGCCCCAGTCGCCCTTGGTGGTATAGCGGGCGATCAGGTCCGGCACCTGGCTGTCGCCGGTGATCAGGCGGCCGCCGCCGCCGACCGGCTGCAGCGTGGTCTCGGAGTTTTCCAGCGAAACCACGAACGGGCCGCTGGCGTAGCGCAGCTGCGGCTGGCGTACGAACACCAGGCCGTCGGTGGGGCCGAGGAAGTCGACCGAGTCCAGCAGTGCGCCCAGGTCCATGAAGTTGGACCAGGTCTGGCCCGCGAGCCAGTTGTTCCAGCTCGCGTAGGCGTGGCGAATGGTGGCGCCGTAGGTGTTGGTGGCGCCGGTGTTGCCCAGCGCACCGCCGAAGAAGTCCAGCTCCAGCCGCGCGCCCAGCTTGTCGCCGGAGTCCAGTTGGGTGCTGGCATCGAACCAGATGCGCGAGAACTTGATGTGGCTGTCGAAGTATGGATCCGGGCCGTTGCCGCCCACCGGGATCGCGCCGGGCACGTAGAAGTCACGTCCCGCCGTACCCTTGGCGATGTCGCCGTCGGTGGTCTTGGTGGACATCGCGTCCACCCGGATCATGCCGCCCACGGTGAACTTGGTGCCCGGGTTGGCGGCCGGGGTGATGGTGGTGGCCTGGATGGGCTGCGCGCCGGCCGGCAGCGGCGGCGTGCTCGCGCGCACTTCGGTAAGCTGGGTCTGGGCTTCGGTGATCTGGGTCTGTTGCTGCTGCTGCAGCGACAGCAGCGACTGCACCTGCTGCTCGAGCTGGGCGATGCGCGCCTCCAGTTCCGTTTCCTTCGCGGTCTGTGCAAAGGCAAGCCCCGGCGCGAGCAGCGCCACCCACAGTGCGGCGGCCAGTGGCCGCCGTGACATCGATGAAACTGGCTTGTTCGTCACCTCTCTCCCCCGTCCGGCAGTGCATCGTTGGCCGCTCGCTTGCAGCGGCTGTAGCGGATCCTGAGCGAGGAAGCTGCGCAGGACCATTCGCCATTAGTCGAACGCCGCACCCACAGAGCGTGCGCAGGCGTGTCGGGTAGACGAAGGTCTAAGCCTCCTGCTGCGCTGCGCCCGGCCCCAATGCGGCACACTGATTTCCCGGCTCTGTCCGCAGAGCACCACCGCGACCCACGGAGGGCGCCATGAGCGATCTGTCCGAGGAACTGCACAGGGAGCTGGTGGCCTGGGTACGCAAGGAGATCGGGCCGATCGCCACGCCCGATCACCTGCAGTGGGCGCCGGGCCTGCCGAAGACGCGCTCGGGCAAGATCATGAGCCGCATCCTGCGCAAGATCGCCGAGAACGCGCCCGAGCAGCTGGGTGATACCTCCACCCTTGCCGATCCTTCGGTGGTTGATTCGCTGGTGGCAGATCGTAGGGTGAAATGAGCGCCCGCTGCGACAGCAGGAGCGAATTGTCCCCGGCCCTCCTTCGCAAGGGTGGTAGCCCTGGATCATCGGCTGGCACAGGCACGCGTCCCTTGCCCCCCAGGCTCGGCCCGCGCACGATGATGGGCTCGGGGAATGCCCCGGCGGCCAGCAACGATTGGCCTCTCTTTGCGCGCTGCGACCACCATGGCCGCACCGGGATGTCCCCTTTCGAGCCAGCACCATGCCGACCCTGCTGATCGCCGACGACCATCCGCTGTTCCGCGAGGCCCTGCGCGGCGCGGTGCGGCGGCGGCTGCCCGGGGCCAACCTGTACGAGGCGGACAGTGTCAATGCGCTGTACGTGCTGGTCGAGGCGCACCCTGACGCCGACCTCCTGCTGATGGACCTCAACATGCCGGGCGCACACGGCTTCAATGCCCTGGTGCACCTGCGCGCGCTGCATCCGCAACTCCCGGTGGTCATTGTTTCGGCGCGCGAGGAGCCCGGCGTCATGCGTCGTGCGCTGGACCACGGCGCGCTGGGCTTCATTCCGAAGTCGGCTGATTCGGAGGCCATCGGGCGGGCGATCGCGCAGGTGCTCGATGGCGAGCGCTGGGTGCCTATCGAGGCGCATGAAGCCCCCGCCATGGGCCGCGATGAGCACGAAGTGGCGCTGCGCTTGAGGGAGCTCACGCCGCAGCAGTTCCGCGTGCTGCAGATGCTCTGCGTGGGCCGCCTCAACAAGCAGATCGCCTACGACCTGGGGGTGTCCGAAGCCACGATCAAGGCACACGTCACCGCGATACTGCGCAAGCTCGGGGTCACCAACCGCACCCAGGCGGTGCTGATGGCCGGGCGACTTTCGGTGGATCCGGACCGCATGGTGCCGCCGCCCGAAGAGCAGGACTAAGCGCTTCTTCCACTCGACACGCCGGTCCGGGCTTCGCGTCTGGATTCAGGCCTGCATGGGCTGGTGGTGGGCCGCCAGGAATGCGCGCAGCGAAGCCGGTTTGACCGGTTTGGTCAGCAGCCAGTAGCCGCGCGCCCGCGCCTGCGCCTTGAGTTCGTCGCGGCCGTCGGCGGTCAGCAGGGCGCCGGCCACGCCGACTGGACAGGCCGCGCTCAACGCGTCCAGCGCCTCCAGGCCGTCCATGCGGTCGTGCAGGTGGTAGTCGACCAGCATCACCGAGGGCCCCTGCACGACCTTTTCCAGCGCCTCGTCCACGGTGGCCGCGGTGAGGACCTCCACCTTCCACCGTCCCAGCAGCATGCGCATGCCGTCAAGGATTTCCTGGTCATTGTCCACGCACAGCACGCGCAGCCCCGACAGCGAGTCGCTGTGCCGCGGCATGGTGTCGGCTTGGGGCGGGACCGCCCCGCTTGCAGCGGCGCGTGGGACGCTGATGGAGAACATGCTGCCGCGCCCGACCGCGCTGCGGGCGTCCAGTTCGTGACCGAGCAGTCGCGAGATGCGCTGGCAGATCGACAGCCCCAGCCCCAGCCCGTGCTCGCCCCAGTCGAAGGGCTGTTCGTAGCGGTGGAACTCTTCGAAGATCTGGCGCATGTGGTACTCGGGTATGCCCGGGCCGCTGTCCCACACCTGCAGCTCCAGCAGCCCGCCGCGCATGCGTGCCCCCAGCAGGATGCGACCGTGGCGCGTGTAGCGCAGCGCATTGGCCACGAAGTTCTGCAGCACCCGGCGCAGCAGCCGCCGATCGCTGCGCACCGGCCAATGGCTGCTGCGTACGCGCAGGTCCAGGCCGCGGCTGGCCGCAATGGGCGCGTACTGCGCGGCGACCTCGCGTAGCAGGGCGCCAGCATCGAAGTCGGTGAGCTCGGTATGCAGTCCCCCGGCCTCCAGCCGCGACACGTCGAGCAGGCCGTCGAGCAGTTCTTCGGCCGCCCGCAGTGCGGCGTCGATGCGTTCGCCCAGGTGCCGCTGCTCGGCCGGATCGGAGCTTTCGCGCAGCGCCGAGGTGAACAGCCGCGCGGCGTTGAGCGGCTGCAAGACATCGTGGCTGATCGCCGTCAGGAAGCGGCTCTTGGACTGCTGCGCCGCCTCGGCCTCGCGGCTGCGGTCGGCCACGCGTTGCTCAAGGGTTTCATTGGCCTCGAGCAGAGCGTTTTCGGCGCGCTTGAAGTCGCTGATGTCGTTGTAGCTGGTCACGTAGCCGCCGCCCTGCAGCGGCTGCCCGCGCATCTCGATCACCGTGCCGTCGCTACGCACGCGCTCGAACACATGCGCCGAGCCGGCGCGCATGTACTCGATGCGTCTGGCCACCTGGTCCTCGACCCCACCTTCGCCCAGTTCGCCGCGTTCGGCGTTGTAGCGGATCAGGTCGGCAGCCGCGCGGCCTACGTAGAGCATGCCCGCCGGATAGTCGAACATCCGCTGGTAATTGCGGTTCCAGGCCACCAGGCGCATGTCCGGATCGACCACGCTGACCCCGGCGCTGATGTTTTCCAGCGTGGTGCTCAGGATTTCGCGGTTGAAGCGCAGTTCCTGGCCGGCTTCATCCAGCACCGCCACCACCTCGCCCAGCTCCATGCCCGAGCCGCGCAGCACGCTGGTCAGCACCACGCGGGCGGAGGCTGCACCGATCGCAGCGGCCAGCAGCCGCTCGGTGAACTGCACCCAGCCACGGT
Organism: Lysobacteraceae bacterium; assembly: GCA_003241895.1. Taxonomy (GTDB): domain Bacteria; phylum Pseudomonadota; class Gammaproteobacteria; order Xanthomonadales; family Xanthomonadaceae; genus Arenimonas. Next base: position 52,161 of record QBLY01000001.1, read on the forward strand.
CGGCGAGCGCCCCGGTGTTGAGTTCGTGCTGCTGCGAGGCGGCCTGCTCGCTGAAGGCGCGGCGGGCGTGGCGCTCGCCCACGATGCGCTCGGCCAGCGACAGCAGGTCGGAAATGCGCACGTTGCCGGGCCACTCGCTGGGCACCAGCGCCTGCCGCCGCGCGTAGGGATCCAGGAACGGTGCGATGCGCAGGCGCTCGTCCACACTGGGCCTCCAGCGCGCCGACACCAGCATCATCACGCCGCTGTTGAGCAGCAGCGACCAGAAGGTGCCATGGGTCAACGGGTCCCAGCCCGCCAGCCCGAACAGCTGCTGCGGCCGCAGCCACTGGATCTGGAAAGGACCGGTCAGCAGCCACTCGGGACCGAACCAGCCCGACGCCGACAGCGTTGGCAACAGCAGCGTGTAGACCCACACGCCGAAGCCCACCAGCATCCCCAGTTCGACGCCGCGTCGGCTGGCCCCTCGCCAGTACAGCCCGCCCAGCAGCCCCGGCGCGAACTGCGCCACTGCCACGAAGGCGAGCAACCCGTACGCTGCCAGCGACGTGTCGTTGCTGCTGGAGCGGTGATAGGCGTAGGCGCACAGCGCCAGCATCAGGATGGCGATGCGCCGCACCCACAGCACGCGCGAGGCCACGTCGGCTTCGGCGTGGCGTTCGGCCCAGCCGCGCCGCAGCAGTACGGGCATCACCAGGTCGTTGCTGACCATGGTCGCCAGGGCGATGCTGGCCACGATCACCATGCCGGTGGCGGCAGAGAACCCTCCGATGTACGCCGCCAGGGCCAGCGCATTGTTGCCGGCGTTGAGCGGCAGGGCGAGCACGAAGGAGTCGGGGGCCACGCTGCCGGCGGCGCCGAACATCACCACGCCGGCAGCGGCGATGGGCACCACCATCGCCGAAATCACCAGCAGGTAGGCGCCGAACATCCAGCGCGCACGGCGCACGTCGCCCACGTCGCTGCACTCGACCACCGCCACGTGGAACTGCCGCGGCAGGCACACGATCGCCAGAAAACTCAGCAGGGTCTGGGTCAGGAAGCCCACGGGCGGCGAGTTTTCGAACAGGGTGCGGGCCGAATCCGCCACCCGCAGCGACTGCCCGTTCAACCACACATAGGCGAACACGCCCACCGCGACCATCGCGATCAGCTTGACCACCGACTCCAGCGCAATGGCCAGCATCATGCCGTGGTGGTGCTCGGTGGCATCCACCCGGCGGGTGCCGAACAGCGCCGCGAACAGCGCCATCAACAGCGCCACGTACAGTGCGGGGTCGGTGAAGAAGCTGGTGCCGTCGGCACCCTGGCCGCTGAGCACGCCCAGGCTCATGGCCACCGCCTTGTACTGCAGCGCCAGGTAAGGAACCACGCCGACCAGCGCGATCACCGTGACCAGCGCAGCCAGCCTGCGCGAGCGGCCATAGCGCGAGGAGATGAAGTCGGCGATCGATACGATGTTCTGGCTGCGCGCGATCAGCGCCAGGCGCTCGATGATGCGCCAGCCGAACAGCAGCAGCAGCAGCGGTCCCAGGTAGATCGGCAGGTAGCCGATGCCGTGGCGCACCGCGCTGCCGACCGCGCCATAGATCGTCCACGACGAGCAGTACACCGCCAGCGCCAGGCTGTAGACCACCGGTCGCAGCCACGGCCGGTCAGGGTACAGCGGCCGCCGATCGCCCCACCACGCCACCGCGAACAGCAGCGCCGCATAGCCGACCGACACCAGCAGCAGGATCCAGCTTGAGACCAACGCCGCCCTCCGCCGCGTGGGTGAAGGGCGAGTCTAACCCTTGCGCAAGTCGCGCAAGGGCCTGAGGCATCTTGGTTCACCTCACTGGCGGCGCCCCCCCCCCCCGCCCTCCCGAACCGCGCATCCAGCCAAGCCCGCCATTGCAGGTCCAGGCCAGCAACCGTGGAAGCGAGCCCCTTGGACTCGCCGTTGGCCTGCATCGGGTGTGCCGCCATCTGGCGCGCCAGGGCTGGCTCGAAGGCGAAGACGAATCGGTATCTCTGTCCGACCGCGCTGGCTGCGACGACGGCCTGGACGCGCTGCGGATGAGTTCGATCACCTACCGCATCGCCACCGGCAAGCACGCAGGGCGCAAGGTGGCGACGCTGCAGACGATCCCAGCCGATAACGGCTCGCTCGAAGGCGATGCCGGCAAGTTCGGCGGTTTCTCGCTGCATGCGGGTGTCGCGGCCGAGGCGCACGAGGGCCAGAAGCTCGAGCGCCTGTGCCGGTACATTGCACGCCCGGCGATACGCACGTGGAGTTTGAGCCGGTGGAGTTGATGGCGCACATCCCTGTGCGCCACCCTGCGGGCGACCTGCGGTCGTCCAAATCGGCAATCCTGCCGATTTGTCATCGCCAAACTGGCGGCGCTGGTGCCGCCACCGCGTGCGCACCTGACCCGGCGGGCAACCCGGCAGGCGTTGAACGGCCGCTCCTGGCCGACAAGAGACATCGGCGCCGCGCCAGCTTTTGACCTTGCTGCGGTGTGTCCTCGGCCATCGGGGCGGCGCTGCCTTGCAGCCCCATGTCGTGCGCAAGGCGCACGCCGGTCCAGCCGGCGTGCGTCAGGCCGACCAAGCTGGAGAAGAACCAAAAAAAACGGGCCCCGAAGGGCCCGTCGGTCGCACGGGGCTTGGATCAAAGCGCTTCGAAGATACCCGCCGCGCCCATGCCGGTGCCGATGCACATGGTGACCATGCCGTACTTCTGCTTCCGGCGCTGCATGCCGTGCACGATGGTGGCCGTGCGGATGGCACCGGTGGCGCCCAGCGGATGGCCCAGCGCGATCGCGCCGCCCAGCGGGTTGACCTTGCTCGGGTCCAGGCCGCAGGTGCGGATGACGGCCAGCGCCTGCGCCGCGAAGGCCTCGTTGAGCTCGATCCAGTCGATCTGGTCCTGGGTCAGGCCCGCCTGCTTGAGCGCCTTGGGAATGGCCGCGATCGGGCCGATGCCCATCACTTCCGGGCGCACGCCGGCGACCGAGAAGCTGACGAAGCGCGCCAGCGGGGTCAGGCCGTACTCCTTGATGGCCTTTTCCGAAGCCAGCATCACCGCGCCGGCGCCGTCGGACATCTGCGACGAATTGCCGGCCGTGACGCTGCCGCCGTTGCGGAACACCGTGCGCAGCTTGGCCAGGCCTTCGAGGCTGGTGTCGGCGCGCGGGCCCTCGTCGGTGTCCACCATCGTCTCGCGAAGCTTGATGGTGTTGCTGCCCATCATCGGCTGGTGCGAAACAATCTGGTAGGGCGAGATCTCGGCGCTAAACTCGCCGGCGGCGATCGCCGCCATCGCCTTCTGGTGCGAGGCATAGGCGAACGCGTCCTGGTCCTCGCGCGAGATGTTCCACTCCTCGGCGACCTTCTCGGCGGTGATGCCCATGCCGTAGGCGATGGCGATGTTCTCGTCCTTGGCGAACACCTGCGGGCTCATGGCCACCTTGTTGCCCATCATCGGCACCATGGACATGGACTCGGTGCCGCCGGCCAGCATCAGGTCGGCGTTGCCCAGGCGGATCTGGTCGGCGGCCATGGCCACGGCCTGCAGGCCCGACGAACAGAAGCGGTTGACGGTCTGCGCGGCGATCACGTTCGGCAGGCCGGCCAGCAGCAGGCCGATGCGCGCCACGTTCATGCCCTGCTCGCCCTCGGGCATGGCGCAGCCGATGATGGCGTCGTCGATGCGGGTCGGGTCGATGCCCGGGACCTGCGCGACCACGGCGCGAAGGACGTGGGCGAGCATTTCGTCGGGACGGGTGTTGCGGAAAACGCCGCGCGGGGCCTTGCCCACCGCGGTACGGGTGGCGGCGACGATGTAGGCGTCCTGGATTTGCTTGGTCATGGGGTCAGTTCCTCAGCGGCTTGCCGGTCTTGAGCATGTGCAGGATGCGTTCCTGCGTCTTGGGCATCTGGGCCAGCGCGACGAAGTGTTCGCGCTCGAGCTTGAGCAGCCACTCCTCGTCCACCAGCGCGCCGCGGTCGATTTCACCGCCGCATAGCACGGTGGCGATACGGCTGGACACTTCGTAGTCGTGTTCGGAGATGAAGCGACCCTCGAGCATGTTCACCAGCATCATCTTGAAGGTGGCGATGCCGACGTCGCCGGCCACCTGCACCTGGCGGGCGGGCAGGGCGGGGCGGTAGCCCGACTCGGCCATCGCCTTGGCCTGCGCCTTGGCCACGTGAAGCAGCTCGTACTGGTTGAACACCACCACGTCGGACTCGCGGGCCAGCTTGAGTTCCTTGGCTTCGAGCGCGGAGGCGGACACCTTGCCCATCGCCACGGCTTCGAAGTAGGGCTTGAGCTGGGCGAACACGTCGCCGCCCGGACCCGCGGCCGCGGCCGCACGCACGGCGATTTCCTTCAGGCCGCCGCCGGCGGGCAGCAGGCCCACGCCGGCCTCGACCAGGCCGATGTAGCTTTCAAGCGCGAACACGGTGCGCGCCGAATGCATCTGGAACTCGCAGCCGCCGCCCAGGGCGAGGCCACGAACAGCCGCAACCACCGGCACCAGCGCGTACTTGATGCGCTGGCTGGCGGCTTGGAACGTCGCCACCATGGCCTCGAACTCGGCCAACTTGCCCGCCTGCAGCGAGGCCATGGCCCCCGACAGGTCGGCGCCGGCCGAGAACGGCTCCTTGGGCTGCCAGACCACCAGGGCCTGGAAGTCCTTCTCGGCTCGGTCAATCGCTTCGAGCACGCCCGCCAGCACGCCGTCAGAGACGGTGTTCATCTTGGACTTGAAGCCCAGCACGGCGATGCCGTCGCCGTCGTGCCACATGCGGACCGCGTCGGTTTCGAACACCGTGTCGCCCGGGGGCTGGCGCTCGCCCAGCACCGGGTCGGGGAAGCGCTGGCGGTTGTAGACGGCCAGATTCGAGCGCGGCAGCTTTTCGTTGTGGACCGGGCTGAAGCTGCCCTCGGCCGAATGCACGCCTTCGCGGCCGTCGAACACCCAGTTGGGCAGCGGCGCGCTGGACATGGCCTTGCCGGCCACGATGTCCTCGGCGATCCACTCGGCCACCTGCTTCCAGCCGGCGGACTGCCAGGACTCGAACGGGCCCAGGGCCCAGCCGTAGCCCCAGCGGATGGCCAGGTCGACGTCGCGGGCGGTCTCGGCGATCGAGGCCAGGTGGTAGGCGCTGTAGTGGAACAGGTCGCGGAACATCGACCACAGGAACTGCGCCTGCGGATGCTGGCTGGCGCGCAGCTGGGCGAACTTCTCGGCCGGGTTCTTGTTCTTGAGGATGGCGACCACTTCCGGGTCGGCGGCACCGGTGGCGGGGCGGTAGTCCTGGGCCTTGAGGTCCAGCACCACGATGTCCTTGCCCTTCTTCATGAAGATGCCGGCGCCGGTCTTCTGGCCCAGCGCGCCCTTGTCGATCAGCGCCTTGAGCCAGGCCGGGGCGGCGAAGTAGGGGTGCCACGGGTCGTCGGGCAGGGTGTCGGCCATCGTCTTGATGACGTGGGCCATGGTGTCCAGGCCCACCACGTCGGAGGTGCGGTAGGTGGCCGACTTGGGCCGACCCAGCAGCGGACCGGTGAGGGCGTCCACTTCGTCGAAGCCCAGGCCGAACTGCGCCGTGTGGTGCAGGGTGGACAGGATCGAAAACACGCCAATGCGGTTGCCGATGAAGTTGGGCGTGTCCTTGGCATACACGACGCCTTTGCCCAAGGTGGTGACCAGGAAAGTTTCAAGCCCTTCAAGGACTTGCTTCTCAGTCTTCGCGCAAGGGATTAACTCCGCCAAGTGCATGTAGCGCGGCGGGTTAAAGAAGTGGACGCCGCAGAAACGCGACTGCAGCGACTCGGGCAGCACCTCGGCCAGGCCGTTCATGCTCAGGCCCGAAGTATTGGAGGCCAGGATCGCGTGCGGGGCCACGTAGGCCTCGATGCGGTCGTAGAGCGCCTTCTTCCAGTCCATGCGCTCGGCGATGGCCTCGATGATCAGGTCGCAGTCCTTGAGCAGGTCCAGGTGCTGGTCGTAGTTGGCCGGGGTGATGGCCGCGGCCTTGGACTTGCTGGCGAACGGCGCCGGCGAAAGCTTGCCCAGGTTGGCGATGGCCTTGTCGACGATGCCGTTGGGCGGGCCTTCCTTGGCGGGAAGGTCGAACAGGATGGTGTCGACGTCGGCGTTGACGAGGTGGGCGGCGATCTGCGCGCCCATCACGCCGGCACCGAGGACGGCGACCTTGCGAATGCGAAGTTGCGGCATGGAATGACTCCGTGGGGGAGGCGGGGGAAAGGGTCAGTCGGCCCGGAGGCCGGCGGCGGCAAAACAGATCAGGGCCTGGGCGGCCTTTTCACAGTGGGCCTTCTCGGACACGCCGGTGGGCCGCTTGATCAGGCCGAAATCGGCCATGGCATACGTGAGGGCCCCGGCGGTGAAGTCCAGGCGCCAGTACAGGTCTTCCTTGGCCAGGTGGGGCAGCGCGGCGCCGATGGCCTTGGCGAACTCACGCAGCACGTGGCCGTAGTTGTCGGACAGGAACTTGCGCAGCCGGTCGTTTTTCTCGGCGAAGGCGCGCGCCAGCACCCGCACGAAGGCCGAGCCGCCGTGGCCGTCGATGGTCAGGGCCAGGGGTGGCTCGATGAAGGCGGCCAGGATGGCCTCCAGGTCGCCCGGGCGCTCTTCCTGGGCCAGTTTGAGCTGGGCCAGGCGGCGCTCGCTCATCTCGTCCATGCGGCGCCGGAAGACCTCGTTCACCAGGTTTTCCTTGCTGCCGAAGTGGTAATTGACCGCGGCGATGTTGACGTCGGCCCGGCTGGTCACCTGGCGCAGCGAGGTGCCGGCGAAGCCGTGCTGGGCGAACAGCTCTTCGGCCGCGCCCAGGATGCGTTCCTTGGTGTTGAAATGGGTGGTGGTCATGGCTGGCCAGCGCTCGATTCAAACGGATGTTGGCAAGTGTAGCGCCGCCGGCGTGACAGTCAAATGTACGATTCAATCAATCGACCGATCGCCCGGGTCCGACGGAACCGGACGGTCAAACCGGCCATACCTGCGAAAGTCCACAGGCATTGACGCTAAACCCCCGATTGGATGGGGGATTGTGTTAAATTCACGGGCTCCCAAACCCCTAGAACCCACGGAGTTGCACCATGGCGCTGGAGCGCACCATTTCCATCATCAAGCCCGACGCGGTCGCCAAGAACGTCATCGGCGAAATCTATTCCCGCTTCGAGAAGGCCGGCCTGAAGGTCGTCGCCTCGAAGATGAAGCACCTCTCGCGCAAGGAAGCCGAAGGCTTCTACGCCGTGCACCGCGAGCGCCCGTTCTTCAACGCGCTGGTCGAGTTCATGATTTCCGGCCCGGTGATGATCCAGGTGCTGGAAGGCGAGAACGCCATGCAGGTCAACCGTGACCTGATGGGCGCCACCAACCCGAAGGACGCCGCGGCCGGCACCATCCGCGCCGATTTCGCGCAGTCCATCGACGCCAACGCCGTGCACGGTTCGGACAGCACGGAGAACGCCGCGATCGAAACCGCGTATTTCTTCGCCGCCACCGAGCTTTGCCCGCGCTGAGCCAATGACCTCGTGAACGAGATCCCGGACAAGTCCATCCCGCTGCTGGTGAACCCGGCGCTGGGAACCCTCGCGCCGGCCCCGCCGGCGCGGGTGAATCTGTTCGACCTCGATCGCGAAGGGCTGGAACGCTTCTTCGCCGAAACCCTCGGCGAGAAGCGCTTCCGCGCCCACCAGCTCATGAAGTGGATGTACCACCAGCACGTCACCGATTTCTCGCTGATGACCGACGTGGGCAAGGCCCTTCGCAGCAAGCTTGAAGACAACTGCGAGATCCGCCCGCCCAACGTCGTGCTCGACAAAGGCTCCGTCGACGGCACCCACAAGTGGCTGCTGGGCATGGACACCTCCAACGCCATCGAAGCGGTGTTCATCCCCGACAAGGGCCGCGGCACGCTGTGCGTTTCCAGCCAGGTCGGCTGCGGCCTGAACTGCCAGTTCTGCTCCACCGCCACCCAGGGCTTCAACCGCAACCTGTCCACCGCCGAGATCATCGGCCAGGTGTGGACGGCTTCAAAGCACCTGGGCAACAAGACCCACATGCACCGCAAGCTCACCAACGTGGTGATGATGGGCATGGGCGAGCCGCTGCTGAACTTCGACAACGTCGTGCGCGCCATGAGCCTGATGCGCGACGACAACGGCTTCGGCCTGGCCAACAAGCGCGTCACGCTGTCCACCGCCGGCCTGGTGCCGATGATCGACAAGCTCGCCGAGGTCAGCGACGTGTCGCTGGCGGTGTCGCTGCATGCGCCCGACGACGACCTGCGCACCGAACTGGTGCCGCTCAACAAGAAGTACCCGATCGCCGAGCTGCTCGACGCCTGCGTGCGCTATGCGCTGCGCAAGCCGCGCATCTCCATCACCTTCGAATACACCATGATGAAGGGCGTAAACGACAAGCCCGAGCATGCGCGCGCGCTGGCCAAGCTGATGCGCAAGTTCGACGCGCAGGTGCAGCGCGAGGACGCGGCCAAGGTCAACCTGATCCCGTTCAACCCGTTCACCGGAACCCGCTTCGAGCGGTCCGAAGAGTCCGACATCCGCACGTTCCAGAAGATCCTGCTCGACCAGAAGGTGCTCACGATGGTCCGCCGCACCCGCGGTGACGACATCGACGCGGCCTGTGGCCAGCTCAAGGGCCAGGTAATGGACCGCACGCGGCGCCAGTCCGAATTCAAGCGAAAGCTCGAACAACAGGGAATCAACGATGCGGCCTGACGCCATGCGCCACCTCTGCCTTGCCGCTGCCCTGGCCTTTGCCGCCGGCTGCGCAACCGCTCCCGGAAAGAGCGCGCCCGGCGCGCAGCATGCCGCGTCATCGCATTCGGCCATGAGCAACAAGGGCCTGGCCAACCTGAGCCTGGCCCAGAACTACCTCGCCTCGGACCGGCTCGAGTTCGCGATGGACCGCGCCAACCGCGCGCTTCGCAGCGACCCGAACTCGGCCGACGTGCAGGTGGTGCTGGGCATGATCCGCGAGAAGCTCGACGACGGCCCGCGCGCCGGCGAGCACTACGCCCGCGCGGCCAAGATGGCCCCGGATTCGGGCCACGTGCTCAACGTCCATGCCATTTGGCTGTGCCAGGAAGGCAATGCCGCCGAGGCCGACGCATTGTTCGCGCGCGCAGTGAAGGACCCGTTCTACAAAAACAAGGAACTGGCCTACTTCAACGCCGCCAAGTGCGCGCAGCAGGTGGGGCAGGCCGACAAGGCCGCCCAGTACCTGCGCCAGGGAATCGACCTGGCGCCGGCCAATCCCGTTCTGCTGGGGCGCATGGCCGAGCTGCAGCTGCAGCGCGGCGACTACATGAGCGCCCGCGCGTTCTACCAGCGCCGTGAAGCGCTGGGTTCGCCGACCTCCGACCTCATCGAGCTCGGCGCCCGCATCGAAGACGCCGCCGGCGACCGCGCCGCGGCCGCCCGCTACCGCCAACGCCTCCAGGACGACTTCCCGGCCCCGGAGCCAACGCCGCCCAACACCGAGGGGTCGTTCCAGCCATGAGCACTGAAATCATCCAGGACGTGCTGTTCCCGGACCCGATCGGCATGCGGCTGCGGCATGGCCGCGAGTCGGCTGGCCTGAGCATCGAACAGGTCGGTCAGCAGCTCAGGCTGCCGGTGGAGATCATCAAGGCGATGGAGCTCGACGACTGGCAGCGCCTGGGCGCGCCGGTCTACGTGCGCAGCTACCTGGGCAGCTACCTGCGCCTGGTCGGCCTGCCCGCCGAGTTGGCCGAGCCGGCGGCCCAGGCCAAGCCCACGCCCCAGCTGGTGGCCATGGGCTCAAGCTCCCGGCTGCGCCACGCGCTCAACCGCACGGTGCGCAACGGCGTGTACCTGGTGATGACCGGCCTGCTGGTGGTGCCCGTGTACTTCGCCGCGCGCTATTACCAGGACCACAATCCCCCCCAGGTGCTCACCCTGGAAACCAGCCCCGAGATGGTGGACGCCCAGGCCACGGCCGCCCGCGCGCCCGCCGCGCCTGCCTTCGACGCGATCGTCGCCGACCTGCCCCAGGCCGCGGCTGCCGACGCGACCGCGCCTGGCGATGAACCCGCAGTGGCCCCGCAATCCGCCCCGAGCCCAGACCCGGCGCCGATGATGGCCTCGATGGCGCCGTTCACCCGGGCGGGCGCGCCGGCGGATGGCCTGGTGCTGCGCTTCAAGGACGAAAGTTGGGTTGAAGTGCTGGACGCCCAGGGCGGAAGGGTCGAGCGGGGCCTGGTCGAGTCCGGCGCCGAACGCCGTTATGCCGCTGGACAGGTGGCCCACATTACGCTCGGCAATTCCGATGCGGTGGACGTGAGCTTCGCGGACAAAGCCCTTGACCTCTCGCCTTACCGCACCGCGAACGTTGCCCGGTTTACGGTATCCTCTGCCGGCGAACCCGCGCCTGCGGGCAACTGACCCCGGGCGTAGCGCCAGCGGTGCCCCCACCACCCCGTCCGCGCCATCGCGCGGACCTGAAGAAGTAATCCATGGACGAGATTGACGAATACGAACAGGGCGAACGCGTTCGGGCCTGGCTGCGCAACAACGGCTCTTCCCTGATTGGCGGCATCGCCCTTGGCTTGGCCGCGCTGGGCGGCTGGCAGTGGTGGCAGGTCCAGCAGGACCAGCAGCTTTTCGACGCTGCGGCCGAGTACCAGGCCTTCAACACCGCCATCGAGGCCAAGGACGACACCAAGGCCGGCGCCCACGCCGCCTCGCTGTCCCAGTCCTTCCCCGACTCGCCGTACCCGGTGCTGGCGGCGATGCGCCGTGCCGAGCTGCTGCACACCCAGGGCAAGGACGACGAGGCGCTGAAGGTGCTCGACGCCGCGCAGGGCGGCAAGGCCGACCCGCTGCTGGTCGAACTGGCCCAGCTGCGCGCGGCTCGGCTGCTGTCGTCCATGGCCAAGCACGAAGAGGCCATCAAGCGCCTGGATGCCATCGCCGACACGTCGTTCCCGGCCCTTGCCGCCGAAACCCGCGGCGACGCCGAGTTGGCCCTGGGCCGCCGCGACGCCGCCCGTGCCGCTTATGAAAAGGCGCTGGCTTCGCTGGACGTCGCCGCCCCGACCCGTCCGATGGTCGAAATGAAACTTACCGATGCGGGCGGCTCGCCGAACGCACAGCCGGAGACCTGATCGCATGTCGCTTCGCACCCTGATCCTCGCCCTGGTGCTCGTCCTCGCCACCGGCTGCACCACCGTCAAGGGCTGGTTGAGCGACGACAAGGCCAAGGCCAGCGCGCCCGCTCCGCTGGTGGACATCAACGCCACCCTTTCGCCCAAGGCCAGTTGGACCGTGGACCTGGGTGACAGCCAGTCCAAGCTCGGCCTGCGCCAGCGTCCGGCCATCGACGGTGACCGCCTGTTCGTCTCCAACGACTCCGGCCGCGTGCTGGCGATCGACATCAATTCCGGCGACACGCTGTGGGATTCGCAGGTCGTCAAGACCGGCAAGCAGGGCAGCCGCCTGTTCTTCTGGAAGCGCAAGGCCACCGAGGCCGGCCTGACCGGAGGCCCCGGCGTAGGCGCGGGCCTGGTGGTGGTGGGCGGCCGCAACGGCGAAGTCGTGGCGCTGGACACGGAAACCGGCGCCGAGCGCTGGAAGACCACCGTTACCTCGGAGGTCATTTCCACCCCGCTGGTGCATGCCGGCCTGGTCATCGTGCGCAGCGGCGACGGCCGCGCCTTCGGCCTGGATGTCGCCGACGGCACCCGCAAATGGGTGTTCGACCGCGGCCTGCCCAACCTGAGCGTGCGCGGCAACGGTTCGCCCGTCGCCGGCGGCGAGCTGGTGTTCCTGGGCTACGACGACGGTGCGGTGATCGCGCTGCGTGCCGCCGACGGCCAGCGCGCCTGGGAACAGCTGATCGCCCAGCCAGACGGCCGCAACGAACTCGAGCGCCTTTCCGACGTGGACGGTGAAATCCAGGTCGGCTTGTCCGAACTGTATGCCACCAGTTTCCGCGGCCAGACGATGGCCATCACGCTTTCCAATGCCCGTCCGCTTTGGACCCGCGACGTGGGCAGCTACGGCGGCCTGGGCATGGCGGCCGACAAGGTGGTGCTGGCCGACAACAAAGGCACCGTCTGGGCGCTCGACCGCGCCGGCGGCACCGCCATGTGGAAGCAGGAAGTGCTGGCGCGCCGCTGGCTGACCACGCCGGCGGTGCAGGGCAACTACGCGGTGGTCGGTGACGTCCAGGGCTACCTGCACTGGATCAACCTCGACAACGGCCAGATCGAAGGCCGCGTCCGCGTCGATCGCTCACCCATCCTGGCCACGCCGCAGGTGTCGCCGGCCGGCACCCTGGTGGTGCTGACCTCGAACGGCAAGCTCAAGGCGTACCCGCAGCCGTAACCATCACGGCCGCCGCCCGCAAGGGTTGGCGGCCAAGCGCGTCCCACCCTGCGGTGGGGCGTTCCGCCGCCCGGCCCCTGCCGGGCGGTTCGCGCTTCCAGCGCGGGAAACACCACCAGTAATCGGGAGAGATCCACGTGTTGCCATTGGTCGCTCTCGTGGGCCGGCCGAATGTCGGCAAGTCCACGATCTTCAACGCGCTCACGCGCAGCCGCGACGCCCTCGTCCACGACGAGCCTGGCGTCACCCGTGATCGCCACTACGGCATCTGCCGTCGCGACGAAGACCATCCGTTCGCCCTGTGCGACACGGGCGGCCTGTCGGGTGACGAAGAAGGCCTCGCCGGCGCCACCGCGCGCCAGGCCCGTTCGGCCGTGGAAGAGGCCGACCTGGTGCTGTTCGTGGTGGACGGCCGCGAAGGCCCTTCGGCGCTGGATGAAAACATCCTGCACTGGCTGCGCAAGAGCGGCCGGCGCTTCTTCCTGGTCGTCAACAAGACCGACGGCCTGGACGAAGAGGCCGTGGTGGCCGAGTTCGCGCGCTTCGGCGTCGAGCGCATCATCCCGATCTCGGCCGCGCACCAGCGCGGCATCCCCGACCTGCTCGAGGAAATCATCCCCGAGCTGCCGGCCGAGCGTGACGTCGAGATCCTTCCCGACGAACCCGGCCGCATCCGCATCGCCTTCCTCGGCCGCCCCAACGTCGGCAAGTCGACCCTGGTGAACCGCCTGCTGGGCGAGGAACGCATGATCGCCTCCGAAGTGCCCGGCACCACCCGCGACTCAATCGCGGTGGCCATGGAGCGCGACGGCAAGCCCTACTTGCTGATCGACACCGCCGGCCTGCGCCGCCGCGCCAAGGTCGAGGAGGCGGTGGAGAAGTTCAGCGTCTTCAAGACCCTGCAGGCCATCGAAAATGCCCAGGTGGTGGTGGTGATGCTCGACGCCGGTGAAGGCGTGACCGAACAGGACGCCACCGTGCTGGGCTACGTGCTCGATTCGGGCCGTGCGCTGGTGGTCGCGGTGAACAAGTGGGACGACCAGGACAAGTACACGCGCGAACAGGCGCTGTCCATGCTCGAGCGCAAGCTCTCTTTCTGCGAATGGGCCGAGCGCATGACCATCTCGGCCAAGAACGGCACCGGCCTCAAGGAGCTGTTCAAGGCGATCCATCGCGCCCACGCCTCGGCGACGCACCAGTTCAGCACCGCCGAAACCACCAAGGCGCTGCAGGTGGCGGTGGAAAGCTTCCCGCCGCCGGTGGTGCGCGGGCACGTGGCCAAGATGAAGTTCGCCCATCCCGGTGGCGCCAATCCGCCCACTTTCATCGTGCACGGCAATCGCCTGACGTCCCTGACCGAAAGCTATCGCCGCTATCTCGAGAACTTCTTCCGCAAGCGCTTCAAGCTGGTCGGTACGCCGGTCAAGTTTGTGTTCCGCGAAGGCGAGAACCCGTACGAGGGCAAGAAGAACGTGCTCACCGAGCGCCAGGTGAAAGCCAAGCGCCGCCTGATGAAGCACGTCAAGGGCAAGTGATACCGCGCACGTCGATAACGCTGGGCGTGCTGGCGGGCGGTCGCGGCCAGCGGCTGGGTGGGCGCGACAAGGCCTGGGTGCTGCACCACGGCAAGACCCTGCTCCAGCACACGCTGTCGGCCTTCCCGGGCGGCTACGCCGAGCGCCTGGTCAGCACCCGCGAAGACGATGCGCGCTTCGGGAAAATGGGCCTGCGCGCCGTCCTCGACCAGCGGCCCGGTTTCGCCGGCCCGCTGGCGGCGCTGGAGGCCCTGTGCGCCGCCTGCACCACGCCCTGGCTGCTCACCGTCCCGGTGGACGTGCAGCGCATCCCCGACGACCTGGCCGAGGCGCTGCGCAGCGCCGTGGCGCGCGACGGCGTGGTGGTGAAGGACGCCACCGGCCTGCAGCCGCTGGTCGGCCTGTGGCGCACGGCGGCACTGCAGGCGGCCGTGCGCGACCTGCTCGACGCCGGCGAATCCGCTGCCCACCGCGTGGTGTCGCGCCTGGACCTGGCGCGCATGGACATCTCGCCGCGCCTGCTGGCCAACCTCAATACGCCCGAAGACCTCCAGGACCATCCCGCCCCATGAACCCCGACGTGCCGACCCGAATTCCTTTCGCCCGGGCCCAGGAAATCGTCGCGGCCGTGGCGCAGGCCCACGCCATGCCGGTCGAGCGGCGGCCGCTGTCGCGCGCACTCGGCTGGGTGCTGGCCGAGGACCTGGTGTCCACGCTGGCGCTGCCGGGTTTCGACAACTCCGCGATGGACGGCTTCGCGCTGCGCAGCGACGACGGCGCCACGCCGCGCCGCCTGGTGGGCGAACAGTTCGCCGGTCCCAGCCAGGCGTTCACCCTGGCGCCGGGCGAGTGCGTGCGCATCACCACCGGCGCGGTCCTGCCGACCGGTGCCGACGCCGTGCTGATGAAAGAAAACGCGCTGGTCGAGGCCGACACGGTGACGCCGACCCAGGCCGCCAAGGCAGGGCAACACGTGCGCCGCAAGGCTGAGGACGTGGCCGTGGGCGACACCGTGCTGGTGGCGGGCACTGTCCTGGACGCCAGCAAGCTCAGCCTCGCCGCCGCTCTCGGACAACATGACCTGCCGGTGCGACGCCGTCCCACCGTGGCCGTGTTCACCACGGGCGACGAACTGCGTGCGCCGGGGCAGCCCTTGGCGCCGGGCGAGATCTACGACAGCAACCGCGTGCTGCTGCAGGCCCTGCTGATTGCCGAGGGCTACGAGCCGGTGGCGTGGCCGGTGCTGCCCGATGACCCGGAAGCCATCGCCGGCGCGCTCAAGGACGCCGCGTTCTCGTTTGACCTCGTGCTCACCTGCGGCGGCGTGTCGGTGGGCGAGAAGGATTTCCTGCCGGCATTCCTGGAGCGCGAAGGCCAGGTGCATTTCTGGAAAGTGCTGATGCGCCCGGGCATGCCCGTGCTGTTCGGACGCTTGGGCGAAGCGCATTTCCTCGGCCTGCCCGGCAACCCCGTGTCGGTGCTGGCGACCTTCCTCACGCTGGCGCGTCCGCTGCTGGACACGCTGCAGGGCAGGGCACAGCCGCGCCGGCCGCTGCGTGCCCGACTCACCGCCGACGTGTCGAAGTCGCATGACCGCCTGGAATTCCTGCGCGGCGTGCTGGCCTGCGACGCGCAGGGCCAACTGCTGGTGACCCCCAACCCCGCTGACGGCTCGCACCGGCTGCTGGCGGCGGCGCAGTCCAATGCACTGGTCGTGCTGGCCGAAGGGGCAGGGCAGTGGGCCGCTGGAACGCTGATGGACGTGCTGCCTTACGCCGCGCTGGACGCGAGCCGCTAGACTCGCGCCATGGCCATCCGCGAAATATCCGCGACCCAGGCGCATCACCGCCAAGCGCACGGCGCGCTGCTGGTGGACGTGCGTGAGCCAGACGAGCACGCACTTGGAACTCCGGCGGCGGCACGGCTGGTGCCTCGCGCATCGCTGGAAGCCGACCCTTCGGCCACGGCCCCCGACCCGGGAACCGAACTGCTGCTGATCTGCGCTGGCGGCTTTCGCTCGCTGGCCGCGGCCCAGGCGCTGGAAGCGCAGGGCTATCGCAATGTCGTTTCCGTTGCCGGCGGCTACCAGGCCTGGCTCGCCGCCGGCCTGCCGGTGGAGGCTCAGCGCGACGCCGACTTCATGGAGCGCTATTCGCGCCACCTGCGGCTGCCGCAGGTCGGGCTGGCAGGCCAGGAGAAGCTCGAACAGGCCCGCGTTTTGATGGTGGGCGCGGGCGGCCTCGGCTCGCCGGTCGCGTTCTATCTCGCGGCCGCGGGCATCGGCTTCATCCGCCTGGTGGACGACGACGTGGTGGATCGGAGCAACCTGCAGCGCCAGATACTGCATACCGAGGCACGCATCGGCCAGCCCAAGGTGGCTTCGGCCGTGCAAACCCTGTCGGCCCTCAACCCCCGGGTGCGGGTGGAAGCGGTGCAGGCGCGGGTCGGTGCCGACAACGTGGACGCGCTGATGGCCGACGTGGACGTCGTGATCGACGGCGCCGACAACTTCCCCACGCGCTACCTGCTGTCGGATGCCTGCGTGCGCCACGGCAAGCCGCTGGTGTACGGCGCGGTGCATCGTTTCGAAGGCCAGGCCAGCGTCTTCGACGCCGGCCGACGGCGCGGCGAATCGCCTTGCTACCGCTGCCTGTTCCCCGAGCCGCCGGATGCCGGCGATGCCCCCAACTGCGCCGAGGCCGGCGTGCTGGGCGTGCTGCCGGGCATCATCGGCCTGATCCAGGCCAGTGAAGCGATCAAGCTCGTGCTGGGCCTGGGCGAGAGCCTGTCGGGGCGCCTGCTGCAGTTCGACGCCCTGGCGATGCGCTTCCACGAAACCAGGCTGTCGCCCGACCCCGACTGCCCGGTCTGTTCGCCGGGTGTCGTTTTTTCAGGCTATTCGCTGCCGGGACAGGCTTGCGCCGGCTGACGCCTGGGCTCATGCCTTGGCCCCTTGTTGATAGCCGATGGCGGTGCGCACCCAAGGGTGCCATTTCACCATTTCGAGCAGTGCGCCGCCGGCGATGCCGGCCAGCAGGGCGAAGGCGCTGTACTGGATTCCCGGCAGCGAGAATCCGAACAGCCCGCGCAGCACCGGCACGGTGATGCATGCGGCGACGATGGCCGAGGCGATCAGCGTGATGATCCAGAATGAACCACGGCGCTGGCCCGGCTGGGGCCACAAACCGCTGCGCCGGCTCGCATTGCTTCGCACCAGCATCAGGTTTCCGGCGGTCAGCGCGATGAAGGCAAGCGCCCGTGACTGGCCCGTGTCCCCGGTGCTGGCCAGCGCCTGCATGTAAACCGCCAGGCAGGCTGCCAGCAGTGCGAGGCCCTGGAACAGCCCCACCAGCATCTGCGACGACCCCATCAGGGACTCCGCCAGGCTCCGGGGTTTCTGGCGCATGGCTTCGGGTTCAGGCGGTTCGTTCTCGAAGGCGATCGAACACATCGGGTCGACGATCATCTCCACCAGCACCACGTGCGCGGGCAGCAGCAGCGGCGGCAGCCCGATCAGCAGCGGCAGCATCGCCAGGCCGGCCACCGGTATGTGCACCGCGACGATGTAGATCATCACTTTGCGCAAGTTGTCGAAGATGCGCCGTCCCACCGCCACGGCTTCGACGATGTGGCCGAAGTCGTCGTCCAGCAGCACCAGGGCCGACGCCTCGCGCGCCACGTCGCTGCCGCGCTGGCCCATGGCGATGCCGATGTGCGCGGCCTTGAGCGCCGGCGCGTCGTTGACGCCGTCGCCGGTCATGGCCACCACGTCGCCGCGGGACTTCAAGGCCTCCACCAGACGAAGTTTCTGCTCGGGCCGGAAGCGCGCGAACACGTTGGTGCGCGACAGCGCCTCGGCCAGCGCCGCATCGTCCATGGCCGACACTGCATCGCCGGTGATCGCGCCGGCACCGACGTCAATGCCGGCCTGGCGGGCGATGGCGCAGGCGGTGGCGGGGTAGTCGCCGGTGATCATCTTGATGCCGATGCCCGCTTCCCGCGCCAAGGCGATCGCGGCCGGCACCGACGCGCGCAGGGGGTCCTCGAAGCCGACCAGGCCCAGGAATTCAAAGTCGAAATCGTGTTGTTCGCCCGGAAGCTCGTCGCCCCGATGGGTGCCGATGGCCACCGCGAGCACGCGAAGTCCGTCGGTGGCCATGGCGGTTACGCGTTCCATCCAGGTGGCGACCTGTTCGGGCGGCAGGTGGCACAGGTCCGCCACCGCTTCCGGCGCACCCTTGCTGGCCACCTGGTGCACGCCGGGCGCCGTCTGCCAGGCCTGTGACATGGCCGGCATGGCCGGACTCAGCCCGTAGTAGCGGCCCAGGCTCCAGTCCGCCTGCAGCGGCGAGAAGCCCGCCTGGTTCTCGCCGGCCAGCAGCCCCACGGCCAGGTCCATCGGATCGAAGCTGTGGTGGCGCGTGGCCAGGAAGGCGACATTGAGCAGGCGTTTCACCGGCGCGGAAATGACCGGTGCCTCACCGGTGACATCCACGGCGTCGGTGCCGTCGTCCAGGCAGCGGATCCGCATGCGGTTCTCGGTGAGCGTGCCGGTCTTGTCCACGCAAAGCACCGTGGCTGCGCCCAGGGTTTCAATCACCGCCGAACGCCGCGCCAGCACCTTCACCCGCGCCAGTCGCCAGGCGCCGATGGCGAAGAAGATCGTCAGCACCAGCGGGAATTCCTCCGGCAGCAGCGCCATCGCCAGGGCGATGGAGCTGAGCAGGCCCTCGATCCACTCGCCGCGGGCGAGTCCGTGGTAGAGCAATATCCCGCCGCTGACCACGCCGGCGAAGATGCCGAACGCGCGCACCAGCCTGCGGGTGTTGAGCTGCAGGCGGGTGGGTCCGGTTTCGATCAGCGCCAGCGAAAGGCCGATCGCGCCGGCTCGGGTATTGGAGCCGGTAGCGGTGACGCGCACGGTGGCTTCGCCGGCCGTGACGAGTGTGCCGGCGTAGGCCTCGGCGCTGGATTCGGCGCCCGGGCCGGGCGCGACGGCTGCGGCCGACTCCGGGTGCTTGTTCACCGGGACGCTTTCGCCGGTAAGCAGCGATTCGTCCACGCTGAGCGTTCGGCTGGTCAGCACCGTGCCATCGGCGGCGATGCGTTCGCCTTCTTCGACCAGCAGCAGGTCGCCCGGCACGACCTCGGGACTGGGCAGGCGCTGCACGGTGCCGTCTCGCAGCACCGACGCGGTGGGCGTGCCCAAGGCGCGCAGGGCCTCGAGCGCATGTTCGCTGCGCCGCTCCTGCACCACCACCAGGGCCAGCGTTACGCCGGCGAAACCACCCAACAGCAGGCCTTCGCCCAGGGACCCGAGGATCAGGTAGCTGACGGCCGCCAGCGCCAGCAGCAGGAACATCGGTTCGGTAAGCACTTGGCGCGCGGTCTGCCAGAAGCTGCGCGCGGGGGCACGGGGCAGGTCGTTGCGGCCGTGCAGCAACAGGCTTTGCTTGGCCTCGGCCGTGGTCAGCCCCGGCGGCAGGGACGCGTTGGCAGCGGGACTGGGCATAGAGGGAGATCCTTCGGCTGGGGCCAGTTCACCACGCAGCGTGGAACGCGCGCTTGATCCGGGTCAATGGTGATGACGATGCGCCGATGCCGGCACGCCTTGGATTGCACGCGGGTGCGGAAAAAGGGGACCGGATCGGCGAGAATGAGGCGTTTCCAAAGAGCCCATGCCATGGCCGACGTCGAGAAAGGTCCCGAATTCCGCATCCTCTCACTCGCGGGCGGAGGCTATCTGGGCTTCTACACCGCCTGCGTGCTGGCCGAGTTGGAGGAACAGGCGGGCGAACCGCTGGGCCGCCGCTTCGACCTGATTGCCGGCACCTCGGTGGGCGGCATCCTGGCGATCGCGCTGGCTTTCGAGATCCCGATGGCGAAGATCCGCGAGATCTTCCTGGAGCAGGGCACGCGCATCTTCTCGTCGCGCGGCCTGCCCAACAACGCCGTGGCGAAGCTGCGCGACCTGACGCGTTCGGTGCTGGGCCCCAAGTACAACGGCGTTGCGCTCAACAAGGCGCTGGCCAAGCACCTGGGCCGCAAGACCCTGGGCGAAGCCCTGCACTCGGTGGTGGTGCCGGCGGTGAACATCACGCTGAGCCAAACCAAGGTGTTCAAATCGCCCCATGCCAGCGGCTCGCGCGGTGACCAGGGCGTGCGCGCCGCCAGCGTGGCGATGGCCACGTCGGCCGCGCCGGCCTACTTCCCGGCCGTGCGGGTGGGCCCGCACCTGTATGCCGACGGTGGCCTGTTCGCCGTGGCGCCCGACCAGGTGGCGATGCACGAGGCCGAGCACTTCATGCGCGTGGACGCGTCGCGTATCCGCATGCTGTCCATCGGCACTGCCACCATGGACTACCGCCCGTCGAGCGCGGTGTCCGAAACCGACGGCGCGGTGGACTGGCTGGCCGACGGCCGGCTGCTGCTGACGCTGATCTCGGTGCAGCAGCAGCACGTGCAGGCGATGATGGAAGACCGCCTGCGCGACCGCTACACCAGGCTCGATGCGCAGTGGCCCTACGACGCCGAGCTGGGTATCGACGTCGCGACCAGCGAGGCCGCCGAAGTACTGTCGCAGCTGGCCCACAAAACGCTGGAAGACGCACGCGCCGTGCGCTCCGTGCGCAGGTTCCTTTCGCCGGGCAGCTAGCACCGGTCGGGATCGTCAGCTGCCGCCTTGGATCTCGCCAAAAACGGGCTTCGGCGGCAAGCCGTGGCGGGCGCGTTGCCACCAATGGACGCGATCGAACTGGAAAGTGAGATGCGTAGGGATGACGCCGGGATGTGCGGCGTTGAACGCGGTGAGCAGCTTGCCAGCGGCGCGTCTTCCCAGGGTGGCAGGCACGAACACCGCGCAGCTGAGGTCGATCCGTCCATCGGCGCCGAGGCACTCCTGCATGCGAAAGTTTGCCGGGAGCCCGTCGATGATGATCACCCAGCCGCCGTCAGCGTGGGAAGCGACCAGTGCACAGGAGTGATACTGGACGGCAAAGTGGTAAGGCGTGGCGGCGAAAATGCACTTCATGAGTCCCCTGTCGGGACGCGGTCAATGGCCAGCGGCGCCCCCTTGCTGGAGAGTCTATGCGGGCCACCAAGGCCGCGTATGTGCGGCAGGCCACCCAAACGGACGAAAGGCTGGCTTACCCTGCGGCGAGCTCACCAGACCAGGTCGTCGGGTACCTGGAACTGGGCGTAATACGCATCATCTTCGGAACTGTCGGCGGCCGGCGCAGTGCCCGCGGGCTGGCCGTGGTCCAGCACCACCAGGCTGGCGTCGCGTTCGCGCACTTTTTCCCCGGCGGGACGGGGCAGCAGTTCGTAGCGATCGCCCAGGCGGACGATGACCAGCGCGCCCGCCGACAGTTTCCTGCGCAGGTCGTCGTTCACCAGCAGGGTGCGGATGGCCCCGTCGGCGGTGAAGCGGTATTCGCTGTCACCGGTGCGCGGCACCTTCTTGTCCTGGATGATCTGGCGCGCCTGGGCGCGCATTTCGTTGACGCGGGCGTCGGCCTTGCGCGAGGCTTCCAGCGCGCGGTCGCGCTCGGCTTTTTCCTCACGCGTCCGCTCGGCCTCGCGCTGGATGTCGTTGGCCTCGGCAGGCCCTTTGCCGTGACGGGCCTTGTCCTGGGCGCGCGCCACCTCGGCGACCTTGGACTTCTTGACCAGGCCGGCCTTGAGCAGCTGTTCCTGGAGCGGGTTGGGCTTGGCCATGGTGCGCTGTCTTGTCGGGGGAATCCGGGACATCATACCCGCCGGCCGCTTTTGATCCCGCCTACCGATGCCACCGCTGAAATACCTCGCCGGTTACCCCGAAAACGTGCAGGCGCGCGTGCGCGAGATCATCGCGCAGGACCGGCTTGGCACGGTGCTGGCCGAGAAGTACGGCCAGCCGCACGCCGTGCGCAGTGACGGCCAGCTTTACGAGTACGTCCAAGGCATAAAGGATCGCCACCTGCGCAAATCGGTGCCCTTGGGCAAGGTGGTCTACGACGCCAAGCTGCAGGTGATGAAGCACGCACTGGGCACGCACACCGCCATCTCCCGGGTGCAGGGCAGCCGGCTCAAGGCCAGCCGCGAGATCCGGATCGCCACCGTGTTCAGGGAAGCGCCGGCCGAGTTCCTGGAAATGATCGTGGTGCACGAATTGGCACACTTCAGGGAATCCGACCACAACAAGGCCTTCTACCAGCTGTGCACGCACATGGCGCCGGACTACCACCAGTGGGAGTTCGACCTGCGGCTGTATCTGACCGACCTTGACCAACGCCAATGAAACGGGCCCGCGATCGCGGGCCCGTGGGCTTTACTTTTGGCTGTTCACCCACGGCGAATCTTTTCCCGCCCGGCAATACTCTGTACTGGTATGTAACCCCCATAGTGGGGCCAAGTTTCCCGAAACTGGAGCGTTGAATGGCGATCAAGGGCAAGACGGCAGGCCGGCTGGCGGTGGTGGCGGTGCTGGCGCTGGTGGCACTGGTGCTGTGGCGCAGCGGGCTGCTGGGCCAGCTTTCGCTCGAAAACCTCCGCCTGCACCAGGCGCAGCTGGTGGCCTGGACCCAGGACAATGCGCTTCTGGCGGCCGGCGGGTTCTTCGCGCTGTACGTGCTGGTGACGGCCGTCTCGCTGCCCGGCGCGGCCATCCTGACCCTGGGCGCGGGCGCGGTGTTCGGGCTGGTCGAGGGCGTGCTGCTGGCCTCGTTCGCCAGCAGCGTCGGCGCCACGCTGGCCATGCTGTCCTCGCGCTTCCTGCTGCGCGACACCTTGGTCTCGCGCTACGGCGAGCGTTTGGCGCGCTTCGATGCCGGCATGGCCAAGGACGGACCCTTCTACCTGTTCACGTTGCGCCTGGTGCCGGTGATGCCGTTCTTCCTGGTGAACCTGCTGGCCGGCCTGGTCAAGCTGCCGGTGCGCACCTTCTACGTCGTGAGCCAGCTGGGCATGCTGCCCGGGACCGTGGCTTTCGTGTTCGCCGGCACCCAGTTGGTCCGCATCCAAAGCCCGGGCGACATCCTCTCGCCCGGGCTGTTGGCCGCCTTCGCGCTGCTGGGCACGCTGCCCCTGTTGGCCCGCTGGGGCGTGGGTTGGCTCGCTTCCCGCAAGGTGTATCGCGGCCATGTCCGCCCGCGCCGGTTCGACTACAACCTGGTGGTGATCGGCGCGGGTTCGGCCGGCCTGGTCTCGGCTTACATCGCCGCGGCGGTGAAGGCGAAGGTGGCCCTGGTGGAGCGGCACAAGATGGGCGGCGACTGCCTCAATACCGGCTGCGTGCCCTCCAAGGCGCTGCTGCGCTCGGCCAAGCTGGTCCAGCAGGGCCGGGACAGCAAGAAGTACGGCATCGCCCGGATGGAGACCCAGTTCGACTTCGCCGACGTGATGGAACGCGTGCAGGACGTGGTGGCGAAGGTCGCGCCGCATGATTCGATCGAGCGCTACACCGGGCTGGGTGTCGACGTCATAACGGGTGAGGCGCGGCTGGTGTCGCCTTGGGAGGTCGAGGTCGACGGCCGGCGCATCAGCGCCCGCAGCCTGGTCATTGCCACCGGTGCCCGGCCGCTGGTGCCGCCGATCCCGGGACTGGCCACCGTGCCCTACCTGAACTCGGAGAATCTCTGGGAGCTGCGCCAGCTGCCGGGCAGGCTGGTGGTGCTGGGCGGCGGGCCGATCGGCTGCGAGTTGGCGCAGTGCTTCGCGCGTTTCGGCAGCGCGGTCACGATCGTGGAGATGGCGCCGCGGCTGCTGCCGCGCGAGGACGCGGACGCCGCCGTTGAAGTGGCGGCCAGGTTTACCGGCGAGGGCATCCGCCTGGCCACCGCGCACAAGGCAGTGCGGGTGGAAGCGGTGGGCGAGGGCGGCCGGCTGGTCTGCGAGGCCGACGGCCAGGAGGTCGTGATCGAGTTTGATCGCCTGCTGGTCGCGCTCGGCCGAAAGGCCAACGTCGAGGGCTTTGGCTTGTCCGAGCTGGGGGTGGCGCTGACCAAGCGCGGCACGGTTGCCGCCGACGGCCTGTTGCGCACCAACTTCCCCAACATCCACGTCTGCGGCGACGTGGCGGGTCCGTTCCAGTTCACCCACGTCGCCTCGTACCAGGCCTGGTACGCCAGCGTCAACGCGCTGCTGGCGCCGTTCTGGAGTTTCACCATCGACTATCGCGTGATCCCCTGGGCGACTTTCTGCGACCCGGAGGTCGCACGGGTTGGCCTGTCCGAGGACGAAGCGAAGGAGCAGGGCATCGCCTACGAAGTCACCCGCTATGGCCTGGACGACCTGGACCGCGCCATCGCCGATTCCAGCGACCACGGCTTCGTGAAAGTGCTCACGGTGCCGGGCAAGGACAAGATCCTGGGCGCCTGCATCGTCGGCGAACACGCGGGCGACCTGCTGGCGGAGTTCGTGCTGGCGATGAAGCACGGGCTGGGCCTGGAGAAGCTGCTGGGCACCATCCACACCTACCCGACCCTGGCCGAATCGAACAAGGCCGTGGCCGGCGTCTGGAAGCGCAACCACGCGCCGGCGGCGGCGCTGCGCTGGGCCCAGCGCTTCTTTGCCTGGCGGCGGGGCTGAGCCGTGGCCCGCTTGCCGAGGCTCCGGCGCTCGTTATCGCAAAATTCACTGTCGTTGGTGTTCGATAGGAAGAGCGGCTGCCGCTGCTTCTCCGGCGAGCGCGAAATATCGGATGTTGCCCCATGACGACTTCAGTGACCGAGAGGATCCCCGCGATGAGTTTCCAGACCCGCCTGCACAACGGCTGCGCAAACCCGGGCGCCCTCGCGCCCGCCGCGGCCGGTGCGTGCTGCTGAGCCCATGGCCAGCCCGATTGCCATCGTCATTCCGCTGGGGCCGGGCGAGCTCGCCTGGCGCCAGTTGCTGCCGTCGCTGCTGTCGTCGACCGTGGCCGGGCTGACCGTGGTGCACACCCCGGACGCCGTTCCTGCTGAGCTCCCGGTCGCCGGGGAACGGCTGCGCCTGGTCGTGTCGCGGCAGGGAAGGGCGGCGCAGATGAATGCCGGTGCCGCCGCCACCGCCGCGCCCTGGCTGTGGTTCCTGCACGCCGACTCGCGCCTGTCGGCGGACGCGTTCGCCTGCCTGGAGCAGTATCTGGCCGGCTCGCCCGACGGCATCGGCTATTTCGACCTGCGCTTTCTGGCCGATGGCCCGGGCCTGGTGCGGCTGAACGAATGGGGCGCGCGCGTGCGCAGCCGATGGCTGCAGTTGCCTTTCGGCGACCAGGGGTTCGTGATGCATCGCGACACGTTCCAAGCCCTCGGTGGTTTCGACGAAAGCCTGCCCAGCGCCGAGGACCACGCGCTGGTCTGGCGGGCGCGTCGCGCCGGCGTGCCGCTGAGGCCCGTCGGCGCCGATCTCTGGACCAGTGCGCGCAAGTACCGGCGCCAAGGTTGGTTGGGAACGACGGTGTCGCACCTGGCCGCCACGCTGATGCAGGCGCGACGCTTTGCGCGCAGCGAGGTCTCGCGGTGAGCGGCGGCCTCGCGATCTTCGTCAAGACGCCCGGGCAGTCGCCGGTGAAAACCCGGCTTGCCCAGCACTTCGGCCGGCTCAAGGCGGAGGCGTTCCATCTGGCTGCCGCCGAGGCCGTGGCCTCCGTGGCGGTCCGCGCCGGCCAGGCGGCCGGTTTCACGGCCCACTGGGCGGTGGCGGAGCGCGAAGCGATGGCGGGCAATGCCTGGAAGGACCTGCCTTGCCTTTTCCAGGGGCCGGGCACGCTGGGCGAGCGGATGGACGCGGTTTACCGCCAGCTGCGCCGGCCCGGTGGATTCGCGCTGCTGGTCGGTGCCGATGCGCCGCAGCTGCGCGAAGAGTGCTTGACGCAGGCCGCGCGGTGGCTCGATTCCGCCGAGCCGCGCCTGGTGATTGGCCGCGCCCGTGACGGCGGCTTCTGGCTGTTCGGCGGCAACGTGTCCCTGCCGCCGGAAGCGTGGCTGCAGCCAAGCTACAGCGAGGCGACGACAGCCCACGAATTCGCCCAGGCCATGTCACCCTACGGCCAGTGGCTGGAGCTCGATCTGCTCTGCGACGTGGACCGCGTCGAGGATATTGCGGTGGCCTGCGGCGAGCTGCAGGCCCTGCCATCCCCCACGCTTGAACAGCAGCGGCTGCTGGAATGGATGCAGGACGCCGGGCTCGGCGCCGGGGCATCGGCATGAGCGCGCTCCTGGCCTACGACGCGCTGGCGAAGCTGGGTCTGATGCTGGCGCTGCTGCTTGGTTTGGGCCTGTTGCAGTGGTGGCGCCCGGCTCGCGGCGACGCCAGTGGTTCGCGCTGGCGCCGCAACCTCGGGCTGATTGCTTTGTCCACGTTGGCCGCGCGCGTGCTGGTGCCCGTCACCGGTGCAGTCGCCGCACTGTGGGCGGCGGAGGCGGGCATCGGGCTGTTCAACGTCTGGCCGGTGCCATCGGCGCTCGCCTTCGGCGCGACCCTGGTGGCCATGGATTTCGCGATCTACTGGCAGCACCGCGCCTTTCATCATGTTCCGCTGCTATGGCGCGCCCACCGCGTGCACCACAGCGACCCGGGCTTCGATGTCAGCCTGGGGCTACGCTTCCATCCGTTCGAGATCGTGCCTTCGGCGGCGTTCAAGCTGGGCGTGGTGCTGGCGCTGGGCGCGCCCGTGGCGGGCGTGGTGGTGTACGAACTGATGCTGCTCGGGATGTCGCTGTTCACGCATGCCGACCTGCGGCTGCCGGCGCGCGTGGAGTCCGCAGTGCGCAAGCTGCTGGTGACGCCGGACTGGCACCGGGTCCACCACGGCATCGACCGGGACGAGCACGACCGGAATTTCGGAAACATCCTCATCGTCTGGGACCGCCTGTTCGGCACCGCGCGCGAGCAGCCGCGCGATGGCCACGAAGCGATGGCGATCGGCCTGGTGGGCTATTCACAACCCGAGGGACAAGGGCTCTGGCGCCTGCTGCGCCAGCCCTTCCTGTCCCGTCCCCCTCAAGAAGAAAAGGCAGAAGCGCCTCATGCATGACACCTGGCCACGCCTCAAGGACATACCGTTCCCGGAGATCCGCCGGACGCGGATCGACACCCTGCAGCTGAACCTGGGTTACCTGTGCAACCTCAGCTGCATCCACTGCCACGTCAATGCCGGTCCGCGCCGCACCGAACTGATGGATCGCGAAACGATGGAGCTGGCGCTGAAGGTGGCCGAGCGCCTGGGCGTGGCCACGCTCGACCTGACCGGCGGCAGCCCCGAGATGAATCCCGGCTTCCGCTGGCTGGTGACCCAGGCCCGCCAGCGCGGCCTGCACGTAATGGACCGGCTCAACCCCACCATCATGGAAGAGCCCGGCTATGAATGGGTAGGCGGATTCCTGGCCGAGAACCGCATCGAGGCGGTGGCATCGATGCCGTGCTACAGCCAGGCCAATGTCGACGAGCAGCGCGGCAGCGGTGTGTTCGAAAGTTCGATCCGCGCCCTGACCACGCTCAACGCGCTTGGCTACGCAGCGCCCGGCAGCGGCCTGGTGCTCAACCTGGTCTACAACCCCAACGGGGCTTTCCTGCCGCCGGGGCAGGAGGCGCTGGAAGCGGACTACAAACACCTGCTTGAAGAGAACTTCGGGATCCGCTTCAACCGGCTGTACGCGCTGGCCAACATGCCGATCCAGCGCTTCGGTTCCTGGCTGGTGTCCAAGGGCAAGTTCGACGACTACGTGGCCACGCTGCGCGGCGCGCACCGGGACGAGAACCTGGACGGCGTGATGTGCCGGACCACGATCAGCGTCGACTACCAGGGCAATATCTACGACTGCGATTTCAACCAGATGCTCAAGCTCAACCTGGGCGGCCGTGACGAGGTGTCGCACCTGCGCGACCTGCTTGACGGCAACGTCCCGCGGCAGATCGGCGTGGCGGGCCATTGTTTCGGCTGCACGGCGGGGCAGGGCTCAAGCTGCGGCGGCGCGCTGGCGGCGGAAGCGTCCGAGCCGGCGAAGGCGTCGGCACATGTCTAGTCCGCTGCGCGAGGCCGAACGCCCGTTCCGCATGCTGTTCCTGCGCAAGCACAACTCGGCGCGCAGCATCCTGTCCGAGGCCCTGGCCAACCACCTGGGTGGGGGACGGGTCGAGGCCTTCAGCTGACAACACCGTCTTACCTGGGTGGAGTCGCTAAACGTCCGGCGTAGGCCTGGTCGAATCGCCGGTCGAATTCAGCGAACAACTTTGTAGTCTCTGGTCGATCCAGAACTTGTTGAACCCTCGATGCGGTCAACTCGATCCGATCGTCGGCCGGCATTGCTTCCCCCGGCGCCAAGCTGTGTCTGGAAAGACTTCTGGCCATTGTGATCGCCGATTTCTTCCAACTGCGCACGCCGCGCAGGGAGTCAGAGATGCCTGCTCGCAGGGCGTGAAAATCCATCCGTGCAAAAGCCTCTTCAAAAGCCGAGCGCATGGCCTCGGCACGGCCGGGGTCAATCTGACCGGACGAAAGCTGCCGCCTCAGGGTGCGGCCCAGCAGAACGGTCTTCATTATTTCCATCGGAACGCCGTGGATTGAGGTCGCCATCAAGGCGATCTTGCGGACGGGGAAAAGAAGCAACTTGAGCGGCGCCTTCGCGATTGCGCGCAGGCTTCTGGCCACCAGTCCGCCCGATTCGCCATACAGCGGCTTCAGGCTGGCGGTTGTCAGCGACGTATCCGATGCCGCGAGTGTCCGCGATACAACGAAGCGCCGGCACTGGGTCCTGATCGCGTCGTCGAAGAAGGGGATGGGTGCAAACCGCGCCGCCGAGGCGACCACTCCGGCAATCACCCATTGATGCTGCAGCCAGTCGATTGGCTCGCCGTGCGTCAGCTTGGGCTCGGTCATATTTCCTCAACAACTCTGGTTGGCTGCGGTTGGGCCATGGTTGGCGTGGTTTCGGGTAATGTTGGCGTTCGGTACCCTCGTTGCCATCGTAGTGTGCACCGGCCCATTCCCCAGGAGTCAGACGCGAAATGAACGCCACCGACACCGGAAATCCGACCTCTCCCTCCCGCTTCAGGACCCTGAAACTGGTGCTCCTGGCGACGGTGGTTGCCATCGTGCTGGTCGCGGCAGGCTACCTCACGGCCTCAATCCAAGGCAGCAGCCGCATCGCCGCGCAGACGGCCGAACATGAACAGGCCCTGCTCGCGATCCAGAAAGACCTTCAGGGTACGCAGCAGGCACTGGCAAGCACCATCGAACGCAATCAACTGCTTTCGGCCAGCGCGGCCCTGTATCGGACCTCCGTCGACCTGGATGAACGCAACTTCGGCACGGCCAACGCGCATGTGCAGGAAGCGGCGGCGGCCATGGCCAAGGCAGCGCAAGGTGCCGCCGACCCCGAGTTCGCAAGGCTGAGCACGGTCCTTGGCCAGATGAACATCAACGTCGCCACCGACCTGGAGGCACAGCGCAGCAGCGTGCTGCAGCTGGCCGCTGAGATCGATGGACTGGCCCAAGACTCTGAATAGACTTCAGGCGTACCCCAATGACTCTTTGAAAATACGCGCCTGGCGGGCGAGGGCGGTGCAATAACCCGGCGCCATCAAGACTCGGCTTTGCCCCACAGCTCGCTCAGGCGTTGGTCGCGGCCGCAGTTGAAGCGGTAGAACTTGTAGCGCACCGGGTTATTCACGTAGTAGTCCTGGTGATAGTCCTCGGCCGCATAGAAGGCCGACGCCGGCTCGATCTCGGTGGCGATGCCGCCGGGAAAGCGGCCCGAATCCTGCAGCGCCGTCTTGCTGGCTTCGGCCAATTGCCGCTGTTGGTCATCGGCCGGGTAGATGCCGCTGCGGTACATGTCCCCGACATCGCAGAACTGGCGATTGAGCACCGTCGGGTCAATATTGCGCCAGAACACTTCCAGCAGCTTCGCGTAGCTGACCTTGGCCGGGTCGTACACCACCTTTACCGCCTCGACGTGTCCGGTGCCGCCCGACGAGACCTGTTCGTAGCTGGGATTTGCCGTACGGCCCGCGGTGTAGCCCGACGTGGTGGAAATCACCCCGGGCAGCTTGTCGTACGGCGGCTCCATGCACCAGAAGCAGCCGCCCGCGAAGATTGCCGTGGCGGTGTTGGCGCCCTCGGCCTGGGTGGGCGCCGCGGATTCCGGGGCGCTTCGCGCGCACGCCGTGACCGATGCCGTCAGCAGCAAGCACGCCAGCAGCCACTTCGCCTGGTTCACCCGCTTCGCAAACAGACCCTGGTATCGTTTTTTAAAGCTCATCATCTCAACCCCTCAGTGCCGGCAGGGGCTGGCCCTGCGGTACGAACGCCAGCGCCAGGCCGTTGTTGCACCAGCGCTCGCCGCGCGGCGCCGGACCGTCATCGAACACGTGCCCCTGGTGGCCGCCGCAGCGCGCACAGTGGTATTCCGTGCGCGGCCAGATCAGCTTGAAGTCCCGCTTGGTGCCCATGCGGCCGGCGATCGGCGCGGTGAAGCTGGGCCAGCCGGTGCCGCTGTCGAACTTGGTGGTGCTGTCGAACAGCGGCAGCTGGCAGGCAGCGCAAACGAAGGTGCCGTCGCGCTTTTCCTTGTCCAGCGGACTGCTGAAGGCGACTTCGGTGTCTTCATCGAACAGTACCTCGTAGGCGGCGGGGCTCACCTTGTCGCGCCAATAGGAATGCGGGACGTCCAACATCTTCACTTCGCCCATGGACTGGTTGGCGCCACTGGACCCGGCGGCGGACTTTGCCGCCGCCGACCCCTGCGCCGTGGCGGATGCGGCGTTCGTTCCAGGGGAAGCCTGCGAACAGGCAGGCAACAGGGGCAGGGCCGCGAGGGCGGCGATACCATGCAACAGGGTGCGTCGGTTCATCATTTCGCTCCGCGGCCGGCGTGGCTTCCATATGAGTCTCTTGATACGGCAAAGGATGCTCCAGGGATGTGAAAATCAGTTGGGGGTTTAGTTTCCGTACAGCGGCGGCGGCACGCCCTGCCGCTGCCTGATCCGGCGCAGCGGGTGTATCCGCAGTCGATTTCCCCGGATCCAAACCCCTGTGTGGGTATGCACAAGGGTGGGTTAGCATCGTTGTTTCGCCAGTGCCGATGGAGTGGAGTACTGCCATGACAGAACCACGCTCGGATGCCTTCGTCTTTTTCGGTGCCACCGGCGACTTGGCGTACAAGAAGATCTTCCCGGCGCTGCAGGCGTTGGTTCGCGCCGGCGAGCTGGACATTCCGATCATTGGCGTGGCCCGCGCCGGATGGACCTTGGACAAACTGCGCGAGCGCGCGCGCCGCAGCCTGGATGACAATGGCGGTCTCGACGCCGACGCCTTCGCCAGGTTGTCGGCGCAACTGAAATACGTCGATGGCGACTACGCGGATCCGGCGACATACCAGCGCCTGAAGCAGACGCTGGGCACCGCCACCCGGCCGCTGCACTATCTGGCGATTCCACCGAGCCTGTTCGGCACAGTAGTCCAGGGCCTGGGGAACGCCGGCTGTGCCACCCATGCCCGGGTGATCGTCGAAAAGCCCTTTGGTCGCAATCTTGCCTCCGCACAGGCGCTCAACCGCACGCTGCACGAGGTATTCGCCGAATCTTCAGTGTTCCGCATCGATCACTACCTGGGCAAGGAGGCGGTGCAGAACCTGCTGTACTTCCGCTTCGCCAACGCCTTCCTGGAGCCGGTCTGGAATCGCAACCATGTCGACAGTGTGCAGATCACCATGGCCGAGGACTTCGGCGTGCTGGGCCGCGGCGCGTTTTACGAAGAGGTCGGAACGCTCCGCGACGTCGTGCAGAACCACATGCTGCAGGTGATCGCCCTGCTGGCGATGGATGCGCCGACAGGGCGCGATACGGAGTCCGTACGCGCCGAGAAGCTGCGTATTTTTCGCGCGATGCGGCCGCTGGACCCGGCGCAACTGGTGCGCGGCCAGTACCGCGGCTATCGCGACGAGAAGGGCGTGGCGGCAGATTCCCAGGTTGAAACCTTTGCCGCGCTTTGCCTGTACATCGACACCTGGCGCTGGGCCGGCGTGCCGTTCAACATCCGGGCCGGCAAGTGCCTGCCAATCACCGCCACCGAAGTCAGGGTGAACCTGAAGTGCCCACCGCTGGCGATCTTCGACGAGATCAGCGCGGCCACGTCGAACTATTTCCGTTTCCGGCTCAGCCCCGATGTGACGATCTCGGCGGGCGCACGGGTCAAGCAGCACGGCGAGACCATGAGCGGCGAGCCGGTGGAGCTGATTGCCCGCCATGAGCCACCCGGACAGGACCTGCCTTACGAGCGACTGCTGCGCGCCGCGCTGCGCGGCGACCCCGCGCTCTTCACGCGCGACGATAGCGTAGAGGCGGCTTGGCGGGTGATCGCCCCTGCGCTTGCCGATGGCGGTCCGGTGCAGGACTACGCGCCCGGCAGTTGGGGACCGTCGGCTGCAGCGGACATCTTTGTCGGTGATGCGGGCTGGCATGATCCAAAGCCCGAGGAGTCGGCACCGTGTTGATCGGCTGCGACGCCCCAACTGACGCCGCGCAGCGTTTCAGCATAGGCGAGCGACGCCGCACGCCCACCGAGTTCGGCAGGAATGGCTACTTTCCCGCCGACTTCTCGATGTGCCCGCCGAACTCGAACCGCATCGCGGACAGCAGCTTGTCGGCAAACTCGGCTTCGCCGCGTGAGTTGAATCGCGAGTAGAGCGCGGTGCTGAGCACCGGGGTCGGGACGCCCGCGTCGATGGCAGTCTTGATCGTCCAGCGCCCTTCACCGGAATCCGATACCCGGCCCTCGAACGTCGCGAGCGTCGGATCCCTGGTCAGCGCAGCGGCGGTCAAGTCCAGCAGCCAGGACGAGACCACGCTGCCGCGCCTCCAGACCTCGGCGATGTCGCGCACATTGAGATCGAACTGGAAAGCCTCGGGGTTTCGCAGCGGAGTCGTTTCGGCATCGGCGGCGTGTGCGTCCTTGCCCACATTGGCGTGCTTGAGAATGTTCATGCCTTCGGCATACGCCGCCATCAGTCCGTATTCGATGCCGTTGTGCACCATTTTCACGAAGTGGCCGGCGCCGCTCGGCCCGCAGTGCAGATAGCCCTGTTCGGCAGTACCGTCCAGCTTGTCGCGCCCGAGGGTGGCTGGGATGCTGCCCACGCCGGGTGCCAGCGTCCTGAACACCGGGTCGAGCCGCTTCACCGCCTGATCCGGTCCGCCGATCATGAGGCTGTAGCCGCGCTCCAGGCCCAGCACGCCGCCGCTCGTGCCGCAATCGATGTAGTGGATCTTCCTGGCTGCCAGTTCCCTGGCAGTCCGCTGGGTATCCACATAGTAGGAATTGCCGCCGTTGACGAGGATGTCGCCTGGCTCGAGGTGGGGCAGGAGGTCGGTGATGAGCTGGTCCACGAACGCCGCTGGAACCATCATCCAGATTGCGCGCGGTTGCTCCAGTTTCGCCACGAGGTCTGCGAGCGAGGTGGCGCCTATGGCCGCTTCCTCCGTCATCTGCTTCACTGCCATCGGCGATGTGTCGAAAACCACGCAACGATGGCCCCCTTGGATCAGCCGTCGCGCCATGTTGGCGCCCATTCTTCCTAGACCGATCATTCCGATTTGCATGGGTGTCTCCCGTTGGAGCGCGGTTGGAGTCCGCATAATGTATACCGCCCAAGGTTTTTTGCGTTCGGGTTCTACCCCGATTCGGCGGACACTTTCACTTAGATCCATACTGGGTCAAAGCAGTGTCCATGTCCAAGCGCAAGGGTTACAGCCCGGAGTACAAGCAGGAGTTGGTCGATTTGGCCCGCAGGTCAAAGTCCAGCTACCGAAAGACCGCCCTGGAGGTTGGCGTCACCCCGGCCCTGCTGACCCGCTGGGTCCGCGCGGCTGAGGCCGGCGTAACCAAGGCCTTCCCTGGCGGCGGAACGCCACCCAAAGCAGACGTCGAATGTCGCGTCCGTTACAAATCTGCGATCGAATTCCTCATCGAAACACAGAATGGTCGTGCGTCCTTGAACTCGCAGCAGTGCACGAAAGAAGGCCTGGGTGTCTCAGGCAGCCGGCGCGGCTCCGTCGCGATCGGGCCGCTGAACCTGCGGGTGAACTCAGGTTCGCAAGACCGCTTGAGGTCAGCCTAGAGTCACCACGACATTTCCTTTTTTTCGGCCGGAGTCGACGTACTGGTGAGCCTCAACGATCTGCTCGAAGGCAAAACGCCGATCGATCACTGGTCTGAAATGCCCCGCCTCTGCCAATTCAGCAAGAAACAGCAAGTCCTCTTGGCACTCGGCCGCGACGCCGGCGACGATAGCCCTGGTGGTTGTCATGGAAACCCATGGGATGGCGAGCATGTCCGGTAGCCCCGCTAGAACCAGAAGCAGGCGGCCTCCAGGTCTCAGTGAGCCCTTGCTTCGGAAATACGGCGCCGTGCCGGCGGTATCCATGATGACGTCATAGACTTCTCCATTCTTCGTGAAGTCTTCTTCGGTGTAGTCAATCACGTGATCGGCGCCCAGAGACCTCACCATTTCCAGGTTCGCGGAGCTGCACACTCCGGTTACATCGGCGCCGAAGTATCTGGCAAGTTGTACCGCCGCCGTGCCTACGCTTCCTGAAGCACCGTTAATGAGCACTTTTTCTCCCCGTTTTAGATTTCCTCTCCGGAAGAAGTCCAGTGCGGTGGTGCCGCCGAACGAAAGTGCAGCGGCCTCGTCGGGCGTCAAGTTCCGAGGTTTTAACGCCAACATTCCTGTTTCTCGCATGCACTTGTATTCCGCGTGACAGCCCATGGAGGTGCCACCAAACGCGAAGACCTGATCACCGGCCTTGAAATTGACAACCTCGCTACCAACCGCCTCGATCTCCCCAGCGAGCTCCGTTCCGAGAATTGGTCGCCTTGGCCTGAAGAATCCAAGCGCGATTCGCGCTATCAGTCCCAAGCCCACTGGCATACGGAGACTACGCACCCTTGAGTCCCCGGAGGTCACAGTGGTTGCATGCAGCCTTATGAGAACTTCATCTTTCTGAGGGATGGGCTTTGCCAAACACATCAGACGAAGCACGTCCGGCGCCCCATATGTTTCATAAACGAACGCTTTCATAGCACTCCAGGGTAGGGCGGTTGGTGGCTGTGATCCCTTGCATGGGTACGGCGGGCTCTAACGCGTGCAGCCATGGCGTTCGGCGCCTACGGTCAGTTTGTTTCGTTGTTTGGGTCACTGCAGGCGATCGTTACGGCTTGACCCGCTCAGCAATGTTGATGCCGCCCGGAAAGCGCAACTCCAGTGTGTCCACAATGCCGGTCCCCTCTGCGCGCTCAAGTGCGACCAGGCGCATCCCGCTGTCGGGTGACAGGAGCTGGTCACGGCTGGACGCTACCAAGTGCTTATGCCCGCGCCCCAGGCGCGACCAGGTCAGGTCGCCGCCCGGCCGCCGCTCCACCTGGAAACGCTCCGCCGGGAAGTTGCGCAGCTGGTAGGTGCCGATGAAAAGGTTTGAGACTTCCTGCGTCGTTGCTATATAAGCCACGTGCTCTGAGACCATGGGATCGGGCCAGCGGTACTGATCGGCAATGCCGCGGGCCACTTCGTAGGCGAGGGCCATGCCCTCGTCGGCATTAATCATGATCGTCGCACCC
Source organism: Lysobacteraceae bacterium (assembly GCA_003241895.1). Lineage (GTDB taxonomy): Bacteria > Pseudomonadota > Gammaproteobacteria > Xanthomonadales > Xanthomonadaceae > Arenimonas. The sequence goes on from QBLY01000001.1 coordinate 87,661, forward strand.
TGGCAGGTCTCCGGGAACATCAGCCAAAGGGTGCGGTAGCCAATCGTGGCGCCGGTGTGACTGAATTTGACGGGCACGCCGTCGGGAGACACTTCCAGCCCCAAGCCCCAGTCGCCGATCTGGCGTCGCATCATTTCTCGGGCGCTGCCGGGTTCCAGAAGCGCTCCTTTCTCGCCACGCATCGAACGGACCAGTTCAATTGCGAAGCGGGACAGGTCACTGGGCGACGACCAAAGCCCGGCCGCGGCGTACTCGGGATTCTGTAGCCAGCCGCCCTGGATCGGGGTGCCGTCGGCCTGCGTACCCGTGGCCGCGTCTACTACAGCCGATCCCTCGTTGAGCGGGTGGTAGACACTGTGCTGCATGCCAGCGGGCAGCAGCACCTGTTCCCGCATCAGGTCCTGAAAGGACTTCTGGCTTGCCTCTTCCATCATCGCCTGCATCACCATGAAGCCGCCGCCCGAGTAGCTCCAGCGCGTCCCGGGCTTTGTTTCGATCTGCACCGGCCCCGTGTTGGCGGGCGGCTTGCCCTCCAGGATCTCCGTCAGGGTCGGCAACCTTGCGCCGACCGGATAGCCGTTGAACCCAGCCACGGTCAGGCCGGCGCTATGCGTCAGCAGTTGCCGCAGCGTAACTGGACTGTGGTCAAAGGCTTCGGTGCGGGGTAGTGCCCACCCGCCAAGGTGCCGCGACACATCTTCATCCAGCAACAAGAGACCGTCCTCGACAAGCGTCAACGCCCCTGCCGACGCCACGACCTTGCTAACGGAGCCGGCCTGGAATACGGTTTCGGGGCGCACGGGCCGGCCTTCCGGCGTCGCGTATCCGAAGCCCCTGGCATCGACCACCCTGCAGCCTTCCACGATCGCGACACTGACTCCGGGCACCTTGTAGTGCCGCATTCGATCTTCGATTGCAAATCGCTGCCCGCCCGCACCATCAAGCTGCACGGTGCGACGCAGGTTCGAGGCATAGGCTGGTGGCTCGAGGTCGCCTGCCACTGCGGTCGGGGAGATAGCAAGTCCGAGAACGAGCAGGGCTGTCGATCGTTCGTCGATCTCGATGGCGTGGGTAACCGGCGCGGCTAGCGCGGACAGAATGGCAATTGTGAGGGGAATGCGCATCGTAGATCTCGGAATGGCGGCGACCTCGGGCGATAGTCGCGAACGGCGGGCGCCCGGAGAGCGCCCGAATGGGTGGCGTAAAGCATGGGCGCGGCACTCGGCTGCCACAGTTGGTTCCTGATTTGGTGAAAGTCTGGCCAAGTCACTGATCCAGCCGCTCGGGAAAGTACTGAAGCGATCCAACGCCGCAGGAGTCGTTACCTGCTGTTTGCTGCCACGTCCTTCATCCATGTCGACATCAGCGCCAGCACTGACGGGGCGACGGTTTCCTCAATCAGGAAGTACTCGCTCAACTTGCCAGTTCTGGCTGTCTGGAGGTTGTGGTTGATACTTGGAAGCTGGCGCACGGTTGCGTGTGGGTTTCCACCCCGTTCAAGCGCGCGCTCAATCCCTTGAAGATTTTCGGCAGGTGGCACCTGCAGGTCTTTGTCGCCCACAAGCGCGAGCACGGGGCATCTCACCTTTTCCAGGTAAGTGCGCGGGTCCAGCGCCAGGAAGCGACGAAACCATGGCGAAACCAGGTTCTCGAACGCTTCGGCAGGAAGTCCTTCGGGCGGGATTTCAAGCGTTATTTTGTCCTCAGCCGACAGTGCTTCTGTTGCCATGCGCGTGGCATCGAGCGCTTCCTGACGCCCCAGCTTGCTGGCCGCGATTTCGAGCTGTACCCGCTCCAGCTTCTGGTTGAGGCGGATCAGCGGTTCCGGGACTCCGTCGGCGCGCGCGAATGCGGCTCCCTGCAGGCTCTGGTTTTCCAGACCGGGCAGTCCGGTTCCCGCAAGCATCACGATGAATGCCACGTCCTCCGGCGCTTCGGCGGCGACCATTGCAGCAATGATTCCGCCCTCACTGTGGCCGACTAGTCCAATCCTTGCCGCATTGATATTCGGTTGCAGTTTCAGGAAGCGAACCGCAGCAAGAGCATCGGCAGCGTAGTCATCAGTGGTCGAACCCGGATGGAGCGCACCTCCAGTCAGCCCGATTCCGCGCTTATCGTACCGAAGCACCGCAAACCCCTGTCGAGTCAGGTGATCCGCCAGCACGAGGAGGGTCTTGTGGAGCGACATGCCGGCGTCGCGCGTGTGGGGGCCAGTACCCGCCACCAGTACAACTGCTGGAAAGTTTGTGCCTGACCCCGGATAGGTAAGCGTGCCCACCGGCGAAACTGCAGGGTTCGGCGTATCGAACATCACTTCCTGCGACTCATACGGTAGCGGTGCGATGGGATGCTGGGGTCGACGCCGATCCGCGTAGACATGAAAGCGTCCTTTGGCAGAGTCAATCCTGTAAGGCGCTGGAAATCCGCTCGGACCGGTCCCGGTGACCCAGGTCGTATGGCCCTCCGCAGGCGCTGCCAGCACGTCAGTGAGAACCACGCCCATTTTGTCGAACTCCGCTTCGACTCCCGCGGATGACTCCGCCGAAAACAGGAATTGTTGTATGGAATTCGTGCGGGCTGGAGTGCCTTCTTGCGCCGCTGCTGCAAGCGCACCGGCGGAAAGTGCCAGCGAGCAAGCCAACAAGCACATCCAGAGCTTGGCGGGGAAAGAACGGGTTCTGATCACGGGAATCACCAATTCGAGGGCGACAAGTCGCGGGGCGTACTACTATGCGGTTAGTACATTAGGTCAAAAAACTCAGCCGGCAAACGGCTGCACATCCAAGGTGGTAATGGCCCAGATCCCCTGCGCACGCGTTGCGAACACGACGATTCGGGCCAGGCCCTGGGGTCCACTGAGCACGAAAGAAAGACTCGCATTGCCGGTTTCGTCGTTGCTGCCGTGCATGCGCATCTCACCGTCGATCGAGTCAGGCATCACTGCCATCGGGTTGCCGATCCTCTTGCCCACAGCCGAATCCGCAGCGACCAGACGGAGGATCGACTTGAAGTCGGCCGAGTCCGCGACGGACGGGGGCGGCGGTGGCGTTGGAGGTGCGGGTGGTGCTGACGGACCGCCCTCGGTCATCGGCAATGGCGGCGATGGCGGAGCCGCAGACGGCGGCGGAGGCGGTGACGGAGGTGCCGGAACACTCAGGCGTGCCACTTCATTGATCCACGAGCGCGCAGCGGAGTCGATCACTTGCGGCGTGCCATCCTCTTTGTAGGCCTCGGTAATTCGGCCGCGGGCGTCGACACTGGCGCGGTAGTAGCGTTGCTTGTCCAGGCCACGGGCAGTGATCTCACGGTAGTCGCCGGGACGCAGGGTGCCTTCGGTGGACGATTCGATGCGCAGTAGAGGCAACTGGTGCTTGGAAGGATCCAACTGCGTGGCGATCGCGATGCCCGAGGCCAACAAAGCGACAAGGCCGAGCGGCATCCACCGGCTAGTGCGAGCGGGCGGACGAGACAGTAGACGTGTAATGCGTTTCATGAGTGAGCCTCCTTGGGCTGCAAGCAACAAGCGGGGGACGGAATATCGATGGCGCTCGAGATCGGCAAGCGCCTCGGCCAGGGCGATCGCGTCCCCGCAGGCCGCGACCGCCAGATCATCACAAGCATTTTCGCGTTCCTGCCGGATGCGCCGGCTCAACCACCATGCGCACGGGTGGAAGAACAACAGGGACTCGGCCACGCACTGCAGGGCATTCCATAGCCAGTCCAGGCGACGGATGTGTGCCAACTCATGGGCGAGCAGCGCCTCGAATTGCTCACGCGGTAGCCGGGTCAACAGCGACAGCGGCAACCAGATCACCGGCCGCAAGACACGCGCGGTGAACGGCGCCACGACATCGTCGGCAAGGCGCACGGCTACCGTGCGCGAAATCCGCAAGGCTTGCTGCAGCGCGTCCATCCGTTGCTGCCATTCCGGCGGCAATGGCTGGAACGGGTGGCGCTCCAGCGCGCGAATCAAGCGCCAACCACCCAGTTGCCGCAGGAGCATCACCGCAACGCCCAGCAGCCACAGCAGGCTCAACGCCGCCGCCAATCCGTTGGATTGCTGCACGAACACACCAGGCGTGGCGCCGATTGCCGGTGCCGTCATCGCCGGTAGAATTCCAGCGTTCACCTCGGTGGAGGGCTGCGACCAGAAACGCGATAAGGTCAATGAGGGAACCGCAACCATCGCCAGCAGGAATGCCATCCCGACCGTGTGGCGCAATGCAGCACCGTGGCGGTCCAGTAACCGCAATGTGAGCGCCGCCATCGCTGCCAGCAGCGCGCCCTGCCAAAGCGAATGCAGCAGCGCCAGGGCCAGTGCCGGCGCGAATCCGAACTGCGCGTTCCACAGCACGTCCATCAGCGCTTCTGCTTGGCCTTGGCCTGCGCGATCAGCTTCGAGATGGCCTCGAGCTCCTCGGCGCTGGCGGTATCGTCATCGAGCGCGCGTTGAACCAGCTTCAATGCCGATCCGGAAAACGCGCGTCGCATCAGATCCTTCAAGAGAGACGTCTGCACTGCCTGCTCGGCATGAACCGGCACGTAGGTGTGGCTGCGCTCGGATTCGTCCCGGCGAACCAGGCCCTTGTCGGACATGATCGTCAGCATCTTCAAGACCGTGGTGTATGCAGTGTCCTTGGTGCGAAGCAGCTCCTCGTGCACCTCGCGCACGGTCGTCGGTCCTTTGCGGCTCCAGAGTACCCGCAGGATTGCCAGTTCGCCTTCGGTAGGTTGCGGTGCCGTCATGAGATATCCCTTCAGTAAACTACGAAGACATTAGTACTATGGCGTTAGTAGCTTGTCAAGGGATCTTCTGACTTGAGCCCACGAGCCATGCACAGCCTCGAAATCTGGGGGTTCCGGATACGTCGCGGCACGGGCACGCGCACCAGCCAACGTGCCCCAGCACTTCGCTGCCGCTCACAGCATTGCCCGATTGCAGTAGCTTGCCCTCTCAAACTCCGCAACGTTCATTGCGATATTGGGAACACGCGGGAACATGGACGCGAGCTCACTGACCAACCCCCTGGACAAGTCGGCCTTCTGCTGAGTACTACGGCCCTCCTTGATGCTGGCTAAAACCCCGTGCGCTCGAGTTGCGCGACCGTGTATGGCAGGTCAGGGCAGTAATGGCGAACGCCGTGATCCAACGGATCCCTCCAGCGGTTGGGCTCATCTGGTTCGGCTGGGTTCGGTTTTTCATGGCGGCGGCCCGGGTTGCGCAATGGCGCGATGCAGGCCACATTCGTCCTTGCCCCCATGGCAAGGTCAATACCGCTCGTCGGGGCGCCTCTGGCCGTGCGTGCCGGCTTCTTGAGCTTTCCACCTGGGACGGTTGGAAGATGCGCCTACTCCGCCAGCGGACCCTTCATGCGGACTGGGCCGTTCTCCGCAGTTCCGAAGCGATCCGCCGTGACGGACTGTGGCGCGCGCGCGAGGCGGTGGAATGGGCGACGCTGGATTGGGTGTAGGCGCGTTGGCTGCACGGCCAGGACGACCTATCCGAAGCCCACGACACTATCGCAAGGTTTACGAATTGACCGAAGGGCTAGGCGTCATTGCGCATTGCCCCGAACCACGCGCTTTAAGAACAGTATTTGAGCGTCCGACTCGGCGGGCACTTCCTGAAAGCCGAGCGAACTGTACAAGTTGCGCGCCACAAGATTGTCGCGGTAGACGCGCAAGGAGACTGCACGAGCGCCTGTGCTTCCCACTGCTACGGAGATGAGTTGTGAGCAAAGCTCCCTGCCAAAGCCTCTCCGTCGGTGACCTGGGCCAACGATCAGCCTACCCAAGTGCACTGCGCCGGGAGCGAGAATCCAGAACTGCCCAAACGCGACCGAATTCAAGTGATTGACCAAGACGTAGCTCCCGCCTCCAGCGACCTGAACCTGCTCCTCCAACTCGGCAGACGTGAACGGAAAGTGGACCTTCGGCCCGGCCCAACGGAGAGTGGCCGATGCATCGGGCAGCCAGCCAGCGATTACAGCGTAGTCGGACGATTGGGCCTCGCGGAGAGTGGAGTTCATGACGCCTAACGCCTAAGTTAAGCCGCCGCCGGGCGCGGAAGCATGGTTGTCCCCATCAAGACCGTCGACCAGCAGGTCCGGCTGTCGTGGCATCAGGTGCGCGAGTGCTACAAGGCCGAAGCGCTGGCCACCAGCAATCGACTGCGCGGCCTGCTGGCGGAGTTCGGGGTGACTCTGGCGCAAAGCGACGGCGCGCTGCGCCGAACGCTGGCCGACCTCGAGGCATTGTCATTACCGTCTTCGCTCGTGGAGCTGCTGCGCGTTGCTACCTCCGGTTTGGTAGTCACGCCAAAGCGGGACGTCTGTGAGACCAGTAGCAGGTCATAGCTTGTCATCAGCCGGTCGACCCGGCGAGGTCATCCAGGATCGGGCACTCGGCTCGCTGGTCGCCGTGGCACTGCTTCGCCAGCTTTTCCAGGGTGCGCTGCATGGCCTGCATCTCGCGAACGCGGGTCGCCAGTTCATCGGCATGCAATTGCGCCAACTGCTTGACCTCGGCGCTACTGCGCGCCGGGTCCGACCAAAGTCCCAGTAGCTGCTCGATCTGCTTCATTGAGAAGCCCAGGTTGCGTGCGCGCTTGATGAAGCGCAGCCGGTGCACGTCTGCGTCGTTGTAGAGGCGGTAGTTGGCGAATGTCCGGCTGGCCGCCGGGATCAGGCCGATGGACTCGTAGTGCCGGATCATCTTCGCAGAAACCCCGGTGAGCGCCGAAGCCTCGCCGATGTTGTGGAAACCCTTGTCCTTGGCCTCGGCCAGTTCGGGGCGGATGACATGACGTGCCATGGGTGTCTCCTCAGGAACGAATGCGCGGCGACCAGCGCTGCAGCAGCAGGGTATTGGACACGACGCTGACGCTTGAGAGCGCCATGGCCGCGCCGGCGACGACGGGATCGAGCAGGCCAGCGGCGGCCAGCGGGATGCCGACAACGTTGTAGGCGAAGGCCCAGAACAGGTTCTGGTGGATCTTGCGGGTGGTGCGGCGCGAAATATCGATGGCGTCGGCGACCAGCCGCGGGTCGCCGCGCATCAGGGTTATCCCCGCGGCATGCATGGCGACGTCGGTGCCGCTGCCCATGGCGAAGCCGACGTCGGCCGCGGCCAGCGCCGGCGCGTCATTGATGCCGTCGCCGACCATCGCCACGGGACCTTCCGCGGCCAGCGCGCGCACGACGTCGGCCTTGTCGCCGGGAAGAACCTCGGCGCGCACATCCTCCTCGTGGATCCCCACGGCCGCCGCCACGGCTCGCGCCGCGCCCAGGTTGTCACCCGAGACCATCACCGTGCGCAGCCCCGCGGCCTGCAGGGCACGCACCGCCTCGGCGGCCTCCGGGCGCGGGGGGTCGCCGAAGGCCAGCAGGCCCTCGAGGCGCAGGCCTTCCCCCGCGTCGGACGCAAGCCAGGACACCGAGCGACCCAGGGTGGCTTCGGATTCCCCGGCGGCCGCCAGCCCACCGAGCTCGACGCCGAGCTCACGCATCAGCCGGCCGCTGCCGAGCACGATCCGCGTGTCAGCGATGCGACCGTCGATGCCGCGGCCAAGCAGCGCCGTGATGTCGGTGGCCGGCGTGGGCAACGGGCCCCGGGCTTTTTGCGCTGCGACGACGGCGCGCGCCAGAGGATGCTCGCTGCCCTGCTGCAGTGCCGACGCGTGGGCGAGCAGCGTCGCGTCGTCACCGGCCACGGCGCGCAACGCCAGAAGCTCGGGCCTGCCTGTGGTCAACGTGCCGGTCTTGTCGAAAGCAACAGTACGCAGCGTGCGCGTGGTTTCCAGCGCCTCGGCGTCCTTGATCAGGATTCCGGCGCGCGCGGCCACCCCGGTGCCGGCCATGATCGCGGTCGGCGTGGCCAGGCCCAGCGCGCAGGGGCAGGCGATAACCAGCACCGCCACGGCATTGAGCGTGGCCGCGGTCCAGTCCCCCGTCGCGAAACCCCAGCCCAGCAGGGTGGCAACGGCGATCAGGATGACCACCGGCACGAAGACCGAGCTCACGCGGTCAACGATGCGCTGGATCGGCGCCTTCTTTGCCTGTGCGTCCTCGACCAGGCGGATGATGCGTGCCAGCACCGATTCGGCGCCGACGGCCGCCGTGCGCACGACCAGGCGGCCTTCGCCGTTCACGGCGCCGCCGGTGACGCGGTCGCCCGCTTCCTTGGCCACCGGCAGCGACTCGCCGCTGATCAGGGATTCGTCGGCGTGGCTGCGGCCCTCAAGCACTTCGCCATCCACCGGGAAACGTTCGCCAGGCAGGACCACCACGTGGTCGCCGACGCGCACGGTGGCCACGGCAACCTCCACCTCGTGTCCGCCGGGGTGGCGAACGCGCGCCGTGGCGGGGCGCAATGCCTGCAGGGCGCGAATGGCCTCGGTGGTCTGGCGCTTGGCGCGCGCCTCGAGCCATTTGCCCATCAGGATCAGCGTGATGATCACCGCCGATGCCTCGAAGTAGAGCGGCGGCTCGCCATGATGCGGCTGGGTGAACAGCAGGTGGTAGACGCTCAGGCCGTAGCCGGCGCTCGTGCCCAGCGCGACCAGCAGGTCCATGTTGCCGACGCCTGCGCGGACGGCCTTCCAGGCGGCGACATAGAAGCGTGCGCCCAGCCAGAACTGTACCGGCGTGGCCAGTACGAACTGCCACCAGCCGGGCAGGGCCCAATGCTGGTCGAACAGCATGCCGATCATCGGCACCGCCAACGGCAGCGAGAGCAGGGCGGCGAACACCAGGTGCCGCCGCTCGCGCGCCGCCACCCGGGCCTGCGGCGACGGCGCGGCCAGCGCCAAAGCCGCGGCATCGGCGCCGCCGTCCACCCGATTGGCCGTGTCCACGGGCAACGGCGCCACTTCGTATCCCGCCGCGGCGATCGCCGCAACCAGGGCCTCGCGGGGTGTCCCCGCGATTGCCTGCACGCGCGCCGTCTCGGTCGCGAGATTCACGCTGGCCGACTGCACGCCGGGGACGTGGGCCAGCGCCTTTTCGACGCGGCCCACGCACGAGGCGCAGGTCATGCCCAGGATCGCCATCGAGACTTCCTCGATCGCCACGCCGTAGCCGGCTTTCGCAACCGCCGCCGTAAGCTCGGCGGCGGAGGTGGAGCCGTCGGTGGCGACGGTCGCGGTCTCGGTGGCCAGGTTCACGCTGGCCGAGCGCACCCCGGGCACCTGCGACAGCGCCTTTTCCACGCGACCCACGCACGAGGCGCAGGTCATTCCGGTCACGCCGAAGCGGAAGCTGGCGGCGGGATCAGTGGGCGGGACGGACAGAGGGGTATCCATGGCGAGCTCCTGGAGTGGGTTCGCGCAGGCTGGGGGTTCCCATCATGGCAAGGTCAATCCGTTTGTCCAGTGCTCGACCTTGCCATATGGGAAGCCGGAGGCTATGGGCTGGCCGGCACTCTCGCCGGACGCAGCACTGGAGAAGACCATGAAGTACAGCGTCAGCCCACTCACCTGGGGCCGTTGCGTCGGCAGGATCACCGAGGCCCTGCAATCTATCGATTCCGGTGCCCGAGTCCACGTTGACCTGGCCGCAGGCACCGTTCATGCCGACGGCTTCTTCGATGCAGGAGTGGTCGCTTCGACCCTCGCCAAGATCGGTTATCACGCCGTGCCGGCCACGGAGTCTCCCGCCGTCGCGTCCCCGGACGGTTGCTGCGGCACCTGCCACGCCTGAATCTGGCGTTGGAAAGCCGCTGTAAATTGCTTGTATAAATTAACCACCACTCTATTAAGGCCTTTGTTCAATGCGCAATCCATGCCGTTCGTTTCTTGTGATGTTGGGACTGTTGCTGACAGTACCGCCCGCTTTGGCTGAAGTCGCCCCCGTCCCGCCTCTGCTTTCAGTTATCCAGTTGCAGGAAGATCTGGCCTTTCTGAAAAAATCGATCCAGAAAACTCACCCGAATGTCGCCTACTCGGCAGATCCGGCGCAGTTAGAGCAGGCTTACGGGAAGCTGGAGCGCCAGCTGCAAACCCCGATGACGCGCGATGAGGCCTGGCGCGTGTTCGGCGCGCTGAACCCCGTGTATAACGACGCCCACCTGCAGGTCTCGATGGGCGACTTCGATCCGGACGCCGCCGCGCATATGGCTACCGGAGGCGGCTTCTTCCCGTTCGAGGTGCAGGTCAATGTCAGCGGCGAATTGATCATTCGCGCGGAAGTTGGCGGTGCGCCCAGCTCACTGGCGTCGATGCGGATTGAAACGATCAACGGCGTTCCCGCGCGCCAGGTGACGAGGCAGCTGCTGGCCCTCACCTTCGGCGACAACGCCACGCTGCGCGCAAACCTGCTCTCCGGTCGTTGGTGGCGCTTCTACTGGAAATCGTATGGCACGCCGGCCCGCTTCGACCTGACGCTGGCCACGCCGGCCGGGCCGCAACGCATCACCCGCGCCGCCGTTGCCTTGCCGCCCTCCAAGGACTCCGACTTCAGCAAGGCGTATCACTTCGAGATGCTGCCCGGCGGCGTCGGCTTGCTGACCGTGAACACTTTCATGTGGCCAGACAAGGAATTGTTTTATGCGTTTACCAAAATGGTATTCACGACATTGCGCGACGCCAAGGCAAGCACCCTGCTGATCGATGTGCGTGACAATGGCGGTGGCGACGACGACATGTGGAAAGAGGGTTTGCTGCGTTACCTTGCCGACAAACCTTACCGGCACGGTTCTACCTACGAAAAGAAAGTGATCGAAGGGCGTGCCAGCGGCACCGAACAGGTCGGCGATATCGTGCACGGTGAAATTGCAACCTGGCACCAGCCGGAGTTGGCTAATCCGCTGCATTTTTCCGGCAAGACCTATGTGCTGATCGGCCGCACTACGTATTCCTCGTCCATCCTGTTCATCAACACGATGCAGGACTTCAAGTTTGGCACGCTGGTAGGCGAAAGCGGTTACGCGCGCGCCCGGCAGAGCGGCGGCATCCAGCATATGGTGCTGCCCAACAGCAAATGGGGCGTTATAGTGCCGCGCTTCATTCTCGACCGGCCGTCCGGTGCGCGTACGCCGGAACTGGTCTACCCTGACCTGGTCCTGCCCGACAGCCCGCTCGACAAACGTGCGTTGATCAATGCCTTGCATGCGCGCATCGCATTAGCGAAGCCTTTAGGCGCTAATCCGTAGAGCAAGACTGCCGAATGTAGTTTTGCGCCGCCGGGCCGAGGTCGAGTGACGGAAATTTCGGCGGTTCCGGCTTACAACCCCTGATGGGGTGCTCCGGCTGCGAGGCCCGCGCCCGATCTTCCATTCGTTGCGTTCGACATGCCGCGGATCGTGCTGACTGGCAATGGCGTGCAGCACGCGCTGTCCGGCGATGACACCTCGCCCGACGGCGTCCTGCTGCGTGCGCCGCCGCCGCACCCCATGACGCCGGTCAGGCCAGCTCGGACAGCCAGTCGCGCGGCCGCAAATACTCGGCCAGCCGCGCCTCGGCGCGGCCGGGCGGCGCGGAGCCGCCTTCCCCGGACTTCCGTGCATAACCAACAGAAAAACCCCGGCCTAGGCCGGGGTCTCGTGACGGACTCGACTGATCGCGAGGATCAGAACTTGATCGACCAGCTGTTGATGTAGCCGGTGTCACCAGCGCCGTTGTCGTTGACCCGCAGCTTCCAGGTGCTGTTGATCGCTTCGCTGGACAGGTTGACGTTGAAAAATAGGGGTCAGGTTCTTTTTTCGACTGATCGATAAACAAACGGAACCGGTGCCAGAGGGGAGTTTGTTCAGGTGGCGTCGCGGCGGAGAAAGGTGGCGATAGAGGTTCACTCTGAACCATGTTCTGGCCCCGTGTTGTCGGTTGCGTAGAAGCGTCGACCCTATACTGGCCGCATCTTTTCGCGACCTCGCCCCCTTCCGTCATGCACATCGGCAATGTCGCCAATCTCACCGGAGCCAGCCCTAGGGCCATCCGCCTGTACGAAGAGCTTGGCCTGCTTCTGAGCGGAGGTGGAGCCGTCCGGTCACGCCGAAGCGGAAGCTGGCGGCGGGATCAGTGGAAGCGACTGGCAGTGGCGTATCCATGGCGAGTTCCTTGGGTGGGTTCGCGCAGGCTGGGGGTTCCCATCATGGCAAGGTAGATCCGTTTGTCCAGTGCTCGACCCTGCCATGTGGCAAGCCGGAGGCTATGGGCTGGCCGGCACTCTCGCCGGCCTCAGCACTGGAGAAGACCATGAAGTACAGCGTCAGCCCACTCACCTGCGGCCGTTGCGTCGGCAGGATCACCGAGGCCCTGCAATCTATCGATTCCGGTGCCCGAGTCCACGTTGACCTGGCCGCAGGCACCGTTCATGCCGACGGCTTCTTCGATGCAGGAGTGGTCGCTTCGACCCTCGCCAAGATCGGTTATCACGCCGTGCCGGCCACGGAGTCTCCCGCCGTCGCGTCCCCGGACGGTTGCTGCGGCACCTGCCACGCCTGAATCTGGCGTTGGACAGCCGCTTAGAACGTCCGCAGCGGCCCGCATGATGCGGGCCGCTGCGGGACCGTTCAGGGGTCCGCCACAGCCGGTGCGGCGACGGGCGCGGTACCCAGCGCCCGGAGCACATCGACAACCGCAATGCGCTGGTGAACCAGCGCCTCGATCGCGGCAACCTGGGTGCCGACGGCATCGCGGCGCGCCACCAGGGCATCGAGGGAAGGTGCGGCGCCTTCCTCGTACCGTGCCTGCGCCGCTTCGGCCGCGACACGGGCCTGACGCGCGGCCTCCAGGCGCAGCCGCACCTGTCCGATGGACGAACCATGGCGCTGCAGCGCTACTTCGGTTTCCTCCACCGCTTCGAGCACGACTTGGTCGTACTCGGCCAGGGCTAGCCGCGACCCGGCCTGCGCCCCGCGGTAATCGGCCTGAAGTCGCGGCAGCGAGAACAGGCCCCAGGAGAGTTCGGCGCCCTGTGCGCGTGAATCGGGGGTGGAAGAGAACAATCCACCGAGGTCGCCGGCGACGAAGCCAAGCAGGCCCGAAAGCGTCAGGCGCGGGAACCGCGCGGCGCCCGCGGCGTGCGCATCGGCCGCGCGCGCGGCAAGGGCACGCTCGGCTGCGCGCACATCGGGCCTGGCACGCAGCAACGCGTCGGGCTCCGGCAGGGCGAGGGCCTGCAGCACCAGTGGGGACATTTCACGGGATGGGGGAGCGCGCCACGCGCCCGGGGTTTCTCCGAGCAGTACCGCAAGGCGCGCCTCGAGGGCGAATACGGTGTCGCGAGCCTGCGCCAGCTCCGCTTGATCGGTGGCGAATTCGGCCAGACTGCGCGCAAGGTCGGCGGGGGCCGCGCTGCCCAGCTCGACCAGATCGCGGGTGAGGGCCACGATGCGCAGCTGCGCCGCCACCGAGCCATCGCGCAGGTCCGCTCTTTCGCGCGCACCTTGCAACTGGAACCAAGTGCGCGCGACCTCCGCGGCTACGGCCAGGCGCACCGCCTCGATCGTCGCCCCGGCGCCATCGGCGCGGGCGCGGGCGGCCTTGCGCTGGCGAGTCTGGCGGCCGAAAAGATCCAGCTCCCAAGACAAGCCCACGCTACCCGCCCAGGGCGAAAGCGTCGGTTCCCCGGATTGGCGCCCGGCGGACACCGCTCCCTGCGGCAACGAATCGGCGGTGGCGGCACGGCTGCCGGCGCGCGCCATCTCCAGGCGGGCCAGCGCTTGGCGCAGGTCGGTGTTCGCAGCCATTGCGCGCTCCACCAGGGCGGCCAGGGCAGGGTCCCCGAGCAGGGACCAGGCCGCGACTTGCTGGCCGCCGTCACGGGAGAAGCGTGCCGGGACGGCGACCTGGCTGTCGCCGGCCGAGGCGATGTCGCCCACCGTCGCAAGTGCGGGATCCGTGCCCAGGGCGAACGCCAATGCGAGGGCGATTGGCGCGATCAGGAAGTGTGATTTACGCATGGTGGAGCTCCTCAGTCACAGGCAGGACCTGGCGTAGCGGACGACGGCGCAGCAGGCGATAAAAGAGCGGCGTAAAGAACAGGCCGAATGCGGTGACACCGATCATGCCGGCGAACACGGCCACGCCCATGGCCTGGCGCATCTCGGCGCCGGCGCCGGAGGCGAGCACCAACGGGACCACCCCCATCACAAAGGCCAGCGAGGTCATCAGGATCGGGCGCAATCGCAGACGGGCAGCGTCAAGCACCGCCGTTCGGGTGTCGACGCCCTCCAGCTCACGCTGGCGTGCGAACTCGACGATGAGGATGGCGTTCTTGGTCGCCAGGCCGACCAGCACGATCAGGCCGATCTGCGTGAACAGGTTGTTCTCGCCACCGACCAGCCACACGCCCGCCAGGGCCGAGAGCAGCACCGTCGGAACGATCAGCATCACCGCCAGCGGCAGGGTCCAACTGTTGTACATCGCCGCCAGGATCAGGAAGGCCAGCAGCACCGCCAACGGAAATACCCAGGCGCCGGCATCGCCATCGAGCTGTTGCTGGTAGGTGAGCTCGGTCCATTCGAAAGTGAAGCCGGGCGGCAGGTGCTTGTTGGCGAGCTCGGTCATCATCGCGATCGCTTCCTGCGAGCTCACTCCCGCTGCCGGCGCGCCGCTCAGGTCGGCCGAAGCATAGCCATTGTGGCGAGACACCGGGTCGGGACCAGCGCTGAGTTTCACCGTTGCCAACGTGGACAGCGGCACCAATCCGCCAGCCTCGTTGCGGGCATAGAGGCGCGAGATGTCTGACGGGTCAGCGCGCCACGGCGCGTCGGCCTGGACGTTCACCTGCCAAACGCGGCCCATGAGGTTCACGTCGTTGACGTAGAGCGAGCCCAGGTTGAGCTGTAGCGACTCGTATACCGACTGCAGCGGCACACCTTTCAGTTTGGCCTTCTCACGGTCGACCTCGATGTCGGCCTGCGGTGCGCCGACCGAGTAGGCACTGAAAAGATTCGCTATTCGCCCGTCCTTGGACACTTCAGCCATAAGGGTCTGGAGCGCTTGGTTCAAGGCGACGTAACCGTGGCCTTCGCGGTCCTGTATCTGCATCTTGAAGCCACCAACATTGCCCAGGCCGGCCACCGGCGGCGGCGGAAATACCGCCGTGAATCCTTCGCCGTATAGCACCTGGAACTTCTCATTGAGCTTCCCGGCAATGGCGAAGGCCGAAAGGGAAGGGTCGGTGCGGTCCTCGAAGGGGTCGAGCATGGTGAACACCACTGCCGCGCTTGGGCTGGTGCCGAATCCGTTGATGGACAGGCCCGGGAAAGCGACCACGCTTTCTACGCCAGGTTCGGCCAGAGAGATCTCGCCCATCTTCCGGACCAGCGCTTCGGTACGGTCGAGCGAGGCGCCCTGCGGAAGCTGGACGATACCCACCAGGTAGTACTTGTCCTGCATCGGCACGAAGCCCCCGGGCACCGCCTGGAAAGCCAGCACGGTCAGGCCCAGAAGGCCACCGTAAAGGACCAGGGCGCGGCCAGACCTGCGCAGGGTGGTCTGCACGCCAGAAACATAGTGCTGGGTGGCGCGCTCGAAGAATCGATTGAAAGGCCGGAACAGCCAACCCGACATCTTCCCCAGCCACCGCGAGGCGCGATCTGGTGCGGCGCCGTGCGCGGGCAACAGAATGGCCGCCAAGGCCGGCGAAAGGGTCAGGGAATTGAGCGCCGAGATCACCGTAGAGATGGCAATGGTCAGGGCAAATTGGCTGTAGAACTGACCGGTCAGTCCGCCCAGGAAAGCGGTGGGAACGAAAACCGCGACCAGAACCGCAGTGATGGCGATGATGGGTCCGGTAACTTCTCGCATCGCCGCTATTGCCGCCTCGCGTGGGCGCTTGCCCATGGCAATGTGGCGCTCGACGTTCTCGACCACGACGATGGCATCATCCACCACGATGCCGATCGAAAGCACTAGTCCGAATAGCGAAAGGGTATTGAGCGAGTAACCAAGCAGGTGCATGGCCGCAAGGGTGCCCACCAGCGACACGGGCACGGCCGCCAGGGGGATCAGGGTTGCGCGCCACGACTGCAGGAAAAGCAGGACCACGATCACGACCAGCAGCACCGCTTCGAAAAGCGTCGTGATTACGTTGTCTATCGAGGCACGCACGAACAGGGTCGGGTCGTAGGCCACCCGGTACTCCACGCCGTCCGGGAAGTCCTTCGACAGGCGGTCGAGTTCGGCGCGCACGCGGATGGCCACATCAAGGGCGCTGGCATCGGCCGACTGGTAGATTGCGATCGGCACCGCCGGGCGGTTGTCGAGCAGGCTACGCATGGCGTACTGGTTTGCGCCGAGCTCGACGCGGGCCACGTCGCGCAGACGCACGATCTCGCCGCGTTCACCCACCTTTACAACGATAGCCTCGAATTCATCAATGTCCGCCAGTCTTCCGCGCGCGTTGAGCGAGACCTGGAACGGCGCCTCGCCACCAGGCGACGCGCCAGTCACGCCAGCCGCCACCTGTGCGTTCTGCTCACGCAGCGCCGCAACTACGTCAGAGCCCACCATGCCCCGCGCGGCGACCCGCTGCGGGTCCAGCCAAACGCGCAAGCTGTACTCGCCGGCGCCCCAAACGACCGTATCCTCGACGCCTTCCAGGCGGTTGAGTGCATCTTGCACGTTCATGCGCGCGAAGTTGCTCAGGTACAGCAGGTCGTAGCGATCGTTGGGCGACACCAGGTGGGCGACCAGCAGCATGCTCGGTGCTTGCTTCTGGGTGACCACTCCGATGCGCTGCACTTCTGGCGGCAGGCGGGGCAGGGCACGGGTGACGCGATTCTGGACCTCAACCTGTGCCATTTCCGGGTCCACACCCTGTGCGAAGGTGACGGTCAGCGTGTAAGCACCGTCGCTGGTCGACTGGCTGCCCAGGTAGAGCATGCCGTCCACACCATTGACCGCCTGTTCCAGAGGCGCGGCAACGGTCTCTGCGATCACCTCGGGATTGGCGCCGGGATAGTTGGCGCGCACCACCACCGTGGGTGGTGCGACGTCGGGATATTCAGCCAATGGAAGCGCGCCCATGGAGACAAGGCCGGCCACCAGCACCAGAAGCGACAGCACGCCGGCGAAGACCGGCCGGTCGATGAAGAATCGTGCGAAGTTCATGGCTTACTCCTCGTTTCGCGCGGGTGATGTCGGGCCCGAGCCAGCCGACGCTGTTGCGGCCACGTCCTGCGGCGCCACCGTCATGCCGGGGCGTACGCCCATCAGGCCAGCGATGACGATGCGGTCGCTGGCGTCCAGACCCTGCTCGATGACGCGCTGGTCGCCAACGCGGGCGCCGAGTGTGACCGGGCGGTACTGCACCTCGCCCTCGCTGTCGACCACCAGTACGTAGCGAGCGCCCTGGTCGGCGCCGATGGCGGTGGCCTGGACCAGCAGTGCGTCCTTGTGCTCTCCCAGGATCAGTTGCACCTGGCCATAGCGGCCGGGTATGAGTGCCGGATGGCCGTCGAGCGCGATGCGAACACGCAAGGTCCCGGTGTCGGCGCTGATCTCGTTATCGATGAAAGCCAGCGAGCCATCGAACACTTTGTCGGGCGCCTCGGGCAGAGTGAAGCGCGCACGCCAATGGGAAGTGTCGTGGCCGGCAAGCGAGGATTCGGCGATATCGAATCGAACGTAGACCTGGTCATTCGCGACCAGGACGCCAAGCACATCGTCTGGACCGACCAGATTGCCAGCGGTCAGTTCTGCGCGACCGATACGGCCGTCGATGGGTGCGACGACACGCGTGTATCCAAGCTCCAGCCGCGCCCGCGTGGCCGCGGCAACCGCAGCATCTCGACGCGCGGCGGCGACCGCAGCTTGGGCCTCCCGCCGCTCGGCTTCCTCGGTGGATATGGCCTGCCGTCCTGCGAGGCTGCGGGCACGCCTCGCCTCGCCAGCGGCCAGGCGCGCCTGGGCCTGGGCCTCTCGGAGGTCGGCTTCGGCACCCGCGAGAGCGGCTGCGTAAGGTGCCGGATCGATCTGCACCAACAGCTGTCCTTTGCGGACAGGCGCGCCTTGGGTGTAGGCGACACGCTCGATGATGCCAGTGATCTGCGGGCGGAGCTCGACACGTTCCGTTGCCTCCACGTGCCCCGGAAGTTCCAAGGTTACCGGCAAGGATCGAATTTCGGGTGCCGCCACGGGGACGGACATCGGGCCGGCAGTGTCAGGGGCGCTTGCCTCGCCGGTGCCGCAGGCTGCAAGTACGGTTGCGACGGCGACGGCGATCAAGGTCATCGCCGTATGGCGAAGGCGGGAAGAGCTTGGAGTAATGAGCGATGGCATGGGAATCCTCCTGAAAGGGACAGGCTTAGGTGCGTTCATTCCGCCCGAACGAGAGAAGCAAGGCAGTAATTGCGAGCGCGGTGATCCAGCGGCTCCATCCGGCTTTTTTGACTGTATGGGTCAGCTTTATGCGGTCTTGCATGGCGGCGGCTCCGGGTGCGGGATGGTGCGATTCCGGGCAGGTTCGTGGTTCCCACCATGGCAAGGTCAATGCCGTTCGTCGGCGCGTCCCTGGCGTTGTGTGCCAGCGTCTTGCGCTTCCCACGTGGAAGGGTTGCAAGATGCGCGTACGTGGCCAGCTGCCTTGAGTCGTTTGACTGCCTGCTCTTCGCAGATGGGATCTGTTGCCGTCGCCGTGGCTAACGTTGCAGCCAGGCAGTGGTGCCTGTCGGCATGAACGGCACGAGCGAGCACCTGCGTCGTCGGATGGCAGTTGATCTGCCATGAGGCAGTTCAAGTTACGCTTCGCGAACCAATGAGCTCTCGAGAGAGTTGCAAACCATGCACATCGCTATTCTTACTTTTCCGGGATTCAATGAGCTCGACTCGTTCATTGCACTAGGAGTCTTGAACCGGATCAAAAAGCCCGGTTGGCGCGTGACGATCTCCTGTCCCGATGCCGAGGTTACGTCCATGAACGGAGTGACCGTGCGTGCGCAATCCACACTGGAAGATGCGGCCTCTGCGGAGGCCGTTATTGTGGGGAGCGGAGTTGAAACGCGACGCATCGCCGGCAATCGCGAACTGATGAGTCGTATCTCGCTGAAGCCAGACCGCCAACTCGTTGCCTCCCAATGTTCAGGGGCGCTGATCCTGGCGAAGCTTGGGCTGTTGGCTAATATCCCTGCATGCACTGATCTGACAACAAAACCTTGGGTGCAAGAGGCAGGCGTAGAAGTTCTACACCAGCCCTTCTTTGCTCGCGGAAATGTAGCCACCGCCGGCGGGTGTCTTGCGTCTTGCTACCTGGCAGGCTGGATCATCGCGCGGAGCCTGGGGGTGGACGCTGCTGCCGAGGCGCTCCACTACGTCGCTCCGGTTGGGGAAAAGGAAGCATTCGTGGCCAATGCCCTTGCAAATATTGAGCCGTACCTTGGTAAGGTGTTTTCTACGGATCCACGCGCCTAGCGATGTTGCTGCCGCCCGGGAAGCGTAAGTCGAGGGTCTCCACAATTCTGGTGCCGTCTGCGCGCTCAAGTGCGACCAGGCGCATTCCGCTGTCGGGAGACAGGAGTTGGTCCCGGCTGGAAGCTACCAGCTCCTTGTGGCCGCGCCCCAGGCGCGACCAGGTCAGGCCGCCGCCCGGCCGCGCCTCCACCTGGAAGCGCTCCGAGGGAAAGTCCCGAAGCTGGTAGGTTCCGATGAAGAGGTTTGAGTCGTCCGGTGTCGTTTCTACGTAGGCCACGCGGTCTGAGGTCATGGGATCGGGCCATCGATACTGATCGGCAATGCCGCGGGCCACCTCGTAGGCAAGGGCCATGCCCTCGTCCGCGTTGGTCATGATCGTCGCACCCTGGCAAGTGTCAGGGAACATCAGCCAAAGCGTGCGGTAGCCGATCGGAGCGCCTGTGTGGCTGAACTTCCTCGGTTGACCGTCGGGAGAGACCTCCAAGCCCAAGCCCCAGTCTCCGATCTGGCGTCGCATCATCTCGCGGGCGCTGTCGCGCTTTAGAAGCGCGCCTTCTTCGCCACGGATCGAATGAACCAGCTCAATTGCGAAGCGGGACAGGTCGCCGGGCGTCGACCAGAGCCCGGCTGCGGCAAACTCGGGATACTGCAGCCAGCCACCCGGAATCGGGGAGCCGTCGGCCAGTGTGCCCTGGGCAGCGGTTTGTGCTGCAGGGCCGTCGTTGAGAGGACCGTAAGCACTGTGCATCATGCCCACGGGCAGCAGGATCTGTTCCCGCATAAGGTTCTGAAAGCTCTTGCCGCTGACTTTCTCCATCATCGCCTGAACCACCATGAAGCCACCCCCCGAGTATCTCCATCGGGTTCCGGGCTTGGCTTCGATCTGCACACGGCCCGTGTTGGCGGGTGGCATGCCGTCCAATATCTGCGTAACGGTTGGCAACTCGGCACCGATCGGATATCCCTTGAACCCGGCAACGGTCAGTCCGGCGCTATGTGTCAGCAGATGCCGCAGCGTGACCTGAGCGTGGTCGAAGGCTTCAGTGCGGGGTGGTACCCACCCGTCAAGGTGCAGCGACGAGTCTTCGTCTAGCAGCAGCAGACCGTCCTCAACAAGCCGCAGTGCCCCTGCGGCCGCCACGACCTTGCTCACCGAGCCTGCCTGGAACAGGGTGTCTGGCCCCACGGGTCGGCCACCCGGCGTAGCGTGGCCGAAACCCCTCACCTCCGTCAACTTGCAGCCTTCCACGATGGCGACACTGACTCCGGGCACCTTGTAGTGCCGCATTCGGTCTTCGATGGTGTAGCGCTGCTGTCCCGCGCCATCAAGGTACACGCTGCGTCGCAGGTGCGAGGCATAGCCTGATATCTCTGGCTCGCCTGCCCCTGCGGATTGGCAGAATACAAGGCCGAGACAAATGAAGGCGGTCGAACGCAGTCCGGCTGAATCAAGTATTGAGGGCATTATCTTGCACTACCTTGTGTGGTGAACCGCGCCGGCACAGCAGGGCGGGCAGGGTAGAGGATTCGGAAAGATAGATGAGTCGGACGTGGCTGATCTGGCGTCGGACACCCAGCCATTGGTAAACCGCCAACGTTTACAGCATTTCACGATTGCAGTACGTTGCTCGCTCAAACTCGGCGACGTTTATTGCAATGCTCCTGACCTGCGGGAACATGGAAGAAAGCTCGCTGACGATGAGTTTGGATAGGCCTGCTTTTTCCTCGATGCTGCGGCCCTCCATGATGCTTGCAAAAACGTGTATGAAGGGTTCTCGCTTGTTGCCTACGGAGTAGGTCGTGTACGGGTTGACCCGCACCTTGATGTCACGCTCGTCGAACAGCCGTGTGCAGTTGGCGGCCCGATGAACGCGATCCACAAGTTGTTCTTCGGCTTGAGCGTGCAAGATGCTCTGCGAGCAATCGATAACGAAATGCGGCATAGGTATCCAGTCGTTTGTTGGCATTCCTGAAAAGGCAATGATCAAGAGCTTCGGGCTTTCGCCCAAGTCTGCGCGTCAATTTGTTCCGCCCGTAATGTCTTTCATCCATTTCGACATCAGCGCAAGAACCGAGGGGTCTACGGTCTCCTCGATCAGCAGGTACTCGCTCAACTTGCCTGTTCTGGCAGTCTGGAGGTTGTGGTTGATGCCTGGGAGTTGGAGCACGGTTGCGCGTGGATTCTTACCGCGCTCAAGTGCAAGCCTTATTCCTTCAAGGTTTTCAGCAGGAGGCACCTGGAGGTCTTTCTCGCCGACAAGTGCAAGCACAGGGCACTTTACGTTTTCGAGGTGCTCGCGAGGGTCCAGCGCGAGAAAGTGTCGGAACCAAGGTGATAGCGAACTTTCGAAAGCCTCGGCCGGCAGTCCTTGAGCCGGCATCTCTAGCGTTTTCTTTTCTTGATCCGGCAGTTTCTGCGTCGCCATTTGCATCGCGTTGAGCGCATCCTGGTGCGGTAAATTGCTAACCGCAATTCCAAGAAGCACGCGTTCCAGCTTCTGGTTGAGGAGGATTAGCGGCTCCGGGACGCCTTCGGCGCGTGCGTATGCACCGCCTTGTAAGGTCTGATTGTCGATACCTGGCAGTCCAGTACCTGCCAGCATCACAATGAATCCCACGTCCTGCGGTGCCTCCGCGGCGACCATGGCTGCAATAATTCCGCCCTCGCTGTGTCCAACCAGACCAATCCGTGAGGGATCAATATTGGGTTGAATTTTCAGGAAGCGAACCGCAGCAAGAGCATCGGCGGCGTAATCTTTGGTGGTAGAACCGGGGTGGAGGGCGCCACCAGTTAGGCCGACGCCGCGCTTGTCGTACCGAAGCACCGCATACCCTTGTCGGGTGAAGTGATCAGCAAGTACGGCAAGGGTCTTGTGGAGCGACATACCGGCGTCGCGCGTGTGGGGCCCAGTTCCCGCGACGAGCACGACGGCTGGAAAGTTCGTGCCTGAATCCGGATAGGTAAGGGTTCCCACTGGCGATACGGACGGATCCGGGGTGCTAAATACGACATCCTGGGACACGTAGGGCAACGGCCCAACGGGATGCTGGGGGCGTTGGCGCTCGGCGTACACATGGAACCGTCCCCCGACATTGTCGATGACGTAGGACGCCAGAAAACCACTTGGGCCGGTCCCGCTGGTTCGCGTGGAAAGACCGGGCCCAGGTGCCTGCGGTTGAACGGCCAAGGCTACCTTGAGTCGGCCAAACTCAGCCTCCACTTCGGGGAAGGTGTCCAGGGAGAACCAGTGTTGTCTGATGCTGGTTCTCTCGCCGGTCGCGTGTGGCGAGGCAGCCGTCACTGATGCCGCCAGAGTTAGCGCCATTGCCGCGATGAAAGTCCATGCAGCCTTTCGATTGGCTGCGAACGACGGCATGCCTGAGGCGCGATACAGTCGGGAATGGTGTTCTTTCGTCTTCACTGGAATCACCTGTTGTAGAAGTAAGAGGCTGGATGGATATGCGAATCAACTAGGCTTCTGAGGCGAAACATCCAGGACTTGAGTGGACGACACCGCTCCAGCCTTCAAGAAGTGGGTCAGCTAGAGGCGGTGGTGAGTTCATGAAGGACCCGTTCGTATGTTGAGCGGAGGGTGATGGTTCCCATGGGGGCAAGGTCAAGCAGAAGTGTCCGACTCTCAATAGCCGCGGATTTCCAACTCATCTCAGGTTCTTGGGTCGGGGCGCTCGCAGGGGTCTTTACGCAACCTGTCCGCTGGCAGCATCAGTCTGTGCGGTTAGGGAACGCTTTCGAAAGGGGCGCCTTCTTCCCTACAACCCACGGCCGAGTCGAGCTGGCCCTTGGTTTGAGGCGTCCCATGAGGGAGAGTCGTCTGGCGATCGGCATTGGCCAGGTCAGCTATCGGCGCGAGTATGCGACCGTCGAAGGTACCGATCGGCATGCTGGTGCGAACCCGGTTCGGCCAGTCCGGATGGGTCAGCGCGCCCCGACCCAGCGACACCATGTCGGCCTGATTTTCACGGAGTAGTGCAGCAGCACGCACCGGGTCGTGCAACGAGCCGTTGGCGAGTACCGGTACCGGGACATACCTGCGCGCAAGTGCAGCCAGGCTGTGGCCCGGCGCGCCGAACGCGGGCTGCCATGCCTCGAACTCGGTGGTGTGCAGGTAGTCGATGGGCTGCTGTCCCAGTGTGCGAAAGATCAACGCAGCGTCGGCCTCGCCTCCAGCCCACCGGTTCTCGAAATCGTTCACCTTGCCCTGAGAAATTCGCAATCCCACCAGAAAATCTACACCCACAGCACGTCTCGTTGCATCGATGACTTCGATGATGAGCCTGAGACGACCCTCCAAGCCGCCGCCGTATTGGTCATTTCGAACGTTGCTGTAGTCGGTGAGGAATTGATCCAGCAAGTACCCATTCGCGCCGTGGATCTCCACGCCGTCAAAGCCAGCCTCTTTCGCGAGAACGGCAGCCTCGGCAAACCCGCTTACGACCTCCCGGATGTCAACGAGCGACATCGGCTCCGGCAAACGATACGGCCCGTCCCCCCGATAGAAGCTCATCTGCTGGCCCCTGGGCGGCACGGCAGAGGGCCCCTTCGTGCGAGGGCGGAAGGGATTGCCCTGTGACAAAGCCCCGGCATGCATCAACTGCGCGACGATGCAGGCGCCGTGGCTGTGCACGCCGTCCACGACGAAGCGCCAGGCTTCGCGTTGGAGCGAGTTCGTCAAGCCGGGCTGGAACAGGTACCCCTGGGAATAGGCAGTGTCGGTGTACACGCCCTCGGTCACGACCAGGGCAAAGCCTCCGGCTGCAAAGTCAGCGTAGTACGACGCCATTCTCGACGTCGCAAGGCCGTCAGCGGTCGCGCTGACCCTCGTCATCGGCGCTACCACTAGCCGATTGCGAAGCACGCACTTGCCCAGCTCCAGCGGGGCGAACAGGCTCGCTTCGAGATCTTTTGTACGGTGCAGGTTATCGGACTGCATGTTACTGCCCCTTCGGTAGGCGCACAGCGGCAATTGCCTCGATTTCGATCATCGCTTCTGGTGTGTAGAGGGCCTGGATTTGCGCGATCGTGTCGGCAGGGTAGGGATTTGAAAAGAACTGGCGCCGCAATGCCACGACGTCATCGAAGTGCGCCATGTCTGTCACGAAAATGGTCACCTTGATGACGTCTTGAAGACTGGAGCCGCCTGCTTGTAGCGCACGTCTCAGGTTCGCGAACGCCTGCTCACCTTGGGCGCGAAACCCGCCTGCGACGATCCGCCCGTTTTCGCCTGCCCCGGCCTGGCCTGAAATGAACAGCAGGTCGCCAAAGCGGATCCCCTGCGACAGCAGGAAGGGCTCGTAGGGGTCGGGCCGAGTAATCACACGCTCAAGAACAGGTGTATAAGGTTCATTCATGTCGATCGTCCGGTGTCGGGGCATGTCGCCACTCGCGCAACATATAGGCGCTTATGAGGGCGCGACAAACGCTCATTTTTCAACCAACAGATGAACTAGGATCACCTAGCCATGCGCCGCCGCTCACTGCCACTGTCCGCACTGCGTAGCTTCGAAACCGCAGCCCGCTTGGGAAGCTTCAAGCTCGCGGCCGAGGAGCTGGGAGTAACGCCGACGGCAGTCAGTCATCAGATCCGCGCGCTGGAGGAGCAGATCGGCGTTCTGTTGTTTGACAGGCAAGTCAGGAAGGTGGTGCTTACACATGCCGGAAGTGAGCTGCTCCCTTTGCTGCGCGATAGTTTTGATGCGATAGCGGCAACGCTTAAGCGCCTCAGCACCGCCGACGTGCACTCGCGCGTTACGATCTCGGCGACGCGCGCGTTCACCGCAAAGTGGCTGCTGCCACGTCTTCCTGACTTCCGCAACACACATCCGGAGATCGATCTGCAGCTGCACGCCGCCGACGAGGCGGTCAATCTGCGCTCGGCCGCAGTGGATATAGCGATTCGGTACGGCCGAGGACCCTATCCCGGGCTGACAGCCGAGCCGTTGTTCACAGATCGCTTTGCGCCAATGGCAAACCCACTCCTTGGCGTGTCGAGTACAACCGACTTGGCGCGCGTTCCGTTGATAGAGTTTGATTGGAAGCATGTGCATCCTGACAATCCGACCTGGCAACGCTGGTTCTCGATGGCGGCGCTGCCGTGGCCAGCTAGCGCACGAGTACTCCGTCTCTCTGATGAAAGTCATGCGATTCAGGCCGCCGTCGCCGGACATGGCGTCGCGATGCTCAGCCAGGCACTGGTCAGCAGCGAGCTGGGTGAAGGACAGCTGACGCAGTCCTTCGAACCCAGCCTTCCCGGCCATACATACCACCTCGTTACGAGCGCGGAGCGCGCCCCGTCGCCTGCCGCAGTCGCCGTGGCGGCATGGCTTCGCATCCAGGCGCTGCATCGAGGTGTCATGGCAGATGAACGATGAGTGCTTCATTGCTCTCAATATCTGTAGGTGGTGGAAACGTAGCCGTAGGCACCGCCCGTGAACCCAGACGCTTTGAGTACTTCTCCTGGCTTCAGGTACTCAAGGTTGACGTTCAAGGACAGTCTCTGGGAGACCGTCCACCTGCCAGATAGGCGAGCGAGTTCGCCTATCCGAAGTCCTGACACCCTTTCGGTGCCGGCGTAGGGCCGCATCCCGGCTGCATAGACGGCATCGCTTTCTACCAGTCGGCGGGCAAACCCGAACTCGAGCGATAGCGTGGTGCCGGCAGAAGGGGAGAGCTGCATCCCTGGTGCCATCATGAGCAGATTGCTCAGCGCAAGGAACTGGCTTTCTCCGAGGTAGTTTGAGCTGGCGTACAGCGGGTTGAAGTCGCGCACCGCGCCGGTACCGTATGCGCCTCCGCCGGAGGCCAGGTCGAAGCGAGAGGTCAGGCGCGGCTTCCAGCCGCTCTCGGAGAGTTGCAGGCTATGCACAGCAAACGCGCCCCAGGCATCGATGGTCCGGTCGCCATCCGTGCGCCCCGTCTGACGAGCCATGGTCCAGTCAAAGCGTACTGGCCCACGACGTCCCCAAAGCCGAAACCCCGCCGTATCGCGATCGTCAGCTGCAACGCGGCCAGCGACGCGGAACTTCGCACTCTCGCTGTGGATCCAGAACGAATCGAGGTAGGTGTTGGGGCCCTCGCCGGGCGACACGATGAAGCTTGCATTCAAGCCATGCAGTCGTTCCGTATCGCTGATCTTCTCGTCAAAAGCACCGCGACCAAGCTGCGTTTCCCGGAAAGCGAACCCGCCAAAACGCCGGCGCTGGCCATGCGTGTAGAGGCGAACGCCATTCCATGTGCGGTGCAGGTTTGGACCATCGCTCAGGCTGATCAGCTGACGGGGGCCGTCCGAGTACTCCTGCCGCCCGACCATGGCACCCACCAGCATCGATCCTGCATGCCCCCGGACTTCGACGAACAGCTGTTGGAGCGAGACTTGATTATCGAAGTTGGCCGCCGCTTCATCGTTTTCACCCTCGACAAGGCCAGTGCCGAGCTCGACATAGGTGCGAATGTGGGAGCTGATCCTGAGGTCCGCGCCAAAGACGGCACGTAGCTGACCCTGGTCCCAATGGGCGCCGCGTAGGAGCTGCGAATCGTCACGTGCAGCCCACCGCAGTCGAACCTCCGAGTTCAGTGTGAGGTGCGTGGATTCGC
The DNA here is from genome assembly GCA_003241895.1 of Lysobacteraceae bacterium. Lineage (GTDB taxonomy): Bacteria > Pseudomonadota > Gammaproteobacteria > Xanthomonadales > Xanthomonadaceae > Arenimonas. Next base: position 114,627 of record QBLY01000001.1, read on the forward strand.
TGATAGGAATCGCCTTCAGTGACGGCGCCCGCCCTACGGCGGCCATACCCGACCAATCCTCGACCCAGCGGCTCGCCATGAGTCCTTTTCCCAACTCGGAGCCCCATCCCGCTGCCATGAGGGGATAGGGGTCTGCAGGCGCAGGGGACTGCGGGCTCACGACTGCAGCCCCCAAGCACTTGGTATGCGGTGCGGTTTCGCCGCCTGGCCCAGTCGCGAAGGAAGGGGCCGGAAGCACCAGCGCGAGCAGGCAAGTGGCGAGGAAATGACGCGTGGGGTTGGACATTGAAAGCTATCGCTCAGACAGTTGGACTAGGGGAGGGGCGTGCCATGCCGACCGCGAGCAAGAGTGCGACTCCGACGAGCATTGCTCCGGCCGCAAATGCGGTATGCATGCCGTTGGCGATGGCCAACGCACCTGCGGCTGCCACTCCCGGCTCACCGACGGCCGCGGCGAATACCGTGCCCATGACGGATGCGCCAGTTATCAGCCCCAAATTCCGGGCGAGGTTCAGCAGCCCTGACACAACGCCGCGATCGTTTGCCTCGACACCCGTAACGACCGCGGCATTGTTGGCTACCTGGAACGCCGCGAATCCAGCGGTAAGTGTGATCAGTGGCAGTACGTACCCCACTGCCCCGAGTGACGCCGGCAGCAGGGTCAGTGACACGGTGCCCACAACCATGGCTATCAGCGCGGTGACGGTCACCCTATGGGCGCCGAAATGGTCGACGCCCCGGCCTGCCGGGACGCCGACAAGTGCAGCCACGAGCGGGCCCGCGGTCATGACGGCGCCGGCTGCGGCTGGGCTGAGGCCCAAGGCGCCGGTCAGATAGAAGGGCCCGACCACGAGCGTGGTCATCACCACCGTGGTTACGAGCACGCTCATGGCGAACCCTGTAGCGACCAAGCGCCGGCGAAACAGCTGCGGGCGGATCAAGGGCGAGCGCGCCTTCGATTCGATGGCAACAAACACGAACGCACCGACTGCCGCCAGGCATAAGAGCGCAGTGCCAGTATTGTTCAAGGCGCCGCGGCCCTGCGTCATCGCAATTGCATAGGCGGCAAGCGTGATCGCGAGCACTACTGAACCGGGAATATCGAGTGACGGCCGGTCGCGACTGGACACATCGGCGGGCAGGTAGCGAGTAGCCAGCAGCAGGGCAAGCAGGCCCAGTGGCATGTTAATCAGGAAGATCGCCGGCCAGTCCCATAGGAGAACTAGCCCGCCTCCCAAGGATGGGCCTAATGCGGTCCCCACTGCTGACATGGTTCCCAGGAAGCCCATCGCACGCCCGGCGTGTTGCTTGGGAACGGAATCGCCCACTAGCGCCATCGCCAGGGCCATCATCACGGCCGCCCCCAGGCCTTGTAAGGCGCGTGCACCTACCAGCATCCAAAGCTCCGGCGCAGTGGCACACGCGATCGACGCGACGGTGAAGAGGCCGATGCCAGTGATCATCAAGCGCCGTCGGCCGATGAGGTCACCCAGACGCCCCACGCTCACGACGACCGTGGTGACCGCAAGCAGGTACGCAAGAACCACCCACTGCACTGCGCGGAACGTCGTATCGAATGCATCGACCAGTGTCGGCAGGGCGATGTTGGCAATGCTGGTTCCAAGCGACGAAAGGAGCATCACCAGGGCCAGGCAGGTCAACGCCCAGGTGCCCGCAGTCGGCGTGGTGGGGTTTGCCTCAGTGGGGCAGGGCGTTACTGACATGGCGGGCCTCGGAGGGCGGCTGGTCGAGCAAGTGCCAGCGCATGGAGGTCAGGCTAGATCCGGGGCAGGGATAGCGGAAGGCGCAGGTATTGCAAAGTATTCGTGCGCAGAACGCCATGCCACAATGAAATCGTGGTATTTCTCTGGGGGTATGTCCCTCCCCGACCTCAACTTGCTGGTGACCTTGGATGTCCTTCTCAGCGAAGGCAGCGTGGTCGGGGCCGCGCAGCGACTACAACTGAGCCCGTCTGCCATGAGCCGCGCCTTGGCACGCCTGCGCGGGGTGACCGGCGATCCCCTTCTGGTGCGTGCTGGCCGAGGCCTGGTGCCCACACCCCGCGCGCTCGAACTGCGCGATCGGGTGCGTCAGGTGGTCCATGACGCCGAGGCTGTACTGCGCCCGGCGTTGAAACTTGACCTGCGGGTACTTTCCCGAACATTCGCCATCCGGACCACCGAAGGATTCGTTGAGACATTTGCGCCTGCGCTGCTCGAACGGGTTGCCGAGGAGGCGCCGAGCGTCCGGCTGTGGTTCGTACCCAAACTGGATAAGGACAGCGCGCCGCTGCGCGATGGACTGATCGACCTGGAGACCGGCGTTACCAGCAAGTCCATGGGGCCCGAGATACGCACGCAGGGCTTATTCCGAGACCGGTTTGTCGGCATCGTGCGGAAAGGGCATCCGCTGGCCAAAGGGAAGATGACGCCTGAACGCTATGCCGCGGCTTCTCATGTTTTGGTGTCGCGCCGCGGACTGGAAATGGGACCGGTTGACCATGCACTCGGGCAGTGGGGGCTTGCCAGACATGGCGCTGTCACGGTGGGTGGCTTTGGGCCGGCCTTGGCTTTGGCAGGTGGATCGGACATGGTTGCTACCGTTCCCGACAAGCATACGTCCGGCCTTCGGCGCGGCATGCACTTTTTCGCGCTGCCATTTCCTGTTCCGGAGTTCACGGTTTCGCTTTTCTGGCACCCAAGGTTCGAAGCTGACGCGGCACATCGCTGGATTCGTACGCTGGTGTCGCAAGTGACCCAAAGCCACAAACCCGATCCCAAGTGATATGGGTCTAGCCATGGCTCTCTCCAGGACGGAGGCGGACACTGGAAGCCATCCGGTCCTTGCTGGGCTAGTGACCCAGTCCGTCTTGGTCCGGGCATGGGCCCCCGATGGTTAAGTTTTTTGCCATGAACACATAGGAGAAGGATCGACCTTCGATCTTGAACATCTCCGGGACTTCGCCAGTCTTGCTGAATCCCGCTCGGCAGTAGAGTTGTATCGCGCCGGTGTTCTCCGACAGCACCTGAAGGTCGATCCATTCGAGATTAGCCGTTTCGGCTGCCCACTTCTCTGCGAATGCGAGCAAGTCCGCGCCAACTCCCAGTCGTCTATGCTGTCGATGCACTCCCATTCCGAGCAGGCAGCGGTGTTCAGTGAACTTTTCCGGATGAGAACGAAGGTCGATGTGGCCGACGATTTGGCCGCCCGGTGAACGCATGACCCATGCGCGCCTCCAGCCTGCGGTGCCAACAGGCAGGCTCAGGCCGGTCCGGAACGCTGACACTGATTCCTGCCCGAGCCGTGATGTGGCGCGTCGAAGGGGTTGGAAATAAGCGCCGCCGACCCCGTTGTCCGTGAGGTGATCATTCAGGTACTCGACAAACAGATCGAATTCCTTCTGAGTGACGGGCCGGATTGATGCGGTAGTTTCGATGGTCATGAGGAGTGGCGTGACGTTCAACTACTAGCAGGCCCCTTGAAGGGGAACTATATCGATTTTCGTTGTCTCGCTTGCCTTGGTCAAACGGACGTCGGGCTCATAGGCAAAGCCGGGTGCATTGCATACGGTTTCTTTTTGGCCGCGGCGACTTGCTCCGTGCGCAGGGCAGGGGTCAGCGGTATCGCGCTGGTAATCCAAGGTCGAGTCTTCATGCCCAAGTCCTGACGCCGATGATTCCCCAGTAGCCCAAGTACAGGGTCGCAAGTACGAAGATCACAGATATGCCGAGACTGTGGAAGTAGGCGAACCGGTTCATGCCACGGCGGTCAGCCCGCAGCGCGGCCCACACCGAGGCGAAGCTGAATACCGCGAAGACATACGTGGCCAGGGTGAGGCCCATGGACCAGGGCGTGCGGTGCCCGAAGCGTACGATCACGTCTTCGCCGACCAGGCTGAAGATCAACGCAATCGCTCCCAGGGACAGCACCGCCAGAAGGGGAAGGACGCGCACGTGGAGGTTCGGGACGCCACGCATGCGCCTGAACACCCAGCGCGGTCCCCACACCAGGGCGAACGCCGGGACGGAAAGCAGGGCGAAGAGGAACAGATAGACCGATACGATCTGCACCCACGCCAAGATGGGGCTTAGCTTCACGTTTGTGATCGTGGGCGTCTGCATCAGGCGACCGTCCGCGGAATCCATCAGCACGATCGTTGCCGCGCTCTGGTTTTCGTGGCGAAAATGCCGTCCATCAATTGACACAAGACTGTTGGAAGGGCCAAACGGCGAACTGATCCGGATTCGATCGCCCTCGAAGGTGACCTGGCCCAGGCCGAGGATTCCCAGGAATGCCATGTGCTTTTGCGGAGGATTGATCGGGCTGTACCACCCTTCAAATTCCCGCGCCACGTCCTGCGGAACTGGCTGGGCCGCAGGCAACACGGGCTTGGGCAGGTCCCGGGCCACATAGGCCCGCAGTTCTTTGTCGATCGCCGTGTAGGCACCCATGTTGCCGGTATTGATGGCAAAGAAGTAACCGGTGCCTTGCTCGGCGAGGTACTGCATCTGGGACAGCCCGCCATCGACACCACCGTTGTGACCGTGCCAAACGAAGCCCCTGCCGTCCAGGGTGGTGAAGTTGTTCAATCCATAGCCGGTCTTCAGCCCGCCCTGGGCGCCCCAGCCGGTGGCGGGCCGTTCCATCCGCTGGATCGACGCCTCCGAAAGGATCCGCCGTCCATCTATCTCGCCACGCCCCAGCAAGAAGTGCAGGTAGGCACCCATTTCCCTGGTGCTGGCGTTCAGGGCGCCAGAAGGGCGCATCAGGATGTGCCAGTAGGGGAGTGGTGTCCGGCCATCCTGGCGATAGAGCGTCGTCAATCGTCCTGCTGATGGTGCCGTCAGGAAGTAGTCTGCAGTAGGCATGCCGATGGGACTGAGGAAGGTCTGCGCGACATAGTCCTCGAAGCGCTGGCCGGTCACCTCCTCGATGATCGCCGCCATGACGGCGGGACCGGAGTTGCTGTAGGCAAAACGGGTTCCCGGACGCCACCTCGAAGCGCGGGAGTCCGGGCCGACAGCCAGCCCTTCGGCCAGGGTCGCCGGCTTGGGATCGCTGGAAGCGAACTCCTTGAGACTCAGGTTATCCCAGCCCGTGGTGTGCTCCAGAAGGTGGACAACCCGCACGGGGTCGGTGGCCTCCCACTCGTTGGTGAATTCCACCCCGGGCACCAGGCGGCGCACCGACGCGTCCAGGTCAAGGCGACCTTCCTCGACCAGCTTGAGGGCTGCCAGCCCCACGAACGTCTTCGAAATGGACCCGATGCGAAAGAGCGTGTCCGGCGAGACGGGCGTGCCGGCGGCCACGTCCGCCTGGCCGATTCCGGCAGTCCAGACGATACCGTCCCGATTGACGATGACCGCACTCATGCCGGGCACGTTGTGCTTTTCAAGAATGCCGGAGATGCGTTGTTCGAGTTCAACGGGATTTCTTGCTGCGACGGTGGGCTCTGCCGCTGCCGCAGCCTGGCTCGAACCCGCAGACAACAGGCATGCAATCAGAAACATGCGAATACTTTTCATGACAATTCCTGGGACCATGGTTATTGAGCCGCAACCGCTGCGGAGGTGTGGCGTGTCTTGACACGGGCGGCGACCCGCATAGCCATCACGGCGAGCACCAGGATCACGCCGATCCAGTCCTCGGGATGTTCGGAGGCATGCTTGACGAACGAAATCAGGAACTGCAGCCAAAGCCAATGCGTTCCCACGAGATGCAGGCGTCGCCACCAGCGCATCCCGAGGACGGCTTGTGCCGTGTCAGAGGATGTTGCTGCAAGGGCGTAGATGAAGAGGTAGCCGATGCCGCCAACGACCAGCATGTTCGTGGATAGCACCTGGCTACCCAACTCCGTACTCAGATTCGCCAAGCTGATGAAGGTGGCGGCATGGATGGTGTGCGACGCGGTGAACGCCAGGCCAAGGTAGCGCCGGTTACGAAGCGTCCATTTCGTGAACCGTCCCGGCCACAGCGCCGTTGCCGCGGCGGCGCCGAAGGCGAGCAGGAACAGCAAGGCGGAGCTTCGCGCAGTCAGCCGAACGGCTGCCCGCCATGCCTGCTCCGGGTCAGGAACCCACCACAGGGCCAGGATCACACCCAGGCCAATGAGTATCGACGCCAGTGCGACCAGCTTTGGGCCATTGTTGAAGCTTGCGTTGGTAGCCATGGAATCTCAATGTAAGCAGCGAATACATAGCGACTGTACCTCATGTAATCGCCGTTTACAATAGGGCCGTTTGAACTGATAATCGGTCTCCAGGAAGGAGACCACCATGCCAAAACCGCCGGTTGCAAGCCGCAAGATCGCAGCGCAAGCCATCAAGAAGGACGAGCAGGCCTATCACCACGGCAATCTCCGTACGGCGATCATCGACGCCACCTTGGCGCAGGTTGAAGAGCACGGGATCAACTCGGTCTCGGTCCGCGAAATAGCCAAGCGGCTGGGCGTGTCGCCGGGTGCGCCTTTCCGTCATTTTGCCAACAAGAAGGCCTTGCTCACGGCGGTAGCCACGGAAGCCATGGAAGGCTTCTCTGCGGCGGTCCATGACGAGCTTGGATCCACACCCAATGCCGCGCCCTCCGAGGCGTTGCGTGCGATCGGCCGGGGCTATCTCAGGTGGGCTCTAGGCAACAGGGCGCAGTTCGCGATCATTTCCAATCGAGACGAAATCGATTTTCTGGAGGCACCGCAGCTATACGCGCTGAGCGACGGCGTCATGCAGCTGATGAACCCCTACATCCAGGCAATGTTCGCAGGCAGCAGCGAGGACGAGCTGGTCGCCAAGAAACTGGTCTGTCGTGGACTGGTATACGGATTGGCGCGCATGGCTGTTGATGGCCACTTTGATGAATGGAACATCCAGAAAGGGAAACAGCTGCACACGGTCGAGAAGGTGCTTGATCAGTTCATCGCAATGATCACGCATTTCGATCAAACACTTAGCGTTCGATAAACTTCGCATAATGTATATTATGTCAAGTATACGTAGGGATGGTCCGCCCGGTCGCAAGTTGCCAGGTATGCCTCGCGATCTGTTCGTCTTCCCGTGACGGCATGACGCGGATGCCGTCTTCCGAGTTCGTGGGAACTCCCAAGGCGCCCAGGCCCTCGCAGATCAGTTCGCGGGTCGCCGGGTCGTTCTCGCCGATGCCGCCGGTGAACACCAGCAGGTCGACGCCGCCCAGCACCACGGCCATCGCGGCGATCTGCTTGCGCACCGAGTAGCAGAACATCCTGATCGCCAAGTCTGCGTCGCCGTTGGATGCAGCGGCCGCGCGCAGCTCGCGCATGTCGCCGCTGATGCCGGAGATTCCGAGCAGTCCCGACTGCCGGTGTATCAGTGCACCCAGCTTTTCTGCGTCGTAGTCCAGCTCGCGCACGACATAGGACAGCACGCCCGGATCCAGGTCACCGCAGCGCGTGCTCATGACCACGCCACCGGCCGGCGTGAATCCCATGCTGGTATCGATAGATAGTCCGTCCGCGACGGCGCTTACGCTGGCGCCGTAGCCCAGATGCGCGATCACCAGGCGCGACGGCACATCCTTTCCAAGCTGTCGCACGATCGATTCGCAGGACAAACCATGAAAACCATAGCGTTCGATGCCTTCCGCGCGCAGTTCGCGCGGGATCGGCAGTGTCCGCGCGACGTCCGGCAGGTCGGCATGGAACGCGGTGTCCAGGCACGCCGACTGCGGAACGTCCGGGAAGCGATCCTGCGCAGCCCTCACCAGCGCCAGGGCCGGTGGAACATGCAGTGGTGCAAACGCTTTCGCCGATTCCAGCTGCTGCAGCACCGTCGAATCGATCAGCGTGTGCCGGCGCAGGGACGGGCCGCCATGGACGATGCGGTGGCCGACCGCGCGTGGCAACGGCAGGCCCTGCTTCGCGAGCAGCTCACCAATACGCGCCACTGCGATCTCCGGCGTGGCCAACGGCCCCGGCTCCCATGCCAGTGCCTTGCCGGCGGCATCGTGCGCGCTGGAGGTCCTTTCGTGGCCGCCGGTGGTCTCGGCAACGCCTGAAACCAGCAGCCGGCAATGCTCGGCGTCCAGTTTATAAAGCCCGAATTTCAGCGAAGAAGAGCCCGCGTTGAGCGCCAGTACTGTCCAGCCACTATCTTCGGTCATGTCCCCTGCCCCCTGCCCCGCCCTGTCCAGTGAGATGCGGGCGATGGCTTCACGCCTGCGGCCCGATCCAACGCCAGTCTCGGATTTCCGGCATATCCTCGCCGTGTTCACTTACGTACGCCTTGTGCCGGGCGATGCTCAGGTTGTAGCGCTCGGTCGCCTGCGCAACGAGAGGCTGCAGGCGCGGCACCCGCCGGATCACGTCCAACGCCAGCTGGAAACGGTCGATGTTGTTCATCACCGCGATGTCAAACGGCGTCGTTGTGCCGCCCTCCTCCTTGAAGCCGCGCACATGCAGGTTGTGGTGGTTGTGGCGCCGGTAGGCAAAGCGATGGATCGTGCCAGGGTAGCCGTGGAACGCGAACACGATCGGCCGGTCGCGGGTGAACATCTCGTCGAAGGCGTCGTCGCGCAGCCCATGCGGATGCTCGGAATGCGGCTGCAGCGCCATCAGGTCGACGACGTTGACAACGCGGATGCGGATGTCCGGCACATATTCGCGAAGAAGCATCGCCGCAGCCAGCGTTTCCATGGTGGGCACGTCGCCGGCGCAGGCCAACACTACATCCGGGTCGTCGCTTCCCCCTTCGTTGCTGGCCCAATGCCATATGCCGGCGCCGACGGTGCAGTGGCTGATGGCGGCATCGATATCCAGCCATTGCCAAGACGGCTGTTTGCCGGCAATGACCAGGTTCACGTTGTCGCGACTGCGCAGGCACCGATCGGTGATCGCCAGCAGGCAGTTGGCGTCAGGCGCGAGATAGATGCGCACCACGCCGGGATTCTTGTTAGCGACGATATCGATGAAGCCCGGGTCCTGGTGTGAAAAACCGTTGTGGTCCTGTCGCCAGACGTGCGACGTCAGCAGGTAGTTGAGCGAGGCGACCGGCTTGCGCCACGGAATATCCTGGCAGACGTTCAGCCATTTCGCATGCTGGTTGAACATCGAGTCGACGATGTGGATGAACGCCTCGTAGCAGGAGAAAAGCCCGTGGCGTCCGGTCAGCAGGTAGCCTTCCAGCCAGCCTTGGCACATGTGTTCGCTCAGTACTTCCATGACGCGACCGTTCGCCGAGAGGTCCCCCTCCCCCGCTTCGAGCTCCGCCATCCACGTCTTGCCGGTGACGTCGATGACCGCGCCGAGTCGGTTGGAGGCGGTTTCATCCGGGCCGAACAGGCGGAAGTTGCTGCTGGCGAGGCTGTTTTGCATCACCCCGGCGAGAAACGACCCGAGAACGCGCGTGGATTCGGCCTGGGCACTGCCTGGTGCGGATAGCACAACCGCGTATTCGCGGAAGTCCGGCAAGGCCAGGGGTTCCAGCAGGCCGCCGCCGTTGGCGTGCGGATTGGCGCCCATGCGACGCGCTCCAGCTGGCGCAAGCTCCGCGAACTCCTCACGGAACCGGCCATCGTCGTCGAACAACTCCTCATGCCGGTAGCTGCGCATCCAATCCTCGAGTAGCCGCAGGTGTCCGGGCGTCTTGAACTCGGCGATCGGCACCTGGTGCGATCGCCAGCTGCCTTCGACCTGGTGCCCGTCGACGGTTTTCGGCCCGGTCCATCCCTTCGGCGTCTGCAGCACCAGCATCGGCCAGCGTGGGCAGGTGGGCGGTTTGGCGGCATCGGGGGCGCGCGCCTGGGCCTGGATGGCCTGGATCTTCGCGAGGATCACGTCCAGCGTTTGCGCCAGCTGCTCGTGCATCAGCGCCGGATCGTCGCCGACCACGAAGTGCGGATCGTGGCCATAGCCCGTCAACAGCTGGGTCAGCTCCTCCTGGCCGATGCGCGCAAATACGGTCGGGTTGGCGATCTTGTAGCCGTTGAGATGCAGGATCGGCAGTACCGCCCCGTCGTGCGCCGGGTTCAGGAATTTGTTGGAGTGCCAGCTCGCCGCGAGGGGGCCGGTCTCGGCCTCGCCATCGCCGATGACGCACGCCACGATCAGACCGGGGTTGTCGAACGCTGCACCGTAGGCATGCGCCAGCGCGTAGCCCAGTTCGCCACCCTCGTGGATCGAGCCCGGAGTTTCCGGCGCGACGTGGCTCGGGATGCCGCCCGGCCAGGAAAACTGCCGGAACAGCGCCCGCATGCCTTCGCGGTCGCGGGAGATGGCGGGATAGGTTTCTGTGTAGCTCCCCTCCAGATACGTGTTGGCAACCATCGCCGGCCCGCCGTGGCCCGGGCCGATGATGTTGATCATGTCCAGGTCATGGGCCTTGATCAGCCGGTTCAGGTGTACGTACAGGAAGTTCAGCCCGGGCGTGGTTCCCCAGTGACCAAGCAGGCGCGGCTTGATGTGCTCGATCGCCAGCGGCTGATCCAGCATCGGATTGGCCTTGAGGTAGATCTGGCCGACGGAGAGATAGTTCGCCGCCCGCCACCAGGCGTGCATCTTCGTCAACAGTTCGGGGGTCAGCGTTGCCATGGTCATTCCTTGCGCAATGGGGGGGGGTCGGTACGGTCGCAGAGGCGACACCGGTCAAAGGTCCGCGAGGGCGGAGTCGACGACTCCTTGGGCGTCTGCCAGCAGGCGCCGAAGGTGCGCGTCGTCGCGAAAACTTTCCGCGTAAATCTTGTAGAGATCCTCCGTGCCCGACGGCCGCGCCGCGAACCAGCCGCCGTCGGTGACCACCTTGATGCCGCCAATCGAGGCGTCGTTGCCGGGTGCCTTGTCGAGTACGCTTCGCACCGGTTCTCCGGCCAGTTGGGTGCTGACGATCTGCTGCGGGGAAAGTTTCGACAAGGCTTTCTTCTGCGCCGCATTCGCCTTCGCTTCGACCCGGTCAGTGAAGACTTCGCCAAGTTCGTTGGTCAACGCGCGATACAGCTCGCCCGGGTCGCGTCCACATTGCGCAGTCATCTCGGCGGACAACAAGGCCAGGACGATGCCGTCCTTGTCGGTGGTCCAGACGGTGCCGTCGCGCCGCAGGCACGATGCCCCCGCACTTTCCTCGCCGCCGAAGCCCAGCGATCCGTCGAACAGACCATCGGCGAACCATTTGAAGCCCACCGGCACCTCCATCAGCTGGCGCCCGAGCCGCGCGGCGACGCGGTCTATCATCGCGCTGCTGACGACCGTCTTGCCTACGGCGGCCTCCGGGCTCCACTGCGGGCGGTTCTGGAACAGGTAGTCCACCGCCACGCTGAGGTAGTGATTGGCCGGCAGCAGTCCCACGCTCGGCGCCACCACGCCGTGCCGGTCGTGGTCGGTGTCGCAGGCGAAGGCGATGTCGTAGCGGTCCTTGAGCGCGATCAGCCGCTGCATGGCGTAGGGCGACGACGGGTCCATGCGGATCCGTCCGTCCCAATCCAGCGTCATGAAGCCGAACTGCGGATCCACCTGGTCACTGACCACGTCCAGGTCGATGCCGTAATGCTGGGCGATGCGCGGCCAGTAGTGCACGCCGGCACCGCCCAGCGGGTCGACGCCCATGCGGACGCCGGACGTGCGGATCGCATCGAAGTCGATCACGCTGCCCAGGTCGGCGACATAGGCGCCGATGAAATCGTGTCGCTGCGTGCTGGACCGCTTGCGCGCCTGGTCGATGGGCAGCCGTCGAACCTCTTTCAGCCCGCCTTCGAGCAGGGCGTTGGCGCGATCCTGGATCCAGCCCGTAACCGCGTTGTCCGCCGGGCCGCCGTTGGCGGTGTTGTACTTGAAGCCGCCGCTTTCAGGCGGATTGTGCGAGGGCGTCACGACGATGCCGTCGGCCAGCCCATGATTGCGGCCGCGGTTATGCACCAGGATGGCGTGCGAAATCGCCGGCGTCGGGGTGAAGTGCCCATCCTCGGCAATGCGCACCTGCACGTCGTTCGCGGCCAGCACTTCCAGAGCGGTTTCGAACGCCGGCGCCGACAGGGCATGGGTATCGATGCCGATGAACAGCGGCCCGTCGATGCCCTGCTGCCGGCGGTAGTCGCAGGTGGCCTGGCTGATGGCGAGGATGTGACGTTCGTTGAAGCTGCCGTTGAGCGACGTGCCGCGATGGCCCGAGGTGCCGAACGCGACGCGCTGCGCCGGGTTGGCCGGGTTGGGGGTTATGGCGCTGTAGGCATCGAGCAGCTGGGAAAGATCGACCAAGGGCGCAGCCTGCGCTGGCTGCCCGGCAAGGGAGCTGATCCGGGTGTCCATGACGGGTTTCACCTAGGCTTTCCCCTTGGCCAGGGCATCGCGTTTTTCCGCGATGCGCTGCATCAGTGACCGCCACGACTTCACGAACGAGGCGGCGCCGTCGCGCTGGAGCTGCGCGGCCAGCGCATCGACGTCGATCCCGGGTTTTGCAAAGCGCGCCAGCGTGGCCTCGGCATCGCCACCGTCGGACGCCATCACGCCACTGAGTTTGCCGTGATCTGAAAAGGCCTTCAACGTCTTCTCCGGCAGGGTGTTGATCGTGCCGGGCGCGGCCAGCTCCTCGACGTAAAGCGTGTCCGGGGCGTCGGGATCCTTGGTGCCGGTGCTGGCCCACAGCAGCCGCTGCGGATGCGCGCCGGCGGCGGCGAGCGTCTGCCAGCGCGGCGAAGCCAGCAGTTCACGGTAGGCGCGATAGGTGCGTTGCCCTATGGCAATGCCCAATGTGTTGCGCAGCTCCGCAGGCGCCGTATCGGCCACCGCCTTGTCCCAGCGGCTGATGAACAGCGAGGCGACCGATTCGACCACGGGGTCGAGACCGGCCTCGATCCGACGCTCGATGCCGCGCAGATAGGCTTCGGCCGCAGCGAGATACTGCGCGGTCGAAAACAACAGGGTCACGTTGATCGGCACCCCGGCGAAAATGGCGTCCTCGATCGCCTGAAGTCCTTCGGGCGTACCGGGGATCTTCACGAAGAGGTTGGGCCGACCGGCCTGCGCGTGCATCTTGAGCGCGGCCGCGAGACTGCCTGCCGTGTCGGTCGCAAGCATCGGTGAGACTTCCATCGACACCCAGCCATCCAGGCCGCCGGTGGCCGCGTGCATCGGCAGGAACAGATCGGCGGCCCGCCGCAGATCCTCCAGCGCAAGCTCGGTAAACAGCGCCTCGTCGGACGGACCCGCCTGGGCGCTGTCGCGGATACCGGCGTCGTAGGCATCGCCGCCGCCCATGGCCTCGTCGAAGATGGACGGGTTGGAGGTCAGCCCGGTGATCGAATCCCGGTCGATGTAGCGCTGCAGCGTGCCGTCATCCAGCAGCGTACGGGTGATGTTGTCCAGCCACAGGCGCTGGCCGAGGTCGTGCAGTTGCCGGGTCGGGTTCATTTGGGCCCCAAGGGAACGAGCCGCGGTCCCAGCGCATTGCCCGGCACGCGCTTGGCTGCCACCGGCAGGCGCGGATAGTCATCGAGCATCATGTTGTGTTCTGCGGGGACGCTGCACTTCATCACATCACCATACGCGCCTTGTATTCGCGGACCTGACTGCCCGCCCACTGGCGTCTCATGAGTTCCAACATCAACCAGGACCGTGCTTGCCTGGTGCCGATGCACCGTCATACGGCCGCGTGTAGACTTGGGCCATGTCCGTTTTCCGCACTCTCGGCTACTGGTTGCTTGCGTTGGCGCTGATCGCCAATGCCGGGCTGCCGTCGGCCGCGTCTGCGATGGGCCACTCGGCGCATCAGGCGGCCGGGTCCATGGCTCACCCCATGGGCGAAAGTGCCAACGACCAGGCGCCCTGCCACGAAGACGCGTCAAGCCAGCAGCCCGCCAAGCCCGACCCGGCGCCGATAGACTGCTGCGTTGACGGGGCCTGCGCCTGCAGTTGCCTGCACCACGCCCCGGTCCTGGTATTGGGTGAACCCCGGCCGGTCGCACCCCAGCACGGTTGGGTGGCGCAGCTGGGCCGCCTGAAGTCCCTGCCCTCGGCTCCGGCCGCGCCGGCAATACGACCTCCCATCGCGTAATCCCTCCCGGCGGACTGCGCTCCGCCCCAATGGTTCGGCCCGGATTCGGGCCGTCAGACCCGTGGCCGTGCGCCGCGGGTGTCTCGGAGGAAATTCCATGTCTTCACGTCTTCGCCCTGCCCTGTTGGCCGTGGCCCTGAGCCTCGCCCTGAGCGGCTGCACATCCCTGGCCACCCGGCCCGACGATGCTGCGATCAATACCCTGCTGTCCGACCGAAACGGACCCCAGGTCGAGTGGTCCACCGTGGGCCAGCCACCTTCGGAACAGCAGGCCCTCGGGCAATGGCTGCAGGCCCCGATGACCGCGGAAACCGCGGTTCGCGTCGCCATGCTGCGCAGCCCGCGGCTGCAGGGCGAGTACGCTCGCCTGGGCCTGGCCCACGCCGAAGTGCTCGAGGCGGTGCAGATTTCCAACCCCACGCTGTCGCTGTCGCGCTCCTATCTCGATCCGGGCAGCGGCTACAGCCGCACCGCTGGCCTGAGCTTGCCGCTCGTGGACCTGCTGGTGCTGCCGATGCGCGCCCGGCTGGCCCACAAGGAATACGAGCGGGCCAAGCTTGAGATCGCCGGCGCCGTCCTCAACGTGGCCGCCGACGTTCAGACCGGCTGGTACACCTACGTCGGGGCCCAGCAAGTGGCCGACATGCGCACCGCCGTGGCCGAGGGCTCGGACGCCGCCGCCGAACTGGCGCAGCGCTTCTACAACGCCGGCAACATCAACGAGCTTCAGCTCAAGCAGGAGCAGGCGGCGGCCAGCGAGGCGCGCATCGTCGCCGCCCGCGCCAGGGCCGAGGCCAGCCGGTCGCGCCTGATGCTCAACACGCTGCTCGGCCTGAGCGGCGAGTCCGCCGCGTGGCGCACCAGCGATCGCCTGCCGATGCCGGTGGCCGCCGAGGACGATCCCGCGCTGCTGGCGAACCTGGCACGCGAAGGCAACCTGGAGCTGCTGGCGGCCCGCCAGCAAACCGACATCCTGCTCGATGCGCTGGGCATCACCCGCAAGCTGCGCTGGCTGGGCGGCAGCGAAATCGGCTACGAGCGTGAGCGTGAAGCCGACGGCGCCCGCCTGCGCGGGCCGACGCTCAACCTGGAGCTGCCGATCTTCAACCAGGGCCAGGCAAAACTCGCCCGTAGCCAGGCCCAGTTGGCGGAGGCGCGAGCCCGTTTGGCGCAGGCCGAGCTGGGCGCGGACAACGCCGTGCGCCTGGGCGGCGAACAGGTCCGCGAGCTCGGCAAAGTCGTGCAGATCCATCGCGACGCCCTGATCCCGCAGCGCGAGGCCATCGTCGCGCGCAGCCAGGAACATCAGAACTACATGCTGATCGGCGTGTTCGAACTGATCCAGGCCAAGGTGCAGGAATACAACGCCTACGAAAGCTATCTCGAGGCCGTGCGCGATTACTGGCTGGCCCGGGTCGAGCTGATGCGCGCCGTCGGACAGCGCCTGCCCAGCGATGCCGGCATCGGCGAATCCACGCCGAGCGTGCAGGACATCCTGACGCCGGCCGCGGGCGACGCGATGCCGGGCATGGACCACAGCGGCCATGACATGTCCTCGATGCCCAAGGCGCCTGCCGCCGCGGACGAAGCCAAGCCGGCCATGGACCACAGCGGCCACGACATGTCGGGCATGGACCACAGCAGCCACGACATGTCCTCTATGCCCAAGGCGCCCGTAGAAGCGGACGAAGCCAAGCCGGCCATGGACCACAGCGGCCACGACATGTCGGGCATGGACCACAGCAGCCACGACATGTCCTCTATGCCCAAGGCGCCCGTAGAAGCGGACGAAGCCAAGCCGGCCATGGACCACAGCGGCCACGACATGTCGGGCATGGACCACAGCAGCCACGACATGTCCTCTATGCCCAAGGCGCCCGTAGAAGCGGACGAAGCCAAGCCGGCCATGGACCACAGCGGCCACGACATGTCGGGCATGGACCACAGCAGCATGGACATGCCGGCGGAGCCGGCGCCCAAACCCGCCCCGGTGGATCACTCGCAGCATGCGCCGCCGGCACCTGAGGCGAAGGAAAGCGACGACACCCCCGAACAGGACCACAGCGCCCACGGAGGCACGCCATGAAGATCACACGACGCAACATCCTGCTGGGCGCAGGCGCCGGCTTGGTCACCACCGCCGCCACCAGCATGGCCGGCGCCCAAAGCCAGGGCCACGACATGAGCCAGATGAAGGAGCCCGGCGCTCCGGCCGAGGCCCCGCCGGTGGCGCGCCAGCGCGCCGGCAAGGTCCGCACGCTCAACGGCTGGACCCTGCCCTGGCGCATGAACGGCGGCGTCAAGGAATTCCACCTGGTCGCCGAGGAGTTCGAACACGAGTTCGCGCCGGGATCCAGGGCCATGTGTTGGGGTTACAACGGCAGTACGCCCGGGCCAACCATAGAGGCGGTCGAAGGCGACCGTATCCGCATCTTCGTCACCAACCGCCTGCGCGAAGCCACCACCATCCATTGGCACGGCCTGATCCTGCCCAGCGGCATGGACGGTGTCGGCGGACTGAACCAGCCGCAGATCAAGCCGGGCGAAACCTTTGCTTACGAGTTCACGCTTCGCCAGCACGGCACGCACATGTATCACCCGCATGCCGATGAAATGGTGCAGATGTCGCAGGGCATGATGGGCCTGCTGATCATCCATCCCAAGGGTGGCGAAGCGGTGCGGATCGACCGCGACTACGCGTTCCTGCTGCACAACTTCGCGCTGCATCCGGGCACGAGCCGACCGGATCCGGCGGTGATGCAGGACTTCGACCTGTGGACTTTCAACTCCAAGGTATTCCCGGCGATCGAGCCGATCGTGGCCCGCACGGGTGAGCGCGTGCGCATCCGCGTGGGCAACCTGAGCATGTGGAACCACCCGATCCACCTGCACGGCGTGCAGTTCCATGTCACCGGCGGCGATGGCGGCCGACTGCCGCGTTCGCAGTGGCGCACCGAGGTTACCGAGATCGTGGGCGTGGGCCAGATGCGCGATATCGAATTCACCGCGGTGGCGGGCGACTGGGCGTTCCACTGCCACATGGCCCACCACACCATGGGCCCGATGGGACACGACGTGCCCAACACCCTCGGCGTCGACCAGCGCGGCGTGGAGGCGAAGATCCGGCAGATGCTGCCCGGCTACATGGCCATGGGCGAGGCCGGCATGGCCGAGCACCAGGACCACACCGACAGCGGCCATATGAAAGGCCCCCCCAATACTCTGGCGATGATGGCCGGCAAGGGTCCGTTCGGGAACATCGAGATGGGCGGCATGTTCACCGTGGTCAAGGTGCGTGATGACATCGCCCCGGGCGACTTCTCCGATCCGGGCTGGTACCGCAACCCCACGGGCACCGTGGCCCAGCGCGTCAGCGACGATCCCGCGTTCGGCAATCCGCCGCGCCGTCCCCGCTAATCGGAGCACTCCGTCATGTCCTTGATCAAAAGTGGTTTGATCCTCGCGGGTTTCGGTGCGGCGGCGGTGGCTGGCGGCATTTATTTCGGTGCGATCCACCCCGGTGCGGATCAGCCTCACTCGTCCGTGGTGTTCAAGCTGATTGAAACCGCCCGTGACCGCGGCATCAGCATGCGTGCCCAGGCCGTAAGCGTGCCTTCGCTGGGCGACGCGGCACAGGTGCTGTCGGGCGCCGGCAACTATGCGGCCATGTGCACCACCTGCCACCTGGCACCGGGCATGGCGCCAACCGAACTGAGCCAGGGCCTGTATCCGGCGCCGCCCGCGCTGACCGAGCTGGGCGCGCCCGATCCGGCACGCGCCTTCTGGGTGATCAAGCACGGCCTCAAGGCTTCCGGCATGCCGGCATGGGGCACGAGCATGGCCGATGAGTACATCTGGAACATGGTCGCCTTCCTGCAGCAGGCACCGGGCATGACCGCGGAGCAGTACCAGACCCTGGTGGCCAGCAGCGGCGGGCACTCGCACGGCGGTGGCGAAAGCATGCCCCATCACGAGAGCATGCCGGGCATGGCCGGGGGTCATCACGATGACACCGGCGCGGCGCCTCATGAACATGCAGCCCAGGCACCGGCGCCACATGACGACGCCGGCGCACCGCCGCACGACCATGGCGCGCCTTCACCAACCCCTGCCACGCATGACGACGCCGGCGCACCGCCCCATGACCACGCGCCCGCCGCCGAATCCGCCGACGCGCACGACGGTCATTGATCCGTACACCCTGGAGGGCATCATGAAAAAGATTATTCGGCCATCACTGATCGTCTTCGCCTTGGCCAGCGGCCTGGTGGCCTGTGGCACGCAGGGCCAGGCCGCCACGCCGGAGGAACCCGGCCCGCCGCTGGTCCAGGCCGCCGCGGCGCCCACAAAGGCTCCGCTGCCCGAGGTCGTCGTTTACAAGGACCCGGGCTGCGAATGCTGCTCGCTCTGGGCCAAGCACGTGGAAGCCGCCGGCTATCCGGTAACGGTAACGGCCACCCAGGACATGGATACGATCAAGCGCGAGGCCGGCGTTCCTGCCGGCAAGGGCTCGTGCCACACCGCCCAGGTGGACGGCTATTTCATCGAGGGCCATGTTCCGGTTCAGGACATCGAGCGCCTACTGGCCGAGCGGCCGCGGGCCCGGGGACTGACCGCGCCGGGAATGCCCATCGGCTCACCCGGCATGCCGGGCCCGGCACAACCCTACACCGTTGAACTGATCCACCTGGACGGCAGCAGCACGCCCTTCAGCCAGCACGGTCGCTGAGAAACACAAGGAGCAAACACCATGAAGTACGCACGGTTCGCCACGATGATCCTGGCATCCACCGCGGTCATGTTCGTCCTGATGTACCTCAACAACTACGCCCTGGACCAGATCTACTTCAGCGAAACGCGCTTCTACATGGCGCTGGTGATGGGCGCGAGCATGGCCGTGGTCATGCTGCTTTTCATGTGGGGGATGTACCAGGACAAGAGGCTCAATGCGGTCATCCTGGCCGTCGCGGTTGTGACGTTTTCCGGCTCGCTGTGGCTGGTGCGCAGCCAGTCGACGATCGAGGACGTGTCCTGGATGAAGGCCATGATTCCCCATCACTCCATTGCCATACTGACCAGCTCGCGGGCCAACATTTCCGATCCGCGCGTGCGCAAACTCGCCGATGACATCATCGCGGCGCAGAAGCGGGAAATCGCCCAGATGCAGCAGCTGATCGAAGAGCTGGAATCCAAGCCTGCCAACTGACTCCGCTGGAAGCGGCGGCCGCTGTTTTTGGCGGGTGGGCGGCGCCGCGCGTCCCGGTCGGGCAGCCGGCTACCCCCGGGCCGCGTCCGCCGACCGGCACACCAGCACGGCGTTGGTGCCGCCAAAGGCGAAGGCGTTGCTCATCGCCACACCGGCTCCGGAAGCCTGGCGCGCCCCGTCGCTGATGTAGTCCAGGTCGCAGGCCGGGTCGGCCATGCGCAGGTTGATGGTCGGGGGCAGCGTGCCGCGCTCAAGCGCCAGCAGGGTCGCCACCAGCTCCACCGCCCCGGCGGCGCCCAGCAGGTGGCCATGCATGGACTTGGTCGAGCTGACCGGGACGTGGTCGGCGTGGGCAGCGAAGACTTGCCGGATGGCGTTGGTCTCGGTCACGTCATTGGCGGCGGTGCCGGTGCCGTGGGCGTTGATGTAGTGGATCGCGCTTGCGTCGATCCCCGCCGATTCAAGCGCCAGCGCCATGGCGCGGGCTTGTCCTTCCACCGTCGGATGGGTCATATGGCTTGAATCTGTGGACAGCCCGTAGCCGATCAGTTCACCGCGGATGTGCGCACCCCGGCGCTGCGCGTGCTCCCACTCCTCCAGCACCAGCACCGCGGCGCCTTCGCCCAGCACCATGCCGCTGCGGTTGAGCGCGAACGGCTTGCACGACGACGAGGGGTCGTCGGCGTCCTCGCTGGCAAGGGTCTTGAGCGCCTCCCAGGCCTTGAGCGTGCCCAGGTTGAGGGGGGCCTCGCTGCCGCCGGCCAACATCACGTCCATTTCCCCACTGCGGATGCGCCGCCACGCCTCGCCAATCGCCACGGCCGACGAAGAACAGGCCGTGGAATAGGTCAGGTTGGGGCCCTGCAGCCCGTACTCAATGCCGATCCACGCGGCGGCGGCGTGGTTCATCGCCATCAGCACGCTGAAGGGCGGCAGACGCGTGGCGCCCTGTTCGTAGAGCGCGCGGTAGCCATCGTCGGTGGTCTGTGCGCCGCCCATGCCGGTACCCAGGAACACCCCTCCCCGCTCCCGCGCCTTGTCGAATGCGTCCAGGCCGGCCCCGTCGACGGCCTGCCGCGCGGCGACCAGCGCGAACTGCGAAACCCGGTCGAGCATGCGCAGCCTGGGCGGCGCGAAGTGCGCGGCACCATCGAAATCCACGGGTGCGCCGATCCGGGTCGCGAGGCGTGCGCTGAACGGGGCATCGAGCCTGCGAACGCCCGAACGCCCGGCCTGCAGGCTTTCGAAGAAGCTGGCTTCGCCCATGCCCAAAGGCGAAACCACGCCCAGGCCGGTGACGGCGACGCGGCGCGCTGCCATCAGGCCGCCGGCGTGGCGTCGCCAGAGGCGGCCATGCGCGCTGCCACCAGGCCGTCGATGTAGTCGGCCACGCTGCCCAGCGTCGGCAGGTCGTCGGGCACCTTGTCGGCCACCACGTCGAAACGCTCCTCGAGGGTGAAGATCAGCTCGATCAGCGCCAGCGAATCGATCTCCAGCGACTGCAGGGGCGTCTCGGGCGTCAGCGTCTCGGGCGCAATGGCGTGGTCCTTGGCGATCAGTTCGCGCACGACAGCGAACGTTTGTCCCTCGGTGGTCGGCGTGCTCATCGCTGCTGTGCTCCGTTGTGGATGGTGTCGGTGATGCGTCCGATGGGCGAATCCGGCGGCTGGCGCACCTTGCCTGCGGCGCGGGCACACAGCGTCAGCAGGCCCGGGAATCTCTGCAGGACCGGCAGCAGGGCGCCGGCTGCCTGCGGGCGCATCGCCAGGTTGGCGCAAACCGCGGCGATGCGAATGCGCGACGCAAAGTGGCCTCGCCAGCGGCGGGCATAGTCTCGACCGATGGCCTCGATCCGTGCCGGGGAGGACTGTCGTGGCGACTGGCCTGCACCTTGCGCCAGCAACCGGTCGCACAGCAGCCATGCCGACTGGATCGCCATGCTGATGCCTTCGCCGAGGATCGGATGGGCCTCGCCGGCCAGGTTGCCCACCGCGAAACTGCCGTCGGCGCGCCACGGCGCGTGAACGCCGGGCTGGATCGGGCCCGCCGCCAGCCAATCCTCGGCCTGGGTGGCGTCGGCCAGCGCGTCGCGCACGCCCGCGCAGTGCGCCTGCACGTGGTCGAGTGCCGCCAGCGCCGCCTTGCCCGCTGGACCGCGCGAACGCTGTGCGCGCAGGGTGTCGCGGCGGATGCAGAACGCCAGGGTGGTCAGGCCATGGTCGCCCAGCACCATGCCGCCGTAGCCCCCGCTGAAGGCGAGCACCGGCAGCAGACCGGGCTCGATACGTGCGTCGCGATAGGTCCCCTTGAAGGCGAGCAGGTCGCTGCCGCGATGCGGCGCGCGCTCGGCCGCCTGCGCGTCGGGTTCCGGCTCCCAGGAGCCGTGCGCGCGGACCAGAATCGGTGCGCGCAGACGCATCGTGTCGCTGCCCCCGGTGCGCACCAGGTCGCAGGCATGCAGCGCCCCGTCGCGCTGTTCGTGCTTTACCGTCCAGGGCTGCCATACGGACGCGCCGACCTGCGCCGCGCGACCCAGCAGCAGCGTGTCCAGATGCTCGCGCCCCAGCGCCCGACCCCATCGGTAGGGACCGGCATCGAGCGGCGGCAGGGGCGCGACGATCGTGCGCTTTCCAACGAACAAGCCAACCCGGCGCAGCTCCGGTCCGGCGATGTCGCGGAAGGCCTCGCCTATCCCCAGCGCATCGAGCAGCGGCAGATTGGTCGCGGCGATGCATTCGCCGCAGACCTTGCGCCTTGGGTAGTCACGCTTCTCGACCAGCGCCACCGCCCAGCCGGCTTGGGCCAGGCGGATCGCGGTGGTGGCTCCCGCGGGTCCGGCGCCGATCACGATCGCGTCGAAATCCGTGATCATGCCGACGCTCCCTTGCTTCGGGGCTCGGCGCGCACGGCGACGAAGCGATGGCTGAACAGACCCGCGTTTCCCTCGTCCAGCCGCCATCGGTCGTCCTGGGGCCAGAGCGCGCTGAGCTCGCTGCCGCGAAAGCCGGCGCGAACGCTGACCACGGCATCGTGGCGCGTCACCCGGTTGCAGCCGATCGCGCCAAGAAGATGGCTACCCACCAGTGCGCCAGGCGAGCGCCGGGGCTCGATGCACACCACGGCGCGTGCGCACGCGGCCATGCCGGCAACGATGGCCGCGAGGCGTTCGCCCTCGAAGTGGTGCAGGAACAGGTTGGCAATGATGATCGGCGCGTCGACGGCGTCGGGGCGCTGGGACGTCGAAGGCATCGCGTCGCGCGCCAGCCAGTCGAACACGTCCGCGTGCAGCACCTCGCACTCCCAGCCGGCGCGGCGGTAGCGCTGCAGCGTGTCGTCGCTGACCACGGGATGCAGGTCCAGAAGCTCCAGGCCGACCTGCGGCCAGTCGTTCGCACGCCGCTGCGCGACGCGCAGCAGCAGGCTGCCGTCGCCCGCGCCCAGCTCAACCATCCGCACGGGACCGCTGCCTTCGCGCAACAAGGGATCAAGCGCGCGAATGAGCAGCGATTCCGCACCCATGATGAGATTGATACGACGCAAGTCCGCGCGTGAACCGATGGCAAGCGGGTCGTCGACCGGCAAACTGTCCAACAGTTCAGGGACTACCTGGCGCTGCGCCATCATGATCGCAACGTCGGCGTGCAGACGGTGTTCGTCGGCGTCGGCCGGACCAGTTTGTGCAGCCACGCCGGCGTCACGAAACCTCCAGCAGGGCGCCATGGCTGGTGAAGCCGGCGCCGAACGAAGCCAGCCACCAGCGGCCGCCGGGTGCGTCGTCGGCCAGCGCGGCCTGCAGCACGAAGTAAACGAAGGCGCTGCTGAGATTGCCGTACTCGCGCAGCATCGCCGCGCTGTGGCGCAAGTCGTGCTCGGAGAGGTCCAGCCGGTCCCGCAGCGCCGCCAGCACGTCGCGGCCGCCCGCATGCCATATCCAGCCGTCGATATCGGCCGGCTTGAGGCCCTCTGCGTCCAGCACGTCGTGCAGGACGTTGTGCGCATGGTGGGCCGCAAGCTTGGGCACCGCGCGGGTCAGGATATTGCGCAGCAGTCCGCCCCGCTGCTCGAACCGCAGCTCCTGTCGCGCGGTCGGGTCAAGGACGGTACCCGCGCGCTTCCATTCGATGCGCCGCCTGCCCGGGTGTGGCGATGCCGACAGCACCGCCGCGCCTGCGCCGTCGCCGAACAGGCAGGCACTGATCAGTACGCCCGGATCGTTGTCCAGGTACATCGCCGCGCTGCTGACCTCCACGCATACCGACAGCACGCGCTGGCACCTTCCCGACGCGATCAGCGCCTCGCCCATGCGCATGTTCGGCAGCGCTGCACCGCAGCCCTGCCCCACCAGGTCCAGCGCCTGCGCGTCCGGGCGCAGTCCGATCGCTTCGGCTAGATAGCTGCTCAGCCCGGGGCACAGGTAACCCGTGCAGGTGCTGACGATGACGCCGTCGATGTCGCCGGCGGTGAGCCCGGCATCGGCCAGGGCGCGCTCGGCGGCCTGCGATGCCAGCGCGGGGGCGTGGGTGGCAAAGCGCTCATGCAGGGTGTCGGGATCGATCGAGAACACCTCGTCCAGCGAGGCTACCGCCAGTCGCCGCGCCACGATCCCGTTGTCACGGGACAGGACGAGTTCGGTGATCATTCGCGCGCGTCGGTCCAGCCGTTCGAACCAGGGCGAGTCCTGGAACGAAGCCCAGCAGTCCGCTTTCGTGTATCGAGGCTCGGGATGCGCTGTGCCAAGACCTACGATGTACATTCGACCCCTGGATAGTTGCTTATGTTTCGCCGACCACAATCCAGCATACGCGCCGTTCCTGAACCCAGGCAAAGACGGATCAAGCCGCCGGATGGAAGCGCCAGGCACTGGCCGTGGACGTTGGCACGCCGGGCAAAACCTCAAGCCCCGGCCAACCGGCCAACGCGAGGCTGCCCGATCCGGGCAGGGGCCAATGCCAGGCCTCGGCCGGCGCGGGCAAGCTGGGCCGCGCGGCTACCCGCCGCGCCGTCGAAGGCCGAATGCCTTCACCGCTGCGCTTGCCATGCGCCTCTTTGAGCGTCCAGAACAGATGGAAGCGGGCGCGCTGCTCAGGGCCGGGTGCCAGCGCGGCCACCTGCGCCGCCTCCTCGGGCGCCAGCGCAAAGCGTGACAGCCCCACCACGTCGCGTTCGCGACCGGACAGCTCAAGGTCCAGGCCCAGCGGTTGATGCGCCACGGCGGCCGCCACGTCCGGGCCGCTGTGGCTCAGTGACGCCCAGAGGTCAGGCCGGCCGCTGCACATCAGGCGCGGACGCGGGTCGTCCAGGGTATCCAGTCGCCATTGACCGGGTTCGCCGCCGCAGGCCTGCGCCGCCAGCGCGCGCGCCAACCAGTGCCCCGCCAGGAACTGCCGACGGCGCTGAGGTGCCGAGATCGCCCGCATGCGGTCGCGCTCATGCCGGGTAAGCCAGGACTCGCCGGCAGCCAGCGCATCGCGTTCGACATCGTCCAGCGAGCCGAAACGCACCAGGGCTTGGTTGATCTGCATGCTCGACGTCGTCTGAAGGGAATGATCGCGGATGCGCGTCACCATCATCCCATTGCCCGGGCCCCAAAAGAAAAAGCCCGGCGTTGGCCGGGCTCTTCTGACTTGCGTGAAACTGGCGTCCCCACGGGGATTCGAACCCCGGTCGCTACCGTGAAAGGGTAATGTCCTAGGCCTCTAGACGATGGGGACTTGGAGCTCTGGTTTGCAGCGGTGTTGCTGAATAAGTGGTGGAGCTAATCGGGATCGAACCGATGACCTCTACAATGCCATTGTAGCGCTCTCCCAGCTGAGCTATAGCCCCACCGAAGGAAGAAGCGGAAGTTTAGACAGGCGCCGGCGACTCGTCAAGCGCAGGCGGCATTTATTTCTGCGGCCGGCTCGGGTTCGATGCTCGCCAGGGTGTGCGGGCCGTGCCCCTGCCCGTCCAGGTAGTCCAGCCATTTGTTGAGGAAACCGTTCATCCGCAGGCGATGGCTCACCATGGCCTGCACGCTGGGATGCAGGCCCAGTACGTCCTGCCAGTGTCGCCCGACGTAACAGTGCGTCACTTCGGCCTGGCGCGCGTCGCGGTACAGGCGCACGTAGGCGGAGGGATCGGGCTGGCCGGTCTGGGCATCGCGCATGCGGTAGCTCAGGCGCAGCTCCACCGTGTAGGCATGCTGTTCAATGACTTCCACCAGCAGTTCCAGGCCGCCTGGGACCCGCGACACATAGGTGCCCGTGGACAGCGACTGCGGCTGGAACATGCGCGTCAGGCGCTGGAAATTCTCGCCGTAAAGACCCATCAGCCAGGCGAACCGGGTCATGCGGGGAAGGGCTTGGCGCTGGGCCTGGTTGAGCGGCATGACTGGATGCTAGCACGGGGATTTCCGCCCCCGCGTGACTAGAACATGTGGCGGTGGATGCCCTGGTGCGCCAGCACTTTTCCGGCGATTTCCTCGATGGAGGTATGGGTGGTGCTGAGCGCCGGAATCGACTCCTGGCGGAACAGCGCCTCCGCCGCGGCCACTTCGGCCTGGCAGGTGGCGAGCTTGGCGTACTTCGAGTTGGGCTTGCGCTGCTCGCGGATCTTCTGCAGCCGCAGCGGGTCGATCGTCAGGCCGAACAGCTTGCGCCGGTGCGGGCGCAACCGCTTGGGCAATTCGGCCGCTTCCAGGTCGTCGTCGGTGAGCGGGTAGTTGGCCGCGCGTACGCCGTAGTGCAGCGCCATGTAAAGACAGGTGGGGGTCTTGCCCGAGCGCGACACGCCGACCAGGATCACGTCGGCGTCGTCATAGTGGACGTCCATGCCGTCGTCGTGGGTCAGGGCGTAGTTGGTGGCGTTGATGCGCTGCTCGTAGGCGGCCGCGTCCACCATGCCGTGGGCGTGGCCGACCCGGCCTTCGCGACGGATGCCCAGTTCCTCCTCCAGCGGGCTCATGAACGGGGCGAACACGTCCAGCATCAGTGCGCCGCTCTTGGCCAGCAGGGCGTTGATGTCGGGGTCCACCACGGTGTTGACCACGATCGGGCGACAGCCGGTGGTCTCCCCGGCCCGCTGGATCTCGGCTACGGTGGACTCCGCCTTTTCGAGGCTGTCGACGAAGGCAATGCGCCGGGTCTGGAAGTCAACCCCGATGAACTGGGTCAGCAGGCTGTGGCCGATGGTTTCGGCCGTGATGCCGGTGCCGTCGGAAACGTAGAAAATCGGTCGCGTACCCGGCATACCCTGCCCTCGTGCTGTGCGCCGTGTGCCGGCGCATGAAAAACCAGATAATTCAAGCTTGTATGGGGTGGCCCCGGGGTCGCATCATACGCAGCTGGAAACCCATCGTATGCGGGCCCGAGCCATCGGGCCACCGCCCCGCCCCGAGCGCACGGAGACCCCCCCTTGAACGCCGACGTCCTCTGGCTGCATGAACTGCGACTTTCCGACCTGGCCCAGGTCGGCGGAAAGAACTCCTCGCTCGGCGAGATGATCGGCCAGCTGGCCCATCTGGGCGTCTCGGTGCCCGGCGGCTTCGCCACCACGGCCGACGCCTTCCGGCGCTTCATCGCCCACAACAACCTCAGCCAGCGCATTTTCGACCGCCTGGCCGACCTGGACGTGGAAGACGTGGACGCGCTGGTGAAGGCCGGCGGCGAGATCCGCGGCTGGGTGATCGATGCGCCGCTTCAGGCCGAGCTCGACCAGGCCATCCGCACCGGATACCAGAAGATGTGCGCCGAGGCAGGCGCCGCCGACATCGCCGTGGCCGTGCGCTCTTCGGCTACCGCCGAGGACCTGCCCGACGCCAGCTTCGCCGGCCAGCAGGAAACCTTCCTCAACGTCACCGGTGAAGACGACGTGGTGCGCAAGGTGAAGGAAGTCTTTGCCAGCCTGTACAACGACCGCGCCATCGCCTACCGCGTGCACCACGGCTACAAGCACGAGGACGTATTCCTGTCGTCGGGCGTGCAGCTGATGGTGCGTTCGGACATCGGCGCCTCGGGCGTGCTGTTCACGCTGGACACCGAATCGGGCTTCCGCGACGTGGTCTTCATCACCTCCAGCTACGGCCTGGGCGAGATGGTGGTCCAGGGCGCGGTGAACCCCGACGAGTTCTACGTCTACAAGCCCACCCTGGAGCAGGGCAAGCCGGCCATCCTGCGCCGCACGATCGGTTCGAAGCTGATCCGCATGGTGTATTCGGACCAGGAAGGCGAGCGCGTGCGCATCGAGGACACCCCGTTGCCGCTGCGCGGCCGGTTCTCGATCAACGACGCCGACATCGAGGAATTGTCGCGCCAGGCGCTGACCATCGAGAAGCATTACGGCCGGCCGATGGACATCGAGTGGGCGAAGGACGGCAACACCGGCAAGCTCTACATCGTGCAGGCGCGCCCGGAAACCGTGCGTTCGCGCGGCAAGGCCACGGAAGTGGAGCGCTACCATCTGCTGTCGCGTGGCGAAGTGATCAGCGAGGGCCGCGCCATCGGCCACAAGATCGGTTCGGGCGTGGCGCGCGTGGTGCGCAACGTGTCCGAAATGAGCCAGTTCCAGGCTGGCGACGTGCTGGTGGCCGACATGACCGACCCCGACTGGGAACCGATCATGAAGCGCGCCTCGGCCATCGTCACCAATCGCGGCGGCCGCACCTGCCACGCGGCCATCATCGCCCGCGAACTGGGCGTGCCGGCCGTGGTCGGCACAGGCGACGCGATGCAGCTGATCAAGGACGGCAGCGAGATCACCGTGTCCTGCGCCGAGGGCGACACCGGATTCATCTACGCCGGCAAGCAGGGTTTCGAGGTCATCACCACCGACCTGGGCAACATGCCCCCTGCCCCGCTCAAGATCATGATGAACGTGGGCAACCCCGAGCGCGCGTTCGACTTCGCGCAGTTGCCCAACCAGGGCATCGGCCTGGCGCGACTTGAATTCATCATCGCCCGCCAGATCGGCGTGCATCCGCGCGCGCTGCTTGAGTACGACAGGCAGCCGGCCGACCTCAAGGCCAAGATCGACACCATCATCGCCGGCTATGCCGACCCGGTCAGCTTCTACGTCGATCGCCTGGCCGAGGGAATCTCCACCCTGACGGCGGCGTTCGCACCCAATCCGGTGATCGTGCGCCTTTCGGACTTCAAGTCCAACGAGTACGCCGGCCTGGTGGCCGGCAGCCAGTACGAGCCGCACGAAGAGAACCCGATGATCGGTTTCCGCGGCGCCTCGCGCTACGTGCACCCGGACTTCCGTGAGTGCTTCGCGCTGGAGTGCCGGGCCGTGCGCAAGGTGCGCAATGAGATGGGCCTGACCAACTGCTGGATAATGATCCCGTTCGTACGCACGCTCGGCGAAGGCCGCGCGGTCATCGAGGCCTTGGCCGCCAACGGCCTTGTGCGCGGCGAGAACGGCCTGAAGGTCATCATGATGTGCGAGGTGCCGTCGAACGCGCTGCTGGCCGATGAGTTCCTGGACATCTTCGACGGCTTCTCGATCGGCTCCAACGACCTCACGCAGCTGACCTTGGGCCTCGACCGGGACTCGGCGATCGTGGCGGACCTGTTCGACGAGCGTGACCCTGCGGTCAAGAAGCTGCTGTCGATGGCCATCCGCGCTGCGCGCGCCAAGGGCAAGTACATCGGCATCTGCGGCCAGGGTCCGTCCGACCATCCCGATCTTGCCGATTGGCTGATGCAGGAAGGCATCGAGTCGGTTTCGCTCAATCCAGACACCGTCGTCGATACGTGGCTTCGCCTGGCGAAGCTCAAGGCAAGCTGATGGCGGCAACGCCCGGCAACGACGTCCTGGGCGTGGCAAGCGACCTGTTCGCGCGGGCGGCGGCCTCAGATTGGCTCTGGCGGATCGCGGTCTCGCTGCTGATCGGCCTGGTGGGCCTGTGGATCGCGCGCTTGCTGAGCAAGGCGCTGGACCGGGTGATGCTGCGTTTCGGCGTCGAGCAGATATTGCGCGACTTCCTGCGCAACATCGCCTACGTGGTCGGCCTGGTGGTGGTGTTCGTGGCGGCGCTCGATTCGCTGGGCGTGCCCACCACCTCGCTGCTGGCGGTGCTGGGCGCCGCCGGCCTGGCGGTCGGCCTGGCGCTGAAAGACTCGCTGTCCAATATCGCTTCAGGGGTGATGCTGATCGTGCTGCGGCCGTTCCGCGCCGGCGACGCGGTGCATATCGCCGGGCAGGACGGCATCGTCGAGAGCGTGCGCATCTTCCAGACCGTGCTGCGCGCCTTCGAGAACCACGACATCATCCTGCCCAACAGCCAGATCACCACGGCGCCGATCATCAATTACACCGCGCGCAACCAGCGTCGCATCGACGTCCCGGTGGGCGTGGGCTACGGCGACGACATCCGCCGGGTGCGCGACGTGCTGCTGGGCATTGCCAAGGCCAACCCGCAGGTGCTGGACGATCCGGCCACCGACGTGCTGGTGACGGGGCTGGGCGAAAGCAGCGTCAACCTGTTGCTGCGTGCCTGGGTGGCAACCCCGGACTTCGTCGCCACCCGCAGCGATCTCACCGAGGCCATCCATCGCGACTTCGGCCAGGCGGGCGTGTCCATCCCGTTCCCCCAGCGCGACCTGCACGTCTACCACCACGACGCCGAAGGCCGCCCGCTGGAACAGGTCATCCAAGGCGTGGACGACCCCGACCGCGGCTGATCAGGCCATCACCCGGTTACGGCCGGCGTGCTTGGCCTGGTAGAGGCGTTCGTCGGCGCGCGACACCAACCGTTCGTGATGCGACAGCCCCGTGCGCTCGGCCACGCCGATGCTGGCGGTGATGCGCAGGCCCGGCGCGAAGTCGCTGCAGTCGATCGCCTCGATGGCGGCACGCAGCCGCTCGGCCTGCCCGGACGCTTCGGCAACGCTTGCCTGAGGGAACAGGATGGCGAACTCCTCGCCACCCCAGCGAGCCACGCGCTCGTCGCCGCGCCAGCGACCGATCTGCTCGCGGCCCATTTCCTTCTGCATTACCGCGGCCACCCGGCGCAGGGCTTCGTCGCCAACGTCGTGCGAGAAACCGTCGTTGATGCGCTTGAAATGGTCGATGTCGAGCAGTCCAAAGCACAGCGGCTGGTCGCCCAGCACCGCGTCCTGGTAAGCCAAGGTCAGGCTCTCGTCCATGCTGCGGCGATTGGGCAGGCCGGTGAGCGCGTCGGTGCGCGACAACTGCTCGAAAACCTCGGACTGCTTGCGAATGGTTTCGTTCTTGAGCTCGAGCTCGCCGTTCTTTTCGCTCAGCGCCTTGGTGCGGTCGTCGACGATCCGGCTCAGCTGCGCCTCGCGTGCCTTGAGCTGGCTGATGCGGGCGCGGTAAAGGCCGTAGAGGAACAGCGCCAGCAGCGAGCCGGCGGCAGGCAGGAACCACGGGCGCTGGTAGAGGCGCGGCTGGATCTCGAAGTTCACCGAAGCCGTTTCCGGGCTCCAGCCGCTGCCGCGCTGCGCCGCGCTTACCTGGAACCGGTACTGGCCCGGCGGCAGGTTGGTGTACTGGGCGTTGCGGCGCGTACTGCGTTCAACCCAGCCGTTGTCGAAGCCTTCGAGCCGGTAGCGGTAGCGGATCTGCTCGGGCGTGCGGTAGCTCAGGCTCACGTAGTCGAGCTCGAGCTTGCGCGTGCCCGGCGGCAGCACCAGGTTGCCGTTGGCGCTGGCGTTGGCGTCGTCCACGCGCAGGCCTTCGATCACCACCGGCGGCGGCGCCAGCTGGTAGCGCGGCAGCTGGTCGGGCTGAACCACCGAAACGCCCTTGGCCGTCGCCACCCAGATGCTGCCGTCCCCGGCCCGCAGTGCCGCCGGTCCGGCGCCGCCGTTGCACTGGGCGCTGCCCATGCCGTCGGCTTCCGCGAATTGCTGGTAGTCCAGGCGCCCACCGCTGCCGTTGGCCACCGCTTCCATGTCGTCGCGGCGCACGTACACCACGCCGGCGTTGGAGGTGAGCCAGAAGTTGCCGTAGTTGTCCACCACCACCTGGAACACCGCGTCCACCGGCAGGCCCTGCCGGCCGCCGACGATGCTCAGCGCACCGTTGCGCAGGCGCACCACGCCGCGATCGGTGGCGAACCACAGGGTGCCGTCGTCGTCCTCGTGCACGCCGAACACGTCCTGGGCGCCGTCCATCGCGGTCAGGTCGAGCGCGGTGATCTTGTCGCCCTGTACGTGGCCGGCGCCGTTGGACGTGCCCACCCACACGCTGCCGTCAGCCACCTCGCGAAGGCTCAGCACGAAGTCGCGCGGCAGCCCGTCCTTTTCGCCCAGGCTCACCGAAACGCCGTCCTTACGCCGCATCAGGCCGCGCGCGGTGCCGACCCAAAGCGTGCCGTCAGTTCCCTCGATCACTGCCCGCACCTGGTTGGAGGGCAGCACGTCGGCGCTGGTGAAGCGCTCCTGGATGGCGCCATCGGCCCAGCGCACGAGCCCGGTGGCGTACGTGCCGATCCAGATGTTGCCGGCCTTGTCTTCGGCCAGGCTGAGCACCGACTCGCTTTCCAGGCCCTGCGTGGAAGTCACTTTCTCGTCGCGCCAGAAATCCAGGCCCCGGCTGCTGCCAATCAGCACGTCGCCGCCGCGGGTCTGCAGCAGGGCGCGCACGTAGTCGTCGGCCAGGCCCTGGTGGCTGTCGATGGTGACGAACGGCGTGTCGGCGAAGCGCATCAGGCCAGCATTGGTGCCGACCCAGAGGCTGCCTTCGCGGTCGGCGAACAGCGAAGCCACCCGATTGTTGGGCAGGCCGTCGCCGGTGTCGAAACGCTCCAGCCCGCGGTCGCCCAGGCGCATCAGGCCGCGGCTCACCGTACCGATCCACAGGCTGCCCTGGTCGTCCACCTGCAGGCTGGCGATAGCCACGGCGGGCACCTCGGGCACGCGCTCGAAGCGGCCGCTGCGGCCCAGGTACAGGCCTTGTTCGGTGCCCACGTACAGCCCGCCGTCCGGCGATACCGCCAGGCTGAAGGCGGCGCCGTCGGGCAGGCCGGCCTCGATCGAGAAGGCCTGGACGCGCTCGCCTTCAAGCCGGGCGATGCCTTCGCCGGTGGCGATCCAGACGGCGCCCGAGCCGTCCTCGACCAGGGCATAGCCCACGTCCGAGGGCAGGCCGTTGCCGGTGTTGAAAACCGCTGCCTTGCCTTCGTCCAGGCGGGTGATGCCGCGGTTCTCGGTGGCGATCCAGAGCTGGCCGCTGCGGTCTTCCAGCGCCGCGAAGGTCTCGTTCTGGGTCAGGCCGTCGTCGGTGGTGTAGGTGGTCCAG
This sequence comes from Lysobacteraceae bacterium, assembly GCA_003241895.1. Taxonomy (GTDB): domain Bacteria; phylum Pseudomonadota; class Gammaproteobacteria; order Xanthomonadales; family Xanthomonadaceae; genus Arenimonas. The sequence goes on from QBLY01000001.1 coordinate 147,087, forward strand.
GTCTCGCCGCGCAGCACGCTGACGCCGCCCCGGGAGGTGGCCACCACCAGCGCCCCGCTGTGTCCGACGGTGACCGAACGAATGCCGCTGTCCAGCATCGCCGGTACGTTGTTGCGGCCGAAGGAGCGGAACTCCTGGCCGTTGTAGCGGACCACGCCTTCCCAGGTCGCGAACCACAGGTAGCCCTCGGGCGTCTGGGCGATGGAATTGACCTGGTTGTGCGGCAGGCCGTCGCGCGTGGTCCAGACCTCGCGCGCGTAGGCGCCCAGCGCCTTCTGGTCGAGCGCCGTGGCGGGCAGGGACAGCGTGGTGGCAAGCAGCAGCGCCGCGGCGCAAATCATACGAAGTGCCATGGTTTGGCCTCAGTGCCCGCCCAGCTTGCCCATGTGCTGGCGATAGAACGCCAGTTCCTTCACCGACTCCCGGATGTCGGACAGTGCGGTATGCGCGCCGACCTTCGAGAAGCCGTCCAGCAGCGCCGGCGACCAGCGCCGCGCCAATTCCTTGAGCGTGGAAACGTCGAGGTTTCGGTAGTGGAAATAGCGCTCAAGCCGGGGCATGTGCCGCACCAGGAACCGGCGGTCCTGGCAGATGGAGTTGCCGCAGATCGGCGACTTGCCAGCGGGCACCCAGTGGCTGAGGAACTCGACCGTCAGGGCCTCGGCCTGCGCCATGCCCACTTGGCTGTCGAGCACGCGCTGCCACAGGCCCGAGCGGGTGTGGGTGCCGCGGTTCCAGTCGTCCATGGCCTCGAGCCGGGCCAGCGGATGGGCGACGGCCAGCTCAGGGCCCTCGGCCAGGATGTTGAGCTGGCTGTCGGTGACCAGCGTGGCGATCTCGATCACCGAATCGGTGTCGGGGTCCAGGCCGGTCATCTCCAGGTCGATCCAGATCAGGTTCTGCTCGTGGCTGGGCATGCTTGGCTGGCGGTGGTGGCGATGCCCGCATCATACTTCAGGCACGACAACTCCGAGGCGGCCCCGTGTACCCCAACCAAGTGCTGGACCACTACGGCATCCTCACATCGATGCTGGCCCCCGCCCTGCTCATGGCGGCCACCGGTTCGCTGCTGATTTCGGCCAACAACCGCCTCGCCCGGGTGGTGGACCGGCTGCGCTCGATCATCGGCCAGCTCGAGGGCGGCGACCATATGACCCGGGCTGAACTCGAGGAGCAGATCCTGCGCCACCGTAGCCGTGCCCGGCTGGTCCTGCGTGCCTGCCTGATGCTTTACCTGGCGCTGGGCGCCTTCGTCGGCACCAGCCTGGCGCTGGCGGTGGACGCGGTGCTCGGGTTCCGGCTGCCCTACCTGCCTACCGGGATGGCGGTGGTCGGCGTGCTGGGGCTGCTGGCGGCCAGCGTCTACCTGGGTCGCGAAGTCATCCTGTCGGTGCGTGGGTTCGACCAGGAACTCGACATCGAACTGGCGCGCCGCCGGCGTTGAGCAACGCGTTGCTTCAGCCGGGTTTGCCGCGCTTGCGGCGGAAGTAGGCCGTCAGCCGCTCGCTGGCTTCGGCGGCCAGCAAACCGCCCTCAACCTGCACGCGGTGGTTGTGCCGCGGGTCGCCCAACAGGTCGAACACGCTGCCGGCTGCACCGGTCTTGGGATCGCTGGCCGCGAATACCACCCGGCCGATGCGGGCGTGCACCATCGCCATCGCACACATCGCGCAGGGCTCGAGCGTGACGTAGAGCGTGCAGCCGAGCAGCCGGTGGTTGCCCAGACCCTGCCCGGCCTGGCGCATCGCCACGATCTCGGCGTGCGCGGTCGGGTCGTGGTCGCCAATGTTGCGGTTCATGCCCTCGGCCAGCATCACGCCGTCCGGACCCACCAGCACCGCACCCACAGGCACCTCGTCGAACTCGCGCTCCGCCCGCCCGGCCAAGCCCAGCGCATGCATCATCCAATGTTGGTCAATGTCGGTTGGGAGCATTTTTTTTGCCACGGATCAAGGCGGATGAGATCGGATGAAAGCGTTTCGAAGGCGAAGCGGTCTTCGCAAGCTGCGGCGGCCTCGCGAGGCATCCCATCAAGCAACTGCCCTATCCGCTGTCATCAGATTTGATCCGTGGTCAAACCGCCCTTCATTCCCACTCGATGGTGGCGGGAGGCTTGCCGCTGATGTCATAAACTACGCGAGAAACACCGCGTAACTCATTGATTATTCTGCGTGAACAGTCGTCGAGCAGCGTGTACGGCAGGTGCGCCCAGTGCGCCGTCATGAAGTCCACGGTCTCCACTGCCCGCAGCGCGATCACCCATTCATAGGCCCGGGCATCCCCCACCACGCCCACCGACTTCACCGGCAGAAACACCGCGAAGGCCTGGCTGGTTTTGTCGTACCAGCCCGATTTGTGCAATTCGTCGATGAAGATGGCGTCGGCCTTGGCCAGCAGCTCGGCGTACTCGCGCTTCACTTCGCCCAGGATGCGAACGCCCAGGCCCGGGCCCGGGAACGGATGCCGGTAGACCATGGCGCGCGGCAGGCCCAGCTCGACGCCGATGCGCCGGACCTCGTCTTTGAACAGCTCGCGCAGTGGCTCCACCAGCCCCAGCTTCATGTGCTCGGGCAGGCCGCCGACGTTGTGGTGGCTTTTGATGACGTGGGCCTTGCCGGTCTTGCTGCCGGCCGATTCGATCACGTCGGGGTAGATGGTGCCCTGCGCCAGCCACTTGACGTTGCTGAGCCTGGAAGACTCCTCGTCGAAGATCTCCACGAACAGCCGGCCGATGATCTTGCGCTTGGCTTCCGGGTCGCTGACCCCGGCCAGCGCGTTGAAGTAGCGGTCGGCGGCGTTGACCCGGATGACCTTGATGCCCATGCCGCCGCTTTGGGCCTCGGCGGCGAACATGGCCATCACCTGGTCGCCTTCCTGCCAGCGCAGCAGGCCGGTGTCCACGAACACGCAGGTCAGCCGGTCGCCGATGGCCCGGTGCAGCAGGGCCGCGACCACCGACGAATCCACGCCGCCCGACAGGCCCAGCAGCACGTTGTCGTCGCCCACCTGGGCACGCACGCGTTCAATCTGGTCTTCGATGATGTTGGCGGCGGTCCACAGGGTGTTGCAGCCGCAGATGTCCACCGCGAAGCGGCGCAGCATCTGTTCGCCCGACCGGGTGTGGGTGACTTCGGGGTGGAACTGCACGCCGTACCAGCGGCGCTTGTCGTCGCCCATGGCGATGATCGGCACCGATTCGGTGCGGCCGGTCACCCGGAAGCCGGCGGGAAGCTCGGTGACGCGGTCGCCGTGGCTCATCCACACGTCCAGCCGCGGCGGGCTTCCGGCATGGTCCTTGAGGTCGTCGAGCAGCGCGCACTCGGCGATCACTTCCACCTGGGCGTGGCCGAACTCGCGGTGGTGCCCCGACTCCACCTCGCCGCCGAGCTGCATGGCCATGGTCTGCATGCCGTAGCAGATGCCCAGGATCGGCACGCCGGCGTCGAACACTTCCTGCGGTGCACGCGGCGAGCCGGCCTCCACCGTGGACTCGGGTCCGCCCGAGAGGATGATGCCCTTGGGCGCATAGCGGGCGATCTCGGCCGGGTCGTGGTCCCAGGCCCAGATCTCGCAGTACACGCCGAATTCGCGCACCCGGCGGGCGATCAGCTGGGTGTACTGCGCGCCGAAGTCGAGGATCAGGATCTTGTCGCTGTGGATGTCGGTCATGGGGGCGTCCTGGCCTCAGCCCATCCTGTAGTTGGGCGGTTCCTTGGTGATCTGCACGTCGTGCACGTGCGCCTCGCGGGTGCCGGCGTTGGTGACGCGCACAAACTTGGGACGGGTGCGCATCTCCTCGATGTCGGCGCAGCCGACGTAGCCCATCGAGGCGCGGATGCCGCCCGACAGCTGGTGGACGATGTTACGCAGCAGGCCGCGGTAGGGCACGCGGCCCTCGATGCCCTCGGGCACCAGCTTGTCGGCGTCGGAGGCGTCCTGGAAGTAGCGGTCCTTGCTGCCCAGCTCCATCGCGCCCAGCGAGCCCATGCCGCGGTAGCTCTTGTAGCTGCGGCCCTGGAACAGCTCCACTTCGCCCGGCGCCTCTTCGGTGCCGGCGAACAGGCCGCCGATCATGATGCTGCTGGCGCCGGCCACCAGGGCCTTGGCGATGTCGCCCGAATAGCGGATGCCGCCGTCGGCGATCAGCGGAATGCGGCCCTTGAGCGCCTCGGCCACCATGCCCACGGCCGTGATCTGCGGCACGCCCACGCCCGCCACGATGCGGGTGGTGCAGATCGAGCCCGGGCCCACGCCCACCTTCACCGCGTCGGCGCCGGCGTCGTACAGGGCCAGCGCGGCGTCGCCGGTGACGATGTTGCCGCCGATCACCTGCAGGTTCGGGAAGGTCTTCTTGACCCAGGCCACGCGGTCGATCACGCCCTGCGAATGGCCGTGGGCGGTGTCCACCACCACCACGTCCACGCCGGCCGCGACCAGGGCCTCGATGCGCGCTTCGGTGTCGCCGCCCACGCCCACCGCGGCGCCGACCAGCAGTTGCTCGTCGGCGTCCTTGGCGGCGAACGGGTTGTCGCGCGCCTTCTGGATGTCCTTGACGGTGATCAGGCCGCGCAGCGCGAAGCTGTCGTCCACCACCAGCACCTTCTCGATGCGGTACTTGTGCATCAGCTGCAGGACTTCGTCGTCGCTGGCGCCTTCGCGCACCGTCACCAGCTTTTCCTTGCGGGTCATGATGTTGCGGACCGGGTCGTCGAGCTTCTTCTCGAAGCGCATGTCGCGGCTGGTCACCAGGCCCACCAGCTGGCCGCCGTCCACCACCGGCACGCCGGAGATGTTGCGGGCGCGGGTGAGCTTGATCACCTCGCCGATGGTGGTGTCCGGACCCACGGTGAAGGGCTCGCGTATGACGCCGGCCTCGAAGTTCTTCACCTGCGCCACGTGCGCGGCCTGCAGCTGCAGGCTCATGTTCTTGTGGATCATGCCGATGCCGCCCAGCTGGGCCATGGCGATCGCCAGGCGGGCTTCGGTGACGGTGTCCATGGCGGCGGACACGATCGGCAGGTTGAGCGTGATGCCGCGCGTGAGCTGCGTGCCCAGGCTGACGTCCTTGGGCAGGACGATGGAGTGGGCGGGTACGAGGGAGACGTCGTCGAAGGTCAGCGCTTCGGCCTGGATACGCAGCATGGAGCGACTCCGGGGGTCTGGGAAGCCGGTAATTATAGCCGCCCGGGGCCTGCCCATGTTGCCGCGGGCGCAACGCCGCCCGGCGTCAGAGCAGCCCCAGCGACAGCGCGGGCCACCAGGTGATCAGGGCCACCGCGGCCGCCAGCACCAGGAAGAACGGCACGCAGGCCCGCACCAGCGTGGTCAGCGGCTGGCCGAAGCGGTAGGAGGCGATGAACAGGTTCATGCCTACGGGCGGCGTGAAGTAGCCCAACTGCAGGTTGGCCAGCATCACCACGCCCAGGTGCACCGGGTGGATGCCGAAGCCCGCCGCCACCGGCAGCAGCAGCGGCGTCAGGATGACGATGGCCGAGAAGATGTCCAACAGCATGCCCACCACCAGCAGGAACACGTTGAGCAGCAGCAGGAACACCCAGGGGCTGTGCACGTGCTGGCGCAGGTATTCGAACAGCTTGGCCGGCACTTCCTGGTCCACCAGCCAGTTCGACAGCGCCAGTGCCGCGCCCAGGATCAGCAGGATGGCGCCCACCAGGCGCATCGAATCCGCCATCACGCCGGGCAGTTTCGCCAGGGATATTTCCCTTTTAACAAAGACAGTTACGACGAGAACATAAAGTGCCGTCACAGCTGCGGCTTCGCTGGCCGCCATTGCGCCCGAGTAAATCGCGCCCAGTACGATGAACGGCAGCGGCAGCTCCCAAACGGTTTCCTTCAGGGCCAGCCAAAGCTCGCGGCCGTCGAAGGCATGGCGCGACTGCGTTACCGAGCGGCCCACCCACATCGCGTAGGCCGACAGCATGCCGACCATCAACAAACCCGGCACCACGCCGGCCAGGAACAGGTCGGGAATGGTCACCGGCGGATCGGTGCCCATCTGCCCGGCCACGAAGCCGTAGAGGATCAGCGGCAGCGACGGCGCGAACAGCAGGCCCAGCGAGCCGGCGGAGGTGACCAGGCCCAGGCTGAAGCGCTCGTCGTAGCCGGCCTGGCGCAGCGCCGGGTACAGCAGCGCGCCCAGCGCCACGATGGTCACGCCCGAGGCGCCGGTGAACGCGGTGAAGAAGGCGCAGGCGACGATGGCGACGATGGCCAGGCCGCCCGGCAGCCAACCCAGCAGGGCGTTCGACAGCCGCACCAGGCGCTTGGGCGCGCGGCTTTCGCCCAGCAGGTAGCCGGCCAGGGTGAACAGCGGGATGGCGATCAGGCCGGGCATGTCGCCCAGCCGGTAGATTTCCACCGTGACCACGATCAGGTCGTAGCCCGCCAGGTAAAAACCCAGCAGCGCGATTGCCGCGATCACGGCGAACAGCGGCGTGCCGAGCGCCGCGAACAGCAGGATCACCAGCAGCCCCAGCGTCAGGCTCACGGGTCGACGCCCATCGCCACCGGGGCCGGTGGCTCCATCCGCGCGGCTACCAGGAAGCGCAGGCCCATCAGGCCAAAGCCCAGCGGGATCACCAGCATCGGCACCCAGCTGGGAATGCCCGCGACGAACGGCACCGGCGCCTCGCGCTCCATCGCCACCATGCCGGCGCCCAGCCAGGCCAGGGCCAGGCTCACCGACGCAGCGGCCAGCTGCGAAATCACCCATACCGCGCGGCGGGGCCCCGGCGGCAGGAAGCGCGGCAGCGCGTCAATGGCGATGTGCTTGCCCGAACGCGTGGCGCCCAGCGCGCCCAGCAGGGCCAGGAACAGCACCCCTGACCGGCTTACCGGCTCGGCCCAGGACAAGCCACTGTCGAACGCCACCCGCAGCACGATCTGCGCCACCGAAAGCAGCAGCAGCGAACCCAGCAGGGCCGCCAGCAGTCCGTCTTCGGCCCGATGCAGGCGGCCCAGCCAGCGTCCGGGCATCAGGGCGCCTTGGGCTGCGCCAGTGCGCGGCGGATGGCCGCCAGGATCTCGGGCGAAATGGCCTTTTCGGCCTCCATCTGCGTGGTGACGCGGGCGCCGTACTCGCGCCAGCGCGCGGCTTCGGTCGGCTCCAGCGGTCCCACCGTGATGCCCTGTTTCTTCATCGCGGCCAACGCGGCGGCGTCGTCGCGACGGATGTTGGCGTCCATGCGCTTGCCGGCGCTGTCGAAGGCCGCCGACAGCACGGCCTGGTCGGCCGGGGGGATTTTCTTCCAGGCCTTCTCGTCCAGCACCAGGAAGCCGGTGACGAAGGTCAGCGGCAGGTCCACCATGTGCTTCAGCTTGCCGTGCCACTGCAGCACGATGGCGCCGCTGGGGGTGTTAACCACGGTGTCCACCAGGCCGGTCTGCAGGCTGGTGAAGACGTCGCCCAGCGGCAGCGGGATGGTGTTGATGCCGCCCATCTTGAAGGTGCGCGCCGCGATTTCGTCGTTGGACGGGATCCACAGCTTGATGCCGGCCATGTCGGCCTTGGTGCGCAGCGGACGGTCGCCCATCAGGTAGGCGAAGCCCAGTCCGGACACGCCCAGCATGCGGATGCCGCGCTGTTCGAAGCCCTTGGCCAGCAGCGGGTCGACGGCGGCTCGCACGCGCGCCACCTCGTCCCAGTCGGCCATCAGGAACGGCAGGCTGTAGGCGGTGGCGTCGGGGTACACCAGCGACAGTTCGCTGGAAGTCAGCACGCCGCCCTGCAGCTGGCCCAGGCGCATCTTGCGCAGCACCACCGCGTCGTTGCCCATCACGCCGCCGGGGTAGAACTTCACGTCCACCCGGCCGCCGGTGCCCTGCTTGACCTCGGCGGACGCCGCGCGCAGTTCGCGCATCCAGGCCGAGCCGTCCGGTGCCAGCGTGGCGATCTTGATCACCTGCGCGGAAACCGGCGAAGCCAGCAGCAGCGAAAGCGCGAGGGAGAACAACAGCCTGGTCATGCGGGGATCCTTGGCGGGGTGGCGCTCAGAAATAATCCTTGCCCGACGCCACGAGCGCCTTCGCGCGATCCTGGGCCAGCACATTGGTCAACGTGAAACCGGGCTCGGCCGGGTCGGCGGACAGCACTTCGTCCAGCAGGCGGTCGTGCAGGTCCTGGTCGAACACCAGGCGTGCGTAGTATTCGGCCATCAGCGTCTTGGCGTAGAGGTTGCGGCCCTGGCTCATGGCGATGGCGGCCTCGAAATGCTCGCGCCCCAGTTCGGGCTTGCCGCCCAGGGCCTCGGGACGAAGCGAGTTCAGCACGCCCAGGTAGACGCGCGGCATGCCGCGCGCATGGCCGGGGTCGGTGGCGACCACGTGGCCCAGCAGCGCTTCGATCTTGGGCAGGTCGGCGATGGCGCCCCAGTCCTCGCTGTTGGCCTGCACGAAGCCGACCCAGGCCGCGGCCAGCGCGTATTGACCGCCGATATTCTGGCGCGGCGCCGCTTTCACGGCGGCGGTGAAGGTGTCCATGTCGGCGTCGAGCGCCGCGCACAGCGTTTTGTCCTGCGCGCAGGTGCCGCGGCGCGCGTAGTCCAGGGCCTTGGCCGACAGGCGCTTGGCGCGCTGGCGATCGTCGCCGGTGAAGTTGCCGGCATAGGCGCCGTTGAGTTCCGCCGCCGCGAACAGCAGCGAGGCATTGCGCTTGTCGCCGGGCACCTGCCCTTGCACCAGCCCGTCGATCAGCAGCAGGTAGGCCGGCAGGCCGTCGCGCACGGTGGCGGGGTCGTTGCTGTTGGTGACGGCGCTGCCCAGCTGCGCCGCCAGCCGGTCGCTGGCCTTGCCGACCAGGGACGCGCAGCCGCCCGCCAGCAGAACCGGCAGCAGTGCAGCCAGCACGGTCAACCAGCGGGAGCGTGGACTTGTCATCGTCATCAGTGTGCAGCCTGCGGGGTCATTGTTGCGCGATGGCGACGGCGTCGAAGGCCTCGGCGGCCTCCAGCGTGTTCTGCATCAGGGTGGCCACGGTCATCGGCCCGACGCCTCCGGGTACCGGCGTGATCCATGATGCGCGTTCGGCGGCGGCATCAAAGCCCACGTCGCCCACCAGGCGGCCGTCGTCCAGGCGATTGATGCCCACGTCGATCACCACCGCGCCGGGCTTCACCCATTCGCCCGGCACCAGGCCCGGGCGGCCGACCGCCACCACCAGGATGTCGGCTTCGCGCACGTGGCGCTCCAGCACCTCGCGCGGGGTGAACTTGTGGCAGCTGGTGGTGGTGCAGCCGGCGATGAGCAGTTCGAGCACCATCGGCCGGCCGACGTGGTTGCTCACGCCCACCACGGTGGCGCTTTGGCCGCGCACGGGCCGGTCGGTGTAGGCCAGCAGCGTGGTGACGCCGCGCGGCGTACAGGGCCGCAGGCCGAACTGGCGCAGCGCCAAATGGCCCACGTTTTCGGGGTGGAAGCCGTCCACGTCCTTGCGCGGGTCGATGCGGTGGATCAGCCAGTTGGCGTCGCGGTTGCCGGGCAGCGGCAGCTGCACCAGGATGCCGTGGATGGCCGGGTCGGCGTTCAGGCGATCGATCAGTGCCGACAGCTCGTCATCGCCCGTGTCGGCGGGAAGATCGAAGTCGATGGCGCGGATGCCGACCTTCTTGGCCGCGCGGCGCTTGTTGCGCACGTACACCGCGGAAGCCGGATCCTGGCCGACCAGCACCACCGCCAGGCCGGGCGCCGGCTTGCCGCCGGCCACGCGAACGGCCACGCGGCTGGCCAGGTCGTCGAGCAGGGCTTCGGCGATGCCTTTGCCGTCTAGGATGCGGGCGGTCATGGCGCTCCGGGAGCAGTGGGGGCGGATCGGGCGCAAACTGTCCCGGGTCGCAAGCCGCGATTATCCCCGAAGCCTTCCCTACCCCGCCATATGCCAAACGCCGACACCACGGCCCTCGAGGCCGCCGCCTTCCGCCGACTGCTGGCCCACCTGCGCCAGCGCAGCGACGTCCAGAACATCGACCTGATGATCTTGGCGGGCTTTTGCCGCAACTGCCTGTCCAACTGGTACCAGGAGGCCGCCGAGGGGGCCGGTACGCCGGTGTCCAAGGACGCTGCAAGAGAGATCATCTACGCAATGCCCTTCGCCCAATGGAAGGCCGAACACCAGGCCGAGGCCACGCCGGAGCAGTTGGCCGCCTTCGAAGCGGCCCAGCGCGCCCACCCCTGATGTGAAAAAAAGACGCCCCGGCAAGGCCGGGGCGTTGAATTCCCACTGACGGGAGAGAGTCGTTCGCGGCTCAGACGCTCTTGCGGGTGCGCTTGGCGGCCGGGCGCGCGGTGCGCGTGGCCTTGCGCGCGGTGCGCTTGGCAGGCGCCTTGGCACCCAACTTCACCAGCACCGGCGCGAAGCGTGTTTCGAACTCGGCCTGCGCCTGCTGTGCGAAGCCCGCCACCTGCTTCTTGACCGGGGCCAGCCTGGCCTTGGCCTGCTTGCGGAACTTGGCAACGCGGCTGCCCGCTTCGCGCGCGGCATCGTCGGCGCGCTGGCGGATCACTTCGGGCAACTCGGCCAGGCCGTCGATGGATTTGATGGCCTGCTTGCGGCCAAGCGAGGCCGCGCCGATGCCGGCCAGCAGCACGGTGCGCGGGCTGACTTCGGTCTTGCGGGAGCTACGGCGGCGGGTCGTGGTCGAACGGGTCATGGGACACCTCGTTTTAGTGGGCCGGGATGGCCTTGATCGACTCGGAGTGTGGTCGCCGGGGCTTGAGCAATCACACTAGCCGCGCTTGCGGCCAGCCGTGGCCCGCGCGATGCTGGCCCTCTTTGCGAGGAGTGCGCGTTGATGGCCGCCAAGAAATCCAGCTGGGCGAAGTTCCCCCATGACGCCAAGGCGTTCGACTATGCCGGCGAAAAGCTCAAGAAAGCCTGGCCCGCCCTGCATGCCGGCGACACCGAACCGTTCCCCGACGACAAGCGCGCCGCCGCGCTGATCAAGGCCGCCGGCAAGGCTGCACCCAAGGGCATGGATGCCGCGGCGCTGGCTGAGTCGCTGCAGGACGCCTGGCGCGCCTTCCATCGCGGTGATTTCCATCAGGCGTTCGAAGCCGGCGATGCCCTGGGCCCGGTCGGTGCCTCGGTGGCCTGCAAGGCGCTGGGCATCCACGCCACCTACCTGGTGGACGATGAGGACGAGCAGCTCAAACGCTTTGAACAGGTGGGCAAGCTCGCCGAGGCGGCCATCGCCGCCCTGCCCGGCGAGGCCAACAGCCACTACCGTTTTGCCTTCGGCATGGGTCGCTACAGCCAGGGCATCAGCATTGCCAAGGCGCTCAAGATGGGCTTGGCCACCAAGGTGCGCAAGGCGCTGGACGCCACGCTTGAAATCGCGCCCAAGCACGCCGAGGCGCATACCGCGCTGGGCCTGTACCACGCCGAGGTCATCAGCAAGATCGGCGCGCTGGTGGGCGGCATGACCTACGGCGCCAAGGCATCGGAGGCCGACAAGCACCTGGCCGCGGCGCTCAAGCTGACGCCCGACTCACCCATTGCCCACCTCGAGTACGGCAACCTGCTGTTGCTCCTGCACGGCGCCAAGCGCGAGGACGATGTCGCCAGCGCTTACGAAAAGGCCGGCAAGCTCAAGCCCAGGGACGCGATGGAGAAACTCGACGCCGAATTCGCCAAGGCCCAGCTCGAATAAACCGGCGCCGGTGGCCGCAATGAAAAAAGCCGGGCAATGCCCGGCTTTTTCCTTGGAACTGGTGGGCGGTACAGGGCTTGAACCTGTGACCCTCGCCGTGTGAAAGCGATGCTCTACCGCTGAGCTAACCGCCCGGAAGAGAGCGCGAAGTTTACGCGGGCCGCCCCGAGGCGGTCAACCACGCCCGGTCACTGCAGCTTGCTGGCCTGCATTTCCCGGGCCTTGGCCGGGGCCGCGAAGGTTTCGGCCCGGGCCTGGTTCCAGAACACCTGGAAAACTGGGTGCTCGGGAACCTCCGCCAGCAGCTGCCCCGGCGCCACGAAGTGATGCAGCTTGGCCAACGATCGAACCTCGGTTGAGGAAACCCGCCGGATGATGTGCTCGGGGCCCAGTTCGGACGGGTGGTGCAGGCCCGCCGCGGCCAGCAGGTCGCGCAGGGCCACCAGAGTGTTGCGGTGGAAGTTGAACACCCGGGTGCCCTTGTCGTCGGGGTCGAGCGCGGCCTGGCGACCCGGGTCCTGGGTCGCCACGCCCGTGGGGCAACGGTCGGTGTGGCAGCTCTGGGACTGGATGCAGCCGAGCGAGAACATGAAGCCGCGCGCCGAATTGCACCAGTCCGCGCCCAGGGCCAGGGTGCGCGCCATGTCGAAGGCCGTCACGATCTTGCCGGCCGCGCCGATCCGCACCTTCGGGCGCAGGTCCAGGCCGGTCAGAGTGTTGTGCACCAGCAGCAGCGCCTCGCGCATCGGTGCACCCACGTGGTCGGTGAACTCCAGCGGCGCGGCGCCCGTGCCCCCCTCGCCGCCGTCCACCACGATGAAGTCGGGCAGCAGCCCGGTCTGCTTCATGGCCTTGGCAATCGCGAACCATTCCCAGGGGTGCCCGATGGCCAGCTTGAAGCCCGTGGGCTTGCCACCGGACAGTTCGCGCAGCCGATCCACGAACTGCAGCAGTTCGATCGGCGTGGAGAAAGCCGAATGCGCCGCGGGCGAATGGCACTCCACGCCCTGGGGCACGCCGCGCGCTTCGGCTATCTCCGCGCTCACCTTGGCCGCCGGCAGGATGCCGCCCTGCCCCGGCTTCGCGCCCTGGGACAGCTTGAGCTCGATCATCTTCACCTGCGGGTCGCGCGCATTGGCCGCGAACCTGTCGGCATCGAAGTGGCCGTCGTCGGTTCGGCAGCCGAAGTAGCCCGAGCCGATTTCCCAGACTAGGTCGCCGCCGTGCACCCGGTGGTGGCGGGAAATCGAACCCTCGCCGGTGTCGTGGTAGAAGCCGCCCTGCCTGGCGCCGCGGTTCAGCGCCAGGATGGCGTTGGCCGACAGCGAGCCGAAGCTCATGGCCGAGATGTTGAACACGCTGGCCGAATAGGGCTGCGCGCGCCCCTCGCCGATGGTGATGCGGAAATCGTGCGTGTTCAGCGGCGCCGGCTGCAGCGAATGGTTCATCCATTCGTACTTGTCGCTGTACACGTCGCGCTGGGTGCCGAACGGGCGCTTGTCCAGCACGTCCTTGGCGCGCTGGTAGACGATGGCGCGCTGTTGGCGCGAGAACGGCAGTTCCACCGTGTCCGATTCGATGAAGTACTGGCGGATCTCGGGCCCGATGGATTCAAGCAGGTAGCGAAAGCGCGCGGTGAGCGGGAAGTTGCGCCGCAGCGCATGCTTGCGCTGCAGCAGGTCCCACAGCCCCAGCAGCGACAGCGTGCCGAATGCCGCCACGCCCACGCCCGCGTTGGGCGACCAGGGCAGTGCCCAGGTGAACACCACGGTGAGCAGCAGCACGCCCGCGAAGGGCAGGTAGCGCGAAGGCAGCATGGTGGCCCCAATCAGTCCGTAGTCTGCAGTGTGGTGCCCGGGGTGGGGGTCGAACCCACATGGCCTTGCGGCCGGGGGATTTTAAGTCCCATGCGTATACCAGTTTCGCCACCCGGGCCAAGGGCCATGGTGCCGCATGCGCGCCGCGTCCGCCATAAAACAAAAGCCCCGCATGGGCGGGGCTTTCGAATTGGAGGCCGAGGTCGGAATTGAACCGGCGTACGCGGATTTGCAGTCCGCTGCATAACCACTCTGCCACCCGGCCGGGGAAGCGTTGCGGGAAGCTTAGCGCGTCCCGCGGCGGTTGCCACCGCCTTAAAAAACAAAACCCCGGCAAGCGGGGTTTTGTTGAAACTGGAGCGGGAAACGAGACTCGAACTCGCGACCCCGACCTTGGCAAGGTCGTGCTCTACCAACTGAGCTATTCCCGCAGTAGGCGCATATTTTGGGGGAAGCCCCCGGGGGTGTCAACACCCTTCTTCGAATTCAGCCTTTCCTGCGCATCGTCGGCCAGGCCGCATGCAGGTAATCGAAGCCCGACCACAGGGTCAGCGCGGCGGCGATCGCCAGCAGCCATTCACCGATGCGGAAGATCGGCAGGCCCAGCAGGCTTTCCTGGTAAAGCAGGCAGCTGATGGCCACCATCTGCACGATGGTCTTGATCTTGCCCAGGTTGGCGACCTTCACCAGGCCGTGGGCACCCATCTGCGCCATCCATTCTCGCAGCGCGGAAATGGTGATCTCGCGGCCGATGATCACCGCGCTGAGCAGCGCCATCCACGGTGTGTCGTAGCGCTCGACCACCAGCAGCAGCGCGAACGTGACCGACAGCTTGTCGGCCACCGGGTCGAGGAAGGCGCCGAAGGCCGAATACATGCCGTAGCGGCGCGCGATCCAGCCATCGAGCCAGTCGGTGAGCGCGCCGACGATGAACACCGCGGCCGCGGCCACGTTCGTCCAGGCGTAAGGCAGGTAGAAAACCACCACCAGCACCGGGATCAGCAGGATCCGGAACAGGGTCAGCATGGTGGGGATGGTGAGGGTCACGGTGTCAGGTGCTCAGGCATCGGTCTGGGGGGATTGTGGCTCAAGTCCGTGCAGTGCGGCGTAGATGCGTTGCGCCAGTGCGGCATTGACGCCATCCACGCGGGCGATTTCCTCGGCGCCCGCTGATTTTAGCCCGGCCAGACCGCCGAAATGCTTGAGCAGGCTGGCGCGCCGGCGCGGTCCGATGCCGGGGATGTCCTGCAGGCGGCTGGTTTCGCGGGTCTTCTGGCGCTTGCCGCGGTGACCGGTGATGGCGAACCGATGCGCCTCGTCGCGCACCTGCTGCACCAGCTGCAGGGCGGGCGAAGCGGCGCCGGGACGCAGTTCGCGGCCGTCCGCCAGCACCAGGGCCTCGTGGCCGGCGCGCCGGGCCGCGCCCTTGGCCACGCCCACCATGGCCACGCCCTGCACGCCCAGCTCGTCCAGGACGGCCCTGGCCTGCGCCAGTTGGCCGGCACCGCCGTCAATCAACAGCAGGTCAGGCAGCACGCCCTCCTCCACGCCGCGCTTGAACCGTCGCTGCAGCGCCTGGTGCATGGCTGCATAATCGTCGCCCGGCTCGATGCCGCTGATGTTGAAGCGCCGGTACTGGCCGCGCACCGGGCCTTCGCCGTCGAATACCACGCATGAGGCCACCGTGGCCTCGCCCATCGTGTGGCTGATGTCGAAGCACTCGATGCGCTTGGGCGGCTCGGACAGTTCCAGCATTTCCTGCAGCGACACCAGCCGCGCACGCTGGCTGGCGCTGCTGCCGATCTCGGTGGCCAGCGCCAGGGCGGCGTTCTGGCGGGCGATTTCCAGGTAGCGGGCGCGCTCGCCGCGCACCACCGGCTTGATCTCGACCTTGCGGCCCGCCTGCGCGCCGAAGACTTCCTGCAGCAGGTCGATGTCGGCAATCACGTGGCTGAGCACGATTTCTCGCGGCGGCCGCTGCTCGAGGTAGTACTGGGTGACGAATGCGCCCAGCACCTCCTCCACGGTTTCGGCGCCGTTGGGCTTGGGGAAGAAGCTGCGCGTGCCCTGGTTGAGGCCGTTGCGGAAGGCCATCAGCAGCACGCAGGCCATGCCCTGCTCCATCGTGCAGGCCAGCACGTCCATTTCCACCTGTTCGCCCTCGACGTACTGGCGGGCCTGGATCTTGCGCACGCCGGCGATCTGGTCGCGCAGCTGGGCGGCCTGCTCGAACTGCAGGCGCTTGCTGGCCTCTTCCATGGCCTTGCCCAACTCGTCCACCAGCTCGCCGCTGCGGCCCTCCAGGAACAGCGCCGCGCGGCGCACCGTGGCGTCGTAGTCGCGGGTGGCCACCAGGCCGACGCAGGGCGCGCTGCAGCGGCCGATCTGGTGCTGCAGGCAGGGCCGGCTGCGGTTGCGGAACACGCTGTCGGCGCAGCTGCGCAGCTTGAACAGCTTGAACATCAGGTCCAGCGTCTCGCGCACCGCGCCGGTGCTGGGATAGGGGCCGAAGTAGCGCCCCGGCACCGACCGCGGGCCGCGGTGGAAACCAAGCCGCGGCCAGGTTTCGTCGGTCAGCAGCAGGTGCGGGTAGCTCTTGTCGTCGCGCAGCAGCACGTTGTAGCGCGGGCGCTGCGACTTGATCAGCTGGTTCTCGAGGATCAGCGCTTCGCTTTCGGTGCGCGTCACCGTGACTTCGATGGCGGCGATCTGCGCCACCATCAGGGCGATGCGGCGCGACGGCAGTTCCTTCAGGAAATAACTGCCCACGCGCTTCTTGAGCGACAGCGCCTTGCCCACGTACAGCACGCCACCGTCGGCACCCAGCATGCGGTAAACGCCCGGCGCGGGCGTCAGGTCGCGAACGAAGGCCTTGCCGTCGAAGCCGGCGGGGCCGGGGGTTTCGATCTCGTCCGGGCTCATTCGCCGATCGGCAGCCGGCCCAGCTTGCCGCTGTCCAGGTCGTAGCGCAGCACTTCGTGGGCGCCGGTGTTGGCGATCCACAGCGAGCCGGCGCCGGCGGCCAGTGCGCTGGGCTGCACCAGCGGCTGCGGCAGCACGTGCGTGGTCATCTCGCCGCCGCCCAGGCGCAGCTTGCGCAAGCTGCCGTTGTAGCAGTCGGCCACCCACAGCACCGGCGAGGCCGGGTCCAGCGCCAGCGCCATCGGCAGCTGCATGCGGGCGTCGCGGCGTTGGCCGTCCTGTTCACCGAATTCGTAGAGCCCCTGCCCCACCAGCGTCTGCACGTTGGTCTGGGCAAGCTGGATGGCGCGGATGGCCGACGTGGCCGAGTCGGCCACGTACAGGGTTTGCTGCACCAGGGCCAGGCCGGCCGGATGGGCGAACATTGCGCCGCGCGCCGCGCCGTCGGCGATACCCAGTTCGCCCGAGCCCGCCACCAGCTTCAGGCGCAATTGGCCCAGGTCGAACTCCCATATCTGGTTGCTGCCGGCCATGGCGATGTAGATCCGGTCCAGCGTGCCCGTGATGTCCCAAGGCTGGTTGAGCGACAGCGGGGCACCTTTTTCCTGGCTGCCTTCAAGGACGGGACCGGGCCTGCCCGAGCCCACCACGGTGTCCACCGCCCCGTCGAGGAGGCGAATGCGACGCAGCGTGTGGTTGCCCGTGTCGGCCACGAACAGCGACTCACGCACCAGGCACAGCCCGCGCGGATTTCGGAACGCGGCGGTGTCGGCCGGGCCATCCACCAGGTCGCCGTGGCCGGTGCCGAACTCGCGCAGCACGCGCCCGGAGTGGGTGCACTCGAGGATGCGGTGGTGGCCGGTGTCGGCGACGTAAAGATGGTTCTCGCCCACCGCCAGGCCCGAGGGGAACGACAGCGGCAGCCTGGGTTCGGCACCCGTGCGGCGCGGCTCGTCCGTCGCCAATGTAGCGCCGCCCACTTCATCGATCAGTCCCGCGATGGCCGCATCCATGGCCGCCAGGTGCTGGTCGCCGGCGAAGACCTGGCGCAGTCGGCCACGGGTGTCGATCAAGGCTACCGACGGCCAGGACTGGATGCCGTAGTGCTGCCAGGTAGTCCAGGCGCGGTCGTTGGCAACCGGGAAGGTCAGGCCCAGGCGATTGGCCGACTTGAGCACCAGCCGGCCGTCAAGCTCGGAGTCGAACTTGGGCTGGTGGATGGCCAGGATGGACAGGCCGACCGGGAACCGCAGCTGCAGCCGCAGCAGGTCTTCAAGCAGGTTGTGGCTGTAGGCCGAAGACGCGTTCCAGAACACCAGGGCAAGCACGCGACCCTGCTGGCCGGCGATGGTCTGCGGCTCGGCGTTGAGCCACTGCAGGCTCGGGGACAGTTCGGGGGCGGGTGTATTGGCCTGCGGCATGGGCGCTTGCTCCGGGGGGAATACGATTATGCCTGCCCGCCGCGCCGCGACGGCAGGGGTTGGCGTGCAGGTCAGGTGAGGGTTTGCCCGTGGGCCAGGGCTTGCGCGCGGGCCAGGTCTGCCTCGGTGTCCACGCCCGGCGGGAACGGAACCGGCGTCAGGCCCACCGCGATACGGTAGCCGGCTTCGAGCACGCGCAGTTGTTCCAGCGCCTCGAGCTGTTCGAGCCGGCCCGGGGGCATCGCCGCGAACTGGCGCAGGAACCCGGCGCGATAGGCGTAAATGCCGATGTGCCGCAGCGCGCCCTCGCCCGCCGGACCCAAGCGGTCGCTGGCGAAGCGGTCGCGCTGCCACGGAATGGGCGCGCGGCTGAAATACAGCGCCAGCCCGGCATGGTCGCGCACGATCTTCACCGCATTGGGATCAAACAGGGTGTCACTGTCATGGATCGGCGTGGCCAGCGTGGCCATCGGCGCCGCGCCCGCGGCCAGGGTCTGCGCTACCGCGCGGATTCCCTCGGGGGGCGCGAAAGGCTCGTCGCCCTGCAGGTTGACCACGATCTGGTCGTCGGCCCAGCCCAGTTGGTCGGCGCACTCGGCCAGGCGGTCGGTGCCCGAAGCGTGGTCTTCGCGGGTCATGCACAGGGTCAGCGGCTCGCCTGCGAGGGCTTCGGCGATGCGGGCATCGTCGGTGGCCACCACCACCTGGCGCGCGCCGGCGGCCAGCGCCCGTCGCGCCACGTGCACCACCATCGGCGTGCCGGCGATCAGCCTCAGCGGCTTGCCGGGCAGGCGCGAGGCGCCGAAGCGCGCCGGGATGGCGACAATGAAATCAGGGATCGGCATGCGCGGAACTCCATTCGGCAAGGCGCTCGTGCAGTTGGGCGAAGAAACCCGCGGGCAGTTCGGCCCGCACCGGCACGGCGAAGGCGTTGCTGAGCGAGAAATCAACGCACTTCACTGCGTCCTTCTCGGTCATCAGCAGGGGGTGCGCCGGCGAGAAACGCAAATCATCGGGCCGGTAGGCATGGTGGTCGGGGAACGCATGTTCGACCGGTGCCAGCGCGTGGTCGCGCAGCGCGGCGAAGAAGCGGCCGGGATTGCCGATGCCGGCGACCGCATGTACCGGCGACCCCGCAAAACTCGCCAGGGGCCGGGACGGGCCGCCATCGATGGGCTCGGCCTGGCCCAACACCAGCCGCATCGGCCATTCGCCGGCGCCCGCGTTACCGCCGTTGACCACGCGCAGGTCCACGCGCCGCCCGGCGGGTTCGCGCAGCGGGCCGGCCGGGATCAGGCGGCCATTGCCATGCCGGCGTTCGCCGTCCACCACTTCGATCTCGATGTCACGGCCCAGCCGGCGATGCTGCAGCCCGTCGTCGGCGATGACCAGGTTGCAGCCCTCGGCCACCAGCCGCCGGGCGGCCGCCACGCGGTCGCTGTCCACGAACACCGGCAGGCCGGTTTGGCGGGCGATCAGCAGCGGCTCGTCGCCGCACACGTCGGCCGGCATGGCGGTCGACACGCGCACCGGATCCTGGGACTGGCGGCCATGACCCCGGCTGACGATGCCCGGGCGCCAGCCCTGCGCCGCCAGCCCGCGCGCCAGGGCGATGGTGAGCGGCGTCTTGCCGCTGCCGCCGGCCACCAGGTTGCCCACCACGATCACGGGAACGCGCAGCCGATGGATGCGCAGCAGCCCGCGCCGGTACAGCCAGCCGCGCACGGCCACCGCGCCGGCAAACAGCAGCGAAGCCAGTTTCAGCCCGGGCCCCGGCGCCACGCCGCCGTACCAGCGGCGCAGCAGCCAGCGCTCCAGGCGCGCTTTCATCCGGCCTCCGGCTCGCGGAACTGCATGCGGTGCAGGTGCGAGTACAGCCCGCCGCGCGCCAGCAGCTCGGCATGGGTGCCCTTCTCCACCAGCTTTCCGGCGTCGAGCACCAGCACCTGGTCGGCGTGTTCGACCGTGGACAGGCGGTGGGCAATCACCAGCGTGGTGTGGTCGGGGATCAGGCGGTTGAGCGCGTCCTGCACCAGTCGTTCGGACTCGGTGTCGAGCGCGGCGGTGGCTTCGTCCAGGATCAGGATGGGTGCGTCCTTGAGCATGGCGCGGGCGATGGCCAGGCGCTGCCGCTGGCCGCCCGAAAGCAGCCCGCCGTTCTCGCCGATGCGCCCCTGCATGCCGCCCGGCAGGCGGTCGATGAACTCGGTGGCATTGGCGGCCTCGGCGGCGGCGCGGATGCGCGCCGGGTCGGTACCCGGCGGCTGGCCGTAGGCGATGTTGGTGGCGATGCTGTCGTCGAACAGCATCACGCGTTGGCCGACGATGGCGATCTGGCGCCGCAGGTCGGCCAGGCGATAGCTGTCCACCGGCACGCCGTCCACCAGCACGCTGCCGGTACTGGCCTCGTAGAAGCGCGGCAGCAGGCGGATCAGCGTGGACTTGCCGCTGCCCGAGCGTCCGACGATGGCGGTGACGGTACCGGGCGCGGCAGTGAAGGAGATGTTGTCCAGCGCGGGCGCATCCTGGCCCGGATAGCGCACGCCGACGCCGCGGAACTCGATTTCACCGCGCGACTTCACCAGGGAAACCGTGCCGGTGTCGGGTTCGTCGGGTTCGTCCAGGATGCCGAACAGGCGATCAGCCGCCGCCACGCCCTTCTGGATCAGGCTTTGCACGTTGGTGACGCGCTTGAGCGAGGGCAGCATGGCCATCATCGCCGTGAGCAGCGAGACGAAGGTGCCGGCGTCCATGCGGCCCTGCGCCGCTTCCTGCCCCGCCACCAGCAGGATCACGGCCAGTCCGACGGCGGCCAGGGTCTGCACCATCGACGAAGCCGCCGCGCGGGTGGTGTCGACCTTTACGCTGAGCTTGAGGTTGCGATCCACCAGCGCGTCGTAGCGCTGCTGCTCGGACGCTTGCGCGCCATAGACCTTCACTTCCTGCTGGGCGGACAGGGCCTGTTCGGCAACCTGGGCCATGTTGGCCACGCCGTCCTGGATGCCGCGGTTGATCTTGCGATAGCGCCGGCCGACCACGGCCGACACCACGGCGATCAGCGGCGCCACCACCAGCATCACCACCGTCACCAGCGGGCTGGAATAGAACATCACTCCCAGCAGCACCAGGATGGTCACGCTGTCGGTGACCAACACCTTGATGGCGTCGCTGGTGGCCTGGGTGACCTGTTCGGTGTCGTAGTTCAGGCGCGACACCATGGCTGGTACGGGCTCCAGGTCGAAGCGCGTGCTGGGCAGCCGCAGGTACTTGGCCAGCACGTCCTTGCGCAGGTCGCGCACTACGCTGCGGCCGGCGCGGGACATGCCGTAGTCGGTGGTGAACGTGGCAATGCCGCGGACCACGAACAGCCCCACGATGACCAGCGGCAGAACCCAGCGCGTCGTTGGATCCGGCTCCACGAACGTGTCGTTCACCATCGGCTTCATCAGCAGGGTGAACGCGCCGGCCGACGCCGCCTCGAACATCATGCCGATCGCGGCCGCACCCAGGTAGGCCCAGTAGCGCCGCGCGCGGCCCAGCAGGCGCCCGTAGATCGCCCAGGCCGAAGCTTCCGGGGTCAAGGCTTGGCCTCGGGCGTGGTTGCCATGGAAATCTTCCTGAAGCCCACTTGGCCCAGGGCATCCATCACGGTCATCATGGACTGGTAGGTCGCGCGGGCATCGCCGCGTACCACTACCGGGCGTTCGCGATCGCTGCCGGCGACCTGCATGATGGCGTCCTTGAGCGAGCCGACGTCGCGATTGAGCACCTCGTTGTTGCCCACGAAGTAGCGGCCGTCGGCATCCACCACCACCACCAGGGGTTCGCCGGGGTCAACCTGCGAGTTCACCTGCGCGGTCGGCAGCACCAGCTTGAGCGCCGAGCGCTGGTCGAAGGTGGTGGTCACCACCAGGAAGATGATGATGCAGAAGACCACGTCGATCAGGGAGACCAGGTTGATCTCCGGCTCGTCGGGAACGCGTCCCGAACTCAGCTTCATGCCTCGATCTTCTTCGCGCGAGCCGGTTTGGCGGGCGGCGGCGCCGCGCCTTCGTCCAGCGCATCGAGCAGTTGGGTGGCCTGCTTTTCCATGTCCACCACGTAGCCGGTGACGCGGGCACGCAGGTAGCGGTGGAACATCAGCGCCGGGATCGCCAGGCACAGGCCGGCCGCGGTACTCACCAGCGCCTGGCCGATGCCTCCGGCCAGCTGGTTGGCGTCGCCCACGCCGGTGCTCATGATGCCCAGGAACATCTCGATCATGCCGAACACGGTGCCCAGCAGCCCCAGCAGTGGCCCCACGGCGGCGATGGTGCCCAGGGCATTGAGGAAACGCTCCAGCCGGTGCGCGACGTGGCGGCCGACATCCTCGATGCGTTCCTTGATGAGTTCGCGCGGGCGGTGGCGCACGTCCAGGCCGGCGGCCAGCAGTTCGCCCAGGGGTGAGTTACGGCGCAGAACGTCGATGTGCTTGGGGTCGAGGGTGTTGCGACCGCGGGCCCATTCGCGAACTTCCTCGCCCAGGCCCGGCGGCAGCACTTCGCGGCGCCGCAGGGTCCAGAAGCGCTCCAGGATGATGGCCAGGGCCACCACCGCCAGCACGAGGATC
Organism: Lysobacteraceae bacterium; assembly: GCA_003241895.1. GTDB lineage: Bacteria > Pseudomonadota > Gammaproteobacteria > Xanthomonadales > Xanthomonadaceae > Arenimonas. The sequence continues at coordinate 169,519 of QBLY01000001.1, forward strand.
GGCAGCATCACCCAGCCGCCCGCTTTTATCAGTTCCAGCACGCCTCACCTATCGGGTTCAGGACTGCCGACAGCATAGCCTGACCCGCCCGGCACGGCATCGCGCCAGTAGCGCCGGCGGTCCTGGCGCATGCGTTGGCGCACCTGTACGCCGCCTGGACCCAGGCGCAGATGGATGGCGCCCGAATGCGCGGTGTCGAGCAAAGCCACCCGATAGCGTTGGTAGCGGTCGAGCACGATCGGCTTGGGCAGGCCGAAGCGGTTTTGATGGCCCACCGCGACCAGGCCCAACGAAGGGCGCACCGCAGCGATGAAGTCCAGGCTCGACGAGCTGTCGCTGCCGTGGTGCGGCACCAGCAGCACGTCGGCCCTTGCTTCCAGCGCCGGCAGCCGGGCCAGCCGCGCCTCGACATGGCGGCCGATGTCGCCCGGCAGCAGCGCGCTGGTGCCGTTGGCTTCCACGCGCAGTACGCAGGAACTCTGGTTACCCAGGTACGGAAAATGCGGCGTTGGATGCAGGAACGAGAACGTCACGCCGTCCCAGGTCCATGCCTGGCCGGTTCGGCAAACGGTCATGCCCTTGCGCGCCCAGCCGGCAGGCGCCAGCACGCGCGCGGTGGCCATCCCGCGCACCACGGCGTCGCCGCCACCGGCGTGGTCGTTGTCGCCGTGGCTCAGCACCATTGCGTCAAGACGACGCACGCCGTGGGCACGCAGTGCGGGCAGCACCACCGCTTCGCCCAGGTCGAGCCCGCGCGGCACCGCCGGCCCGGCGTCGTAAAGCAGGTCGTGGTGCTGGGTTCGCACCAGCATCGAAAGCCCCTGCCCGACATCGAGCAGCACCAGGTCGAACTCACCCTGTGACGGGCGGTCGATCGCGGGCCACAGCAGCGGCAGCATCAGCAGCGCCGCCAGCGGTTTGCCCGGCGTGCCGCGCGGCAGCAACAGCCAGAACGCGGCCGCCATCGCCAGCGCAACGGCCAGCAGGCTGGGCTCGGGCAGCCAGACCAGGGCGGGTGGCCAGGCCGCGATGCGCTCGAGTGCGATCCACAGCCACTGCATCAGCTGGCCCGACGCCTGCCAGCAGGCATTGGCGGCGGCGTCGGAGAACGGCTCCATGGCCATGCCCGCCAGCGCCAGCGGCACCACCAGCAGGCTGATCCAGGGGATGCCCACCAGGTTCACCAGCGGACCCGGCAGCGAGGCCTGGCTGAAGAACCACACGCTCAGCGGCAGCAGCCCGAGCACCGCCACGCCCTGCGCCTGCACGAACGGCACCAGCACGTTGCCTGCGTGCAACCGGGGCAGGCACCAGGCCAACCAGGCTACGCCCAGGAAGCTGAGCCAGAAGCCGGGCGCCAGCACTGACAGTGGATCCGCCAGCAGCACTGCGATGAGCGCGAACGCCAGCGCCTCCGCCAGCCCCTGCGGACGCCGGGCCAGCCTTGCGACCAGGACCACCGCGATCATCAGCAGCGTGCGCACCGTGGGCAGCGCGAATCCGGCCAGCGCGGTGTACGCCGCCGCCAGAAGCAATGCGCCCGCAGCGGTGACCTGGGGTCGTGGCCAGCGGCTGCGGTTGCCAGGCAGTGCCCGATGCAGCAGCTGTCCCAGCAGCGCGCCGAAACCGGCCACCAGGCCGACGTGGAAGCCCGAGATGGCGATCAGGTGGGTGAGCCCGGTGGCGCGCAGCACCTGCCAGTCGTCGTCGGACAGTCCGCGCGTATCGCCCAGTGCCAACGCGGTGACGAAGCGTGCCTGCGACGGCGGCAAGGCCGAGGCGATTCGCTGCGACAGCCGGCTGCGGGCGTGGTCGAGCCCGGTGCCGGGCAGGAGTTGACGCGCCTGGTCGGGCTTGACCACGTAGCCGGTGGCGGCGATGCGCTGTTCCAGTGCGCGGCGCTCGAAGTCGAAGCCGCCGGGGTTGACCAGGCCGCGCGGCGTGCGCAGCCGCACCTCGAAGCGCCAGACGCTGCCCGGCTCGATCACGGGCAGCGTGTCGGGCGGCCGCGTGTACCAGCCCAGCCGCAGCCTGCGGCCTACCAGTGCGGCGGCATCGCCTTGGGCCGCGGTGACGCGAAGTTCGAATCGCACCGCATCAACTTCACCCACGGGCAGGCCCAGGATGCGGCCTTCCAGTGTGGCGCCTTGGCCGGAGCGCTCAGCCGGCAGTTGCAGCGCCATCGCCGCCTGCCCATGCAGCGACGCCAGTGCCAAGCCGACCAGGGCGGCGCCGAACGGTCTTGCAGCGCCGGGTCGCGACCAGAGCCAGGCGCCGGCAGCCACCAGCAGCGCGGCGAAGGGCCAAGGCGGAAGCTGCGCGAATCCCTGCACCACCAGGACGCCCAGCAGCAGCGCCGCCGCCACGGCCAGCCCGAACGGCGCCGGCGCGATCGCCCGCGCTGGCGGCATGGGTCAGTCTTCCTGGAGAGGTCGCAGCTGTCCCTGGGTGAGCTCCAGGGTCCTATCCAGTCGCCGCGCCAGGCGGCGATCATGGGTCACCATGACCAGGGCGATGCCCTGCTCGCGGTTGAGTTCCAGCAGCAGGTCGAAGACCGTGGCTGCGGTTTTTTCGTCGAGGTTGCCCGTGGGTTCGTCGCCCAGTACGCAGGCCGGGCGCGTCACCAGCGCGCGCGCAACGGCCGCACGCTGGCGCTCGCCGCCGGACAGTTCGCCTGGCTTGTGGCCCAGCCGGTGACCCAGGCCGACGCGCTCTAGCAGCGCCAGCGCCGGCTCGCGCGCCTGTGCCACCGCGGTGCCGCGAACCAGCAGCGGCATCATCACGTTTTCCAGCGCCGTGAACTCCGGCAGCAGGTGGTGGAACTGGTAGACGAAGCCCAGCGCGCGATTGCGCAGTTCGCCGCGTGCCCGTTCGCCCAGGCTCGAGATGCGCTGCCCCGACACGTACACGTCGCCCGAGCTGGCCTGGTCCAGGCCGCCCAGCAGGTGCAGCAGCGTGCTTTTGCCGGCGCCGGAGGCACCCACGATGGCGACGGTTTCCCCGGCGCGCACCGACAGGTCGAGTTGGTCGAACACGGGCGTGCACAGGTCGCCCTCCTGGTAGGTTTTGCCCAGGCGATCGCAGCGGATCACGATGCCTTCGTTCGCGAGGTCATTCATAGCGCAGCGCCGTGGCCGGGTCGGTGCGCGAGGCGCGCCACGCGGGATAAAGGGTGGCCAACAGGCACAGCACGAACGCCACGGCCGCCACCATGGCCACGTCGGAGGCATACACCGCCGTGGGCACGCCGCTGATGTAGTAGACGTCGGACGGCATCAGTTCGGCGCCCAGCAGTTTCTCCACGAAGTGCACCACGTGCGACAGGTTGGTTGCCAGCAGCACGCCACCGGCCACGCCGATGGCGATGCCGACCACGCCGATCACCAGTCCCTGGACGATGAACACCCGCATGATCCCGCCCGGCGACATGCCCAGCGTGCGCAGGATGGCGATGTCGGACTGCTTGTCCTGCACCAGCATCACCAGCGACGACACCAGGTTGAAGGCGGCGATGGCGATGACCAGCGACAGCAGGACGAACATCACCGTCTTCTCCATCTTCAGGGCGCGGAAGAAATTGGCGTTGTCGGTGCTCCAGTCCCGGACGTGGTAATAACCGTCCATGCGCTGCGACAGGTCGCGGGCCACCGGCCAGGCGTCCCACAGGTCGACCAGCTTCAGGCGCACGCCGGTGACGCCCTCGCCCATCCGGCCCAGCCGCTGTGCGTCGCCCAGGTGCACCAGGGCCAGGCCCAGGTCATATTCCTGCGCGCCGGCCTCGAAGATGCCCACCACTGTGAAGCGCTTCGCCCGCGGCAGCGCGCCCAGCGGCGTCACCGTGGCTTCGGAGATGAAGACGTTCACCGGGTCGCCGATGCCCACGCCCAGCAGCAGCGCCAATTCCTGGCCCAGGATGATGTGGAACTCGCCGTCCTTGAGGTCGGTGAGCTTGCCCTGCTTCATCTTGTCGGCGATTTCCGACACCCGCGGCTCGGTTTCCGGAAGCACGCCGCGCAGGATCGCGCCGCGCCGCTGCGCGCCCTGCAGCAGGGCCTCGGTCTCGGTGTACGGCGCCGCGCCCAGCACGCGCTTGTCCGCGTTGGCGAAGGCCACGGCCCGGGGCCAGTCCTGCAGCGGACCGTCCACGCCCGACACCGTGGCGTGCGCCACCATGCCCAGGATGCGGTCGCGCAGCTCCTGCTGGAAGCCGCTCATCACCGCGATGGTGGTGATGAGTGCGATCACGCCGATGATGATGCCCAGGATGGATGCCATCGAGATGAAGGAAATGAACCCGTTGCGCCGCTTGGCGCGCAGGTAGCGAAGTCCGATCGAAAAAGGCAGGGGCTGGAACATGGGGTCCTATGCTGCCTGTTTATGCAGCGGTTTTGCCGAACGCCAGCTGACGGCCATCGCCAGCCGCAGCTGGCGGCGGTCTTGCGCGTGCAGGGTGTCGGGCCACCAGGCCAGCCGATGGGTCCGGCCGCTGGCATCGGTGCCGGCCAGCGTGCCCAGCGGGCCGCGCATCCGCACCGTGACGCCCTGGAGGCGGGTCAGGCCATCCCGGCGGGTGAGGTAGGCAGGCTCGTCGCCGCCCAGCCAGTCGATCGAGCAAGGCGCCTGCTGCAGCTGCCGGCGGGCCAGGAAAACGCCCCACCCCGCCGCCAGCAGTGCGCCGGGCAGCCCAAGCGACCCAGGCAATGCGCTGAGCCAGAGCGACAGCGCGGCCATCAGGCCCAGGCCGGCCAGCGCGGCGGCAAGCCAGCGCGAGGGGCGCCAGTCAATGTGGCAGATCGAGGATGCGTTGGACGATGGCATTCAGATCAGCCTCCTGCGGCGCTTCGCGGCCCATGAACCAGCGCCAGAGCTTATCGTCCTCGCAGTCGAGCAGGCGTAGGAAACGGCCGCGCTCGGCGTCGTCCGCCTGCGCCCAGCGACCGTCGAGATAGCGAAGCATCAGCTGGTCGAGCTCCCGCATGCCGCGTCGGCAGCGCCAGCGCAGGCGCCGGATCTCCGGGTCGTCGCTCACCTGCGGCTGCGCTTCATCTCGGCCAGCCGCAGCTGGTAAAGCCGCAGCCAGACCAGCAGCGTCAGCCCGACCATGGCCAGAAGCGGAAGCAGCAGCGCGTTCATGGGCGTGGCGGGCATGGGGGCGGGCTCAGGCGCCGCGACGCTGCAGCATCAGCTTCTTGATCTCGCCGATCGCACGCGCCGGGTTGAGGCCCTTGGGGCAGGTGCGGGTGCAGTTCATGATCGTGTGGCAGCGATAGAGCTTGAACGGATCCTCGAGGTCATCCAGGCGCGCACCGGTGTCCTCGTCGCGCGAGTCGATGATCCAGCGGTAGGCCTGCAGCAGCACGGCCGGGCCCAGGTAACGGTCGCCGTTCCACCAGTAGCTCGGGCAGGCCGTGGAGCAGCAGGCGCACAGGATGCACTCGTACAGGCCGTCGAGCTTGGCGCGGTCCTCCTTGGACTGCAGCCGCTCCTTGGCGGGCGCGGGGCTCTGCGTGCGCAGCCAGGGCTTGATGGAGGCGTACTGGGCATAGAACTGCGTGAGGTCGGGTACCAGGTCCTTCACCACCGGCATGTGCGGCAGCGGGTAGATCGGCACTTCGGCCTTGCCGCACTCGGCGATGCCCTTGGTGCAGGCCAGGGTGTTGGTGCCGTCGATGTTCATAGCGCACGAGCCGCAGATGCCCTCGCGGCAGCTGCGCCGGAACGTGAGCGTGGGGTCGATCTCGTTCTTGATCTTGATCAACGCGTCCAGGACCATCGGCCCGCACGAGTCCATGTCGACTTCGTAGGTGTCGGTGCGCGGGTTGGCGCTGTCGTCGGGATTCCAGCGGTAGATCTTGAAGGTGCGCACGTTCTTCGCGCCGGAGGCGGCGAAATGCTTGCCCTTGCTGACCTTGGAATTCTTCGGGAGGGTGAACTCAGCCATCTTATTCGTCCTTGGGCCAGGTCAGTAGGTGCGGGCTTTGAGCGGCACCACGTCGACGTCCTTGCTCAGCGTGTACATGTGCACCGGGCGGTAGTCGATCTTGGTTTCGCCGGCGTCGTCCACCCAGCACAGCGTGTGCTTGTGCCAGTTGACGTCGTCGCGGTCCTTGAAGTCCTCGCGGGCATGGGCGCCGCGCGATTCCTGGCGGTTCTCGGCGGAAACCAGCGTGGCCACGGCCTGGCCGAGCAGGTTCTGCAGCTCCAGGGTTTCCACCAGGTCGGAGTTCCAGATCAGGGAACGATCCGAGACGCGCACGTCCTGGAAGGACTTCACCACTTGGAGGATCGAATCCACGCCGTTCTTGAGCGTTTCGCCGGTGCGGAACACCGCGGCGTCGTTCTGCATGGTGTGCTGCATGGCGTCGCGGATCTCGGCGGTGGGCGTGCCGCCGCTGGCGTTGCGCAGCTTGTCGAAGTTGGCCAGCGACTTGTCGCAGGCCGAGGCCGGCATGGACTTGTGCGGCGCGCCCGGCTTGATGGTCTCGGCGCAGCGGTTGGCCACCGCGCGGCCGAACACCACCAGGTCGAGCAGCGAGTTCGAGCCCAGGCGGTTGGCGCCGTGGACCGAGACGCAGGCCGCTTCGCCGATCGAGTACAGTCCCGGCACGATGGTGTCGGGGTTGCCGTTGTTCAACGTCACCACTTCGCCGTGGTAATTGGTCTGCAGGCCGCCCATGTTGTAGTGCACGGTTGGCAGCACCGGGATCGGCTGCTTGGTGACGTCGATGCCGGCGAACACCTTGGCCGTTTCGGCGATGCCCGGCAGCTTCTCGTGGATGTCGGCCGGGTTGAGGTGGGTCAGGTCGAGGTGGATGTGGTCCTTCTTGGGGCCCACGCCGCGGCCTTCGCGGATCTCGATGGTCATCGAGCGCGACACCACGTCGCGCGAAGCCAGATCCTTGGCGTTGGGCGCATAGCGCTCCATGAAGCGCTCGCCGGCGGAATTGCGCAGGATGCCGCCTTCGCCGCGCACGCCTTCGGTGATCAGGCAGCCGGCGCCGTAGATGCCGGTGGGATGGAACTGCACGAACTCCATGTCCTGCAGCGGCAGGCCGGCACGCAGGGCCATGCCGCCGCCGTCGCCGGTGCAGGTGTGCGCCGAGGTGGCGCTGAAGTAGGCGCGGCCGTAGCCGCCCGTGGCCAGCACGGTGCCCTGGGCCCGGAACAGGTGCATCTCGCCCGAGGCCATGTCCAGTGCCAGCACGCCCCGGCAGGCGCCCTCTTCGTCCATGATCAGGTCGAGCGCGAAGTATTCGATGAAGAACTCCGCCTGGTGCGCCAGCGACTGCTGGTAGAGCGTGTGCAGGATGGCGTGGCCGGTGCGGTCGGCGGCGGCGCAGGTGCGCTGGGCGGCCGGGCCTTCGCCGTATTTCGTGGTCATGCCGCCGAACGGGCGCTGGTAGATCTTGCCGTCCTCGGTGCGCGAGAAGGGCACGCCCTGGTGTTCGAGTTCGATCACCGCCGGGATGGCCTCGCGGCACATGTATTCGATAGCGTCCTGGTCGCCCAGCCAGTCCGAGCCCTTGATGGTGTCGTAGAAGTGGTAGCGCCAGTCGTCCTCGCCCATGTTGGCCAGCGCGGCGGAAATGCCGCCCTGCGCCGCCACGGTATGCGAACGGGTCGGAAAGACCTTGCTGATGCAGGCGGTCTTGAGGCCCTTCTGGGCCAGGCCGAAGGTGGCGCGCAGGCCGGCACCGCCGGCGCCGACAACGACCATGTCGTAAGTGTGCTCGTGGATCTTGTAGGCGGACGTCATGGCGGCCTCAGGCAGTAAAGACGATGCGGCCGATGGCCAGCAGGGCGGCGATGGCCGCCAGCGCATAAACGAACTTGATGATGATCTGCAGGACGACTTCAGCCGCACCGTGCACGTAATCCTCTACCACGACCTGAAGGCCCAGCCGGGCGTGCCAGAACAGCGACAGCACGAAGGCCGACAGAAGCGTGGCCGTCATCGGCTGGGCGATGGCACTGCGCACCTGGTCCTGCCCGGCGCCCAGCAGGCCGACAGAGACATAAATGAACCACGGCGTCAGCAGCGCCAGCGCGATGGCGGTAAGGCGCTGGTTCCACCAGTGACCGGTGCCGTCCTTGGCCGAACCCAGGCCCTTGGCCGTCGAAAGCGGGTTGCGCAGGCTCATGCCAGGCCTCCCAGGGCAAGCCACCAGAGCAAGGCGGTCAGCACCACCGACAGTGCCAGCACGGCGTAGCCGCTGGCGTAGGCCGTGGGCAGGTCAAGGCCGCGACCCGCATCCCAGAACAGGTGACGTATGCCGTTGAGGAAGTGGTAGACCAGGCAGGCGGAGAACACGAACAGGGCCAGCTTGCCCACCATCGAACCCATCACGCCGTTGAAGGCATTGAAGGTTTGCGCGCTGCCGGCGGCCGCTACCAGCCAGGCCGCCAGTACCAGGCCACCCAGGGCCAGCACCACGCCGGTGACGCGGTGGGCAATGGACATCATGCTGGTGAGCTGCGGCCGGTAGTACGGGCCGATCATGAAGGGGGACAGCGGTCGTTTCGGCGTCGCCATGGGCTGCGCTCTTCTTCAGGTCAGGAGGGGAGTTTGGGGCCAGCGATGTGTTCGCTGTGTCAGAAGTCGATGCAGCGGCCGTTCTTTTCCCAGTCGCCGTAGCGCGTGGGATCGGGTCCGTCACGACCGCCGTGTTCGACCGGGCGCGGGGCATCAGCCTCGGTGGCGGGGTCGGGACGACGCGGTGAAGGTTCGGCGTCAGGCGCTGTATCGCCTATGATTCGGGGCTCGTTGGCCATGCCCAATGTTAAGTCCCCGCGCCCATGACGTTCAAGACAAATCTGGAAACGTTCCGTTGCCCTGTCCTCGCTGGTTTCAGCGTGGTGGAGGTGCAGGGACGCGATGCCGCGGCTTTCCTGCAGTCACAGGCCATGAACGACGTGGCGGCGCTCGCGCCGGGGCGCTGGCAGTGGAACGGCCTGCTGACCGCCAAGGGCCGCGTGATGGCGCTGTTCGCGCTGGTCTGCGTCGCGCCAGGGCAATTCCTGCTGGTGTTGCCCGACCTGGCCGGTGCCGACCTGGTGGCGCACCTGCAGCGCTTCGTGTTCCGCAGCAAGGTCTCGATGCGCGACGCCCCCGGCCTGGTGGCTGCTGCGGGGCCCGCCGCGGCCACCAGCGACGTGGGCGCCATCGCCGGCGATCCCGACCACGGCTTCGCCCTGGACTTCAGCGCGCAGGGTGGCCAGCGCTGGCTCTGGCTGCTGCCGCCGTCGCATCCCGCGCTCACCTCTCCCGATACGGCAACCGACGAGGCCTGGCGCGCCCTGGACATCGCCCACGGCCTGCCCCGGCTGGCGGCCGAACAGCGCGAGGCCTACACCCCCCAGATGCTCTCGCTTGAGCGCCTGGGCGCCTTCAGTTTGAAGAAGGGCTGCTACCCGGGGCAGGAAATAGTGGCTCGAACCCACTACCTGGGACAGGCCAAGCGCGTTCTGGCAAGGCTGCGGGGGGTCGGGCTGCTGCCCGGCCAGGCCGTGGAGGCCGCCGGCCAGAGCGTGGGCAGCCTCGCCTGCACTGGCGCCGACGGCACGCAGGCGCTGGCCGTCCTGGCGGCTGAATCGGGCGATCTGCTGACCTGCGGCGGGCATCCCTGCGCCCGGGAAACCCTGCTGCCAGGCCTTGCCAGGCCCGGTTGAGACGGGCGTCACAATTGGCGTGTCCGAGGGATGTCTGCTATACCGCCGGACACAGGGAGGACCACCAACATGAAGCTCAGCCACGGCCTTGCGGCCATCATTTCAGTACTTATCGCGGCGCCCGCCATGGCCGCCGACTACACGCTCGCCGTTGAGCCCAACTTCCCGCCCGCGCAGGCGCAGCAGGTCTACAAACCGCTGCTGGACTACCTTGCCAAGAGCACGGGCCACAGTTTCGCCCTCAAGACCGCAACCAATTACCACGTGTACTGGCGCGACCTGCGATCGGGCGCCAAGACCGACTTCGCCTTCGAGGAAGCGCACTTCACCGACTACCGCCGCGAGCGGCTGGGCTTCACCCCGCTGGTGCGCGTGGCCGAAGCCACCCGTTATTCCCTGCTGGCCGACGCGCCGGTTGCCGAAGGCGGCATCCAGGGCCTGATCGGCTACCGCGTGGTCAGCATGCCCGCGCCCAGCATGGGCTACCTGCTGCTGGGCGACCTTTACAAGAATCCGATTGCCCAGCCCGAGATCCAGTCCGTTGCCGCCAGCTGGAAGGACGGCGTCGAAATGGTGTTCTCGCAGGAGACGGAGGCGGCGATGGTGCCCAACTACATCGCCCAGACCTATCCCAACCTGGTGGTGGTGTCGGAGTCGCGCGAGTTCACCGGGCGCGCGCTGAGCGCCGGAGGCACCGTGCCGGCCGACGTGCGCAAGGCGGTTTCCGAAGCCATGCTCAAGCTGCACGAGGACGATTCGCTCTACGAAGTGCTGGTGGAACTGGGCGCAAGCCAGTTCGTGCCCGCCACCGCCGCCGAGTACGCCGGCAACGAGCGCCTGCTGCGTGGCGTGTTCGGATACAAGGCCAAGCCGGCCGCCGCGGCGCCCGAAGCAACCGCTGATACGCAAGCCGAGGCGGAAGTGACCGGCGGCATCGAGGTCACCGCCGGCGGCTGAAAGCCCGGCTAAGTGGCTTCGAAGTGGATGATGTCACCGGTGTTCACCCCGAAGCTCTGGCCCAGGCTGATGGTGCCTGACTTGCGCAGGTGCAGCTCGTCGCGGTGCACCTTGAGCTCTTCGTCTTCGCCAATGCGCACGTAGGTGCCATTGGTGGAGCGATCGGCCACCATGAAGTGGCCGCGCTTGTACTCGATCATGGCGTGCGTGCGGCTGACCCAGTCGGCCTCGATCACCAGGTGGTTGCCCTGCTCGCGGCCCATGCTGAAAGGCTGGGAGTCCGGGTCCAGCTCGACCAGCTGGCCACGGTGGCGCAGGCGCAACACGGCGCCCTGTGCGCCCCCGTCGCCCATGCGGATGGCGCTTTGCACCATGGTCATGCCCGAGGTGTCTTCCTGCCAGACCAGGTCGACGATCTCGATCGGCAGCAGCTTGCCGCTGACCCGCGCCTTGCCCAGGCTGCGCGCCTCGGGGACCTTTCCCGAAAGGCTGTCGTAGGTGGCCGCGGTGGTGACGACCTGTTCGCGCTTGGCCAGCGAGCCCATGCGCGCAGCGGTGTTCACGGCATCGCCATAAACGTCGCCATCGTCTTCTTCCAGCGCATCGCCGTGGTGCAGGCCGATACGCACCGCCAGGCTGTCGCGGACGAAGTTGATGTCCCGGCCCATGCGACGCTGCATGTCGCAGGCCGCCAGGATGCCGTTCAGCGCGCCCGGGAACGTGCACATGATCTCGTCGCCGATGGTCTTGATGACCCGGCCGCCATGCTGCCGGCATACATGGGAAAGGGCGTCGAGCACCGCGGCGATCAGCCGGCGCGCCTCCACGTCACCCTTGGTCTCGAACAGCCGGGTACTGCCGCTGACATCGGCGAAAAGGATGGTCTGGGGCCGGGATGCGCTCATTCTCTCCGAGTCTAGGCGAAGCCGGCGGCGCCGTCATTCATCGGCTCAAGGAACGGGCTCAGGCCAGTTGCGCGGCCATGGCCACGATGTCGGCCTCGCTCGGGATGACCAGGAAAGCCGCGCCCGCCAGCGGGGTATAGGTGTCCTCGCCAACCACGCGGCGCAGCGGCTTGGCGCCAAGGCCCGCCTCCACCACCGCGGTGATGATGCCCTCGCCCACGCCGGCCGAGCGCCGGCCCTCGTCCACCACCAGGATCCGGTCGCACTGGCCGGCATGGCGGGCGATGGCCTCGGCGTTGAGCGGCTGCAGCCAGCGCAGGTCCACCACGCGCACCTTCCAGCCTTGCCTGACCTCGATTTCCCGCGCTGCCCGCAGGCTCATCGGGACGCCGTTGCCGAAGCTGAAGATCACCAGGTCGCATGCTTCCGGGAAGTAGGTGCGTTCCTCGCCCATGACCATGGACTGGTCCACCGGCGGATAGGCGGTCAACCACTGGCCGTCGCCCGGCTCATGCAGGTCCTTGGTCATGTAAAGCGCAATGGGCTCGAGGAAGGCGCAGACGCGGCCGTCCACCTTGGCCAGGGCCATCATCGTGCGCAGCATCGTGGCGGCGTCGTCGCCGCGGCTGGGGCAGCCAACCAGCAGGCCGGGGATGTCGCGAAGCGCGGTGATCGAATTGTCGTTGTGGAAGTGGCCGCCGAAGCCACGCTGGTAGCCCAGCGAAGCAATGCGCATCACCATCGGGTTGCGGTACTGGCCGTTGCTGAAGAACTGCAGGCTGCAGGCTTCGCCGCGGATCTGGTCGCAGGCGTTGTGGAAATACGCCAGGTACTGGATCTCGGGCATCGGCAGCAGGCCGACGTTGGCGTAACCCTGGGCCAGGCCCAGGATCATCGTTTCGTCGAGCAGCGTGTTGAACACGCGCGAGTTCTTGAACGCCTTGTGCAGGCCCTTGGTGACCGTGTACACGCCGCCCTTCTGCGCCACGTCCTCGCCGAACAGCAGCGCCTCGGGGTACTTGCAGAACAGGTCGTGCAGGGCCTGGTTGATCTGGATGGCCAGGTGGCGCGGAGGCTGGTTCTCGGGCAGCTTGGCTTCGCTGCCGAACACGGCCAGGCGTTTTCCGGCGTAGTCAGATCGCGCGGTCTCCGCGGCCACCTTGTCCGGCGTGTAAGGCGCCAGCGGACGCATCACCTCGGCCAGGTCGGTGAGTTTTGGCAGGCGGTCGGCCTCTTCGGCCGCGGCGAAACAGCGCCACCGCGTCTGTTCGTACTTCGCCAGCACTTCGTCCCGGGACATCAGCCCGGTCCGCAGCGCGATACTGGCCGAGCGCAGCAGCGGGTCGGTGGCCTCCAGGGCCATCAGCTCCTCGACGCTGCGCCATTCGATCTCGAAGTCGGTGCCGGCGTGGCCCATGATCCTCGTGGTGTGCAGGTGCAGGAACGTTGGCCGCCGCGTGCGCCGGCAGTGCTCCACTGCGGCCTGCACCTGGCCGTAGCCTTCTGCGATGTCCAGGCCATCGGCATAGAAGTAGTCCAGCCCGTGGCGGTCGCGGAAGGCGTTGGCGATCCAGCCGCCGGGCGTCTTGACCGAGATGCCGATGCCATTGTCCTCGCACACGAACAGCACCGGCGCCGGTAGCTTCTGGTAGGCCGTCCACTGCGCGGTGTTGAACGCGGTCTGGGCGCTGGCGTGGTTGCTCGACGCGTCGCCGAAGGAGCAGATGGCGATGGAGTCGGCGGGGATCGGCAGCGCATGCCCGATGCGTCGCGCCTGCTCGATCGCGATCGCCGTGCCCAGGGCCTTGGGCAGGTGCGAGGCGATGGTGGACGTCTGCGGCAGCACCCACAAGGGCTTGCTGCCCCAGACCTTGTGCCGGCCACCGGAAATCGGATCCTCGGCGCTGGCCGCGAAACTGAGCGCCGAATCCATCACCGGATCCATGCCGGGCAGCTTGCGGAAGCGCTCGGCCATGAAGCCGCCGGAGCGGTAGTGCAGGAACGCCGGATCGGTATGGCGCGTCAGGCGCGCCACCATCGCATTGCCCTCGTGACCCGAGGAGCCGATGGTGTAGAAGACCTTCTGCTGCACGCGCAGGACACGAGCCATCAGGTCCAGGTGGCGCGAGGCAAGCTGTGAATCAAACAGCTCCAGGAAATCTTCGGCGGTGCAGGCGCTGCCTTCCAGCACGGGCTCGTGCAGCGCAGGCCGCAGATCGACATGTCCTGACCAGTTCGTGACGAACTCGATGAAGTTGTCGTCGCAGACTTTGGCGCGATTGAGGTCTTTGTGACGGGCGGGGATCAGGGGCGCGGCTGCGGACATGGCGATCTCGAGGTGACGCGGGACAGGCGCGCCGGGTGCGCGCCCGGAACCGCCGGGGCGCGCCAGGCGCGCCCCTTGGGTGCGGTCAGAACGCGTTGATGCCGGTCACTTCGCGGCCGATCACCAGCTGGTGCACGGTTTCGGTGCCTTCGTAGGTGATCACCGACTCGAGGTTGAGCGCGTGCCGGATCGGCGGGTGTTCGGTGGTGATGCCGGCGCCGCCCAGGATGTCGCGCGCTTCGCGGCTGATGTCCAGCGCGATGCGGCAGTTGTTCCACTTGGCCAGCGACACCTGCGCCGGCTGCATCTTGCCGGCGTCCTTCAGGCGGCCCAGCTGCAGGCTCAGCAGCTGCGCCATCGTGATACGGCGGGCCATCTCGGCCAGCTTGAGCTGCACGGCCTGGGTGGCGGCGATCGGCCGGTTGAACAGGATGCGGGTCTTGGAATACTCCAGCGCCGAGGTGTAGCTGGCGATGGCCGCGCCAATCGGGCCCCAGGTGATGCCGTAGCGGGCCTGGGTCAGGCAGCCCAGCGGGCCCTTGAGGCCTTTCACGTCCGGCAGGCGCTGGCTGTCCGGCACGCGCACGTCGTCGAAGAACAGGGCCGACGTGACCGAGGCGCGCAGGCTCATCTTCTTGTGCACTTCCTGGGCCGCGAAGCCCTTGGTGCCCTTGGGGACGATGAAACCCTGGATGCCGTCCTCGGTCATGGCCCAGACGATGGCGATGTCGGCCAGGTTGCCGTTGGTGATCCACATCTTGGCGCCGTTGATGACCCAGTCGCCGCCGTCCTTCCTGGCGGTGGTCTTCATGTTGGCCGGATCGGAGCCGCCGTGCGGTTCGGTCAGGCCGAAGCAGCCGATGATCTCGCCGCGGGCCATGCCGGGCAGGTACTGCTGGCGCTGCTCTTCCGAGCCATAGGCGTAGATCGGGTACATGCACAGCGAGCTCTGCACCGAGACGAAGCTGCGGATGCCGGAATCGCCGCGCTCTAGCTCCATGCAGATCAGGCCGTAGCTGACCGAGTTGAGATTGGCGCAGCCGTACTTCTCGGGCAGCGACGAACCCAGCAGGCCCATCGCCGCGATCTCCGGCACGAGCTCCTTGGGGAAGCGGCCCTGGTCGAAGCAGTCGCCGATGATCGGCAGCACTTTTTCATCGGTGAAGCGTGCGACGCTGTCCTGGACCATGCGCTCCTCTTCGGAAAGAAGGCTGCGGATGTCGAACAGGTCGGTCGGGTTCAAGGCCATGGGATGCAATCTGCGGTGGGCGGGAAGGTGGCCATTTTAGCCTGCCCTGCCCCTCCGCGGCATCCCTCCGGGAAATTTGATGCGGACCCCTCCAACGAAGAAGGGCCGGCTGTGCCGACCCTCCCGGTGCGAAAATCGCGTGAAGGCTCAGCCCTGCGGCGGGGCAACGCTGTTGCCATTGTCCACCACGATCACGCCGTCCTTGATCGCCAGGCGGTCGCCCGGGTCCTCATTCATCATGAGGGTGCCGGTCTGGTCTTCATAGCGCCAGGTGACGTCGTAGCCAACCACCCGGTCACGCTCGCCCAGCGCGATCTGCTCGCCCGGCTTCTTGTCCACCCGCTTGCTGCCCACCAAGCCATCGGCGCGGTACTGCACGTCGTAGCCGATCACCTGTTCACGCGGTTCCGTGACGGTCCGGCACACCTGCTCGACCCCGGTGTACTTCTGGCCGCCCACGTGGCGACGGTCGATCTCGCGGCCAGCGTAAGCGCCGCCGACGACACCGGCGACGGTGGCGACCTTCTTGCCGCTGCCGCCGCCCACCTGGTTGCCCAGCAGGCCGCCGACCAGGGCGCCGACCACGGTACCGTCCTTGTCGCCAAAGCGCTCGGCCCGGCGCTTCTCGACCACCTGGTCTTCACAGACCTGGCGCGAACCGGTGCGCATCTCGGTGACGGCGACCGAGGAGATCACGTCGCCGTAGATCACTTCCTTCTCGGTGATCGGGGTGGACGAAACCACGTCTGCGTAGGGGGTGGAAAAGGTCTGGTAAGCGGCAATCGCGCCCCCGGTAACGAGCAGTCCGGCCAGCACGGCCAATAGGGTGTTGTTCATGGTCTGGTTCCTCTGGGTTGGCGGCGGTGTCCCGCCTGCGCAGGGTGGAGAGTGTCGCCGTGCGCCTGAATGGCGCCCCAAGCGAGGATGTCAGCAGCGCGTGATACGTTTCCCCATTCATTCCGCAGCGGAGACTCGAGATGATCAACCCCGTCACCGGACCCCTTATGGGGTTCGCCAGCCGCCTGAGGTTCCCCACGCTGTTCTTTGTCACGCTGGCGCTCTGGGCCATCAACATGGTGGTCCCCGACCCTATCCCGCTGATCGACGAAATCGTCATGGGCCTGCTGACCCTGATGCTGGCCACCTGGAAGAAGCGCAAGCAGGCCCCGGCCGACAGCCCCCGCGAAGGCGTCACCATCGACGGTGAATCGCGGCGGGAATGATCGCGCTCTACGACAGCCACTGCCACCTGGACGCCCCGGAGTTCGACCTTGATCGCACCGGAGTGATCTTGCGGGCGCGCGCGGCCGGCGTTGGTCGGCAGTTGGTGCCGGCGGTCGACCGTGCCGGCTGGGAGAAGCTGCGCGGAATTTGCGCCGGCGACCCGGGGCTGCGGCCCGCCTACGGCCTGCACCCGATGTTCCTCGACCGCCACCAGCCCGTGCATCTGGATGAACTGGCCCAGTGGTTGGAGCACGATCGCCCGGCCGCCGTGGGTGAATGCGGGCTGGACTATTTCGTGGAGGGGCTCGACCCGCAGGCCCAACGCCTCTACTTCCAGCGCCAGCTCGAACTGGCGCGTGAATTCGACCTGCCGGTGGTGGTGCATGCGCGCCGCGCCGTGGACGAGGTGATCGCCTCGCTACGTCGCGTGGGCGGGCTGCGCGGCGTGGTGCACAGCTGGTCGGGTAGCGAAGAACAGGCGCGGCAGCTGTTCGGCCTGGGCTTCCACCTGGGCATTGGCGGGCCCGTGACCTTCGATCGTGCCCAGCGCCTGCGCCGCACCGTGGCCACGATGCCGCTGCAGTGGCTCGTGCTGGAAACGGATGCGCCCGACCAGCCCGGCGCCGGCCATCGCGGTGAGCGCAACGAGCCGGGCCTGCTGGGAGAGGTGCTGGCGGTGGTGGCCGACCTGCGCGGCGAAGCCCCCGAAATGATCGCGCAAGCAAGCACGCGCAACGCCGTCGCGCTGTTCGGCTGAGCCGTCTCAGCGTTTGAGCAGCAGTTCGATGGCCTTGCCCGCCATCGCAAACCCGAAGGTCCCGGTGACGTGGGCGGCGGCGCCCAGGCCTGCACCGCAGTCGAGTTTGAGCGACTCGTCCGCAGCCAGCTTCGGTCGAACGCCGCACACGCTGCCGTCGCGCTGTGGGTATTTGACGTTCTCCAGCGAATAGACCGCCGGCACGCCGAAGTAGCGGTCGGGATTGCGCGGGAAATGGAAGCCCGAGCGAAGGTGCTTGCGGACCAGGGCCAGCAGCGCGTCCTGTTCGGTGCGCGAGAGGTCGCGTACTCGGACCAGGGTGGGGTCCGTGCGGCCGCCTGCCGAGCCGCAGACGATCACGGGCAGCTTGCGTCGCCGGCACCAGGCGATCATCTCGAGCTTGCTGCGGAAGCTGTCGCAGGCATCGAGCACCACGTGGTGGCCGCGGTCGAGCAGCGCTTCAAGATTGGCCGGCGTAAGGAAATCGGCCACCACCTCGACCTTGATGGCCGGATTGATGGCGCGGCAGCGCTCGGCCAGTGCCTCGCCCTTGCCGCGGCCGAACTGGCCATCAAGCGCGTGCAGTTGGCGGTTGGTGTTGCTGACGCAGATATCGTCGGCGTCGATCAGCACCAGGCGCCCGACGCCGCTCCGGGCCAGCGATTCCACCGCCCACGAGCCCACGCCGCCCAAACCGACCACACAGGCCTGGGATGACGCGAGGCGAGCGGCCGAGCCAACGCCGTACAGACGATCGATACCTGCGAAGCGTGCGTCGGCATGGTTTTCCATGGAAGTATTTTACGCCACGGGCCGGGTGATGAACGCAGTCCCGGTCCGGGCGGTCCCGGTCGGCGCTGGTTCAGGATGAAAAGCCTAGGGTTGGGCCAGAAATATCCCCCAAGAGAATTCCCCCATGAAGACTTCGTTGCTGATCGCCGCCGCCCTGACCCTCACCGCCACGGCCTGCACCACCACCGCGCCCCGCAATGCGGGCTACGGGTACGACAACCGTCCGGCCTATTCCCAGCCGCAGCGCTGCTACGACTGCGGCACCATCGAGCGTATCGAGACCGTCTACGGCGCGCGCACCAACAGCCGCGCCGGCGCCGTGCTCGGCGGCGTGATCGGCGCCGTGGTGGCCCGCGAGGTGCCCAAGCACGGCAGCCAGGGCAACAAGAACACCGCTACCGTGGCCGGCGCCGTGGGCGGCGCCTTGGCCGGCAACGCCATCGAGAACAAGAGGAACGAAGAGACCTTCGACATCCACGTGCGCATGGACGACGGTCGTCGCCTGGTCCTCAACCGCAACAGCCTGGGCAACGGCGTGCGTGAAGGCGCCTACGTGCGCGTGAACGGCAACAGCCTCACCCCGCTGCGCTGATTCCCGCGCCGCACGAAAGCCGCCGTGATATCGTCACGGCGGCTTTTTCGTGGAGTCACCCATGCGTTCCCTGATTGTCGGCGTCATCGGCCTGCTGGTCGGCGCCCTGCTTACCCTGAGCGCGATCAACGCGCTGCGCCAGGGCACCGCCTACCCCAACGGGGTGATGGCGGTCATGTCGGCGCAGATGAAGAGCCTCGACCAATCGATGAGGCGCAACCGCTGCGCGGCAACCGACCTAATGCCTGCGCTGCAGACGCTGCGGCACCTGGGCAACGACCTGGAACCGGCGTTCCTGCCGACCCAGGACGACGAGCGCTTCATCGCCCATGCCAGCGAACTGCGTGCCGCGCTGGACGCCGCCGTTTCAACCCCGCCCGCCGACTGCGCCGCCGCGCGCGTGGCGGTGGACCGGGTCAGCGGCGGCTGCCAGGCCTGCCACCGCGACTTCAAGGGTTAGCGCGCAGCCAGCCGGCAATGCAGGCCGCCAGCGCCTCCGGCTGGCGCATCCAGCGGAAATGATCGGCGCGGGTGCCCAGCCGCGTATCGTCGAACAGCTGCACCGTTCCGCCGCCGCCCATCTTGTCCATGAGTGCCTGCATCGAAGCGGCCGGCACCAGCCAGTCGTGCGTCATGCGAAGGCAAAGCACCGGCTGGCGCAGGCGTGAGAGCGCCTCGTCCAAACCGTCGCGGTGGCCGTAGTGGCCGTAGCGTCCCGTGCGCACGGTGTCGGCCCAATCCCGCATCAGCTGTCCCGCCTCGCGCCCGGCGAAGCCGAGCCGATCCCCCGGGTAGTAGCCGGCCAAACGAGTGAGCAGGGGAAGCACGCGCGCGAACAGGCCCACGCCCAGCCGCTGGCGGCCGGTGAACGTCGGCGCATGCGGAACGCCCGTGGCCAGCAGCACCAGCCCCGCGCTGCGCTGCGGCTGCCGTGCCGCGGCCATCGCCGCCAGCTGCCCGCCCAGGCTGTGGCCGCCGAAGTACCAGCGCGAACTCTCGTCGAGCGCGGCGATCGCCGCCGGCAGGTCGTACTGCAGCAGTTCGCGGTAGCCCCAGTCGACGCCCCGCCGGGCGCGCAGCGAGCTGCTGCCGTTGCCGCGCCACTCGTGCACCGCGCAGGCCACGCCGTCTTTGACGAGCGCGCGTGCGAAGGCGTCGTACTTGACGGCGGGCACGCCCAGCGCAGGCAGCAGGAACAGTCCTGGCGCGCCGTCGGCCGCCCGATGCATGCGCAATACGCTGGCGTGGCCGTCGCCGGCAACCAGGGGCAGTTCAACCAGGGACATGGCGATACCGGAGGCTTGGATGCCGCGCAGCATACCCAGTGCAGCGGGGCGGCGGCAGGGCCAATCACGCCATCGCGACGCGAAACAGACAAAGCCTTGACGCCGCCCGCACGCTGCCGCGACGGGCCGCCGCGCATCGTCTTGCGGTGCCCAAGGCACCCACCCCCTTTCCAGGAGCTTCCGATGACCCTTCTCCGCAAGAGCCTTTTCGCCGTCATGATGTCGGCCGCCGTCGTCGCGACCCCGGCGCTGGCCGCCCACCACAACGAAGCCAAGCCCGGCACGATCGTCGACGTGGCCGCTGCCAACCCCGACTTCGAGACCCTGGTCGCCGCCGTGAAGGCCGCCGGCCTCGTTGAAACCCTCAGCAGCGAGGGTCCGTTCACCGTCTTCGCGCCCACCGACGCCGCTTTCGCCAAGCTGCCGGCCGGCACCGTCGAGAACCTGCTCAAGCCCGAGAACAAGGACAAGCTCGTCGCCCTGCTCACCTATCATGTCGTCGCCGGCAAGGTCATGGCCGCTGACGTCGTGGGTCTGGACAACGCCACCACCGTCAACGGCGCCGTGGCCGACATCACCGTCACCGGCACCACCGTGAAGGTCGACGAAGCCACCGTCACCGCCACCGACATCCCGGCCAGCAACGGCGTGATCCACGTGATCGACACGGTCATCATGCCGTAACCAGCAACACCCTCCCTCCGGGGAAACACAGCGGCCTGCCTCACGGCGGGCCGTTTTTTTTGGTCCTGCCGCGCTTGCTATGCTGCGGCATGGACAACATCTCGCTGTACTACGCCATCGCCGGCGTGCTGATCGTGGTGGGTTTGCTGGGCACCGTGCTGCCGGTGCTTCCGGGCCTGCCGGTGATGTTCGCCGGGATGCTGCTGGCCGCCTGGGCCGGGGATTTCCAGCACATCGGCGGTGGAACCCTCGCCGCGCTGGGCTTCCTGGTGCTGCTGTCCATTGCCGTCGACCTGGCCGCCAGCATCTACGGGGCGCAGCGCTCGGGGGCGTCACGCAAAGGGCTGTGGGGGGCCGGCATCGGCGGCTTCGCCGGCATCTTCTTCGGTATTCCCGGCCTATTGGCCGGGCCGTTCCTGGGCGCATCGCTGGGCGAGATGGCGCACGGTCGCGCTTGGCAGGACGCCTCCAAGGTCGGCCTGGGCACCTGGCTGGGCCTGCTGCTGGGCGCCCTGCTCAAGCTGATGCTGGCGTTCTGGATGCTGGTGCTGTTCGCGCTGGCGATCTGGGTTTACTGAGCCCTACTCCTGCAGTTCGCGCAGGGTGACCGAAGGCGGTGCGTCCAGCACCCGCCGCGTTGCAAGCAATCCAGCCAGCAGCGCCGCGACGGTGCCGATCGCGGCGCCGGTCAGCGCCAGCGCCGGATCGGGGGTCCACGGCAGGTCGAAGACCTGCCGGGCCACCACGCCCGCCAGGACCGTTGCGGCAATCGCCGCCACCACGCCCGACAGCAGGCCGATGGCCGAGAATTCCGACACCTGCGCCCAGCGCAGCTGGCGCCGGCTGCCGCCGAGCACGCGCATCACGCCACCCTCCAGCAGGCGCTCGTCCTGACTGGCGCTTACCGCCGCCAACAGCACCAGCACACCGGCCGCCAGCGAGAAATAGAACACCGCCTCGACCACGGTCGACACCTGTTCCACCGTGCCGCGCACCTGGTCGAGCACCGCGTCGATGTCCACCACCGACAGGTTCGGGAAAGCGTCCACCAGCTCGCTGGTGAAACGGGTGCGCTCGGCCGGCACGTTCACCGCGGTGATGTGGCTGCCCGAGAAATCATCCAGCGATCCGGGCGAGCCGATCACGAAGAAGTTGGGGCGGAAGCTTTCCCAGTCGATCTTGCGCAGGCTGGTGATGCGACCGGTGTAGGGCGATCCGGCGATGTCGAAGGTCACCGTGTCGCCCAGCTTCCAGCCCAGGGTCGCGGCGAAGTCTTCTTCCACCGAAAGCTCGGTTTGCTCGGGCACCTGCCCGGTCCAGAACTTGCCTGCGGTGACCTCGTTGTCGGTTCGCAGCGACGCCGACGACGACAGGTTGAACTCGCGATCCGCCATGCGCCTTGCGCGGCCGCCCTCCTCGCCCAGGGACTCCGCGTCGACGGCTTGGCCGTTCACGTCCAGCAGGCGGGCGCGGATCATCGGGTACAGCTCGGGCTCGCTGACGCCCTGCGCGGTGAGGAAGTCCAGCACCGGCCCGACCTGGTCGGGCTGCACGTTGATGATGAAGCGGTTGGGCGCGTCCACCGGCAGCGCGTTGCGCCAGCGGTCCAGCAGGTCGGTGCGCACGAACGTCAGCAGCAGCAGCGCCATCAGGCCCAGTCCCAGCGCGGACACCTGGGCGATGCTGGCGGCGGCGCGTCGGCTGACGTTGGCCAGGCCATAGCGCCACGGCCCACGAAGACGCGAACGAATGCGGCGCAGCAGCGCGATCAGAAGCCAGGCCAGGCCGGCCAGCACCGCCAGCGTGGCGACGATGCCCAACAGCATGGCCGTACCCAGTTCGGCCGAGCCGGCTTTCCACCACAGCAGCAGGGCCAGCCCGGTGAAGCCTGCCAGCGCCACCAGCCAGGCGCTGGGCTCGGTGGGGTCGAGGTCGCGGCGCAGAACGCGCAGCGCCGGTACGCGGCGCAGCGCCAACACCGGCGGCACGCCGAACGCCAACAGCACGGTCAGGCCGACGCCGAAGCCTTCCAGCACCGGCCTCCAGCCGGCGCCGGGGATCGAGAGTTTGAGCGACTCGGTCAGCCAGTCTGCCACCAGCCACTGCAGGCCAAACGCCAGCGCGATGCCGATGCCGCTACCCATCAGCCCCAGCATCAGCAGCTCGCCGGCGTGGATGCCCACCAGCGTGTTCTGGCTGGCGCCCAGGCAGCGCATCACCGCCGAACCCGACAGGTGGCGCGCGCTGTGCCTGCGCGCCGCCATGGCGACGGCCACGGCCGCCAGCACCACCGACACCAGCGCCGCCAGCCCGAGGAAGCGATCGGCGCGCTCCAACGCGCGGCGGATCTCGGGCCGCGCCGAGGCGGCCGACTCCAGCCGCTGGCCGCGCTCGAGCTGCGCGCGTGCGGTGGCGTTGAAGGTCTCGACAGCGGTGGCGTCGCCGGCCACGACCAGGCGATACGTGATGCGGCTGCCCTGCTGCACCAACCCCGTTGCGGCGATGTCGGACAGGTTGAGGAACACGCGCGGCGCCGTGTTGAAGTAGTCCAGCGCGGCATCGGGCTCCTGCACCACCAGCGCCGCCAGGCGCAGGTCGCTGGTGCCCACGCCGATGCTGTCGCCCACGGTCGCACCCAGCGCGTCGGCGCCCGCGCGGCTCAGCCAGACGGTGCCGGGGGCGGGTACGTTTCCGGCCGTGCTTTCGATTCCCGTGGCCGGATCAAGCAGGCGGAAGCTGCCGCGAAGCGGGAAGCCTTCGCCCAAGGCCTTGAGGTCACCCAGGCGCAGCGCTTCTCCCGCGCGGATCATGCTGGGGAAGGTCAGCGTTTCGGTCTGCTTGAGCCCGGGCGCGGACGCGGCGTCGCGAAGTGCGCCGGTGATGGGCGCATCGGCGCGCAGCACGGCGTCGCCGCCCAACAGGCGGTTGGCTTCCAGGGCCAGGGCGCGTTCCGCGCGGTCGGTGACGAAGCCCACGGAGCTGACGGCCATGACCGCCAGCACCAACGCGGCCAGGAGGATGCGGACGTCGCCCGAGGCGAGGTCGCGTCGCAGCTGGCGCCACGCCAGGCGCGCGATCTTCATGCCGACACCAGACGGCCGGAATCCAGCCGCAGCACGCGGCCGCAGCGCGCCGCGAGGCGCTCGTCATGGGTCACCAGCACCAGCGTGGTGCCGGCGACGCGGTTGAGGTCGAACAGCAGGTCCACGATGGCCTGGCCGGTGGTGGTGTCGAGGTTGCCGGTGGGCTCGTCGGCGAACAGCACCGCGGGCCGCGTCACGAAGGCACGCGCCAGCGCGACGCGCTGCTGTTCGCCGCCCGAAAGCTGCCGCGGGTAATGGCCCAGGCGCTCGGCCAGGCCTACCTGCGCCAGGATGGCGCGCGCCGGGCCCTCGGCGTCGGCGTCGCCCCGCAGCTCGAGCGGCAGCATCACGTTCTCCAGCGCGGTGAGGGACGGCAGCAGCTGGAAACTCTGGAACACGAAGCCCACTTTTTCGCCGCGGACCTTCGCCCGGCCGTCTTCGTCCAGGGCCGAAAGGGGCTGGCCGTCGAGCATGACCGAGCCGTCGCTGGGGACGTCCAGGCCGGCCAGCAGCGACAAAAGCGTGCTCTTGCCTGAACCGGAAGCACCGACTATCGCGACCGCTTCACCCTTGGCGATGGTAAAACCGACCCCATCGAGGATAGTGAGCTGTCCCGACGGCAGCGGTACGCGCTTACCCAATCCTTCGGCACGCAGTGCCTGGGCGGCGGCGGGCATATCGTGGCTGTCGGCCATGGCAATCCTCAATTCGTGGAGTTCCAAACAATGTCCCAAGGATATGGAGCATGGCGGGCCAAGGTTCAACGGGGCGTCATGGCCCTGCTGTTGGCCCTGGCCCTGCCTGCAATGATGGCGCACGCCGCGCAGCCCACACCGGTGCGCAAGGTTCTGGTCATGGGTGATTCACTTTCGGCAGCCTACGGGCTTACCCCCGCGCAGGGCTGGGTGGCGTTGACCGACGCCCGACTCAAGGCCCGTCATCCGGGCTGGCGGGTGGCCAACGCCAGCATCAGCGGTGAAACCACCGCCGGCGGAGCCAGCCGCATCGCCGGTGAGTTGGCGCGGCACAAGCCGGCCGTGGTGGTGATCGAACTGGGCGCCAACGATGGCCTGCGCGGGCTGCCGCTGGCGCAGACGCGGGCAAACCTGGAGCGCATGATCGTTGCGTCCAAGCAGGCCGGAGCGCGCGTGCTGCTGGTGGGCATGCGCATGCCGCCCAACTTCGGCCCCCAGTACACACAAGGGTTCGAGCGCAACTACAGTGAGCTGGCCAAGCTGCACGACACCGCCCTGCTACCCTTCCTGCTCGAGCCGATCGCCACCCAGCGCAGCGCCTTCCAGTCCGACAACCTGCACCCGGTGGCCGAAGCCCAGCCCAAGCTGCGCGACCACGTATGGCCTGCCCTGGTGCCGCTGCTGCGTTGAACCGTCCAACTTCCCGAGGAATCGCCCGATGAGAACCGCCCTCGCCTCCCTGCTTGTCCTGGCCTGCGCCGCCTGTGGCGCCCGAGAGCCCGCGGACGCCGCGCAAGCGGCGCGGCCCGCCAAGCCAGCAGCCACCACCGTTTTCGACGGACTGGAAATCACCCCCGTCGCCCAGGGGCTCGAGCATCCCTGGGGCCTGGCCTTCCTGCCCGACGGCCGCATGCTGGTGACCGAGCGACCCGGGCGGCTGCGCATCGTTTCGGCCGACGGCAGTGTGTCGGCGCCCGTGTCCGGTGTCCCCGAGGTTTACGCCAAGGGCCAGGGCGGCCTGCTGGACGTGGCGCTGGACCCCGACTTCGCCACCGACCCGTGGGTGTACCTGAGCTTCAGCGAACCCGGCGAAGGCGGTGGCGGCACGGCCGTTGCCCGCGGCAAGCTGGTGGACGCCGCGCTCACCGATGTGGCGGTGATCTTCCGCCAGATGCCCAAGCTCGAAGCCGGCCAGCACTTCGGCTCGCGCCTGGTGTTTGATCGCGAGGGCCGCCTTTACGTCACCAGCGGCGACCGCGGCAACTGGGACAACCCGCAGCGCCTGGACCGCGGCCAGGGCAAGATCTTCCGCATCAACCGCGACGGCAGCATCCCCGCCGACAATCCCTTCGTGGGCCGCGACGATGCCATTCCGGCGATATGGTCGTACGGCCATCGCAACGTGCAGGGCGCAGCGCTGCATCCGCAAACTGGCGTTTTGTGGCAGACCGAACACGGTGCGCGCGGCGGCGACGAGCTCAATATTCCCCGGGCCGGCCTCAACTACGGCTGGCCGGTGATCACGCTGGGCATCAACTACAACGGCCAGCCGATCGGTTCGGGCGAGAAGACCGCCGAGGGCATGGAGCAGCCGATCCACTCGTGGACGCCGTCGATTGCGCCCAGCGGCCTGGCCTTCTACACGGCCGACCGGTTCCCCGAGTGGAAAGGCAGTCTGTTCGTCGGTGCGCTGGCGTTCCAGCGCATGGTGCGGCTGAGCCTGGACGGCGACAAGGTGGTCGCCGAGCAGCCGCTGCTGGTGGACTTCGGCGAGCGCATACGCGACGTGCGCCAAGGCCCGGACGGCTATATCTACCTGCTGACCGATGACGCCAAGGGCAAGCTGCTGCGCGTTGGATTGGCGGAAGGCTAGCCAGCCGCCAACGCCATCAGCGCCTGGTTCTCATGGACATGCCGGCCGGGCTCGCCCCGGCCCAGCAGGGCCACCGCCGCGGCGGCAACGTCGCCTGCGGCGATACCGCGGTAGCGGCGCAGTGGCCCGCGCAGGAAGGGGTTGGTGAAGGGCGTCAGGGCACGGGCGACGGCCTCGCCCGGGCGGGACTCGGACCGGTCACCCAGCAGCAGTCCCGGCCGCAGGAGGTCAACGCGATCAAATCCCATCTCGGCCAGCGCGCGCTCGGTTTCACCTTTCACGCGCAGGTAGAAATTCCCGGACTGGGCGCTGGCGCCCACCGATGACACGAGGATGGCCTGCCGCGCACCCAGCTCACGCGCCATCGCCGCCAGGCGGAGCACGAGCTCACGGTCAACCGCGAGGAAGGCCTCACGCGAGCCCGACGACTTGATCGTGGTGCCAAGGCAGCACACGTAGGCATCGATCGCAGGCGATTCGTGCCGCAGCCTTTCGAGCAGGTCGGGGTCGGCATCGGCCGAAAGGCTCGAAACGGGCGCCATCAACCTCGCCGACCTGGCATCGATCGGGCGCCGCACGGGCGCCAGCACGCGCGGGCCACCGGCCTGCAAGAGCAGGCGATCCAGCACGCTTGAGCCAACCAGTCCCGAGGCCCCGGCCAGCAATACGGTAGCCGCGGGATTCACGCGGTCACGCCCACTCGGTCAGGCCTTCGCGGTCATACAGCGTTCGGAACGACGGGCGCGCCTTCATCCGCTGCGCCAACGCCTCCAGCTGTGGCCACTGGGCCGCCGGCTTGGGCATGTTGCGCGACCAGCGCATCAACATCGTCAGGTGGAAATCGGCGGCACTGGCTGCGGCGCCCAACAGGTAGGGACCGCGCTTTTCCAAGTGGCCCTCGATACGGTCCCAGCAGGCCTCGATGCGCTGGCGCGCCAGGTCCTTGGCAGCGTCGGCGTTGGCTTCACCCGCCGCTTCGGCCGGGTAGAACCAGGTGCGGAAGGCCGGCTGCATCGTGTTGGCCAGGTACAGCAGCCACTGGTAATAGCGGCCGCGCTCGATGCTGCCCGCTTCCGGTGCCAGTCCGAAGGACGGATGCGCGTCGGCCAGGTAAAGAACGATGGCGGCGGCCTCGCTCAGCGGTTCGCCGTGCACCAGCAGGGTCGGCACCACGCCGCCGGGATTCACCGCGAGGTATTCCGGGCGCTTGTGGTCGCCGGCCTGCAGGTCGAGCTTGCGCAGCTCGTGGCGGGCGCCGGTTTCGATCAGCAGCCAGTGCACCACCAGGCTGGCGGCGCCGGGCGAATAATAGAGGGTGTACATGGCGACTTCCGGCCGGGGGGACGGGCAAGCATACGACGGCGCCTGCCGCCTCGGCCAACCGCGCGAAAAAGAAAAGCCCCGGGTGTTGCCACCCGGGGCTTTGCTCAATCCGTGGGGATTGGATTACTCGGGCTGCACTTCGTCAGCCTGCATGCCCTTCTGGCCCTTGACGAGCTTGAAGGAGACCTTCTGGCCTTCCTGCAGGGACTTGAAGCCGGTGCCCTGGATGGAGCGGAAATGGACGAAGACGTCCTCGCCGTTCTCGCGGCTGATGAAGCCGAAGCCCTTGGCGTCGTTGAACCACTTAACGGTACCGATCTGACGATCCGACATGAAACACTCCTTGGAACGAATGGATTAATCGCTGACGGAAACATTCCGCCGCGCGACTGGGGTTGCAAGGAGAGCGAGGTGAAAAGATGTAGCGGATCGGTGGATCTACCGCATCAGGCCACGATTCACAGTGACCCTTCGCAAACACAGTCGCCGACGACGATACGCTCTTCTGGGATGGAATGCCAACACTTTCGGGCTGCTGGTCGTCCAGTCACCGGCTGCATTGCGCCCGGACCGGGCGCCAGGATCAGTCCAGCACCACCGGGATCTTGCCGATCCGCGACTGCCACTCACGGGGCCCGGTGCGGTGCACCGACTCGCCCGTGCTGTCCACGGCCACCGTGACCGGCATATCCCGGACCTCGAATTCGTAGATCGCCTCCATGCCCAGGTCGGCGAATCCGACCACCCGGGAAGCCTTGATGGCCTTGGACACCAGGTAGGCGGCGCCACCCACGGCCATCAGGTACACCGATCGGTGCTTCTTGATGGCATCGATGGCCAGCGGCCCTCGCTCGGCCTTGCCGACCATGCCCATCAGGCCGGTCTGGGCCAGCACCTGTTCGGTGAACTTGTCCATCCGGGTAGCGGTGGTGGGACCGGCCGGACCCACCACTTCGTCGCGCACCGGATCCACCGGGCCAACGTAGTAAATGAAGCGACCACGCAGGTCCACCGGCAGGGCCTCGCCCTTGTCGAGCATGTCCACCATCCGCTTGTGCGCGGCGTCCCGGCCGGTCAGCAGCTTGCCGTTGAGCAGCAGCACTTCGCCGGGCTTGAAGCCGGCGACGTCCTCGCGCGTGATCGTGTCCAGGTCGACCCGGCGGCCCCTGGAGGTGTCGTAGGTGAGCTTGGGCCAGTCGTCCAGCGACGGCGGCTCCAGCATCACCGGACCGCTGCCGTCGAGGGTGAAATGGGCGTGGCGGGTGGCGGCGCAGTTGGGAATCAGCGCCACCGGAAGGTTGGCGGCATGCGTCGGGTAGTCCTTGACCTTGATGTCGAGCACCGTGGTCAGGCCGCCCAGGCCCTGGGCGCCGATGCCCAGCGCGTTGACCTTTTCGAACAGCTCCAGCCGAAGCTCCTCGGCGCGATTGGAAGCGCCGCGCGCCTGCAGGTCGGTGATGTCGATGGGCTCCATCAGCGCCTCCTTGGCCAGCAGCATCGCCTTCTCGGCGGTGCCGCCGATGCCGATGCCCAGCATGCCCGGCGGGCACCAGCCGGCGCCCATGGTGGGCACGGTCTTGAGCACCCAGTCCACGATGGAGTCGGACGGGTCGAGCATGGCGAACTTGGACTTGGCCTCGCTGCCGCCGCCCTTGGCCGCGACGATCACGTCCACCGTGTCGCCGGGCACGACCTTGAAGTTCACCACGGCCGGCGTGTTGTCCCGGGTGTTGGTGCGCTTGCCCGCCGGGTCGGCCAGCACGCTGGCGCGCAGCTTGTTGTCGGGGTGGTTGTAGGCGCGGCGCACGCCTTCGTTGACCATGTCCTCCACGCCCATCGTGGCGTCGGCCCAGCGCACGTCCATGCCGATCTCGAGGAACACGGTGACGATGCCGGTGTCCTGGCAGATCGGGCGGTGGCCTTCGGCGCACATGCGTGAGTTGATCAGGATCTGGGCGATCGCGTCCTTGGCGGCCGTCGACTGCTCGCGCTCGTAGGCGGCGGCGAGGTTGCGGATGTAGTCCACCGGGTGGTAATAGGAAATGTACTGCAGCGCGTCGGCAACGCTCTGGATGAAGTCTTCCTGCTTGATCGGCTGGTTCACGGTGGGCACGGTTTGGCGACGGGGACTTCCATTTTACCCCCACCTCAGCCCGGCAGGCGGGCCCTGCGGCCCGCGCCCTGGGTGCCAGGGCGTTCGGGCCTGGACGCCTTCATGGCGTGGCCGCGCAGATTACTCGAGGGCCTGCCAGCGCGCGTAGGCCTGTTCAAGTTCGGACTGCAGCGTGGCCAGGCGGGCATTGGCGGTGGTGACGGCTTCCGGGCCCTGGCGATAGAACGCCGGGTCCTGGATCTGCGCGGTCAGGGCGGCGACCTCCGCGTCCAGCGCCTCGATCTGCACCGGCAGCTGCTCGAGTTCGCGCTGCTCCTTGTAGCCCAACTTGCGCTTGGCCGGTGTCGCCGGCGCCGCCACGGCCAGCTTGGCCACCGGGGCCACCTGCGGCGTGAGCCGTGGCGCCGACACGGCGGCGGCGGCCAGCCGCGCGGACATCGGGCGCTGGCGCAGCCAATCGGTATAGCCGCCCACGTAGTCCCCTACCCGGCCGTTGCCCTCCATCACCAGCGAACTGGTGACCACGTTGTCCAGGAAGGCGCGGTCATGCGACACCAGGATCAGCGTGCCGGGGTAGTCAATCAGCATTTCCTCGAGCAACTCAAGCGTTTCGACGTCCAGGTCGTTGGTGGGTTCGTCCATCACCAGAAGGTTCGAGGGCTTGGCGAACAGCTTCGCCAGCAGCAGCCGGTTGCGCTCGCCGCCGGAAAGCTTGGTGATGGGCGACAGCGCACGGTCGGGGCTGAACAGGAAGTCCTGCAGGTAGCCCATCACGTGCTTGCGGCCGCCGTTGATCTCGATGAACTCGCGGCCTTCGGACACGTTGTCCAAGGCATTCCAGTCCTCGCGCAGCGAGCCGCGCAGCTGGTCGAAGAAGGCGATCTCCAGGTTGGTGCCCACGTTCACCGTGCCGGCGGTCGGCTGTAGGTCGCCCAGCAGCAGCTTGAGCAGGGTGGTCTTGCCCGAGCCGTTGGGTCCGATCAGGCCGATCTTGTCGCCGCGCTGGATGACGGTGCTGAAGTCGCGCACCAGCACGCGGTCGCCGAAGGCGAAATCCACGTGCTTGGCCTCGAATACCTTGCGGCCCGACTTCTCGGCGCCGGCCGCGGCCAGCTTGACGTTGCCCGACTGGTCGCGGCGCTCGGCGCGTTCGCGGCGCAGGGCCTTGAGCGCGGTGACGCGGCCTTCGTTGCGCACGCGCCGGGCCTTGATGCCCTGGCGGATCCACACTTCTTCCTGCGCCAGCTTCTTGTCGAACAGCGCGTTGGCCTGGGCCTCGGCGTGCATGCGCTCTTCGCGGCGGCGCAGGAAATTGTCGTAGTCGCCCGGCCAGCTGGTCACTTGGCCGCGATCGATCTCGATGATGCGGGTGGCCAGGTTGCGCAGGAACTCGCGGTCATGGGTGACGAACACCACGCTGCCGCCGAAGTTCTTCAGGAACTCCTCCAGCCAGGCGATCGATTCGATGTCCAGGTGGTTGGTGGGCTCGTCGAGCAGCAGCAGGTCGGGCGCGGCCACCAGCGCCTGTGCCAGCAGCACGCGGCGCTTCATGCCGCCCGACAGCGCCGAGAACTCGGCATCCTCGGGCAGGTCGAGCTTGCTGATCACCTGTTCGACGCGCTGTTCGATCTGCCAGCCGTTGCCGGCCTCGATGCGGGCCTGCACGCTGCCCAGCTCGTCCATGTCGATGTCCATGCCGTCGTGCAGCATGTGGTGGTAGCGGGCCAGGTCCGCGCCCAGCTCGCCCAGCCCCATCGACACCACGTCGAAGACGCTGCCGGTAAGGTCCTTGGGCACCTCCTGGGCCAGGCCGGCAATGCGGCCCGCACGGGTGAGCACGCCGTCATCGGGCACGATTTCGCCCGACAGCAGCCGCAGCAGGGTGGATTTACCGGCGCCGTTGCGGCCGACGATGCAAACGCGCTCGTTGCGCTCGATCGTCAGGCTCACGGCATCGAGCAGGAGTGGGCCGCCGACGCTGAAGTCGACGCCTTGGAGTGTGATCAGGGACATCCGGTTAGTTTACCGCGCCGGGCGCCCCGAAGCCCGCCCGGCTGACCTAAACTCGGGCCAATACCCACAGGAACACGCCATGGCCCGCCAATCCCGCTTCCGCGCCTGCCCGCTATGCGAAGCCATCTGCGGCCTGGACCTGCAGTACGAGGGCGAAGAGCTCGTTGCGATACGCGGTGATGCCGCCGACCCGTTCAGCCGCGGCCACATCTGCCCCAAGGGCAACGCCATCCTGGACCTGGAGTCCGACCCGGACCGCCTGCGCCGCCCGCTGCGCCGCCGGGGCAGCGACTGGGAAGAGATCAGCTGGGACGAAGCGCTGGCCGAGGCTGGTGAACGCCTGGCCGCGGCACAGCGCGACCACGGGCCCGATGCCGTCGCGGCCTACCTGGGCAATCCCACCGTCCACCACTTCGGCCACATCGCCTACATGCCTGCGCTGCTCAGGTCGCTGCGCAGCAAGAACATCTTCAGCGCCTCGTCGGTGGACCAGTGGCCGCACCAGCTGGTGGACTGGCTGATGTACGGCCACCAGTTCCTGCTGCCCATTCCCGACGTCGACCGCACCGACTACTTCCTGATGCTGGGCGCCAACCCCGTGGCGTCCAACGGCAGCCTGATGACGGCACCCGGCATCGCCAAGCGCCTGGAGGCGCTGGCCGTTCGCGGCAAGCTGGTGGTGGTGGACCCACGCCGCACCGAAACCGCCGGGATCGCCAGCGAGCATCTTTTTATCAGGCCCGGCAGCGATGCCTGGTTCCTGGTGGCGCTGCTGCAGGACGTATTGGCGCTGGGCGCACCGCGCACGCAAGCCTATGCCGGCAAGCTCAGCGAGCTGGAAGAAGCGCTGGCCGCCATAGCGGCCGTGGACACCGTAAAGGTCGAGGCGCTCACGGGCATCCCCCGCACCACCATTGCCCGCATTGCCGCCGAGTTCCGCGCCGCGCCTTCCGCCGTGGCCTATGGCCGCATGGGCGTGTCCACCCAGGCCTGGGGCACGCTGTGCCAGTGGCTGATCCAGCTGCTGAACCTGGTCACGGGCAACCTCGATCGCGAAGGTGGCTCGCTGCCCAACGAGGCGGTGCTTCCCGTCACCGGGCCGGGCACCTCGCCCGGCAACCGCGGCCGCTGGCACAGCCGGGTGCGCGGCCTGCCGGAGTTCGCCGGCGAACTGCCGGTGGCGGTGCTGGCCGAGGAGATACTCACGCCGGGCGAAGGCCAGGTGCGCGCCCTGCTCACCTGTGCGGGCAATCCCGTGCTTTCCACGCCCGATGGCCGCGGCCTCGACAAGGCGCTGTCCTCGCTCGATTTCATGGTGTCGATCGACATCTACCTCAACGAAACCACCCGCCACGCCGACCTGATCCTGCCGCCCGCCTCGCCGCTCACGCAGCCGCACTACGACGTGCACTTCAATTCGTTCGCGGTGCGTCGGGTCGCCAAGCTCAGCCTGCCGCTGCGCGAGCGCGACGACGACGAACGCGCCGACTGGGAAATCATCAACGGCATCACCGCCGCCTACGCGGCCGCGTCCGGCAAGCCGGCGCGGGACCTGCCGCCGCCGCTGGCGATGATCGGCATGGGCCTGGCGCGCGGTGGCTCGGGCATCACGGTGGAACAGCTGGCGCAGGCGCCGCACGGCCTGGACCTGGGGCCGCTGCGGCCGTCGCTGCTGGCGCGCCTGGAAACCGCGAGTGGCTGCATTGAATGCGCACCGCCACTGATGCTCGAGGAGTTGCGTCGCCTGGCGATGCCCGCGGCCGCCGCGGCCGACGCCACGCTGCGGCTGATCGGCCGGCGCGACGTGCGCAGCAACAATTCGTGGATGCACAACGCACCGCGCCTGGTGAAGGGCAAGACCCGCCACCACCTGCTGATGCACCCCGACGACCTGGCCAGCCGCGGCATCGGCGAAGGCGCGCGCGTCGCCGTCGCCTCAAGCGTGGGCGCGATCGAAGTGGAGGTTCGCGGCAGCGATGCGTTGATGCCGGGCGTGGCCTGCCTTCCGCACGGCTTCGGACACGACCGGCCGGGTACCCGCCAGTCGCGCGCCAGCGCCGTTTCCGGACCCAGCTACAACGACCTGACGGATGCAGCGGCGCTGGACCTGCCGTCGGGCAACGCGGCGCTCAACGGCATCGAGGTGACGGTCCGCCTGGCCTGAGGGCTATTCGCCGCCGTGCCGCAGCCACCGTTCGGCGAGCGAGGTACTTTCGAACACGCGACCATTGGCGCCGCGTTCGATGGCGAGAATTTCGCCATGCTCCAGTCGCGCCATTTCCTCGACGCGGCCGATCACGAACGCCACCTTCAGGCGATCCATGCCCATGGCGATGATGGCGTCCACCATATCGGCCATATCGCGCTCGCCGTCGAAGTCGCCCAGGTTCTCGACCACCATCAGCTTGCGTGTCTTGCGCTTCCCGCACTGTTCCGCGATCCGCTGCCAGTAGGCGGTGGAGATGTCCCGGCTGTCGCGCGGACCGGTGACCTCGGCAAACAGGTAGTCGAGGCGGTCCTCGAACTTGAGGCGGATGTCGGGAGGGAGCTCAAGCACGAGAGTCAGGACGCTTGCGGGGGGCGCTTAGTCTAGCCGCACGAGGCCGCTTGCATGTCGCTCCAATATCGTTATTGTCCAAAAAAGTGCCGGTTGATCCTCCATGGGTACACAGCGCCTGTCATGGTTAGCACACCTGTCCGCTTGGCTGGGCTCGCTGAGCCTGGTGGCGGTGTTGTGCTTCCATTTCCCCGAACAGCTCACCAGCCGGGATTTCCGCGCCGTCTATTCCGAAGCGTTCGCGCGCCACCTGCTGCTTGCCGGGCTGGTGGCGGCATTCGTGCTCGGAACGCTGGCCGTGCTGCGCGGCCGGAACCGGCGGACGGCGCTGCTTGGCGTCGGTACCGCCACCCTGGCGGTGCTGCTGGGCGGAACCGGCGTGCCGTTCGACGACATCGGCCAGACGCCCTGGTCACTTGGGCTGGACTGGTTCGTGGTGTCATTGCTGTTCTCGGCGCTGGTGTTCATCCCCATCGAGCGGGCCTTCGGGAGGATTCCCCAGTCACCGCTGCGGCCAGGCTGGCGCACCGACGTTGCCTATTTTTTCGCCAGCCACGTGCTGGTGCAGCTGATCCTGTTCCTGGTGACGGCCTGGACCACGCAGGTTTCGGCGCTGGTGGCATTTCCAGCGCTGCAGTCCGCCATCCAGTCGCTGCCGGGTTGGCTGCAGTTCGTACTGGCGGTGTTCTTCGCCGACCTGGCGCAGGCCCTCGTGCACCGTGGCTACCATCGTTGGCAATGGCTGTGGCGATTCCACAGCGTCCACCACAGCAGCCGGCACATGGACTGGCTGGCGGGCTCGCGGATGCACCTGGTCGAGATCGTGCTGACCCGCGGCATGGTGCTGCTGCCGCTGGTGGTGCTTGGTTTTTCCCAGGGCGCCATCAGCGCCTACGTCATCCTGGTGGGCGTGCAGGCGGTGCTGGCGCACGCCAACCTGGGGCTGCGCTTTGGCTGGCTGGAATACGTGCTGGTGCTGCCGCGCTACCACCACTGGCACCACGCCAGGTCGCCCGACTGGGTGGACGCCAACTACGCCATCCACCTGCCGCTGGTGGACCTGCTGATGGGCACCTTCCGACTGCCGCGGGACGGCCGCTGGCCCGACGACTACGGCGTCCTCGACCCGGCGTCCGTGCCCGAGGGCATCGTGCAGCAACACCTCATGCCCTTCCGGCGCGGCAGGCCGCGCCCCCCGGGCTGAGTCCCGGTCAGGCGGCGCCGAGGTGCCGGTGGTCCACCATCAGGCAGCGGTCCTGCACCACGTCGATGCCGGCCGCCATCAGTGCCGCGGCGAAGGCGTCGTCGCGGATGCCCGACTGCAGCCACACGGCCGCGGGATGCTTGGCCAGGATGTCGTCGAGGTGGCCGGCGAGGTCGGCCGGCTTGCGGAAGACATTGACCAGGTCGATGTCGCCCGGCACGTCCACGAGCCGACGGAACACCGGCCGACCCAGGATCGTCTCCACCTCCGGGTAGTACACCGGAACCGGCACCAGGTCGAAGCCGGCGCGGTCGAGGTAGCGAGGCACCTCGATCGCGGGCTGGCCTCGCTGGGTGACCGTCTTGATACCGAGCACGGCGATCCGGCGCGTGCGCGCAAGCAGCGCCCGCAGGTCGTCGTCGGACTCGATCAGGCGACCGCGCTGGCCGGAGGCGTTCAGTGGTTGTGGCCGCCGGCGCCGTGCACGTGGCCGTGCGTCACTTCCTCTTCCGAGGCGGCGCGCACGTCGACCACTTCGATGGCGAAGTTCAGGTTCTGGCCGGCCAGCGGATGATTGCCGTCCACGGTGACCATGCCGTCTTCGATCTTGGCAACCGACACGGAAATGGCGCCCTGCGGCGTCTGGGCCTGGAACTGCATGCCCACTTCGATGTCGTCGACGCCCTGGAAGGCCTCGCGCGGCACGACCTGGATCAGCATCTCGTTCGGGGTGCCATAGCCCTCTTCCGGCGACACCTTGACGTCGAACTTGTCGCCGGCCGCGCGGCCTTCCATCGCCTTCTCGAGGCCGGGCACGATGTTGCCCACGCCGTGCAGGTAGGTCAGGGGGTCGGTGCCGCTGGACGAGTCGATCACCGTGCCGGCGTCATTGGTGAGGGTGTAGTGGAAGGACGCGACGGTGCGCTCGGCGATCTGCATGGGAATCCTTGTGAAGATAAGCCTGGCCGGAGAATCCGGAGGCTGGAAAAGGGCGCATAGGCTAGGTCAAGCGCCCCGCCCGCGCAAATGCGCCGACCCGCGGCCGTTCAGGGCCGCCCAAGAAAAAGCCCCGATCGTTGCCGACCGGGGCTGATTCCAAGCTGCCTGGCGGCAGGCAACCTTACATCGGCTGCACTTCATCCGCCTGCATGCCCTTCTGGCCTTTCACGACCTTGAAGGAGACCTTCTGGCCTTCCTGCAGGGACTTGAAGCCGGTGCCCTGGATGGAACGGAAGTGGACAAACACGTCCTCGCCGCTTTCCGGGGTGATGAAGCCAAAGCCCTTGGCGTCGTTGAACCACTTCACGGTTCCAGTCTGACGATCCGACATATCTCTAATCCTTGTTGTAACAAAATGATAGGTAACCACGATTGGCCCGCTTGGGCTGACCGTAGTACGCCGAACATACTCGCTTCTTGGCCAGAAAGCCAATGGCGTAGAATCAAGGGTCCCCAGACCCTCAGCCCAGGCCCCGTCCCGCATGTCCGTCTTCGCCACCGAGCGCGTGCTCACCGTCAGGCACTGGAATGAGGACTATTTCAGCTTCACCACCACCCGGGACGACGGCCTGCGCTTCGACAACGGCCAGTTCGTGATGATCGGGCTGGAAGTCGAGGGTCGGCCCCTGATGCGGGCCTACTCCATCGCCAGCGCCAACTGGGAGGAGCACCTGGAGTTCTTCAGCATCAAGGTGCCCAACGGTCCGCTGACCTCCCGGCTGCAGCACATCCAGCCCGGCGACGACCTGCTGGTGAGCCGCAAACCCACCGGAACCCTGCTCATCAGCGACCTGCATCCGGGCCGGAACCTGTACCTGCTGGCCACCGGCACCGGCCTGGCGCCCTTCCTGGGCGTGATCAAGGACCCGGACGTCTACGAGCGCTTCGAGAAGGTCATCCTGACCCACGGCGTGCGCGAAATCGGCGACCTGGCCTACCACGACTACATCGTCAACGAACTGCCGCGGCACGAGCACCTGGGCGAGCTGATCTCCCGCCAGCTGCTGTACTACCCGGCCGTGAGCCGCGAGGCTTTCCGCAATTCGGGCCGCCTCACCGACCTGATGGACGGCGGCCGGATGATGACCGACCTGGGCCTGGACGGCCTGGACCCGGCACATGACCGGGCGATGATCTGCGGCAGCCCGCAGATGCTGGCCGACTTCCGGACCATCCTCGACAGCCGCGGCTTCAAGGCGGCCCCTCGCATCGGCAGCCCGGGCGAGTACGTGTTCGAGCGGGCTTTCGTGGAAAAGTAGGGCCGGCGATCAGGCCAGCAGTTTCTTGAGGTCCTTGCCGATCTTCTCGGGGGTGTCGGTCGGCGCATAGCGCTTGAGCACCGTGCCGTCCGGGCCGACCAGGAACTTGGTGAAGTTCCACTTGATGCCCTCCAGGCCCAGCAAACCCGCTTTTTCGGCCTTCAGCCACTTGAACAGCGGGTGGGCCTTGGGCCCGTTGACGTCCACCTTGGCGAACATCGGGAAACTGACGTCGTAGGTAAGCGAACAGAAGTTCTTGATCTCCGCCTCGTCGCCCGGCTCCTGGTGGCCGAACTGGTCGCATGGGAAGCCCAGCACCACCAGCCCCTGGTCCTGGAACTCCCTGGAAAGCTTCTCCAGGCCGGTGTACTGGGGCGTGAAGCCGC
The DNA here is from genome assembly GCA_003241895.1 of Lysobacteraceae bacterium. Lineage (GTDB taxonomy): Bacteria > Pseudomonadota > Gammaproteobacteria > Xanthomonadales > Xanthomonadaceae > Arenimonas. The sequence goes on from QBLY01000001.1 coordinate 207,465, forward strand.
ACTTGGAGGCGGTGTTGACCACCAGCATGGTCTTGCCCTTGTAGGCCGCGAGGGAGGTTTCCTGGCCGTCGATGTCGGGGGCGCTGAAGTCGTAGGCAGTGGTCATGGTTTCGGGCTCCGTATGGGTGCCTCCAGATTAGCGCAAACCCCGCGCACCCCCCTGCCATTGGTCATGGCGTGCCGGCACGCCGGGTGCGGTAACCTTTGGTACGACATGACCCCGCGCAACGGCGGGCTTCAAACCAGCAAGGAATCCCATGAAAATCCATCCTTTGTCCCTCGCACTCGCCGCGGCCCTCGGCCTGTCCCTGACCGCCTGCAGCAAGACCGAAGCGCCCCAGGCGCCGGCTGCCGAGCAGCCCGCCGCGACGGCCGAAGCCAGCGCGAACCCGTTCTTCGCCGTCAGCGCCCTGCCCTACCAGATGCCCGGGTTCGACAAGATCAAGGACGAGCACTACGCCCCGGCGCTTGAGCGCGGGATGAGCGAGCAGCGCACTGAAGTGGATGCCATCGCCGGCAACACCGAGGCCGCCAGCTTCGAGAACACCATCGTGGCCCTGGAGAAAACCGGCGCCCTGCTCACCCGCACGTCCGCCGTGTTCGGCAACCTGGCCGGGGCCAACACCAACCCGACCATGCAGGCGGTGCAGGCGGAAATGGCGCCCAAGTTCTCCGCCCACCAGGACGCGATCCTGCTCGACGGCAAGCTGTTCGCCCGCATCAAGCAGCTCTACGACGGCCGCGACCAGTTGGGCCTGGACGCCGAGTCGCTGCGCCTGCTCGAGCGCTACCACACCGATTTCGTGCGCGCCGGCGCCAACCTGTCGGACGCCGACAAGGAGACGCTCAAGGCCATGAACTCCGAACTGGCCACGCTGGCCACCACCTTCAGCCAGAACGTGCTCAAGGAAGTGAATGCTTCGGGCGTGCTGGTCACCGACGTGGCCGAGCTCGACGGCCTGACGGCCGAGGCCATCACGGCCGCAGCCGAAGCCGCCAAGGCCGCCGGCAAGGAAGGCCAGTACCTGATCGCCCTGCAGAACACCAGCGGCCAGCCGCCGCTTGCCAACCTGACCAACCGCGAGCTGCGCAAGAAGATCATGGACGCCTCGCTGACCCGCGGCAGCCGCGGCGGCGAGTTCGACAACCGTGACATCGTCGCCCGCGTGGCCAAGCTGCGGGCCGAGCGCGCCGCGATGCTCGGCTATGAAACCCACGCCGCCTACGTCCTGGAAGATGAAACCGCGAAGACCGTCGGCGCCGTCAACAAGCTGCTTTCCGACCTCGCCCCGGCCGCCGTCGCCAATGCCCGCCGCGAAGCGGCCGACATGCAGGCGATCATCGACGCCGACGGCGGTGGCTTCCAGGTCGAAGCCGCCGACTGGGCGTTCTATGCCGAGAAGGTGCGCAAGCAGAAGTACGATTTCGACGAATCGCAGCTGCGCCCGTACTTCGAGCTCGACAACGTGCTGGTGAACGGCGTGTTCTACGCCGCCAACCAGCTTTACGGCCTGGAGTTCAAGGAGCGCAAGGACCTGCCGACCTACCGGTCCGACGTTCGCGTGTGGGAAGTGTTCGAGGCCGACGGCAAGCCCCTGGGCCTGTTCATCGGTGACTTCTACGCCCGTTCGAACAAGCGCGGCGGCGCCTGGATGAATGCCTACGTGGCGCAGAACGGCCTCACTGGCGCCGCGCCGGTCGTGGCCAACCACCAGAACATTCCCAAGCCGTCCGAAGGCCAGCCGACGCTGATGACCTTCGACGAGGTGACCACGATGTTCCATGAGTTCGGCCACGCCCTGCACGGGCTGTTCTCGAACGTGAAGTACCCGATGTTCTCGGGCACCAGCGTGCCGCGCGACTTCGTCGAATACCCGTCGCAGGTGAACGAGATGTGGGCCACCGATCCGACCATCCTGGCCAACTACGCCAAGCATTACCAAACGGGCGAGCCGATCCCGCAGGTGCTGCTGGACAAAGTGATGGCCACCGAGCAGTTCGGCCAAGGCCACGCCACCACCGAATACCTCGCCGCGGCGATGCTCGACCAGAGCTGGCACCAGCTCAAGGCCGACCAGGTCCCCACCGACACCCTGGCCTTCGAGGCCCAGGCCCTCGAAGAGGCCGGCTTGGATTACGCACCGGTGCCGCCGCGTTATCGCAGCACCTACTTCTCCCACATCATGGGCGGCTATTCGGCCGGCTATTACGCCTACCTGTGGAGCGAAGTGCTCGACGCCGAGTCCGTTGAGTGGTTCAAGGAAAACGGCGGCCTCAAGCGTGAGAACGGCGACCACTTCCGCCAGACCCTGCTCGCGCGCGGCGGCAGCGTGGACGCCATGCAGCTGTTCCGCGACTTCCGCGGCCGTGATCCGGAAGTGGGTCCGCTGCTGGTTCGCCGTGGCTTGGCCAACCCGGTCGGCGGCAGCAAGTAACCCGCCGGCAGTCGCCCAATAAAAAACCTCCCGGGGCAACCCGGGAGGTTTTTTCATTCCCGCGCTGCGGCGCGGAGGCGTCGGTCAGGCGGCGCGCTGGCAGGCGCGGAGCTCCTTGTTCAGGACCTCGGCCTTGCTGACGTACTGCTTGGCAAGGACACGGACCACGAAGCTGTGGTCACGGTCGAGCACGACCTTCTGGAACGTCACCTGCAGCTGGCCCTCGACCTCGGCCATGCGGCTGTAGCGCTCGGCGCCGGACTCGGGCCACTGCTTGAGCAGGCCGGCATAGGCCTTGCTCAGCTCGAACAGCGGACCGTCGGCCTTCTTGACCGCCTTCTTCTTGCCGCTGGCCACCGGCTTGACCTCGCCCGACAGCTCCTGGGCGAAGTCCGACTTGGCCTTGGCCAAGCGGCTGAACAGCGTGCTGAGCTTCTTGTCCTTTACCTTCTGCGCCGCTTCCTCGTAGAACGCCATTCCGTCTTCGCTGATGTCAATCAGGTCCGAGATGCTGTTGGTGGTATCGGTCATGCGGCGCTCCTTGGCGTAAGGGATAGGCAGAGCGATCGGCCCGCTGCCCAAGCCAGGCGGCGGAGGGCCCCGGCGTTGCGGGGCGGACGATCGCAAAGGCGAACGGATAACGATGAAAAACCCCAGCCGGGGCTTCCCAGCCCGTGGATCATACGTTCCACGGCGTGAAATTTCGGTTATTCGAGGTTTTCAGGCGCCTGTTTGAATCGTCCGATAAAATCCACTTAAGCGAACTATCGTGTGTTTTAGGCGAACTTGGGCGCAATCAGCGGGAATAGCGCCAGGACTGCATGTTCCCGTCGAGGTAAGGCATCACGCCGTGGAACGGTCGCGGGTCGCCGTCGAACACCAGCGGCAGGAAATGGCGGTCCCCTTCCCACAGCGGCAGGTCGGCCAACTGCTCCAGCGGCACCCAGGCCAGGTCCCCTTCGTCGTTGCGCAGCGGCGCTGCACCCTCGAACGACGTCACCAGGAAGATGAAGCCCAGCCAATCCTCCCCCTGCTTGCCAAACCCCGGCCAGCTGATGGTGCCGCGAAGCTGCATGGCCTGGCATTGGATGCCCGCCTCTTCACGAATCTCGCGGCGCATGCCCGCCATCACGTCCTCGTCGGGCTCGAGCTTGCCGCCCAGGCCGTTGTACTTCCCCAGGTGCTGGTCGCCCGGCCTGGCGTTGCGGTGAACCATCAGGCAGTGCTGCCCGTCGGCGGACAGGACGTAGCCTAGCGTTGCAACGATAGGGGCGTAGGGCATCGGGACCTCGTGCGGCGGTGGACGCGTGAGAGAATCGCATCATGCAAACTCCAAACCAACCGGGCATCGCCATCATCGGTGGCGGTCCGGCCGGACTGATGGCCGCCGAAACCGCCCTCGCCGCCGGTCACCCGGTGGACCTGTTCGAGGCGAAAGGTTCGGTCGGACGCAAGTTCCTGATTGCCGGCAAGGGCGGCCTCAACCTGACCCACAGCGATCCCCGTCCCTTGTTCGACCGGCGCTACCGCGAACAGGGCGTGGCCGTCCCGGCGTGGCTGGACGCCTTCGACGCGCAGGCGCTGCGCGACTGGGCCCGCGAGCTGGGCGTGGACACCTTCGTCGGCAGCTCTGGCCGCGTGTTCCCCGTCGACCTCAAGGCGGCACCGCTGCTGCGCGGCTGGGTGCGTCGGCTGCGTGAGCGTGGCGTTCGCTTCCACGTGCTGCATCGCTGGCGCGGATTCGCCGATAACGGCGCGCTGGTCTTCGATACCCCGGCCGGTGAACAGCGCCATGCCCCGGGTGCCACCGTCCTGGCGCTGGGCGGCGGCAGCTGGCCCCAGCTGGGATCCGACGGTGCCTGGGTGGCACCGCTGGCGGCCGCCGGCGTGGACGTCGCGCCGCTGCAGCCGGCCAACTGCGGTTTCGACGTGGGCTGGAGCGACTTCTTTTCGCAGCGCTTCGCCGGTGCGCCGATCAAGCCCGTGCGAATGGCGCTGGCGCCCGACCAGGGCGAGCCGGCATGGCGCCAGGGTGAGTGCGTGGCGACGGCCACCGGGCTGGAGGGCAGCCTGGTGTACGCGCTGTCGGCCGATCTTCGCGAACGCATCGCACGCGACGGCCAGGCCGTGCTGCTGATGGACCTGGCGCCCGGGCGGGACCACGCCCGCCTGTTGCGCGAGATCGAGGCGCCGCGCAATGGCCGCAGCCTGAGCGAGCACCTGCGCCGGAAGCTGGGCATCGAGGGCGTCAAGGCCGCCCTGCTGCGCGAGGTGCTGGACAAAGCGGCGATGGACGACCCGACCCGCCTGGCGGCCGCCATCAAGTCGCTGCCCGTTCGGCTGGCCTCGGCGCGACCCATCGCCGAGGCCATCAGCACGGCCGGCGGCGTCACCCTGGGCCAATTGGACGACAGCCTGATGGTGCGCGAGCGGCCGGGCCTGTTCATCGCCGGCGAAATGCTGGACTGGGAAGCGCCGACCGGCGGCTACCTGCTCACGGCCTCGTTCGCCAGCGGCGTGGTGGCCGGCCGCGGCGCCGCGCACTGGCTGAGCCGCTGAGGCAGGCGCTCAGCGCGTCGGGCTGAAGTCGTAGAGCGTGATGTCGAACACCAGCGTGCCGCGCGGGGTGTTGGGCCCCGCGGGCGCGTAGTCATAGGCCAGCGGGCCGGGGATCCAGAACCGGAACGTGTCGCCGCGCGACATCAGCGGTACGCCCTCCTGCCAGCCCAGGATCAGCTTGTCGAGCGGGAAGAAGGCGCGCACGTCCCGCTTCACCGAGCTGTCGAACAGTTGGCCGTAGCTGGTCCAGCCGCTGTAGTGGATTTCAACGGTGCTCGCCAGCGTCGGCTTGGACCCGCCTTGCCCGCGCTTGAGCACCCGGTAGGCAATGCCGCTGGGGGTGCGCAGCGCATCGGCTGGCGGCGCGGCCAGGTCTTCGGGCGATTGCAGCGGGTCCTTGGTGCCCAGCACGGTCAGGTCCACCACGTGCGGCAGGTCGGGCATGCCGGCATAGCCCGGCTTGAGCCGGTCGGCCTGGAACCACCAGCGCCGGGTCTCGCCGACCGGCGAGGTCAGCAGGGCGCGCGCCAGGCCGGGCTGCTCGCGCGCCAGCCGCTGCACCAACGCCAGCTGCGGACCGGACTCCCTGGAGTTGGCGCGGGTGACGCCGTCCGCGCTCCAGACGTCGGCCGTGAACTCGATGAAGGGCCCGCTGGCCGTCTTCGACGCATCGGCGCCCGCCCTCAGCACGACGTAGCTCATGCCGCTGGCGGTTTCCGTGGCATTGGCCGGCGGCGCCGCCAGAGGCTTGGGCGCGGGCAGCGAAGACACCGCGAACGCCGACGGCGCCGATGCCGCCAGGGCAACCGCCAACAAGATAGTGCGAAAGATCATGCGGACACTCCGGGGGAAAAAGGCGAGGCGCGCCAAACCACTACCATTCCGTTCGCCCCGGCAGCAGCCCATGCAGTTCGGCCTGCGTGAGGTTGCGCCAGCGACCGGGCTTGATTTCGGCCAGCTTGACGTTGGCGATGCGGATGCGCCGCAGCTGGGTCACCCGGTAGCCGAACGCGGCCGCCATCAGGCGGATCTGCCGGTTCAAGCCCTGGGTGAGCACGATCGAAAAACCGAAGCGGGCGATCTTGCGGGTCTTGCAGGGCAGCGTGGTCTCGCTGTGGATGCGCACGCCGCGGGCCATGCCGCGCAGGAATTCGTCGCTCACCGGCAGGTTCACGCCCACCAGGTATTCCTTTTCCTTGTGGTTCTCGACGCGCAGGATCTCGTTGACGATGTCGCCATTGCTGGTCAGCAGGATCAGGCCCTCGGAGTCCTTGTCGAGCCGCCCGATCGGGAAGATGCGCTGCTGGTGGCCGACGAAATCGACGATGTTTCCCTTCACCGTGGCGTCGGTGGTGCAGGTGATGCCCACCGGCTTGTTCAAGGCGATGTAGACGTGGCGTCGCGCTCCCGGCTTGGCCGTACGCACCGCCAGCGGCTGGCCGTCCACCTCCACCCGGTCGCCTTCGGCCAACTGGGCGCCGACGCCGGCCGGCAGGCCGTTCACGGTCACGCGGCGCTCGGTCACCAGCCGGTCCGCCTCACGGCGGGAGCAGTAGCCGGTGTCGCTGATGTACTTGTTCAGTCGCATGGAGAGGGTTGGGTCCGGCGGGTGCCGCGGCACGTCATAAGTGGCGCGCATCCTGTCACGCCGGGCCCGCCAAGTCACCGCCGGGCCGCTGCATGACTAGTGTCCGGCTACCCGGCCAACCCGAATATCTGGGGGTTGCAGGGCCATTGTGCGATCAACTTGGCATTCCCGCGCTGTCCCCGGGCGGCCCCGCCCGGCGGCCGGAGGTTGGCACGAAAGATGCATGACTTTTTTAGGTCAAACCATCCATCCAGCCACGGGAGTTTCGCAACATGGGCATCGTCATTGCTTTCCCCACCAAGCAGGTACTGGACGACGAACTGGCCGTGAAGCTCTGGGAGCTGGTGATGGCCGGCGAGATCGGTTCGCCTGAGTACCGCCGCCTGGACGCCGAGATCAACCGCCGCAAGGCGATGGTGATGCCGCGGCGCGAAGCCAGCGGCGGCCGCCCCCGGGGCTGAGCATTTGAGCGCATCGCGCGCCATCGGTCGCTGGGGACGCAGGGCTCTCGCCCTGCCCCGCTCCCGGCGTCAGCCCAGCTTCCGCACCCGGAAGCTGCGGCCCTTTATCTTCCCTGCGCGCAGGCTTTCCAGGGCCTTGCTGGCCTGGCTTCGCTCGATCGCCACGTAGGTCCTTGTCGCAAAACCGTCGATCTTGCCGATCGCCTTGGCCGGAATGCCGGCGTCGCCCGTGAGGGCGCCCACCAGGTCGCCCGGGCGAAGTTTGTCCTGCCGCCCCGCGTCCACCACCAGGGTGGTCATCGCCGCAGGCGCCGGCTTGCCCGGCTTGCGCGACAGGTCGATGCGCTCCCAGCGCACGGCCTTGCCCAGCTGTTCCTCGATGCCGATGATCCGGCGGCGGTCTTCCGAGGCCACCAGCGACAGCGCCAGGCCGGCCTCGCCGGCGCGGCCCGTGCGGCCGATGCGGTGGGTGTGGGTGTCGAGGTCGCTCGCCAGCCCGTGGCTCACCACCAGCGGCAGGTCCTTGATGTCCAGGCCGCGTGCCGCCACGTCGGTGGCCACCAGCACCTGGCAGCTGCGGTTGGCGAAGCACACCAGCACTTCGTCGCGGTCGCGCTGTTCCAGGTCGCCATGCAGGGCCAGCACCGCGAACCCGCGCTGGGCGAGATCGTCGGCTACCTGCTGCACGTCGCGGCGGGTGTTGCAGAACACCAGCGCCGAATCGGGCTTGAGGTCGGCCAGCAGCAGGGCCAGGGCGTCGGTCTTGCGCGGCGCTTCCACTTCATAAAAGCGCTGCTCGATCACGCTGCCCTCGCCGTCGGCCACCGTGTGTTCCTCCGGGTCGCGCTGGAAGCGGCGGCCCAGGGTGCGGATCTCTTCCGGGAACGTGGCCGAGAACATCAGCGTCTGGCGCGCGGCCGGCGCCTGGCCGAGGATGCCGGTGATGGCCGGTTCAAAGCCCATGTCGAGCATGCGGTCGGCTTCGTCCAGCACCACGGTGCGCAGGCCCTCGAGCAGCAGGGCGCCTTCGTCGATCAACTCCTGGATGCGGCCCGGCGTACCCACCACCACGTGCGGCGGATGGGTCAGCGAGGCCAGGTGCGGCCGAAGCGGCACGCCGCCGCAGAAAACCGAGACCTTGATGTTGGGCATGAAGCGGGCCAGGCGGCGGATTTCCTTGCCCACCTGATCGGCCAGTTCGCGGGTGGGGCACAGCACCAGCGCCTGCACCTGCACCGACTCGGGCGCCAAACGCGACAGCAGCCCCAAGCCGAAGGCGGCGGTCTTGCCGCTGCCGGTGCGGGCCTGGGCGATCACGTCGCGGCCAGCCAGGATCGGCGGCAGGCTGGCAGCCTGCACCGGGGTCATCCGGGTGTACTCCAGGACGTCGAGCGCCTGCTGGAGTTCGTTGGAAAGCGCTAGGGCGGTGAATTCGGTCATGCCGCATTCTCGCACGTCGCGCTGGAGCCTCGGCTCAGCCGCCGCCCATCGGGCTGCGATTGCCGTCCTTGGTGACGATCTCGCATTCCCTTGCCCAGGCGGGCTGTGTGCGGCTGGAACCGCTCATGCGCCCCGCCGCCTGTTCCCGGTATTCCCCCGCCATGCCGCTGCGGCCGGCCTGGGAGAGCTTGCACTCCATGCGCATCCCGCCGGGCATCGTCTGGGAGTAGGCACAGGCACCGTCCAACTCGCCGGCGATGGCGTGCTCGATGACGAAGCCCCTCACGAACGGGTGCGGGGCGGCATGGGTGGCGACGGTGCAGGCGTCGAGCGCATCGGCGAACACGGTGGGGTCGGTGATGGACGGTGCGGTCTCGGTGGCTGCCGGGGCCGCCGCGAAGGCCGGCGCGGCCAGCACGAGGGCAAACGCGAACAGGGCGGATTTCATCGTGACGTCTCCTGGGTGGGCTTCAGCGCAGCAAATCGTAAGGACCACCCTTCTCCAACGCACGCTGGTAGGCAGGGCGGCCGTGGATGCGATCAAGGAAAGCCGCCAGGCGCGGGCGGCTGGCGCCCAGCCCGCCACGCGACGCGGCGGCTTCCAGCGGGAAACTGAGCTGGATGTCGGACACGCCGAAGTCCTCGCCGCCGAACCACGTGGACTTGCCCAGCTCCTCTTCCAGGAAATCGAGGTTGCTGGTGACGTTGGGCGTCACGAAGCTTTCCATCACCTTGTCGGCGATGCCCTGGGCGATGGGTTTGGCGAAGAATGGCATCGGCGCGCTGCGCACCTTGGTGAAGACCAGGCTCATCAACAGCGGCGGCATCAGCGAGCCTTCGGCGTAGTGCAGCCAATAGTTGGCGCGGCGGCGGCCGGCGGTGCCATGCGGCGGCAGCAGAGTGCCCTGGCCGTATTTGTCGGCGAGGTATTCGATGATCGCCCCCGATTCGGCCACCACTTCATCGCCATCGCTGATCACCGGCGACTTGCCCAGCGGGTGCACGGCGCGCAGCTCGGGCGGCGCCAGCATGGTCTTGGCGTCGCGCTCGTAGCGCTTGACCTCGTAGGGCACGCCCAGCTCTTCAAGCAGCCAAAGCACGCGCTGCGAACGGGAGTTGTTGAGGTGGTGGACGATGACCATGCTGACTTCCTTCCGGGAAAGTCATCAGCATAGCCTGCCCCCCGGCCGGAACCGGGGACGATTCAGCCAGGCAGTGGCAAAGTAGCGTCCATGCGAACCCCTGCCCTGCTTTCCCTGTTGCTGCTGGCGGCCTCCCTGCCCGCCGCTGCCGATCCCGCCTTCACGGCCTGCCTTGACCGCCTGCGGCCCGCGGCCGCGACCGCCGGCATCCACACCGACACCTTCGATCGCCACACGGCGGGACTGGTGCCGGATCCGACGGTGCTCGAATCGCTGGATTTCCAGCCCGAGTTCCGCACCCCGATCTGGGACTACCTGGCCGGCCTGGTGGACCAGGAGCGCGTGGACGACGGCCGCGCGATGTTGGCCGAACATGCCGAGCTGCTGCAGCGGGTGCAGGCGCAGTACGGCGTGGATCCGCAGACCGTCGTCGCCGTCTGGGGGGTGGAAAGCAACTACGGCCGCACCTTCGGCAAGAAACCGCTGCTGGCTTCGCTGGCGACGCTGTCGTGCGCCGGCCGGCGCCAGGCTTTTTTCCAGAGCGAAATGTTCGCCACGCTCAAGCTGATCCAGTCGGGCGACCTGGTGCCTGAAGGGCTGGTCGGATCCTGGGCGGGCGCCTTCGGGCACACGCAGTTCATGCCGTCCACCTATGCGCGCATCGCCGTGGATTTCGACGGCGATGGCCGCCGCGACCTGGTCGGCAGCATCCCCGACGCCTTGGCGTCCACCGCCAACTACCTCAAGCGCTCGGGCTGGCGCACGGGCCGGCCCTGGGGCCGCGAAGTGGTCCTGCCCGAAGGCTTCGACAGCGCCGTGAGTGGTCGCCAGGCGCGGCGGCCGCTGTCGGCCTGGCTTGCACGCGGGGTCAAGCCCGCCTCCGGCGGCCCGATCTCGCCCGGCGACGACGCCACCGCGCTGCTGCTGCCGGCCGGCAAGCCGGGGCCGGCCTTCCTGGTGCACAAGAACTTCGACGCGATCTATTCCTACAATGCGGCCGAGAGCTATGCCCTCGCCATCGCCCACCTGTCCGACCGGCTGCGCGGAGGTGGCCCGCTGACCGCGCCCTGGCCCACCGACGACCCCGGCCTGTCGCGCAAGGAGCGCCGCGAGCTGCAGACTTTGCTGCTGGCGCGCGGCCACGACATTGGCGAAGTGGACGGCATGATCGGCACGAAGTCGCGCGAAGCCCTGAAGCTCGAACAGGCCCGGCTTGGGCTGCCCGCCGAGAGCCGCGCCGGCCAACGCATCCTGCAGGCGCTGCGCGAGCCCTCCGGGCAGCCCTGACCCGGGTTCGCCGCGCGACCTCGTTTCAGGCAACAATCAATTCTCGACACCGGTCCGGAGAGCTCCCGCATGAAATGGCGCAGCGCAAGACGCAGCAGCAACGTCGACGATCGTCGCGGCAGGGGTCCGGGCGGCGGCGGTGGCGGCGGCATGAAGCTGGGGCTGGGCGGCATCGCGGTGGTGGTGGTGGTGGGCCTGCTGTTGGGCAAGGACCCGCTGCAGATGCTGGGCATGGTGGCCCAGATGCAGCAGCAGGCGCCCGCCGGCCCGCCGGGTTCACCGACGGCGCCGCCGGTGGACGACGAAGCGTCGCAGTTCGTGGCCAGCATCCTGGGCGAGACCGAGGACGTATGGGGCGCCATCTTCCAGGCCAGCGGGCAGACCTATCCGGCGCCGACGCTGGTGCTTTTCTCGGGCAGCGTGAACTCCGCCTGCGGCGGCGCCACCGCGGCCGTGGGGCCGTTCTACTGCCCGGGCGACCAGCAGGTTTACATCGACCTGAGCTTCTTCCAGCAGATGCAGCAGCGGCTCGGCGGCGGCGGTGATTTCGCCGAGGCCTATGTCATTGCGCACGAGGTCGGCCACCACGTCCAGACGCTGACGGGCGTGTCCGACAAGGTGAACCAGGTGCGCCAGCGCGGCGGCGACGTCGAAGGCGCGCAGGGCCCGCTGGTGCGCCAGGAGCTGCAGGCCGACTGCTACGCCGGCCTCTGGGCGCACCACGCCCAGAAGCGCCATGACTGGCTGGAAGCCGGCGACCTGGAGGAAGCCATGGCCACCGCCACGGCGATTGGCGACGACACGCTGCAGCGCCAGGGCCAGGGCCAGGTGGTGCCCGACTCCTTCACCCACGGCAGCGCCCAACAGCGCGTGCGCTGGTTCCGGGTCGGGTTCGAGTCAGGCGACGTGCGCCAGTGCGACACCTTCGCCGCGACGACCCTCTGAAGGCCGCGGCAAACGCGCGCAGCCCTCAGCCGCCGCGCGTTGGCCGCCACTGCTCAAGCAGCGCGTCCTTGTCCAGCCACAGTCCGTTGACCCAGGCCTGGAACCGCTCGCGGAAGGCCGGGTCGCCCTCGTAGTTGCCGCCGGCGAACTCCGCGGGAATGGCCCGCTCGCGCACGTGCACGCGGACCTGGCCGATGCGGTCGGCGAACAAATCGGCCAGGCCGGGCTTGCCGATGTCGTAGCTGACGGTGACGTCGAGCACCGATTCGATCGCATCGCCCATCGCCCCCACCACGAAGGCCACGCCGCCCGCCTTGGGCTTGAGCAAATGCCGGAACGGCGCGCCCTGCTGCGCATGCTTGCCGGGCGTGAAGCGCGTGCCCTCGACGAAGTTCATCACCGACACCGGGATGCGGCGGAACTTCTCGCAGGCGGCGCGCGTCACCGCCAGGTCACGTCCGGCAAGCTCAGGCCGGCGCGCCAAGGTCTGCTTCGAATAGCGCTTCATGAACGGGAAATCCAGCGCCCACCAGGCCAGGCCCAGCAGCGGCACCCAGAACAGCTGGCTCTTGAGGAAGAATCTCAGCAGCGGGATGCGGCGGTTGAACACCTTCTGCAGCACCGGGATGTCCACCCAACTCTGGTGGTTGGCCAGCACCAGGTAGTGGCCTGCATAGCGCAACGTTTCCATGCCTTCGACCACGAACCTGGTGTGGGTGAAGGCGTCGATCAGCCGGCTGTTGACGCCGACCCAGCTTTCCGCGATCACCATCAGTGCGCGGTCCAGACCTGGGCGCAGGCTGGCGAAGGGCAACAGCGCCTTGGTGATCGCCACCACCAGCAGGACCGGCACGTGCAGCAGCGTGCTGCCGCCCACCAGCAGGGCTGCCAGCGCGGCGCGCAGGCCGCGGGGCAGGAAGAACAGCACGGAGCGATTCGGGGACGTCACGCAAGCGGCATGCAAGGGAGGAGGACGGCACCCAGATTACCAAGCCTGGGCAGGGCCGTGCGTGCGCTCACAGCACCGAGCCCTGGAACACGCCGTGGCCGGTGCGTAGGTCATAGACCTGTTCGCGCAGCTGGAAACGCAGTTTGACGCGGAAAACCTCGCGCTCCGCGAGCTTGCCCAACGCGTCGCAGTCAGGGCCCTCGCCCCACCCGGACAGCCGCTGGTGCACTTCGTGGGCGGCCCGGACGGCGTTGTCCCGGTGCCCCGTGAGCGCGGTGATCAGCTGCGCCCAGCGCGCGCGCAGCTCGCGCCGGGTGGTCCCCGCCGGCCGCCACGCGGGCAGGTCCATGGTCAGGTCCAGGCGCACCGCCAATTCGGTCAGCCGGCAGCCGATGGGCAGGGGCTCGAGGCGATAGCCTATTTCGACGTCTTGACGCGTGCGGCCGATGGCGCCGCCGACAAGGCCCGCGGCCAGCGCGCGCTCGGCCAACTGCTGCCGCAGCGGCTCCAGCAGCGGGGCATCGAGTTCGTAATAGCGCCTGGACTCGGTGATCCTGGCTCCGGCGTTGGCCGCGACCGGCACGGCCGCTTGGGTGGTGCAGGAAGTCATCGCCAGTGCGGCCCCGGCCGCTGCCGACAAGCGTCGATTCGCGCCAGGCACCCTCCGCGCGATCCGGCTCAGTAGCGGAAAAGCAGGAAGGGCAGCGTCACTATCGCCAGCATCAGGACGATGCCCAACACTGCAATCACCGCCTGGCGCGGGTTGGAGCGCAGGTTGGACCAGGTACTCGGGGCACGACCTTCGCGAATGGCGGCCTCTCGCTCTTCGCGCGCGCTGGCGGAACGCTGCACCTGGTACTGGGCGAGCAGCCGCAAGGCCTCGTCCAGCTGCTTGGCATCGGCCAGCCATATCCCGCCGGCCGACACGCCCCACATGCTGGGCTTGGTTTCATAAACGTCGATGGCGTGGGTGACGAACAGGTCGCGGACGTCGTCCGCCTCGTCGTCAGGCACGTTGCGAAGGTTGAGCAGTAGCTTGGCCATGCCGCCATGATAGCCCGACCTCGCCGGGACTCACCCTTGGCTGCCCGCGCTGGCGATAATGGGCCACCCTTTCCGCGGCCGACCTGCCCTTGGACCTGCCCACCCCGTCGCGCCAGCGCACGCTGGCCATGACCGCGCTGGCCCTGCTGGCCTTCGCCGGCAACTCGCTGCTTTGCCGGGGGGCCCTGGACGGCACGCAAACCGACCCCGCCAGTTTCACCGCCCTGCGGCTGCTGTCGGGTGCGCTGGTGCTGGCGCTGCTGGTGCACCGGCCGGGGCGCTCGGCGCTTTCGAGCGGCAATACCGTTTCCGGTTTCGCGCTGTTCGCCTATGCCGCCTGTTTTTCCTATGCCTACCTGGGGCTGACCGCCGGCACCGGCGCCCTGCTTTTGTTCGGCGCCGTGCAGGCGACGATGCTGGCGGTGGGCCTGGTGCGCGGCACGCGCTGGAGCCGGCTGCAGGCCGCCGGCCTCGCGCTGGCCCTGGCAGGCCTGGTCGGGCTGCTGCTGCCGGGCCTGAGCGCGCCGCCGCCGTTACCCGCCGCGCTGATGCTGCTGGCGGGCGTGGCCTGGGGCGTCTACAGCCTGCGCGGCCGCGGTGTGGCCGACCCCACGGCCGCCACGGCCGGCAACTTCATCCGCGCCTTGCCCTGGGCGTTGGCCACCTGCCTGCTGGCCTTGCCTTGGCTGCGCATGGACGCCGAAGGCGCGGCCCTGGCCCTGCTGTCGGGCGCGGTCACTTCCGGCGCGGGCTATGCGGTTTGGTATGCCGCGCTGGGCGGGCTGTCGCCGCAGGCCGCGGGCAGCAGCCAGCTTGCAGTTCCGGTGATCACGGCGCTGGCCGGTCTGGCGCTGCTGGACGAAACCATCAGCCTGCGCCTGGTGCTGGGTTCACTGGCGGTGCTGGGCGGCATCGCGCTCACCCTGCCTTGGCGCCGACGCAAGCTGGCCTAAAGCGACAGCAGGCTTTCGAAGCATCGAGGCTCACCGGTAAAGGGGTCGTCGAATTCGAGTCGGTGCGCCAACAGCTTCAGCGGCCGGAGCGGGTCGTCGGTAGTCGTGCCGGTACAGTCCGGGTACAGCGCATCGTTGCGGATGGGCGCGCCCAACGCCGCCATGTGCACGCGCAGCTGGTGCTTGCGGCCAGTGACGGGCGTCAGGCGGTAGCGCCAGTGATCGTCCAGCACGGCGTCCACGGCGACCCGGGTTTCGCTGTTGGGTTCACCGTCGGCCTCGCGCATCCGGAAAAACGGCTCGCCGGCGACGATCCGGCTGCGGTGCACGTGCGGCAGCGCCAGGGCTGGCAGCGGCGCGGCCAGCGCCAGGTAGGTCTTGTGGATGCGCCGCTCGCGGAACAGCGCCTGGTAGGCGCCGCGGCTGGTCGGGTTTACCGAGAACAGCACCAGGCCCGAGGTGGCGCGATCGATGCGGTGCAGCGGCACCAGGTCGGGGTTGTCGAAGCGCCGCACCAGTCGGCGCAGCAGGGTGTGCTCCAGGTACGGGCCCGAAGGCGTCACGGGCAGGAAGGGAGGCTTGTCGGCAACCAGCAGGTGCGCATCGGCGTGAAGCACGCGTTCGTCGAAAGGCAGGGGGGCTTCGTGCGCAACCTCTCGGAAATACCGCACCTCCAGACCGAGCCGATAAGGCGCGTCCAGACCCAAGGCCCGCCCCGCCGCATCCAGCACGCGTCCCGCGGCCATGCGTGAGCGCCACTGCGCCGCATCCACGGCGGGGAATCGCGCGCAAAGGGCTTCAAGAACGGTCGTCCACGGACCGGGCGGCAGCTGCAGCCGGCTGGCAATGGGCTCGGCGTTCATGTGACGCACGCGCCTGCGCTCACCCACGGCCGGTCGGGCTCTGGGAACGCCGCCGGGCGCGACTTTTGGGACAGTCCGAAGGCGCGCTGTGTCATGGCGCCATTGTGGACTGGTTGACGGGCTGGAAAAGCCACCTCAGCCCATGCATGATCACGCCGCCGGACCCGGAACTACACGCCGGGCGGCGACAACCAACCCAGGAGTTCGCCATGGCCAAGGGCCTGAACCAGAAGAAGACCGAAAAGAAGAAGCCGGAAAAGACGCTCAAGGAAAAGCGCGCCGAAAAGGCCACCAAGAAGGCCGGCAAGTGATTTCCCGGACGGACGCCTGACCCGGCGTCCGCTCCCGGCGCGTCCAGCGCCTACAATGGGGCCTGTCCCGCTTGGCCCCTTCCATGTCCGAACCGCTCCGATTGTCCAAACGCCTGGTTGAACTGACCGGCTGCTCGCGCAGCGAGGCCGAGCAGTACATCCAGGGCGGTTGGGTGCGCGTGGACGGCGCCGTGGTGGAAGAGCCGCAGTTCAAGGTCACCGACCAGGTGGTCGAACTGGACCCGGCCGCCAAACTCGAGGCCGCCGAGCCGGCGACGATCCTGCTGCACAAGCCCTCGGGCCATGATTCCGGCGAAGGCGCCCTGCCGGCGCTGGCCTTGATCGTCCCGGCCAACCGCTGGGCCGAAGATCCTTCGGGTTGGCGCCTGCACAAACGCCACTTCGCCCACCAGGCACCGGCCATGCCGCTGGAGCCGTTCGCCAGCGGTCTGTTGGTCTTGAGCCAGGACGGCCGCGTGATTCGCCGCCTGTCCGAAGATGCCGCCAAGCTCGAGCAGGAATTCATCGTCGACGTCGAAGGCGAACTGGCGCCCTACGGCTGGAGCCGGCTGACCCACGGCACCAGCTTCGGCGGCTGGCCGGTGGCGCCGTTCAAGGTCAGCTGGCAGAGCGAGCGCAAGCTGCGCTTCGCCATCAAGGGCGTGCGCCCGGGGATGCTGCAGCACCTTTGCCAGGAGGTCGGCCTGACGGCAACGGCCATCAAGCGCATCCGCCTGGGACGTGTCCCGCTGTCGAAGATGCCGCCGGGCCAGTGGCGCTACCTGCCGGTAGCCGAGCGCTTCTGAGTCGGCGTAGGCACGCCGTTCACCGGCGCTGCGCGCGGGATGCGAGAATTGCGCGCCCTCCACGGAACTTCATCGCCCATGGCCTCCAGCCTGCTTGCCCTGCTTGATGACATCGCCACCATCCTCGACGACGTTTCGGTGATGACCAAGGTGGCGACCAAGAAGACGGCGGGCGTGCTGGGCGACGACCTGGCGCTGAACGCGCAGCAGGTGTCGGGCGTGAAGGCCGACCGAGAACTGCCGGTGGTGTGGGCGGTGGCCAAGGGATCGGCGGTCAACAAGACCATCCTGGTGCCGGCCGCACTGGCGATCAGCGCGTTCGAAGGCTGGCTGCTGTCGCGCGGCTACGGCGTGCCGCTGGTCACCGGCCTGATGATTATCGGCGGCGCCTTCCTGTGCTTCGAGGGCGTGGAAAAGCTGGCGCACAAGTTCCTGCACAGCAAAGAGGAAAAGCAGCAGCACCGCGCCGAACTCGTGCAGGCCGTTGCGGACGAAACCGTGGACCTGGTGCAGCGCGAGAAAGGCAAGATAAAGGGCGCCGTGCGCACCGACTTCATCCTGTCGGCGGAGATCATCGTGATCACCCTGGGCACTGTCGCTGCCGCCGATTTCACGCGCCAGCTGGCCGTGCTGGTGGTGATTGCGATCGTCATGACGGTGGGCGTGTACGGGTTGGTGGCAGGCATCGTCAAACTCGACGACGCCGGTCTTTACCTGAGCACGCGCAAGGGCGAAAGCGCGGCCCTTCGCGCCAAACGTGCCTTCGGCCGCGGCATCCTGGTGGCGGCGCCTTGGCTGATGAAGTTCCTGTCCATCGCCGGCACCGCCGCGATGTTCCTGGTGGGCGGCGGCATCCTGGTCCACTCCGTTCCCGTCATCGAGCATGCCGTGCTGGCGGTGACGCCGGCCGGTGGCTGGGGCACGCTCGTGGGCATGGTCGCCAATGGCCTGGTGGGCGTGGTGATAGGCATTGCCGTGCTGGCCGTGGTGACGGGCGTGCAGAAGCTGCGGAAGCCGCGCACCGCGTGAGCCGCGTGCGGCAGGTGCGCCGCATTGCGCGTAGAGTCAGTGGGCAGGTTTGCTTTTCCGTGCGTCTGCCTGGGACCCCGGTCCCACGGCCCCGCTCCCATTCGCGTTGTCGTCCCTCGGGGCGATTCACCCCCGGGAGCCCCCATGTCGGGCTACACCACTCGTCTGGTCACACTTCGCCTCGGCGGTTTCGACTACCGCATCCGCGCCCTGAGCGACCGCCAGCAGTTCTCCGACCCCAACGGCGCAGCTGAGCGCGCGGGCATTTCATCGGCCAACTGGTGTCTGTTCGGGCAGGTTTGGCCGGCGGGCCGCGTCCTGGCGCAGGCCATGAGCAGCTTCGACGTCGCCGGCAAGCGCATCCTCGAGCTTGGCTGCGGCCTGGGCCTGTCGAGCCTGGTGCTCAATCGTCGCAAGGCCGACATCACCGCCAGCGACCACCACCCGCTGGCCGAGGAGTTCCTGACCTACAACGCGGCCCTGAACGGCCTGTCGGTGCCCGCTTACCTCGACATCTCCTGGACGACGCCCCAGCCCGACCTGGGCAAGTTCGACCTGATCATCGCCAGCGACGTGCTGTACGAGCGTGGCCATGCCGAGCAACTTTCAAGCCTTGTATCACGGCACGCGAACGCGCAGGCCGAAGTGCTGATCACCGACCCGGGTCGCGGCAACAGCGGCGCCTTCACCACCGCCATGAAGGCCCAGGGCTATGCCGTGGACGAAGTGCGCAGCGCGTTCGACGACGGCGACATGCCGCCATACCGCGGCCGCCTGCTCAGCTACCGGCGCTGAACCCGCTCAGCGCACCACGTGCCACGCCGTCTGCCGGCCGGCCAGGTAGTGCACGCGCCGGCCGTCGAAAAGAGCGCTCTGTTCCAGCTTCACCTGCACCCACTGCCCGTTCCATTCGGGCACCTGCGCCTTGATGTTGCCTTCGATGGCGTAGGCGGTATCGGCATGCAGCGGCCACTGGCCGCCGTCGGCCAGGCCGCTCTGGTCGTCCCACATGCCGATGGTCGGGCCGGCCGCGTGGCCGAAGAAACCGATCGGGTGGCTGTAGGTGCTCGAGGTGATGCCGGCCTTCGCGGCGTCGGCGCGGGTACCGGCCAGGATCCCACTGCCGGTCCTGCCGGTCTTGAACTGCGACACCAGCAGGTCCTGCCAGCGATTGCCCATGGCCAGCGCATCGCGCAGCCCGGAAGGCACCTCGGTTTCGCCCAGCCGCAACACGTAGCCCATTTCCTGGGTGTCGGTGCACAGCTTGAGGTAGCACAGGCCGACGTCGGTGTGCAGCACGTCGCCCGGCTCGATCACCCCCTCACCGCCGCAGAACGGGCTCTCCCGTTCGCAGGTCTGGCCGACCCGCTGCAGGTTCACGTCGGGCATGAACCAGATCGGCAGGCCCAGCGCCTCGTAGCGCCCGCGGATGTACCAGGCCACGTCGTCGGTGGTGGTGACGCCGGGCGTGATCACGCGGGATGAAAAAGCGTCGGCGACGACGCTGCGCGCCAGCGCCACGATATGCGGATAGATCGTCTTTTCGGACGCCGTGCGGGTTTCGGTCCAGCGCACCACCAGGTCCTGCGCCGACACCAGTCGGGATGGGTAGCCGGCGGGAAGCACTTCCAGCAGGCGATCGTGCAGCGACTTGCTCAGGCCATCGGCGATCGCCCACTGGCGCGACTGGTTGATGCCGATGCGCCGGGGCTGGCGTTGCTCGATCAATTTACCCAGTGCGCGCCACTGCGCGTCCAGGTCGCCGCCTGACCACACCGATGTGTACGGTTCGCCGAGCGGGTAGCGGTTCACCACCAGCCGGTCCACGCTGCCGTCGGCCTTGCGGTGGAAAGCCAGCAGCGTGGTGCGGCGCGCGGCGAAGCTGGGCTGCGGCACCAGGGTGAAATAAACCGGGTCTTCGGCGTACTCGCGGGAAAGCACCAGCCACATATCGATGTCGGTTTCGGCCATCAGGGCCGGCAGCAGGGTTTCCAGCCGCTCGGTGAGGATGCGGTTCTCCACCGCCACGCGTTCGCGGGGGGAAAGCACCGCCGGCTCACCCTGCAGCTCGCGGCCCTGGTCGAAGGCGGAGGCGGAGGCGGAAGCGGAAGCGGAGGCGGAGACCAACAGCCATGTCGCAAGCAGGAAGGGATAGCGCATCTTGGCCGGGCTCCACGGGGATGCCCTGATGATAGCCATCCCGCCCTTGCCTAGCCCAATCGCTGCAGGAACTCGATGAGCTGGGCGCGCTGATTGGGCCCCAGCAGCCGCAGGACCGGCAACAGGCGACCGATGATCTGAGGCAGTTTTTCGGCCACGGCGCGGGTATCGCCCGCGGCCAACTGGTCCAGCAGCGGGTCCAGCCGCAGCGGCGGCACCTTCTCCGCGGCTGGTTCAGGGATCGAGGCCGGCTCGGTCACCGGCTGGGTCACGGGGGGCGGCACGGCCGCGGCGGCTTCGGGCAGGGCCGCAGGCACGGCCACCGCCAGCGTGGCGGCGGTGGCCTGCGCAACGTCCACCGGCGGCGACAGCCGCGTTTCACACTGGTCGAGCAGCGAGCGGGCGGTGGTTTCGCCGGTCAGTCCAGCGCCCAGCACGGCCGCGGCCAGCACCACCGGGATCGGCAGGCCGGCCTCGTCCATCGGTGGCTGGGCGACCAACTGTTCGCGCAGCCAGCCGATCATGCCTTCGATGCCCGCGGCATCGCCCGCCGGCAGCGAGAGCGCGAAGCTGCCCAGGCCCACGCGCGCACCGGTGTCTTCCTTGCGGATGCGGGCGCGCAGCAGGCGCGCCACCTGCAGCACCAGCGCATCGGCCACCCCGCGACCGTGGTATAGGAACAGCCGCCTGAAATCCACGATCTCCAGCCGCACCACGCTCAGCCCCGTCTGGTGCCGGCGCGCGAAGGAAACGTCCTGCTGCAGCCGCTCCAGGAAGCCGGGAAGATTGCCCAGCCCGGTCAGCGCGTCCAAGGTGGACTGCGCCTGCAGGCGGCGGGTGATGCGTTGGTTGTTGGCGTGGGCGCGTGCCCGGGCCAGCAGGTCCACGGTGGTGAAGGGCTTGGTGATGAAGTCGGTGGCGCCCATGTCCAAGGCGCGCATCCGGGCCGCCTCGTCATTCTCGGCGCCGGTCACCACGATCACCGGCAGCGAGGCCAGGCTGCTGTCCTCGGCGTTGCGCACGCGCGCAAGCAGCTGGTAGCCGTCCAGGTTGGGCATGTTCAGATCGGTGAACACCACCTGGATGCTGGGGTCGGCGCCCAGCTCGGTCCAGGCCATTTCGCCGTCATCGGCCGTGACGACGTCGAACTCCCCGCCCAGCATCTTTTGGGCAGCCTTGCGCATCAGCTTGGAATCATCCACCACCAGGATGCGGGCTTTCGCCACGGAATCGGGCTCCATCGGTGTCTCGCTGCAGGACGGTTAATGGATCAATCTAGACCAAGTCACGCGTCGCGCCTTGGAAACCGGTCACAGATCGCGCTCCCGCACCCCCCTGTCGACCGGCATCGGTTTCAAGAGCGCCCCTTTCCGCCTGTGGCGCATCGTTCATGAGAAGTCGCCTAGGATGGACCCAGCACGCTCCCAAACCCAACCAGCGAGGCGAGGTCATGCAGATCCAGATCAACACCGATGAAAGCGTCGACGGCCGTGAGGCCCTTTCCAGTCATGCCCAAGACGTGGTGAAGGATGTCCTCGGGCGCTTCGCCGACCACGTCACCCGCATCGAGATCCACATGAGCGACGTCAACGGCCAGAAAGCCGGTGACCACGACAAGCGCGTGGTGATGGAGGCGCGCATCGCCGGACGCCAGCCCATTGCCGTCACCGACCAGGCCGGCAGCCTGCACCAGGCCATCGACGGCGCCGCCCAGAAAATGAGGCGATCGCTCGACACCACCTTCGGCAAGATGGCCGACAAGCGCCGGGCGCCTGCCCCCCCGCTGCCGGCCGATCCGGCGCTGCCCGACGACGACCCGGTCTGACGCCTCAGTCGCGTTCTTCGGCCTCTTCGCGGCCCTGCTGGCGAATGATCGCCTCCTGCCGGGCGTCTTCTATCGACTCCATAATCGCGCCCACGTCGGCGCTGGCGTCATCGAAGGTGAAGGCGCCGGTGAGCTCGGTGTCGGGCAACAGTTCGCCGCGTTCGTAAAGCGCCCACATCTCTTCGCCGTAGTGCGTGGCCAGCAGTTCGGGCGCAAAGCGGCCCAGGCTGGCACGCAGGTTGTGCACGTCGCGCAGCAGCATCTCGCGCGCGGCGTTGTTGCCGGCCGCGCTGACCACCTGCGGGAAATCGATGATCACCGGCCCCTCGGGCGCCACCAGCACGTTGTATTCCGAAAGGTCGCCGTGGATCAGGCCGATGCACAGCATCCGCACCACGTCGCGCATGAGTTCGTCGTGGAAGCCAAGCGCCTGCGCATGCTCGAGCTCCACTTCGCCCAGGCGCGGCGCGCTGTGGCCATCCTCGTCGGTCACCAGCGACATCAGCAGCACGCCGTGGTGGTAGCCGTGCGGGCGCGGCACCCGCACCCCGGCTTCCATCAGCTGGTAGAGCGCGTCTACTTCGGTGTTTTTCCAGGCCGTTTCCTGCTCGCGCTTGCCGAACTTGCTGGCCTTGCCGATCGCCCGCGCCTGGCGGCTGCCGCGCACCTTGCGGCCTTCCTGGTACTGCACGCGCGCCTGGAAGCTGCGCTGAGCCATGTTCTTGTACACCTTGGCGCAGATCACTTCGCCGCCGGCGCGCACCACGTAGACCGAGGCTTCCTTGCCGCTTTTGAGCGGCCGCAGCACGTCATCGACCAGACCATCGTCGACCAGCGGCTGCAGGCCAGGGGGAATCTTCATCGGTTCAGGTTTGAGCAGCGGAGGAACCGCATTATGGGGCATCGCCGGCCCGTGCCGAGCGCGGGGGGTGTATCCTTCGCACGCCGGATGAACCGCCGGCGCGTCCCGCCGTCCCGTGCCACGGGCCTCCGCTTCGCCCCTTTCCCGAGCCGTTTCCCGCCCCGCGGGTCACCGGCCCCCCTCGAAGCGAGCCCATGAGCATCGTATTCCGTGACGACGACCAGCTCGTTGACCCCACCGTTTCCTGCAGCAGCTGCGCGGCGGTGTGCTGCCGCCTGACGGTGGTGCTGATGCCCGACGAAACCCAGCCCGCCCACCTGGTGGACGTGGATGCCCGCGGCCTGGACGTGATGCGTCGCAGCGCCGACGGTTGGTGCGCGGCACTGGACCGGACCACGATGAGCTGCGGCATCTACGAAACCCGACCCAGCATCTGCCGCAAGTTCCACATGGGCGGCGCCTACTGCCGCGACGAGCGCAAGACCTACGCCGCCAAGGCCCGCAAGCCGATCCCCATCGTCGCCGCTCGCTGACGCCCGCGCCGCTGCGTCAGGTGGCGGCCAACTTGGCGCGCGGCGGCAGCGAATAGCGAAGGATGCGCGCCAGCACGCCGCCGTACTGCTTCCAGAACCCGCCCGAGTTGTAGTGCACGCCGTAACGCGCGCAGATCTCGCGCACCTGCGGCGCCATCTGCACGTAGCGCGGCGCCGGCAGGTCCGGGAACAGGTGGTGTTCGATCTGATGGCTCAGCTCCCCGGTCAGCAGGTGGAACCAGCGGCTGCCCTCGAGGTTGCTCGAACCCTGGATCTGCCGCAGGTACCACTGGCCGCGGGTTTCATCCACCACTTCGCGCGGCGTGTAGGTCTGCACCTGTTCGGTGAAGTGGCCGCAGAAGATGATGGCGTTGGTCCACAGGTTGCGGATCAGGTTGGCCGCCAGGTTTCCCAGCAGTACGCGCGGCCACTGCCAGAATGCCAGCGCCGGGAACAAGACGTAGTCCTTGAACAGCTGGCGCCCGGCCTTGCGCAGGAAAGGCTGCATGCGCTCGCGGAACTCGGCCCGCGGCATGCGCCCCTTCAGGAACCGGCCGATCTTGATGTCGTGCACCGCCACGCCCCACTGGAAGTTGATCGCCAGCAGCGCGTACCACAGCGGCTGCAGCAGCGTGGCTTTCGACCAGCGCTGCTGGTCGCTCAGGCGCAGCATGCCGTAGCCGAAATCGTGGTCCTTGCCGATCACGTTGGTGTGGTTGTGGTGCTCGACGTTGTGCGAGTTACGCCAGTGGTCGCCGGCGCAGACGATGTCCCATTCATAGGTGGCCGAGTGCAGCGACGGGTCGTTCATCCAGTCGTACTGGCCGTGCATGACGTTGTGGCCGATCTCCATGTTCTCGATGATCTTGGCGGCGGCCAGGCTGATGACGCCGGCGACCCAGCTGATCGGGCCCCAGCCGAACATCAGCAGGCTGCGTCCGGCGATGGCGCTGCCCTGCACCACCCCGCGCATGCGGCGGATATGGCGGGCGTCGGGCTCGCCCACCTGCTTGAGGACGGAAAGGCGAAGCGCGTCGAGTTCGGCTTCAAAGCCGGCGAGCTGCTCGCCGTAAAGACGGGTCTTGGTGTTCATTCCGGGGTCCTTGAAGGTCATGGCGCGAGTTCCAGGGCGCTTTGCGGGGTGCTGATGCAAAGCTGGATCAATTCTTCGCCCGGGCCCGAAACCTGCCCGGTGAGCTGGTTGAGGACGGTTCCAGCGAGCTTGCGGCACTGGCAGCTGCGGCAAATGCCGCGGCGGCAGCCGAAGCGAGGCTGCAGGCCAGCCATCTCGGCGCCCTCGAGCAGGCTTTGGCCGCTGGCGACGTCGAAGGTGGCACCCGACAGCGACACCATGTGGAAATCGGCGCCGGGCAGCACCGGCGCGGCGCGGCGGCCGAAGCTCTCGCTGGTGAGTTGGCCGCTGACACCGGCCTGCGCATGCATCGCTTCCACCATCGCCATGAAGCCGTCGGGCCCGCACAGCAGCGTCTCGCGCAAGGCCCAGTCGGGCACGCGCGCCGCGATGGCTTCGGCGTCCAGGCGACCGCTGTCGCCCGACACGTGCGGCTCGCGGCGCAGCCCCGGCAGCCGCGCCGCCAGTTCGTCCAGCGCCGGCGCGAACAGCAGCTCACCGGGCGTGGATGCCGACTGCACCAACACCACATCGCGCCTGCTGCCGGCGTCCGCCATCGCCCCAAGCAGCGACATCATCGGGGTCACGCCGCTTCCGGCCGCCAGCAGCAGCAGCGGCTGGTGGTCCGTGCGCGGCGCGAAGGCGCCCTGGGCGCGACCCAGCCGGACCACCTGGCCCGGCCGCAGCGCGTGCGCCGCGCCGGAAACCGGGCCGTTCTGCTTGCGCTTGATGGTGATCCGCACCAGGCCGTCGGCGCGTGGCGCCGACGAGAAGCTGAAGCAGCGCCCCTGCCGCGCGCCGTTGATGTCCAGTTCCAGCAGCGCGTGTTGGCCGGGCTGGAAGCTACCAAAGCGGCGATTGGGCCTGAGCCACAGGCTGAGCACCCCCGGGGCCTCGTCCACCACGCGGACCACCCGGGCCCGCGACTCCACCAGCGACCAGACCGGATTGACCGCGCCGGCTAGCCGGCTCCAGGCATCGGCCTGGTTCAGCGGCGCCAGCAGCGGGCTGCGCAGCATCCGGCGAACAGTCGAAAGTCGGGTTTTTGGCTGATTGGTAGGCATTGGCAGGGAAGCTACGGTATTTGCGTGAACATATGTTTACCGTAATCGAGCCGAGTTTCAACTCCAATCCTGTAAGCCCTTGGTGCGCCTATACTTCCCGTGCCAGACCGGGTGATCACCCGCAGGAGCCTCGTTTGCCCGTCAGCCGTTCCGCCCCGCCCCGCCCCGATCCCGACCCGCCCGTCAGCCGAACGGAGCAGAAGGAGCGCACGCGGCTGAGGCTGGTGGAGGCGGCACTGTCGCTGATTGGACAGGGTCGCCCGTTCTCGGCCCTGGGCCTGCGCGAAGTCACGCGCGAGGCCGGCGTGGTGCCGGCCGCGTTCTATCGCCACTTCCGCGATCTCGACCAGTTGGGCCTGGCCCTGGTGGAAATGGGCGGCGTCACCCTGCGGCGGCTGCTGCGCGAGGCGCGCCGCGACGGCATCCCACCCACCGACATGCTTCGCGGCTCGGTGTTGATCTACAAGCGCTTCGTCGAGGATCGCCCGCTGGTGTTCCGCTTCATCGCCGGCGAACGCGGCGGCGGCTCGCGCGTAATCCGCGAAGCCATACGCACCGAGGAAAGCCACTTCGCCTCGGAAATGGCCCAGGACCTGCGCGCCATCGGCACGCTGCCCGACCTGTCCAGCGCCAGCCTGCAGATGATCTGCGGCCTGGTGGTGACCACCATGCTCAACGCCGCGTCGGACATCCTCGACCTGCCGGCAGGCCAACCCAAGCGCGAACAGGAGCTGGTGGCGAACTTCGTGCGCCAGCTGCGGGTGATCTTCCTGGGCGCCGCGCGCTGGCGCGAGCGCTGATAGCGGCTGTCGGATCGCCGCGGCGCCGGTTGAACATGCGCGCCTGTCTGCCGGCACAACGACAGCGCCGCGAAAGGTGCGCAATCCCCGCCAGCATGGCTAGACTGCAGTCACCTCCCGTCAGGAAAGGTACGACCATGGCCAGCAAGAAGAACGCTCCGACCAAGAAAGCCGCCAAGAAGACCACTGCCAAGAAAGCAGCCAAGAAAGCGACCAAGAAGGCAACGAAGAAGGCAGCCAAGACCGCAGTCAGGAAGGTCGCGAAGGTGGCCAAGACCGCAGCCAAGAAAGTCGTGAAGAAGGCCGCCAAGAAGGCCGCCAAGAAGACCGCAAAGAAATCCACGGTGAAAAAAACTTCCACCCCTGCCAGTAAGAAAGCGGCCAAGAAGACGGCCCGCAAGGCCGCCGCCACCGGCACCGCCAAGAAAGCAGTGAAGAAAGTCGCGAAAAAGACCGTAAAGAAACCCGCGGTGAAAAAGGCTGCCGTGCCGGCCAGGAAGAAAGCGGCCAAGAAGTCCCCGCCCGCGCCGCCTCTGGCGCCAACGCCGCCCGCGCACGAACACCTTCACCCGATCGGCACGCCCCACGTCGGTCCCGCCAAGGTGGTCTCGAGCAAGGCGCACGTGCCGCTGGTGCGGGAAGTCCCGGGC
This sequence comes from Lysobacteraceae bacterium, assembly GCA_003241895.1. Lineage (GTDB taxonomy): Bacteria > Pseudomonadota > Gammaproteobacteria > Xanthomonadales > Xanthomonadaceae > Arenimonas. The sequence goes on from QBLY01000001.1 coordinate 234,303, forward strand.
AGCCACAAGTCCCAGGTGAAGCGCGCCAACTGGCGGCAGCGCAACATCAACCGCAAGATCCCCTGACAAAGCGGGCCAGGGGCGGCCTTCGCGCCGCCCCTGACCGCCAGGCGGCTCCGACCGGGGCATCGGCCTTTCACGCTGGCATGTTGCCCGGCATGCGACCTTTGCGCCTCTTTAAAGGTGCCCGCCATGCCCCAGCTGCTGCGATTGACATACGCGAGCCGCGCTACGTTCCCGCTGAACCGTTTCACAAGCGGGATCCAGAGCGAAGTGGCGCGCATCATGATCCAGTCGCGACGCAACAACCCCCGCCAGCAGCTGGTGGGTGCGCTGTACTTCGGCGACGGCTGTTTCTTCCAGTGCATCGAGGGACCGGAGGAAGCCGTCGAGGCCCTCTACCAGCGCCTGCACGGCGATCCCCGCCACGCCGAACTGCGCGTCCTGGCCAGGGAACACGTCTCCACCCCGAGTTTCTCGAGTTGGGCCATGAAGCTGGTGCCCAACGCCGTGGAAGTGCAGGCCCTGATGGCCCGGCACGGCCGCACCACGTTTGATCCCTACAGCTTCGACGACACGCTGCGGCAGGCCACGGTGCAGCTGCTGCTGCGCGGCGCCGACGCCGCGCTGCCGCCGTTCCCGGACGAACCGATCACGCAAGCACCCGCCCCCGTCGCCGTGCAGGCCGCCATCGCCCTGGGCATCATCGGCACCGTTCTGGGCGCGCTCTCACTGGCTCTTCACTTCCTGCGCTGACGCGTCGTCGTTCGTGGGCGCTTGGGCTTCGCGCAGGAAGGCCAGCACCGGCAACACCGACACCGCAGGGTCCTCCTGCTGCGGCACATGCCCCAGGTCCGGGAAAGTGACGAGCCGGCTGCCCGGTATGTCGCGCAGGAAGCGATCGGCGGCCGCAATGGGGATCAGCTGGTCCCGCCCTCCCCACAGCACCAGCACCGGAAGCCGGAGCCGCTTCACGCGCTGCGCGTAAGCCTCGTCGGGAAGGTCACCGAAACGGTTGCGCAGCGCGGCGCGGTTGCCCTCGCGCAGGGCCAGTTCGTAATAGCGATCCACCAGCTCAGGGGTCACCCTGGACGGATCGCCGTAGACGCTGCGGACGCTGCTCTCCACCAGTGCTCGCGGCAGCACGTAATCCATCAGCCGGTTCAAGCCTGGCACCGACGCCACCAGGAAGCCGATGGGCACCTTGCTGGCGTTGCGCGGGTACGCCAGCGCGTCCACCAGCACCAGCCGGTCGATGCGATCGGGCTCTGCCAACGCCAGCTCCAGCGCAACCTGGCCCCCGAAGGAATTGCCGGCCACCACCGCGCGGCGCACCTGCAATGCGTCCAGCAGGTGGGAAAGGAAGCGCGGATAAGCCCCGATGCGGTGGTCACCGCCGGGGAACGGCCCGGTGAGTCCGAACCCGGGCAGGTCCACGCGGATCACGCGCCGCCCGGACGCGACCAGCAGCGGCGTCCAGCCGTCCCAGGTGTGCAGGCTGTCGGACGTTCCGTGCAGCAGCAGGATCGGCGTGGGGTCGTCGCGCGGACCTTCGTCGCGCAGGTGCACCTGCATCCCGTCAAGGGCCAGGAAGGTGGACGGCGGTGGCGCCCACCGCGCCTTGAGTTGGTCGGCCGACCGGGACGGCGCCCAGAACGCGGCCACCAGCAGGGCCAGCCCCAAAACCAGCGCGAACGCACCGTAAGCCAGCCAGCGCAGGAGGGACTTCCGGAGCTTACGGCCGGTCATTCGCGCTTGAGCAGCGACTTGAGGTTGGCGAAAGGGTTGCCGGTGGCGGCCGCCACCTTGTCCTCGGCGTTCAGTGCGCTGACGCCGGTATGGTCGACGTAGCGCGAATGTTCGTTGTCATGGCAGTACACGCACAGCAGCTCCCAGTTGCTGCCATCGGCTGGATTGAAATCGTGGTCGTGGTTGCGGTGGTGCACGGTGAGTTCGGTCAGGTTGGCCCGGGTGAACTCACGCGCGCAGCGGCCGCAGATCCAGGGGTACATCTTCAGCGCGCGCTCGCGGTAGCCGAGGTCGCGCTGGGCCGCATCGCGCCGGGACTGGGCGATGATGCGGTCCACTTCCTCGCGGGATTTTCCGGTGGCCATGGGCGGGGTGAACCTCGGGGATGGACCCCGGGTGGGTCCGTCAGGACAGCAGCATGCCTCGCAGCATGTAGAAGGACAATGCCGCCAGCAGCGCCGACGCCGGCACCGTGATGATCCAGGTGGCGATGATGCGCAGCACCAGCGAGCGCTTCACCAGCTCCTTGCGGTGCTGCTTGCGCAGGCGCTTGCGATCTGACTTCACCAGGTAGCCAGGGCCCTGGCGCTGCTTGAAGTCCTGCTTGAGCCTGGCCAGCATCAGGCCGCGCTCCTGGATGGTCGCGGCGCTGAAGCGCGCCATGAATTCGTCCAGCGCCGCCTGGTTTCCCTCGGGGTGGTGCGACTTGATTTCCTCGACGATGCGGCTGTAGTTGGTCTTGAGGTATTCGCGCAGGAAGCCCACGCCGAACACCGCGCCCACCGCCACGTGCGTGGTGCTGACCGGCAGCCCCAGCTGGCTGGCCAGGATCACCGTCAGGGTGGCGGCCATGGCGATGCAGTAGGCGCGCATCGGGTCGAGTTCGGTGATTTCGCTGCCGACGGTGCGGATGACGCGCGGCCCGAAAAGCGCCAGTCCCACCACGATGCCCATTGCGCCCAACCCCATCACCCAGAACGGGATCGGTGCCTTCTCTGACACCACGGTGTTCGAAACCACGTCGACGATGGCCGCCAGTGGCCCGATGGCGTTGGCGACATCGTTCGATCCGTGCGCGAAGCTCAGCATCGCCGCCGCGAAGATCAGCGGCAGGCCAAACAGCCGGTTGATGCCGGCCTTGCTGTTCTCCATTTCGCCGGTGCGCCGCACGATGGCCGTCCGCGCCCCGAAGTACACCACCACCGCCACGCCCAGCCCGGCCAGCACCGCCACGCCGAAGCCCACCGGCACCAGCTTGTTGAGGCCCTTGAGCAGCAGGTAGGTGGCGAATGCCCACGCCATCAGCGCCACCAGCGCCGGGACGCGTGAATGCGCCGCAGCCACCATGTCCGGGCGGTAGGTAATGGTGCGCTTGATCAGGTACAGGAAACCGGCGGCGATGCTGGCGCCCATCAGCGGAGATGCCAGCCAGCTCAGGGCGATGCCCGTCATGACGTCCCAGTTCACCACCGCCAGCCCGCTGGCCGCGATGCCGGCGCCCATCACGCCACCGACGATGGAGTGCGTGGTGGAGATGGGCGCGCCCACCGCGCTGGCCAGGTTGAGCCACAGGGCCGCCGCCAAAAGCGCCGCCATCATTGCCCAGACAAAGGTCTGGCTGTCGGAGATCAGGTCGGGGTTGATGATGCCGCTGCGAATGGTGCCCACCACGTCGCCGCCGGCGATCACCGCACCCGCCGCCTCGAAGATGCCCGCGATGACCAGTGCCCCGCCCAGCGAAAGCACCTTGGATCCCACCGCAGGACCGACGTTGTTGGCGACGTCATTGGCGCCGATGTTCATCGCCATGTAGGCGCCGAACACCGCCGCCACCACCAGCACCGGGCTGGCCTGCCCTTCCCGGAACCACACCACGTAGGCGATGGTGCCCAGGATGAACAGCAGTCCGAGCCCCAACCGCGTCAGGGTACCAAGCCAACCACCGGAGGTTTCGGGCTTGGACTTGGCGGGTGTCGCGGCGGCGTCTTGGGGCATGGCGGAGTCACTCCGGATCTGGACTGGACTGGCACCGGGGCGCCGACGATGCCCGGGTCGGGCGGCCGCTATTTTACCGATTCATGACAGGTGTGAGTTAGTTCGGTGACGGCGGGTGGCCGCCACCCGATCATGGCGGTACTGCACCAACTGGGCTCGGCCCGGCCCTTCTGGGCCTGGGTGGGCTTCGCGTGCTTCGTCTGGCCGCACCGCCCGACAGCCATGCCGGACGGCTGGGTGGCGACGAGTTCGCGGTGGCCATGGCCCTGCACCTTCGTGAAGCCTAGGCGGTGGCGGAGCATTTACGCACGACGGTGGAAGCCATCGAATTCCCAGCCATCCCGGCCTGCGCTGTTCAATCAGCCTGGGCCTGGCGGTTCCTCCGGACGCTGGCCGGAACCAGACCGTGTCACGCGACCCGGTGCAGCCGCCCGCCGCCTGAGCCCCGGTCCGGGCCATTGCCCGATTGCCCCGACGCGCCGCAGGGCGCACTTGTGCGCGGTAGCGCACCGACGCTGCGCAGGCCAACGCGCAACCTGTGATCGGCCGGGTGCAGACCATTGGCCTGAGTACAGGCAACACACGCAGGCCCTGCGCCGAGCTCCACCCATTTGAAGGAATCCCCATGAATCGCACTGTCCTGATGCTTTCCCTGCTTGCCACCCTTGGCCTGACGGCCTGTGAGCAGGAGCCGACCGTTGTAACCGTTCCAGCCACCACCACCCCCGGCCCGGCCGGCCCGGCCGGCGCCACCGGCGCTACCGGCAGCACCGGGAGCACCGGCGAGCAAGGCAACACCGGCAACACCGGCTATACCGGCGCCACCGGCGCCACGGGTGACCAGGGCTACACCGGCGACACCGGCGCTACCGGCGAGCAGGGTGAACAGGGCAACCAGGGCAACCAGGGCAACCAGGGCGAAGACGGCGACGAGAAGCCGGCGTCCGAGAGCTGAAACCCGGCGTCCCGGCGGGCCCCTGCCCGCCGCGACGCCAGGCCAGGCCCAAGGAAAGTCTGTTTGCAGCGGCGCGGCCAGATGGCCGCCCCGCTTCCAGCACGGGCCGCGCGATGGCGCGGCCCGTGTCGGTTCGACCCAAGGAAAACCCCGATGTGCACCCTGTGCCTGAGCGACATGGGCGAACTGCGGGATGATTGGCTGCGCGAACCGCGTCCACTCCCGCCACTCGCGGCAACACCGCGCCTTGCGGACACCGCAACCAGCGGGGTCGCGGCCGCATCCGGCCCCGTCGAATTCATAGCTGAGCTCGAGGCGGCCGCATGAGTGGGCACGGCGAGCCGACCCCGGGCCGCATCTCGGCGCTGTTGCGCGAACCGATGACCTGGGTTGCGCTGGCGGCGCTGATCCTGATTGTCGCGGCCACCGCAGGGCTGGCGGTGGAACTTTATGCCAGCACGTCCGTGCCGATGACGATGAACTCGCGCTAGCGCGCGGTGTCACCGCAGCTGGCTGTCCTTGCTGCCACGACGGTTGTAGCCGCCGGCCACGCCCGCTTCGGCGTCATGCACCTGCTGGCAAGCCACGCAAAGCCGCACGCCCGGCAGCGCCTTGCGGCGACCCTCGGGAATCTTCGCGTCGCACTCCTCGCAGCGCTTGAGGCTGGCGCCTTTGGGCAACTGGTTGCGCACGCGCTCGATGCCGTCCTTGATGGTGGCGTCTATCTGGTCCTGTACCGCGCCGTCTCCGGCCCAACCGGTCGCCATGGCCCGCCTCGCGAACTATTTGTCCTTTACCCAATATGGGGCTTCGCCGCTGGCTTCCCAAGCAGATGCCGCGCCCAGCCTGTGGGCGGCGGCGACGTGAGCAATGGCGTGGGCCACGTGCCGTCCAAGACCGCCGCCGGGCGAATCGTCTGCAACAGGCTGGGCACGCCCCGCACCACGGTCTGCGCCAGCGGCTACGCGGGCATCAACGGGCCCGCGGTGAACCTGTGAGGGCCGGTTTCTCCGCCCAAGCCACTGATCTGGCGAGAAAACCGGGCGCCCGGCCCGGTAATGTGGGACACTGCACGACCAATTCCCTTACCCAGGCCCCAGCCATGAAGAAGAAAGCCCGCAACCGCCGCCGCGCCGCCCGCCTCAAGGGCCGCTGAGCCGCCGCAGCCTCGCGCTGCAGGAAGGGCCAGTGCCGCACCGCGATACGTCGCGGTGGGGCCCTGGCCTTTTTCTTTGCCCGCGACGTGCCCTACTGCGGCTCCACCCGCGGCGTGTCGTTCATTTCGTGGCGGAGGCGGCTGATGCGTTCGTAGACGACGCGACGGATGCGGTTGGTGACACCCAGCGGCCGATGTTCGGGCAGCGAATGCCAGGGCGTGAACGAGAGGTTCTCGCAGAACACATGCCGGGCCTTCGTGTCGAACGCCTGCTTGGGGATATGGATCGTCGCCACCGGGATGAACGGCGCCTGCTCCGCGTCCCACTCGGTCATCGAGTCCTCTACCGACATGTCGTCGGACGTGCGCGGCTGCACCAGCAGCTCCATGCAGAAGTCACCGGACTTGAGCGTCCTGCGCATTGCCGCACGCAGGAAACCGGGGCCGGGATTGCCGGGCATGCGCACCGGCTTGGCAACGCAGGGGCGGATGGAATATTTCACCGCCTGCCGCTTGGGCCCGGTGCCAAGCGCGTAGGGCACCATCGTGAAGTACTGCCCGTGCAGCGGGTTTGACATCGGGTTGCGTGTGGTCAGGTAAGCAATCATCGAGCCACGCAGGCCCAGCGCCAGCGGGATGCCCAGCTTGCCCAGCAGCCCTTCGCCGCTGGCCGCCTTCACCAGGTCCAGGTAGCGATCGGGATCGTTGGCGAAGAACACCGGGTGGTTGATGAAGATGAAGTCCTGCGTGCCTGCATCAGCTTCGTCGGCCAACAGCTTCTTGCCCGGCACGCCCATTACCTTGAGCGCCAGGCCGCGCGCGTCGGGCTTGGCGTCGGAACGGTCCGGGTCGCTGTCGCCGTTGGAAAACCGCATCCAGGCCGAGTAGTGCTTGCCGGGGACGAAGATGCCCTTGGCCAGCGCGGGCGGCAGCTTGTCGAGCACCCGCAGCTCGGCGCGCACGCAGCCGTGGGCCTTGGGATGGGCGTCGCGGCGGGCGCTGCCGGGGGCGTAGCGGCGACGGATCTGCGCATCGATCGCGGCGGCGATGGCGTCGGTGGCCGCCACTTCATCCGGGTGCAGGGATTCGCCCAGCAGGTGGTCGATGGCCGGTTGCGCAGTGCGGGGCTTGGACATGTCGACCTCGGTAGTGGCGGGTGCGTGCACGCAGGACGTGACGGGCAGCAGCGCGATGGCGAGCATCGCGCTGGAAACCAGGTTTCTGACCATGCGCTTGGATTTCCGCGGGGAATCCCACGGTAGGCGCACCGACTGCGCGGGTATGTTCGACAGGACACATTAGCGGCCAACCGGGCGCTGGCGCCCGGGTTCGTGCCGCTACTGCGGGGTGTCGCCCACGATCACGTAGCCGGTGATCGGCGGGGCGTCCTTGGGCCGGAACTGGCCGTCGCCGCCGGTCTCGAAATCAACGCGGTACTGGTCGCCGACGCGCGTCACCGTGAAGCGGCCGCTGCCGCTGGGGTACATATTCCGGCCAACGGCGGGATCGGTCTCCACGGCCAGCAGCACCTGGCCATGCCCGACGACGGTGCGGTGCTCGGGCTCGCTGAGCATGCCGGCCACGTATTCGCCCACCGGATCGCCACCCTTTGCGACGTTGAGGTCCACCTTGGCATACCGGTCGTTGGCGTCGTTGTACGTTTCCAGCGTGAGCAGCTCGATGTCCGGTGCGTCAGCAACCGGGTTGCGGAACACGCCGCCATTGTCGGTGCTGAATTCGAACACCTCGCCGTCCACCTCGATGCGGGCGCTGTTGCGGCCGCTGTCGGCGGGACTCGGGTCGGCGGCTTCCTCGGCTTCCTCGGCGGCCTGCGCCATGCCGGACTGGGCCGCTTCGATTTCGGACTGTGCCGAGGGCGCGGCACCGCAGCCGGCCAACACGACAAGGCCGATCGCGACGCAAAGCAGGCGTGGACAGGTGGAAAGGCTTCGGCTCATGGATGGATCCTTACTGGCGGAAACCCTTGTTTACGCGATGCCGTGCCCACGGCGGACATCGCCCCGCACCGTCGGGACCCGTTCACCCGTTCAGGCGCGAGTCCCTTCGGGGCCGACCGCATGGGCCATCATGGGCCATGCCGACCAACAGCCCCACCCTGCCCCGGTCCCGCTGGCAGCGCCGGCGCGAACGCCTCGCACGCCTCAGCCAGCGGCTGCAGGACAGCCTGCCGGCCGCGCTGCTGCGCCGCTTCATCGACAACGACCTGCTGGCGCATTCGGCCGCGCTGTCGTTCTACGCGCTTGTTTCGCTGGCACCACTGCTGCTGCTGGTGCTGTGGCTGACCGCGTCCCTCTACCCGTCCGCGAGGGAAGCCCTGCTGATGCAGATCGGCGCACTCGCCGGAACAGATGCCCGGGAGGTGGCGAACACGGTGATAGAAAGCGCCAGAGACCGTCCCGACCTGGGCTCCCTGGCCGGGCTGTGGAGCACGCTGCTCCTGTTCGTCGGCGCCACGGCGGTATTTGCCCAGCTGCAGTCCACGCTCAACCGGGTGTTTGCCACCGATGCGGATGAGCTGACGGGCGGCGTGCTGGGATGGCTGCGCAAGCGGGTGTTTTCCTTCGGCGTGGTGTTCGCGCTGGGCTTCCTGCTGCTGGTGTCGATGCTGCTGACCACGGCCATACAGATGCTGTTCGCCAACCTGCCTTCCCTGATACCGGCAGTAGGCAACGTGATCACGCTGGTCCTGTACATGGTGGCGTTCGCCCTGCTCTACCGCTTCGTGCCCGACCGCCTTGTGCGCTGGCGACAGGCCCTGTTCGGCGGCGCCCTCACCGCGGCCATGTTCGTGGCCGGCCGCTGGGCAATCGGGCTGTACCTGGCCTACGCCGCGCCCGGCAGCGCCTACGGCGCGTTCGGCACGCTGGTGCTGCTGCTGGTGTGGATCTACTACGCCGCCCTGGTGTTCTTCGTGGGGGCGTTGATCACGGCCGTCATCGACGAGCGCAAGCCGCAGCCGGCTTGCGCGCCGGACGACGGGCTCACGCCTGACCCGCCCGCCAAGCCCTGAGCAGCTCCGATCGCTCCAGGCGCGCCTAGTCCTGGCCCGTGGCCGACAGCGCGAAGTCCAATGCGCCGCGAACCGCCGCCACCTGCGCCGCATTGCACTGCGCGGGCGTTGCCTGCGGGCTGTCGGGGTAGACCTCGGTGGTGCTGCAAAAACGCGCGCCGGTAACGCCAGCGCACAGCCCCAAATCCCGAACCGGGTAGTTGATGACGCCGCGCTGCACCACGTGCTCGCCGATGATCTGGCCCTGTGCGTCGGCCGGCGCGATGTGCGTGACCTTCGCCACCGAGGCGATGATCGCGGCCTGGAACGCCGGCTGCGGATCTTCGCTGTCGCCAACCGTATAAAAGCCGTCGGGGATCTCGCCCGGCACAAAGACGTCGCCGTCGCGAGCGGCCTTGGCTGGCCGGAACTCGGATTCATCCGTGTCGGTGGTTTCGTGCAGGTCGATGTGCAGCAGGAAGCGAGCGTCCAGGGACGCCACCAGCCGCGTCAGCGCAGCCGACTCCTCGGCCTCACCGCCATCGCGGAACTGGCGGTTGGGGTCCACCGCATCGCCGTTCCAGCGCTGGATGCGTTCGTAACCCCACGGGCTGACGCAGGGCGCCACCAGCAGGTTGCAGCGACCGGCGTAGTCGCCTGCGTGGTGGTCCAGGAACTGCAGCGCACCCTGCACGCCGCTGGTTTCATAGCCGTGCACGCCGCCAGTGACCAGCACGCAGGGCAGCGCGGGATCCCAGCCGCCGGACTTGAGCGCGAACAGCGGGTACTCGTCGGCACCGTAGGAAATCCGACCGTAGGCGATCACGTCGAAGCGTGCGCGCAGCGCCTCCACGGCTTTCAACACGTCGTCGCCATAGCTGCGCTGCACGGCCTGCCGCGCTCGCCATTGGGCCACTTCCGCGGGGCCCCAAGGCTGGCCGGGTGTGCCGATCGGATACGGATGGACCTGGGTCATCGGTACGCCTCCTTACTTCTTGTCTTCCTGGGGCCTGTTGACGAACTTCTCCAGCACCTTCTTGCCTTCGGGCGACTGCGCCAGGCCCTCGAGCATGCTGGCCACCGCGGTGCCGCCGTCGGCCGAGAACAGGTCCATCACGCTCGAAAGGCCCTTGCCGGGCGAGCCCGCATTGGAAATCACTTTCACGTCCGCCGTCTTGAGCGCCTCCGCCTGGGCCATGCCCACGGCCTGGGCGGCTTCGATGTTGCGGATGCCCAGCAGGTAGGTCTGGTAGCCCTGGTCGCTGCCGATCTTTTCGGCCAGCTTGATCTGGGCGTCCACCGGCGCCATCAGGATGGCCGTTTCGGCCGAGCCCTTGGCGTTGCCCTCCAGCGTGATGCCCTCGGCGTTGCGCTTGGCGGCTTCCAGCTGGCCTTCAGCGGTGAGCACGGTCTGCTGCTTGTTGCCCTCGGCCGAAACAATGGCGACCTGCTTGGTGCCCTCGGCCGACACGATGGCCACCTGCTTGGCGGCGTCGGCCTGCACGATAGCCACTTCCTTGGCCTGGGCGGCGGTGATGACCGCCACCTCGCGGCTGATCTCGGCGCCGCGCACGTTCTTCACCTGCACCACGTCCATTTCCTTGGCCGCGGTCTCGCGCTGCTGCACCTTCACCTGCTGCGAGGCCTGCTCGTTGGCCACGCCCACGTTCTTGTCCTTTTCAGCCGTGCGCAGGCCCACCTGCTCGGCCGCCAGCTGGCGCGACATTTCGATTTCGCGCTTGGCGGCGATCTCGGCCATCTCGGCCTGGCGGCTGTTGTCGGCCACCACCAGGCGCGACTCGCGCTCGATGCCCGACGTGCGCTTGGCCATGATGTTGTGGATGACGTCGCTGTCCTTGGAATCGCGGATGTCCATCAGCTCGATGTTCTTGATGGCCTCCACGCCCCAGCCGCCCAGCTGCGGCTGCACTTCCTTGGTGAACGCTTCGCCGAAGCGGCTGCGGTCGAGCATGATCTGGTCGATCTCGTGCCCCGCCAGCACCGTGCGCACCGAGCCCTGCACGATGGCGGTGAGCTGCTGCTTGAGCTCATCGAACGAGGCCACGCGCTGGGCGGCCGTGTTGGAGTCGTTGATGCGGAAGAAGGCCATCACGTGTACCAGGAACGGCACGCGCTCCTTGTCGTAGGCGGCGTAGTCGGGCAGGTCGATCGAGAAGTTCGACACCGGCAGCGTCACGCGCTGCAGGCCGATCAGCGGCAGGCGCGAGGGCCATTCGTAGTAGGTGTTGCTGTCGAAGCCCTTGCCATACGAAACCGTGTTGTTGCGGGTCTGGATGATGTGCACCTCGTTCACCGGCACCACCCGCCGCAGGGCGATGACCCAGAAGAACAGGACAACCGCAATGAGCACGACTGCGGCGCCGACGGCGGCAAGGATGAGCGATGTGCCGAGCATGTGGGCTCCAGACGTTGGGGGCGGACCCCCAGTATAGAACCGGACGACTCACGATCAAGAACGGGGTCAGGTTACGTTCGTAAGTGAACCTGACCCGTTTTGGACCCCGTTTTGCTGGCAGGGCCATTCGGACGGGTTGGGGTGGTGTCGGTGCGCCTGCGTCAGTTGGTCAAGGGGGCTTCGCTGGTCAGACTCCAGCCCTGCCATTCACCGTCGGCCAGCGAGAGGCTGACAAGGCGCGGCTCCCGGCGGCTGACCCCGTCCACCGTCGACGCCTCATCCCCGAAGATCGCCAGGCGGCCTTCTATCGGCCAGACCATCACCGGCTCGAACGTGCTGCTGTCGCTTAGCGGAAGCACGGCGGTCCACACCGTCGAAAGGTCCTCCCGAATTCGCGTCAGCGCCAGCCGGCCCTGGGCGTCGATGCGCGTCACATGCCACACCGCCAGCCCGGAGGGATTGTCCAGCCGCCGCGGGTCGTCGGTGCCGGCCACCTTCAGGAACCGGCCGCGAAGCAGGATGGGCGTGTCGGGTATCTGCGCTGCGCCCGACAGGTGCTGGAACGGTTCGTCGTAGGGGTCAGTGTCCTCGGAAACGGCCATGCGCCAGAAACTGCGCCGCGCAAGCTGACCTTCGTTGAGGATCGAATACCGATAGCGCAGATTGTCGCCCCAGCGGTCGACCGTGGCATCGGCCACCTCCTTCTCGGTATACAGGCCGAGCCAGCCGGCCGGCGTTTCCACCAGTCGCGCCGACACCTCGCCCAAGGGCCGCATGGGCACGATGCGCATGATATCCCTGGGTTCGAGCTTGACTTTCTGCACGGCCGGCGCCGGCGCCACATACGGCTGGGCCTTGAAGCCTGGCCCGCGCAGCACGAACGTGCGGGCATCGGCACTCATGAATACCAGGCCTGCGTCGAAACGATAGTGTTTCGTCTCGCCAGGCAGCAAACCCTTGAGCTCGGGATTGTTCTGCTCGATGGTCTCGAAGGTGGCCAGCACCTCGCCATCGGACGCACGCACGGCCAGCAGGTACTCGTCCACGAACAGCCAGACCCGCTCACCTTCCTGGCCGATCATGCGGGCGTCTGCCGCCGAGCCGATCACCCGCGACGGACCATAGCCCTTCGCATCGGGATCTCCCAGGGTCAGCAGGCGTTTACGCCACAGCGGCCGGGTCGTCACCGGATCCATTGCCTGAAGGTCGAAGTGGAAAAACGTATCCCAGCGGATGTCGGACCTGCGTTGCGTGGTGCGCACGAAGGCCGACCTGACTTCCTCCCGCTTGGTCAGCAGCCACAGGCGCGGCGCGCCGTCCTGGTCCACCATCACCGGATCGCCCTGCAGCTCCGGCGGACCGATCGTGCTGCTGCAACCGCCCAGCACCAGCACCAGCACCCAGAGCCAAGATTTGCCGATCTGCATGGCCGCTCCCCCGCCTCCCCGCACCCGTACCCGGCGCATTGACTAAAACCAACGCGATACCGCACCACTCCGGGCCAGCCCCAATCCCCGCAGGAACGGGGTCACGTATGATCTGGGGCTGGGGCACTCGCCCGGCAACGGCAGCTACGGTCCCCATGCGCATTGGCATCGATTTTGGCACCAGCTACTCCGCTGCGGCGGGCGTAGTGGACGGGACGCTGGTGCACGTCCCCTTTGGCGACCAGAGCCAGTTCCGGACCGCCGCCTACTTCCCGCGCGAGCTGCCCGAGGGCGACGATTTCGAACTCACTCCGGCGCTGGAAGACGAAGTGCTGGCGCTGGTGCGCACCAGCAAGCGCGACCAGGACCGCGCCCTGCGCGACCACCGCCAGCGCCTCGCGCAGGCCGCCCGGCCGAACAACCAGGCCGACCGCCTCGCCATCCCCGAGCCCGTGGTGCAGTCCGACGACGCGCTGACCCAGCAGGCCGTCAACACCATCCGCCGGCGCTGGCTGCAGGAACAGCACGCCCGGGAGATCACCGCCCGCGACTCGCTGTCGTCGGCGCAGTTCGGCGAGGGCGCCATCGATGCCTATATCGACGACCCGCGCGGCCGCCTGTTCCAGTCGCCCAAATCCATGATCGGCTTCAAGCTGCTGCCCGGCGTGCAGGAGGTGGTGCAGACGGTGCTCACCAGCATCCTGTCGCACATCCGCATCACCGCGCAGCGGCACCTGGGCCAGGACGTGGACAGCGCCGTGGTCGGCCGACCCGTGCACTTCAAGAGTTCGATGGGCGCCGCCGGCGACGAGCAGGCGCTGTCCATCCTGCGCGACGCCGCCACCGCCGCCGGCTTCGACCACATTGATTTCCTCTACGAACCCGAAGCCGCTGCGCTTGACTACCACCTGCGCGCAGCGGACCGCCACGTGGTGCTGGTGGTGGACATCGGCGGCGGCACCTGCGACCTGTGCCTGGCGCAGGCCGGCGGTGCGCAGGACTTCGTGCCGCTGCAGTCCTGGGGCGACGCCACGGGCGGCGGCGACGTGGACTACTGGTTGAACCTGCTGCGCTTCATGGGCCACTTCGGCCGCAATATCGGCACGTCCCCGAACCACATCTACTCCGAAGCGGCGATGGTGTCGGACGTAGTGCGGCAAACCACCTTCAAGGGCTACGACTTCAGCGACTACGCGCCGCCCTACCGCGAGCGCCTGCTCGCGCTGCAGGCCGAGGCCAACACGGTGCGCGTGGCGCGTGCCGCCGAACAGCTGAAAATCCATCTTTCCACCCAGGCCGAGGGCGCGGCGTCGATGGACTACATCGAGCCCGGGCTGGGCGCCACGGCGCAACAGCCCGACCTCGCGGCCGCGGCGTCGTTTTTCATTGCCCGCCTGGATCGGCTGCTGGAAACCGTGCAAAGCGCACCCTTCCCGCAGCCCTCGCGCATCCTGCTCACCGGCGGCGGCTCGTCCGCGCCCTACGTGGCGCAGGCCGTGCAGGCGCGCTACCCGGGCGTGGCGCTGGTGCGCGGCGAGCCTTCACTGGCGATCGTGTCGGGTCTGGCGAAAGCCGCTGCGATGTAATCGCGCCATTCCTACCCGCCGCAGCCGCCGCAGCACACGGATGCCTGTCGCACGATCTGGGCTTCATCCAAGTCCCAGTCGGCCTGCCGCGCAGCGTCCTGCAGTTCGCTGGACGAAAGCGCGGCCGACACTCGAATCTGCTGAACCAACTGGTCGCGATCCACTGAAGCCGCCGGATCCAGCCGCGAAACGGCCGCGCGGAATCGCTCCAGGTCCGGGGCAGGCCCGGAAAGCGCAATGTGGAATTCCATCTCAAACCCTCTACGGACGGCGCCGGAGTGGCGCCCCGAGCCCATGGTGGGTCGCATGAGATCGGGCCGCCCTGACCTGGATCAGCTGCCGGCACATTCCCGCGGCGCGCCGGAAGACGCGTCTCGGGGTTTGTTTGCAGAAGCTCAACCGACGGCGTCAATCACCGCCTGGGTGAACGCCGGGATGTCGTCGGGCTTGCGGCTGGTGATCAGGTGGCCGTCCAGCACCACTTCGGCGTCCTTCCAGCGGCCGCCGGCGTTTTCGATGTCAGTCTTGAGCGACGGCCAGGACGTCAGTTCACGGCCCTTCGCTGCGCCCGCCTCCACCAGCAGCCACGGGCCATGACAGATAGCCGCCAGCGGCTTGCCCGCCTTGTCAAAGGCACGCACAAACTCGATGGCCGCCTTGTTGACACGCAGCTTGTCGGGATTGATCACGCCGCCCGGCAGCACCAGCGCGTCGTAGTCGCCGGCGTTGGCGTTCGCAAGTTCAACGTCTACCTCGACGCAGTCGCCCCAGTCCTTGCCCTTCCAGCCGCGTATTTTTCCCGGATCGGGCGAGATCACGTCCACGGTGAAGCCGGCTTTCTTGAGAAGGGCGCGCGGGTCCATCAACTCGGACTGCTCGAAGCCGTCGGTGGCGAGTATGGCGATGCGTTTGGCGTTGCTCATGAAAAGCTCCACTCTTTCGGGGGGGGGAAGATGAGTATGTTCGCCGCGCACTTTCCCTACGGTGAACCCCCGGGACGAAACAACGCGTAACTTGCATCGTTGTCACGCGGCGATAACGTTCGCCCGGTTTCGAGGTGAACGCGACGCCTGCGCGTGAGGGTTGCGGACTGGGGCCCGGGTGAGCAATTCTTCCCCCTGAATACCAAGCGAAAGAAGAGACCAGGTAATGACCACTGCAATGCGGCTGCCTGCAGCCGCCCGCCGCTCGCTGCTCGCGATGATGCTGGTTCCATGCCTTGCGTGGGCCACGCCCGCCAGCCCGGCAACGGCGCCGCAGCCGCTGCCCCCAGCCGTGATCGAAGCCGCTGAACGCTACGCCACCGACCCCGCCGGAGCGGTCGCCGCGCTGCAGGCGCTGCGCGCCGATGCTTCGAATCCCGCCTACGCCGCGGCGGCCCGCCCGCTGCTGCTCATCTACATCCAGGAGCGCCGCCTGGATGAAGCCAAACAATTGGCGGCCACCCTGCTTGCCGCTGCGCCCACCGACGGCATCGCCGAGGTGAAGCTGTTATCGCTCGAACTCCAGCGCCGCTTCACCGCCAGTGACTTCGACGCACTGGAAGCCCTGGAGCCGCGCGTGCAGGCGGCATCCCGCCTGGACAGCGTGCCGGCGACAGAAAGGGCCGGCATGCTTCAGCACCTGATGACCGTTTACTCGCGCGTGCCACGCCTGGCCGACGCCGCCGCGACGCTGGAAACCATCCTCACCCTGCTGGGCGACACGCCCAGCGTTGCGTTGCTCGACGCCCTGCGTGCCAAGGGCGCCGTCCATGCGATGCAGGGCCAATTCCCTGAAGCCATCGAATCACTGATGGGCGCCGATCGCGTGCTGGTCGCGCTCGACCGTCCGGCAGACACCGGCATCCTGCGCAACCTCGCCGGCATCTCCATCAACCTGGGCGAGTTCGACCGCGCCATCGAGTACGCCGAACGCGCCGAACTGGTTCAGCGCACTCAGGCACAAACCCCTGAGGCCCGCATGGGCGTGCTTTCCATCGTGGCCACCGCCCACATCGGCGCCGGCCACTCCGACGAGGGGCGGCGCTGGTCCGAAGAAGCGCTGGCGTTTGGTCGCGCAAACCAGCTGCCCACCAGCAGCGTGCTGAACAACTATGCCGCGCTGCTGCGCGACGAAGGCCGCAATACGGAAGCCTTGGCCGCCTTCCAGGAGCTACTGCCGCAGGTGAGCCCGTCCGACCCGCCCGACGTGCGCGGCGTGGTGGAAAAAAACATCGGCGAAACCCTGGTGGCCCTCGACCGCCGCGCCGAGGCCATGCCCCACCTCCAGCGCGCCCGCGAACTCTACCAAAGCGCCGACGTTCGCCCCAAGCGGCTGGAGCTGTACCCGGTGCTGATCGAAAACCTCGAAGCGCTGGGCCGCACCGGCGAAGCCCTGGCCGCCATGCACGAGTTCAAGGCGCTCAACGACGAGGTGATCAACACCGAATCAAAGACCCGCATCGGCGACCTGGAAAACGCCATTGCACTGGCCGGCAAGGAACAGGCGCTGGCCGAGTCCGAGGCCGCCAACGAGCTGCAGAGGGCCGAGAACGATGCGCTGCAGGCCAGCAAGTCCCGCGCCAACGCCATCAACCTGGCCCTGCTGGCCAGCCTGGTCGCCGTTATCGCGGTGCTGGCCCTGCTGTGGCGCACCCACCGCCTGCGCGCGCGCAGCCACCGCGAACTGACCGCCCGCAACGCCGAGATCGAGGAACAGCGCAGTGCCCTGCAGACACTCAACGCCAGCATCAAGCAGCAGAGCCGCGAAGACGCCCTGACCGGGCTGGGCAATCGACGGCAGCTGCTGGACCGTATCGCCGCCGCCAATGCTTCCGACACCGGCGTGCTGGTGATGGCCGACCTGGACCACTTCAAGGCGGTCAACGACACCCACGGCCACGACACCGGCGACCGCGCCCTGCAGCTGTTCGCGGACGCCCTGCGCACCGTTGCCCGCCAAGGCGACCTGCTGGTGCGCTGGGGTGGCGAGGAGTTCATGTGGCTTTGCCGCGGTGCCTCCGCCGACCAGGGCCCGGCCCTGTGCGAGCGCCTGCTGCGGCAGCTGCGCGAGCATCCCTTGGACGTGGACGGCCAGCCGCTGCACGTTGCCGCTTCACTGGGCTTCGTGCCCCTGCCCACCTGGCCCGGCACCTCGCCCGAGTGGGACGGCGCGCTGAAGATCGTCGACTACGCCCTGTACAGCAGCAAGTCGAGCGGCCGCGGTGGCTGGACGGGATTCGTGGGTGCCGGCGAATACCCGGTGGAAGCGGGCGCTACCCCGGCGGCGCTGGAAGAGCGCGGCCGGCTGCGCCGGGTCGAGCCGGCCGACCTGCCGGCCTGAGCGTCGGCCTTACTGCACCGCGATCCAGTCCACCGACAGCGCGAACGCGCCCTCGCGCTTGTCGCCGATCAGCAGGCCGATCTCACGCACGTTCGTGGCGTCCAGGGGCGGACCCTGCAGCGCATAGCCGCGCACCGTGGGCTGCAGCGACGAAATCGGCAGCCGCACCTCGATCCACTCGCCCGCCGTGGTCTTGAACTCCGCGCCGTAGGACACCGACATCCCGCGGTAGCGGGCATCGGTGGCCAGCCGCAGCTGGTAGCTCCGGCCGTCGCCGCGCACCCGCAGCACCACTTCGGTGGCGTCACCCAGGTCGAAATCGCGGCCCACGGTGCGCACCGACGAGAAGCCGCCGTTGTTGGCCAGCGAAAGATCGCCGCTGAAGTCCATGTGGTTTTCAGCCATCACCGGGCCACCGCTGGAACGACCGCCCATCACGCCGTCGTTCACCGCCACCCAGCGCGGTTCCTGCGGGCGGCTGTCGAAGTTCATCAGGGTGCGCATGGCGGGCTCCGGGGACGACGCGATGGCCGACAGGGGCAGCATACCGAGCAGCACGAGGGTGGCGAGAGTGGGTTTCATCGCTGCATTCCAACGCCGGAGCTGTCGCCGGGGCGTGAGGGGTGCGGCGCAACCGGGACTAGTCGGCCGTCAGCGTGAACTCCAGCATGCGATACGGACGGTTGTTGGCCTGCAGCCGGGCCTGCTTGATTTGTATCGGCCCAATGCCGGGATAAGCCTGCAGCAGAGGTGTGAAGGGATCCTCGCCACCTACCGGCCAATGGCCGGCGAGCTCAACCCGCATCTGGTTGACCGGCAGCGCCAGTGCCACCGGGTCGAACTGGCGCTCGCGCAGCATTGTGATGGTGACGTCGGCCGGCAGCCGCGCCCGGAACCAGAAATTGAAGACGCTCAGTTTCTGCTGCCGTGCGCTTTCGGCCATGCGCCGTTCGTGTCCGGTGGGGAAGTCAGGCAGGCCGGCAATATCGGGCAGCGCCGGCAGCAGCGCGTCCGGCAGCGGCGCCAGCCGACGCCAGTCCGAGTAGACGTAGCTGTACCAGCGGAATTCCTTTCCGGAAACGGACAGGCCGGTGTAGTTGATCTTGCGGATATCGCGCCGCATCAACAGCGAGCCGTCGGCACCCAGGGCCAACGACAGCGCAGCGATGTGCGGTAGGGCTTCGCTGCCGGGCCTGGGCGTGACGTCGGACGCCATGCCGGCGTCGCGCCAGCCGAAACGGCAGTCCCGCGTGCCCAACTGCCAGCGCAGTTCCACCACCGGGTCGCGGGCGCCGTCGTTGATGGGATGGCTGCCCACCGGTTCACCGCGCAGGCGGGCGCGCCAGGCGCGGTAACGCTCGGGGTGGGTCAGCCCCAGCGTGGTGGCTTCGGCCAGCACATCGGCCGGGCGGCGTCGCGCCACCAGCTCCAGCAGTGCGTTGCGGTCGCTCTGGATGACCAGGAAGGGAAAAACCGTCCCTGCGGGAGGCTGGCGATGCGTTTCCAGCCATGCCAGGTCGGCAGGGTCCATCATCCAGCGACCGCTCAGGTCCTCGCAGCTCTTGTCCGCCAGTCGGTAGCCTTCCGGCGGCGGATCATGGCCGCAGCCGGCAAGCCCCAGCAGCACCATCAGCCACAGCGCCCTGCCACCGTGCTTCGCCATGCCTGCGACCCTCGCTATTTCGCGCAAGCATAGCCGCCGGGACGGGCACGGCGCATCGGCCCTGCCCGCCCCTCCCGGCCAGTTAGCGCTTCGGCGTCACGTGGTCGCGGCGCTCGGCGATGGCTTTGGCGGCTTTCAGCACCACCGTGCCGGGCACGCGGATCTTGTAGTCGGGCATGCCGCATGAAGCCTGCCGGCCCAGCCTGTTGCCGCGGCGTGAGGCGTTTCACAGCTCTGGTAATGTGTGGGCACAGGGCCGGCCAGCGTGGGTTGCCGCTGCGCGCCCACCAGCCAAGGGGAATCGCGTGACCTTTCGAACCGTGAGCTGCTGCGCCATTGCGATCGGCCTTGCCGCTTTGGCAGTGCCCGCCCCCGCGTCCGCCCAGTGGACAAATCGATACTCCAAGCTGTCGGACTTCGGCCACCACGTTTACCTGGAGCAGCACGAGTTGCCGATCCTGGCCGACGGCCCGACGGATCCGGCGCCCGGGCCGGACGGCAAGAGCCTCGCCTTCGCGGCGAAAGGCTGGATTTGGCGCCTGGACCTTGCGTCGGGCGTGGCCACCCGCCTGACCGACGGCGCCAGCGTCGATTCACGGCCGCGCTGGTCGCCCGACGGCGATCGCCTGGCGCTGGTTCGCGACAGCGGCCGGGACACCTCGATCGTCATCCTGAGCCTCGCCGATGGCGACGAGCAGATCATCAATACGCCGACCATCGAACTGGACCCGGAGTTCTCGGCCGACGGCAAGTCCCTGTACTACAGCTCCGGCCGCGGTGACGTGCTGAGCCTGTGGCGCCGCGACCTGGCCACCGGCGCGGACGAGCGCCTGACCGACCTGCCCCAGGTCGAGCGCAACGCCCGGCGCATGCCCGGCGGGCTGG
Organism: Lysobacteraceae bacterium; assembly: GCA_003241895.1. Classification (GTDB taxonomy): domain Bacteria; phylum Pseudomonadota; class Gammaproteobacteria; order Xanthomonadales; family Xanthomonadaceae; genus Arenimonas. The sequence continues at coordinate 254,469 of QBLY01000001.1, forward strand.
TCTACCTGCATGGCAACGGTGCCAGCCGCGTGCTGCGCCTGCGCGACATCGCCAGCGGCACCGATGAAGTCATCCACACCGAAACCCTCACCTACCACCTCAGCGCCGACGTCCATCCGCGCCAGCGGCTGATTGTCTACAGCGCGCCGATCGACAACGACTACCACCTGTGGACGATGGACATCGACCATCCCGAGGTGACCAGCCGGCTGACCCATGGCCATCCGTTCGCATTGACGCCGGCGTTCAGCGCCGACGGCGAGCAGATCTACTTCGTCGACCTGGATGAGGCCCGGCAGTTCCGCCTCCAGCGCATGGCCACCTATGGCGGCGAAGCCACGCAGGTCGAGATCAAGCGGTGGGACTATGGAACCCCCACCGGCACGCTGTCGGTGTCGCTCAAGGATGCCGGTGGCCAGCCGATCACCGCCCGGGTGGCGATCGCCGCGATGTCGGCCTCGGGCGCGGGTCATCCGGTCGCCTACGGCGAGGACGCCACCTATTTCGATTCCCAGACCGGCCGCCATTATTTCTACGTGGCCGGACAGTCGACGTTGACGCTGCCGGTGGGCGAGTACAGCGTCACCGTCGCGCGTGGCCCGATGGCGCCGATCGTCAAGCAGCAGGTGCAGGTGCGCGCGGGCGGCAACGCCACTGCCAGCGCAACGCTCGCGCCGATGTGGGACGCCGCTGCGGCCGGCTATGTTTCGGTCGACCACCACATCCATCTCAACGGCGACGGCCACCACCGCGCCAGTCACCAGAACGCGCTGCGCCTGCTCGCGGGCGAAGACCTGGACAACGTCTCGCCCATGTCCTGGAACCGCTGGGAGCGCCGCATCGACGCGCCGCTGATGGGCGTTCGCACCGCCGAGGCCGGGCGCGTGGTCGACCAGGCCCAGGAGGTGCGTTCGCACTACCACGGCCATGTCGGGCTGCTGGGCACCAAGAAGCCCTTCGCCCCGTGGTTCTTCGGCCCCACCAACCCCGCCCTGGGCAACCCCGACCTGACCAATGGCGACGTGATCGCCTTCGCGCAGGCCCACGGCGCCTTCGCCACCTACGTGCACCCGATCGGCTCGGACGTTGACCCGTTCACCGAACTGGAGAAGTCGCCGATTCCGCTGGAACTGCTCTCCGACGGCGTCCTGGCCGACCGGCTGGGGCTGGAAATCGTCTGCGCCTGGACCAGCCCGCTGGGCAACACGCATCTGTGGTATCGCCTGCTCAATATCGGTCGGCCCGTGGCCGCGATGTCCGGCACCGACGGCTGGGTCGATTTCCACCGCACGCCGGCAGTGGGCACCGGCCGCACCTACGTGCGCCTCGACCCGGCCACCGCCAACCCCGACACCGTCCGCGAAGCCGCCGCCTCCGGCCACAGCTTCGTCACTACCGGCCCGGCCCTGCTGTTTGAACTCGACAACGGCGCCAAGCCCGGTGACGTCACCCCGTCCGGGCCTCAAGCCTGGCGCGTGCAGCTGAGCTCGACGGTGGCCGTGGACGTACTCGAGATCGTGGTGAACGGCACCGTGGTTGAAAGCCTGAAGGGCGTGGACGCCGGCCAGAGCCGCACCTACACCGGCACGGCGGCGCTGCCTGTTGGCGGCTGGATCGCCGCCCGCGCGTATGCCACTGCCGCGGCCGCCGACTCGTGGCCAACGATGCATGCCCGGCCGTTCGCGCACTCCTCGCCGATCTGGATTGGCGCGGTCGGTAGCAGCGAGCCCACGGCCCGCGCCGCGGCCGCCGCCGACCTGATCCGCGGAATTGATTTCGCCGACAAGGATTCGCGTGAAAAATACGGGGCCGTGCGGGTGCCGCGAATGCATGCGCGCTTTGACCAGGCCCGGGCTGTTCTGCGGGAGATGATAGGACCGGCGCCAACAAGCGAATGAAACGCCTGAAAGCCGGGCTTCCCGCCCAACCGTCAGCATGAACAGGCATCAACTTTCGGGATCGGTAGCCAGCTGAAGCCGGTCACGCCCGTCGGCCTTGGAGCCATAAAGGGCGTGGTCGGCGCGGCCCAGCAGCGAGTTCATGCTGTCGCCCGGCACCGCGGGGGCGATGCCGATGCTGACGCGATAGGTCATGCTGATCTGCCCATGCACCACCCGCCGGGTGCGGACCTGGGCCAGCAGGCGCTCGGCCCACTGCGTGGCGCCATCGGCTTGGGCGGGCGAGAAAACCGCAAGGAATTCTTCCCCGCCCCAGCGTCCCACCATCACGTTTGAACTGGACTGTGCGGTAAGGAGGCGCGCGAAATCGCGCAGCACATCATCGCCGGCAAGGTGGCCGTGTTCATCGTTGATGCGCTTGAAATGGTCCAGGTCGATCAGCGCGAGAATCGGCGGGGTGCCGGCGAAGGGCTTGCTCAGTTCCGCTTCGGTCCGATCGATCAGCGCGCGCCGGTTGGGCAGGCTGGTCAACGGGTCGATCAGCGAAAGCGACTTCAGCTTGTCATTGGCCACCACCAAGGCCTCGGCGGTGGCTTCAAGGGCTTCCTTCTGGGCGCGAAGTTCGCGGGTGCGGTTGGTGACCTGCGATTCCAGACGGCGGCGTTGGCCGGTCAGTTGGCGTACCCGCCACAGGTAAAGCAGGGCCAGCACCACCAGCACTACCAAGGCCAAGGCAATACGGAATGGCAGGGTTGCGCTGAGCGGTGGAATCACTTCGATGGAAAGCAGCTTCCGCGACTCACGGCGGCCGCGGTTATCCACCGCAAGCTCGAGCACATGAGAGCCAGAAGGCAGCCGGTCGAGGATCAGCGAACGACGCGCGCCCAGCTCGGTGAAGTCGTCGGCGCCATCCAGCCGGTAGCTATAGCGCGCCGCACCGGGCGCATCGAATACCAGGCCCGAGAAATCCAGGATGATCGGCGCATGCGCATGATCCAGCTGCAGCGCCGCGATATCGCCGCTGGCGGCCGTGGGGTGCAGCGCCACGCCATCCTGGCTGACCCGGGTCAGGGTCGGCCGCGGGCGCTCGAGCTGCTCGCGCAGCAGGCTGGGATCAAACGCCGTGATGCCATCGATGCCGCCCAGGTAAAGCCAACCGTCGCCGCCACGCGTCAGGGCGTTGATGGTGAATTCGTCCGACGCGATGCCATCGCTTTGCTTCCAGGCCCGGTATTCCAACGTGCCCGGATGGAAGCGGATCAGGCCGCGGTTGCCGGTCAACCAAAGCTGGCCGTCGCGATCGCCCAGGATGCCGAAAACGCCGCCGTGCGGCAGGCCGACTCGACCGGACATGTCCTCGAAGGTGAGGCCCTCGACGCCTTTGCCATTGAGCACAACCCGCGCCAGCCCGCCGCTGGTGGCCAGCCAGAGGCTGCCGTCGATGTGCCGGTAGATGCTCCAGACGATGGGGCCGGGAAGCCCGTCGCTGGCGCGGTAATGCGCCAGCACAGTGCCATCGGCATCCATGATGTGCAGGCCGCCCGACGTGCCTATCCACAGGCGCTGCTCAGGATCCTGGTAGAGACCATGCACGCTTTCGTCCTGGCGCCGGAACGAGGGATCGCTACTCTGGTCGGTGATGGGAATGCGTTGACGCGGCATGCCCGGCGCATCAATGCGCCCCAGCCCGCCGGAGGACGCCACCCACAGGCGTTGCCTGCTGTCCTCCAGCATGTTCCGCACGCCCGGCATCGGCACGTCCTCGCCGTAGGGACGTTCGCGCTGCCAGTCAATACGCTGCGGGTCGGTCCAGTACAGGCCGTCGTCGGTTCCGACCCAAAGTCGGCCACTGCGGTCCTGCACGAAATGCCAGGCCAGCCGCGCTGCTTCCGGCGCCTGCGCGGGAAACGGCAGCGACTCGAACTGCCACGGCGCGCCGGCGATCCGGTCCTTCGCCGCCACGCGCTGCACGCCGCCGCCACCGCTGCCCACCCACAGGTCTCCGGCGCGGTCTTCCAGCAGCGCCCGCACCCGGCTGTGGTTCAGGCCGGGCGGGCTCTCGTCGCGCTTTCGCTCGACATGGAACACCCGGTCCTGCGGCGTGAACCGCACCAGGCCCTCGCCCCAGAAGCCGGCAAACACCCCGCCAAGTTCGTCCACCTCCAGCGCCAGCAGCGTGAAACCGCGTCCGGCGACGCGCGCCGAGCGACGATGCTCGAGCTGCTTGACGCAGTCGCATCCGGGATCGAACCAGGACAGTCCGCGGTCGGTGCCGATGAACACCGTGCCGCCCGGACCCGCCTTGAGCGAATGCACTCGTGGCGTGCGCAAGCCGCGGGTGTCTTCCTGGCCGGGCAGGAACCGGCGCATGGCGCCGGAAACCAGGTCGATGCGAAACAGACCATCGCTCCAGGTGCCGACCCACAGCACACCGGCAGGAAACTCCAGCAGGGCATCGGTATTGAACGGACGTTCGGGGCCGGGCACCGGAACGGGCTCGACGCGGCCCTGGGGGTCGGCGCGGAAAACGCCATCGCCGGTGGCGATCCACAGGCCGCTGGCGCCGGCGTGCAGGTCCCAGACGTCGCGTTGGCGCGCATTCTCGCCAAAGGGCAGCGGCGTGATGGTGATCTCCGCCAGCATCGGGTCGCCCTGCCACTGCAGCCGCGCCAGGCCGTTGCGCGAAGCCGCGTACAGCGCCTGCGGCCCCACCATCGCCAGGGCGTTGAGGTGTTCGGCCGGCAAACCGTCGGCCACGCCCAGCAGGCGGAAGCGCTCTGATTCACGGTCAAAAATTGCCAGGCCGCCGCCGTTGGTGGCCAGGAACAGGTGCTGGCCACTGGCCTGAATGGCGCGAATGTAGTTGGCGCCCGCGGCCAGCGCGTTGGAACCCTCGGGGCGGAACACCCGGAACTCATAGCCGTCGAAGCGGTTCAGGCCGTCCTCGGTGCCCAGCCAAAGGAATCCATCCTCGTCGCGCGCCATCGACAGCACCGAATTCTGCGACAGGCCGTCGGCCAGGGTGTATTCGGTTTCCGCCTGCGCGGTTCCCATCGCGGCAAATACAAGCCACAGCACGACGGCAGCGCAGCGCAACACTGCCCGATGGCCGCCATGTGCCGCAACGCGACTTGCCATTCGCCCCCCTGATCGGGCCTGATTTCAAGCTGCCTGAATGGGCTGGGCAACGCCCCGCAGCCACTGGCACTGTAGCGGGTAGCCCTGGCGATGGGAACGGTGCGCGGGAAAGGCCCGCACGGCGCTGACTGCTTCGTCACCCGCGGGGCGCTGCTTTCTTCAATCTTGCGCAGGCTTGCGTCCGCGCCCGCCCCGCCTGCTCCGGTCCAACCAACGCATCACCGCGGCGGCACTCAACCCGTGCAACATGATCGACAGGACGACTACCAGGCAGACCACCGCCCACAGCTGCTCGTCGTCATGGAAGTGGGCCTGGTTCACGGCGTAAGCCAGGTAATACAGCGAGCCGACGCCGCGCACGCCGAAAACGGCGATGGCCCAGCGGTCGCCGCGCCTCAGGTCCGTGCCAATCAAAGCCAACCAGCCGGCCAGCGGACGCACCACCAGCACGAAGGCCAGGGCGAACACGATTTCGCGCCACGACAGGCGCGACAGTATTCCACCGGCCAACGCGCCGCCCAGCAACAGCAGCATCACGGCCATCAACAGCTTCTCGCACTGCTGCGCGAACGTATCCAGGACCTTGTGGTACTGGTGGTCACTTTCCTTCTGCCGCACCACCAGCGCGGCGACGAACACCGCCAGGAACCCATACGTGTGGGCGAGCTCGGCCACGCCGTAGACGGTCAGCGTGATGGCCAGCGCCGTCAGGCCGTCGCTGCTGGCCGACAGCGTGGGCTCGCGTTCGCTGCGGAAGATCAGGTGCATCAGCGCATAGCCCACGCCCAGGCCGATGGCGAGACCGCCCAGCACCTTCCACAGCACGTCCAGCGCCAGCCATTTGCCCCAGTCCATCGGCTCGCCGGCGGTGGCCAGCGCCAGCGCAATCGCCAGTCCCACGAAGGGGAACGCCAGGCCGTCGTTGAGCCCGGCTTCCGAGGTCAGGGCGAACCGCACCGGATCTTCCCCGCCCTCGCCCGGCGCATGCACCTGCACGTCCGACGCCAGCACCGGATCGGTGGGCGCCATCACCGCGCCCAGCAGCACCGCCGTGGCAAAGCCATAGCCCAGCCACGCGTAGCCCAGCCACAGGCCCGCCAGGATGGTGATCGGCATGGTGATGCCCAACAGCCGCCACGTAAGATGCCAGCGCCGCCAGCCGAACCGCGTGTCGATGCGCAGGCCCACGCCCACCAGCGACACCAGCACGCACAGCTCGGTCAGGCGTTCGGCAATCAGCGGGTAGCGCACCGGTTTCACCGGCGGCAGCGGCAAGGGCAGCAGGTAGATCACCGCGCCCGCCGCGACAAAAAGCAGGGGGAAGGTCAGCGGGTTGCTCTTGACCAGGTGCGGCACCCAGGCCGCGCCCAGCAGGGCCAGGCCCACCAGGGTCAGCATGAGTTCGTATTCATCCATGCTTTGGGAGTATCCCGGTCTTGGCTTAACCCAGCCCGCCGACGAGTCCCATCAGAACCTCCGGCATGACCCTGTGCGCCAAGCCGGTCGGCATCGGCGTCCTTTCAGGCGCTGAAGCGCTGACTTCCGGCAGGTATGTCGCGGCACGCTTATGCCTAGACTCCGCTTTCACCACCCGGGATTGCCCATGAGCAGCCAGTCGCCTCCGAAAAAGAACCACAGCCTGGGACGACGCCTGCTGCGGCACGCGCGCAACCTCCTGATCATCTGTGCCCTGTTGCTGGGCCCGAACGTGGTGTTCTTCGGCCTGTGGTCCTGGCCGGGCCAGGCCTTGCCGGAGGTTCCGGCGGCGCAGGACGTCCAGCAGGACGCGCCCGGGCTGTCGCCGCAGTTGGCGAAGTCGCTGGCGCTTGCGCTGCGCGAAAGCCGCGAACGGGTCGGCCTGCCGTCGGTCTCGGCGGCGATCGCCTGGGACGGCCAGCTTCAGTGGGCCGGCGCCACCGGCTATGCCGACATCGAACGCGGACTGCCGGCTACGCCGCGCTCGCGCTATCGCACCGGCAGCGTGGCCAAGCCGATCACCGCGGTCGCGATGATGCGGCTCGTGGATGCCGGCAAGCTCGCGCTCGACGCGCCGATGTCGAACTACGTTGACGGACTTCCTGCGCACCTGCAGCCGCTGACCGCGAAGCTGTTGGCCTCGCACCGCGCCGGCGTAAGGCACTACACCTGGATTCCAGCTTGGTGGATGGGCTGGCACGAAAACTATTCCACGCATCAGTACGACACCGTGGCGGCCGGCCTGCCGATGTTCGTCGACGACGCGCTGCGCTTCGAACCGGGCACCGGCTTCCGGTACTCGACCTTCGGCTATTCGCTGCTGTCGCGGGAGTTGGAAGGCGCCGCCGGCCAGGACTTCCCCTCGCTGCTTGACACGCTGGTGTTCCAGCCGGCCGGCATGGTCGACACCGCCGTGGATACCGCGGCACCGATGCCCGGCCGAGTGGCCTTCTACGCGGGTGGGGGCGGCCTGTACACGCCGTCGTATCCGATCGATTCCAGCTACAAGATCGCCGGCGGCGGCATGGTGACGACGCCCACCGACCTGGTGCGGCTGGGGCTGGCCCTGCTGGGCGACGACCTGCTCTCCAAGACCGCCACGCGCGAACTGTGGACGCCGCTGGCGCTGGCCGACGGCAGCATGAACCCCCAGAACTACGCCCTGGGCTGGCGCGTGGACGACTCGGTGCGGCTGTTGGGCGAAGACCGCCCGGTGCCGATCCTGCACCACGGCGGCACCCAGCCCGGCGCGGCGGCGTTTTTCGTGCTGCTGCCCGAGCACGGCATCGTGGTCGCGGTGATGTCGAATTCGGGCAAGTCCAGCGCCCGCGCCGAAGCGCAGGAGGCGGCTTACGCCTTGGCCCGGATCGCGCTGGCGCGCTGACGCTGGCGCGAGTGCGTTGGCTCGATTCAGGGCGCGACCGTCATGCCCAGTTCGCGGGCAAGGAAACTGAGCTGCCTCGCGGCCGACGTCAGCCAGGCGTCCCCGTCACCCCCGCCGTGTCCCCCGCTGTCGCGCACGGACAGCAGGATCGGCTTCGGGCAGGACTGGGCCGCCTGCAGCGCCGCAGTGAGCTTGTAGGCGTGCCAGGGCGGCATGCGGTCGTCGTCGCGCGACGTCGTGATGAGGGTGGCCGGATAGCAGCGGCCCTGCCCCACGTTGTGCACCGGCGAATAGGCGCGAAGGGCTGGGAACACCGCCGGATCATCGGGCGTGCCCCATTGGTCGACCTGCTGTGGGCCGTTGCCCGACAGGTGGCGGCGCAAAGCGTCGGTTACCGGCACGTCGGCCAGCACTGCGCCGAAAAGATCGGGCCGCTGCAGCATCGTGGCCGTCACCAGAAGCCCGCCATTGGACGCCCCGGATATCGCCAGCTTGCGCGGCGATGTCCAGCCCTGGGCGATGAGATGTTCGCTGGCGGCCATCAGGTCGTCGAACGTCGTCTGCTTGCGCTCGCGAACGGCAGCCTGGTACCAGGCGTTTCCGAACTCGCCGCCGCCGCGCAGGTTGGCGATGGCGTAGATGCCACCCATCTGCACCCAGGCGACGCTGTCTTCGCTGAAGACCGGCAGCGTGGACGTGCCCGAGGCCCCATAGCCGTAAAGGAGGGTCGGGTGGGAGCCGTCGCGGGCGAGACCGCGTCGCAGCACGACGAACATCGGCACGCGCGTGCCGTCCTTCGACGCGAACCACTCCTGGCGAACTTCGAACCCCGTCAGGTCAGGGGCCTGGCCGTTGCTGGATTCAGTCGTGGTGGTACCGCGATCGAGATCATGGCGAAGCATCACCGGCGGCTGCAGCAGGCCCGAATACATCATCCGAACCTGGGACGAGCTGGCACTGCCCTCGAGCCCCTGCACCACGCCGGTCCCGGGCAGCGCTATCTCGCCGATGGGCTTGCCGGTGGGAGCAAATACCCGCACTGCGCTATGCACGTTCTCGAACCGGTGCGTCACCAGCCGGCCGCCCAGCCAGGCCACGTCGATCAGCACGCCATCAGTTTCAGGAACCAGCGTCTTCCAATGATTCGGCGCCGGGTTTTCGAGGTTCATCAGCACCACGCGGCCGCGAGGCGCGTCCAGGTTGGTAAACACCCACGCCCGCCCCGCTTCGGCGTGAACCACGCGGTAGGCGGCATCGGGCTCGGACAGCTGGCGTGCGCCCGTGTCGTCCACCGGCTGCCCGCTGGCGTCCAGCGCCAGCACATGCAGCTGCGAACGCGAGCCGCCGAGATTGCCGGGACCCCACGGGCCGCGCTCGACGTAGGCGAAGAGCTGGCGGCGGTCGCCGGGCAAGCCGAGCGTCAGGCTCCAGTCGCGCCGATCCTCCGGCAGCGCGAACAGCCGAAGGTCGTCGGCCGTCGGCTGCGCCAGGCGATGCAGGTAGATGGCCGGGTCTTCGGCGGGCAACTCGCGCCGTCCGTCGCGCGGTGGCGCGAATCGCCGGTAGACCAGCCCCAGGCCGTCCGCCGTCCAGTGGAAGGGGCCCTGGAAGCGCACGTTCGCGAGCACATCGGGCAGGTCGCGCCCGGACGCCACGTCGCGGATTCGCACCTCGCCCCAGTCGGTGCCGGATGCCCCAACGAGGTACGCCACGTGGCGGCCATCGGGCGCAGGGACGTACGCCTTCAATGCCAGGCCTTCGCCAAGGGTTTCCGGGTCCAGCAGGACACGCGCCGCAGCCACCTGCGGCTCCCGTACGTACAGTCGTACCTTGCCGTCCATCAACTCGCGGAAAAAGACCCGGCCGCCTGCCTCGCGCTCCGCCTCCCGGGTGGGGAACAGATCGGCCAGCAGGGTCATCCGCCCGCGAATCGCATCAAAGCGCGCGGCATCGTCCAGGTACGGCCCTGACAAAAGATTCTGGGCCTCGATCCAGGTGTTGAGCGTCGGGTCGCGCAGGTCCTCCATCCAGCGGTAGGGGTCGGGCACCTGAACCCCGTGGAAGGTATCCGTAACGTCGCCACGGCGGGCTGGCGGATAGGCGGGCGCTTCTGGCGCATACGACGCAGGATGTGCAGCCACTCCTGCCGAGTGGACCGGGGACGTGACCGCGAATACCGATCCCAACAGCGCCACTAGAACGGCCGCTTGTGATCGCATGGGGTGCTCCTTAGTTACCAGTAAGGTAAACGGGGGACTGCAGCGCCGAGGGCCACCTGGCTTTGATGGGTTCCAACGGCCATTCGCCTGAGGTGATTGCATCGGTTTCGGGCGGTGAAAACGCTGCAAGGCGACCGACATGGACCCATCGTAGCTGTGCGGACCTGGGTCGGATTGTTTGACGGGAACGGCCAGCCTACACTCGCCAAGAACCATTGGGTTGCGGGCCCGTGCCCGGAACGCCGATCGGATTCATAAGCGGATATCTCTGTCGATAGCTCTGGTGGTTTGGCGCACGCGGCGGCCCAGGATTACTTCGTCCATGATCAAAGTCACGCTAGGTCTGATGCTGGGTTTCGCGGCAGCTGCCACCACAGAACAACCCAGAGGCCAGTTGGCGTTCGAACATGTATCAATAGTGGATCTGGCCACAGGCTCCGTTCTGCCCGATATGTTGGTTGTCGTGGACGCGGGTCGTATTGCATCCATCACGGATGCCAAGGCTGCTGGCGCTCAGCCGGGAGCAACCGTTGTGGATGCAACCGGCAAGTACATGATTCCCGGGCTCTGGGACATGCACGTGCACATCACGGATCGCTCGTATCTCCCCCAGTTCGTCGCACATGGGGTAACGGGCGTGCGGGATATGGGCGGTGGACTGAGTAGGCCCACCGACGGTTGCGAATCCGTTGAGCCTGTGACGCTTCAAGCGTGGCGGGCGGAGGTCGAGCGTGGCGAGCTTGTCGGACCGCGCATTCTTCTGAGCGGCCCTGTCGTCAGCGGTACCGGTTGGCGCACCAGCCTGTCCGCGCGCACGCCCGAGGAGGCGGTTACGGCTGTCGCAAGCCTTGAAGCCCTGCGGATGGATTTCGTCAAGGTTTACGAGAAGATATCGCTGGAGTCGTATCTCGCATTGGCCAAGGCAGCAAAAGCATCCGGCATGGTGATCGCGGGGCATGTTCCAGTGGAAACCGTCGGCCTGCTTGATGCGATCCATGCAGGTCAGCGCAGTATCGAACACATACGTGACCCCTTGCTCATGTGCTTTACCGCAGAAAAAGATGAGCTGTCGCTGTTCTTTGCACAGGACGGGTGGTCGGAAGCAGACGTGAAGTGGGGATGGCTGGCGCATGCTCAGTGCCCTGACATCCTTTCGGCAGTTAGCAACCACGCCGTCTGGTTCACACCCACACTGGTCGTCGAGCATGCAAAGGTCGCTGTAGAGGATCCCCGATGGGCTGAGAAGCGATTGCAATCCTGGTTGCCTCGATCCGTACGGGACGCGCACGCCGAGTACGCGCGCGACAAGCGCGCCCAAATGCCCGAGGAGCGGGCAAGCGAACATCGATGGTGGGAAGCACAGAAGAAAATGGTCGGGCGCTTGATGCAGTCAGGTGCATCGCTGCTGGCCGGCACTGACTCCGCTTGTGAGGGTGGCTTGCCTGGAGAGGATTTGCACTCTGAGCTCGAACTGCTGGTGGAGGCGGGCCTCACACCCCGCCAAGCACTTGCAGCGGCGACGTTGGAGCCAGCGCGATACTTCGAATCGGGCGACGAGCGCGGGCTCATCACCGCTGGGGCCAGGGCCGACCTCGTACTCTTGGATGGCAACCCGCTTGAGGATATTTCCAACACCCGTCGCATCCATGGCGTGGTGCGGCTGGGGCAGTGGCTGGACAGCAGCCGATTGGCTGCATTGCGCGACACAAAGGCTCAGCTGCCCGTGGAACCCTGACCAGCATGCCGAGGGCGATCCTGTGCTGCCTTCACGGGCGTGAGCGCCCTACCGCTGATCCAGCTCGTAGTGGATCGACACCACTGGGTGTTCCTTTCCTGTCCATCACGAACAGCTGGTGATCTTCGGCCAGGGACTGGACCAGCCGTTCGAAGCTCACGGTCTGCACGCTGATGCGTGATTCGTGAAAAAGTGAACCTGACCCCGTTCTTCCCGTTCTTCGATCCGTCAGCCGGCTCGCATGAACTCGCGGTACGCCGCCAGCACCTCGTCAGGCGCCTCCACCTGCGGGAAGTGCCCTACGCCCGGCAGTTCGAACACCGGTGCCGCCGGCAGCAGCTCGCGCCATCTCGCGACGATGCTGCGGCCTGAGATCGGATCTTCCAAGCCGTTGATCAGCGCGATCGGCACGCCGGCCTGCTGCAGCGCGCCGACCCAGCGTTCGCGGTGCCGGCGGCGTTCGGCGATGTAGCGCAGCAGCTTGGGCATCACCGCCTTGCCGCCGTCGCGGCCCAGGCGCTGCCAGGCTTCGGCCATCTCGCCCTCGGGCCAGGGTCGCGCGCAGATGTGCTGCAGGCTGGCGGTGAAGCGGCGCTCGCTGGTGAATCGCGCCAGCAACCACCCCAACGGCCCGGCCAGCAGGCGCTGGATACGCAGCGGCTGCGTGGCTTCGGGGAACAGCCCGCCGTTGAGGAACGCCACCGAGGTGATGCGGAAGCCCAGCTTGCCTTCGCGCTGCCGCGCCAGCAGCTCCTGCGCCACGGTGTTGCCGTAGTCGTGGGCCAGGATCGCCACTTCACTGATGCCGGTGGCCTCGGCCAGCGCCACCCACTGGTCGGCCGATGCGGCGATGGCGTATTTGAACCTGCGCGGCTTGGCCGACGCGCCGAAGCCCAGCATGTCCAGCGCGAACAGCTCGTGCTGCGTAGCCAGTTCGGGCCAGATACCGCGCCAGTCGCGGCTGGAGGTCGGGAAGCCGTGGATCAGCCACAGCGCCGACCCCACCCCGCCGCGCCGCGCCTGCAGGCGGTGGCCCTGGAACGGCAGCGCGAAGTTGACGGCGTTTTCGTAGGCGGTCACACGGTTCCCGGTTGCCAAATCGCGCAGCCATGCCGCGGCCGCCTGGTGCGCCATGGGTTGCGCAACGGTGGTGCGAATCACGCGCGTGCGCTCGTTACAAAGGTTGGCATGGAATTCCTGGACGGTGGATCGTCGCGCTGCAGGCCTCGTAGCGCGACGCAATTGTCCCCGACCCGAAGTCCAGGCGCCAGCGAAAGCGACGGGACCGGGTGAGCCCAGGCGCACCGGTCCAGGTTTCCGAAACGCACTGCGTTGTCAAATCCGGACACATCACAGCGCCGCCATCCGGGCTGTATAGTTTGCCGGGCATGGCAGGTAGCGTACCGGCCACGAATCGCGGAGAGATGTCATGGGTCTTGTGCAGGCGGTGGTGGGTTCGGTCGGCGGCGTGCTGGCCGACCAGTGGAAGGACTTCTACACGGTTCCGGCCGGGCTGCCGGCCACCGCGGCGCTGTTCGCCGCCGTGCCGCAGGGCACCAATGCCGGGCGTGGTTCGAACACCAAGGCCTCCTCGAACATCATCACCAACGGTTCGAAGATCGTCGTGCCCGAAGGCTACGGGCTGCTGCTGTTCCAGGACGGCGCCATCACCGGCTTCGCCGCCGAAGCGGGCGGCTATGAATGGCGGTCGGACGACCTCAATTCCAAGTCGATCTTCGCCGGCGACGGCCTGGTGTCTTCGCTGATCAAGCAGAGCTGGGAGCGCTTCAAGTTCGGTGGCCAGCCGGGCGGCCAGCAGCTGGCCTTCTTCGTCTCGCTCAAGGAACTGCCCGACAACCGCTTTGGCACCCAGTCGGAAATCTACTGGGACGACGGCTTCCTCAATACGCAGGTGGGCGCGGTAACGCGCGGCTCATACACGATGAAGATCGTTGATCCGATTCTGTTCGTGAAGAACTTCGTTCCGGCGAAGTATCTCCAGCCCGGCCAGGTCTTCGATTTCACCGACATCGACAACGCCGCCGCCAGCCAGCTGTTCAACGAAGTGGTGGGTTCGCTGGCGCCGGCCTTCAGCCTGTACACGAACGACCCGGGCAAGGGCAATCGCATCACCAAGCTGCAGCAGGATTCGGTCGGGTTCGCCAAGAGCCTGTCGGCCGCGGTGGAGCATGCCTACCAGTGGAGTTCCGATCGCGGCCTGGCCATCATCAAGACCGCCATCATTTCGATCGAATACGACGCCAACACCAAGGAACTGCTCAAGACCGTGCAGCGCGCCGATGCGCTGGCCGGTTCGCGCGGCAACTCCAACCTGCAGGCCAGCGTGGCGGCGGGCGTGCAGTCGGCGGGCGAGACCGGCGGCGCCGCGGGCCTGGTGGGCGTGGGCATGGCCACGGGCATGCTCGGCGTTGGCGGCCTGCAGCAGCCGGTGGCACCGGCCGCACCGGCGGCCGACGACCCGATTGCCAAGCTCAAGAAGGCCAAGGAAATGCTGGAGATGGACCTGATCACGCAGGCCGATTACGACGCGCTCAAAGCCAAGGCCTTGGGCCTGTAACCCGGAAGGCGAGCAGCCACGATGTCGAACACTACGGGTCCGACGCCACCCCCGCTGCCGCCCGGCATCGGGCCGGGATCGCCGCAGGACGTGCCGCCGGCACCGGGCAGTTTTCCGATCGACCCGGCCACCCTTCCCGGCCCGATCCGCGATGAAATCCTCGCCCCCGACCCGGTCGCGATTGACACCGCCGCCGTCGAGCTCAAGGACGGCCAGAACCACTGCCCAAAATGCGGCGGCACCGACATCAAGCAGCGGCCCGGCACGGATGTGCTGATCTGCCTGTTCTGCCGCAATCAATGGCACGGTGAGCGGGTCGAGGAGGCCTTCGGATTTGGCGAAGGCATCGACCAGCTTTCCGGCACGGTGATCGCATCCGGCGCGCAGGACATCGCGGCCGACGCGGCCAGCCTGATGACCTTCAAGTGCACCGGCTGCGGCGCCGAGGTCATGGTGAACACCGAAACCGCCATGACGGCGCGCTGCCACTGGTGCCGGCACGTTTTCGGCGTGAACGAACAGGTGGCCAACGGCGCGGTTCCCGATGCGGTGCTGCCCTTCCGCATCAAGAAGGAAGACGCGGTGGCGCGCATCCGCCAGTTCGTGGACAAGCGGCGGATGTTCGCGCTGAAGGAATTCAAGGACCAGTTCACGCCCGAGAACGTGGTGGGCGTCTACCTGCCCTACATGATCGTGGACGGCAAGGTGAGCGCCGACATTGCCGGCCAGGGCGAGATAAAAACGCGCGAATACACCAAAGGGACCGGCGACAAGAAAAAGACCTACTACGACGCCGACATCTACCAGGTGGACCGGCACGTGGACTTCACCGTGGACGACCTGCCGCTGGAATCGTCCAGCGAACGCGGCAAGCTCGACATCAAGGTCAACACCAACAACATCATCAACACCATCCTGCCCTTCGACACCAAGAACGCGGTGAAGTGGAACGCGTCCTACCTGGCGGGCTTCACCTCGGAGAAGCGCGACACCGGCGTGGAGAATCTGCGCCCGCGCCTGGAGGACCAGCTGCTGTCGATCGCCCGGGCCCAGGTGCAGGGATCGGTGGGCAGGTTTGATCGCGGCGTGCGCTGGGAACAGGAACGCCTGGACGTGCACGGCACGCGCTGGGTGGCGATGTACCTGCCGGTGTGGCTGTATTCCTACCAACAGCCGGGGCCGAAGGGCCTGATTCACTACATCGCGGTGAACGGTCGCACCGGCGAAACGATGGGCAGCGTGCCGGTGCAGCAATGGAAGCTGCTGCTGGCCGCGCTCAGCGCCGGCACTTTCATTGAAGTTATCGTCCTGTTCATCCTCGGGAGCCAGTAATGAGTGACGACGGTGGATTCTGGCTGCTCGCACTCGGCCCGGCCGGCGCCGGCGCGCTGTACTGGGCCCTGTATCGCTACTACCGCAACACCGACAAATCGCACGCCTTCGAACACGAGACGATCGTCGAGGCCAAGCCCATCACCGGCTCGGAGCACAAGGTCAGCGAGATCAAGGGAACG
Source organism: Lysobacteraceae bacterium (assembly GCA_003241895.1). GTDB lineage: Bacteria > Pseudomonadota > Gammaproteobacteria > Xanthomonadales > Xanthomonadaceae > Arenimonas. The sequence goes on from QBLY01000001.1 coordinate 270,411, forward strand.
CGCAACAGCCGCATCGTAGGCGACAACGGGGGTGCGTATCGCACGCGTGTGCAGCGTGTCCGTGGCGAAGGTTCGGGCCAGGGGCCGCCCGGCTGACGGAGGGCGGATTCGAACGCCCGGCTGGGCTGCCGCGCATCGTTTCGCTCAGCCCATCGCGCAGCTCACACGCGTTCAGTTCGACGAACAAACCTGCAGTGGGGTCTGCATCTGGCGCTGCACCTGGCGCCAGTAGACAAGGCAATCCGCGTCTCGCGACAGTCGTACCGCCTCGAGGTCGTTTTCGCCATTGATGTTGATCGTGAACCTCGACTCGTTCCGGTATCGCTGCAAAGCGTCCTGCAGAAGGCCGGCAGCTTGAGGGTCCTTGGTTCGCACGCAGGGAATGGTCCGGGCTTCAATTCGGTCCAGCAGCAGCGCGCAGTTGCGGCCCAGGGCTTCGGTCGCGGCATCCACTGGCCGGCTGGGATGCTGCAGGTCGGACACGGGCTCCGCGTCGCCACTGAACCACACCTGCGGGGCGCCGGATTCTTTCGTCGGCATCGAAAAACGCTGCTCGAACAAAATGCGGTACGGCTGCCACCACGGCGAGGGACTGCCTGCATCGGGCAGGCAGACGGCCTCAAAGCGCAGCATCACGACCCGCGGGCCCCAAGAGCCGCCTTCACCGTCCGACTGGCGCGAGACCTCGGTGGGTTCAAACGACTCGATCTTGCAGCCCGGAAACGGCTTCGCCAGCGAGGTGGCGGGAAGGTCATCGGACGAGACATCGCCCGGCCCGGCACCCTGGCCGCAGGCGGACAGTTGGACGATGGTCGCCGCCAGGATCGCACACACGGCGAGCCGCACGATTCGCCCACCGGAATGGCGCCCAATGGGCTGCAACGGGGCGCCATCCCCCAAGGCGCCGCCAATGGCGGCAGGCCTGTGCGTAATAACCGGTTGCACCGCTGCGCTCGTCTCCATTCAGTCCACCGCGCAGCTGTTGAGCGCCATCCCCAGCGCTGTCCCCGGCGCGTGCTGTAGCTGACGCCAGCGGGACAGGCAGTCCTTGTCGCGCGACAAGCGCCTAAAGTTGAGCTCGTTGTCGCCCCGGACGTTGAAGGTGAACCGATCTTCCCGGAAGTTCTGAAAATCCTTCTGCACCAGTGCCGCCAGCGCCGGGGACTTGGCGCGTAGGCAGGGCAACAGGCCAGACTCAATGCGGTCCAGCAAAGCCGCGCAGTTATTGCCCCGCGCTTCGGTTGCGCCACTCACGGCCCGGCTGGGCTGGTCCGGGTCAACTACAGGTTGTGCGTCTACTACCAGCCAATCACCGGCGACGCCGGCGCGGTCGGGCTGCATTCGGAAGCTCTGCTCGAACGAGATTCTGTACGGCTGCCACCACGGCGAGGGATCGCTCAGGTTGGGAAGGCACACCGCCTCGAAGCGAATGATCGCGTGACGCGAGCCGTAGTAGGCACCGTTGCCATCCAGTTCGCGGGGCAAGGCCACGGCAGGCGACACCGATTCGACTTTGCAGCCTGGGTAAGGGCGCAACAAAGACACGTCGGGCAGGATGACTTCGAGATCGTCGACAGGCTGGGGACTGCAGGAGGCCAGCAATACCAGCACCCCGCTCGCCAATGCGCCGCGCCAAGACCAGGCACCGCGTCGAACGGCCGCACCCCATCGCTTCCCGGGACGGCCCGAGCCATGATCACTGCAGGACACTTTCATTCCCCAACCTGGTGGCGTTTGCCGACTGAGCGGAAGTTTAGTTCACAACGCGCGCCCTAGCCGTCCAGCACCACCTCGAAACCGGCAAAGATCATGCGCTTGCCGTCGAAGGGCATGTCGTGAGCCCCCAGCCGCTCGTCCTGCATCAGCTTTTCCCACGCGGCGTCGCGGGTGGCGCGATCGGGCCAACTGATCCAGCCCACGGCAACCGTCTCGCCCTCTTTCAGGTCCACGGCTTTCTTGAAATCGGTGAGCTTGCCGTCGGGCACGTCTTCGCCCCAGCATTCGGTGACGGCGGTGGCGCCGTGCTCCTTGAACAAGGGCGTGGTGTGGCGGGAGTGGTCGAGATAGGCCGCCTTGTTGGCAGTCGGGACCGGGATGACGGTGATATCGAGGAAGGGCATGCTTGGTTCTCCTTGGTCGGGTTGCAGGACCAGACTCCGGCGGCCTGGGTGGGCTGGCTGCACAGCGAAGGTCGCTGCGTAGGGTAGTGTCCGCACCGCTTCAAGCCACCCGCACCTCATCCAGCAACTCCGGATGCCGGTCGAGCACCTTCAGCAGCTTGACCAGGGCGACAGGCGGTTTCGACTTGCCGGTTTCGTAGCGCGAGAACGCATTGACGCCGCCGCCGAAAATAGCCGCAGCCTCACGCTGGTCGAGATTGAGCTTGCGGCGCACGCCGGCGATGAACTCCGGGTCCACGAGGCCAGCGTTCACCCGCTTGCGGCAGTCGGACATCAGGTCGCTGATTCGCTGGCACTCCGCCATGTCGAGCAGGCCTTCATCGCAAGCGGGACAATACTCGCCGGTCACGTCGCCAAGGCGATGGGAGACACCCTTGTAGGTGAAATCAAAACCACGCTTGTCCGGCACCAATTCAGCACCGCCGCAGCTGGGGCATTTCATCTCAGGCCTCCTTGAACGAAACAATCAACACGTAGTCGAACACTGTCAGCTTCACGTACAGGCGACCAAACTTGGTCGCCGGCCGATACACGTCCTGCCAAACCCGGTGGTCCGCCAGCGTGGTCATGCTCTTGTGGAAATCCGCAGGTGTCAGCGCAGCCACCACGGCGAGCATGTCCTTCAGTTCGATGCCCATCGCGCCAGCGCTGGCCATTGCCGTCGAATTGGTGTGGATACGGCCTGCGCGAAGCAGGGACCCGACGACAGCAAGCCGGGAGTGCGGTGTGAACTTCTCCATGCCAACTTAACCTAGTAGGTTATATATGGCAACCAGTTTGTAGTGCCTCACCGAGGGTGGGGATCAGCATTCCGAGCCAAGGCACGTCGTTGTTTCGCGGTCTGCCTGTCGGAGTTCCCGCTTGGGTACGCAACAATCGGCGCTTCGATTCCAATCCACCCCGACCGACCCGATGCCAATCCGCCCCATCCCCTTCGGCCACGCCCTGCGCCTGCGCATCGAACTGCAGCACGTGCGGCCCGTGGTGTGGCGCACCGTGATGGTGGCCGACTACATCTCGCTCGGCGGCCTGCACCACATCCTGCAGGGCGCATTCGGCTGGCAGGACTGTCATCTGTATGAATTCCGCGCGGGCTAACGGCGCTGGGCGCGGCCCGATCCCGAGTTCGATCCGCCCGGCACCGTCGGCAAGCTGCTCACCCGACTGACGCGAGCGCTGCCGTCCGACGGCCGCCTCGACTACACCTACGACTTCGGCGACGGCTGGGAACACGTGATCCAGCTGCAGGGCACCTAGCCCTACCCCTGGCAGAAACTGCCGCGCTGCATTGCCGGTGCCAACGCCTGCCCGCCGGAGGACTGCGGCGGGCCGGCGGGTTACGACGAGCTACGGCGGATCCTGGCGGACAAGGGTGATCCGGAGCATGCCGCGATGCGGAAATGGGCGGAGAAGAAGTTTGATCCCGCTGCGTTTTCGTTGATCGTGGCGAATCGGCGGATGCGGTTGGGCTAGGGGCAGGATCATTCGCCTCGGACACCCATGGGTCAATCGCAGGTGATTCTTCCAACGTCCACGGCGGGCTGCCTGCCCCGATGCCGCTGCACGCGCAGCCGCTCCCCGGCCAGAGGCTCCCGGAACGATGCCGCCGCCTGCCGGCACAGCGTGGCCTTTGCTTCGCCCAGCGTCGCCTGCCCCAGGTCCACGATGACCACACGGTTGCCACCCACCAAGGTGGTTCCCATGAGCCGGACACCCTCTTGCCGCCTCTGCAACGCCGCCGCAGCTGACTCGCGGGCTGACTCTTGAACTTGCCTCTGCGCCTGTTCACCCATCTTATTCATCTGATTCGAAAACTCGCCGACCGCTGCGTTGATATCGCGCGCGGCGAGGCGGGTCTGGACTTGGTATGAATAGAACGGGTGGATCAGGGCAACTCCCACGAAGATCGCGACACCGGTCCAGAAATGGCTGGTGGGTTCCGCGCGTGCCGGCACCGGTCGAGACCGCTTACGAAAAGTCAGGTCCGAAAGCGAATGGTCGATGTGCGGGTCCTTCATAGATTCCTCAGGCAATTGTGCGGAGGCCAGTCAACTATCCGATCTACGTTGGATAGCGCTCGGACAGCACGTGGGCGATACGACGTTTCATGGCCTCGCTCAATGCAGGGCCAAAACCATCCCTGACCATGAACATCGGATTCTTGGGATTCCCTACCAGCACGTCCGGCCTCGGCACTTGGTTCACGACGAACCAGCCAGGCAGTGCCAAGTACGGAACTACCCGCACTGGATCGCCGACGCCGCTATACAGGAATTTGTGGAGCCATTCTGCCTGCCGTTTCGCCTGTTCAAGCGGCTTGGTCTCAGTATGATCCGGAAACGACAGCCTCGATCCGTCATACGACACTCTCGCCGCATCCTTGCCACTCCTCGCGGGCTTTAGTCGGGATTTAGTCTCGACAGCGAAGACCGCGCTTTGGCCGATAACGATGTGGTCAATATTGAAGCCATCACACGGAAAGTCGTGGAAAACGTAGCCGCCTTCGGCCATTACCTGATTGAGGCATTGAGCTACTGCCAGTTCCGCGGCAAGTCCCTGCCGGAGTTGCCTTGCCGCTTTCGCATGCTTCGTAAGGTGGCGGAATGACGCAATGACTCCGATGGCCAGAAACGCCAGCATTGCGTAGTCGAAAAGGCCTGGGCTGAACTCCTCCCAGCTGAAACCGTACTTGATCATCCAATTGGTCGCCCAAGTGGCGTAACCGACGGGTCCCACCAGCACGGCCATCACCAAGGCCGAGTCAAACATCTCTGTTCGTTCCTGAAGCTTAGACCGGACGCCCTGCCCTGCACCGTGCAGGACCTTTATGTTGATTGGATCACGCCTGTCGTCCCGGGCGATTAAACGTTTCCAAACGAAAAGAGCTCCGATCAAGACCGTCAGGGGTGCGATTAGAAAAAACAGAGTTACAACCATGATGCCTACCCGTATGGAGTGTTACCAATTGCCACAAAAAAGGCGAACGTAAATAGCAAGGCCTTGTGCAATTGACTGGCGCTAGCACTGCGCCATGGCACTAGCGGATCTTGAACGCGCTGTCTCAGCTGGGATACCAGGTCCATCACGTGGCTTTCCTCTCAGCCACCGACGAATGCCTGATACGAAACCGGATCCAGCACCAGCCTTTGCTTCATTGAGCCGGCCACTTCAAACATCCGAGGCGCGTCCCGGAACTCGAACAAACGGTACAGGCGGTAACGGTCAGCATGCTCTATGGAGAACGATACTTCATTGCGCGATATGTAGAAGGGTGACGACTTGGCGAATGCAGTCGTCTTGACCTCGATGAAGCGCTCCCGGCCGTCCGTTTCAAAGGAAAGGATATCGTAGCCGGCACCGTCACCTCTGGTGCGGGCAACATGCTCTACCTGGCCGGCATAGGCCCCCTTGCCTGCACGATCCAAGCGCTCACGCTCGAAGCCAAGAACCAACTCTTCGCCAGCCAGTCCGAGCGCGCGATTGCGCGCCTCCATGGCAACAAAGTCCACTGGCGAACGCGTTCGATAGTCCGCCCGCCTCGGTGACGTTCGAGGTGCAGGTGGCAGTTCAACCCAGTTTGAAAAATCGATCACGGCTGGCGCGATAGCTGGCTGGTCTGCGACGTGTTTCGCCGCGCGCGAGAACTCGACATCCGAAAAAATGCGCTCCTCCAGCACCTCTTGCAACAGTGTCTGGAAGTTCCCGCGTGGCAGATACCCCTTCAGGTAGGTTGGGAAACCCATCTCCTCCAGCGCTGCCGAAATATTGGCGTGCTTGAACTCAACCGAGCCTTTGCTCCGGCCCTGAAGGTGCTCGCGCAACCTCCGGTTATGTTCGGCTTTGTTCACTGCCTGCCCATAAAACTGCTGGATAAGCATCTGGCGGTAATCCTCCACCGCCGCCTCCACTTCCTCACGGGTCCAATCGCCGTTCGCCACGTTTAGGACTTCCTATCGGCCTGACGCCCAGGAGATTACCAGGTAGGCATGGCGACGAGTGACAACTGCTTCGCCAGGGTGCAAGGCCACTCGGGACGGAACGACTCATCGCGGCTCTGTGATCCGAAATTGAGCACCCAGCCATCGGCGCGCAGCTCACGTAAGGTTCAAAGCAGCCCCGCCAACGCCAGGCCCACATAAGTCCCCAGCGCCGTCCCCAACGTACCGCCGAGAATAGTCGGCAGCACCAGGTCCTTCCGACCAAAACTCTCGGCCAGCGCGAAGGCGGTAGTAGCGCCACCGATATTCGCGGTGGGGGCGATGGCGATGATGTCCGGGTCGGTGCGGGTCAGCAGGCCGTAGGCCACGATCACCACGCCGTGCACCACCAGCACGATGATGATGAAGGCGAACAGCAGCAGGCCCAGGTGGCCCGCCTGCATGAGCGCTTCGAGGTCGGCACTGGCGCCGACCGCGGCCAGGAAATGATACAAACCCCAGATGCCCAGCGGCTTGGCCAGGGTCATGCGCGAGGCGATCGGCAGCTGCGCGATCAGCAGCGCCACCGTGGTGACCACCAGGATCGAAGGCACCCGCCAGCCGGCCGTGGCCGCATAGGCCGCCACGGCGGTGGACAGCAACACGGTGGCCACCGCCAGCGCCAGCGGCAGCGAGATGGCCAGCGTGTCGGGCAGCGGCATCGGCAGGGCCGCCGCGGACGTGGCGGCTACGGGCACCGGCGCATTTGCAGGCAGCGCGACGGCATCGAGCGGCGGCAGGCGAGGCGCGGCCCCCAAGCGGCGCATGAGCGCGGGCAGCAGCAGCGTCACCACGATCCAGACGATGGTCATGACGTTGTCGGCCACGATGGTGGCGGTGTAGAGCGTGCCCTCCCGGTTCATCCCTTACTCAAGAGCCACGGCGTTGAAGTTGGCGCTGCCCCCGTTGTAAGTACCGGCCAGCATGCCGGCCAGCGGCGCCATCCGATCGCCGATCTCAAGCGGCACCACCGCCGTGGCCACCAGCACGCCGGCCACCGTGCCCACCGCACCCAGCGCGAAGGCCAGCAGCATGCGCGGCCCGGCCTGCCGAAGGGCGCGGAGATTGGCTTCGAGCAGCACCAGGGAAATCGCCGAGGGCGTCACCAAGGCGAACACCATGTCGTACGCGGCTACGCCGTCTTGGGCCACCGGCAGGATGCCGAGGTTGGCCAGCAGCGCGCCCAGCAGGATGGCCATGGCCGCTGCCCCGGCGTAGTGCAAGCCGCGTTGGCGGCCGAGCCAGTCGGCCAGGGCTACGGTGGCCAGGAGGGTGGCGAGTACCGTCAATGGGTGTCCTCCCATGCCTATCGCGCACTCTGCGTACTCACTAAGCTAAAAGTATAGACACACTGCCCGCGCCAATCTTTTAGTCCGAAAGCTGGGATGTAACGGCCAACGTAGCTTCAGATGCCGGCTACCGCACCCGCGCTAGCCTCGCCAAAGTTCCTAACACTTAGCTACACGAACCTGCCTGGCTAGCATCCTGAAGGAGATCAGGGCTGCCTTAAGTCTTAGAAGACGGAGCCGGCTCAGCCTTTCTCAACTCGTCAAGCGACTCAAAATATCGACGATGCGACTTTCGGAGCACGGCTTCGGTCGCAGCTTCTAGAAGCACGACCTCTTGATGAAGCCCCTGGCTGAGCAGACGCAACTCGAGTGCGACACGCTCAGCCGTCGCAATTGAACGATCCGAGTCGTCAAAACGACCCAGACTCACTAAGCGCGAGGATACTCGATCATAATGAATTAGGAATATCACTTTAGTTCCCCTGCCCCTTTAGTAACGATCGAATGTTTCGAACGCACTCCACTCGGCGCCGACTCAGCGCCTTCATTCTCAGCCGAGCCGCAAGCGCTTCTTCGCTCCGGACAGCCCGCAATCTGGTTGTACCCCTAGACAACTTGAATTTGTCGTAGTCGATATTCTCTAGCTCAAAGCTGAGCTCTGAAAGACGATGAAGGAACTCAATCGCCTCGCCGTCGCCTTGGCCATACTTAATTTCATGACCAAAAGCATCAGCAATTTTCTCCGATATCTCGGCCCAAGCGTGCTGAGGTCGCGTCCTTATCTGCACTTCCACCAAGTATCTTCCCCGCTCAACAATCAAATGGACAGCGCGATACCCGTGACTCGGCTTCAGGCGCCTATCATCCACTTCCACTCGCCCAAGAAGAATCTTGGCGTTGCTGCAGAGCTCATCTTGGTCATACAAATTCCCGACTACAACTCGGCAGCCGGCGACGTCCTGGATTTGGCTGAGACGAGATGTTTCTCTTCTCAACTTCTCACATAGCGCAATAGTTGATTTCGATGGCCGGCCCGTAACCGACTGCCCCAAGTGTTCTGTCAGCGTCCGCTCAACAAATTGATAGGCGTCGCTGAATTCCCGGCGAAAACAGTCCAGCCTGGTAATCACATCGGCGTCGATACTGCCTGACCTAAGCAACGCACCAAGCTTATCGACCTGCGATTTAGACAGTTGACTACCAGCAGCTAGCGCCACGAATTCCTCTCCTGCGTACCAAGCGCTCGACTAGCGAAACGTGACAGTCGAAAATATCTGGGAAAAAAGGGCATCAAAAAGCAGGCTCTAAACCTGTGATGGGAATGATGCAACCTACATATTGCGCCGGTACTCCCCACCCACCTCATACAGCGCATGGCTGATCTGTCCGAGGGAATGGGTCTTCACCGCTTCCATCAACGCGGTGAAGATATTTTTGCGGTCACGGGCGGTGGTTTGGAGGTAGGTCAGGCCTTGGCCAGTGCCTATCGGGGCTGAAGCCCCTCCCACAGGGGGCAAGGTGTTTCGGGCGGCCTGGAAGGTGCGGACGTTGGCGATCTGGGCGGCCTTTTCGGGCTCGGTGCTGCGGATCAGTTCGATGGTGGTGGTGACTTCGCCCGCATGGTCCTTCGGCAGGAACGTATTCACCCCCACCAGCGGCAGCGATCCATCGTGCTTCTTATGCTCGTAGTACAGGCTTTCTTCCTGGATCTTGCCGCGCTGGTACATGGTGTCCATCGCACCCAACACGCCGCCGCGCTCTGAAAGCGCTTCGAACTCCTTGTACACGGCCTCTTCCACCATGTCGGTGAGGTAGTCCACGGCGAAGCTGCCCTGCCAGGGGTTTTCGTTGAAGTTGAGGCCCAGTTCCTTGTTGATGATCATCTGGATGGCGACGGCGCGGCGCACGCTTTCTTCGGTGGGGGTGGTGATGGCTTCGTCGTAGGCGTTGGTGTGCAGGCTGTTGCAGTTGTCGAACAGGGCGTACAGGGCCTGCAGCGTGGTGCGGATGTCGTTGAACTGGATTTCCTGCGCGTGCAGTGAACGGCCGCTGGTTTGGATGTGGTACTTCAGCATCTGGCTGCGGTCGTTGGCGCCGTAGCGTTCGCGCATGGCGCGGGCCCAGATGCGGCGGGCCACGCGGCCAATCACGGTGTACTCCGGGTCCATGCCGTTGCTGAAGAAGAAGCTCAGGTTGGGCGCGAACTCGTCCACGGTCATGCCGCGGGCCAGGTAGTACTCCACGATGGTGAAACCGTTGCTCAGGGTGAAGGCGAGCTGGCTGATCGGGTTCGCCCCGGCTTCGGCGATGTGGTAGCCGCTGATGGACACCGAGTAGAAGTTGCGGACCTTGTGGTCCACGAAGTACTGCTGGATGTCGCCCATCATGCGCAGGGCGAATTCGGTGCTGAAGATGCAGGTGTTCTGGGCCTGGTCTTCCTTGAGGATGTCGGCCTGGACGGTGCCGCGCACGGTGTTGAGCGTAGTGGTCTTGATGCGCTCATACGTCTCGGCGTCCACCAGTTGGTCGCCGGTGACGCCCAGCAGGCCCAGGCCGAGGCCGTCGTTGGTGGGCGGGATTTCGCCGTGGTATTCGGGGCGGTGCTTGCCTTCGAAGAAGGCTTCGATCTTCGTGCGCGCGGCGTCCCAGCGCTTCTGGTCTTCGCGCAGGTACTTTTCGATCTGCTGGTCAATGGCGGTGTTCATGAACATGGCCAGGATCATTGGCGCGGGGCCGTTGATGGTCATGCTGACGCTGGTGCTGGGCGCGCACAGGTCGAAGCCGGAGTACAGTTTCTTCATGTCGTCCAGGGTGGCGATGGACACGCCGGAGTTGCCGATCTTGCCGTAGATGTCGGGGCGCTCGGCGGGGTCTTCGCCGTACAGCGTGACGCTGTCGAAGGCCGTAGACAGGCGGGCAGCTGGCTGCCCCACCGAAAGGTAATGGAAGCGCCGGTTCGTGCGCTCGGGCGTCCCCTCGCCCGCGAACATGCGGATGGGGTCTTCGCCGGTGCGGCGGTAGGGGTAGACGCCGCCGGTGTAGGGGTAGCTGCCCGGCAGGTTTTCCTTGCCCAGGAACACCAGCAGTTCGCCCCAGCTTTTGTAGGTGGGGGCGGCGATCTTGGGGATCTTCTGGTGGCTCAGGCTTTCGCGGTAGTTCTCGACCGCGATGGCTTTGCCGCGCACGTGGTATTCGGTCACGTCGTCGGTGATGGATTTCAGGCGCTCGGGCCAATCGCGCAGCAGGGTGATGGCGTCGGCGCTGAGGGTTTTCACCCCGTCGTTGTAGCGCTGGCGCAGGGTGACCAGGCTGCGGTCTACCGTGGCGGGGCGGCGTTCTTCCAGTGGGGCGCGCGGGTCGGTGCCGGTCTGGGCCTGCTGCCACTTGAACGCCAGCTTTCGGCGCTCGCCCGTGGTGCGGCGTTCGCCGCTGGCGGGGTATTCGCTGGCGCCACCGCTGGCGGCGGCCTGGCGCTGCAGCATCACGTGGTGCGGGTCGTAGAGATCCAGGGCGCGCGGCAGGTCCGGGTCGTCCAGGTCGTGCAGGCTTTGCCAGTAGCTCTGGGCGCGGTCGGCGGCCTCGGCCTGCTTGTCGATGCGGGCGTTGATGCTGCGGCCCTGTTCGGCAATCTCGGCCAGGTAGCGGGTGCGGGCACCGGGGATCAGCACGGTGGCGCGCGGCTCCTTCAGCGTAATCTCGCCGGCAGGCGTCCACTTGTCTTCCGGCAGGCCCAGCTTCTCGCGCACCAGGCGGCACAGGTTGGCGAACATCCAGCTCACGCCGGGGTCGTTGAACTGGCTGGCGATGGTGGGGTAAACGGGCACGTCTTCGTCTTTCAGGGTGAAGGCGACGCGGTTGCGCTTCCACTGCTTGCGGATGTCGCGCAGGGCGTCTTCGGCGCCGCGCTTGTCGTACTTGTTCAGCACGACGAGCTCTGCGAAATCGATCATGTCGATCTTCTCGAGCTGGCTGGGGGCGCCGAAGTCGCTGGTCATCACGTAGACGGGGAAATCCACCAGGTCGACGATTTCCGAATCGCTCTGGCCGATGCCGGCGGTTTCCACCATCACCAGGTCGTAGCCCTGGGCGCGCAGGAAGGCGATGCAGTCCTTCAGTACCGCGTTGATGGCGGCGTGCTGGCGGCGGGTGGCCATGGAACGCATGAATACGCGCGGGCTGCGCAGCGAGTTCATGCGGATGCGGTCGCCCAGCAGCGCGCCACCGGTGCGGCGGCGGGTGGGGTCCACCGAAATCACCGCGATGCGCATGGCCGGGAAGTGCTGCAGGAAGCGGTTCATCAGCTCGTCGGTGACCGATGACTTGCCCGCGCCGCCCGTGCCGGTGAGGCCAATGACGGGCGTCTTGCCGCCGGCCAGTTGCCACTGCTTGCGCAGCGCCACCAGCTGGGCTTCGTCGAACTCGCCCTCCTCGATCGCCGTCAGCATCTTGCCGATGCTGATCTCGTCGTTGATGTCGGGCACCAGCGCGGGCACGGAGCCACCCTTCCCCGCCGGCTTCTTGCCCTTGCCCGAAGCTGCGGACGGCACCTCGACGGGGCCTCGGGCTTTCCTGGCCACCTCGGTGCGGCGGACCAGGTCTTCGATCATCGCCACCAGGCCCATCTGCATGCCGTCGTTGGGGTGGTAGATGCGCTCTACGCCGTAGTCCTGCAGTTCTTTGATTTCTTCGGGGGTGATGGTGCCGCCGCCGCCGCCGAAGATGCGGATGTGGCCGGCGCCGCGCTCGCGCAGCATGTCCACCATGTACTTGAAGTATTCGGTGTGGCCGCCTTGGTAGCTGCTCAGCGCGATGCCGTCGGCGTCTTCCTGCAGGGCGGCGCGCACCACGTCTTCCACGCTGCGGTTGTGGCCCAGGTGCACCACTTCCACGCCCTGGGCCTGGATCAGGCGGCGCATGATGTTGATGGCGGCGTCGTGGCCGTCGAACAGGCTGGCCGCAGTGACGAAGCGCAGCGGGCTGCGTTCGGCCCGGGTTTCGGCGGTGGGGACGCTGGAGGCGGGGGTGCTCATAGGGCGCACTCATGTTGCAAAGACAGGATGGCCCGATTGTAGCGCCCTCCCCGCCCGGTCTCATCCTGCGCCGCAATGAAGCGGCGCCTCCACACGCCGTTTCAACGCGGGGCTCAGGCCGTGGTCAGTCCCAGCGCGTCATGCAGCGGCTGCAGTTGCCCGGCGTAGCGGCGCCACTGGCCGACTTCGCGGGCGTCCGGGGCGCGCACCGGCACGGGCGTGAAGTCCAGCCCCAGGTGTTCGAACACGCTGCGCGCCGCGGCATAGGGGTCGCTGACCAGCGACTCGAACGCCACGTCCACGATGCGGCCCGGGAACTGCGCGTGCCAGTGCGCCATCAGCGCCAGGTAGCGGCCGTGGTGCCCGGCCAGCTCGGCCTGGTCGTAGCTGTAGCCGTGTCCGGCAGGGAACAGGTGTTTGAGGTTGGCGAAGCAGGCGTCCATCGGGTCGCGCACCAGATGCACGAAGCGGGCATTGGGCATGGCGTTGGCCAGGTAGCCCAGCGCCAGGTAGTGGCTGGGCGTGCGGTCGACGAAGAAGTCTTTGCCGGCGGCGCGCCACTGCGTGTGGCCGAGGTACCGGCGCGCCAGCGGCGACAGGTCGGCGCTGGCGCAGGCGCGCACCAGTTCGCCCTCCAGCGCGGTGCCGCCGATGCGCTGGGCGCACCAGCGCAGCTGGATTACGAGGTCGTCCAGCTCACCCGCGGCGACAATGCGCGCGTCGGTGGCCAGCAGGCTTTCCAGGAAGGCCGCGCCCGACTGCGGCAGGCCCACGATGAAGACCGGAGCCGGCCCCGGCTCGGTCGCCAGCGGCCGCCCGGGGAGCACCTTGCGCAGGTCGTCGAACATGGCCACTTCGTCGGCCACCATGTAGCGCACCCGCCGGTGGCGAAGGCGCAGCCCGGCGGCCAGGGCGGGCCACGCGGCTTCGGTGTCGCCCAGGTCGTCGAGTTCCTTGAACAGCGCGAACTGCAGCTTGGGCGCGTCGGCATGCGTCTCGGGCATGCGCTCGATCAGCCCGCGCAGGCGGGCCACGTGGTTGTGGTCGTGGGTGGCGCGCCGCAGGGCGGCCAGGGCCACGTGGGCGCCGGCCTGGTTGGGCGCAGCGGCCAGGCAGGCTTCCAGCTCGGCCTCGGCGGCGGGCAAGCGGCCGGCCTGGCTTTCGGCTTCGCCCAGCAGCAGGTGCAGCTCGGCGCTGTCCAGCCCGGCCTCGCGGGCGCGGCGCAGCAGATCCGCGGCGCGGTCGTGGAAACCGTGTTCGGCCATCATGCGGCCGAAGCCCATCAGCAGCTTGGGCTCGCCGCAGGCGGCCACGGACGCGTCGTCCACGCAGTGCAGGGCCGAGCGGATTTCGCCCACGTTGAGCAGCATCCGGCACAGCGCTTCCAGCAACGACGGATCAGGCTCGCGGGCATAGAAGGCCGCCAGGGCGTGGGTCGCCGCGGCGCGCACCTGCGAGGTTTCCACCGCAATGGCGCCCAGGCGCAGGTTGGCGGGCAGCATCCAGTCGGGGTCGGACAGCAGCGCCTCGAATTCGCGGCGGGCCAATTCGTCCTGGCGCGCGGCCCAGAAGGCTTCGGCTCGTTTCCAGCGTTCAATCGACGGGGAGGCTGACATCCCCTTACCTTGCCACGCTTGATGTGAACTCCACCATCGCGATGGATCAATCAGCCGCCGTGGACCTCGCAGAACAGCTTGGCGAACGCGCTGCGGCGGATATCGGCCGCCGCCCGGCCGGTTTCCTCCACCAGGTTGAGCTTGGCGGCGCGCAGCCGGTCCATCTCGGCGCCCCGCCGGAAGGCCACTTCGCGCTGCAGGCGCGCCCGGCGATGGTCGTCCAGGCCAGAGGCGACCTCGAGGCGGTGCTCGGCCAAGGCGCGCCAGGGGATGAAGATGGCATGCAGCTCGCCCTCGGCCAGGGTGAAGAAACCGGCACCGAACAAGTCGGCACTGGCGGAATGCGCATGCAGGGTCCAGTCGCCACCGTCGCGGTACCTGAGCGTGCTGGTGACCGACAGCGGCGGCGCCACGGCCACGGCCCGGGTGTCGGCGCTGAGCAGGATGCCGCGCAGGGTTCCGATGGGGTTGGAATGGGTCACCGTGCCGGAACGCAGGATCACGTTGCCGCCCTCCCAGTCCAGGCCGGTGAGGTGGCCGAACAGCAGCTCGCCGGTATCGAGCAGCAGGATCACTTTCTGCAGGTCGGGGGTCACTTCGCCCATCCAGCGCGGCGGCTGCGGCAGGCCATACAGCACGCCCGCGCCATAGCCGAAGCTGCCGGGGAGTTCGTCAACGCGGGTCAGGTCGGCCATGCCCCGAGTCTAGTCCGACTGCGGCGGTTCACGCAGCCAACAGGCCGTGGGCGCGCCGTCCGCATTCACAATCCACGCCGCCCGTCCGCTACGGGATGAATTTGCCCGGCCGACCCATTAAAGTCGGGCTGGGGTGTCCGAATGCGTCCAAGCCGCACATTGCGCGCTGTTGCCGCGCTGTTGATCGCCTGCCTGTGGCCGGCAGCGGCGGCGCTTGCCTCCGAGATCGACGTGGACCAGATCGGCCGCGTCCCCGCCAAACTATTCGACGAAGGCAACGGGCTGCCCGACCCCACGGTTACCGCCGTGGCGCAGGCGCCCGATGGCCGCGTCTGGGTCGGCACGATGCGCGGCCTGGCACGCTTCAATGGCCTGGCGATGGCGGCCGTGCCGGGTCCGGAAGGCAAGCTCGCCGGCGTGGTGCGCGACGTGGCCGCCACGCCCGACGGCCGGGTGTGGGTGTCGATGTCCGGCGTGGGGGTATTCGTTTTAAGCGACGGCGCTTGGCAGGACATCGGCGTCGACAAGGGCCTGGGCGCAGTGAACGCACTGCGGCTGCGCTGGTTCCCGGCCAACGGCGGCTACCGCCTGTTCGCCACCACGCTGGGCGGCGTGGCGGAATGGGTGGACGGCGGCTGGCAGGCGCGCGCCCTTCCCGCGGAACTGGCCGATGTGGAAATTTTCGACGTGGCGCTGGCCAGCGACGAATCGCAGTCGTTGTGGCTCGCCACGTTCGGGCAGGGCTTGTACCACTGCCCCTTGGCACAGGCCTGCGTGCCGGTCACGCCCGACGCGGAAGGCCCGCGCTTCTTCGAGATCACCAGCGTGGACACCTGGCCCGAGGCCGACCATGGCCACAGCGTGTGGGTGGGCAGCTTCGGCGGCGGCGTGGCGCGTTTGCACGGCGGGCGCTGGCAGCGCTTCAACCGCGGCACCGGCGCGCTGGGCAGCGACTACGTGCATGCGCTGATGCTGCAGGACATCGGCCAGCCGCAGCCACAGGTCTGGGCCGGCCTGCGCCAGGGCGCGGCGCGCCTGCGCGGCGGCCAGTGGCAGGCGCTGGACTACCTCACCCGCCTGGCCAGCACCCGCACCCGCGCCATCGGGCAGGGCCGCGACGCGCAGGGTCGCCCCCAGGTCTGGCTGGGCACCGACGCGGGCGCCGCGCGCCTTCGGCTCGTAGGCAACTGGCGCACCGTCAGCGAGGTGGGCAGCAGCGGCAACGGCGTGTGGGCGCTGTTGAACGAAGTGGGCAGCGACGGCCACGAATCCATCTGGCTGGGCAGCGACGGCGAGGGCTTGTCGCGCTACCGCGACGGCGCCTGGCGCGCCTGGACCCAGGCCGATGGCCTGCCCAACCCCACGGTGCGCAGCCTGGCGCGCATGGCCGACGGCACGCCCGACGGCACGCTTTGGGTAGGCACGTGGAATGGCCACGTCGCGCGCCTGCTCGGCGAACGGCTGAAGGAACTGCCCACGCCCTGGCCCAAGTTTGAACGCGAGGCGGTGTCCAAGATCCTGCCAGTGGGCAAGAACGAGGCGTGGATCGGCCTGCGCCAGGGCGGCGTGGCGCACTATCGCGACGGCGTGTGGCGCCACTTCGACCCCGCCGATCCGGCCAATCCGCAGCGCGTGGTGGCCCTGCTGCAAACCGGAAGCCGCAATGACACCGTCCTCTGGGCCACCACCGTGGGCCGCGGCCTGGCGGTTTACCGCAACGGCCGGTGGCGCTTCCACGGCCGTGCCCAGGGCCTGCCCGACGACAGCTATTTCGGCATGACCCTGATGCCCGACGCCGGCGGCCGGCCCATGCTTTGGCTGGGATCCCAGACCAACGGGGTGGTGCGGGTGGACATCAGCAACCCCGACCTGCCGCGGCTGGTCACCGAACCCACCCTGCCCGCTTCGCCCAACCCCTACACCTACGGCGTGGTGCGCGACGGCGCCGGCGACCTGGTGGTGTGCAGCGACTACGGCGCCGCCCGCTGGCGGCCACTGGCCGACGGCCAGTTCGACGTGATGCGTTTCCAGCGCAGCGACGGCCTGCCGCACGACGAATGCAACGCCGGCGCCCTGCACGTGGACGCCAAGGGCCGCGTGTGGGCAGGCACCATCGGCGGCGCCGCGGTGTACCTGCCGCGCACGCCCACGCAGCGGCCCATCACCCCGTCCCTGTCGATCGAGCGCCTGGCGGTGGACGGCGTGGCGATGTCGGTGCCGGCCAATGCCGCTGTCTTGTCCCTGCCCGCCGGCACACGCAGCGTGCTGGTGGAGTTCGCCCTGCTCACCGGCGAGCGTGAGGGAATGAACACCTACCGCAGCTGGCTTGAAGGCCTGGACCCGGGGCCGGGCGAATGGAACGACACGCCGCTGCGGCAGTTCACCGGCCTGCCGCCGGGCACCTACCGGCTCACTCTTGAAGCGCGCGACTACACCGGCGCCCCGGCCAAGCCGCAGCTGATCGCCTTCGAGATCAATCGGCCCTGGTGGGGCACCGTAACGGCGATGGCCCTTTATGCCATCGCCTTCCTGCTGCTGGCGCTGGGCCTGCTGCGGCTGCGCGAGCGCCAGCTGCGTGCGCGTGAAACCGAGCTGGTGCAGCTGGTGCGCCAACGCACCACCGAACTCGAATCGCGCAGCCTGGAGCTTCGCCGCGCCAACGAGGAGCTGACGCGGCTGTCGTATTTCGATGTGCTGACGGAGCTGGCCAACCGCCGCCGCCTGATCGAACGGCTGCAGGCGGAATGGGCCATCGGGCTGGCGCGCGGTACGCCGGTGGCGTTCGCGCTGTTCGACCTGGACGAGTTCAAGGCCTACAACGACCACAAGGGCCACTTGGCCGGCGACGAGGCGCTGCGCGTGGTGGCGCGCCGGGTGGAAGCCGAGCTGCGCAAGCCCCATGACACCGCGGGCCGCTACGGCGGCGAAGAGTTCGGGGTGGTGCTGCCCGGCCTGGAGCTTCCCGAGGCGATGGCGGTAGCCGAACGCGTGCGCCAGGCGGTGATGCATGCCGACCTGCCGCATCCGGGTTCAAAGCTGGGCCAGGTGACCATCAGCATCGGCGTGGCGGCCATCGTGCCGCGGGGGGGGCTAAGCGCCGACCTGCTGATCGCCGCCGCCGACGCGGCGCTGTACCGCGCCAAGCAGGCGGGCAAGAACCGCGTGGAAGCCGCCGAAATCCTCGACTGAGCCGGCGCCGTACTTTTCTTGAATAAAAAAAAGGGCGACCGCGCGGCGGTCGCCCAAGAAACCCTGCTCTAGGGTTGTTGGCTGGCCTTCTTCCGGGGAGAGACAAGAAGGCCAAGCAGTTAAGGGAACGCAGCCCGGCGCAGGGAGCGGACAAGGTCGGTGCGGGCGAGGATCGTGGCGCCCTTCCCGATTAGAGCGTTTGCTTTACACTACGGCGCGTCCAGACCCCAGGCAAGCTTTGTCTTGTCCGGTTTGGTGCTATTAAATCAATAACTTGCGGACAACTCTTCGAGTAATCTCGCACGTCTACTTTCGCGCAGTGCCGCGGTTTACGCCGTCGGACCGGAGCCTCCAATGATCTTTGAAACCATCTCCACCTCGGGCCACGAGGAAGTGGTGTTCTGCCATAACAAGGACGCGGGCCTGAAGGCCATCATCGCGATCCACAACACCGTGCTGGGCCCTGCGCTGGGCGGCACCCGCATGTGGCCCTACGCCAGCGAGGCGGAGGCCTTGAACGACGTGCTGCGCCTGAGCCGCGGTATGACCTACAAGGCGGCGGTGTCGGGCCTGAACCTGGGTGGCGGCAAGGCGGTGATCTGGGGCGACCCGAACAAGGACAAGTCCGAGGCGCTGTTCCGCGCGTTCGGCCGCTTCGTGAACTCCCTGGGCGGTCGCTACATCACCGCCGAGGACGTCGGCATCGACGTCAACGACATGGAGTACGTGCTGCGCGAGACCGAGTTCGTCACCGGCGTGCACCAGGTGCACGGCGGTTCGGGCGACCCGTCGCCGTTCACCGCCTACGGCACCCTGCAGGGCCTGATGGCGGCGCTGCAGGTCAAGTTTGGCAACGAAGACGTGGGCAACTACAGCTACGCCGTGCAGGGCGTAGGCCACGTGGGCCTGGAATTTGTGAAGCTGCTGCGCGAGCGCGGCGCCAAGGTCTTCGTCACCGACATCAACAAGGACGCGGTGCAGCGCGCCGTGGACCAGTTCGGCTGTGAGGCCGTGGCCCTGGACGAGATCTACGACGTGGACGCGGACGTCTATTCGCCCACCGCCCTGGGCGGCACGGTGAACGAAAAGACCCTCCCGCGCCTGAAGTGCAAGATCATCTGCGGCGCCGCCAACAACCAGCTGGCCACCGACGAGATGGGCGTGGCGGTGGCGGAAAAGGGCATCCTGTATGCCCCCGACTACGCCGTGAACGCGGGCGGCCTGATGAACGTCTCGCTGGAAATCGACGGCTACAACCGCGAGCGCGCCATGCGCATGATGCGCACCATTTACTACAACCTGGGCCGCATCTTCGAAATCGCCAAGCGCGACGGCATCCCCACCAACAAGGCCGCCGACCGCATGGCCGAAGAGCGCATCACCGCCATCGGCAAGCTGCGCCTCCCCCACCTCGGCGCCCCCGCCCCCCGCTTCCAGGGCCGCCGCGGCAACTGAGACAGAAAGGGGTCAGGTTGACTTCTCGCCGCCTGACCCCCTTTGCTCACCGCCCTCTCGCCAGCGAGAAGTTAACCTGACCCCGTTCTGTCTGCTCTGACTGCGTTTTCACTTCGGCAGGGGCAGGCTTATCGTTCATTCCGGACATGGAGTTGTGATGCGTACGTTCCCCCTCGGTGAAGACCTCGATGCGCTGCGTGACGCCGTGCGGCGTTTCGCTGAAACCGAGATCGCTCCGCGAGCGGCGCAGATAGACCACGACAACGTCTTCCCCGCCGACCTGTGGCCCAAGCTGGGCGAACTGGGCCTGCTGGGCATCACCGTGCCGGGCGAGTACGGGGGCAGCGACATGGGCTACCTGGCCCACCTGGTGGCGATGGAGGAAATCTCCCGCGCCTCGGGCTCGGTCGGCCTGAGCTACGGCGCGCACAGCAACCTGTGCGTGGCCAACCTGGACGCCAACGGCAGCCCGGCGCAGCGCAAGCACTACCTGCCCAAGCTGTGCAGCGGTGAATGGAAGGGCGCGCTGGCGATGAGCGAACCGGGCGCCGGCTCGGACGTGGTGGGCTCGATGAGCTGCCGCGCCGAACTGCGCGACGGCACCTGGGTCGCCAACGGCAGCAAGATGTGGATCACCAACGGCCCCGAGGCCGACGTGCTGATCGTCTACATGCGCACCGCCGGCAAGGAAGCGGGCAGCCGCTGCATGACCGCCTTCATCGTCGAAAAGGGCATGAAGGGCTTCAGCACCGCCCAGAAGCTCGACAAGCTGGGCATGCGCGGCTCCAACACCTGCGAACTGGTGTTCGAAAACTGCGAGATCCCCGCCGAAAACGTCCTGGGCGAAGTGCACCAGGGCGTCAAGGTGCTGATGCGCGGCCTCAACACCGAGCGCCTGGTGCTGACCGGCGGCCCGATCGGCCTGATGCAGGCGGCGCTGGACGTGGCCCTGCCCTACGTGCGCGAGCGCAAGCAGTTCGACCAGGCCATCGGCACCTTCGGCCTGATGCAGGGCAAGATCGCCGACATGTACACCGCGCTGCAGTCCAGCCGCGCCTTCGCCTACCAGGTGGCGCGCGACTTCGACGCCGGCCACGCCAGCCGCGTGGACTCGGCCAGTTGCCTGCTCCACGCCAGCGAGTGCGCGGTGCAGGTGGCGCTGGAAGGCATCCAGGCCCTGGGCGGCAACGGCTACATCAACGAATACGCCACCGGCCGCATCCTGCGCGACGCCAAGCTGTACGCCATCGGCGCCGGCACCAATGAAATCCGCCGCATGCTGATCGGTCGCGAACTCTTCGACGGCCGCGACTGACAACCCGCCCAAAATGGGGTCAGAGAACATTGGCGTTTCAAACGCTAATGTTCTCTGACCCCATTTTTTGTCGAGCGGGGGCCAGACGCTGGGGCATAATCGTGGGCTAGCCAACGCAATCGGAGCCCCCATGTCCAAGGTCGTCATCCTCGGTGCCAAGCGCACCGCCCTCGGAGCCCTTCTGGGCCAGTTCACCGGCGTGCCCGCCACCCAACTCGGCGCCACGGCCATCCAGGCCGCCGTCGCCCAGTCGGGCGTGGACGGCGCCCGGGTGTCGGAAGTGATCATGGGCTGCGTGCTGCCCGCCGGCCTCGGCCAGGCGCCGGCCCGCCAGGCGGCCCTGGGCGCGGGCCTGCCCACGTCGGCCGGCTGCACCACCATCAACAAGGTCTGCGGTTCGGGCATGAAGGCCATCATGTTGGGCCACGACCTGATCAAGGCCGGATCGTCCGACGTGGTGGTGGCCGGCGGCATGGAGTCGATGACCAACGCCCCGCACCTGCTGATGGGTTCGCGCACCGGCATCCGCTTCGGCAGCGCCGAGATGCTCGACCACATGGCCTGGGACGGCCTGACCAACCCCTACGACAAGAAAGCCATGGGTTCGTTCGGCGAACTGTGCGCCGGCAAGTACGGCTTCACCCGCGAGGAACAGGACGCGTTCGCGGCCGAATCGGTGCGCCGCTCCCTGGCCGCGCAGGCCGACGGCGGCTTCAAGGACGAGATCGCCCCCGTCACGGTGTCCGGCCGCAAGGGCGACGTGGTGGTGGACACCGACGAGCAGCCCGGCAAGTGCGACATCGGCAAGATCCCCAGCTTGCGCCCGGCCTTCCAGAAGGACGGCACCATCACGGCGGCCAGCTCTTCGAGCATCAACGACGGCGCCGCGGCGCTGGTGCTGGCGTCCGAATCGGCCGCCAAGGCCCAGGGCCTTACCCCGCTGGCGACCATCGTCGCGCACGCAACCCATGCCCACGCCCCGGAATGGTTCACCACCGCCCCGGTATCGGCCATTCAGTCCGTGCTGGCCAAGGCCGGCTGGTCAGTGGCCGACGTGGACCTGTTCGAGGTCAACGAAGCCTTCGCGGTCGTGGCCATGGCCCCGATCAAGGAACTGGGCATCCCCCACGACAAGCTCAACGTCAATGGCGGCGCCTGCGCCCTGGGCCACCCCATCGGCGCCTCCGGCGCCCGGCTGGTGGTCACCCTGCTGCACGCCCTGAAGCGTCGCGGCGGCAAGCGCGGCGTGGCCGCCCTGTGCATCGGCGGGGGCGAGGCGACGGCGATCGCGATCGAACTGGCCTAACCGACAAGCCTCCCCTGCCCGGACGGCCCGGGGTCGCCTTCGTAAGTTTTCGTTAAGCCTAGGTTCTGCTTGACTATCGGCCAGTTCTTGTCATGCTTCATGCCACGTGCGCATTTGGCGCACGTTCTGTTATTAAAAACGTCTAGACGAGGAAACAACTCATGTCCCTGAACAAGACCCTGCTCGCGATGGCCCTGGGCCTGGCCCTGGCCGCCTGCTCGAACCAGGCAGAGCAGGCGACGGACGCGGCTACTGATGCCGCTGCCGCTGCCGATGCTGCCGCCATGGAAGCCACCGACGCTGCCGCCGCCGCCACCGACGCTGCGACCGGCGTTGCTGCCGACGCTGCCGAGGCTTCGGCCGAAATCGCTTCGGACGCCGCCGACGTTGCCGCTGACGCCGCTGTTGACGCCACCGACGCAATGGCTACGGGCGCCGAAGGCGCTGCTGACGCCGCTGCCGACATGGCCGACGCCGCTGCCGACGTTGCCGAAGACGCTGCTGACACGGCCGAAGAAGCCGCCGACGCTGCCGACGGCAACTAAGCTCCAGCGATACGCTTGAAGTGAACGGGCGCGACGCAAGTCGCGCCCGTTTTCTTTTGTGCAGCCGACGCTAGGCTGGGCTGGCCCCGGAACGTAAACTCAAGGCTTCCACCAGCAAGCGGCCGCCCATGCCCATCCTCACCAGCCAGATCGACACCCGCGCCCCGGAGTTCCAGGACAACGCCGCGCAGCTGCGCACGGCCGTAGCCGACTTCGAGGCCCAACTGGCCAAGGTTGCGCTGGGCGGTGGCGACGTCGCCCGCCGCCGGCACACCGAGCGCGGCAAACTGCTGCCGCGCGACCGCATCAGCGCCCTGCTCGATCCCGGCTCACCGTTCCTGGAGCTGTCGGCCATGGCGGCCGGCGGAATGTACGACGACGCCGCGCCCGCGGCAGGCGTCATTACCGGCATTGGCCGCATCCACGGCACGGAAGTGGTGGTGGTGGCCAACGACGCCACCGTCAAGGGCGGCACCTACTTCCCGATGACGGTGAAGAAACATCTGCGCGCCCAGGAAATCGCCCTCGAAAACCACCTGCCCTGCGTCTACTTGGTGGACTCCGGCGGCGCCTTCCTGCCGCTGCAGGACGAAGTGTTCCCGGACCGCGAGCACTTCGGCCGCATCTTCTACAACCAGGCCCGCCTGAGCGCGAAGAACATCCCGCAGATCGCCGTGGTGATGGGCAGCTGCACCGCCGGCGGCGCCTACGTGCCGGCCATGTGCGACGAGTCGATCATCGTCAAGAACCAAGGGACCATCTTCCTCGGCGGCCCGCCGCTGGTGAAAGCCGCCACCGGTGAAGTCGTGGACGCCGAGTCGCTGGGCGGCGCGGACGTGCACACGGCGGTGTCGGGCGTGGCCGACCACTTGGCCGAAAACGACCCGCACGCGCTGCAGATCGCCCGCGACATCGTCAAGCACCTCAACCGCCGCAAGACCCTGCCGGTGGCCATACAGCCGCCCAGCGAGCCCAACTATGCCGCCGATGAGCTGTACGGCGTGATCCCCAAGGACACCCGCAAGCCCTTCGACATCCGCGAAATCATCGCCCGCGTGGTGGACGCCAGCGAGTTCCAGGAGTTCAAGGCGCGCTACGGCAAGACCCTGGTCTGCGGCTTCGCGCACATCCACGGCTACCCGGTGGGCATCATTGCCAACAACGGCATCCTGTTCGCCGAAAGCGCGCTCAAGGGCGCGCACTTCATCGAGCTGTGCAACCAGCGCGACATCCCGCTGGTGTTCCTTCAGAACATCACCGGCTTCATGGTCGGCAAGAAATACGAGAACGCCGGCATCGCCAAGGACGGCGCCAAGATGGTCACCGCCGTGGCCTGCTCGCACGTGCCCAAGTTCACCGTGGTGATCGGCGGGTCTTTCGGCGCCGGCAACTACGCCATGTGCGGCCGCGCCTACGGCGCCCGCTTCCTGTGGACCTGGCCCAACGCGCGCATCAGCGTGATGGGCGGTGAACAGGCCGCCAGCGTGCTGGCCACCGTGAAGCGCGACGGCATCGAGGGCGCCGGCAAGACCTGGACCGCCGAGGAAGAGGAAGCCTTCAAGGCCCCCATCCGCGACCAGTACGAACGCCAGGGCCACCCTTACTACGCCACCGCCCGCCTGTGGGACGACGGCATCATCGACCCGGCCGACACGCGGCGCGTGCTGGGCCTGGCGCTGTCGGCCAGCCTCAACGCCCCCATCGAGAAAGAGCGCTTCGGCGTGTTCCGGATGTAACCGCCCTGTGGGAAAACCTTCAGGCCCGATGCGTCTGCGCGCAGGCCATCGGGCCTGAAGGCCCTGCTACACGGGTTACTTGCAGGCGCGGCAGCTTGAGCAGCCGCTGCCGCAGGCGGCCTGCGTGGCTTGCATCGGCGGCCGCAGCGCGAAGCCCAGGCGCTTGAGCCACGCCGGCCGGCCTTCGCGCTCCAAGGCATACGACAGCCGCGCCTGCGCCTGCCACGCGCCGCGCGGCCACAGCTGGCGCAGCAGAGACAGCGCCGCGAACAGCACCACCGCGGCTATCAGCAAACCTTGCACAAGCGCACTCATAGCCAGGCCACCGCGGTCTGGTAGGTGATGAACGACGCCAGGTAGGCCAGCGCGAACAGGTAGACCGTGGCGATGCCCGCCTGCTTCCAGCTGTTGGTTTCGCGCTTGATCACGGCGATGGTGGACAGGCACTGCGGCGCGTACACGTACCAGACCAGCAGCGACAGCGCGGTGGCCACCGACCAGTCGGCGGCGATCAGCGGCGACAGCGCCTGCGCCGCGGCGTCGTCGCCGGTGGCGGAAACGGCGTAAACCGTGGCCAGCGCAGCCACCGCCACTTCGCGCGCCGCCAGGCCCGGGATCAGCGCGATGCAGATCTGCCAGGTAAAGCCGATCGGCGCGAAGAACGGCACCATCCAGTGGCCGATGCGCCCGGCCAAGCTGTAGTCGATCGCCGGTCCCACCGCGCCCTCGGGCGGCGCCGGATACGTGGACAGGAACCACAGCAGCACCGTCAGCGACAGGATGATGCCGGTGACGCGGCGCAGGAAGATGCTGGCGCGCTCCCACAGACCGATGGCCAGGTCGCGCAGCTGCGGCAGGCGGTAGCCGGGCAGCTCGAGCAGCAGCACGTGTTCACTGTCGTCGCGGCGCAGCAGCTTGATCACCCAGGCGGCGCCCAGCGCACTGACGATGCCGGCGGCATAAAGCGCGAACATCACCAGGCCCTGCAGGTTGAACACGCCCAGTACTTCCTGGCGCGGTATGAACGCGCTGATCAGCAGCGTGTACACCGGCAGGCGCGCCGAGCAGGTCATCAGCGGCGCCACCAGGATGGTGGTCAGGCGGTCGCGCGGGTCCTGGATGGAGCGCGTGGCCATGATGCCGGGGATGGCGCAGGCGAAGCTCGACAGCAGCGGGATGAACGAGCGGCCGGTCAGCCCGGAAGCGCGCATCGGGCGGTCAAGCAGGAAGGCCGCGCGCGGCAGGTAGCCCGATTCCTCCAGCGCCAGGATGAAGGCGAACAGCAGCAGGATCTGCGGCAGGAACTCCATCACCGTGCCCAGGCCGGCGAACAGGCCGTCCTGCACCAGGCTGCGCACCGGGCCTTCGGGCAGCCAGGCGCCGACCTGCGCGCCCAGCGCCGCGATGCCGCCGCCGAACAGGTCCTGCACCGGCGCGGCCCAGGCGAACACGGCCTGGAACATCAGGAACATCACCACCGCCAGGATCACCAGGCCGAACACCGGATGCAGCAGCCAGCGGTCCAGGCGGTCGTCGAGCCGGTCGGTGCGCTCTGGCATGGTCACCGCTTCGGCCAGCAGCGCCGACACCTGCGCATGCAGATCGCTGTCGTCGGTGTCCTCCACCGCGCCGGGCGCCGGCGCCGGCTCGTCCAGCGCGGCCAGCAGGGCCTGGGTGCCGCCGGTCTTGATGGCCACGGTCTCGATCACCGGCATGCCCAGCCGCTGCTGCAGCAGCGCGGTGTCGATGATGATGCCGCGGCGCTTGGCCTGGTCCATCAGGTTCAGCACCAACACCATCGGCTGGCCCAGGCGGCGCAGCTCCAGCACGAAGCGCAGGTGCAGGCGCAGGTTGGTGGCGTCCACCACGCAAACCAGCAGATCCGGTCGCGCCTCGCCCGCCAGCGTGCCGCGACACAGGTCGCGGGTGATCGCTTCGTCGGGGCTGTTGGCGTCCAGGCTGTAGGCGCCCGGCAGGTCCAGCACGCGTACGCGGCGACCCGCCGGTGTGTTGAACAGCCCTTCCTTGCGTTCGACGGTCACGCCGGCGTAGTTGGCGACTTTCTGGCGGCTGCCGGTCAGGCGGTTGAAGAGCGCGGTCTTGCCGCAGTTCGGGCTGCCGACCAACGCGATGTTGAGCGTGGCGGAATCAGCCGTCATTTCGCCTCAGGCGGATGCGCGCCGCTTCACCGCCGCGCATCGCGAAACGGGTGAAGCCCACCTGCACCAGCAGCGGGTCGCCGCCCATCGGTCCGCGCGTCAGCAGGCGGATGGCTTCGCCGGCAACGAAGCCCAGGTCGCGCAGGCGGCGCGAAATCGCGTCGCCAGGAGCGACGTCCAGCACGCTTTCCACGATGGCGCTGGAACCGGAAGGCAGATCGGAGAGCACCATGGCAAGAATCCGTGAATGCGAATGATTCGCATCATAAACCCTATTCGCCGGAAGCGATAGCCGCCCGACCGGCGGGGCCGTGGGGTCAGCCGCTATCATGGGCACTTGCCACCGGGGGACCGCATGACCCAATCCATTCGCCTGGACCGCGACCGCGCGGTAGCCACCCTCACCCTGGCCCGTCCGTCGGTTCACAACGCCTTCGACGACGGCCTGATCGCCGAGCTCACCGCCGCCCTGGAAGCCCTGGACAACGACGACTCGGTGCGCGCCGTGGTGCTTACCGGCGAAGGCAGCACCTTCTCGGCCGGCGCCGACCTGGGCTGGATGCGCCGCATGGCCCAGGCCAGCGAGGAGGAAAACCGCGAAGACTCGCTGCGCCTGGCCCGCCTGATGCGCACCCTCAACTACCTGTCCAAGCCCACGCTGGCGAAAGTGAACGGTTCGGCCTACGGCGGCGGCGTCGGCCTGGTGGCCTGCTGCGACTACGCCGTGGCGGCCGAGGGCGCCAAGTTCTCGCTTTCGGAAGTGAAGCTGGGCCTGGTGCCGGCGGTGATTTCGCCCTACGTGGTGGCGGCGATCGGCGGCCGCCATGCGCGCCGCCTGTTCACCGGCGCCGACGTGATAGAGGCACCCGAAGCGCTGGCCATCGGCCTGCTGCACGCGGTCGCTCCCGCGGGCACCCTCGCCGACGTCGTCGACCGCACCCTGCACTTCTGGCTCAAGGGCGGCCCGCTGGCGCAACGCGAAGCCAAGCAGCTGGCGCTGCGCACGGCCGGCATGACCCGCGCCGCGTCCGAAGAACAGGACACCGGGAATGCCGCCCTGATCGCCCGCCTTCGCGTTTCCCCCGAGGGCCAGGAAGGCCTCGCCGCCTTCCTCGACAAGCGCGCCCCGAACTGGATTCCCAACTGATGTTCACCAAGATCCTGATCGCCAATCGCGGCGAGATCGCCTGCCGGGTCATCCGCACCTGCCGCCGCCTGGGCATCCGCACCGTGGCGGTGTATTCCGAGGCCGACTTCAGCGCCCAGCATGCCCGCCTGGCCGACGAAGCCTGGCCCATCGGCGGCCCGCGGCCGCAGGACAGCTACCTGCGCGGCGACGCCATCATCGCGGTGGCCAGGCAGTCAGGCGCGCAGGCCATCCACCCCGGCTACGGCTTCCTGTCGGAGAACGCCGATTTCGCCGAGGCGGTGGAAGCCGCGGGCCTGGTGTTCATCGGCCCCAAGGCCGCATCCATGCGCAAGATGGGCAGCAAGGCCGGCGCCAAGCAACTGATGTCCGAGCGCGGCGTGCCGGTGGTGCCCGGCTACACCGGCGAAGACCAGGACCCGGCCCACCTGCAGCGCGAAGCCGACCGGGTCGGCTACCCGCAGATGATCAAGGCCGCGCACGGCGGCGGCGGCAAGGGCATGCGCATCGTGCACGACAGTGCCGGCTTCGCCGCGGCGCTGGAATCGTGCCAGCGCGAAGCGGCCAGCGCCTTTGGTCGCGACCGCGTGCTGGTGGAGCGCTACATCCGCGAGCCGCGCCACATCGAAATCCAGGTGTTCGGCGACAGCCACGGCAACCTCATCCACCTCAACGAACGCGAGTGCTCGGCGCAGCGCCGCTATCAGAAGGTGGTCGAAGAATCACCCTCGCCGTTCGTGACGCCCGAGCTGCGTGCACGCATGGGCGCGGCGGCCGTGGAGGCGGCCAAGGCCATCGACTACGTCAACGCCGGCACGGTGGAGTTCATCGTCGGCACCGACGGCGAGTTCTTCTTCATGGAAATCAACACGCGCCTGCAGGTCGAACACCCGGTGACCGAACTCGTGACCGGGCTGGACCTGGTGGAATGGCAGCTGCGCGTGGCCGCCGGCGAGCCGCTGGCGCTGCGCCAGGACGAAGTGCGCCGCCACGGCCACGCCATCGAAGTGCGCCTGTACGCCGAAGACCCGTCGCAGAACTTCCTGCCCGGGTCGGGAAAGCTCGAAACGCTGCGCCTGCCCGAAGCGTCCGAACACGTGCGCGTTGACGCCGGCGTGGTGCAAGGCGACACCGTTACCATCTTCTACGACCCGATGATCGCCAAGCTGGTCACCTGGGACCTCGACCGCCCGCGCGCCCTGGCCCGCCTGCGCGAAGCGCTGGCCGACTGCGAAGTGGTCGGGCCGAAGTCGAACATCGATTTCCTTGAGAAGCTCGTGCGCCATCCGCGCGTGGTCGAAGGCACCATCCACACGGCCTACCTGGATGCGCACCTGGACGAAGTGCTGCCCAAGGACGAGCCGCTGCCCGACGCGCACCTGGCGATGGCCGCCGCCGCGGCCCTGCTGCGCGACGAAGCCGCCACCCTCACCAACGCGCAGGCCAGCGGCGACCCGCACTCGCCCTGGGCCATCGGCGACGGCTGGCGACTGGGCCACGCCGGCGACCGCCTGCTGTGCTTCACCTACCGCAGCGAACGCATCGAACTGCATGCCCGCGGCAGCGCCGGTGACTACCGCCTGCTCGATGCCGGCGTGGAAACGCTGATCCGCGGCGCCCGCTACGTGGACGGCCGCCTGGTGGCCGAAGTGGACGGCCGCCAGTGGCGGATGCGCGCTCGCGCCGACAGCCACGCGGTCACGGTGCACGACGGCCAACGGCGCGTGCGCCTGGACCGCGTGCCCGCCTTCCGCTTCGAGGGCAACGCCGCCGCCGGCCTGGGCGACCGCATCACCGCGCCGATGCCCGGCCGCATCGTGGTCATCAAGGCCCAGCCCGGCCAGGACGTCAGCGAGGGCGAGGAACTGCTGGTGATGGAAGCCATGAAGATGGAGCTGAGCCTGCGCGCCCCGCGCGCCGGCCGCGTCGCGGCGGTGCAGGCTGCGGCCGGCGACTTCGTGGACGCCGATGCCGTGCTGGTCAAACTGGAGGCGGCAACGTGAGCCTGCCCGCCCAGGTCCGCATCGTCGAAGTCGGCCCGCGCGACGGGCTGCAAAACGAGAAAACCATCATTGCCGCCGCCGACAAGATCGAACTGATCAACCGGTTGTCGGACACCGGGCTGCGCAGCATCGAGGCCACCAGCTTCGTCAGCCCCAAGTGGGTGCCGCAGCTGGCCGACGCGGCCGAGGTGTACGCCGGCATCAGGCGCCGCGACGGCGTGGCCTACCCGGTGCTGGTGCCCAACCTGCAGGGCTACGAACGGGCCCGCGCCGTCGGCGCCACCGAAGTGGCGGTGTTCAGCGCCGCCTCGGAGGCCTTCAACCGCAAGAACATCAACGCCTCCATCGACGAGAGCATCGAACGCTTCCTGCCGATACTCGAGCGCGCCGCCGCCGACGGCGTCAAGGTGCGCGGCTATGTGTCCACCGTACTGGGCTGCCCCTACCAGGGCGAGGTGGCGGTGGCCGACGTGGTCCGGGTTGCGCGGCGCATGCATACGCTGGGTTGCTACGAAGTTTCTCTGGGCGACACCATCGGCATCGGCACACCGGGCAAGGCCCGGGCGATGCTGCGCGCCGTGGCCGGCGAGGTGCCGATGGCGGCCTTGGCCGTGCATTTCCACGACACCCGCGGCCAGGCGCTGGCCAACATCCTGGCCTGCCTGGAAGAAGGCGTGGCCGTGGTGGACGCCGCGATCTCGGGCACGGGCGGCTGCCCCTACGCGCCCGGCGCCAGTGGCAATGTCGCCAGCGAAGACGTGGTCTACATGCTGGAAGGCATGGGCATCGGCACCGGCGTGGACCTGGCCAAGCTGGTGGATACCGGCCGCTGGCTGGCTTCCCGGCTCGGCCGCGCGTCGGGAAGCAAGGTCACGCTGGCGGCGCACTGACACCGCGCCCACCGGCGCCCGGTGTATGCTCGGTCGACACCCAGCGGAACCTCGGCCAACGGCGGTATGGACCACGACACCCCGACTCCCGAAGCTGTGCCCGGCCCTTCCGTAGACGTGCGGCGTTCGCGCGACAACCCGTTGGTGGCGCAGCTTGAAACCCTGATCAATACGCCCGGCGCTGTTGCCGACCCGGTCTTCCTGTCCGAAGTGCTGGCCTGCCTGCATGGCCTGCAGCGCGAAGCCGACAGCGTCCGCCGTCGCTACGTGAGCCTGTTCAACGCGGTTCCCGACCCGATCAGCATCATTGACGCCGACGGCCGCATCGTCGACCTCAACCGCGCCGGCGAAAAGGCTTACCAGCGGCAGCGCGGCGAACTGATCGGCAAGCTCGTGCACGCCATCAACCCCGATCTGCCCGCCAACCACATGCAGCCGGTGCTGGAAGCCCTTGGCCGCGACGAAACCTACGTCATCGAGGTCAACAACACCCGCAGCGACGGCAGTCAGTTCCTGGTGGAAGTGCACTCGGCGACCTTCCAGGATGGCCCGCACCGCCACGTCATCGCCGTGGCGCGCGACCTCAGCCGGCGGCGCGAGGCCGAGCTCAACTACCACGCGCTACTGGTGGCCATCGACAAGGGCGTGCTGTTCCAGGGCTTCGACGGCCGGGTGCTGTCGGCCAATCCCGCCGCCTATCGGCTGCTGGGACTGGACGAAGGGCTGGACGTCGCCGCCAGCCTGCGCTTCGACGACTGGCTGATCATCGACCACCGCGGCTACCCGATCCGTTTCCGCGACATGCCGCCGCTCAAGGCACTGGCCTCCGGCCAGATCGTCGAAAGTACGCTGCTGGGCCTGTACCACCACCGCCGCAAGCAGCTCACGTGGGTGTCGGCCACCTCGGTGCCGCAGTTCCATGCCGGCAGCGACAAGCCGCACCAGGTGATATCGCTGTTCTCGGACGTCACCGAACTCAAGCGCGACAGCGCGCTGTTCCTGCGGGCGCAGGCCCTGGCCCGCATCGGCGGCTGGGAATGGGACGGCGGCCGCAACCGGATCTACCTCACCGACGAGGCGCTGCGCATCATCGGCCGCCGCGACGACCCGCCGCGCACGCTGGAAGACGCCATCGCGCATGTCGCCCCCGCACACCGCAAGGCGGTGGAGGACGCACTGGAAAGCGTGGTGCGCGACGGTGGCGCCTTCGACCTGGAGATCCAGGTGGTGCGCATGGACGGCGAAGTGAACTGGGCCCGCCTGATGGGCCAGGCCGAAGGCCGGGCACCCATGCCGGTGCGCATCACCGGAACGGTGCAGGACGTCACCCAGCGCCGCCAGATCGAGGAAGCGCTGCGCAGCCAGGCGCGCACCGACCCCCTGACCGGCCTGTTCAACCGCGACGGCATCCTTTCCGAACTTGAGCGCCAGCTCGACGACCAGCATCCGGGCACCACCGTGATCTACATCGACCTGGACCGCTTCAAGCTGGTGAACGACCTGCTGGGCCACGCCGCCGGCGACCACATGCTGGTGAGCGCGGCGCGCCGGCTGGAGCACTGCGTTGGCGATGCCGGCCTGCTTGCGCGCTTCGGTGGTGACGAGTTCCTGGTGGTCACGCCGCCCAACGACGATCCGTCCGTGGCCGAAGCGCTGGCACAGAAGATCACCCGCGCCTTCGGCGCCAGTTTCCGCTACGCCGGCGAGGAATTCACCATCACCACCAGCGTTGGCCTGGCGCGCCATCCCATGCACGGCCGCACCGTGCAGCAGCTGGTGAACAATGCCGACGCCGCGATGTACGACGCCAAGCGTCGCGGCCGCAATACCTGGCAGGAATTCACGCCCGAGCTGGCGCGCAAGCAGCACGACCGCGTGCAGATCGAGGCGCAGCTGCGGCGCGCGCTCGACAACGGCGAGTTCCGGCTGGTGTTCCAGCCGCTGGTGGCGCTGGCCGACGGCCGCGTGCGCAGCGCCGAGGCGCTGATCCGCTGGAACAACCCCACGCTGGGCGAAATCAGCCCGGACGATTTCATCAGCCACGCCGAAACCACCGGCGACATCGTCGGCATCGGCGCCTGGGTGATCGACGCGGCGTGCCGGCACATGGCGCAGTGGCGGAGCGACGGCCTGGCGATCGAGCGCGTGGCGGTGAACGTGTCCTACCGGCAGTTCCTCACCGAGGATTTGGTGCAGACCATCGCCACCGCCTTGGCCGACCATGGCCTGCCCGGCGCGGCGCTGGAGCTGGAGTTCACCGAACGGGTGTTGATCGAGGACGCGCCCGACACCCTCGCCACCTTCCAGGCGCTGCGCAACCTGGGCGTGGTGCTGACCATCGATGATTTCGGCGAAGGTTACAGCGCACTGAACTACCTGCGCCGCCTGCCCATCCACGGCCTCAAGCTGGCCCAGAGCTTCCTGCAGGGTGTGCCCGGCAACCCTTCGGACGTGGCCATCTGCCAGGCGGTGGAGGGCATCGCCCGCGGCCTGGGCCTGGAAGTGGTGGCCGAGGGTATCGAAAGCCCGGCGCAGCGGGATTTCCTGCTGGCCCTGGGCATCGGCGTCGGCCAGGGATTCCTGTTCAGCCCCGGCCTGGACCCGGACAACTTCGCCGCCTACCTGCGCCAACACACCGCGACGTCGGCTTGAGCGCGCCCGGGTAGGAGGGTCCGCAGCGCCGCTGGTAGAATCGCGGGTCAAACAGGAGACCCCACCCATGCAGATCCAGGACACCCTCGCCGTCATCACCGGCGGCGTTTCCGGCCTCGGCCTGGCCGTGGCCCAGCGGTTGGTGGCCGGCGGCGCCAAGGTGGCACTGCTGGACATCAACGACGACAAGGGCGCGGCCGCCGTGGCCGGGTTGGGCGCCGCCAACGCGCGCTACTTCCGCACCGACGTCACCGATGAAGCCAACGTGGCCGCCAACGTCGCGGCCGCAAAGGACTTCATGGGCGGGCTGAACGCCGCCATCAACTGCGCCGGCATCCTGGGCGCCGGCCGGGTGCTGGGCAAGGAAGCGCCGATGCCGCTGAAGAACTTCGCCGGCACCGTGATGGTGAACCTGGTGGGCAGCTTCAACGTGGCCAAGGCCGCCGCCGACCTCATGCAGCACAACGCCCCGGGCACCGACGGCGAGCGCGGCGCCATCATCAACACCGCCAGCGTGGCCGCCTACGAGGGCCAGATCGGCCAGGCCGCCTACTCCGCTTCCAAGGGCGGCGTGGTGGCCATGACCCTGCCGATGGCGCGCGAACTGGCGCGCTTCGGCATCCGCGTCAACACCATCGCGCCGGGCATCTTCTGGACGCCGATGGTGGACGGCATGCCCGAAGCGGTGCAGCAGTCGCTGAGCGCATCCATTCCGTTCCCCTCGCGCCTGGGCCAGCCCGGCGAATTCGCCGACCTGGTGGCCTTCATCCTGGGCAGCATCTACCTCAACGGCGAAACCATCCGCCTGGATGGCGCCGTGCGCCTGGCCCCGAAATAATTTCCCACGAGACCACCCCATGAAAGCTGGCGACATCAAGAAAGGCAACGTCATCGAACACAACGCCACCGTCTACCAGGTGCGCGACATCGAGCGCAGCTCGCCGCAGGGCCGCGGCGGCAACGTCAAGTTCCGCTTCACCCTGTACAGCGTGCCGGGCGGCGTGAAGTTCGACCTCAGCTGCGGCGCCGACGATGAACTTCGCGAAGTGGACATGAGCCGCCGCGAGTGCACCTACTCGTACAAGGACGGCGACGCCTTCGTGTTCCTCGACGCCGAGGACTACACGCCCTACCAGCTCGACGCCGACGTGGTGGGCGACAACGCCGGCTACATCACCGAAGGCCTGGAAGGCTGCTACATCCAGCTGATAGAGGATGCGCCGGTGGCCGTGCAGCTGCCGCCCAGCGTGGCGCTGGAAGTGGTGGAAACCCCGCCCGAACTCAAGGGCGGCACCGCCACCAAGCGGCCCAAGCCGGCCAAGCTCAACACCGGCATCGAGATCATGGTGCCCGAGTACATCAGCAACGGCGAAAAGATCTGGGTCAGCACCGCCACCGGCGAGTTCAACGGCCGCGTCTGAGCCACTTCTCCGCCATGCGCCGCAGCGACTCGTCCGACGCCGGGTCGCTGGCGATGTCGGCCACCGGTTTCCAGGCCAAGGCCAGCGATTCCACGGTGACCACGAAGGCCTCGCTGCCGGTGGCGCGCACCACGAAGCGCACGTCGTAATGCCAGTGCTCCGGCTCACCACCGCGAGCCGGGATGGCGTGCCGGTCCAGGTCGAAGATGGCGTCTTCAACGACCAGGTCCACCAGTCCCGATTCCTCCTGCGCCTCGCGCAGCGCCACGCGGGCCAGGTCCGCGTCCCCATCGGCATGCCCGCCCAGCTGCAGCCAACGCCCCAGCTTGCGGTGGTGGGTCAGCAGCGCCCGTTGGCCGTCGGCGCTGACCACCCAGGCCGAGCCGGTGTAGTGGCCGGCCAGCCTGGCACGTTCGAACACCGGGGCTTCGTCCGCCAGCAGGTCGCGGAACAGCGCCACGTCCGCGTCCGCGCCGGGATGCCGGGCAAGATAGTCCGAAAACAGGCGAGCCAGGGGCTGGCGGTTTTGCACGGCGGCTCGTCAGCGGGAACGGGGTCGCCAGCATACCCGCACCGGCGCATCGGGCTCGGGTAAACTCGGGCTTACACTCTGGGGAGAGAGCTGGATGACCGAACCAACGCCGGCCGGCGAAATGCGCGATCCAAGCCTGCTGCAGGCTTTCCTGCCGCTGGTGCTGCTGTTCATCCTGCTGGCCCTGTCGGTCTACCTGTTCAAGGACAACTCTTCCTACGGCGCCAACCAGATCGCGCTGCTCATCACCGGCGGCGTGGCGGCCATCATCGGCATGCGCAACGGCCTGCGCTGGCACGACATCCAGGACGCCATCGTCCACGGCATCGCCATCTCCAGCAACGCCATCCTGATCCTGCTGGCCGTGGGTGCGCTGATCGGCTCGTGGATCCTTTCCGGCGCCGTGCCCACGCTGATCCACTACGGCCTGCTGCTGCTGCATCCCTCGTTCTTCTATCCCGCTGCCTGCCTGGTGTGCGCGATCGTTGCCGTCACCATCGGCAGCTCATGGACCGTTGCCGGCACCCTGGGCGTGGCGCTGATGGGCGTTTCCGCCGGCATGGGCCTGGACCCGGCCATCACCGCCGGCGCGATCATTTCCGGCGCCTACTTCGGCGACAAGATGTCGCCCTTGTCCGACACCACCAACCTGGCGCCTGCCGCAGCAGGCAGCGAGCTGTTCGCGCACGTCAGGCACATGACCTGGACCACCGTGCCCAGCATCGTGCTGGCCCTGATCGGCTTCGCGGTGCTCAGCATCGGCGTCAAGACCGGCACCGCCAGCGTGGGCTTTGACAACCTGTCGGGCGAGCTTTCGCGCATCTTCAACATGGGCCCGCACCTGCTGATACCGCTGGTGGTGGTGTTCGGGCTGGCCGTGATGCGCTTCCCGGCCTACCCCACCATCCTGATCGGCGCGCTGCTGGGCGCGGTGTTCGCTGTGGTGTTCCAGCCAGAGCTCGTGGTGGCCCTGGCGGGCGACGAATCGCTGTCGCGACCGCTGGCCCTGCTCAAGGGCGCCTGGGCGTCGCTGATCGACGGCTACAAGGGCGAATCTGGCAATGAAGCGGTCGACTCGCTGCTCAACCGCGGCGGCATGTCCAGCATGCTCAACACCATCTGGCTGGTGGTGTGCGCGATGTCCTTCGGCGCCATCATGGAAAAGGCCGGCCTGCTCGAGCGCCTGATCCGCAGCGTGCTCAAGATGGCGCACTCCACCGGCTCACTGATCATCGCCACCCTGGTCACCAGCTTCGGCACCAACGTGCTGGCCGCCGACCAGTACCTGGCCATCGTGCTGCCCGGCCGCATCTACCGCTCCGAGTACCAGAAGCGCGGCCTGGCCGCGGTGAACCTCTCGCGCGCGCTTGAGGACGCCGGCACCATCACCTCGCCATTGGTGCCGTGGAACACCTGCGGCGCCTACATGGCGGCCACGCTGGGCGTGGCCACGCTCGACTACCTGCCCTACGCGCTGTTCAACCTGATCAACCCGGTGCTGGCCGGCATCCTGGCCTACACCGGCTTCAAGATCCTGAAGATCGAGCTGGGCGGCAAGCTCGCCACCCGCCACGACGACTGATGCTCCGACAACCCTTGGAATCCGATTGATGGACAAGAACTCGATCCACGGCATGTGGTCCTCGCGACTGGCCTTCATCCTCGCCGCCAGCGGCTCGGCCGTGGGCCTGGGCAACATCTGGCGCTTCCCCTACCTGGCCTCGGACAACGGCGGCGGCGCGTTCGTGCTGATCTACCTGGCCTGCATCGTGCTGGTGGGCCTGCCGATCATGGCCGCGGAAATCCTGATGGGACGCCAGGGCCGCATGAGCCCGGTGAACACCCTGCGCAAGCTCACCCGCGAGGGCGGCCACAGCGGCGGCTGGACCGTGATCGGCTGGATCGGCATGGTGGCGGCCGTGCTGATCCTGAGCTTCTACAGCGTGGTCGGCGGCTGGACCATGCACTACACGTGGCTGTACATCGCGCAGATCTTCGGCGGTCCGCCGATCTCCGACCCGGTCGCCACGTTCACCAATCTTCTGGCCAGCCCCGGCACGCTGATCTTCTGGCACACCGCTTTCATGGCGGTGACGGTGGCGGTGGTGGCGATGGGCGTCGAGAAGGGCCTGGAG
This sequence comes from Lysobacteraceae bacterium, assembly GCA_003241895.1. GTDB lineage: Bacteria > Pseudomonadota > Gammaproteobacteria > Xanthomonadales > Xanthomonadaceae > Arenimonas. The sequence goes on from QBLY01000001.1 coordinate 307,683, forward strand.
CGCGCGGTGAAGTTCCTGATGCCGCTGCTGTTCCTGATCCTGCTGGGCCTGCTGGGCTACGGCATCAGCACCGGCAACGTCGGCCAGGCGGCCGAGTTCCTGTTCACGCCCGACTTCAGTGAAGTCACCGGCGACACGCTGCTGGCGGCGCTGGGCCAGGCCTTCTTCTCGTTGAGCCTGGGCATGTGCGGCATCATGACCTACGGCGCCTACCTGCCCAGGGACATCTCGATCCCGCGCGTGGCGGTGGCGGTTTCCGCCACCGACACGGCCGTGGCGCTGCTGGCGGGCCTGGCGATCTTCCCGGTGCTGTTCACCTTCGGCATCGCGCCAGCGGGCGGCGGCCCGGGCCTGATCTTCACCTCGCTGCCGCTGGCCTTCAGCGACATGGCCTTCGGTATTCCCTATGCGGTGGCGTTCTTCGGGCTGCTGTTCGTGGCGGCATGGACGTCGTCCATCTCGCTGCTCGAGCCGCCGTCGGCGTTCCTGGTGGAAATGGGGAATCTGTCGCGCCGCACCTCCGCAATCATCGCGGCGGTCTTCATCTGGGCGATCGGCCTGGTGACCGCGCTGGGCTTCAACGTCTGGCAAAACGTGCGGGTGTTCGGCCGTGACCTGCAGGGCGCCATAGAATTCGTGGCGTCCGACCTGATGCTGCCGATCGGCGGCCTGCTGATCGCGATCTTCGCAGGCTATGTCCTCAACCGCGAGGTCGCCCGCAGCCAGCTGTCGCACCTTTCCAAGGCCGGATTCGCGATCTGGCGCTTCCTGATCTGCATCGTCGCACCGGTGCTGGTGCTGGTGGTGCTGGGCTTCAAGCTCTTCGGCTGACCAGCCCACCCGCCCTCCTCGGGGCAGGCGGCGTGCGCTTTGCGAACGCCAAAAAGAAACGGCGCGGAAAGCCGCGCCGTTTCAGGGCTTCCTGGTGAAACCGGTCAGAGCGCCGGGCCACCGTCGGTACGGGCGATCTCGCCCGACTTCAGGCGCGCCAGGTAGCTCTTGAGCTCGCGCTTCACCACCGGCATCAGCATGTAAACGCCGATCAGGTTCGGGATGGCCATGATGAACAGCAGGCCGTCGGCGATGTCCACGATACTGGCCAGCGGCATGGTGCAACCCACCACCGCCATGGACAGATAGAAGAACTTGAAGCCGTACAGCGCCACCTTGGATTCCTTGAACAGGAAGCTGGCGGCCTTGGCGCCGTAATAGGCCCAGGTGATGGTGGTGGAGAAAGCGAACAGCAGCACGATGAACACCAGCGCGTAAGGGAACCAGGCCGCCACCGTACCGAAGGCGTTGGAGGTCAGCTGCACGCCGTCCGCGCCACCCACGATGTGCTGGTTGGTGATGATGATCACCAGCGCGGTCATGGTGCAGATCACCACCGTGTCGATGAACGGTTCCCACAGGGCGACGAAACCTTCGCTCAGCGGCTCCTTGGTCTTGACCGCCGAGTGCGCGATCGCCGCCGAACCCAGGCCGGCCTCGTTGGAGAACGACGCACGGCGGAAGCCCTGGATCATCGCGCCGATCACGCCGCCTGCCACGCCGTCGGCGGTGAATGCCCCGTCCCAGATCGCCAGGAAGGCACCCGGCAGCTGCGGCAGGTTGGTGAAGATCACAAACAGCGCGCCCAGGAGGTAAAGAGCTGCCATCGCCGGCACCAGTCGTGCGGTGACGCTGCCTATGCGGGTGATGCCGCCAATCACCACCACGCCACCCAGCGCCGCGTAAATCAGCCCGAACCACAGGCCGCCGTTGGGAATGGACGAGTTGGTGACGTTGGCAAGCTGGGCATAGGCCTGGTTGGCCTGGAACATCGCGCCCGCACCGATCGCACCCAGCATCGTGCACACCGCGAACACCACCGCCAGCACCATGCCGAATCCGGCCGCCTTGGGGTAGTTGGCCGCGATGCCGCGGCTCAGGTAGTACATCGGTCCGCCGGATATCGTGCCGTCCGGTTTCTCGAGGCGGTACATCACGCCCAGGCTGCACTCGACGAACTTCGACGACATGCCCAGCAGGCCTGCCAGGATCATCCAGAACGTGGCGCCCGGGCCACCGATGGTGATGGCGATCGCCACGCCGGCGATGTTGCCAAGGCCCACGGTGCCCGATACGGCGGACGTCAGGGCCCTGAAGTGACTGACCTCACCGGCGCTGGTCGGGTCGCTGTAGCGGCCCCGGATCAGGTCCAGGCCGTGCTTGAAACCGCGGATGTTGATGAAGCGGAAGTAGAACGTGAAGATCAGCGCCGCCAGGATCAGCCAGCCGACGATCAGCGGGAACATGATCGGCGCTTCGTCAGTGCCGCCTACGCGAACGGAAACGAAGATGAATCCGGAGACCGCGTCGGCCACTGGCCTCACGGCGGCATCGACCTTTTCAGCCAGCGTCGGCGCAGCGGCGGGCGCGGCGGCGATGTCCTGGGCCTGGGCCACGAATCCGGCGCCCAGCCAAAGCAAGGCGATCATCACGAAACGAATAAGCATCGGTGGAGCTCCTCCCAAGCCAGCGGGCAGTCTACATAAACTGGCTGGGAGTGGCCCGCCCGACGAAGGTGGCGCGGGCACGCCCAGGCTGACCGTGCGCTGCGGGCGCCTTGGCCCGGCTCAGCCTGCGTCTGGGCTTGCGTCGGTGTCGCCTTCGTCCGGCTCGCTGAGGTCCTGCAGGGCCGCGGGCAAACGCTTGGAGGGCGCCACGCCCAGCTTGCGCAGCATCTCGGTCTGGCGCAGCAAGCTGCCGCGCCCCGTGGAGAGCTTCTCCACGGCGGCCTGGTGCGCGGTTTCAGCGCGCTTGATGGCTTCACCCACCTTGAGCATGTCCTCGGCGAATCCCGCGAACTTGTCGTACAGCTTACCGGCCCGGTCGGAGATGGCCTTGGCGTTGGCGTTCTGGTGTTCGGTGCGCCAGATCTGCGCCACCAGCTTGAGCGAGGCCAGCAGGTTGCTGGGTCCGACCAGAATGATCTTGCGATCGAAGGCGTAGGCGTAAAGCTGCGGGTCGCGGCGCAGGGCCTCGAGGAAGGCCGCTTCCACCGGCACGAACATCAGCACCAGCTCCGGGCTGGTGAGGCCCTCGAGCCGGCTGTAGTCCTTTTCACCCAGCTGCTTGACGTGGTTGCGCAGCGCCACGCCGTGCCGCGCGAAATGCTGTTCGCGCTCGGTCTCGTCGGTGGCTTCGCAGGCGCGCTGGTAGTCCACCAGCACCATCTTGGCGTCGATGACGATGCTTTTGTCCTCGGGCAGCAGCAGCACGGCGTCGGGACGGTAGCGGTCGCCGTCGCCGTCCTTGAAGCTTTCCTGCGTAAGGTAGTCGCGCCCCTTTTCCAGCGCGGCGGTTTCCAGCAGGCGCTCGAGCTTGAGCTCGCCCCAGTAGCCCTGGCTGCGGTTGTCGCCGCTGAGCGCCCGGCTGAGCGTTTGCGCCTCCTGCCCCAGGGTCTGGTTGAGCTTCACCAGGTCCTCGAGCTTGGACTGCAGGGCCACGCGCGAGTTGTTTTCCTTCTCGTACGAATCGCTGACCACCTTGCGGAAGCCGTCGATCTGTTCCCTGAGCGGATTGAGCAGTTGGCCGATCTGCAGCACGTTGGCTTCGCCAAAGCGCTTGGACTTGTCTTCCAGGATGTCGGCGGCCAGCGCCTTGAACTCGGCCTTGAGCCGTTCGCGTGCGCCTTCGAGGTCACGGTAGCGCTGCTCGGCGGCCTGCTGCTGTTCCTGCAGGCGCGCTTCGAGGCCGGCAATGCGGGCCTCGGCGGCCTCACGGCCCTCGCGGACCTGCCGATATTCGGACTCGAGCCCGCTGAGGCGGGCCCTGAGGTCGGACGATTGGGCGGCCGCGGACTGAAGTTCACTGGCGGCACGCGCCAGCTCGGGTTCGCGCTCGCTGCGGCCCGCGGACTGCGCCGCGGCCAACCGGCGGCGGGCGATGGACGCGGACACGGCTCCGGCGATCAACAGGCCGAGCAGCAGGCCCAGCAGCGCGAAAGTGGTTTCAGAAGCGGACAAGACAATCCCCGGCACCAGTGATGCCGGGGATTCTAGCCGCACAGGCGTCTCAGGGAGCGAGACGCCGGATCAGGCGGTTCAGGCCTTCTTGGCCCAGGCGCTGCACCAGGCGGGGGCCGGCACGCTGAAGCCCGCGAACAGGGTGCAGGCGCCGTTGGCGGCGGTGAAGAACTGGCAGTTGGCGCAGTTCGAACCCGGCTTGTAGATGGGCTCCTTGGTCTTGGTGGCGTCAAGGATGTACTTGAGCGCGACCGCCTGGGGGTTGTCGAGCGGCAGCGGCTTGAGCGCCTGGGCCTGCACGGTGCCGATCAGGCCCGAGGCCACGAAGGGCAGCGCGGCGGTGGCAACGACGGCCTGGATCAGGAAGCGGCGGCGGGACGGAGTCTGGCTGGTCATGGTTTCACTCGGTTGGCTACGGACAATTCCGGTGGCTGCGTGCAGTTTAGCCCCCTCGGGTGAATGCAGCGTTGACGTGGGTCAAGACGCCATTCACGACCGCTTGGGCTAGACTTCCCGGAATGGAAAACCTGCCCTACGACTCTGCCCGTTTGGGCGCCTGCGCCGAGGAAATCGTCGCCAACACCCGGGAACTGTCGGCCCTGGGCTGGACGCCGGCCACCAGCAGCAATTTCTCGATGCGGCTTGACGACCGCCATGCCGCCATCACCGTATCGGGCCGCGACAAGGGCCGGCTGTCGGTGGACGACATCATGGTGGTGGACTTCGACGGGCAGCCGGTCGCCACCGCGCACCGACCCTCGGCCGAAACCCTGCTCCATACCCAGCTTTATGCCCGATTCCCGGAAGTGGGCTGCGTGCTGCACACTCATTCTCGGGTGCAGACGGTGTCGTCGCGCCTGTTCGCCGCGCAGGGCCACCTGCGCCTGGAGGGTTACGAGTTGCTCAAGGCCTTCGCCGGCAACCAGACCCACGAAATGGCCATCGACGTGCCGGTGCTGCCCAACACCCAGGACATGCCCGCCCTGGCCGACCAGGTCGAGCGGCTGCTCGATGCCGGTCCGCTATGGGGCTACCTGATCGACGGCCACGGCCTGTACGCCTGGGGCCGCGACATGGCCGAGGCGCGCCGGCACCTGGACGCCTTTGAATTCCTGTTCGCCTGCGAACTCGACCTCAGGAGACTGCACGCATGAGCCGCCTTCGGATCTTCAGCGACACCGCCCCCAACGCACCGCTGTTCGCCAGCACCGACCTGGCGCAGATCGCCGCGCAGCTCAACACCATCGGCGTGCGCTTCGAGCAGTGGCAGGCCGCACAGCCGGTGCTGCCGGGCGCGACGCCCGATGAAGTGATGGCCGCCTACCGCGCCGACATCGACCAGCTGGTGGCGGAAAACGGCTTCAAGGCGGTGGACGTGGTCAGCATCGCGCCCGACAACCCCGGCAAGGAAGCGATGCGCGCCAAGTTCCTCAACGAGCACTTCCACAAGGAAGACGAGGTGCGCTTCTTCGTCGCCGGCTCGGGCCTGTTCACCCTGCACGTGGCCGACAAGGTCTACGAGATCCGCTGCGAAACCGGCGACCTGATCGGCGTTCCCGACGGCACCACCCACTGGTTCGACATGGGTCCGGAGCCGAGCTTCATCGCCATCCGCTTCTTCACCGAGCCCGACGGCTGGGTCGGCCATTTCACCGGCACCGACATCGCCCAGCGTTTCCCGCGCTACGAACCCGGGCAGGCCGACTGATCTTGAAAACCATCCTCACCGACATCGAAGGCACCACCAGCTCCATCTCGTTCGTGAAGGACGTGCTGTTCCCTTACGCGCGACGCGCCCTGCCCGCTTTCGTGGCGGCGCACGGCGACGAACCCGGGGTGCGGCGCTGGCTGGACATCGTGGCGGCTGAAAGCGGCGGCCTGTGCCAGGACGCCCTGATCGTGGAGACGCTGCAGGGCTGGATCGACCAGGACCGCAAGCACACCGCGCTCAAGGCGCTGCAGGGCATGGTGTGGAAGGCCGGCTACGGCCGCGTCGACTTCCGCGCCCACATCTACCCTGACGCCGCCGCGGCCCTGCCGGCCTGGCAGGCCGCGGGGCATCCGATCGCGGTGTATTCCTCGGGTTCGGTGCCGGCCCAGAAGCTGTTCTTCGGCCACAGCGAGGCGGGCGACCTGACGCCGCTGGTGTCAGCCTGGTTCGACACCGAGGTGGGCGGCAAGCGCGAGGCCGACAGCTATCGCCGGATCGTCGCGGCGCTGGGCGTGCCGGCCGCGGACGTGCTGTTTCTTTCGGACGTGGTGGAAGAACTCGACGCGGCGCGTGAGGCCGGCATGGCAACGGTGCTGCTGGATCGGCGCGAAGACTATCCGCAGCCGCGCCACGGCGAGGCCACGCACGGCCACCGCCGGGTGGAAAGTTTCGCCGACATCGAGCCGGAGGCCGGTTGAGGCTCCGCAGCGCGCTGCTGGGCCTATGCGCCGCCACACTGCTGGCGAGCGGGATCGGCTTTGGCGCCGGCTACGCCGCCAACAAGCTGCTGGACAAGCCCGCCGCGCCGCCCCGTCCGGATGACGCCGTCCTGGTGAACCAGCTGGCCGGCCTGGCGCCGCAGCGTCCGGGCCATCGTGATCTGTTCGTGCTGGGCTTCGCGGGCGACGGCAGCGAGCAGGTCTTCGAGAACGAAGTGCTGTTCCTGCGCGACCTGGCCGCGCAGCGCCTGGACGCGGCCGGCCGGGCGATCGTGCTCGCCAACCATGCCGCCGCGCCGCTGGACCAGCGGTTGCCCGAGGCCACCCGCGCGAACCTGCGCCGGGCGCTGTCCGGGCTGGGCGAACGCATGGATCCGGACCAGGACGTGCTGCTGCTTTACTTCACCACCCACGGCACCGAGGACCATGAACTGCTGGTGCGCCGCGAGGGACGCCAAGACCGCCTGCTGACGCCCGCGATGATCCGCCAGGCCCTGGACGAGTCGGGCATCCGCCACCGCGTGATCGCGATCTCGGCCTGCTTTGCCGGCGGTTTCATCGAAGAACTGCAGGACCCCGACACGCTGGTGCTGGCCGCCGCACGGCACGACCGCACGTCGTTCGGCTGCGGCAACGACTCGGTGGCCACCTTCTTCGGCCGCGCCTGGCTGGCGGACGGGCTGAACCAGACACTGGACTTCGCCGCCGCGTTCGACCAGGCCCGGCTCGCCATCGCCATCCGCGAGAAGGCCGAAACGCTCAGGCCGTCGCGGCCGCAACTGGCCCGCGGCGCGCGCATCGACGCCACCCTTGCGGCCTGGCGCGCCGGCGTCACGCCCGGCCCCGCACTCCCCTACCCTTACGCAGAACCGGACGACCTGGGCGCGGAAGCGGCCGGCGTCACTGCGTCGCCTCCACCAGCCGGTACGTCGCGCTAGCGGACAAGGTGCCGCGCCAGCGATCCCGGGTGCGCACTTCGATGCGGTGCTCGCCGGCCGCCAGGTCGGTGGGCAGGGTGCCGCGCCACAGGTGCGTGGAAGGTACGGCCTCGGGCGAACGGTCATAGCCGCGCAGTTGCGCCGCCGCATCGTCCCGGGCGTTCTCGGCAAGCAGGCGCGGATCGGCACGGGCCACGCGCTGCATGGGCTGCCAGTCGCCGGTATCGATGCGGAACTCGACCACGGCGTCGGGCAGCGCCATGTAGACGTTGGCGTACACGCCGAACGCGGGGTAAGCGCCGCGGCGCAGCACGCGGGGCGCGTGCAGGCCGATGGCCTCGTCGACCGGCTCGGTGGCTACCCGCCAGGCCAAGCTGTACTGGCCGTCCCGCTGCACTGAAAGCTCGGCCCAGCCGCGCGGCGTGCCGTCGGCCATGGTGCCTACAGGAACGCCCGAGGCGTCCTTCACGCCGCTCCAGTACGCCCCGCAGGCGGCGCCAAGGTTGTACTCGTGCAGCGGCGTGGCGCCGCGCCAGCCGCTGGCCGCGTCATGCAGGAAGTGGCGCTGCACGTGGCCGTGCGCCGTGAGCAGCAACACGTTCGGGAACTCCGCCAGCAGCGCGAACAGCCGCTCGCGGTCGCCGGCGCGGAACGACGCGCGTCCGGGCGTGGGTTCGAAGAACGGGATATGCGCCGCCAGCACCAGCCGACGCTCGCGCGGCAGCGTTGGCAGGTAGGCGGCCAGGAACGCGAACTGGTCTTCGCGCAGCCCGCCGACGTAGTCGGGCTTGCGCCCCGGTTGGTACACCACGTTGTCCAGGGCGATGAAGCTGGCTTCGTGTTCTTCCCAGGCGAAGGTGTCGGGGCCATAGGTGTTGCGGAAACTGAGCAGCGAGTCTTCGTCGCGGGTGGCGTCGAAATCCAGGTCGTGGTTGCCCGCCACGTGCAGCCAGGGCAGGCCCAGCCGCGCGGTGGCGCGATTGATCTGCGGGTACAGCGACAAGTCGTCGTGCACCACGTCGCCCAGCGTCAGGCCCAGGTCACCGGCGTTGGTGGGAACGTACTGCGACTGCGCGCCTTCGGCCAGGGGCGCCGCATACCGCCGCATCACGCCCTGCACGATGCTGCGCTCGTAGTAACCCACCTCGGTGGCGGTGCGCGGCTGCGGGTCGCCGAACACCAGCGCGCGCAGCGTGCCCGGTGGGCGCGGGTCACGCTTCAGTGCGAAATCCCGGCACGCGGTGGACGATGCGGTGATGCCGCCGTACTTGAGCGGACTGGCCGCTTCGGTAGGCAGGTTTCGCCAGAACGCGGGCAGCCCGTCGTCGCCGGCGGCCACGCGCCAGCCCGCGGGTTTGATCACGAAGACGGTGCTTCCCGGCGCCGCGGCCAGCGTGTAGCCGCCGCTGGCACCGCTGCGCACGATGCGGGTTCCATCCGACACCGCCACGTCGGGAATGCCCGGCTCGGAGGCACCACGGCGGCCGTCGCCGTCCACGTCGTCGAACACCACGCCGCGCTGGCAAGGCGTTGCCAGCGCCACCAAGGGCGCGGCACACAGGGCGGCGGCCATCAGCAGGACAAGGCGCATGCAGGCTCCCGGGGCGAAAGCCGGAGTATGCCGGCTAACGGCTGCCGTCAGCGGCTGGCCACCGCGTGCCTGGACTGCAGGATGGCCACCACGTCGTCCCAGCCCAGCCCGCGCGCGCGCAGCAGCACCATGAGGTGGAACGACAGGTCGGCCGCTTCGCCCAGCAGCGCGTTGTCGTCTTCGGCCACCGCGGCCAGCGCGGTTTCCACGCCTTCCTCGCCCACTTTCTGGGCGATGCGGCGCACGCCGCCTTCGAACAGGCGCGTGGTGTAGCTGCCTTCGGGGCGCAGGCGTTCGCGCAGCGCCACCAGTGCATCAAGTTCGGCCAGGAAGTCCCCGGGCGCGCCCGGGAAACAGCTCTTGCGCCCCAGGTGGCAGGTGTTGCCGCGCGGCGTCGCCTGCACCAGCAGGGTGTCGGCGTCGCAGTCGGCTTCCAGCGACACCAGTTCCAGAATGTCGCCGCTGGTTTCGCCCTTCATCCACAGCCGCTGCCTGCTGCGGCTGAAGAAGGTGACGCGGCCCGTGGCCAGCGTGGCGTCCAGCGCCGCGCGGTCCATGTAGCCCAGCATCAGCACGCGGCGGTTGGCCGCGTCCTGCACGATGGCGGGCAGCAGGCCGCCCTGTTTTTCCCAGGCCAGGGCCTGGATTTGTTCAGGCGACATCGCGCACCTCGATGCCCTGCGCGCGCAGGGTGGCTTTGAGTTCGGGGATCCGGACGGCGCCGGAATGAAAGACCGTGGCGGCCAGCGCCGCGTCCACGTCGGCGTCCTGGAATACCTGGACGAAGTGTTCGGCCGTGCCGGCGCCGCCGGACGCCACCAGCGGCACCCGGCACAGCGCGCGCACGGCGCGCAGCTGCTCCAGGTCGTAGCCGGTGCGCACGCCGTCGTTGCCCATGCAGTTCAGGACGATCTCGCCGGCGCCGCGCTGCTGTGCTTCCACCACCCAGTCCAGGGTGCGGCGCGACAGCGCGCGGGTCTTGTCCGGGTCGCCGGTGTGCGAACGCACGCGCCATTGGCCGTCGGCGTCGCGCAGGCTGTCCACGCCCACCACCACGCACTGCACGCCGAACTCGGCCGCCAGTTCGTTGATCAGCTCGGGCCGCTCCAGCGCCGGTGTGTTCACCGACACCTTGTCGGCGCCGGCATGCAGCACCGCGCGCGCCTGTGCCACCGAGCGGATGCCGCCGGCCACGCAGAAGGGAATGTCGATGATGCGCGCCACGCGCTCCACCCACGCCACGTCCACGCCGCGGCCCTCGGGGCTGGCGGTGATGTCGTAGAACACCAGTTCGTCGGCGCCCTCGTCGCGGTAGCGCAGGGCCAGGTCTTCAATTGCGCCCATCACCACGTGGTCGCGGAAGCGCACGCCCTTCACCACTTGCCCGTGCTTGACGTCCAGGCAGGGGATCAAGCGCCGGCTCAGCATGGCGACTGCTCCGCGATGACGTCGGACAACGTGAACTTGCCGTCCAGCAGCGCCTTGCCCAGCACGATGCCGCTGCAGCCGGCCGCCTTGGCTTCGGCCACGTCGCCGGCGACGCTGACGCCGCCCGACGCCTGCACCGCCAGGCGCGGGAAACGCTGGCACAGGTAGCGATACAGGTCCAGGTTGGGCCCCGACAGCATGCCGTCGCGGCAGATGTCGGTGCACAGCAGGTGGCGCAGGCCGACCTCGGCATAGGCCGCCGCCAGCACGTCCAGCTCCTTGCCGCCGCTTTCGGTCCAGCCGTGCACGGGCAGGCGCCAGCGGCCTTCTTCGTCGCGGCGCGTGTCCAGCGCGATGGTCAGCCGCTCGGCGCCGAATCGCGAGATCCACGACGCCACGCGGCCGGGCTCGCGCACGGCCAGCGAACCCACCACCACGCGGTCGGCGCCGGCCGCCAGCAGGGCCTCGACGTCGGCTTCGCTGCGCACGCCACCGCCGGTCTGCACCTTGAGCCGCGTGCTGGACTTGAGCGCGCCCAGCAGCGGCGCCAGGGTGTAGCCGCCCACGCGGGCCGCGTCCAGGTCCACCAGGTGCAGCCAGCGTGCGCCGGCTTCGGCATAGCGCGCAGCCAGGGCCAGCGGCTCGTCGTCGTAGCGCGTTTCCTGCGCGTAGTCGCCCTGGCGCAGGCGCACCACGCGCCCTTCGCGAACGTCGATGGCCGGGTACAGAAGGTAGTCGCTCATGCCAGTCCCGTCCTCAGGAAATTCTCGAGCAGGCGCGCGCCGGTGGCGGCGGAACGCTCGGGGTGGAACTGTGCGCCGGCGACGTTGCCACGCTGCACCACTGCCGCGAAATCCTCGCCGTGACCGCAGCGCGCCAGGCAGTCGTCGGTGACGGGCGCGGCGAAGCTGTGCACGAAATAAGCCTGCGCACCGTCGTCGATGCCTTCAAGCAGCGACGAGGGTCGGGTGGGCCGCAGCCGGTTCCAGCCCATGTGCGGCACGCGCACGCCGGCCGATTCGGGCATGCGCCGCACGCGACCGGGCACCAGGCCCAGGCAGGCCACGCCGCCCTCTTCGGAATCGTCGAACAGCAGCTGCATGCCCAGGCAGATGCCCAGCAGCGGCTGGGTGAGCGAGCGCAGCGTGTCCACCAGCGAAAGTTCATTGAGCCGCGCCATGGCCGGGCCCGCCGCGCCCACACCGGGCAGGATCACCCGGTCGGCGGCGCGGATCACGTTGGCGTCGGCGCTCATCGCCGCCTGCACGCCCAGGCGTTCCAGCGCGTAGCGCACCGAGCCGATGTTGGCGCCGCCCGAATCCACCAGCACCACCTTCACAGCGTGCCCTTGGTGCTCGGCAGCTCGCGGCCCTGGCGGCGAATGGCCTGGCGCAGCGCACGCGCCACCGCCTTGAAGCAGGCTTCCACCATGTGGTGGGTGTTCTCGCCGCGCACCTGCAGGTGCAGGTTCAGGCCCGATGTTTCGCACAGCGAACGGAAGAAGTGCGGCACCAGTTCGGTCGCCAGGCCACCGACCTCGGCCCGCGGGAACTCGCCCTCGAACACGAAATAAGGGCGCCCGGAAAAATCCACCGCCGCGCTGGCCAGCGTTTCGTCCATGGGCAGGGTGATCGCGCCCTGCCCGCTGGAATCGCCGTAGCGGGCGATGCCGCGCTTGTCGGCCAGCGCGTCCTTCAGCGCCTGGCCCAGGGCCAGCGCGCTGTCTTCCACCGTGTGGTGTTCGTCGATGTGCAGGTCGCCGGCGCAGCTGAGCTGCAGGCTGAAGCCGCCGTGCTTGCCCAGCTGTTCGAGCATGTGGTCGAAGAAGCCCAGGCCGGTCATCACCTGCGGGTCGGCGGCGCGGTCCAGGTCCACGGTGACGCGCACGCGCGTTTCCTTGGTGGTGCGCTCGACGCTGGCGATGCGCGGCGCATCGACCAGCGCATGGGCGATGCCGGCCCAGGTGTCGGGGCCCGGCTTGAGCTTGAAGCCGCGGCAGCCCAGGTTGGTGGCCAGCTGCAGGTCGGTGTCGCGGTCGCCGACCACGGCCGAGTTGGCCAGGTCGATGCCACGGTCGCGCAGGTAGTGCATCAGCAGGCCCAGGCCCGGCTTGCGGGTGGGCTTGTTTTCGTTTTCGAAGCTTTCGTCGATGAGCTCTTCGCGGAAGCGGATGCCCTGCGATTCCAGCACCTGCACCATCAGCGCATGCGGGCCGGTGAACGTGTCGCGCGGAAAGCTGTCGGTGCCCAAACCGTCCTGGTTGGTGACCAGCACGAACTCGAAGCCGGCGTCACGCAGCTTGAGCATGGCCGGGATGACGCCTTCGACGAAGCGAATCTTGTCGTAGGCGTCGATCTGGAAATCGGCCGGCTCCTCGATGATCGTGCCGTCGCGGTCAACGAAAAGGATGCGTTGCCCATTCATGCGGCGGCCCTCCCGGTGGCCAGTGCCTGGATGACCTGGTCGTTCTCCGCCGGGCTGCCGATGCTGATGCGCAGTGCGTCGCCCAGCTGCGGCGACGCGCGCATGTCGCGCACCACCACGCCCGCCGCCAGCAGCGTCTGGAACGCGGCTTCGGCGTCGTGGAAGCGGACCAGCAGGAAATTGCCCTGCGACGGATACACCCGGCGTACGCCGGCGTTGTCCAGCAGTTCGTGGTGCAGCCGCTCGCGCTCGGCGCGCACGGTGATCACGCGGCTGCGCGTCTGCGCCAGCGCCGGCTCGGACAGTCCCGCCAGCGCCAGCTGCACGCAGGGCGAAGGCAGCGGGTACGGCGCCTGGCAGTTGCGCAGCACCGCGATCAGCTCGGGCGCGGCCAGCAGGCAGCCGATGCGTGCCGCGGCCAGCGCGTGCGCCTTGGACAGCGTCTGCAGCACGGCCAGGTTGGGCTGCTGGTCGATGTGCGGCGCCAGCGACGGCTGGTCGCAGTATTCGCCGTAGGCTTCGTCCACCACCACCAGGCAGCGGCCTTCCAGGCGCCGTGCCAGCGCCAGGATGTCGGCGGGCGCGACGGCCTGGCCGGTGGGATTGGCCGGCGAGCAGACGAACACCAACTTGGCGCCGGTGTTGAGCGCCGCATCACCGACGGCGGAAAGGTCGGACCGGAAGCCCGACGCGTCGTCCACCAGCGGCACTTCCACCAGCGGCGCACCCTGCAGGCGCGCGCTGACCGCGTACATGCCGAACACCGGCGGCGACACCACCACCGAATCGCGCCGGGGCTCGCACAGCGCGCGCACCAGCAGGTCGATGGCCTCGTCGCTGCCGCGGCCCACCAGCACCTGTTCGGCGCGCACGCCGTACACCGTGGCCAGCCGCTCGCGCAGCGCCGCGGGCTGCGGATCGGGGTAGCGGTTGGCGCCCAGGCCGCCGTCGGCCGGGTTGCACCAGCTGCTCTCGTTGGCGTTGAGCCAGACCGAGCCGGTGACGCCGGCGCGGCGCGCCGAGCTGTAGCCGGCGAAGGCCCGCAGGTCATCGCGCACCAGGGAAATCGGCGAGGTCATGACGCAGGCTCCAGGCGGCGAAGCACCGACTGCGCGTGCGCCTCGAGCCCTTCGGCGCGGGCGATCTCCACCGCGCACGGACCGATCAGGGCCAGCCCTTCCCGGCTGACTTCCTGCAGGCTGATAGTTTTCTGGAAGCTGGCCACGCTGACGCCGCTCCAGGCGCGTGCGGCGCCGTTGGTGGGCAGCACGTGGTTGGTGCCCGAGCAGTAGTCGCCCAGGCCTTCGGGCGCGTAGTCGCCCAGGAACACCGAGCCGGCGCAGCTGACCTGGCCCAGCCAGTCGCGCGGCTGGCGCAGGGCCAGGATCAAGTGTTCGGGCGCGTAGTCGTTGCTGATCGCGAAGGCATCGTCCAGGGAGTCCACCAGCACCAGGCGCGCGAATTCCAGCGCGCGCGTGGCGATGGCCTCGCGCGGCAGCTCGGCCAGCTGGCGCAGCACCTCGGCGTTCACGGCGTCAATCAGGGCCGCGTCGTCGGTGAGCAGGATCACCTGGGAGTCGGGGCCGTGTTCGGCCTGCGACAGCAGGTCGGACGCCACGTGCACGGGCGGTGCGCCGGCGTCGGCGATCACCAGCACTTCGGACGGACCAGCCGGCATGTCGATGGCCGGGCCGCCCGACAGCATCGCCGCCAGCTGCTTGGCCGCGGTGACGAACTTGTTGCCGGGGCCGAACAGCTTGTCGCAGCGCGGCACCGAGTCGGTGCCCAGCGCCATCGCCGCGATCGCCTGCCCGCCGCCCAGCTTGAACACGCGGCGGATGCCGCACAGCGAGGCCGCGGCCAGCACCGCGGGGTCGGCGCTGCCGTCGGCGCGCGGCGGCGTGCACAGCACCACCTCGTCGCAGCCGGCCAGCGCGGCGGGCACGCCCAGCATCAGCGCGGTGGACGGCAGCGGCGCGGTGCCGGCCGGCACGTACAGGCCCACGCGACGGATCGGGCGCAGGATGCGGCCGCAGCGCACGCCCGGCGCGGTGTCCACTTCGAACTCGGACGCCATGCCCGCGCGGTGCCAGGTGATCAGGCGTTCGCGCGCCTGCGACAGCGCCTCGCGCAGCGGGGCCGGCACGCTGGCCACCCCCGCCGCGAATTCTTCGGGCGTCACTTCGAACGTTGCCAGTTCGACGCCGTCGAAGCGGCGCGTCAGCGCGCGCAGCGCGGTGTCGCCGTCGGCGCGCACCTGGTCGAATACGCGCCGGGCGGCGGCCTCGACCTCGGCCTGGCCCTCGGCACCGGGGCGCGCCAGGCAGGCCGCGCGCTCCGCTTCATCCAACTGGTTCCAGACAATGCGCTTCATGCCAGCATCTGCTCCACGGGTAGCACCAGCAGCCCGGAGGCTCCGGCGCGCTTCATGTCTTCCAGCCGCTGCCAGGTCATGGCGCTGCGGCACAGGGCCTGCAGCGACACCTGGCCGGCCTGGCCTTCGATCGCGGTAACGGTGGGCGGTTCGGCGTCGTGCAGCAGCTTGATCAGGCCGGGCACCGCGTCGCGGCTGGCCTGGAACAGCACCAGCTTGCTGGCGCGCACGCTCATCACGCCGTCCAGGCGGCGCAGCAGCATGGCCGCCAGCTCCGTGCGCTCATCGTCGAACGGCTGCGACGGCGCCACCAGCATGGCCTCGCTCTCGAGGATGACCGCCACTTCCTTGAGCTGGTTGGCCATCAGCGTGCCGCCGGTGGAAACGATGTCGCAGATGGCCTCGGCCTTGCCCAGGCGCGGCGCGATTTCCACCGAACCCGACAGCATCACCGGCGTGGCGTCCACGTTGTGGTCGCGCAGCCAGCGCGCCATCAGCTGCGGGTAGCTGGTGGCGATGCGCAGGCGGGCCAGGCGCTCGGGCCCGGTCCATTCCCAGTCGTTGGGCACGGCCACCGACAGGCGGCAGCGGCCGAAGCCGAGCTTGCGGATGGACTTGAAGGCTTCGCCGCGGCCGTCGGCCAGGCGCTCGCAGGCCTGTTCTTCCAGCACGTTGCCGCCCACCACGCCCAGGTCGCAGACGCCTTCGGCGATCAGGCCGGGGATGTCGTCGTCGCGCACCAGCAGCAGGTCGATGGGCAGGGATTCGCCGTAGCAGAACAGCCGGTCGCGGCTTTCCCGGAACACCAGGCCGGCCCGCGCGAGCAGGTCGCGCGCGGGGTCGGACAGGCGACCGGATTTCTGAATGGCAATGCGTAAACGGTCGTGCGTCCTCATGACGCCCTCCGGGTAAGTGAACGGTTGGATTCAGTGCGACGCGTCGTTGGCCGGGGGTCCGAGCCGATCGATGGCGATGCGGTAACCGCCGGACCCCAGGTCCAGGCAGCGGGCGACCCGGCCGATGGTGGTGACGCTCACCCCGGTGCGGTCGTGGATTTCGCGGTAAGGCACGTCCGCAGTCAGCAGGGGCACCACGCGCCAGCGGTCGGCCATGGCTTCGAGCTCGGACGGGGTGCAGAGGTCTTCCAGGAACGCCCGCACTTCGCCCGGGCTGCGCAGGCTCAGGAAGGCCTGGATCAGGGCTTCCTGGGCTGGGTCGAGGGTCTGGCTGGCGGGGTCGCGGCGTTTCATTGCGCTAATGTAATAGCGTGTTGTTACAAAAGCAAGCCTTTCGTGGCGATGGCCAAGCCCCGGCCGGCCACATACAGTGCAGGTTCCGGGGGGAAAGCACTTGCCAGTCATCCGCACCATCACCTTGCTGCTGGCCTTGGCGCTGGCCTGGTTCGCGGGGCCGTCACGGGCCGCAGACCGCATCGTGCTGGACACGGCCCAGCCGTCGCTGGCCCTGGCACCGCACCTGACCTATCGCGTCGACCCCGAAGGTCGCGACGACGCCGCCACCGTGTTCGCCCAGGCCGCAAGGGGCGAGCTGCAGCCCATGCCAGCCGAAGGCACCGCCTTCGGCTTCAGCGACGGCGCGTACTGGTTCCATGGCCAGCTGTTCAACCAGAGCCGCAGCGAACAGCGCTGGCTGCTGGTGCTGCACTACCCGCTGCTGGACAACGTGGACGTCTACCTGCGCTACCCGGACGGCCGCGTGGAGCACATGGTGTCCGGCGACACCCTGCCCTTCAGCGCCCGCAGCATCCGCTACCGGCATCCCAATTTCTGGCTCGACCTGCCCCAGCGCACCGAAGTGGAGCTGCTGGTGCGGGTGTCTTCGCGCAGCTCGATGCAGGTGCCGCTGGCCGTGTACACCCCCACGGCGTTCGCCGAGCTGGAGCGCGATTCGCAATTTGGCATCGGCCTGTTCTACGGCATCCTGCTGGCGCTGTTCTGCTACAACCTGGTGCTGTGGCTTTCACTGCGCGACGCCAGCCACTTCTGGTACATGTGCCACGTCGGCGGCTTCGGCCTGGTGATGTTATGCCTGAACGGCTTGGCGTTCGAATACCTGTGGCCGAATTCGCCCTGGTGGGCGAACCAGGCCATCCCGCTGTCCATGGCCCTGTCGCAGATAGCCATGCACCAGTTCTGCCGCGTGTTCCTGGAGCTCAAGCAGCGCCAGCCCTGGGCCGACCGCATATCGCAGGCGCTGATCGCCTTCTACATCGCCATGGGCCTGGCCTCGTTCTTCCTGGACTACCGCGCGGCCGTGCGTCCCATGACCCTGGCGGTGTTCCCGGGCGCGCTGTACATCCTGTACCTGGCCATCAACGCGATCCGCCGCGGCTACGCGCCGGCCAAGGTCTTCCTGCTGGCCTGGGCCTTCCTGCTGCTGGGCACGGCGCTGTACGCGTCGGTGTCGTTCGGACTGCTGGAAAAAACCTTCCTCACCGAATACGGCATCCAGATCGGTTCGGCGCTGGAGATGATCCTGCTGTCGTTCGCGCTGTCCTATCGCTATGGGCGCCTGCGCGGCGAGAACGAGCGGCTGGTACTGGAACACAACGAACAGCTCGAACGCCACGTCGCCCGCCGCACTTCCGAACTCAGCACCGCCCTGGAACAGCTGGCCGAAGCCAACCAGCGCCTGCGCGAATCCAATCGCCGCGACGCCCTGACCGGCCTGTTCAACCGCCGCCACTTCCGCGACATGTTCGAACACCAGATCAGCCGCGCGAACGAACACGGCCAGCCCCTGGGCTTGCTGCTGATGGACCTGGACCACTTCAAGCGCATCAACGACACCTATGGCCACCTGGCGGGCGACGAGTGCCTGCGCTGGCTGGGCCGCTGCCTGCACGACATCCTGGTGGAGCACGGCGCACTGCTGGCCCGCTTCGGCGGCGAGGAGTTCGTGGTGGTGATCCCCGACGTACAGGGCGAGCGCCTGCTGATGATCGCCGAGCAGCTGCGCAAGTGCATCTGCGACGACCCGGTGCGCTATGCCGGCAACAACATCCGCATGAGCGCCAGCATCGGCGCATTCCTGATCCGTCCGGGCAGCGGCATCAGCGCCGACGGCGCCCTGCACAAGGCCGACGACGCGCTTTACGCCGCCAAGGACGCCGGCCGCAACCGGGTACATGCCGCAGACGGCGTCACCTCGGTTTGAAGCTCAGCCCTGCGCGGCGCGCGCGGCGCAAAGCAGGCGGCCTTCGCTGACCAGCCGCACCGCGGTGGCGACGTCGCCGTCCATCGCGCGGTCGCGGCCCATGAACGCAATGGCCTCGCGCAGCGCCGACCAGGCCGCCTGCACGGCCACGCCGGGCTGGAACTCGTCGGCCTGCGCCAGTTCGGCGCGCAGCTGCTCCACTTCGGCCAGGAACGCCGCGCGATCGGCGTGGCCCGGCAGCGGCGCGCCGGACACCTTGGCGGCCAGGGCCTCGGCGTCGGCGTCGCGCGCCAGCTGGCGTGCGGCGTTGATCATGTCGCGGCGGTAGTCCAGCGCCTGCGCGGCGGTGTACAGCTCCAGCGCCAGCACCTGCGCCAGGTCGTCCATCATCTCCAGCACGTGCCGGCCTTCGTTGGCGCCCATGGACACATGGTCTTCGGCGTTGGCGCTGGTGGGGATGGAATACACGCTGGCGGGATGGGCGCGGCTGCACAGGTCGTTCACCAGTGCGGCGGACGTGTACTGCACGATCATGAAGCCGCTTTCGGTGCCGTCCTCGTTGCCAATCAGGAACGGCGGCAGGCCGTCGCTGGTGGCCGGGTCCACCAGCTTGTTGAGGCGGCGCTCGGAAATGGACGCCAGCACCGGGATGGCGGCCTTGAGGTAGCTCATCGCCAGCGCCAGCGGCATGCCGTGGAAATGGCCGGCCGAGACGACCTGGTCTTCGATTTCGCGCGCTCCCGGGAGGTCCGGGAAAAGCAAGGGGTTGTCGGTGACGGCGTTGAGCTCGATATCCACCACGCGCTTGGCCTGGTCGAGCGCGTCGCGCACGGCGCCGTGCACCTGCGGCACGCAGCGCAGCGAATAGCTGTCCTGCGGCTGGTGCTTCTTGCCGCCGCGGAACGGCCGGAAACGCTGGTAGAAGCGCTCGCGGCCGTGGCGCTGGTCCAGCGGCACCCAGTCCCAGCCGATGTCGAAGCCCAGCGCCTGCTGCGCCGGGTCGGTCCAGCTGGAGGGATGCCACTGCCGGAACTTCGGCACCAGGTGGTAGGAGATGTCGGACAGGGTGGACCCCTTGAGCAGCTTGCACAGCTGCGCGGCCACGTGCACCTGACCCGGATGCGGGCGCAGCGCGTGCACGTGCGGGTCGAAGGCGCGCAGCCTTCCCGCGAACGCGTCCAGCGTCATCGCGGCGGCCAGGTCGGCGGTTTCGAGCAACTCTTCCAGCCGTTCGATCGCCAGCACGGCGGTGGCCAGCATCTGCGCCGTGCCGTTGTTCAGGGCCAGCCCTTCCTTGTGCGACAGCTTCACCGGCTGCAGGCCGGCGCGCTTGAGCGCTTCGCCGCCCGGCATGCGCTGACCGTCGTAAAAAGCTTCGCCGCCGCCCAGCAGCACGATGGCCAGGTGCGACAGCGGCGCCAGGTCGCCGCTGGCGCCCACCGAACCCTTGCGCGGCACCACCGGCACGATGCCGGCGTTGAGCATGTCGGTCATCGCCTGCAGCACGGACGGGCGAATGCCGGAATGGCCGCGCAGCAGGGTGTTGATGCGGATCGCCATCATGGCGCGCACCACGTCGGCGGCGAACGGCTCGCCCACGCACACCGCGTGGGTGATGATCAGGTTGTGCTGGAGTTCTTCAAGCACCGTGTCGGTGGACGTGGACGCCCCCGGCAGGCCGGTGCGGATGCGGTGCGCCCCCAGCAGCTTGTCGGCGTTGCTGCCAAAGCCGGTGGACACGCCGTAGATCGGCTCCTGGCGCCGCACCTGTTCGGCCAGGAAGTCGGCGGCGCGCTGCACGGCCGGCATCTGCGCAGGGTCCAGGCTGACCGCGGCGCCCAGGGCGATCTCGGCCAGCTGGGCACGGTTGAGGCTGCTGCCGTCCAGGCGGATGGGTTTCATCTCAACGCGCTCCCATGACCCGCTGCTGGGCCAGTTCGACCTTCAGGGCCGCGGCCATTTCTTCGCGCGTGAGCTCGAACTGCTCCTGCGACTTGAGGTCCTTCACCTTCACCACGTCGCGCTCGGCCTCTTCGTCGCCGAACAGGATGACGAAGCGGATGCCGGCGCGGTCGGCGTACTGGAACTGCTTGGCCAGCTTCTTGGCCTCCAGCTGCACTTCGGCGTTGATGCCGGCGGCGCGCAGGCGGCGGGCGATGTCCAGCGAATCGGGCAGGCGGCTGTCGTCCACCAGGCCCACCATCACTTCCACCGAACTTTCGGCGGTGGAAACGATGCCGGCTTCGCGCAGCTGCCAGAACAGGCGCGTGGCGCCGATCGAGATGCCCACGCCCGGCAGCTTGGACTTGGTGTAGTGGCTGGCGAGGTCTTCGTAGCGGCCGCCCGAGCAGACCGAGCCGATCTGCGGGTGTTCGTCCAGCGTGGTCTCGTAAACGGTGCCGGTGTAGTAATCGAGGCCGCGGGCGATGCTGAAGTTGAGCGCGTAGTTCTTTTCCGGCACGCCGTAGGCCTTGAGCAGCGCAAGAACTTCGCGCAGTTCGTCGCGCCCCTCCGCCAGCGTTTCGCTGCCCTGCCCCAGCGCGTCCAGCTGCGCCAGCGCATCGGCGTGCGAGCGCGAGCGCGTCTGCACGAAGGCCATGATGTGGTCCACCACGTCCTGCGCCAGCGTAAAGCCTTCGCCGGTGAGCGTTTCGCGCACGGCATTGGCGCCGCGCTTGTCTAGCTTGTCTATCTCGCGCAGCACCAGCGCCTGGCGCTCGCCGTCGGCGATGCCCACGCCTTCGAAGAAGCCGCGCAGCAGCTTGCGGTTGTTGAGCTGGATGGTGAAGGGACCGACTTCAAGTTCGGAGAACACGGCATAGATAACGGCCGGCATTT
Source organism: Lysobacteraceae bacterium (assembly GCA_003241895.1). Classification (GTDB taxonomy): domain Bacteria; phylum Pseudomonadota; class Gammaproteobacteria; order Xanthomonadales; family Xanthomonadaceae; genus Arenimonas. The sequence goes on from QBLY01000001.1 coordinate 328,893, forward strand.
CCGCGTCGTGGCGCACGCTGAGCGCGTCCTTGCCGATCACGTCGATGTCGCACTGGTAGAACTCGCGGAAGCGGCCGCGCTGGGCGCGCTCGCCGCGGTACACGCGCTGGATCTGGTAGCGGCGGAACGGGAAAGCCAAATCGTGTTCGTGCTCGGCCACGTAGCGCGCCAGCGGCACCGTGAGGTCGAAGCGCAGCGCCAGCTCCGGCTGGCCGCCCCCGCTTTCCGAAGCATTGCTCAGGGCGCCGGTGGACTGCACGAAGTAGACCTGCCGCTCGGTTTCACCGCCGGTCTTGGTCAACAAGACTTCGGAAAGCTCGAACACCGGCGTTTCCACCGGCAGGAAGCCGAAGCGCTCGTAGTTGCGGCGGATCACGTCCAGCATGCGCTGGAAGGCAATCTGGTCACGGGGCAGCAGCTCCATGACCCCGGGCGTGGTGCGGGGCTTGATCAAGGCGGGCAACTCCAGGGAGATGCCGCATTCTAGCGGCTGGCGCGGGCCAAGGCCGTCCCCGTGGAATGAAGGTGAGCGCCGGGCTTGCCGACGCCGGTTCCGCCCACTAGAATAGCCGGCTCGGATCCCTCGGGGTGTAGCTCAGCCTGGTAGAGCGCTACGTTCGGGACGTAGAAGTCGCAGGTTCAAATCCTGTCTCCCCGACCACCGTTTTGAACAAGACGCCGCCCCGCAAGGGCGGCGTTTTTGTTTGCGCGGCGTTCACACCGACCTGACCTTGGCTACACTCGGACCCATTCATCGGGTGGGGACGCGCATGAGTTGGATCCTGGGCTTGCTGGGCGCGGTGCTGGGACTGGCCATGGCGGAAGCGGACGACGGCTTCTTCGGGCTGGTGGCCGGCACGCTGCTGGGCGTGCTGCTGGGCCAGGCGATCCGGCTGCGGCAGCGGGTCGGTGACCTCGAGCAGCGGCTGGCCCGGACCGAAATGTTGGCTCGTTATACCG